>VYDI01000043.1 GCA_009843505.1 Holophagales bacterium | reverse complement strand
CCCCGGCCGAGCCCCCGAGGCCCGCCGCCCCACGCTGCTCGGCGACATCCGCATCGTCGATCTGACGATGGGCTGGGCCGGCCCGCTCGCCACCCGCCAGCTCGCCGACCTCGGCGCCGAGGTGATCAAGGTGGAGTCATGCCAGTACTTCGACTGGTGGCGAGGCTGGGAATCGACGCCCGAGTCGATCGCCCAGAAGCTCTACGAACAGTCGACCGCGTTCAACACGACCGGGCGCAACAAGCTGGGGATCACCCTCGATCTGACCAGCCGGCGCGGTGTCGAACTCCTGCTCCGTCTCGTGGAGAAGTCCGACGCCGTGATCGAGAACTACACCGCCAGCGTCCTGCCCGGGCTCGGCCTCGATTACGACCGGCTCCGCCGGGTGAATTCCGGGCTGGTCATGGTCTCGATGCCCCCCTTCGGCAGGAGCGGCCCCTGGATGAACCACCGCGCCTACGGCTCGACCGTCGAGCAGGCGTCCGGACTGCCTCACCTGAACGGCCGCGCCGGTGACCCCCCAACCATGCAGCACGTGGCCCTCGGCGACCCGATTGCCGGCATCAACGCCGCGGCGGCGCTCCTGACCGCTCTCCGCCACCGCCGGCGAACCGGTGAGGGTCAGTACGTCGACCTCTCCCACGTCCAGTCCATGTTCCCGCTCGCCGCCCACGGCCTGATCGAGCAGGCGGTTCGCGACGCCCCGCCGGAGCGTGCAGGCGGCCGTCACCCGCTGTTCGCGCCGTGGGGCGTCTATCCGTGCATCGGCGCAGAGCCCTGGATCACGATCACGGTTGAGACCGGAAACCAGTGGGGGGCGCTGTGCGATGTTCTGGGCATGAACGCGGAAGAACACGGCTTTGCCGACGCCAGGGGCCGCAAGCGACGCGAGGACGAACTTGACGAGACCCTGGCGGCACGCACCACGCTCCACGATGGCCTGGCCCTGGAACGGCGCCTGGCTTCCGCGGGCGTGCCGGCGGCCGTGCTGCGCAACACGCTCGACGTGCTCTACGACCCGCATCTCGAGGCCCGCGGCTACTGGCAGTGGCGGGAGCGGGCCTACGTCGGCGATCAGCCCAACCCGTCGGCTCCGTTTCGCCCGGCTCCCGAGGACGGCCGAAGCCGGCCATACGCGGTCGAGTGGCCGGCGCCCACGCTCGGGCAACACAACCACGAGGTGCTGACGCGCCTGCTCGGCCTGAGCGCCGCCGAACTCGACGTCCTGGAACGCGATCACGTGATCGGAAAGGAGCCGGTCGTATGATCCCGACCATCCATGTTGGCCACACTGGCGCTTGCCGTCATCCTCGCCACGGCGCCCGGGAACCCTGACGACGCCTCGCCGGCATTCGTGGAAGTCGGCGCCGAAGTCGGGATCGACTTCGTCCACTACAACGGCATGACCGGCCAGCTCTACACCGCCGAGGTGGTGGGCGCCGGGGTCGCCCTGTTCGACTATGACAACGACGGCGACCTCGACATCTACTTCGGCCAGGGACGCTCCTTCGACGGCGACGAGAACCGCAAGTCCGTCTTTCCGCCACCGGCGACCGAACCCGGCGACCGCCTCTTCCGGAACGGCCTCACCGAGACCGGAGAACTCCGGTTCACCGATGTCACCGCGGAGATCGGACTCCGCGCGCCGGGCTACAACATCGGCGTCGCGACCGCCGACTACGACCGCGACGGCTGGGTCGACCTCTACCTGACGAACCTGGGCCCGAACCAACTACTGCGCAACCGCAGGGGCCGCGGCTTCGAAGACGCCACGGAAGCCGCCGGAGTCGACGACCGCCGCTTCAGCGTGCCGGCCGTCTTCTTCGACTACGACGCGGATGGCTGGCTGGACCTCTACGTCGGCAACTACCACCGCTTCCACCGCGCCAACCGCAAGCGCTGCTTCCTGACCAGCGGCCAGCCGGACTACTGCGGCCCGCTCAGTCAGCCGGCCGAAGCCGACCGGCTGCTCCGCAACCTCGGCGACGGGACCTTCGTCGACGCCACGGTCAGGTCCGGCCTGGGGGCCGACTCGGTGGAAGCCGGTACGGCCCTGGGCGCGATCGCCGACGACTTCAACGGCGACGGGCTCGTCGACCTCTACGTCGCCAACGACCAGATGGCGAACCACCTGTGGCTCAACCAGGGAGACGGCACGTTCATCGAGGACGCCGTCTTCGCGGGCGCCGCCTTCGACCGCGACGGACGCCCGCAGGCCAGCATGGGCGTCGCCGTCTCCGACTTCGACGGCAACGGCGCGCCCGACATCTTCCTCTCGCACCTGGTCCGCGAGCACAACACCCTCTACCTGAATGACGGAGAGGGGCTCTTCGACGACCGCAGCCGCGAAGCCGGCCTGATCGACGCGAGCTGGCCGATGACCGGCTTCGGCGCCGCCAGTCTCGACGCCGACGGCGACGGCGTGCTCGACCTGTACGTCGTGAACGGGGCAGTGCGGCGGATCGAGGTTCAGGTCGAAGCCGGCGACCCTCACCCGCTGCGGATGGAGAACCAGCTCTTCCGTGGCCTCGGCGGCGGCCGCTTCGACACGGTCGCTAGCGACCGCCGGCAGCGACCGGTCCACGTCGAGGTCAGCCGCGGCCTGGCGGTCGGCGACCTGGACAACGACGGCGACCCGGATCTCGTCATCTCCAACAACGCCGGACCGGCCCGCGTGCTCCTGAACCAGCGCCGGCCGGGACGCAACTGGGTGGGTCTGAGACTGGTCGAGGCCGGCCGCGACGAGGGGCAGGGGTTCGTAGACGTCTACGGCGCCCGTGCCCGTCTCGCCGGCGGAGGCGGCTGGCGGAGAGTCCACACCGACGGCAGCTACGTCGCGGCCCGCGATCCGCGGCTGCTGTTTCCGTTGCCCGCCGCCGACGAGCCCGCCGAAGAAGGGGCCGTCCACGTCGTCGAGGTCCACTGGCCCGCCGGAACCTCCGAGGAGATGGAAGTCCAGGTAGGCCGTTACAACGTCCTGAGGCGGAACGATGACGCCAGGGACGGCCCGCCTTGACCCGACTCCGCTTCCTCCTCAGCCTCTCGCTCGCCGCTACGGCGGCCGCGCAGGCAACCGGCCAGGAACCGCCGCTGAGCGACGACGCTCGCAAGGTGCGAGCCCTGCTCTCGCTCGACGCCGTGCCGGAACCGACCCTCGACCACCTCGACGCCGAACAACGCGAGCAACTCGCCGCCGACCGGACCGCCGCAACCGGCGCCCTCGCCGACGCCGCGACGGACGAACAGGCCCAACACGCAGCGAACGTCTTCGGCGATCTCTGCCTGCAGTACCTCCACTACGAGCTCCACGCGGCCGCCGCAGTCTGCCTGGCGCAGCTCCGCCTGCTGGCGCCGAACGACTTCCAGTGGACCTACTACGAGCTGCTTCTCCACGACGCGACCGGCAACCTGGAGCGCGCCCGGCTCGCGGCACGCGCCGCCCTCGCACTGCGCCCCGACGACACGGCGACCCTGATCCGTGCCGGCGACCTTCACCTCGCCGCCGGCGATCTCGATGGGGCCGCGGCCGCCTATGCGCGGGCGCTGGTGGCTCGCCCCGAAAGCGCCGCGGCGCGGTTCGGCCTGGGCCGGGTGGCGATGGACCGGGCCGAGACCGGGCAGGCGATCGCCGCCTTCGAGGAGGTGCTGGCATCGCAGCCGGAAGGAAGCGTCGTCCACCACCACCTGGGAATGGCCCTGCGAGCGAACGGCGACACCGCTCGCGCCCGTGCCGAACTGGCCCAGAACCGTCAGGTCCCGATCGCGATCGCCGATCCCCTCCGTGACCGGCTCCGGATCTACGGTCTGAAGACCGAAGCCCGGTTCGACCGCGCGGTGCGGGCCGCCCGTTCCGGCCAGAACGACGAAGCGATCGCCCTGTACCGGGAGCTCCTGGCCGAAGGCGGCGGCGACCCGGAGGTCCACTTCAACCTCGCCCGCTCCCTGATCGAGACCGGCGACCAGGCGGGCGCCGAGGAGCATCTCCGGCACGCGATCGAAGCGAACCCCGCGCACGGAGCGGCTCACTTCAACCTCGCCCTCCTGCTCGGCCGCACCGGCCGCACCGCCGAAGGCGCGCTGCACCTGGAGCGGGCCGCCGACATCGACCCGGAGAACCTGCAGTGGCGGATGATGCGGGCCCAGGCCCGGGCCGACGCCGGCAACGTCTCCGGCGCCCGCTCCGAACTCGAGGAGATCGTCCGGCTCGACGCCGGAGCGATCGAAGCGCACCGGCTGCTGGCAGCCATGCTGCTCGAGGCAGGCGAGCCGGCCCGAGCAGCCGACCATCTGCAGGCCTTGGCGGCACTGACCCCGGACGACCTGCGGGTCCACTTCAATCTCGGTCTCACCAGGTTCGGGATCGGGCAGTTCGCCGCCGCCCGGGAGGCGCTGGAGACCGCGCTGGAGCGCTTTCCCGGCGACCTCGCGGTGAGACACCTTCTCGCCCGCCTGCTCGCCACCAGCCCCGATGCCGGCGCGCGCGACGGTGAGCGGGCGGTGGAGCTCGCCCGCGCCGTCGTCGACGAGCAACCGGCGCTGGACCACCTGGAGACGCTGGCGATGGCGCTGGCCGAGGCAGGCCGTTTCGAGGACGCCGTCTCCTGGCAGCAGCGGGCCCTGGACCGCGAACGCGAAACCGCCGGCGGCAACTCGCCCCAGCGTCTCGACCGTCTTCGCCTCTACCAGGCAAGGCAACCCCTCCGCGCCCCCGACGGCGGTCCCTAACGTGAATCCCCAAAGACGGGGCCCCACACTGGGTGCGCCGGCGTCCCCGCCGGCCGCCGCCGCAGGCGGCCAAGAGAACGCGCCGGCCGTCAGGCCGGCTCCGATCTCGCGGTGGCTCCTCGTGGCAGCCCTGGCCTGGAACTGCGGCGGTGCGGACGACCCCGCGGTCGAAACGGCCGATCCGAAACCGCCGGCCGCTGCTGCTGGACCGGCCATCTTCGAAGAACGCGCTGCCGCCACGGGCCTCGACTTCATCCACCGCAACGGCGCTTCCGGCGAACACCTCCTGCCCGAGATCATGGGCGCCGGCGCCGCGCTGTTCGACTACGACGCCGATGGGGACCTCGACGTCTTCCTGGTCCAGACCGGGCCCGTCTTCGGCGATGAAACCACCGACCCCGCCACTTACCGCGACAGCCTGTTCCGCAACGAACTCGTCGAGTCAGGGGAACTCCGGTTCACCGACGTCACGGAAGCGTCCGGACTGCGCTCCGACGGTATCGGCATGGGGGTCGCCGCCGGCGACGCGGACGGCGACGGCCGGATCGATCTCTACGTGACCAATCTCGGCTCGAACCAGCTCTGGCTCAATCGGGGCGACGGCCGCTTCGAGGATGCAACGGCACAGGCCGGAGTCGACGACCCCGGCTGGAGCGTGCCCGCCCTCTTCTTCGACCCCGACGGGGACGGCGACCTCGACCTGTTCGTCGGCAACTACCTCGACTTCAACCGCGGCACCCACACGGTCTGCACCGCCGCGGTCGGGGGCCCGGACTACTGCAGCCCGCGGAGCTTCGCGCCGCAGCCCGACCGCTTCTTCCGCAACCTCGGCAAGGGCCGCTTCGAGGAGGCGACCGGGCCGGCGGGACTCGGTGGCGCCGACGCCTACACCCTGGGCGCCGTGGCCCTCGACGCGGACGGAGACCGGCGGCTGGACCTCTACGTCGCCAACGACTGGACGCCGAACCACCTCTGGCTCAACCGCGGCGATCGCTTCGAGGACGGAGCGCCGATGGCGGGCGTAGCGGTCAATGCCGGCGGCGTCGCGGAGGCCGGCATGGGTGTCGACGCCGCGGACTTCGGCGACGACGGCGACGAGGACCTGTTCCTCGCCCACCTGACCGGAGAAACGAACACGCTCTACCGCAACGAGGGCCGGGGCCTGTTCCGCGACGCCACGCGCGCCGCCGGCCTGGGCCCGCCGAGCCTGCCGTGGACCGGTTTCGGCGCCGCCTGGGTCGACATCGACAACGACTCCCGGCTCGACCTCGTCGTCGTCAACGGCGCGGTGCGGCGGATGGCGAAGCCTGGAGGCCTGACGGACTTCGGCCAGCCCAACCAGGTCTTCCGGAACCTGGGCGACGGCGCCTTCGGAGAGATCTCGGATCGAGCCGGCCCCGCCTTCAACGACGACCTCGTCTCCCGCGGCGCCGCATTCGGCGACGTCGACAACGACGGCGACACCGACCTCCTGGTCAGCAACAACGGCGGCCCGGTCCAGCTCTTCCTGAACACGATCGGGCAGGACCGATCCTGGGTCGGACTGCGGGTCGTACACGGATCGCCGGAACGAGACGCTCTCGGCGCCGTCGTGGAGCTCCGATTGGGCGACGGCCGGACGATCACGCGCCGCGTCCGCACCGGCATGAGCTACGCCTCGTCGAACGATCCGCGGGTCCTCTTCGGACTCGCCGAAGTCGACGCGCTGAACGAGACGCGGATCCGCTGGCCGGACGGAGTCGAGGAGACGTTCGGCGCTCTCGATTTCCGGCGCTACCACACCCTGCGCCGGGGCGAAGGGAGGACGCCGTGAAGGAACACAGCGGCCGGTCGCTGGCTGCGGCCCTCCTCGTCGCGGCCGCGCTCGGCTGCGCCGGAGACGAGCGTTCCGCGCCCCGACTTCCGGCCGCCGACTTTTCCTCGGCCGACGAAGCGCTCCGGGTGCAGATCGCGGAGCACGAGGAGCGGATCCGTGAGCTCCACGGGGAACGTGCCGCGGCAGAGGAGGTCGCGGCCTCGGTCGGCGAACTCGGCCGCCTCTACCACGGATTGCAACTCCTGCAGCCAGAAGCCCTCTACCTGCTCGAGAACGCGCTCACCTGCTACCGCGAAGCGCAGCGACTCGATCCGGCCGACTGGCGATGGCCCTATCTCGAGGCCTTCGCGCTGGAGTCCCGCGGCGACCTGGAGCCAGCGGCGCGGAGATACCGGACCGTGCTCGCGTCCACGCCGAGCCGGGTGACCGTGCTGCTCCGTCTCGCGGAAGTCGAACACCGGCTCAGTCGATCGGCGGCGGCCGAAGCGCTCTGGAGAGAAGCTCTCGCCCTCGCCCCGGACCAGCCGGCCGCTCACTACGGCCTTGGCCGCATCGCACTCGACGGCGGCAACACGGCGGCTGCCGCCGAGGAGCTGGAACGGGCACTCGAACTCGCGCCCGCCGCCGGCCGCGTTCACCACGCGCTGGCGCTGGCCCTCCGGGATCTGGAGGACCGGGACCGAGCCAGCTTCCATCTCGAGCGAGCGAACGAAACCCCGGCCCCCATCGACGACCCACTCGTTCAGGGCCTCGCCCTCCTCCCCTCTGGAAGCCGCGCGACGCTCCAGCGCGGCCTGCTGGCGGTACAGGCCGGCGCCCTGGACGACGCCGTCCGTCTGCTCGAGCGCGCGACCGAGGAGGACCCGGCCAACCTGGCCGCGCACCGCAATCTGGCCCTGGCGCTCGTCGACGCCGGCCGGTCGGAGCAGGCGATCGCCGCGCTTCAGGGTCTCGCGCGGCTCGACCCCGCCGACGCCTGGACACAACTGGAGCTGGGTCGCCTGTTCGCCGCTCGCGGCCGCTTCGATCTCTCCCTCGCGCACCTGGAACACGCGGTCGAACTCGCTCCCCGCCACAAGCAGGCCCGGGTCGAGCTCGGCCTCGCCCTGGCGCGTGGGGGCCGGCCTCGGGAAGCACTCCGGCAATTCGAAACCGCGCTGGACATCGATCCCTTCTTCACCGAAGTCCACAACCACCAGGCAGTCGTTCTCGCCGCCATGGGCAGACCGGACGAGGGCGCCCGCCTGCTGCGCAAGCGTCTGGCCGCGGCGCCCGACGACGGCGCCGCGGCGCGCGCCCTGAGCCGCATCCTGCGCCAGCAGCAACGGTTCGACGAAGCCCGCCGGGTGCTGGAAGGAGCGTTGGCGATCGCTCCCGGCGACCCGCGGGAAGAAGGTGCGCTGCGCCTGGAACTCGGGCGCCTCCTCGCGCTGGGAAACCAGCCCGCCCGAGCGCTCTCGGAACTCAACCGGGCGCGGCGGCTGGCGCCGGAACTGTTCGAAGCGGCGTTTCTGGCCGGTCTGGTCTACGCGGAACTGGGCCGGCTGGACGACGCCGGCACGGCCCACGCCGCGGCGCTCGAGACCAGGCCCGACTTCGGCCCGGCCCGTCTTGCCCTGGCGGAGGTACAAGCCCGGCGAGGTCACTGCGACGAAGCGGTCGAGACGATCGAGGCGGGACGGCGTCTGACGCCCTCGGACCGCAATCTCGACCGCGCCCTCGCCGACCTGCGCGCGTCCTGTGTCCAGGCCGGCGCACGCCAGTAGAACCGTTGCAGGCCAATAGAGTCGAGCCTGATCGTGGCTCGACCCGGAAGCAGCAACAGATCAGGAGGCCGCTGTTCGTGGCTGTTGGCCATGGCACTCCTGGTCCCGAGCGTTGCCGGCGCCCAGCGATCCCCGGACCGGACGGCCTCCATCGACGCGAGTCACGAGCGGATGCTCGAAGCGTTGAACGCGATCCGCACGGAGGATCTGGAACGCAACCCCTGGCTAGGCGAGGCCCCGGCCCGGGCCGCGCGTGAAGCGCTCGCGGCAGCCGCGGACGCCCCCGCCGCCACGCGGTTCCGGCTGCTGGTCGAACTGGCCGAGCAGGAACTTCGGATCGGCGACGAAGCCGCCGCCCTGGCGCGCTTCGACGAAGCGCACGACCTCCTGACCGCTCCCTCCGGCCCGGCCGACGAGCTTGGAAGCGAGGCGACCGAGGTCCTGTTCCGGATCGCCGTCGCCTGGCTCCGATTCGGAGAGAGCCGCAACTGCGCCGGGATGCACGGCGCAGACGCTTGCATCCTGCCGATCCGCGGCGAAGCGGTCCACCGCGAGCGCGAGGGTTCCGAGCAGGCGGCTCGTTTCCTGCACGAGTACCTGGCGGTCGTGCCCGCGAACTCCGTGCAGCAGGTCAAGGCGAGGTGGCTCCTGAACCTGGCTCACATGACCCTGGGCGACCATCCGGCGGCGGTCGAGCCGGAGCACCGGCTGCCGCTCGCGGCCTTCGGTTCGGAAGCCGAGTTTCCCCGCTTCGTCAACGTCGCGCCGGAACTCGGAATCGACAGCTTCAACCTCTCAGGCGGCGCCGTAGTCGACGACTTCGACGGCGACCTCGACCTGGACATCTTCACCACGACCTTCGATCCGGCCGGTTCACCCCGGCTCTTCCTGAACGACGGGCGGGGCAAGTTCACCGACGCCTCGGCGGCGGCAGGACTCGACGGGCTCTACGGCGGACTGAACGTCGTCCACGGCGACGTCGACAACGACGGCGACGTCGACCTCTTCGTGCTCCGCGGCGCCTGGTTCGGACCCCACGGCCGCCACCCGAACTCGCTGCTGCTCAACGATTCGGCCGACGGCGGCGAGTCCGGACTGCCGGTCTTCCGGGACGTCACCTTGCTCTCCGGCCTGGGCGCCGTCCACTACCCCACCCAGACCGCCGCCTGGGCCGACTTCGACAACGACGGCGACCTCGACCTCTTCGTCGGCAACGAGCACAGCCCGGCGGTCGACGCGCCTTCCCAGCTCTTCCGCAACGAAGGGCCAGCCGAGGACGGCGTCGTCCGCTTCCGGGACGTCGCCGCCGAGTCCGGCATAGCCCTCCGCGCCTTCGTCAAGGCAGCCGTCTGGGGTGACTACGACAACGACCGCTTCCCCGATCTTTACGTCTCCGTGCTCGGGGGGGCCAACCGCCTGTACCGCAACCGCGGCGACGGCAGCTTCGAGGACGTCGCGCACCGGCTCGGCGTCACCGGACCCCGGCAGAGCTTCCCGGCCTGGTTCTGGGACTTTGACAACGACGGGAACCTCGACCTCTTCGTTTCCAGCTACACCGGAGATCGCGGCGGCCTCGGCTTCGTCGCCGCCAGCTACCAGGGCTATCCCGGTCCCTGGGAGTCGGCGCGGCTCTACCGGGGCGACGGCGAGGGCGGCTTCGAGGACGTGGCCGCAAGGAGCGGGCTCACCCGTCTGCAGCTTCCCATGGGCTCGAACTTCGGCGACCTCGACCACGACGGCTACCTCGACTTCTATCTCGGGACCGGCTATCCCGACTACGAGGCGGTCATGCCGAACGTCCTCTACCGGAACCTGGCGGGCCGCCGGTTCGTCGACGTCAGCCTCGCCGCCGGGTTCGGCCACCTCCAGAAGGGCCACGCCGTCGCCTTCGCCGACCTCGACGGCGACGGCGACCTGGACGTGTTCGAGCAGATGGGCGGCGCGTATCCCGGAGACCGTTTCGGCGACGCCCTGTTCCGCAACCCGGGCTTCGGCAACCGCTGGCTGGCGCTCAGGCTGGCGGGAACGGAGAGCAACCGCTCGGCCATCGGCGCCCGCATCCGGGTCGACCTCGTGGATCCGGACGGCGCCCGGCGTTCCGTGCACGGCCGGGTCAACGGCGGCGGCAGCTTCGGCGGCAATCCGTTGCGCCAGACGATCGGCCTGGGAAGACCGGCCGCCATCGAGCGGCTCACCGTGTACTGGCCGGCGACCGACCTCTCGCAGACCTTCGCTGCCGTGCAACCCGATCGCCTCTATCGCCTGGTCGAGGGCCAGGACGAACTCTCTCCCGTCGGCCCCCGGCCCTGACCCTCGAACGCTCCTCCAGGAGTGTCTGCGCCGACACTCCAAGATGCTGGACGCCGAACCAACATCTTGAATCGAAGCGTCCCATTCGACCTCTATGCGGACCCGATTTGACATTGGACATGGACTCAGTGAGGATGCCCCGCTTTCTTCTATCCGTACGTCATCGAACCAACCAAGGAGGATGATCTCGATGAAGCGATTCCTGGTGGCCGCGTTGCTGCTGCTTCTGCCCGTCGGTGCCTTTGCCGACGCGCCGGAAACGGCAACGATCAGCGGCCAGATAGTTGACCCCGGCGGTTCCCCGCTGCCCGGCGTGAGCGTCACGCTGAGCGGTGAGCGCGGGGACAAGTTCGGCATCACCGACGAGAACGGCAGCTACCGGTTCGTCGGCGTGACGCCCGGCGACTACTCGCTGACCGCCTCGCTGGAAGGCCTGGGCGAAGCTCTGGCCCAGGTGCGCGCGGTGGCCGGCGACCGCACATCTCTCGATCTCACCCTCCAGGCGGCGATCGAGGGCGAGGTCACCGTCACCGGCGAGACGCCCATGGTCGACAAGTTCAACGTCACCGCCGGCACCACCGTCGCCGGCGAGATCGGCGAGCAGATCGGCGGCGTCACCCGCACCTACTACGGCATCATCAACGCACTGCCCGGCGTCACCGCCGACGCGGAGAACGACGACATCCAGCAGACCCGCCCGTCGGTCAACGGCGCGCATTTCGCCGACCAGGGCGTCTTCATCGACGGTGTCGACACCACCTTCGCCAAGTTCGGCGGCAGCCGCGTGCGGGTGCCGACCACGGCGCTGACCGAGGTCTCGATGGAGGCCGGCGGTTCTTCGGCCGAGTACGGCCGCTACGTCGGCTCGGCGACCAACGTGATCGTCAAGTCCGGCACGAACCGGTTCCACGCCGACGCCCTCTGGAACCACCAGCGGATCGACTGGGGCGCCGACTACAAGGACCAGCCTTCGCTCACTGAGCGCACCAACAAGCCCTATCCGGCCGACTGGTTCAGGCGCTGCCACGGCGATGAGCGGGACCAGGGCCGCGGTCTGATTCCCGGCGGCACGGACGGCTCCCGCGAGCTCGAGCCCTGCCGGGCGGGCGGCTCCGAATGGGCCGGCGCCAGCGATGGCTTCGAGGTTTCCTTCGGTGGACCCATCTCGCGCGACAAGTTCTGGTTCTACACCGGCTACAGCGAGTTCGACGACGCGTACTCGGAGCGGCTGGTCGGCGGCGACCCGTACGACATCAGCCTGTTCGACGACACACGGATCGTGAAACTGAACCTGCAGGCGAGCAACGCTCACTCGATGAATGCTTCCTGGATCGAAACCCCGACGTTCCGGAACTACTTCAACCCGCAGTCGTTCGACTACTGGACACCGACTCCGCACGAGAACGACAGCGATCTGGCGACGGTCAACTGGAACTGGGCGATCTCGTCCAACTGGTTCCTGGAGGCCAAGCTGGCCACGCAGGAGACCCAGGAGAACAAGTACCTGGGTTGCCACAACACCCTGTCCGAGGACAACCCCGACGTCCTGACCGCCGGCGGCATGCCGATCCTCGAGTGGCTCGGCCTGAACCACCTTCCGGAAGTTCCGGCCGAGATGGTCACGACCTGCCTGCAGGCGAAGGCGCTCGACCGGGGACCGGAAGCGGGCCACTCCGAGCTCGACACCTCCGGCGGCGACGCGAGCTTCCCGCTGCGGTTCCCGTTCAACCCGGACCAGGGTTTCTTCTGGCCGGGCAACAACTACAACGTCTATGTCGACGGCGAGAACCTCGGCGCCTGGCACAACGGCTGGATCCTCTCGGACGGTTTCGGTTTCAACGGCTTCCCCAGGGAACAGGCCAACGTCGGACTGACCCAGTTCGTCGGCGCCAACCACGAGTTGAAGTACGGCATCGACTACCAGGACACGAAGTGGGAGGGGGAGAACGCCCGGACGTCCTTCATGAACGGCTGGGGCTACGACTCCTACAACCCGTTCGGCTACGGCGGCGCCGGCGGCCTGGGCGACGACAGTTGCTCGCTCACCCGCAACGCCGGCACCTCGCCGGACAACCCGCACTGGTCGGGCCTGACGAGTCGCGGCCGCGGCTGCACCTACGTCGACTACAACTCGCCCAAGCTGAGCTGTCTGGGTCCGATCGGCCAGGAGCTCACGCCGATCGAGATCACGAACGTCGACGGCCAGATCCACCGGACGGACTTCGACGAGGGCAACTGCCTCGGCCGGGGCACCGGCGACGCCGAGATGAAGGACACGGCCTTCTACCTGAGGGACCGGTTCACGGTCGGCGACCACTGGACCTTCAACATCGGTGTCCGCGCGGAGATCCAGGAAGGCTGGAACGACGTTCGCCGCAAGGTGGTGGACGCGACCTACGCCGATCCCCGGTTCAACGCGACCTACGACGTGAAGGGCGACGGTCGGCTGCTGTTCACCGCCAACTGGGGCCAGTACCACGCGATGCTCAACCAGGCCTGGATCGCCGGCGGCGGCGATGTGTCGGGAGGCATGCACGACCTGTGGAACGGCTACGAGGGCTACGAAGTCTGGCTGTTCTGCGACCCGATCGAGGCGATCGTCTTCTGTCCGTCACCGGACCGGCTGGACACGCGGCGAAGCGGCACGGTCGGCGCACGGATTCCTGGCTACAACTTCGCCTGGAGCACCCTGGTGCCGGGTCTGATGTGGGACGCGGTCCGTCCGTGCCGTGACGGCGAGATGTCCGGCGTGGACTGCGAGATCTGGGACCACAGCGTCGATCCCTACTACCGGGAGGACCTGATCCTCGGTCTCGAGTGGCAGTTCGCTCCGAACTGGGCCCTGGACGTCAAGTACATCGACTGGTCGATGCAGGACATGATGTTCTCCAACACCCAGTTGGACCACAAGGGCCGGAACACGTTCATCACCGGCAACTACCACGACCTGGCGCAGATCGTGACCAACGCGGCCGACGCCCGTGAAGCCAGGGGCATCGAACGGGGACTCAACGACGAGGCGCTGGCCCTCGCCGATCCGGCGAAGAACGGCTACCGGGGTCTGCAGATCCAGCTCAACCGGCGGTTCGCCAACGGCTGGGCGCTCTACAACAACGTGGCGTGGTCGGAGACCGACACCACGGGTGCCGGGGCCTGGTGGAACAACACGAACTCCACCTACCTCGAGAGCCTGAGCGCTGTGCTGACGCAGGAGATCATCGATCTCTGCGATGCCGGCCAGATGGTTCCCGACCGGCGCACCGGGCGCACGGAACTGTTCCCGATGGACTGCAACCAGGCCCTGTCGGAGTGGATCGGCTACCCGGTGTCGATGATCAACCGGCGTGGCCTGAACCAGGCCTACGACCGGACCTGGATCTACAACTCCTTCGGCTTCAAGACCTGGCGCATGGGCAGCCACGACCTGACCCTGTCGGGTCACCTGAGCTTCCAGACCGGAACGCCCTGGGTGCGAAGCGAGGGCGTGTCCATCGTCAACGTCGACCCGAACGATCCGAAGCCGGGTACGCCGAACGACGGCGTCGGCTTCAACCTGCATGCCCCGGGCACGCAGGGACGGTTCACGTCGGACGAGTACACCCTCAACCTGAGCGGCGCCTGGGGCTTCCCCATGGGCTACCGCGAGGTGCGGGGCGAGGTCCGGGTCGAGGCTCTGAACGTCACCAACCAGCAGCGGCGACGCTCCTGGGGCGGTGACGGTCAGGTGTACCCGGTGCGGCGCTTCTTCCAGCGTCCGCGTCAGGTTCGCGCCTCGCTGAGGTTCCGCTTCTAGAAGCTGGGCACCTCGCAGAGTCCCGGGTTCAGCGCTCGGGGTTCAAGGAATCAAGGGGAGAGGGCTTCGGCCCTCTCCCTTTTTCTTTGCCCGGAAACGCCGACTCACCCGTTCTGATCCAACCTTCTGGATCCGGCTCGCTCCAACGGGCCGGATCCGCCCCGTTCTTGACATCCTTCCAGCCCGTCATATAGTGCCCTTCTCGCTTTCCTTACAACTTGATCCGAGGAGGAGCTCAATGAAGCGACTCGCAGTGGTCCTGATGTTGCTGGTTCCGTTCGGCGCCTTCGCCGACGCACCGGAGACGGCAACCGTCAGCGGCACGATCGTTGACCCGGGAGGCTCTCCGCTTCCGGGCGTCAGCGTCACCCTGTCCAGTGAGCGCGGCGACAAGTTCGCGATCACGAACGAGAACGGTCAGTTCCGGTTCGTGGGCGTCGTACCCGGTGAGTACGACCTGAAGGCGGAACTTCAGGGCCTGGGCGAAGCCTCCGCCAGGTTCCACGCCGCCGCCGGCGACCGGCAATCCGTCGACCTGACGCTGCAGGCCGCCATTGAGGGTGAGGTGACCGTCACCGGCGAAACGCCGATGGTCGACAAGTTCAACATCACCGCGGGCAGCACCGTGACGTCCGAGATCGGCGAACAGACCGCCGGCACGACGCGGACCTACTACGGGGTCATCAACGCCCTGCCCGGCGTCACCGCCGACGCGGAGAACGACGACATCCAGCAGACGCGGCCCTCGGTCAACGGCACCCACTTCGCCGACCAGGGCGTCTACATCGACGGCGTCGACACGACCTTCGCCAAGTTCGGCGGCAGCCGGGTCTTCCTCCCCACCACGGCAGTGACCGAGGTGTCCATGGAAGCAGGCGGCGCCTCCGCCGAGTACGGCCGCTACATCGGCTCCTCCACCAACGTGATCGTCAAGTCCGGCACGAACCGGTGGCACGTCGACGCGCTCTGGCAGCGTCAGGCGATCGACTGGGGCGCCGACTACAAGGATCAGCCCTCCCTCAACGAGCGGCAGAACAAGCCCTATCCGGTCGACTGGTTCCGGCGTTGCCACGGCGACGACCGGGACGCGGGCCGCGGGCGGATCCCCGCCGGCGACCTGAGTTCGGAGCTGTTCACGACGAACCGCGAGCCCTGCCTGCCCGGCAGTGACGAGTGGGCCGGCGCTTCCGACGGCTACGAGTTCTCGGCCGGCGGTCCGATCCAGCGGGACAAGTTCTGGTTCTTCCTCGGCGTCAGCGAGTTCGATGACGCGTACTCCGAGCGGCTGATCGGCGGTGACCCGTACGACATCAGCCTGTTCAACGACGCGCGCATCTTCAAGCTGAACATGCAGCCGACCGCGAGCCACTCCTTCGCCGCTTCGGCGATCGACACGCCGGCGTTCCGGAACTACTTCCACATCCCGTCTTCGGACTACTGGACCCCGACGCCGCACGAGAACGACAGCGTGCTGTCGACGGTCAACTGGAACTACGCCGTCTCGAGCGACTGGTACCTGGAGGCGAAGATCGCCTTCCAGGAAACCCAGGAAAACAAGTACCTCGCCTGCTACAACAAGCTGGAGCAGGAGAACCCCGAGGTCCTGAACGTCGACGGAATCCCGATCCTCGAGTGGCTGGCCCAGGACAACTTCCCCAACGCCTCGGCGCGCATGGTGGAGACCTGCCTGCAGGCCAAGTCGCTCGATCGCGGTCCGATCGCGGGCCACATGGCGACGAACACCTCGGGCGGCGACACCAGCTACCCGCTGCGGTTCCCGTTCATCCCCGAACTGGGCATCTTCTATCCCGGCAACAACTACAACGTGTACCGGGACAACGAGAACCTGCAGGCCTGGCACAACGGCTGGATTCTCTCCGACGGCTTCGGCTTCAACGCGTTCCCGCGCGAGCAGGCGAACGTCGGTCTGACCCAGTTCATCGGCGCCAATCACGAGTTGAAGTACGGCCTGGACTACCAGGACACGAAGTGGGAGGGTGAGAACGCCCGCGTGCCGCTGTTCAACGGCTGGGGCTTCGACGCCACCAACCCGTTCGGGTACTACCAGGCTGGAACGATGGAGGACGATGCGTGCTCCCTCCTGCGGGGCTACGGCACGTCGCCTGAGAACCCGAACTTCCTGGGAGCGACGACGCGAGGCCGCGGCTGCTACTTCGTCGATTACAACTCGCCGCTCCTGACCTGCGAGGGCAACCACACCGACGGCCTGCCGCACCGGCCGACCCAGATCGATCGGGTCAACGGCGAGATCGTCCGCACGATCGGCACCTGCGTCGGCCGCGGCAGTGGCGACACGGAGGTCCGGAACGTCGGCTTCTTCGCCCGTGACCGGTTCACGATCGGCGACCACTGGGTGATCAACCTCGGCGTCCGGGCGGAGGTCCAGGAGGCCTGGAACGATGTCCGGCGCCAGGTCGTGGACGACACCTATGTCGACCCCCGGATCAACATCGCCTACGACATCAAGGGCGACGGCGCCCTGCTGCTCAACGCCACCTGGGGCCAGTACCACGCGATGCTCAACCAGGCGTGGATCTCCGGCGGCGACGTGGCCAGGCCCAGCATGCACGACCTGTGGAACGGGTACGAAGGCAGGGAGGTCTTCCTCTTCTGCGATCCCGGTGACATTGTCGGCATGAACATCCTGAGATCGATCGGCTACGTCAGCTACGACTGCAACCAGCCGTCGCGGCGGGACACGATCCGCGACGGCACGGTCGGCCAGGGAATCCCGGGCTACAACCTGTCGTGGGAGCTGGCGCAGCCGGGTCTCATGTGGGACGCGGTCCAGGAGGGCTACTACGACTTCGACATCCAGACCTACTACAAGCAAGAGGCGATCATCGGCCTCGAGTGGCAGTTCCGCCCGGACTGGGCACTGGATGTCAAGTACATCGACTGGCAGTTGCAGGACATGATGTTCTCCAACTTCCAGCTCGACTACCGGGGCCGCAACATCGGCATCACGGAGAACTACCACGACCTGGAGCAGATCGTTCTCGCGTTCGACGACGCGAGAAGGGACAGGTGGGCGGCAGCCGGCTTCGATGAAGCCGACCGCACGAGCGCGGTCAACCGCGAAGCTCTGGCCAACGCGGATCCGGCGAAGAACTCCTACCGGGGTCTGCAGGTCCAGTTGAACCGCCGCTTCGCGGACGGCTGGGCGCTCTACAACAACGTCGCCTGGTCCGAGACGGACACCACGGGCGGAGGCGTCTGGTGGAACAACACGGACAGCGGCTACCTGGAACTCGCTCACGTGAACCTCGGCGAGGGCCACCTCGAGGACTGTCAGGAAAGCCAGACGGAACCTGATCGCCGCACCGGCAGGACGAGGACGTATCCTGAGGACTGCTACGCGCGGCTGAGCAACTTCATCGGCTTGCCGGGCAGCATGATCAACCAGCGCGGTCCGAACCACGTGTACGACCGCACCTGGATCTACAACTCCTTCGGGTTCAAGACCTGGCGGATCGGTAACCAGGATCTGACGCTGGGCGGTCACCTGACCTTCCAGACCGGCACCCCCTGGTACCGGTCGGAAGGCGCGGGCGTCGGCGCCGCGAAGACCTGCGCCCCGGGCGCCAGGCCTAGCGGTCTGCGAACCTGCCCGCCGATCACTCCCTCCGACCCGACCAGCGACGCGCGGCCGGGCACGGCCAACTCGGGCATCGGCGTGCGCTTGTTCCCTGCAGGCGCCGAAGGACATCGGACCGCGGATGAGTACACGGTCAACCTGAGCGGCGCGTGGGGCTTCCCCATGGGCTACCGGGACGTTCGTGGCGAGCTCCGGGTCGAGGTCCTGAACGCGACCAACCAGCAGCGCCGTCGCGATTGGGATGGTCGTGGCGAGGTTTACCCGGTGCGCCGGTTCTTCCAGCGCCCCCGGACGATCCGAGCCAACATCAAGTTCCGGTTCTAGGCCGGAACGACAGAACCTGGGGGCCTCGGCTCCCGGTTCGAGGGAATCTAGGGGAGAGGGCTTCGGCTCTCTCCCCTTTCTCTTGCCCGGTCCATACACTCGGCAGGATGCCGCCGACACGCCGCGCGCTCGCCACAGTCCTGATCAGCACGGCCGGGATGCTCAACTGCGCCGGCGACCCACGAATCGGGCGCGGCGAGGACCCGGTGACTTCGGACACTCCCGCGTCTCTCGCGGAGTCCGCCGCCTTCCACGATCGCGCCGCCGAGGTCGGCCTCGCCTTCCGGCACCGGAACGGCGCCAGCGGCCGCTACCTGCTGCCCGAGATCATGGGTTCGGGCGCGGCGCTGTTCGACGCCGACGGCGACGGCGATCTCGACGCGTACCTGGTCCAGGGAGCCGGCCTGGAGCCCGGCGCAGCCGACGACGACGGCTTCCCCGCCCGTGACCGCCTGTTCCGCAACGAACTGATCGAAACCGGTGAACTCCGCTTCGTCGACGCGACGGAGGATTCCGGCATCGACGCGACCGGCTACGGCATGGGCGTGGCCGCCGCGGACTTCGACGGGGACGGCCGCGTCGACCTCTACGTCACGAACCTGGGCCCCAACCGGCTCTGGCGGAATCTCGGCAACGGCCGCTTCGAGGACGTGACAGCCGCGGCAGGAGCCGACGATCCCAGGTGGAGCGTCCCGGCCGCCTTCTTCGACTACGACGGCGATGGCATGCTCGACCTGTTCATCGCCAACTACGTCGACTTCAACCTCGGCAGTCACACGCTCTGCACCTTCGGCAGCGGCGAACCGGACTACTGCAGCCCCAAGACCTACCGCGCCGAGCCGGACCGCCTGTTCCGCAACCTCGGCGACGGACGGTTCGCACAGACGACGGAGCGCGCCGGCCTCGCCACGGAGTTCGGGAACGGCCTCGGCGCGGTGCCGGCCGACCTCGACCTCGACGGCCGGATCGACCTCTACGTCGCCAACGACGGCACGCCGAACCAGATGTGGATGAACCGCGGTGGCGGCGGCTTCGAGAACCGGGCGCTGTTCGGCGGCTCGGCGGTCAATCGCCGGGGCGAGGCCGAGGCAGGCATGGGCATAGCCGTAGGCGACATGGACGGAGACGGCGACGAGGATCTCTACGTGACGCACATCACGGGCGAAACAAGCACCCTCTACCTGAACGACGGCGACGGCCTGTTCACCGACGCCGGCATGCCGGCCGGCCTGGACACCCCCAGCCTGCCGATGACCGGTTTCGGTACCGGCTGGCTCGATTTCGACAACGACGGCGACCTCGACCTCCTTGCGGTGAACGGCGCCGTGCGGCGCCTGGACCGCACCCGCTCCGGCGAAGCGGCCGCCGCGCGCGCCGCCGCCGCGACCGACCACGAGCGTCGCTTCGGCCAACCGAACCAGCTCTTCCGCAACGTGGGCGACGGCCGTTTCGAAGATGCGTCCTCGCTCGGAGGACCGGTCTTCGCGGCCTATGAGGTCTCCCGTGGAGCCGCCTTCGGCGACGTCGACAACGACGGAGATACGGACGTTGTCATCACGAACAACAACGGCCCGGCGCGACTCCTGCTCAACCTGACGGGTCAGGACAGTGGCTGGATCGGCCTCCGCCTGGTCGCCGCGAACAGCGGGCGAGACGCCATCGGAAGCCAGGTCCGGGTGCGGCTCACCGATGGACGGACGGTAACGCGCCGAGTCCGCACGGCGATGAGCTACGCATCGTCAAGCGATCCGCGCGTCCTTGTCGGTCTCGGCGACGCCACCATCGAGGAAATCCGCGTGGACTGGCTCGGCGGCGCCGAAGAGTCCTTCGGAAGGCTCGCTCCAAGCGAGTACCACCAGCTCCACGAAGGCCAGGGCAAGGCCCGAGGACAGCCGTGACCGCCGCGCGAGTGCCAATGCGCCGGTTCATGCCGTCCGTTGTCGTCGTCTTCACTCTCCTCGCGTGCGGTGACGTCGAGCGGCTCCCTCTCCCCTCAGGCTACGAAGCCCACGATCCGGCGGTCCGCGGCCAGATCGCCAACCTGGAGCGCCGGGTCCGCTCGCTCGAGGATGCCGGTGCGGCCGGACGCGAACTGGCCGCTGCGGTCGGCCAGCTCGGCAGGCTCTACCACGGCGTGCAACTGCTGGACAGCCACGCCTTCAATGCGCTCGAAGCGGCCGAAGCCTGCTACAGGGAAGCCCAGGGACTTGACCCATCCGACCATCGCTGGCCCTACCTCCGCGGTCTCGGCGAGGAGACCCGCGGCGACCACGAGGCGGCGGCGGCCTCGTACCGCGCCGCGCTGGCGATCGAGCCCGACCTCGTGCCGGCGATCCAGCGTCTCGCCCAATCGGAGATCGAGCGCGGCCGGCCCGACGAAGCGTCAGCGCTCTGGCAACACGCGCTGGAACTGCGGCCCGGTTTCCCGCCGGCCCTCTACGGACTCGGGATACTCGCTCTCGAAGGAGGCGACGCCGAGGCCGCCGCCGACTACCTCGAGCGCGCCGTTTCCGCTGAACCGGGAGCCGGCCGCGGACACTATTCGCTCGCCATGGCCTGGCGCCGCCTCGGTGACGAAGAGCGTGCAGCTCAACACTTCGCACAGGCAAGCCACACCGACTTCCCGTTCGACGACCCCCTGGTCCGGGAACTCGCCTACCTGCCGGCCGGCAGCGCCGCCCTGGTCCAGCAGGGCCTGATCGCGGTGCAGGCCGGCGAGTTCGCCGCCGCCGCGACCGTCTTCGGCCGCGCCGTCGAAGCGGATCCGACGAACCTGGAGGCGCGCAAGCACCTGGCGCTGGCCCACGTCGACGCCGGTCAGTTCGAGGAGGCCGAGGCCGCATACGAAGAACTCCTGGCGCTCCACCCTGACCAGGCGCCGGCGCACTTCGAGTTCGGTCAGTTGCTGGCCAACCGCGGAGAGCCGGCCGAGGCGGTCAGGCACCTGACCCGGGCGACCGAACTGGCCCCTGACTACAAGCAGGCCCACTACCAGCTCGCCCTGCTCCTCGACCGGGCGGGCCGCCCCCTCGAAGCTCTGCAACGCTACGACCGGGTCCTCGAACTCGATCCCGCCTATGCCGAGGCGTCCACCCGGCGCGCGGCCGCCCTCGCTTCGTCCGGTCGGCCGGCCGAGGCCCTCGAGATCCTGAACGCACGGGTCGCCGCCGCCCCGTCGGATGCCGCCGCTCTTCAGGCGCTGAGCGTCGTGCTTAGGCAACAGAACCGGCTGCGGGAAGCCCGGACCGCCCTGGAACGGGGCCTCCGCTCCACGCAGTTCCTCGCCGACGAAGAGGCTCGCCTGCGGACCGAGCTAGGAGGCATCCTGGCCATCGAGAGGCGCCTGGCCGACGCCGCGCGGGAACTCCGCACGGCTCAGCAACTCGACCCGACGGAACCCCAGACCAGCTTCGTCCTCGGCATGGTCCTCCTCGATCTGCGCCGCCCCGAGGAGGCCGCCCGCGCCTTCGCCGCCGCCCTCGCCGTCCGTCCCGACCTCACGCTGGCCCGCCTCCGCCTCGCGGCCATCCTCGCTCAGACCGACCGCTGCGACGAGGCCATCACGCTCCTCGACGATGGCCGCCGCTTCGCCGCGAACGATCCGGTCTTCGCCCAGGCATCGCAACAACTGCGGGCAGCCTGCGCGAACGGCTAGCTACCCGAAGACGATCGCGCGGTTGTCGACGACGAGGACGCGGTGCTCGAGGTGGGCCTGGACCGCGCGGGCGAGGACGACGCGTTCGAGGTCCCTGCCGCGGCGAACCAGGGTGGTCACCGAGTCGCGGTGGCTGACCCGCGTCACGTCCTGCTCGATGATCGGTCCCTGGTCGAGCTCCGCCGTCGCGTAGTGGGCGGTGGCGCCGACGACCTTGACGCCGCGCAGGTAGGCCTGGCGGTAGGGACTGCCTCCGGGAAACGCCGGTAGAAACGAGTGGTGGATGTTGATCACCCGGTTAGGAAAGCACTCCAGGAAGCGGGGCGTGAGGATCTGCATGTAGCGGGCGAGCACCACGAGGTCGACCCGGGCCTCCTCGAGGATCCGGATCATTCGCTCTTCCTGCTCGCTGCGCGTCTCCGGAGTCACCGGCAGGTGGTGGTACGGCAGCCCGTTGTACTCGGCCTCCGCCGCGTGGTCGGGATGGTTGCTGATGATGCAGACCGGCCGCCCGGGCAGTTCGCCCAGCCGCCAGCGGGACAGCAGGTCGTGCAGGCAGTGCGCCGGCTTCGAGGCCAGCACGCCCACCCGCTGTTCCTGGTCCGAGAAGGCGATGCCGCTCCTGACCGAGAAGTGGTCGCCGATCTCCCACTCGACCAGCGGCTTGATTGTCTCCCGGTCCAGATCGAAGTGGTCGATCTCGAACTCCAGGCGCTGGAAGAACTTGCCCTGCTCCTCGTCCCGGTGGGTCTCGGACGAGCAGATGATGCCTCCGTGCTCGTTCACGAACCCCGTGACCGTCGCGATGATGCCAATCGCGTCGTCGCAACTCAGCAGCAGGGTCGCCGTCACGTCGTGCGACACGATCCGCGCACCATGTCTGTGTTGAACCAAGAGGCCGGAAGTCTAGCGCCGCGATAGGATCGATCACACCATGCAAGGAACGGCTCAGTCCAGGCGAACCGCCGCCGGCGCGGGCCTGCTCCTCTTGGTGCTCGCCTCAGCGGTCGCCTACGGCCAGACCGCCCAGACACCGGCCGACGGCATCAAGCTGTTCGAAGAGAACGTCCGGCCCGTTCTGGAAGCGAATTGCTACATGTGCCACTCGGACCCGGAACGGGCCGAGAACGGCTTCCTCCTGACCACGAGGGCCGGACTCCTGCGGGGAGGTGAACGGGGTCCGGCGATCTCCACCTCCGAGCCCGCCCTGAGCCTGCTCCTCCACGCGGTCGGGTACGACGACGAGCAGTTGCAGATGCCGCCCTCGGGCCGGCTGGCCGAGGCGGACCTCGAGGTCATCCGGCAGTGGGTCCTCCTCGGCGCTCCGTTCGGCGGGGACGAGGACGAACTCACGGAGGTCGCACCGGCCGAGGACGCATTCGAGATCACCGACGCCGACCGGGAATGGTGGTCCGTGCGGCCGCTCGGGCGCCCGGACGTCCCCGTCGTCGCGGACCCGGACTGGCCGCTCAACCCGGTCGACAACTTCCTGCTCGCGAAGATCGAGGCGGCCGGCCTCGAGCCGCCGCCGACCGCCGATCGGCGCGCCCTGATTCGGCGCGCGAGCTACGACCTGACCGGACTCCCGCCGACGTTCGAGGAAGTCGAGGCCTTCGAGAAGGACAAGCGACCCGACGCATGGGAACGCCTGATCGATCGCCTGCTGGCATCGCCCCACTACGGTGAGCGCTGGGGCCGGCACTGGCTCGATCTCGTCCGCTACGCGGAGACGGACGGCTACGAACGGGATCGCAAGAAGCCCTCCGCCTGGCGCTACCGCGACTGGGTGGTCAACGCGCTGAACGCGGACATGCCGTACGACGAGTTCCTGACCCATCAACTCGCCGGCGACGAACTCGACAACCCGACCGCGGCGTCGGTCATCGCCACCGGCTACCTGCGGCTCGGCATCTGGGACGACGAGCCGACCGATACGGAACTCGCCCAGTACGACGACCTCGACTCCGTTCTCGACACGACGTCCCGGGTCATGCTCGGCATGTCGATCGGCTGCGCCCGCTGCCACAACCACCGCGGTGATCCGATTCCGCAGACCGACTACTACCGGATGCTGTCGTTCTTCCGTGGCATCGCGCCCTACAAGGTCGGTGGCGGCAACGAGCCGACCCCGGAGAACTACACGGACTGGATCCCGGCCGACCTGGGAACGGCGGACGGCGGCGGCCCGCCCGTTGAAGGTCCGCCCGCGAACCTCATCGAGGTGCTGCGCGTCAAGGAGGTCGGTTCCGAAGCACCGCCGACGCACGTCCTGATCCGCGGCAACCCCCATGCACCGGCCGAGCGGATCGAACCCGGGTTCCCGCTCATCCTCGGCGACGCCGACCCGGGGCTTGTAGAGCGCGCGCCGGACTCCCCCACGACCGGCCGCCGACTCGCCCTGGCCCGCTGGATCGCCGGCGACGGCAACCTGCGCACCTCCCGGGTGATGGCGAACCGCCTCTGGCAGTACCACTTCGGCCGCGGCCTTTCGCCCACGCCCAACGATCTGGGCCGCTTCGGCGAGCCCGCGACGCACCCGGAACTCCTCGACTGGCTGGCAACGGAGTTCACGGCGCGGGACTGGAGCCTGAAGTCGATGCACCGGCTGCTCATGACCAGCCGCGCCTACCAGATGTCCTCGCGGCCACCGGCGGGTGCGCTGGAAGTCGATCCGGGTAACGATCTATTCAGCCGTTTCAACATGAGGCGGTTGACCGCCGAAGAGATCCGGGACTCCGTCCTGGCCGCGACCGGCCGGCTCAACCTCGAACTCGGCGGCCCCAGCGTCTACCCGCCGATGCCGGCCGAGGTCCTGGCCACGGCCTCACGGCCGGATGCGGCCTGGGGCGAGGCGACGACGGAGCAGGCGTCCCGGCGCAGCGTCTACATCCACGTCAAGCGCTCGCTTCTGCATCCGCTGCTCGAGAGTCTCGATATGGCCGACACCGACTCGACCTGCCCGGTCCGCTTCACTACCACCCAGCCGACCCAGGCGCTGATGATGCTGAACGGCGACTTCATGAGCGAGCAGGCCAGGGCTCTCGCCGAGCGAATCGATGGGGCCGACCGTACGGTTGAAGACCGCGTGGCCGAGGCGCTCGAGGCCGTGCTGGCGAGACGGGCCCGTCCGGTCGAAGTCGCCCGAGGCGTCGGGTTGATCGAGGAACTGCAGAACGACGAGGGCTTCGACGTCTCCGCCGCATTTGCCAGTTACTCCCTTCTGTTATTGAATCTGAACGAGTTCGCCTATCTGGATTGAGAGACCCGTCTCGACTGAGGAGCGGAACGATGACCTACGACAGCGAACGCCCCCGCAACACCTTCTGCGGCCGCACCCGGCGCGAGTTCCTCTGGGAAGCCGGCGGCGCCTTCACTTCCGTGGCCCTCGCAGGCATGCTGAGCACCGACGACTTCCTCGGCGCGCAGACCGTCGCCGCCGATGGGATAACCGCGTGGAAGAACCCGCTCGCCGCCAAGCCGCCCCACTTCGATGGACCGGCCAAGGCGGTCATCTTCCTGTTCATGTATGGCGGACCCAGCCAGGTCGACACCTTCGACTACAAGCCCGATCTCTACCCGCTCGACGGCAAGACGATCGAGATCAACACGAAGGGCCGCGGCGGCACGCGCAATCAGGGTCGTGTCGTCGGGCCGAAGTGGCAGTTCAAGCAGTACGGCGAATGCGGCAAGTGGGTCTCCGACCTGTTCCCGAACCTCGGGGGCTGCGTGGACGACATCGCCTTCATCCACTCGATGACCGCGGACGCGCCGCTCCACGGTTCGGCCATGCTGCAGATGAACAGCGGCCGCATCCTCTCCGGCAGCCCGGCGCTCGGTTCCTGGGTGAACTACGGCCTCGGCACCGAGAACGAGAACCTGCCCGGCTTCGTCGTCATGCTGGACCCCACCGGCGGGCCGATCAGCGGCGCCAAGAACTGGTCGAGCGGCTACATGCCGGCCAGCTATCAGGGCACCGTGATTCGGTCGAGCGGGACGCCGATCCTGTCCCTCGACCCGCCTCCGGGAATGTCGCGACAGGCGCAGCGCCGGCTGCTCGACCGCCTGCGTGAGTACAACGAGGAGCACGCCGAACCGCGTTCCGAGAACAGCGAGCTGGCCGCCCGCATCGCCAGCTACGAGCTCGCCTACCGGATGCAGGAGCACGCGCCCGATGCGGTCGACCTCTCCGGAGAGTCGGAGGAGACGCGCAGCCTCTACGGTCTCGACCAGGATCGCACGAAGGACTTCGGGCGCCGCTGCCTCCTGGCGCGCCGCCTGGTCGAGCGCGGCGTCCGCTTCATCCAGGTTTACTCGGGCGGTAACCACAACGACAACAACTGGGACGCACACGGCGATCTGGTCAAGAACCACGAGTACCACGCCGGAGGCACCGACAAGCCGATCGCCGGCCTGCTGCGCGACCTGAAGCAGCGCGGGCTGCTCGACAGCACGCTGGTCATCTGGGGCGGCGAGTTCGGGCGCCAGCCCACGGCGGAGTACGCCGAGGGCACCGGCCGCGACCACAACGCCTACGGCTTCACGATGTGGATGGCCGGCGGCGGGATCAAGGGCGGCACGAGCGTCGGCGAGACGGACGAACTCGGCAACCGGGCCGAGGTCGACCGCTTCCACGTCAAGAACCTCCACGCCACCGTGCTGCAGCAACTGGGCCTCGACCCTAACGCCCTGTCCTACTTCCACGCCGGCCTCGACCAGAAGCTCGTCGGCGTCGAAGGCGCGGAACCGATCCACCAGATCGTCGCCTAGCGGCCGTTGCCGGTGCTAACCCGTTGGGCCGCAGCGGTCGCTTTGTGGGCGTATGCGGCCGCGCCAGCGCCAGGCCAGCAGACGGTGACGTTCGAGGCGGAGGGTGCGTCGGAAAGTGACCTGCGCGGGGAGCTGGAGCTCCGGATCGATGAGGAGAGCGTCGAGATCGAGGGCGTGACGCGTGCGGACGGCGACTGGCAAACGCTGGTCTATGTCGACATGGCGCTGACCACCCCAGGGCCGGTGTTTCAGCTTGCCGAGGTGCTGCTGGAGCAACTCGATCCCCTGCTTGAGGCCGGCAGCCTGGAGATTGTGGTGGCGGATCCGCAGGCGCGAACGATCCTGCCGCCGACTCGGGACCGCGATCTCGCGGAAGCCGCGCTGAACCGGCTCGCTACGGGTGAAGAAGCGGCCAGCGCGCTGGTCGACAGGCGCCGTCTGTTCACCAGCGAACGGGACATCGAGTTCTCGAGAGCCCGGCAGCAGGCTGCGGCGGGAAGCCGCGACCGCCTGACCGAACTGGAGGTCGTACTGGAGCAGATGGCGAGAGACGCGATCCGCGAGGAGACGGCGATGCGCCGGAGCCAGATCGACGAGATCGTGTCCTTCCTGGCCGCCCGCGAGGACCTGAGGCGCGACGCACCGGGCGCAACGCAGTCCACCCGCCGCCATCTGATCGTCCTCGCCGACGGCCTGGTCGCCGATCCGTTGAGTTTCTACCTCGAACTGGTGCCGACCGCCGGGTCCCTCGCCGTCGAGGCGGCGACGATTCCCGATCTCGGCGGCGTCGCCCGCACCGCGGCGTCGTTCGGTTGGACCGCGGCGCCGGTGGCCTTTGCCGCGAGCGAGAACGGCGACGGCGTTCGAGTCCGTTCGAACGAAGTGACCGTCGGCTTCACCCTGCGTTTCAACCGGCCGCGCTCCGGCGCTTCGCAGACGGTCGAGGAGGAACTGGGCCTCTTCGTGCGGCCGTCCGGCTGGGAGGTTGCCGCCGACGCCACCGGCGGCGATGTGCTCCTGAACAAGGTCGCCATCGCGGACTGGATCGAGCGGCTCCCTCGCCGCTTCGAGGCGAGCTTCGAACTGCCCGGCAACGCGGCGGCTGCCGGCGCGTTCGACCTGAGCGACGGCGCGGGCGAGCGCGGGATTGACGCGCCCATTGTCACTCCCGGAGCGGGTTCACCGGACGACGTGGCCGAGGTACGACTGCGACGCGCCTTCGAGGGCGAGCTCGACAGCGAGTTCGAAGGCGGCGACGCCGGAGTCGAAGTCGTGGCCTCGATCCGGATCGAGTCGGCCTCTCCCGAGCGGATTGTCGGCCGGCTGACAAGCACGATCGTGCCCCCCGCCGGCTCGCCGCCGGCCGACGGCTCGATGTGGAGGGTCAGCACCGGCCTGCACCGCGAGGACGGCAGCGTCGTCACCAGCCACGGGGTTCCGTTCGCCGCCCCCGAAGCGGAGAACCTGACCTTCGAGCGACCGCTCCAGCTTCCGCCTGGCACGGATTCGGCGATCGTCCTGGCCGAGAATCTCCGCGACGGACGCTGGGGTTACGCGGTAGTCGATTTCCTCGACCTCGTGGAACAGGCCGTGGATTCCGGGGCCGCGACCAGCACTCGGGCGATCAGCCTCCGACCGGAGGACCCCATGAACCGGCGCGGCCGGGCGACCTTCGTGGCCGAGGTCCTCGACCCGTTCACCGACCAGGTCCAGCGGGTCGTCTTCTACTTCAACGGCCGGCGAGTCGCGGCCCGCAATCGGGAGCCGTACCGGGCGCGGATCGACCTCGGCCGCGGCGACCGACTCGGCCGGGTCGAGGCGGTCGCCTTCGACGCCGAGGACCGGGAGCTCGACCGCCACGAACTCCTGGTCAACCAGCCGCCGCATGCCTTCTGGGTCCGCATCACCGAGCCCGGCGAGGGGCTGCTGGCTGGGCCGGTGGGGGTCGCGGCCGAGCTCAAGCTGCCACGCGGCGGACGCCTGCTCGAGATGCGCTTCTTCGTCAAGGACCGGCTCGCGGGGACGGCAACCGAGGCGCCGTTCCGTCGCGAAGTGCTGGTACCGGTCGGCGATCCCGAGTCCTACCTGCGGGTCGAGGCCCAGTTGACGGACGGTCGGATCGCCGAGGATGTACTGTTCCTGAGCCGCCCCGGCCTCTCCGCCCGTATCGGGGTCGAACTCGTCCAACTGTACGTCGTCGCCACGGACCGTTCGGGACAACCCGTAAGAGACCTCACGGCCGGCGACTTCGCCGTCTTCGAGGACGACCGCGCCCAGGAACTCGAGTCCTTCCGGATCGCCTTCGACCTGCCGCTCACGCTGGGGCTGGCGATCGACACCTCGAGCAGCCTGTTCCTGCGCATGCCCGATGTGAAGCGGGCGGCCACAGACTTCCTCGATTCGCTCGAGCCGACGCGCGACCGCGCGTTCCTGGTCGGCTTCGGCACCGAACCGCGACTGGTCCGGGCCGCCACCTACAACCTGAACGCGGTGCGCGGCGGCATCGGCGCGCTCAGACCCCGCGGCCGCACCGCCGTCTGGGGCGCGCTGTCGCTTGCACTGGACCAGCTCGAGGGCCTGCGCGGCCGCAAGGCGCTGGTCGTCTTCTACGACGGCGACGACGAGGACTCCGACGCCGCCTTCCGCCAGAGCCTCGAGCAGGCGCGACGCGCCAGGGTGCCGGTCTATCTCGTGCTGATGAACGACGAAGCGGCGCGCACCGACGGCCGGAGCTTCAGCACCCGCACCTTCGTCAGCAAGCTGGAGCGCATGGCGAGAGCCGGAGGCGGCCGCGTCTACTACGTGCGCCATGACCAGGATCTGGAGCCGATCTTCGACTCGATCAGCCGCGAACTCCGCAGCCACTACCTGCTGACCTACTACCCGAAAGAGGAGCCGGGCGGCCCCAACTGGCGCGAGGTCAGCGTGGAACTCGACCGTACCGGTGTCGTGGCCCGGACGATCGAGGGGCGGGAGGTAAGGTAGGAAGAGATGATCCCGAAAGGCTCGCGACGTTGGCTGTCGGCGGCCCTGACGGCGACGCTTGCCGGTATCTCCTCCGGCGCGGCGCAGACGCTGAGTCGCGAGTCGGAGATCGTCTTCCAGATTCCGGCCGGGTCCTCCCGACAACTCGACGCCACGGGTGTCGAAGTGCTGGAGAACGGCGAACTCCGGGAGATCTCTGCGGTCGAACGGGTCGACGGGCCGTGGCGAATCGTCGTCTACTTCGATCTGCCGGGCTCGACTCCGGACGGTGTCGAAGCGGCGGCGAAGGCGATCGGCGAAGCCGCCGACGAAATGGTGGCGCTGGGCGAGGTCGAAGTCATCGCCTCCGACCGAATCGTCGAGGTGGTTCTCGAACCCACCGCGAACGCTGCCAGGGTGCGGGGGGCAGCCGAGGCCGTCGCAGCGCAGGCGGGCAGCGCAGGGGCGCTGCTGGAACTGCGCCGCGATCTTCGAGCCGCCGCCGATGCCCGTTCGGGAGACCCGGAAACCGACGGACTGCGCACAGCCGATCTGCTCGAAGGCGTGCTGCTGGAGCTCGACACGTTGCGGGGGCAGCGCGAGAATCTGCTCGAAAGCCTGGAGGCCGGTTCCTCCGCACGAGATCCGCCGCGGGCCCTGATCCTGGTGCGAGACGGCGTGGACCTCTCCGCCGACACCTTTGCGCAACGCCTGCTGGGCGAACCGACCCCCGCGTTCGAGCGCGCCTCGGTCAGCGAACAGCGGCAGCAGCGCAGTCTGGCCCGGACCGTGGCAGCCCTGGGTTGGCGCGCCTACCCTCTCCACGCGGCGCCTGCAAGTGAAGGCGCCGACAACCTTCTTCCGGGGCGCCTTCAGTCCTCGCGTGAGGTCGCCCATGCCAGCGGCGGCAGCGTACTTGCCGGCGGCGGCGAACTGGTGTCGACGCTCGCGCAACTGCGGACGTCGTGGCGCATCCAGTACCGCTCGAACGGCACCGCGGACGGCGCGACTCATCCGCTCAACGTACGCGTTGCCACAGCAGGCGGGCCGCCGGCCGAGCTGGCGGTGCGCCGCTGGGCGACCGTGGGCGCGCCGGCCGACCTGATCGCGCTGCGCGCGAGCCGCGCTCTCGAAGCCATGAGCCGTGACGGGGACGATGCCACTGTCGGCGCCAACAGCGATCTGACCATTCGCAGCGTTCTGTTGCCGCAGGGCATCCTGTCGACCACTGACGGCGCGGCCGCCGAACTAGTGACGCTTGACGGCCTGGCCACGATCGCCGGCAGTCCCCCAACATCGAGTGCCGCTCTCAGGGTCACCGTCTACGGCCGCGGCCTGGATGCGCCGCCCTTCCTGCTCCATCGCTCGGGAACCGGAGGCCGTCTCGACGGCGGCGCCTGGCGCTTCCGCACGCTCTTCGACCTGCCCACGGCCATCGACGAGCTCGTCGTGATGGTCGAAGACCTCAGGAACGACCGTTGGCGGGTCGCCTTTCTCGAACCGGGCTCGAATCCTCTCGACGACCGAAGCGACGCCGAGCTGCTCGCGCCGGGCGGCGGCGGGCAGACCGAAGCCGAGATCCTGGCCCAGGCGGAGGCGGCCGCCCGGCGAGCCGGATGGGCCGGCGACGCCTCGTCGGGCGGACGCCGCGAGACCCAGGCCGACGAGGCACCGGTGGCGAGCCTCGTGCGCCTCCTGCCGCCGCGCGGCGTGAGGTCGGGCCTGACCGGAAAGAGATCCTTCGGCACGATCACGACGAGCACAGTCGTCCGCCGGGTCGAGTTCTACCTCGACGACGAACTGGTCTTCGACGACCGCAGGAAACCCTTCGAGACGAGGATCGATCTGGGTCCGGAAGCGGTGCCCCACACGGTTCGGATCGTCGCCTACGACCGGGCGGACCGGTGGCTGAGCGAGGACGAACTGACGATCAATCAACGGCAGACGAGAACCGATGTCGGCATCGCGTCGGTCGAAGCCCAGGCAGGCGGCCGTTATGCCATCGAGGCCCGGGTGGAAGTGACGGGGGGCAGGCTGCTCGACCGGGTGGAGTTCTACCGCAACGACCACCTCTCCGCCACGATGACCCGGCCCCCGTTCCGAACCGTCCTGCCGGGACCCGCCCTGCCGGGCGCCGACTTCGCGCGCGTCGCCGTCTACTTCGATGACGGCACGATGATCGAGGATGTGGAGTTCCTCTCCTCCGACACTCCGATCGCCGAGACCACCGTCAACCTCGTCGAGGTGTACGCGGTAGTCAACGACGACCAGGGCAAACCGATCAAGACCCTGACGCGGGAGGACTTCGTACTGAGGGCAGGCCGCAGGGAGATACCGATCGAGCGTTTCGCGATCGCCGAGGACGTGCCGCTGGTCCTGGGTCTGGCGGTCGACAGCTCGACCAGCATGGCCGCGCTGATGGCCGACACGCGCCGCGCGGCCGCACGCTTCCTCGGGAACACCCTGACCAAGATCGACCAGGCGTTCCTGGTCGACTTCGACACCCGTCCGCGCCTGATCTCGGACACGACGAGCCGGGTCAGGGACCTGATCGGCAGCCTGAAGAACCTTCGCGCGGACGGCCAGACGGCGCTCTACGACGCGATGGAGTTCTGTCTCGTCCATCTCGCCCGGGACCAGGGCCGCCGCGCCCTGGTCGTGCTGACGGACGGCGACGACTACGGCAGCCAGGCCAGCTACCGGCGGACGTTCAGGACCGCCGGCAACTCCGGCCTGCCGATCTACGTGATCAACATGGTCCTCGGCGAGGATCCATACGGGCGTGGACCTCGCAAGCTCGACATGGAAGCGATCTCAAAGGCGAGCGGCGGCCGGGTGTACTACGTCGGCGGCATGGACGCCGTGCTCTGGGCCTACGACCACATCGGCGAGGAACTCCGCAGCCAGTACATGCTCGGCTACTCGACCAGCGAGCCGCTGACGCCATCCGAGGTCCAGTCCATCAAGGTCGAGTTGCGGTCCAGGCGACCCGACCTTGAGGTGCGGATCGCCGTCGGCCGGGGCCGCGGCTAGGGCTCCGCGACGACCGGGTTCTCGAGCGTCCCCAGTCCGTCGATCTCGATCCGCACGGTGTCGCCGGCGACGAGGAACTTCGGCGGCTTGAAGGCGAGACCCACCCCCGCCGGCGTCCCCGTGCTCACCACGTCGCCGGGTTCGAGCGTGCACATGGTCGAGATCGTCTCGACCAGCTTCGGACAGTCGAAAACGAGCTCCCGGGTGTTCGAATCCTGGCGCAGGTCGCCGTTGACCCAGGTGCGGATGCCGAGGTCGTTCGGATCCTCGACTTCGTCGGCGGTCACCAGGTACGGTCCCATCGGACCGTGGGTGTCCCAGCCCTTGCCGAGGATCATCGTCGGCGACCGGCGCTGCCAGTCGCGAACGGACACATCGTTGACGATCGTGTACCCCGCGATCACGCCGGCAGCGTCTTCCGCCGCAACGCCCCGGCAACGCCGGCCGATGACGAAGGCGAACTCTCCCTCGTAGTCGACCGCCGAAGACGCGCGCGGAATGTGGATGTCTCCTCCCGGCCGGTTGACGCATGTCACCTGCTTGTTGAACACGGTCGGGAACTCGGGAAGCTGCTGGCCAGTCTCGGCGGCGTGGTCGGCATAGTTGAGCCCGATGGCGAAGAACTTTCGCGGCTTCGGGACGGGCGCCAGCAACGTCTGATCGGCCAGCGGCACGCGACCGGCGCCCGAGTCGGCGGCACGACGGGCCGCGTCCATCGCGTCGTCGCCGCCAGCCAGGAAGCGGCACATGCCGCGCGGCAGGTCCGGCGCGGCGACGGAGAGATCGACAACCGTCTCGTCGTCCGCGAGCACGCCGATCGCGGACCGGCCGTCCCGCAGCAGGGAGAGGAGCTTCATCGACCGGCCCCTTCCACGGCGACCCGCGGCAGCGCCAGGGCGATGATCCCCGCTTCACCCTCGCCCTCATCCGTGCCGGTGACCGCCAGCGCAATGTACTGCCGCCCGCCGATCGCGTAGGACATCGGCGTCCCGCTCGGGGACGCGTCGAGCTCGATCTCGTGGATCACCTCGCCGGTCTTCTTGTCGTGCGCCCGGATGACGGAAAGGCCGCCGCCATCGCCGCCCGTCAGGCCCGGGGCGCCGCCCTGGGCCTGGAAGAGCAGCGTTTTCGTCAGCAGCGGTCCGGCCGCCGGCGGACCGCCGAGGGGACCCGGATCTTCACCGGTGATCCGCTCGATCTGCCGCCGCGGTCCGTCGCCGAGCGGCCTCATCCATGCGTGCTCGCCCGTGTTCAGATCGATCGCCGTCATCCGACCGTAGGGAGGCTTCGTCAGGGGCAGGCCCTCGGGACCCTGCAGGAAGAAGCTCTCGACGCCGCTCATCCCGCGCACGTAGCGGAAGTTCGAGCGGGCGCCGTCCGGTTCGACCAGCTTGACCACCATCGGCCCCGTGAACGACGGGATGTAGATCGTGGACGTTTCGGGATCGACCGCCGCGCCGTACCAATTCGCGCCCCCGCCCCAGCCCGGCAGCAGCAGGGTCCCCTGGAGCGACGGCGGCGTGAACAGCGGTCCGGCAACCCACTTGTCGCGGATCGCCTTGGCCGCCTCGTGGAGTTCGGGCGTGAACGAGATGAGCATGTCGTCGCTCTCGAAGCCCTGGTGCTCGTAGGGCGCCGGCCTGGTTGGGAACGGCTGGGTCGGCGAGGTGCGTTCGCCGGGGACGTCGGTCTGCGGCACCGGCCGCTCCTCGATCGGCCACACGTGCTCGCCGGTCGCGCGGTCGAAGACGTAGATGAAGCCCTGCTTCGTGATCTGGGCTACAGCCTTGATCTCCTTGCCGTCGACCGTGATGTCGACCAGGTTCGGCGCCGCCGGCACGTCGTAGTCCCACAGCCCATGGTGAACGAACTGGAAGTGCCACACTTTCTCGCCGGTGTCGGCGTCGAGGCAGACCAGGCTCTCGGCGTAGAGGTTGTCGCCGAGGCGGTGGCCGCCGTACCAGTCGTTCGTCGGCGTCCCGGTCGGCAGGTAGACAAAGCCCAGTTCCGGGTCGCCGCTCATCAGCGACCAGACGTTCGTGTTGCCGCTGTACGTCCAGGACTCGTCTTCCCAGGTCTCGACCCCCGGCTCGTCGCCCTGGGGAATCGTGTGAAAGATCCACTTCTGCTCGCCGGTCCGCGCGTCGAAGCCGCGCACGTGGCCCGGCGGCATCTCCTTGCGGGTCGGACCGTCGAAGATCGAGGAGCCCACGACCACGGTGTCGCCGATGATCATCGGCGCCGAGATGACGGAGTAGATGCGGCGCTGCACCGGCCGTCCGAGGCCCTCCGTAAGATCGACCTTTCCGCCCTCGCCGAAGCCGCCGACCGGCTCGCCGGTGTGCGCGTCGATCGCCCACAGGTACGCCTGATTCGTCGGCATCAGGATCCTGGCCTGTTCGCCGTCCGTCCAGTAGCCGACGCCCCGGTGGTTGTAGCCGAGGTTCGTCGGTCGACTCGTGCGCCAGTCCTCCGTGTCGAAGACCCACTTCTGCTCGCCGGTCGCCCCGTCGACCGCGGCCACCTGGCCGAAGGAGGTCGACACGTAGAGCGTGCCGCCGACCATGAGTGGCGTCACCTTGTAGGGGCCAGGCCAGAGCATCCGGTGCCGTTCCACCAGCTCGGCGTTGTCCGGAGAGTCCCAACCCCAGATCACTTCGAGATCGGCGACGTTGTCCCGGTCGATCTGGTCGAGCGCGGTGTACTTCGTGCTGCCGTAGTCGCCGCCGTAGGACGGCCAGTTGCCGTCGCCAACGCCGTGCTGAGCCCAGGCCGTTGCCGAAGCAAGGACCAGCAACGCCGGCATCAGCGTCGACGTTGCAAGTCTTCGTTGTGATCTGGTCAAGGGCCTCTCCTTCGGTCGTTCCGCAGCCGCGCGATCATACCGGCGCTGCACACTGGGTGCGCCGACGTCCTCGTCGGCTTCTGTCCTCCCTTCTGTACGGAGCCGGACGCCGCGAGTTGACCCGCTTGCCATATGCTTGCCCTTCACCGACCGACCGTTCGGACGCTACGACGACCAACCCGATGCGCACTGCCACCGTGATCGCTTCGGCGATGGCTGCGCTCCTGGCGCTGGCGCCGGCCTCGGGCACGGGTCAGGACGCGACCAGTGATCCGCGCCTGCCGGAGGCCTCGCGGCGGCTCCAGCAGTACCTCCGCATCGACACGACGAACCCGCCGGGCAACGAGAGCGAAGCGGTCGCGTTCCTCGCGGACGTCTTCGAACGTGAGGGGATCCCCTACGAGACCGTGGAGCCCGAACCCGGCCGCGGCAGCATCCGGGCACGGCTGGAAGGGGGTCGGGCCCCGGGCATCATCCTGCTCCACCACATCGACGTCGTGCCCGCCGACCCTCGGTTCTGGAAGCACGACCCGCTGTCCGGAACCTACGAGAACGGCTACCTCAACGGCCGCGGGGCCCTCGACACGAAGGGCCTGGGCATCATGCACCTGGAGGCTTTCCTCGCCCTCGCCCGCTCCGGCCAACCGCTCGAGCGCGACGTCGTCTTCCTGGCCACGGCCGACGAGGAAGCGGGTGGCCGGCTCGGCGTCGGCTGGATCGTCCGCAACCGGCCGGACTGGCTGGAAGGTGTCGGAATGGTGCTCAACGAGGGCGGCAGCGGAGGCGTTCGGGGCAACCGGGTCGTCTTCAGCGTCGAGGTGACGCAGAAGGTGCCGATGTGGCTCCGGTTGAACGCGGTCGGGCCCGGCGGCCACGGCTCCAGCCCATCGCCCCGCAGCGCCGTACTCGATCTGATCGAAGCGCTCGAACGTCTCCGCCAGGATCCGTTCGCCCCCCGCATCGTGCCGGAAGTGGGCGACTTCTTCCGGGACCTGGCCGCCCTCCACTCCGGCGCCGGCCACCTCGCCGACCCGGAGCGCCTGATCGAGGCGCCCGAACGTCTCGCCGCCCTGCACCGGTCGAACCCAACGCTGCACGCGCTCACCCGCAACACCTGCGCCGTCACGAGGCTCAACGCGTCGAGCACGATCAACGTCGTCGCGCCCGCCGCGTGGGCGGAACTGGACTGCCGGCTGCTTCCCGACCAGGCGCCGCGGGCCTTCATCCACGAACTACGGAAGCGGATCGCTCAGCCGTCCATCTCGATCGAGGTCCTGCTTTCGTTCACGCCGGCCGTGTCCTCGACGGATACCGACCTCTACCGGACCATTGAATCCGTCACCGCGCGCCGCTTCCCCGGCTCCACCGTCATTCCGGCCGTGACCGCCGGCTTCACTGACAGCCGCTTCTTCCGCGACCGCGGAATCGTCGCCTACGGCTTCTCGCCCGCCGTCCTCACGGGCGCCGACCAGGGCGGCGTCCATGGCAACAACGAGCGGATCTCGGTCCAGAACGTCGAACGCGGCTGGCGCACGATGCTCGACCTCCTCGAGACGGTCGCCGTCGCGCCCGACCGGCGCAGGACCGGGCCAAGCGCCTTCACGCCGACCGCCGGCGGCCAGGACTGAACCATGTTGAAGACCCGATCCACCCCCCTCCTCGCCCTCGTCCTCCCTCTCTTCCTCGCCTGCGCCGCCGAACCGTCCGACCCCTTCCTGGTCCAGAGCGACGCCGGCCCCGTCCAGGGCTTCGCGCCCGAGGGCGCCAGCGATGTCGCGGCCTTCCTCGGCATCCCCTTCGCGCAGGCCCCCGAGGGCCACCTGCGCTGGCGGCCGCCCGTAGCCGTCGAGCCCTGGACGGAGCCTCTCCAGGCCAACGAGTACCGTCCCATCTGCCCGCAGGGCCGCGCCCAGCTCCCCCAGAGCGAGAATTGCCTGTACCTGAACGTCTGGACGTCGGCCGAGCGCTCCGACTCGGACGCGATGCCGGTCATGGTCTGGATCCACGGCGGCGGCTTCCGGACCGGAAACGGCCGGCTTGGCGAAGCTCCAGCGACGGGCCGCGGCGCCGGCCTCGCAGGCCGTGGCGTCGTCATCGTCAGCATCCAGTACCGCCTGGGCGCCCTCGGCTTCTTCGCCCATCCCGCCCTGGCCGTCGAAGCCGCGGCTTCCGGGCAACCCGAGGGCAGCCACGGCGTGCTCGACATGATCGCCGCCCTCGAATGGGTGCAGCGCAACGCCGCGGCCTTCGGCGGCGATCCGGACCGCGTGACGATCTTCGGCGTCTCGGCCGGCGGGATGGCCGTGAACACGCTGATGAGCACGCCCGCGTCCGCCGGCCTGTTCCACCGGGCGATCGCCCAGAGCGGCTACGGCACCTGGCGGTTGCCCCACCTCAGCGAGGCGCGCTGGGGGCTGCCTTCGGCGCGCGACCAGGGGTCGGCGCTGATCGCCGACGCCTTCGATCTCGGAGACGAGCCCTCGGCCGCCGACCTGCGCGCGCTTCCGTCCGAGGAGCTGATCAACCTCGGCACCGGCTTCTGGGTGCCGATCACGGGGACCGTGCTCCCGGACGAGCCCGGCATCGTGTTCGCCCGGGGCGAGCAGCACGACGTGCCCTACATTACCGGCGGCAACAGCTTCGAGGGAACGATCTTCCGCGCCTTCGCGACGACACCTGCCGACTACTTCGCCACCTTCGGCGACCGCGAAGGGCAAGCCCGAGTCCTCTACGGAGCGGACGGCAAATCCGACGTCGACGCCGAGCGGGTCGCCGCCGCCACCCTGTTCGGCGACCAGCGCTACGTCATCTCCGCCCGCTATCTTGCGGAACAGATGAAGACCGTCTCCTCGCCGGCGCGCACCTACTACTTCCGGTTCGTCCCCGAAGCGCGGCGCGAGGCGTTCTCCGGCGCCCCCCACGGCTCGGAAGTGTCTTACGCCTTCGGCGACCCGGCCGCCCCGGACTCCGAGCGTTACCCCGGCGCGGACGGCGCCGCCCTCGCCGACGCGATGGCCGGCTACTGGACCCGCTTCGCCGCCACCGGCGACCCGAATGGCGACGGCGCCCCGGAATGGCCGGAGTACGACGCGGAGAGCGACACCTGGATGGTGCTCGACGCGCCGGAACCGAAGGCAACGCCCGGTGTGCTCAAGGACGAACTCGACCTGCTGGAAGCGGTGTACCTGGAGCGAGTCGGCGGGGAGTAGCGCCAGTGCCGCGTCTCACCGTCCTGCTCTGGGCGGCCGCGCAACTCGCCCCTGCGGCCGCGCTGACGGCTCAGGGCTCGGAAGCGGACGACGATCTCGGACGGCAGGCCTTCCTCCGCTACTGCCGTGAATGCCACGGGGAAGACGGAGACGGCCTGGGCAAGTTCAGTTACACCACCGGTGAGCGGCCCCGCAGCTTCCAGTCGGGCCGGTTCAAGCTGGCGACAACCGAGAACGCGATCCCGTCGGACCGCGATCTGGAAGAGACGATCCGGCGCGGCATGCCCGGTACGGGAATGTCGGCCTGGGGCCAGGTCCCGGACGCCGAGATCGCGGCGATGGCGCGCTACACTCGTCGCTTCAGTCTGGGCGCTATCCGGGGGGAACTCGACCGCCGGGTAGCCGCTGGCGAGCTGAGCGCCGCGGCCGCCGACGCGGAGTTCGCCAGGCGAACGGTCCCGGGTCCGCCCATCGAGATACCGCCCGAGCCTCCCTTCGACGACGAACGACGCTCCCGCGGCGAACGGATCTACCTGGAGGCATGCGCCTCCTGCCACGGCCCGAACGGCAGGCGGCTTCGCAACGACCCGATGCCGGACTTCGAGGGCAACCACACCCTGCCGACCAACATCGTCGGCGGCGTCTTCAAGGGCGGAAACGGCAGTGCCGACATCTACAGCCGCCTCTATCTCGGCATGGACGGTACGGCGATGCCGGGCTATCGCGACGCCTACAGCAAGGACGAGCTCTGGGATCTCGTCCTCACCGTCGAGAGGATCATCGCCGAGGGCGGTCTGGGGCAACCGGAGGACGAGGCGGCGATGGCGGCGGCGGCGACCGCGGCTCAGGCAGCGGCCGCGACCTACGATTCGCTCTTCGACAAGCCACGGGACGAAGCGGTCACATACGACGAGAACGGAGCTTCGCCGATCCTGCTCTGGGGCGGGGGCGCCCTGCTGCTGCTCGTGATCGTGGGATCGGCGCTACTGACGAGTCGCCGGTAGCGACACGGGCTCGCCGCTTCGCGGCATCGCGCTTTCTGCCGGCGAGGACGCCGGCGCACCCAGTGAGAGCTCTCAGTGGCTGGCGCGGAAGTCCAGCATGTAATCGCGCAGGCGCTCGACACCTTCGACGGGCATCGCGTTGTAGGCGGAGATGCGGAAGCCGCCGACTGAACGGTGGCCCTTGATCGAGACGAGATCCAGCTCCGCCGCGCCGGCGACGAACGCCTCTTCCAGATCGCCGCGCCGCAGCCTGAACGTCACGTTCATGCGCGAACGGCACTCGCGCTCGGCATGGGAAACGAAGAACTCACCGCCGTCCCGGTCCAGCACGTCGTAGATCATCGCGCTCTTCGCCGCCGCCCGCTCGGCCGCGGCTTCCAGACCGCCGACCTCGTCCCGCAGCCACCGCGTGACGAGCAGGAAGACGTACACACCGAAGACGTTCGGGGTGTTGAGGCGCGAGCCCTTCTCCGCCTGCCGCCGGTAGCTGAGCATCGAGTGCACGTCGTCGCCGCACTGTTCGAGAACTTCGTCCGAGACGATGACCACGGTGAGCCCGGCGGGACCGGCGTTCTTCTGGGCACAGGCGTAGAGCAGGCCGTGCCCGCTCACGTCGACCGGTCCCGAGAGGAAGTCCGAGGACGCGTCGCACACCAGGGGCGCGGCGCCGACCCCGGGCGCACGGCGGAACTGGACACCCTGGATCGTCTCGTTCGACGTGTAGTAGACGTAGGCCGAGGCCGGCGGCAGATCGAGCTCTCCGTCGTTCGGCACCCGCACGAAGTTGTCGGCCTTTCCGTCCCAGGCGACGTGGACCCTGCCCTCGCGCCGCGCTTCGACGGCGGCCTTGCCGCCCCAGGATCCGGTCAGGATGTAGCTCGCCGGCAAGTCCTGGCCGCGCAGCAGATTGATCGGAATCATCGAGAACTGCAGCGAGGCGCCGCCCTGCAGGAAGAGCACCCGGTAGTCGGCCGGGATGGCGAGCAGTTCGCGCAGGTTGGCTTCCGCTTCCTCCAGAATCGCGTCGAACGCCGGCGAACGGTGGCTGATCTCCAGCACGGAGCTTCCCGCGCCCGGCAGCGCCAGCAGATCGCGCTGTACCTCCTGAAGGACCGGCAACGGCAACACGGCCGGACCCGGCGAGAAGTTGAAGACACGCTGGTTCAGCGCCTGCTGCGGGGAGGTCTGTCGATCGAGCGTCAGGGTCATTGCCTCTCTCCGTACCGAACCCGGACCTGGTGCGGCCGGGGAGCGCGAATCGTACCCACATTCGGCGGTGTACGCTTCCACGCATGACGATCGCGGATCCCGCGCCGGCTGCGGTGAACAGCACGGCAGTTCACCACACCGCCTGCACGCTGGACTGCCCCGACTCCTGCTCGCTCGAGGTCGAGGTCGAGGACGGCCGCGTCACCAAGGTGCGGGCGGCGCCGCCGGAGATCGCCCATCCACTGACCAGCGGCTTCATCTGCTCGAAGGTCGGCCGGATCTCGCGCCATCTCTACGGCGAGGATCGCCTGCTCCACCCGGCGCTGCGAGAGGACGCCAGGGGCGACGGCGGTTTCCGGCGGATCTCCTGGGATGAGGCCCTCGACCTGATCGTCGAACGGATGATAGAAGCGAAGAGAACCTTCGGAGCCGAATCCGTGCTGCCGCTCAGCTACGGTGGCTCGAACGGCCTGCTCACGCAGGACACCGCGGACGCGATCCTGTTCCGTCGGTTCGGGGCTTCCCAACTGGCGCGAACCGTCTGCGCGGCGCCCAGCACGGCGGCAGCGCTCGGCCTCTACGGCAAGATGGCCGGCGTCGCGCTCGAGGACTACGAACACGCACAACTGGCGATCGTGTGGGGAGCCAACCCCTCCTCCACCGGCATCCACCTGGTGCCGATCCTTCGTGCCGCCCGGGCCCGCGGCGGCAAGCTCGTCGTCGTCGATCCGCGACGCACGCCGCTGGCGAAGCAGGCCGACCTCCACCTGCAGCCTCGGCCGGGCACGGACCTGTGCCTGGCCCTGGCGCTTCACCGCGAGCTCTTCAGCCGCGGCGAGGCCGACATCGAGTTCCTGGCCGAACACGCCACCGGAGTGGACGAGCTGCGCCGGCGGGCCGAGCCCTGGACCTTCGAGCGCGCCGCCGAGGTCACCGGAATCCCGGCGCGCGACATCGCCCGCTGCTACGAGTGGTACAACACCTCCTCACCGGCCGTCATCCGTTGTGGCTGGGGCGTCGAGCGCAACCGGAACGGCGGATCGGCGGTCGCGGCGATCCTTGCCCTGCCCGCGGTGGCCGGCAAGTTCAGGGTCCGCGCCGGCGGCTACACGATGAGCAACGGCGCCGCCTTCCGCGACGTCGGCCGGCGCGAGCCGTCGCCGGGCACGCGGATCGTGAACATGAACCACGTCGGTCGCGTGCTGACCGACCCGGACGCCATCTCCGGACCACCGGTACAGGTTCTCTTCGTCTACAACGCGAATCCGCTCGCGACGCTGCCGAACCAGGAGCTCGTCCGCCGCGGCCTGGCCCGCGAGGATCTGTTCACGGTCGTCTTCGACCAGGTAATGACCGACACCGCCGCCTGTGCCGATCTGGTGCTGCCAGCGACGACCTTCCTGGAGCATGACGACCTGGCGATGGGCTACGGCGCGATGGTGCTCCACGACACCAGGCCGGTGGCGCAGCCCGTCGGCGAGGCCCGGTCCAACCTCCGCGTGTTCGGCGAGCTGGCGGACCGACTCGGACTCCTGCGCGACGACGACCCCCGCTCGGAAGCGGAATGGCGGCAGGCGGTGCTCGGCGGCGAACGCCAGCGCCGGCTCACGGACGAGGGCCTGGTGCTGCCGGCGACCGGCCGCCGGCCGATTCAGTTCGTCGACGTCTTCCCCCACACGGCGGACGGCAAGGTCCATCTCTGCCCGCCGTCCCTCGAAGCCGAGTCGAGCCGCGGGCTCTACGCCTTCCACTCCGAGCCGGGCGGCGGGCGGTATCCGCTGGCGCTCATCTCGCCTTCGGTGCCGCAGACGGTGAGTTCCACCTTCGGCCAGTTGCGCCGCGGCCGTGTACCGCTGGAGATGCACCCGGAGGACGCCGCGGCGCGCGGGTTGGGCGGAGACAAGCCCCGGGTGCGTGTGTTCAACGACTACGGCGAGGTCCGCTGCCGCGTCCGGCTCAACCCCGACCTCAAGCCGGGAGTCACCCTGCTGCCAAAGGGGGTCTGGGGCCGCAGCACGGAGTCCGGGAACAACGCCTGCGCCCTCGCGCCGGACACCCTGACCGACATCGGTGCGGGCGCCTGCTTCAACGACGCCCGGGTCGAGGTCGAGCCGCTGTCGGAGTGAGCCGAAGCGTGGAGTCGCGAGCCCGAGTCCCGCTCGTCGCCGCAGCGCTGGCGTCCGTAGCGATGCTGCCCGCCGCCACGCTCGCGGGCGACGACGGGGACACGGAGGATGCCGTGTCGTCACCCGCCAAGATCGTCATTGCCCACCGCGGCGCCAGCGGCTATCTGCCCGAGCACACCCTGGCGGCCTACGCCCTCGCCCACGGCATGGGTGCCGACTACATCGAGCCTGACCTCGTCCTGACCCGGGATGGTCACCTGATCTGCCTCCACGACATCTACCTCCAGGCGACGACGAACGTCGAGCAGGTTTTCCCCGACCGCGCGCGCGAAGACGGCCGCTGGTACGCCGCCGACTTTTCGCTCGCCGAGGTCCGGCGGCTGGAGGCCGAGGAGCGACTGGGCAACCGGTTCCCCAAGGGCGGCAGCCGCTTCGCCGTGCCCTCATTCGTCGAGATGATCGAACTGGTCCAGGGCCTGAACGAGCGCACCGGCCGAACGGTCGGCATCTATCCCGAAATCAAGGCGCCCGCCTGGCACCGCGGCGAGGGGCTGCCGATGGAGGAAGAACTGCTCGAGGTCGTCGAGCGCTACGGCTACCGGGAAAGCGGCGCTCCGATCTTCGTGCAGAGCTTCGAAGCGGAGAGCCTGAAACGGCTCCGGGCCCTCGGTTCCGAGCTACCTCAGGTGTTCCTGATGGCCGAAGTCGCCCAGTACCGCTCCTTCCTGAGCGCCGAGGGCATCGGTCGCGTTGCCACGTTCGCCGACGGCATCGGCCCGGCCAAGACGATGCTGGAGCGGCAGCCCGAGCTGATCGGCTGGGCTCGCGACGCCGGATTGACCATCCATCCCTACACGTTCCGCGCCGACCAGGTGCCGAACCGTCACGGCAGCCACGAAGCGGAACTCGAGCGCTACCTGTTCGAACTCGGCGTCGACGGCGTGTTCACCGATTACCCGGACCGGGCGCGGGCGGTGCTGGACCGCCGCTAGCCAGCGAGTCGAGGGCCCGGCGCCGTTCCTCCGGCTCCAGCGCCCCCAGCCGCTCCACCTCCGCGTAGAACGCGGGGAAGCTGTCCCCCGACACCTCCAGCAGGGCCCGGAACGCCGGCACGAGGTCGTTGTAGGTCGCGACCGCGACGAGGTCCGCGTTGTTGAGCCGCGACAGCCACTCGCCAAGGTTCGATTCGCCGCCTGCGCCGTCGCCCGCCTCGCGCCAGGCCGGAACCAGTTCTCGTCGGTAGCGCGAGGGCAGAGACCGGAACAACTCCGCCTTCCGGGCCAGCTTTCGCTCGTCGCTGTCGTCGCTCCCGTAGATCGACTCGAGTTCCGCTCGCACCTCCAGCAGGTACCTGTTCAGGTCGCGCCGGCGCCTCCGGGCGCTCTCGAAGGTGGCGAGTTCCTCGTCGCGGCCGAGCGAACGCAGCCACCGGCGCACCCCTTCGACCTCGACCGCGGTCGCGAAGGACTCGTTGAACGCGCCGTCGTCCTTGACGTACACGACCTGGTGGGCGAGTTCGTGGAAGATCAGGGCCGCGAGGTCGGCCTCGGCGTAGTCGAGGAAAGTACTGAGCACCGGATCCGCGAACCAGCCCAAGGTCGAGTACGCGGCCACCCCGCCAACGCGTACGTCGTAGCCGTCGGCGGCCAGCCGGTCGCCGTGGCGCAGCGCCGCGCGCTCACTGAAGTAGCCGCGATAGGCGGCGCAACCGGCGAACGGGTAGCACCAGGTCTTCGGTTCCAGGCTTAGCCGGGGCGCGGCGACCACGTTCCAGACCACGTAGGGCCGGCCCAGATCGGCGTAACTGCGATAGCTCCGGTTGTCCGGGAGTGCGAGTTCCCGGCTGGCGAAATCGCGAATCTCCTGGCTGAGCTGCAGCCGTTCCCGGGTCGCGGCCGACAGGACCTGCGCGCGGCCCGACTCGAGCAGGCGGTCGATCGGTTTCCGCTTCACCAGGACATCGGCTCCGCCCCAGACCGCCTGGGAGTAGTAGCGGACGCTGCCGCAGCTCGCCACGAGCCCCGCCAGCACCACGGCGGCGGCCAGCGCGAGAACGCGCGGGCGCCGCCGAAACCGGCGGCGAGTCCTCCGTTTCCGCGTGCTAGCCTGCCTCGTCATGAAACTCGCACTTCACTGGCAGGTACTCATCGGAATGGCGCTGGGGCTCTGCTTCGCCCTGGTCTTCGGCGAAGTGGGCTGGATCTCCTGGATCGCCGACCTCTTCATGCGCCTGCTCAGGATGGTCATCGTGCCCCTGATCTTCACCTCGATCGTCCATGGCGTCTCCGGCATCGGCGACGGCCGGTCGATCGGGAGGCTGGGCGGCAAGACCCTCCTGTGGTACGCGCTGAGCAGTTTCATGGCCATCCTGGTCGGACTCACGCTCGCCAACAGCATACGACCCGGCAAGGGCCTCGTCATGCCTGAAGGGGTGCAGCCCCTCACTCCGGAGGATCTGCAGACCCCCAGCTCGATGGCCGACATCATCCAGCGCCTGGTCCCGGACAACCCGGTCGGCGCGGCTGCGGGCGGCGACATCCTGGGGCTCATCTTCTTCTCGATTGTCCTCGGCGCCGCGATCGGCGTGATGACCGGCAAGACCGGCGAGTTGCTCCGCGATGGATTCAGCGCCGGCTTCGAAGCGATGATGAAGGTGACGACGTGGGTCATCCGCCTGCTGCCGATCGGCGTCTTCGCCCTCCTGGCCCGCGCGGTGAGCCAGATGGGTCTCGACGTGTTCCAGCAGGTCGGCAAGTACGTGCTGACGATCGCGGTCGGTCTGACGCTGCACGTGTTCGTCGTCCTGCCGCTGCTGTTCAGCCTGCTGGCCAGGAAGAACCCCATCCATCACTATCGGGCGATGGCGTCGGCCATGGCGATGGCGTTCTCGACCAGTTCCTCGGCGGCCACCCTGCCGATGACGATGAAGTGCCTGCGCGAGAAAGTCGGGGCTTCGAACCGGGTGACCAGCTTCGTCGCGCCGATGGGCGCGACGGTCAACATGGACGGCACCGCACTGCTGGAAATCGTCGGCGCTCTCTTCATCGCCCAGGCTCTCGGTGTCGAACTCTCGTTGTACACGCAGTTGGTCGTCGTGCTGACCGCGCTGCTGGCTTCCGTCGGCGCAGCGGCGATCCCCTCGGCCGGCCTGGTCATGATCTTCATCGTGCTCGAGGCGATCGACCTGACTACGCCCGAGGCATACGCCCTCGCCGGCCTGATGCTCAGCGTCGACCGCCCGCTCGACATGTTCCGAACGATGGTCAACATCACGTCCGACTCCGTCGGCGCCGCCGTCATCGCAAAGTCCGAAGGCGAAGAGCTCAATTACTGAAGTGGCGGACGATGTCCCGATCACCCTCGGGGTCGAGGAGGAACTGTTCCTCGTCGACCCCGACTCGCGCGATCTCCTCAACGACCCCGATCCGCGCATCTTCGAAGCCTGCGGCGAGGCCGCGGGCGGCCAGAAGATCGTCCACGAGTTCCTTCGCTCCCAGATCGAAACGAACACCGCCGTCCACGACTCCGTGGCCGGAGTGCGCGAGGGTCTGAAGGCGGCCCGCCGGCTCGTCGTCGAAGCGGCGCAAGCCCACGGCGCGGCGGTGATCGGCGCTTCGACCCATCCCTTCGCGGCCTGGGAGGCCCAGCTTCCGACGCCTAAGGACCGCTACCGCCAGTTCGCCTCGACCTACCAGGAGACGGTCCGGCGCCTCGTCATCTGCGGCATGCACGTCCACGCCGGCTTCGGCGACTTCGACACACGCATCCGCGTGATGACCGCGCTCCGTCGCTACCTGCCCCTGTTCATCGGCCTCTCCGCCTCATCACCCTTCAGCGAGGGCCGCGAGTCGGGGTTCAAGTGCAACCGGCTGAATCTCTTCGAGGCGATGCCCCGGACCAGCATTCCCGGGCCGCTCGACTCCCGCGCGGAGTACGAGGCGCTGGTCGGTGAGTACCAGCGCATGACGTTCATCACCGACGGCAGCGAGATCTGGTGGGACATCCGGCCCTCTCACAAGTTCCCCACCGTGGAACTGCGGATCTGCGACACCTGTCCGGCGATCGAGGACGCGATGTGCATCGTCGCTCTCTACGCGTCCCTCATCCGGATGCTGGCGCGGCGCGACCGGGAGGGCGCCCTTCCTCCCGAGCCGCCGACCGAGATCATCGTGGAAAACAAGTGGCTCGCGCAGCGCTACGGCATGCTGGCATTCCTGGGCGACACCCGGCGCGGCGGCCGCATCGACATCGCCGACGAACTGCAGGAACTCGTCGACGAACTCGCGGAGGACGCCCGCGCCCTTGGTTGCGAGCAGGAACTCCGGCACTGCCTGACGATCGTGCGCGAAGGCTCGAGCGCCGACCGTCAGCTCGACCTCTACCGGCTGCGTCTCGTCGAGGGAGCGAGCAAGGACCAGGCCCTCCGGGACGTCGTCGATCTGCTCGTGTCGGAGACCCGCGCCGACCTGGCCACGGGCGGTACCTGAAGCGTCAGCGACCTCACCAACCCATCAGGTAGGCCTCAACCGGAGGCTAGGCACCCACCGCGGCCAAGATGCCGTCGAACGGGCGGCCGGGCACGAGGCAGCGCAGGAACGCCCCGTACGGCAGACAGGGGATGCCGTTCGTGAGCGTGCGACGGCCGCCGTAGAGCAGCACCGGCGTGGCCTCGAGCCGGAGGCTCGCATTTGACCTGCATTGTGTCCATCTAGATTCCGTTTTGCCGGCTGTTTAGGAAACTACTTGGCCAGAGCAACGCTCGGTGCCACGCGGCGACATCCAGCTGAGGCGGCAGCAACCTGCGCCGCCAATCAGCAAGCTCGCTGCGCCGACCTCTAGGCCCGCAGCGTGGCGTAGCGGTCGAGCCGCGGCAGGTTCCGTTCCCGGCCCTGCGGCGGCAGCGGCAGGATGACGCGGTCCACGCCGGCTTCGGCGTAGGCATCGAGCACCTCCTGCTGCGGCGGCGCGCCGAAGACGCTGATGGAGATCGTGTCCATGGCGCGGCCGGCCTGCCCCGCACGCTGCTTCAGGTCCTCGATGCCATCGAGCACTGCCTCGGTCGAGCGACCGATGGGCAACCAGCCGTCGCAGCGATCGACGACGCGCTGGCGGGTGTAGCCGGTGCCGCCGCCGAGCAGGATCGGCGGGTGGGGCTTCTGCTCGGGTTTCGGCCAGGACCAGATCGGCTCGAAGTCGACGTGGCGGCCGTGGAACTCCGCCTCGTCCTCGGTCCAGATCGTCCTGAACGCCTCAACCTGCTCCTCCAGTCTGGCGAAGCGGGTCGGGTAGTCCGTGCCGTGGTGCTCCATCTCCTCCCGGTTCCAGCCGCCGCCGATCCCGAACACGAAGCGGCCGCCCGAGAGCACGTCGAGGCTCGCCACCGTCTTGGCGGTCGTGATCGTGTCGCGCTCGATGATCAGGCAGATGCCGGTGCCGAGCCTGATCTTCTTCGTGCTCATCGCGGCCGCGGTCAGCGCGACGAACGGGTCGTGGGAACGGGAGTACTCCGGCGGCAACTCGCCGCCGCCGGGGAAAGGCGTCCGCCGGGAAGTCGGGATGTGAGTGTGCTCCGGGAACCAGAGGGACTCGAAGCCGCGCGCCTCGACCTCGGCGCCGAGCTCGTCGGGCCGCATCGCGTCGCGAGTGGGAAACATGAAGATGCCGATGTCCATAGGCGGCGCAGTCTAGCGGCTACAGCAGGCCGTCCAGGTCGGCGCAGACTTCCTCGGCCAGCGACGCGGAGAGCTCCACCACGAGTCGCGTGAACGGCGAGCGGGCGAGCCAGACCCGACCGTCGCCGGCGGGCGCGGACCAGATCTCGAGGGTCGATTCGCCGTGCTCACGGGACTCGACCGTGATGCCAGCCTCGGGCCGCCAGTCGACACCAGGCTCGCCGCTCCGGTACGCGGCCACCGACAGGCGGAAGAACTTGTCGACCCAGGTGCCGATGTCGGCGTCGGCCTCGTCCGATCCACCGACCGTCCAGTACGTGTCGTTCGGGTTCGCGCCGGTCCGCTGCAGGATTCGGAGCGACTCGCTCGCGTTGGAGCCGGGTCGCCGAAGGGACATCGCCTCCACGTCGGGCCGCGACGAGGCCAGCAACCGCCTCTCCATCAGCAGTTCGGCGCCGCCGCCGAGGCTCGAAACGACCTCGGACGGCAACACCAGCACGGTGCCGTCCGCGTCACTCTCGCTATCCGGCCCAGGTTCGCGGCGAGCGTAGCGGTCGGCGCCGCCGAACGGCCGGCCGCCGAGCCGAAAGCGAACGTCGCGGCCCCGGACGGTCAGGCTCATGCGCTCCGGCGGCGACTCGCCGCCGGCGAGACCGAGTTCCTCGAGTTTCGTCCCGTCCACGCCCTCGAGCACCCTCGCCGCCCGCAATGGCTCCAGTCCTCGCCACAGCGTCTCGACCTGCCGGCCGCCGACGAACACCGTGCCCGTTCCCTCGCGGCCGGCAAACCAGCGACCCGGAGCGTCTTCGCGCGCCTCGATCTCGAGCCTCTGTTCACCACGCTCGTACACCAGGCGCTCGACCTCGCCTTCGGCCGCCTGAACCACGACCGCGCCCGCGGAGACCTCGCCACCCGCGTCCGCGAACGGCCGTTCGAACGACAGCCAGGCACCGGCCAGCGCGAGGACGAGCAGGCCGAAGTGGAGCCAGGTCGATCGCCAGGGCGACTTCGTCACGATCCATCCCTCGCAGCCCGCTGCCAGCCGCCCGAGCGGCGGCGACGGACGTAGCCGAAGCCGGTGGCCAGGACCAGGGCGGGCACGCCGAAGACCGTACCGAGAAACCACCGGATCGACTCGCCGCGCGTCCGCTGCAGGACTGGATCGTCGTCGCCCGGAACGCTGGCGACGGCGGCTTCATCCTCCCGGGCCAGCCACACGTACGCGTCGAGCAGGAGCTTGGCGTTGGCCGACATCGCGCCGGGACCCGTGACGTAGACGTAGTCGTCGTTCAGCGCGTCGACGTCGCCGATGACGACGGCGCGGCTCTCGGCTCCCTCGCCGGCGCTCTCAACCGGCAGGGTCGAGGCCATCGCCAGAGCCTCGATCGCGTCCGGCTCCACCTCACGATCGCGCTCGAAGTCGCCGTCGAGTTCCAGCCAGCTCCCCGTCATCGGTCGCACGAGCACGGTCGAGCGGGCCGGACCGCCGGCCACGCCCTCGAGTCCGGCCGCCCCCTCGAGCACCAGGCCGATCCGGCTCGCCGCCCTGGACAGGTCGCTCGTCGTCGCGTGGCTGCCGAAACGGTTGGTCAGGACCAGCCGGCGATCGCTCGCGCCGCCATCCCGCCGCAGGTGGTAGCGGTCGTTCGCGACGGTGCCTTCGAGCCGGCGCACCGCCATTTCCTCGAGCAGGGGCTCAAGGCCGTCGGCTGTTCCCGGCTCCAGCAGCAACAAAAGCGAGCCGCCGCGGTTCCAGAAGCGGCGCAGACTGTCGACCTCCTCGGGCAGGAAGCGCCCGGTCGGGCCGAGCGCGGCGACAACGCCGGCGTCCGGCGGCAGGTCCTGGATCAGGTCCGCCACCGGCAGATTCCGGGTGCTGACGTTGAGCGCCCGCAGAATGCCGTAGGCGTTCCCGAGCCCCGGTTCGCCCGCATCGTTCGCGTACTCGCCCCGCTCGCCGTGGCCCGCGGTCACGTACAGCGTCCGGCGTTCCCGGCCGATCTCGAGCAGCGCCTCCTGGAACTCCCGGTCGAGGGAGCCAAGACTCCGCTTCGCCCGCCCGTAGTCCACGTCGAGTTCGATCCTGCGCTGATCGCCTCCGCGGAGAAGGAACAGTACGCCGTTCTCGCGCGCGCCGAGGTCCGCCGCCCGGGTCGGCTCGAGCGCCTGGTCGAGCACGGTCACCTCCACCGGCCCGGCAGAGCCGACCTCGTCGAGGAAGGGTTCGATCCGTCGCAGAACCTGGTTCGCCGGCGGGAAGAACGCGACGACCTCGACCGGCTCACGCAGGGCGCCGACGAGTTCCAGCGTCGCCTCGGAGGCGCGCGCCCGGCTCTGAGCACTCCACTCCCAAAGCCGGTCGCGCTCGCCGGCGGTGTAGTTGACCGCGAACACCCAGGCCACTGCCAGCGCCAGGCTCAGAGCGGCGGCGGTTGCGGCACGCACCCGGCGTGGCTCCAGGTCGCCGCCGCGGAAGCGGGCCCAGTCGGCGCCGACCGCGGCCACAGTTCCCACCCACCAGGCGAGTAGCCAGGCCACCGTCCACACCGCCCGCCAGGAAGCGACGCCGTCGTCGAGCGCCGGCTGACCGATGACGCCCCAGATCGTCAGCAGACCCGAGAGCAGGCCCACCACCGCCAGGCCGTACAGGCCCGTCGCTCTCCTCGCCGCAAGCCGCCGAGCGCTTCCAGAGTCCGAGGCGGCGAACTCGCCCGCGCAGGAGGCGACCACGAGAACGGCGAGCCCCGTCCCGACAGCAAGCAGAAGGCCACGCAGCACGCCCGGCCCGGCAAACCGTCCTCCCGCAAGGACCAGGGCGGAACAGGTCAGCCACAACAGGGGCGCGAAGCGCCGGGGTCCGATCACCGCCACCTCCTCGCCTGCAGCACCCGCACGCTGAGCAGCAGGAACAGGAAGGAAACCGTCGGCGCGTAGACGAGGGTCTTCAAGTGGACCGCCCCGTCCTGGAAGGGCTCGAAGTGCTCGCGGTAGAGGTCCATCGCCGCGAACACACCGTCCAGGGGCGGCTCGCTGATCCCGGAAAGCAGCCAGAACAACACCTGGAGCGTGACCAGAAAGCCGGCGGCGACGCCGGCAGCCAACTGGTTCGGGGCCGTGGCGGAGCAGAAGACGCCGATCGCGGTACACACTGCCGCGGCCAACGCGATGCCGAGATAGCCGGCCGCGGCCTGCCCCCACTCCAGGTTGCCCTTGAGCCAGACCATGACCGGGATGTAGGCCGCGGCAACCACCGTGCAGAGTACGAAACCCAGGGCGCCCAGGTACTTGCCAAGCACCACCTGCCAGTCGCCGGCCGGCGAGGTCAGAAGGAGCACCAGGGTGCGCTGCTCGCGCTCGGCGGCGAACGATCGCATCGTGACGAACACCGCCGCCGCCATCGTGACGCCGAAGTTCGTGTAGAAGAAGAGGCTCAGCACCTCGGACGAGGGCCGCTGGGTACCCAGCGTCCAGGCGTTGAAGAACAGGCCGTCGAGCATCAGGACCAGGGCCAGGATCGCCCAGCCGTATAGCCCCGCGAAAACGGCCCGAAGCTCACGCCGCGCGATCAGCAGCACCGTGCTCACGGCCCGCTCTCCCCGCCCGCCTGGCTGGGGCCGCCAGCCTGAGCGGCGCCGTCGCCCCGCACCAGATCGAGAAACACCCGCTCCAGGTCGGACCGCACCGGCTCCAGCCGGCGAATGCCGACCCCGGCCCCAACCAGCGCCGCGGCTACCTCCTCGCGCTCGGCGCCGGCGAGATCGAGGGTCAGCACCGAGACGTCGTCGCCGAGTTCCGCCGAATGAACCACCTCGACGCCCGCCGGGAGCCGGCCGGCCGCTTCCGCCGCCGTTCCCCGCACCTCGACCTCGACCCGCTCCCGGCCGGCCAGAACTCCGAGCTCTTCCTGGCTGCCGTGCGCCAGAAGCTCCCCCTCGTGCAGGACGAGGATCGAGTCGCAGGTTTCGTGAACCTCGCGCAGATGGTGGGACGAGGTGAACACGGTGCGCCGGCCGCCGAGTGAACGCACGAGCTCACGCATGCCGACGATCTCGGCCGGGTCGAGCGAGGACACGGCTTCGTCGAGCAGGACGACATCCGGTTCGTGCAGGAGCGCCTGGGCGATGCCGACGCGTTTGCGATAGCCCATCGACAGCTCGCCGACCACCCGGTCGAGCTGACCGTCCACGTGCACCCGCTCGGCCACGACCGCGATGCGATCCGGGAGTTCGTTCCGGGCCACGCCGTTCAGCGCGCCCACGAAGCCCAGGTAGTCGCGGACCCGCATCTCGCGGTACAGCGGCGGTTCCTCGGGGAGATAGCCAACCCGCGAGCGCATCGCCCGTGAGTCGTCTCCCAGTTCGACTCCACCGATCGAGACGCTGCCACCGCTGGGCAGAAGCTCACCTGCGAGGATCCGCAGCAGCGTCGACTTGCCGGCGCCGTTCAGGCCCAGAACCCCGACGACCTCCCCGGCGCCGCACTCGAACCCGACGCCGGCGAGCGCGGTCACCGCGCCGTAGCTCTTCCTCAGCCGATCCGTCCGGACGATTACAGTCAATCCCGAAACCCCTCGAACAGGCCCCGAAGCCGGGACGCGTGAGATCCTGACCGATACGCCCGAACCGACGCAAGGCGCGCCGGCGCCGGACAAGTAGACTCGCGCACCGTGACGCAGCGCCTCAGCTTCGGGCCCATCCAGACCTCCGCCGACCTGGAGGCCCTAGCCCGCCAGGAGTCCCTGGCCTTCAACACCCCTTACGACTCGTGCGTCTCCTGGCTGCGTGCCACACGGGACCACGTGCGCGTCGTGCGGACCGGGCGTGATGTCGTGGGGGGGCTGGTCCAGTACGACATGGGCCTGTTCCTGGGGGGCCGGCCGGTCCGCAACATCGGCATCGCCGGGGTCGCCATCAGTCCGACGGCCCGCGGCCGCGGCGCCGCGAAGTCCCTGATGGCGGCCACCCTGCAGGACATGCACGACGCGGGCGTGGCCGTCTCGACCCTCTACCCCACGACCTTCACGCTCTACGGCCGTGCCGGCTACGCGGTCGCCGGCCACCGCTACCAATACCGGCTGCCGCTCGCCGGACTGGGGCGAGTCCGGGCGAGCGGGGAACTCCGCCGGCTCGACCCCGAAGCCGACGCGGACGGGCTCAAGCGGCTCTACCGGCGGTTGGCCGCGGACCGCCCCGGCTGGCTCGACCGCAACGAACACATCTGGCAGCGCGTCCACACGCACCCGGCCGGCCGGGACGTGCATGGCTACGTGCTCCCCGGGGAAAACGGCGCGATCGACGGCTACGTCGTCTACACCCTGGGCGCGGTGGGCCGATATCCGTACGATCTCAAGGTCCGGGACGTTCAGGTGGCGCATCCCGCCGCGGCCCGGCGCATCCTGGCGCTGTTCTCGGACTGCCGGACCCTTGCCCGGCACGCGATCTGGTACGGGCCGCTGGACGACCCCCTGCTCCTCGCCGTGCCGGAGGTCGGCACCGAGATCTCCATCGCCGAAACCTGGATGCTCCGCATCGTCGACGTCCGGGCGGCGTTCGCCGAACGCGGCTATCCCGCGGCCACGAGCGCGAAGCTCGACCTGGAACTCACGGACGACATCCTGCCCGGAAACGCCGGCCGCTGGCTGATCGAGATCGACGGCGGCGAGGCCAGGGCGAACCGGATCGATCAAAGCGCGGGGCCCGACACGCTGAGGATGGACATCCGCGCGCTCGGTTCGCTCTACACCGGCCACCTGAGTGCCCGCCGGCTCGCGGCCATGGAGGTCGTCCGGGGATCGGTCGCCGCGCTGGAGCAGGCGGACCGCCTCTTCGCAGCCGAACCGCCGTCCATGCCGGACTACTTCTGACGAGGCCGCGTGGCCGGCCGGCCGCGAGTGCTGCTAGTAGTAGAGTCGCGGCGTCCGCGCCGCGCTGATGCACAGGCAACAGGCCTGTTTCATACAGACTCGCCCGTCGCAGGTGCCCGGACCTGTCCACAGAAATCCCGTTCACGAAGAGGCCCTTCCGGCATGGCACGACAATCTCATGGCAGCTCACACGTCCTCCCGTTCCTGACCGCGCTGCTGCTGGCCGCGCCGGCACTGGCCCAGGAACCGCCGCCGGAACCAGCATCCGCCGAACGCGTTGACACGGCCGAGATCGAGCCGTTTCTCGGCGAGTGGGTGCTCGAAGTGCTCACCCAGCAAGGCTCGCTCAACAGCCTGATCACCTTTGCCGACGACAACGGCAAGGCGAGCGCCGACTTCTACCTGTCGCGTCTGGCCGACGTCGTGATCGAGAACATCAGCCGCACGGAAACGGGCGTCCAGCTCAAGTGGAACCTGGACTTCGGCGGCCAGCTCGTGCCGGTCGAGATGGACCTCGCGCGGGAAGGCGACGGTCTGGCCGGGAGACTGGAAGCCGGGTTCTTCAACGCCGATGTCAAGGGAGTAACGAAGGAAGCGGCCGAGGCGGCCGGGATCATCGTCGAGCGTCAACCGGTCGGAGCCGACGACGATCTGGCCCTTTCCCGGGTCGAGGTCGACGGACAGGCGATCCGGCTCCGCGTCGATCTCCTGGAGGCTCCCGGTCCCGACTACGACAAGCTCGGGGCTCTCGCAGACGGCGAGGTTCTGGGACCGATCTACGGCAAGCCGTTCAAGTTCTGGACCGACGCCGACCTCGCGTTCGAGGACGCACGGATCGCCGCCCACAACCACGGCCCGACCTACCCGGGCGTCTACAGCCTCTGGCTCAAGCGCGAAGGAGACGGCTGGAAGCTCGTGTTCAACCACCTGGCCGACGTCTGGGGCACGATGCACATGGCCGAACACGATGCCGGCGAGACGCCGCTGGCCTTCCGCACCCTCGCCGAACCCGCGGAGCACACGGAAGGCGTGCTGGAGATGGACGGCGCCGCCGGGATGCTGACGATCCGCTGGGGCACGATGGAGTGGTCGGCGCCGTTCCAGATCGCCGAGTGACCCACCGCCCAGCGTGCGCACCGCCCGGTTTCTCTGAAGACGGCTAGCGCCCGCGTTGGACCGCGCAGCCTTCACCGCCTCGGGAACTGCCGGCGGCCTGGTCAGCAACGGCATCTCCTTCTTTCTCCTCATCTACTACAGCCAGGTAATCGGCCTGGACCCGGCGTTGGCGGGTTCCGCCCTTCTGCTCGCGCTGGTCGTCGATGCGGTGTCCGATCCCTTGGTGGGGCGCTGGTCGGATCGGCTGCGGAGCCGCCTGGGGCGGCGCCATCCCTTCCTCTACGGCGCCGTGCTCCCCATCCCGGTCTGCTACTACCTGCTCTGGGCGCCTCCCGACTTGGCTCAAACGGCCACGTTCCTGTGGCTCGCCGGCTTCACCGTCGCGCTGCGGCTGGCGCTGACGATGCACACCGTCCCCTTCAACGCGCTGCTGCCGGAACTCGCACCGGGCTACGAGGATCGTACGCGCCTGATGAACTACTCCTATGCCGGCGGCTGGTTCTTCGGCACCCTGATGGCGGTTTCGATGTACGTCTGGTGGCTGGCCGACACGCCGGACTATCCCGACGGTGCGGGCATCCTGCGACGCGCCGGCTACGAGCATGCCGGCCTGGTCACCGCCTGCGCTCTCTGCCTCTGCCTCGCGCTGGCCGCGGCCGCCACCCATCGGCACATTCCCACCCTCGCTCCACCACCGCCCGGAGCAGCGTCGGCCCGGCGGGTCCTCGGTGAAAGCCTGGCGACCCTGCGAGACGGCAGTCTGGCCGCGATTGTCGCCTCGACCGCGCTGACCGCCGCGGCCGGCGGGACGGCGACGGCGATGTGGGCCTACATGCAACCCTGGTTCTGGGGCTTCGACAGCACCCAGACCAGTTCCATCCTTGCGGCTCAACTGGCGTCGCCGCTCCTGGCCGTTCTGCTCCTGCCGGCCGCCAGTCGCGGGCGCGACAAGAAGGTGGTGCTGATCCGGCTATCGATCCTGTCGCTCCTGGTCGGCAGCGGCCCGGTCATCCTCGCGCTGCTCGGCGCCTTCCCGGCGGTCGACCACTCGGCGCTCTTTCCACTGATGATCGTGATCGGCGTCGTCCAGGTGGCTCTGATCGTCATGACGAGCACGGTAGGCGCCTCCATGGTGGCGGACATCGTCGACGCCCGGGCTGTGGCCACCGGCCGGCGGGAGGAGGGACTCGTGTCCTCCGTTCTCTCCTTCACGGGCAAAGTGGCAACTGGCCTGGGAATCTGGATCGGGGGCCTCCTGCTGACCGCGATCGACTTCCCGACCGACGCGGACGTCTCCGCGATCGACCAGGACATGGTCGACCGCCTGGGATGGCTCTACGGCCCGGTGCTTGCCTTTCTCTACGTCACCGCCATCTACGCTCTCCGCTACTACCGGCTGAGTCGCCACCGGCACCAGGAGAACCTCGCCATGCTCGCTGGGGGTGAGGATCAGAGCTGACTGAGTGAGATCAGAATCATGTGCAACTCTAGTTGCATCGTACGAGACACTCTCGTATCATCTGCATGCGAAACGCTCCCGTCGAGGTAAAGCGCATGAGATCAGCCCTGAATCCCAGCCCACGTCCAACCGCCCGCGACGCGATCATCGACGCGGCAATCCGCCTCTGGTCGCGCAACCCCGGAGCGACCTTCAGTGAGGTCGCCCTCCACGCCGGAGTCGGGCGCGCGACGCTCCACCGGCACTTCAGGAACCGCGACGACCTGCTCACGGTGCTGGCCGAGATCTGCATCGAGGAGACGAACGAAGCAGTGGCCACGGCCATCGACCGGAGCGCGAGCGCCAGCCGGCAACTGCAACGCATGTTCGAGGCGGTCATTCCCCTGGGGGACCGCTACAGCTTTCTCTATCGCGCGGAGATCGGTGACGAACACACGACCGCCGAGTACCGCCGGCAGCTCGACCGGGTCGGAACGCTGGTCGGCGAGCTCAAGGCCGAGGGCGCCGTCGCGGCCGATGTACCGACCGCCTGGGTGGTCGCGCAGATCGACCAACTCATCTGGACCGCCTGGAACGAAGTCGCCTCGGGCCGCGTCGCCGCGGCGGACGCGGCGTACCTGGCCACCAGAACCCTGCTGCACGGACTCGGAAAGGAGGAGCAGCCGTGAGTACACCCTTCGACCATCCCCGTCAACTCCTTCCGCCCGAGGCCTACTTCGACGCCGAGTGGCTGGACCGTGAAGTCGACGGCCTGTTCGACCGGTCCTGGGTCTGGGCCGCGACCGAGGAGGACCTCAAGGAACCCGGCGACTTCCGTACCTGCCGTGTGATGAACCACTCCCTGTTCGTGCTCCGGGACGAGGCCGGGGAGCTCCAGGCCTTCCACAACGTATGCCGCCACCGCGGCTGCGAGATCGTCGAAGGCAGCGGCAACCTGGGCAGCACCATCCGCTGCCCGTACCACCGCTGGACCTACGAGACGAACGGCGCGCTGCACGGCGTGCCCAACGAAGCGGAGTGCTTCGGCGCCGTACCCCGCGAGAGCTTCTCGCTCCATCGAGCCGCGGTCGGCGCCCACCGCGGCATGGTCTACTTGAATCCGGACCCGGATCCGCCCGAGCCGTTCGACCAGTGGATCGCGGGGCTCGACGGGCACGCCTGGCCGCATGACCTGGGCGACGGGACGTTGAGCTACGCCGGCGACGTGCGCTACGAGATGCACTGCAACTGGAAGGTCTTCTACGAGAACGCGATCGACGGCTACCACCTCGGTTATCTCCACAACAAGACCCTCGGCAGCGTCTATCCGGACCGGAACGTCTGGCATCCCGTGGGCCGCCACACCGTCTGGTACTCGACCGAGCGGGAAGGAGATCCACAATCGTCAACCGTGCTGTCGGCCGAACTCGCGGACGGCGCGGGGGCAACCCGCCTGCCCGGCCACGAGGAGAGCTTCTATCCGGGCGTGGTCATGCTCTTCCCGCTGACCATCCTGTCGCCGAGCCCCTGGGGCTTTCACGTCTCCCTGCTGGAACCGAAGTCTCCCGACCTCACGACCATGTGGACGCAAAGCTGGACGACATACGGATCCGCTTCACGCGCGGAAGCGGGCAAGGCGCCCACACTGATCAGCCTGGCCAACCAGGAAGGACACCCGATGGAGTCTGGCAACTTCCAGCTCGAGGACATGTGGATCTGCGAGATGATCCAGCGCAACCTGCGTTCCCCGAAGTTCAAGGTCGGGCCCATGGCCGCCGGCTTCGGGGCCGAATCGCCCATCATGCACTTCCAGCAGAGCGTGCTCGACTACCTGAACGGAGACGCCGGCAAGGTGGGCGGCTGATGGAGTTCGTCATCCTCGCCATCCCCTACATGCGACGCCTCGGCGAACGGGTGGGCCGCGCTGGATCGGACCCGAACCGGTTTCAGGCGCTTATGGCGAATCTCCGGACCCAGATGACGTTCGCCGAGTCGGTCGGCTACACCGGCTTCTGCATGACGGAGCAGCATCTGCAGGTGGAAGGGATCGAGACAACGACGAATCCGCTGTTCTGGGACTACTTCGTCGCCCAACATACTGAGCGGATGCGCGTCGGCCAGCTCGGCATGAACCTGACCGCCGTCAACCCGATTCAGTTGGCGGAGAACCTGGCGATGCTCGACCACTTCACCGGCGGCCGCATGTTCGCCGGCTTCACCAGGGGCAACACGCCCCGGTGGACCGGCACGTTTGGCCAGCACATCGGGATCACGGCAACGCACTCCGACAAGTCCGAAGTGGACCAGCGCAACCGTCGCGCGTTCGAAGAGAACTGGCGACTCGTGAGAGCGCTCTGGACCCAGGAGGTGGTGAGCATCTCGGGCGAGTTCTGGCAGGCCCCGCCGGCGATGGACTGGACGTTCGCACCCACGAGCGAATGGTCCCCCGGGTCGATCACCAGTGAAGGCACGCTGAAAGAGATCGGGATCGTTCCCCGACCGCTGCAGAACGACCCTCATCCGCCGGTCTACGCGCCGTTCAGCTACAGCATGGGGACCGCGAAGTTCTGGGCCCGCGAGGGCGGCAAGATGATGGGCATGTTCAACGAGTCGAAGGAGGAGTTCATCCCCCTGACCCTGGACGTCTGCCTGGAGGAAGCGCTGCAACACGGCCGGATCATCGGTCCCAACGACATACTCGCCCTGGGCGGACACCTGATCATGGGACGAAACCCGGCCGAGACGCAGAAGCTCTACGAAGGGTTCGAGTGGCTGTTCAACTTCGCCTACAACGCTCCTCCCTACCACGTGCCGATGGGCCGGCTGTGGATGGGGTCGCGCCAGCAGGTGCTCGACCACGTCGGGCGGCTCAACGAGACGTTCGGCATCGAAGAGTTCTTCCTGTGGCACCACGTCGGCTGGTTCGAGCAGGACGAGGAGATGGCGATGCTCCACGAGTTCGCGGAGGGCGTCATCGGCCCCCTTTCCTCGTGAACCGTCGCGGCGGTCAGAGTTCGGCCGAGACCGGCGAACCGTCGTTCAGGCTGTCGCTCGGATAGACCACGACCTGCTCGCCCGGTTCAAGGCCGCCAAGAACCTGGGCTTCCCGCGCGTTCCGCTCGCCGACCTCGATCTCCCGAAGGGTCGCGCGGCCTCCCGCGACCGCGAACACCGCCCAGTTCTCATCGCGCCGGAACAGCGCCCCGGTCGGTGCCTTCAGTTCGTCCTCGCTCTCCCAGACGACAACCCGGGTTTCGACCCGGAATCCGTCGCCCAAACCGGCCCAGACAGCAGGCGGATCGACGATGTCGATGACCACGTTCACCCGCTGCTCTTCCACGCCGAGCGCCGAGATCTTCGTGAAGCCCGAGGGTTCCACCCGCCGCAGCCGGCCCTGCAGCGAGCGGTCCCCGCCCCATCGATCGATCAGCACGCGCTGTCCCGAGCGCATGCGGACGGCGTCCTTCGACAGATAGTCCGTGACCACCTCGATCTGCGCCGGATCGCCGACTTCGAGCAGGGCTTCACCGGCCGGCACCACGGACTCGCTTTCCCGCACGCGACGGAGCACCACGCCCGAAACGGGCGACACGATCCGGATCGCCGTACCGTTCACATCCTCGGCGCTCTCGGCGCTGAACCGCAGCAGTCGGACCCGCGCCGCCTGCAACTCGCTGCGGGCCGTGCGCACCGCGTAGTCGGCTGCCTCGACGGCTTCCTGCCGGGTGTCGAGGTCGAGCTGGGCGCTTTCCATCGTCTCGACCGAGACGATTCCCTCCTGGCTCAGCCGCAGGTAGCGTCCCGCCTCGGAACGCGAGTAGACGAGTTCGGCCGCCGCCCGCTCGTAGTTCGCCTCGGCCTGCCCGAGTGCGGCGGTCGCGGTCTCCACCACCGCCTGCGCCTCCGCGCGGCTACGGGCGTCGAGGAGCACAGGCGCCGAGGGCAGGAAGACCGCAAGCACGGTCTCGCCCGCGACCACGGCGTCGCCGGGCTCGAGTTCGATTCGGAGCACGCGGCCGGCGAGCGGCGCCGAGATGACGAACCGGTCCCGGACCCTGGTCTCGCCCTCCTCGTCGATCGTGACTTCCAGCGGTCCTCGCATGACCTCGGCCAGTTCCGCCGGCACCGGCTGCGGTCGTGTGCCGAGAAACGCGGCGGCCGCGACCACGACCAGCCCCACTCCCCACAACACCCAGCGTCGAGTTTTCATCGTTTCCTTCCCTGCTACTCGCGGGTCTTGAGCACCGCGACGAGATCGAGATCGTGGAGCTTACGACGCACCGTCCAGGCCGAGACGGCCATCGACCCGAGAACGGTCGCCGCGGAGACCAGGAACGTGTTCGGGTCGACCACCACCGGCAACCGGAACAGCTCGCTCTCGAAAGCGCTCATCACGCCTGCGATCATGCCGTAGCCGAGGAGCAGACCGAGTGGAATCGAGGCCACGGTGAGGATCCCGAGCTCGCCCAGCAGGATCGAGGAGATCTCGCCGCGGGTGAAGCCGATGACCCGCAGGCTGGCGAGTTCGCGGCTGGTCTCGGACAGGGAGATCCGCGCCGTGTTGTAGATGACGCCGAAGGCGATGATCACCGCGAAGAGCAGGTTGACGCTCATCATCATCGACATGTTGTCGAGCATGTAGGTCTGAATGTTCTCGAGCGCGGCGCTCCGCAACGTGACGCCAGCCACCGCCGGCATCGCCTTGAGCAGGCCGAACAGCCGTTCCTCGGCCAGCGCGTCGATCTTGAGCATCGCGCCGCTGATCGTGTCGTCGCGCCGCACCAGCCGCCGGAGCGACTCCTGCTCCATGTACGCCGTCACGCCGAGCAGGTCGTCGACTGTGTCGGTCAGCACGACCTCGCGCACCGGCCTGCCGTCTTCCATGATCTCGACCATCAGCGTGTCGCCCGGCCCGACCTGCAACTGCTCCGCCAGCAGCGTGGACAGGACGAGACCGGGCCGGTCGAGCCGGATGGCGCGATAGTCCACATCGACCACGCGCTGCAACCTGGCATCGGGCGCCAGCGCCTGGATCGCCGTCTGCTTCTGCAGGTGACCGTTCCGCAGCCGCGCCGCGACGCCGTTCGTCGGCTCGACCTGCAGCACGCCGGAGAGGGCCGCGAGTTCATGCACCGCGCTTCGTTCGACCGGTTCGAAGAAGCTCACCGACAGGTCCTGGCGCTGGATGATGTTGAACTGCACTTCGAGCAGTTCGTCCATCGAGTCCATCATCGCCGAGCCCACGACCATGATCGCGCCGGCGAAGGCAATGCCCACGATGGACAGGCCCGCGCGCACCGGGCGTCGCGACAGGTTGCGCAGCACCATCCGCGCGGGCTGCGACAACCATCGCCGGGCGCCCAGCCGTTCGAACAGGGAGACCCGGAAGGTCTCGGGCGCCGCCGGGCGCATCGCTTCGGCGGGCGGCAGCGAGACGACGCTGCGTACCGCGCCCAGGGCACCCACCGTCGCGGCGACGAGGCTCACTCCGACGGCGATCAGGATGCTCGACGCCGAGACGTTGTAGATCAGGAGCGGGAAGCGGAAGTACTCCATGTAGAGGCCGAGCATCGCTTCGGCCAGCAACAGGCCGGCGCCGATCCCGAGCAGGGCGCCGAGGGCCACCACGACGACGGCCCACTGCACGTAGTGGACGCCGAGCCGGAGGTTCGAGTAGCCGAGAGCCTTGAGCGCCGCGATCTGTTCGCGCTGCACCGCGACCGTTCGCCGCAGGACCACGTTGAGCAGGAACGTGGCCACGGCGATGAAGATCAACGGCACCAGGAGTCCCATGTTCTCGAGCTGGGTCAACTCGTTCTGGAGGTACCAGTTCGAGGTCTGGTCCGCACGCGGAATCGCGCCCAGACCGCCGTATGTATCGAGAATCGCGTCGAGTTCGACGATCACCGCGCGCTCGAGGCTGGGCGAAGGGTCGGCCAGCGTCAGGGCGACGTCGTTGAACCCGCCCTCCATTTCGAACGCGGTGGCCAGGTGCCGCCGGGTCATCCACAGGAAACCGAAATGCTTCGGATCCGGGACCAGTTCTCCCGGACCGATGCCGTAGACGAACTCGGGGCTGAGTGCTATGCCGACGATCTCCAGCGGCTGCCGCCGACCGTTGATGACCGCGAACAGGCGATCACCCAGGTCGAGGCCGTGGGCTTCGGCGAAGCGCTCGCCGACCAGGGCCTCCTCCGCCCGGTCCGGATCCAGGAACCGCCCGCGGCGCAGCGCGACGTCGTTGAGTGCCGGCCGGCCACGGTCCGGCAGGGAGATCAGGCGTCCATTGATGGGATCGGTGACTCCGGGCACGTCCAGTGAGACGCTCACGACCACCCGGGTCTGAACCTGCCTGACTCCCGGGATCGCCGCGATGCGCTCTTCGACCCAGTTGGGGACGCGCTTGGCGCCGGCGAACACGTCGGCGAAGGCGTACCGGGTGTAGTAGGCGTCGCGGGTGGTCAGCAGCGAGCCGAACACTCCCTGCGCCATGACCAGCAACGCGATCCCCGACGAGACGACCAGGGCGATCGCCAGCACCTGGGACCGCACGTTCCAGAGGTCGCGCAGCAGCTTGCGGTCTAGGGCTCTCATCGTCCTACCACTCGATCGTGGCAGCCGGCTGCTTCGTCGCGTTGCGGACGTCGCTCGTGATCTGGCCGTCTGCCAGCGAGATTACCCGATCCGCCATCCCGGAGATCGCCGCGTTGTGGGTGATCACCGCGGTCGTCGTGCCCAGTTCGGAGTTCACCCTCTCGAGCGCCCCCAGAACCGCGATACCGGTGCTGATGTCCAGCGCTCCCGTCGGTTCGTCGCAGAGCAGCACGTCCGGCCGCTTGGCGATGGCCCGGGCGATCGCCACGCGCTGCTGCTCGCCGCCCGACATCTGCGACGGGAAGTGGTCGAGGCGGTACTTCAGGCCGACCAGCGCCAGGGCCTCCTCGGGAGCGATCGGATCGCCGGCGATCTCGGTCACGAGCGCGACGTTCTCGCGCGCGGTGAGCGAGGGAATCAGGTTGTAGAACTGGAACACGAAGCCAACGTGGCGGCGCCGGTAGCGGGTCAGGGCCCGCTCTCCGGCCTCGCTCAGATCCCCTTCACGGTAGGTCACCCGGCCGGCGGTAGGCCGATCGAGCCCACCCAGGATGTTCAGAAGGGTCGACTTGCCGCTTCCCGACGGTCCGAGCAGGACCGTGAACTCGCCTTCGTGAAGTTCCAGGTCGACGCCGCGCAGCGCATAGACCTCGACTTCGCCCATCACGTAGACCTTCGTCACGCCCTTCATGGCGAAGACGGGATGCACCGGCGCTGCCGGGGCCTGGGCAGCCATCAGGGCAGCTCGATGTCGGGAGGCGCCGCGGACAGCTCGACGATCATCTCCGTGAACTCGCCCGGCACCGTGTCGACCCGGATCATGCCGCCGTGCTCGCGCACGATGTCGGCCGAGAGCGCCAGACCGAGGCCCGTGCCCTGGTCGGTCGGCTTGGTCGTGAAGAAGGGGTTGAAGATCTTGTCCACGATGTCCTGCGGGATGCCGTCTCCGTTGTCGCGGATCCGGACCTCGACACCGTCGTCCATCCTCCGCGTCGTCACGGTGAGCGTCGGCTCGTAGGACTCATCGTCCGTCGTGAGCCGCTTCTCGTTCGTGGCGTAGCAGGCGTTGCCGACCAGATTGAGAAACACGCGGCCGACGTCCTGGGACACGACCTCCAGGGTGCCCAGGTCCGGATCGAAGTCCTTCTCGATGGTCAGGTTGAAGTCCGAGTCGGAAGCGCGGGCGCTGTGGTACGCGAGCCCGATGTGCTCGTCGACCAGACGATTGATGTCGGCCTCCTCGCGACCGGCGGCGCCCCGGCCCATCTTCAGCATGTCGGTGACGATCCGGTTGGCGCGCTCGCCGTGGTTCTGGATCAGCTTCAGGTTGCCGCCGAGGTCCTCGAAGATCTCCCCGATCTCCTCTCGCTGGTCCTCGTTCAGGCTGCCGTCCTCGTTCTCCTTCATGATCTCCTCGACCTCCTCGAGGAGTTCCGAGGACACTTCGGAGAAGTTCTTGACGAAGTTGAGGGGGTTCTTGATCTCGTGGGCGACGCCGGCCGTCAGTTCGCCGAGCGCGGCGAGCTTCTCGCGCATCACGATCTGGTCCTGGGCCTTCTGCAGATCGACCAGCACGACCTCCAGCTCCTCGTTCTTCTCCTTCAGTTCGTCCGCCAGCTTCTCGACCAGGTTCAGCCGCTGCACTTCCAGCGCGTGACGGCGGAAGACCTCGAGAGCAGCCGCCATGTCCGCAACCTCGTCCTGGCCGCCGATCCCGATCTCGGCTTCCAGATTGCCCCCCGCCATCTCCCGCATGCTGCTCGAAAGCGCCTCGAACCGGCGCACCAGCAGCCGTCCGACGAACAGCCAACCGATGAAGATCGCTCCGGCGATGCTCAGGACGTTGAGCGCCAGGAGCAGTGCCCGGCCGGTTCTGATGGCCTGGGACGCGGCAACGGTCGCCGCATCGGTACGGGCCTGCGAAGCGGCGACCAGACTCTCGACGTCGCCACCGAGTTCGACGGCCAGGTTCTGGTTCTCCTCCAGCAGCGCCTGCTGCCGGTCGAGCACGTCGACTTCCTGTCGCCTCAGGTCGAACGCGGTACGGCTCTTCGCCAGCATCTCACCGAAGAGCGCTTCCAACCGGTCCGAGGTCGCGGTTTCGTCGATCGCGCTGAGGGCGCGCTCGATACTCGTAGCCGCCGACTCGTACCGCTCCTCGACCGGCTCGATCAGCGGCCGGTCGGTCAGCACGGCCAGACTCTTCAGGAGCTGATCGATGATCGTGACGTCCTGCTGAAGGCCGACCAACACGCGGTAGCGGTCGATCTCCGGTTCAGAGAAGTGGACCTCACGGGACGCGGGGGCAAGCTCGAAGGAGCGAAAGCCGGTCATTGCGTAGAACAGTTGATTGTCGAGGGCAGGCACCAGAAGCGCCTCGATCCGGCTGTGGAGCGACCCCAGTTCCGACCGCAGCGCCTCGCTCTCCGCGCCCAGTTGGAAGCCGTCCGCAACCGACTCCTGGATCGCCGCGATGTTCCCGATGAGCTCTCCGCCACGCGCCTGGATGCTCACGATTTCCGCGTCGCCGCCAAGGGACTCCTCGGACCCCATCCCCCTGCTCATCAGGTCCTCGAGTTCGCGCTCGAAGGCCCGTTGCGCGGGCGCCATCTCCACGACTGCCCGGGTCAGCTCATCCTGGTTCGCTGTCGCGGTCAGCCTGGGGCCCGCCGCCACCAGCGTTCCGCTGCCCTGGGCGACACCGAAGGCGGCTGCCAGCTCAGGCACCGTGCCCTGGGTGACACGGTTCTGCGAATCGCCGACCTGAGCGAAGGCGAACAACGCCACGAGGCTGGCCGCGAGGGTCAGCGCGGCGGCGCCGCCGATGCCAACGTAGAGCTGCGTCGCGATCCTGAAGCGGGCCTCGGCCAGTCGTCGGAACCACGAGATCATTGCTTCACCGCGGCCTCGAGGCCCGTCGCGGGCCGGTACCGGCCCCGTTCGTCGATCACGGTCAGGAACACGGCGTCCGAACCCTGGTTGTCCTCGTCGCCGAACACGAGGCGGAAGCCGTTCAGGTCGATCGATCCGGCGTCGCGCAGAGTCTGAATGAAGCGATCCCGGTCGACAGCCGTCCCGCTGCGTTCGAGTGCTTCGATCACGAGACGTCCGGCGAGGTAGCCCTCGAACGAGACGAAACCGGGCTCGGCGCCGGGGGTATGGGCGCGTAGTGCGCGCCGGTACGCGGTGGCGACCCTCGAGTTCCGCGCGCTCGGAAACGGCACGACCTGGGTGACGTAGACGCCGGCGCCCCGTGGGCCGAGTTCTTCCGCGAGGGCATTGCTGCCCACGAAGGACAGGGTCATGAACACCGGATCCAGGCCTATGTGCCGGGCCCACGCAATCAGGCTCGCCACGGGCTGGTAGGCCCCAACGATGATGACGGCCTCGGGTCGGCCCACCTCGATGTCGACGATGGCCGTCTTGACGGCGGTCGTGTTGCGCGGATAGACGCCGATCGCGACCGCCTCCATGCCCCGCCTGTCGAATGCGGCACGAACGCCCGCCAGGCCGGCACGGCCGAAGGAGTCGTTCTGGATGACGACCGCGATCCGCTCGATGCCGAGGTCCTTCGTCAGTCGCTCCACCATTTCCTCCGTCTCCTGGGCGTAGGAGGCGCGGAGGTTGATCACATGCGGTTCGCTGCGGAGAAAGCCCGCGCCCGTGAACGGAGCGATGTACGGCACACCCGCCTCTTCGGCCACCGGCACCGCGGAGCGGGAGGTCGGCGTACCGACGCCGCCGACCAGCGCGAACACACCCTCGTCCTCGATCAGCCGGCGGGTGTTCGTGATCGCGTTCTCCGGCTCATAACCGTCATCCACCGTGACGAGCTCCAGGCGCCGGCCGTGCACGCCGCCGGCGTCGTTGGCCTCCTTGAACGCCGCCTGGATGCCGAGCCGCATGCCTCTGCCCAGTTCGGCAGCCGGACCGCTGAAGGCCGCGGACTGTCCGAACAGGATGCGCTCGGCCGAAACGCCCGGCGTCCCTTCCGGCTCAGTCGGTGACGCCGCCGGCTGAGCCGCCGACGGCGCCGGGGCGAGCAACGCCGCCGCGGCCCAGGCTGACACGGTCAGAGCAGCACATGCGCGCATCGCTCTCAGCAGTCCCGTGCCGCGGTTCAACTCCGGCGCTTGACCATGGACACGTGGTTGCGGCCACCCTCGCGGCTGTACGAAGTCTCGTCCATGAGGACCTTCACGAAGTGGACCCCCAGGCCGCCGATCTGCCGGTCCTGAACTTCCGCGTCGAGGTCCGGCTCGGGAGCCTCGTGGAACGGATCGAACGCCTTCCCGCTGTCGCGAACCTCGATCCGCACCTCGTCGTCGCTCGAGGTGACCTCGATCTCGATCTCGCTGCTGCCGGGCTCACCGCCGCCGTGACGCACGACGTTCGTCGCCACTTCCTCCAGACCGAGAACGATCGCGTAGGTGACGTCCTGCGTCCAACCTTCCTCCCGGCCGAGCGCCTCGACGGCCTCCGAGACACCAGGAAGCTCTTCGATCCGGTTCGGAACACGGAGTTGGAGGTTAGCGCTCACTCGTCGGCGACGCGCAAGGTCATGCAAGTCAGATCGTCGAACTGCGGCGCCTCGCCGGCGAAGTCCTGCACGGCCTGCAGGATCATCTCCGCGGCTTCCCGGGCGGTTGGAGTCCGGCCGTCGCCGAACAGACCCTGAAGCGACTCGAGGCCGAATTCCTCGTTCGCCACGTTGATCGCCTCGGTGACGCCGTCCGTGAAGAAGACGACGAGGTCTCCCGGGCTCAGCCGGACGCTGGCCTGCCCGTACTCGAAGCCGGGAATCGCCCCGAGAGCGAGGCCGCCCGTCAGTTCAAGCTCCTCCGAACTCCCGTCGGGGTGAACCACCAGCGGAGGGTTGTGGCCACCGTTGGAGAAGGTGAGCAGCCTGGTCGACGGATCGTAGACGCCGTAGAACACGGTGACGAACATCGCCGCGTCGTTCGTCTCGTTCAGCAGGTCGTTCACCTCCCGGAGGACCGCCCCGGGATCCTCGACGCCGACTGCCGCCCCCTTGAGCAGCGTGCGGCTCGACATCATGAACAGGGCCGCCGGCACGCCCTTGTCCGACACGTCGGCTACCGCAAGCCCGATCCGTCCCGCGTCGAGGTTGATCACGTCGAAGAAGTCCCCTCCGACGTTGCGTGCCGCGTGCATGCAACCGTAGACCTCACACCCGTCTACATGGGGGAACTTGTCCGGCAGGATCGACTGCTGGATCTTCGTCGCGACATCGAGCTCGTTCTGTATCGCCACCAGCTTGTCGCGCGAGGCGAGCGCGGCCCGCCACTCGTCGAGATGTCGCAACGTCCGCTCGATCGTGACCTCGAGGTCGGTGAAGTCGATTGGCTTGGTGACGAAGTCGAAGGCGCCGCGGTTCATCGCGGTACGGATGTTCTCCATGTCGCCGTAGGCAGAGACGATGACCGAGCGGAGATCCGAGTTCACCTCCGGGATCTGCTGCAGGAGCGTCAGGCCGTCCATCCTCGGCATGTTGATGTCCGAGAGAACGATGTCGATGTCCTTCTTCTCCGTCAGGACCTCGAGCGCCTCGACGCCGTTGCCGGCGAACTCGAAACCGTACTTGCCTCGGCGGATGTGGCGCCGCATGCGCTGGCGAACCAGCCGCTCCAGATCCGGTTCGTCGTCGACAACCAGGATCTTGTAGTCGGGATTGTCCCGATCGCCCACCTGGACCGCCACCCCTTCCGCGCTCGAAAACCTCTACCCCGCCGCCGCCAGGGCGTCGGCCTGCGTGTCGTAGATCTGGATGATGCGGTTGAAGCCGCTGATCTCGAACACCGACTGAACGGGATCGCTCAACGCGCAGAGGGAGATGCTCACGTTGCGCTGGCCAAGGGTCTTTGCGACCAGCAGGACGACCCTCAGGCCGGCGCTGCTGATGTATGCGAGCTGACCGAGGTCGACGACCACCGCCTGGACGTCCTCGCCGATCGCCCCCTGCAACTGGCGCTCAAAGTCCTGGGAGTTCGAGCTGTCGACGCGCCCCTCGACTCTGGCCACAAGAACCTTGTCGTGATGATCCACCTGGACGTTCATACTCTCTGCCTCCCGTTGCCGTTGCTTCCGCTAAGTCGTGCCCTGTCAACTGCATTCACTATCACATCAACCTCGATTTCCGCATCCCCGGCGCCCTGAAACACCCCCCTTGTGGGAGAAACGTCGGCATAGTCCCTGCCTGCGGCCACGCGGATGTGTCGCTGATCGCTGAACGTCGTGTTCGTTGGGTCGAAGCCGACCCAGCCGGCCCCTGGAAGCCAGCATTCTACCCACGCGTGACTGGCGCCCGCCGTCACGCGTTCGCCGGCTCGCCCGGTGTTGTGGAGATAGCCCGACACGTAACGGGAGGGGACGCCCCAGGAGCGGCCGATCGCGATCATCAGGTGGGCGTAGTCCTGGCACACGCCCCGACCCGATTCCAGCAGGTGCTCGATGGGCGAATCGGCCGCCGTGCTGCCCGGCTCGTACTCGAAGCGCTCGCGGATCCCGTCGGCCAGGCGGACCAGGCTCTCCATCGGATGTTCCTCCGGACGGAAGCCCTCGCTGCGGACGAAACGCCCGAGCGCCGGGGACGGCCGTGCCAGGACGCTGGGTTCCAGGAAGTGCCAGTACTCCGGCATCTGGCGAAGGCTCCGCAACTCTTCCCAACCGCCGACCGCTCCCGCGCTGGACGCCGCGACGAGTTCCGCCCGGAACCGGGACGTGATCACGAGTTCTTCGTGCCGCCGATGAACGTTGAGAACGTGACGGCGATTGCCGAAGCAGTCCCGCTCCGGACTGAGGGAAGCGGCCGGGATCGTCTCGATCTCGAAACGCCGCACGCTCTGACCCGATGTCGCGGCCGGCTGCAGGCAGAGCAGCAGAACGCAGCCGCGGACGCTGTCCGAGTACTCGTATCTCGTCCGATGCTCAACGTCGTAGCGGAGCGGGCGGGTGGACGTCACCGCAGCGGAGAGTCCTCGATCGCGTAGTCGACGAAGGCGCCGAGCACGGCGTCGTGCAGATCGCGGGCGGATCGATCGACCCGTTCCAGCAGCTCTTCGGGCGCTGACGCTTCCGGCCAATCGTAGAGGATGAGCGCTTCGGCCCGACCTGCCAACCGCCGGGCGGCAGCGTCGGCCTCGACGCCAGGTCCGGCGCCCAGGCCCTCGAGTTCCGTCGCGGCGGCTTGCACGGTGGCCAGCACGGAGCCGGGCAGGGACGGATCGGCGACCAGCAGGTCCAGCACCCGGTCCGGCTTCATCTCGATCCCGTGGACGCGACCGTAGGCCTCCAGAGCGTGGTGGGTGCGCAGCATGCTCGCCCAGCCAAGGGTTCGCCGCTTCGTCTGCCGGCTGAGGTCGATCTGCGCCAGCAGCAGGGACACCGCGAGTTGCGCCCGCTCGATGGCCCGGCCGAGGCGCATGAACCGCCAGGCCGCGCCACGGTACATCGTCGCGTCCGCGACTCCGACGAGATTGTGGATCTCGCTGCGGGTCTGTGCGTAGAAGACCTCCGGCGTCCTCCAGATGTCGACGGCCTCGAGATCCCGAATCCGCAGCCAGGCGGAGTTCAGGCAAGTCCACATCTCGCCGCTGATGCAGTGGCGCATCTGACGGGCGTTCTCGCGCCCGCTGGCGATGGCGCTCCACACCGAGTCAGGGTTCGAACGCTCGAAGGTCAGATCATCCGCCAACGTGAAGGCGTCCGCCAGGGCGAACTCGTCCGTCTCCGGCTGGAATTGCTCGCCCGGCGGCGGAAACCGTTTCATGCACCGGTAGATCCGCTTCCAGCCGAAGTGGATCTCCTCCACCGAGCGGTCGACCAGGAACTGCACCTGCAACTCCAGCAAGCGGCTCAGATAGCCGGCCCTCGCCAGGTAGCGGGCCATCCAGTACACCCCCTGGGCGCTGCGCGAGAGCATCAGAGGTCGACCACCCAGAGATCCTTGCCGCCCCCGCCCTGACTCGAGTTCACGACCAGGCTGCCCCTTCGGAGGGCGACCCGGCAGAACGCCCCGGGCACGATGCGGGTCTCGTTCCCGGTCAGGACGAAGGGCCGGAGGTCGACGTGGCGCGGCTCGGCGTGGCCGTCGATCAGGCAGGGCGATCGCGACAGCGCCAGCGTCGGCTGCGAGATGAAGTCCGCGGGATCGGCCCGGAGCGTCTTCGCGTACTCGTCCCGCTCCTCCGGCGTCGAGTGCGGACCGACCAGCATGCCGTAGCCACCCGACTCGCCGACCCGCTTGACCACCAGACGCTCCAGGTTGTCCAGGGTGTACTCCAGATCCTCGGGCCGCCGGCAGAGGCGGGTCTCGACGTTCTGGAGCAGCGGCTCCTCGCCCAGGTAGTAGCGCACCATGTCCGGCACATAGGCGTAGACGCTCTTGTCGTCGGCTACGCCCGTTCCCGGCGCGTTGGCCAGGGCCACGTTGCCGCGCTTGAACGCGTTCATCAGGCCCGGAACGCCCAGCAGGGAGTCCTCGCGGAAGACCAGCGGATCCAGGAAATCGTCGTCCACGCGGCGGTAGATCACGTCGACCCGTCTGAGGCCGGAGGTCGTGCGCATGTAGACGAATCCGTCGTTGACCAGCAGGTCCTGCCCTTCGACGAGTTCGGCGCCGATCTCGTGAGCCAGAAACATGTGCTCGTAGAACGCCGAGTTGTAGGTGCCGGGAGTGAGCAAGGCCAGGCACGGATCCGGGCGGCCGCCGGGAGACAGCTCGCAGAGGGTCTGCCGCAACAGACTGCCGTACTGCTCGACGTCCTGAACCCGGGAACGCCTGTAGAGCAGCCGGAGGCCGGCCTTCACCGCCTTGCGATTGGCGATCATGTAGGACACGCCGGAGGGCACGCGCAGGTTGTCCTCCAGCACCATGAAGCCCTCGTGGGTGCGCACGATGTCCGTGCCGCAGATCGTCACCCAGACGTCGCCCTGCACACTGACCCCGCGCATCGCCAGCCGATACTGCGGGCAGCCGAGGATGACGTCGGCCGGAATCACGCCGTCCCTGACGATGCGACAGTCGCCGTAGACGTCGGCGAGGAACAGGTTCAGCGTCCTGATCCGCTGCACGAGACCGGCCTCGAGTTCCCGCCATTCCGCCAGGGCGAGCAGGCGCGGCACGCAGTCGATCGGGATGATCCGCTCCTCCGCCTCCTCGTCGCCGTAGACGGTGAAGGTGATTCCCTCCTGGGAGAACGAGCGCGTCACCCGTTCCTGGATCGTGTTCAGGTCGTCGTCGGGCAGTTCCCTGAGCGCGTCGACGACTGCCCGGCAGTGGTCGCGCGGCTCCCCTTCCGCCACGAACATCTCGTCGTAGATCGCAGGATCGAAGTCGTAGAGGCTGAAGTCCACCGGACCCACTCAAGCGGTTTGCCGAACGGGCGTATCCTACAGGTACAGAAAGAGTAAGCCCTCCTGCCGGAGGTTGCGGGCAGGCCGCGGAGCCCGGCCGCTTGGACGCCGCGGCCCTCCGCCCCGTATCATCCTGTAAGCCGCCGGCGACGCGCCCCACTGCGCCGCGGCCGGACCTGAACTTCAACCCAAGGAGCACGAAGATGACCGGAGCGCGCTCCCACAGCCGGCAAGCCGGCTTCACCCTTATCGAACTCCTGATCGTCGTGGCGATCATCGGCATCATTTCCGCGCTGCTGGTGCCGAACCTGATGACCGGGCTGCAGAACGCGAACCAGACCCGCACCCAGGCCGACATGAAGGCCGTAGGCTCCGCCTGGATGCAGTGGCTGACCGACCAGGTCAGCGCCGCGGCCGCCGGGTCGAGCACGACCGCCACGTTCAGTTGGAGCGAGTTCACCTATCCCGACTTCTCCCACGCGGATCTCTCGGCCCTGCTCCGTCCGTCGAACACGTTCTTCTACCTGCAGGACGTGCCCGAACGGGACGGCTGGAACAACCCCTACCGGTTCGGCTTCGCCGGTTCGGACCAGCTCCTCGGCACCCAGGTCATCGGCATCTGGAGCGGCGGCCGCGACGGCTCGAACACCGAGCAGCCGCAGTCCAGCTACGAGATCGGTGCGTTTCGCGGTACCGACTTCAACGAGGACCTGGTCTGGGCCGACGGCTACTGGGTTCGCTGGCCGGGCAGCGCCGCGGAAGCCGGCGCGGAAGACTAGCCGTAGCCGTGGGTCTGACATCCGAGCGCCCGCTGACGGACGCTCGGCCTGTGACGCTGTCGGCGCGGAGACGCGCCGCCAGGGTGCTGACCCACGGAGCGAAATTGCCGCCGCGAAGCGGCGACCTTCAAATCTGGGAGAACGCCGTCGGACGCAGGAACACGTTCTCGATCCGCGACACGGTCCCCTTGTAGTACTCCATGTCGCGCATCCGGATCCACTCCGGGTGACCTCCGAACGCCTGCCAGTGCTCGCGGTGCGCTTCCATGTCGGACGCGGACAGGATGTAGACGAGGGCCGGCACGTCCTCGCCGATCAGGAGTTCGGCAAACAGCAGGGGCGCCATCTCGACGTCCCGCATGATGTCGATCTCACCGTTGTCGAACATGTGGACCTTGCGGCGGGCCGTCTCCTCGTTGTGGCTCTCGTACAGGCGCAGTTCGAAGATCCGGTCCTCTCCGGCCACGGTCTGGGGCGGCAGCTCCATCACCGGCATTCCCTTGAAGGCCCGCAGGAACCAGCTTTCCAGGCGCTCGTAGATCGGCTCCTGCCTCGGAGTCGCGTACATCGGCGCGGCGGCTTCCAGGTACGCGGCGTCGGCCTCGAGCGTCGACTTCATCGCCGTGAAGTCCTCGATCGTCGGGAAAGCGATGATCGCCCACAGGGAGAGCGCATCCACCGGATCGACCGGCTCGTCCGCCTCGGCGGGGGGCTCGACTCCGAACACGCCCACCCGGTCGATCCCGGCCCGGTTGAGCGCCGGCACCAGAGCGTTCTCCAGGTAGGCGAGGACGGTCTGCCGGCTGTCCTCGTCGGCCAGGCGGTAACGGCGGATCTCGTAGTATTCCCGCGCCGGCTCGCTACCTGCCGCGACCTGCTCGCCGGCCGCCGCATCCGCCACCGGCGCTTCGGCCGGTGCGCAGGCCAGGATCAGGACGGCCGCCACGGCAACTGCCAGGAAGATCGGAAGGGAATGCCTGGCTTGCTGTGTCATCGACATGCTGCGATCTCCTGTGGCGCCCTCACTGCCTGGCCAGCAGCCAGGCGCGCATCGTGTTCGAGACGAGGTGCGCGGCCTCCAACTGGACCCAGTGGCCGACCGTCGGAACCGTGACCAGGGTGTAGTCGCGGTCGACCCAGTCCCAGGTGTTCTTGAGTCCGTCCTTGTCCACCGCCGTGTCCTTCAGGCCGTGGAACTGGAGGACCGGCATCTTGAGGTTCGGCAGCTCGCCGCCGGCCGCGACGCCGCCGTAGTTCGCCCGGTAGTAGTTCAGCATGCCGTCCCAGTAGGAGCGGGAGAACGCCTCGCGGTAGTGGCCGGCCACCTTCTCGCCCTCGCTCTCGTACCGGCCGAGCAGCCCCTCCGGCACCGGGCTGCCGTCCGGCTCGGACGACGCGAAGTTGCGGGCGTACTGCACGTTGCGACGTTGCTCCTCGGTCGCGTTCGCGATCACGTTCGCGTAGCCGCGGGGGTGGGTGAGGTTCATGATGACCAACCGCTTCACCTTGTCCGGATTCTCGATCGCGAAACGCCAGGCGATCGCCCCGCCCCAGTCGTGGCCGACCAGGTTGATCGGCGCGCCGAGATCCTCGACCACGGCCGCCACATCCGCCAGCAGGTGAGGCATGGCGTAGTCCTCGACGCGCTTCGGCTGGTCGCTCCGGTTGTAGCCGCGGAGGTCCATCGCCGCCGCGCGGAAGTCCCCCTCGAGCGCCGCCATCTGGTGCCGGTAGCTGTACCAGATGTCGGGAAACCCGTGGATGAAGAGGACCGGCTCGCCCTCCCCGAGGGTGACGTAGTGGATGCCGACCGCGCCGTTCTTCGCCGTGTGGTGTTCGACCCGGTCCCAGACGTCCGCGTTGGAATCGTCCGCGGCGAGTCCGACGGGAAAGACCGCGGCCGCGAGTAAAAACGTCCCGCACCGAACCGAACGCCTGCGAGCTTCGACTGAGTTCACGTTCCGACCTCCTGAAGTTGGGCGCGCCATCGTAGCAGTCGGCGCGGCGCCCGCTGCGCCGCCGCGCATGGGACTCGCCGCCCACTGGGTGCGCCGGCATCCCCGCCGGCTGCCGCCGAAGGCGGCCAGGAAGACACGCCGGCCGGAGCTACGGCACGCGCCCTTCGTCTATGGCGGAACCCGCCTCGGCCGGCGGATCGTCGAAGCGCTTGTAGTTCCTCCCGTAGTCCGGCCGGGTGCGGCGATGGCACACGACGCAGGACATGTAGACCTGCTCGTTCAGGGCGATCAGCGCGTCCAGGTCCTGCTCGAGGGCGGCCTCGTAGGCGGCGGCGCCGGCATCGAACATCAACCGGGCGTCGCGCATCCACTCGTCGTGGTCGCCGACCACGCGGCTCGGCATCATGATCAGGTTGGCCGACTCGGCGAGAAGGAGCGCCTGCGCCTGCAGTTCGTTCCACTCGACTTCGTTGGTCGGGGCCCGGCTCTCGACGTAGAGGATGGCGTCCGAGGCCGGATACATGAGCTTGATCATCAGTTCGCTCATCGTGCCGATCGGTTCCGGCTCCGGAACCGGTCCGTCGTCGGCCGCGGCCGCGGCGCCCGCGAGACCGGCGACGAGTGCGGCGATTGCGATCCTTCTCGGCATGGAGACCTCCCTTTCGGAGCTATGATGGCACGACCCGCCCGGCCAGGTAACGACCCGGAGATGGAACCCCAGCCATGAAGCTCCCCTCTACCATTCGGAAACACTGCCTCTGCACCTCGGTCTGCCTGCTCGCGCTTGCCGCCTGCGCGCAGGAGGACGCCACGCTGCGTCCCGGAGACAACGACCACCGGACGCTGCAGGAGGCGCTGCTGACGGCCGAGCCCGGAGCGGTTATCGAACTCGCGGCCGGACGCTTCGAACTCGACGCCACCCTCTCTCTCGACGTGGAGGGCGTGACTCTACGCGGCCAGGGGATGGACGAAACGGTTCTCGACTTCTCGCTGCAGGCCCCGGGGACGGGCGGCGAAGGGATCCTCGCCACCGCCGACGACTTCACGGTCGAGAACCTCGGAGTCGAAAACACGCGGGGCGACGGCATCAAGGTGGAGGGCACGACCGGCGCCGCCTTCCGGAGTGTCCGCGTCGAGTGGACGAACGGACCCGACACGAACAACGGCGCCTACGGGCTCTACCCGGTCCAGGTCACGAACGTTCTGATCGAGGACAGCCGGGTGCGCGGCGCCTCGGACGCCGGTATCTACGTCGGCCAGTCCGCCAACGTCGTCGTCCGGCGCAACGAGGCCTGGGAGAACGTAGCCGGCATCGAGATCGAGAACACGACCGGCGCCGACGTCTACGGCAACCGGGCCCACGGCAACACCGGCGGCCTGCTCGTCTTCTCGCTGCCGGAGCTGCCGGTCAAGGACGGCCGCGACGCCCGCGTCTACGACAACGACATCGTCGACAACAACCTGCCGAACTTCGGCAAGGAAGGCGCGATCGTGTCGACGATCCCCGCCGGCTCGGGGATCATCGTGATGGCGAGCGACAACGTCGAGCTGTTCGAGAATCGGATCCACAACAACCAGAACTCGAACCTGGCGGTCATCTCCTACCTTTCGACCGGTCGCACCTACAACGACCCCGGCTACGACCCCTACACCGAGGGCGTCTACATTCACGACAACGAGTTCATCGGCGGCGGCGAGAGCCCGAACGGCGACTTTGCGGACGCTTTCGTCGCCCTCGCGGGCGGCGCCTTCCCGGACATCGTGTGGGACGGCGTCTCGAACCCGGACAAGCTGGTCGAAGGCGAGGTGCCCGCGGGCCTGCGGCTGTACATCGAGAACAACGGCGACGCCGACTTCGTCAATCTCGACCTCGGTTCCGTCTTCGCGGGTGGCGACCCGAACGTGAGCACGGACCTGGCGGCGCACCAGGGTGCGCTGCCGGCAGTGCCCCAGCCGGTCGATCTCGGCGCGGCGACCGGTGGCGCTCCGTAGCCGCGCAGCCGCGGCACTGGCGATCGCCGCACTCGCGCTCGCGGGCTGCGGAGCCGAAGGGGGCGGTTCAGGACAGGGTCCGTTCGCCCGATACCCGGAGAAGCTCTCGGCCTGGGGGCTGTTCGCCGGAGAGCTTGCCAGCCACATCCCGGCCGCAACGGTCGAGCCCTACGACCTGAACACGGCCCTGTTCTCGGACTACGCGCTGAAGTTCCGCTTCGTGCGCCTGCCGGAAGGCCCTGACGGCGGCGTCGAACCCGCCCTGTACCGCGAGGAGGGCCCGTTCGAGTTCCCGGTCGGCACGGTCATCTCGAAGACCTTCGCCTACCCCGCGGATTTCAGGGTTCCCGAAGAAGGTCTACGGCCGCTCGAGACAAGGCTGCTCGTCCACGAGGAGGGCGGTTGGGTGGGCCTGCCGTACATCTGGAACGCCGAGCTGACCGACGCCGAACTCGAGATCGTCGGCGGGCCGCTCGAGGTGTCGTGGATCGATGCCGGAGGCGCGAGGATCGAGCACACGTACCGGGTGCCGAACGCGAACCAGTGCAAGACCTGTCACCGAACGGACGGCGAACGCGTGCTGCCGATCGGACCCCAGGCGGCGCAACTGAACCGCGAGTACACCTACTCCGACCCCGGCGGCACGACCCTGCGGGAAAACCAGCTCGAACGATGGCGGCGGATCGGCTTTCTCGAGGGCGCGCCGGCGGCCGCCGAAGCGCCGCGCGCGCCGGTCTGGAACGTCGCGCCCTCCGGCAGCCTCGATGAGCGGGCGCGCACCTGGCTCGACGTCAACTGCGCCCACTGCCACAACCTGACGGGCAGCGGGCGCACCTCGGGCCTCGACCTGCGCAAGGGACACCGGGACCGGACCCGGCTGGGCATCTACAAGCACCCCGTCGCCGCCGGCCTCGGCACCGGCGACCGTGTCTACGCCGTCGTCCCCGGCAAGCCCGACGAGTCCATCCTCCTCTACCGGCTCGAGTCGACCCACCCGGGCATCGCGATGCCCGAGATCGGCCGCGGTCTCGTCGACGTCGAGGCGGTGGAGCTGATCCGCCAGTGGATCCTGGAGATGGAACCGCCGGAACAGCGGGAGCGGGCCGGATAAGGACGCCTGCCTGTGGCAGGCGACGTTCTCCCGGCCGCCTGCGGCGGTGGCCGGCCGGGACGCCGGCGCACCCAGTCGGCCCGTTCCCGCTGTCCCGGCTCTACTCCGCCAGGATCTGCCGGGTGCGGTGGAAGACCTCGTCCAGGCCGACGGCGTCCGAGGCGTAGTAGCCGCGGACGCCGCCGTCGCGGTCGACGAGAGCCAGCCGTGCCGCGTGGGCGACGTCGACCAGCCCCCCGGCGAGGTCCAGCCGCTCTCCCATGGGAAGGGCGAAGCCGTCGACGACCACCGAACGCAGCTCCCGCTCGGCGCCGGTGACGAGACTCCAGCGCTCCAGGTCCAGGCTCCGGCTTCCGGCATAGTCGCGCAACCGCTCCGGCGTGTCGTGCTCCGGATCAACGGTGAAACTCACCAGCCTCACGCCATCCACGCCTTCGTCGCGATAGCGCCGTGCCAACTGGCGCAGCGAGGCCGTCAGGCGCGGACAGACCGTGGCGCAGCGCGTGAACAGGAAGGAGGCAACGTAGACGTCGCCCGCCAGATCGTCGCTGCCGAACGCCTGGCCATTCTGGTCGACCAGTCGCCAGTCGGGCAACTCCCGCAGGACCGGCGGCGGGTCGGGCTCGAACCGGAGCAGCGGCCTGATCGCCGGGATCAGCACGAGGCCCGCCAGAGCAGCGAGAAACCACGGGTTCAGGCTGGGCTTCAGGAACCGCCGGCCAGTGTTCTGCACCCCCCCATCGGGGCCGGAAAGCCGCTCCTCGGACATGGCTCGACCCTATCCCGGCGCCGGGCTTTGACCACCTCGAACCCACGCTGTACACTCCGCGCGACCGCAGGACGGGCAGGGCTTCGTACCCTGCTTCAAGGTACGGAATCTTGCCTCAGATCTTCCCCAAGTGGACCCTCAGGCTACCGCTGTACGCGGCGGTCGCCCTGCCGGTCGTCGGTGCCGTTGCCGTGGGCGGCATCTGGTGGTTTTTCTCTCCCGAGTACACCGACGTCGGCTATCGCCCGGCGCAGCCCGTGCCATACAGCCACGCCCTCCACGTGGGCGAACTCGGCCTCGACTGCCGCTACTGCCACGCCTCGGTCGAGGAGTCGGCGGTCTCCAACGTCCCCCCGACCCAGGTCTGCATGAACTGCCACCACGTCGCCGCCCGGGACAGTGAACTGCTGGAGCCGATTCGCAAGAGCATCGAGCAGGATCGTCCGATGCGCTGGGTACGCATCCACAACCTGCCCGACTACGCCTTCTTCGACCACAGCGTCCACGTCGCGGCCGGCGTCGGCTGCCGGACCTGCCACGGTCCGGTCCACGAGATGGAGGTCGTTTACCAGGTGGAGCCTCTGAGCATGAGCTGGTGCCTCGACTGTCACCGCGACCCGGGTCCGCACCTGCGGCCGCTCGAGGCGGTGACCGACATGGAGTGGCTACCGACCGGCGACCACGCGGCTTTCGCCGAACTGGCGATCACGGAACGGGCGCTCGCGCCGCCCGAGGACTGCACGGGGTGCCACCGATGAGCGCTGGCAACGGCAAACGGCCGGAGAGAACCTACTGGCGCAGCCTGGAGCAACTTCAGAGCGATCCCGCGCCGGTCGCCGTTCTCGAGCGGGAGTTCCCGGAGGGCGCCTCGGAAGCGCCTCCCGAGCTGCTGCGGGACGGCGTCAGCCGGCGCAGCGTGCTCGCCATGCTGGGCGGAACTGCGTCGCTCGCCGGCCTGACCGGCTGCGACATCATCCGCCGCCCCGTCGAGCACATCGTCCCCTACGTCGACGCTCCGGAGGGCATGGTCCCCGGCGTTCCGCTGGCCTACGCCACCACCATGCCGTTCGGCAGCCGCGCGCTCGGCTTGCTGGTGGAGAGCCACGAGGGCCGACCGACCAAGGTCGAAGGCAACGAGCTCCATCCGTTCTCGGAGGGCGCGTCGAGCGTATGGGCTCAGGCCTCGATGCTCGACCTCTACGATCCCGACCGGTCGAAGTCCGTACGGTTCGGCGACGAGGCGTCCTCCTGGGACGACTTCGTGGCCGCCTGGACCGAAGGCGACCTCGGCCCGGCGGCCGACGGCACCGGCTTCGCGATCCTCGCCGAGCCGTCCTCGTCGCCGACCCTGGTCCGGCTCAGGGAAGCGCTTCTCGACCGCTATCCGCAGGCACGCTGGGTGTCCTGGGAGCCGGTGAGCGAGGAAAACGCCGATCGGGGGACGACGCTCGCTGCCGGTGAACATGTCCACGCGCTGTACCACGTGGACCGCGCGCAGGTCCTGCTGACCCTGGATTCCGACTTTCTCAGCACCGAGGGCGACAGCGTCCGCAACCTGCGCGGCTACTCCCGGGCACGGCGCGTCAACGAGCAAGGCGGCGGCAGCCCGCTGCGGCACTACGCCGTCGACGGTGTCCACTCGGTCACCGCGGCGAACGCGGACCACCGGCTGCGGGTTCAGAGCGGCCGCGTCGCGGCCTTCCTCGCCCGGCTCGGCGGCTCGCTCGCTGGTCACGGCCTGGAACTGCCGCTCGATGCCGGCGCGCCGGCCGGAGACATCGACGACGCCTGGGTCGACGCGCTGGCGCAGGATCTGGTCGCCCACCGGGGCGCCGGCCTGATCGTCGCCGGCAACCGCCAGCCGGCAGCCGTCCACGCCGCCGTCTACGCCCTGAACTCGGCGCTCGGCAACGCCGGCTCGACCGTGACGTACCACCGGACGCCCGACAGCGGCACTTCGAGCGACGGGGATCTCGCCGCCCTGTCGGCGGCGATCCACGAAGGCGCGGTCGACCGTTTGCTGGTCCTGGGCGCCAACCCGGCCTACAGCGCTCCCGCCGACCTCGACTTCTCCGCCGCCCTGGAGAGCCTGGGCAGCGCGGGCGCGGTCATCCACGTCGGCGCCTATCGGGACGAAACGAGTCGCTTCGCGCGCTGGCATGTGCCGCTCGCCCACTACCTCGAGGGCTGGGGCGACGCCCGGGCCACCGATGGCACGGCGAGCGTCGTCCAGCCTCTGATCGAGCCGCTCTATGGCGCGAAGAGCCTGATCGAGGTGCTGGCGCTGGCCGCTCTGGGCGAGTCCCGCGATGGCCGCGATCTGGTTCGCGAGACCTGGTCCGGGATCCTCGGCCTGCCGCTCGAGGAGAACGCCGACGAGGCAGCCGTCGCCGGGACCGCGCCGGAAGCCGAGCCGGAAGCCGACGCGGCCGTGGACGGCGACGGCGAAGAGGCCGCGGCGGAAGAGGCGGTTCCGGTCGACCCGATGTCGCTGCCCTTCCCCGTCGCGCTCTCCGAATTCGAAGTCGCCTGGCGCAGGGTCCTGCATGATGGTCTGCTCGACGGCAGCGCCGCGCCGGCGGCCGAACTCCCCGCCATCGGAGCCGAGGATGGCGCAGCCGCGGTGCGGGCCGCGGGCGACGCCGCCCAGGCGATCGCCGCGAGCGACGACCTGGAAGTCGTCTTCCGGTGTTCCCCGGCGGTCCACGACGGTCGCTTTGCCAACAACGGCTGGCTGCAGGAGCTGCCGGACGCGATGACCAAGCTGACCTGGGACAACGCCGCCCTGATCAGCCCCGCCACCGCCGGCGCACTTGGTCTCGAGAACGAGGACCTCGTCACGGTGGCCTCCGGCGGGCGCGAGCTCGAACTGCCGGTCTGGCAGGTGCCGGGACAGGCTGACAACACGGTGACGCTCGACCTCGGTTACGGCCGCGACTTCCCGGGACGGATCGCGAGCGCCGCCAACGCCGAGGGCCGCGCTCCCGGGCGGAACGCCTATCTCCTGCGCACCTCGAAGACGCCCGATCTCGCCCGCGGGACGCTCAGCCCGACCGGCGGCGCCTACCCGCTGGCGCAGACCCAGGACCACCACTCGATGGAGGGTCGCCCGATCGTCCGCGAGGCCGATCTCGACCACGTCGAGGCGCACCCCGACTTCGCGACCGCCCACAGCGAGAAGCCGCACGAGAACTCGATGTGGGACGAGTGGACCTACAAGGACTCGCCGCAGTGGGGCATGACGATCGACCTGAACGCCTGCGTCGGCTGCAACGCCTGCATGATCGCCTGCCAGAGCGAGAACAATGTGCCGATCGTCGGCAAGGAGCAGGTGATGGAGGGCCGGGAGATGCACTGGCTCCGCATCGACCGCTACTTCTCCGACGAGGGAGAATCACGCGGCATGCTCCGGGACCTCGTCCACGACCTCCCGTCCGAGCCTCAGACGAGCTTCCAGCCGGTGCCCTGCATGCAGTGCGAGAACGCGCCCTGCGAGCAGGTCTGCCCGGTCGCTGCCACAGTGCACGACAGCGAAGGGCTGAATGCAATGGTCTACAACCGTTGCATCGGCACCCGCTACTGCTCGAACAACTGCCCCTACAAGGTACGGCGCTTCAACTACTTCAACTTCACCAAGGACACCCCCGAGGTGATGAAGCTGGGCAAGAACCCGGACGTCACGATCCGTTCCCGGGGCGTGATGGAGAAGTGCACGTACTGCGTCCAGCGAATCAGCCGCGCCAAGGTCGACGCCAAGGAGGACGGGCGGGGTCTGGCCGACGGCGACATCGTCACTGCGTGCCAGCAGGCCTGCCCGGCCGAGGCGATCCGCTTTGGCGACATCACGGACGCGGCGAGCGGCGTTTCCCAGGCGAAGGCGAGCCCCCGCAACTACAACCTGCTCGACGACCTGCACACGAAGCCCCGGACGACCTACCTCGCGAAGATCCGCCACCCGAACCGCGAGATCACGCCGGCGCCGCCACCCGCCGAAGACCACAGCGGCGGCGAGGACGCGCACTGATGCGCCGGCTGCCCGAAGCCGCGGTTCTGGCCACCGTCCTGCTCCTGCTCGGCTGCCGGGGCATGCCGTCGCCCTTCCCGCCGATCCACCCCAACCCGAACATGGACTACCAGGAGCGCTACGACCCTCAGGAGGCGAGCGCCTTCTTCTACGACGGCATGGCGATGCGCCAGCCGGTCGCGGGCACCGTGGCGCGCGGGCAGCTCGACGTCGACCACCGCCTGCTGTTCGGGCGCGACGACGCGGGCTACTTCCTGGAGACTTCGCCCATCGCGGTCACCGCCGACGTCCTCGCCCGCGGCGAGAACCGCTACGCGATCTACTGCCAGCCCTGCCATGACGAGCGCGGTACGGGCCAGGGCATTCTGTTCGAGCGCGCCAGCACCCCCACCGCCTCCCTCCACGACGAACGCATCACCGCCTACAACGACGGCCGCATGTACGACGTGATCACGAACGGCGTCGGGTTGATGGCGGGCTACCGCTACCCGCTGACGGTCGAGGACCGCTGGGCGGTCGTCGCCTACGTCCGTGAACTGCAGCAGGAACGCCGCACGATGCAGGCGGAGCGGGCGGCACGCCAGTAGCGCCCGGGGAACAGATGAACAGAAACAGGATCCTCTTCGGCATCGGCGTTCTCGCCTTCATATCCGTGATCGTCACGGTGCGTCTGGGCGGATTCCTCGTGGACAACGAGTACCGCCAGCCGGACCGGCAGGTCGCCGCTCAGGAAGAGCAGGGCGAGGCCGAGCTCACGCCGCGCCAGCAGGGCATCGTCGACGAGCAGGCAGCGGACGAGGCCGAAGCGCGAGCCAGGCCCTACGAGGAGGCCGAGTACCGCGCCGTGCCGTTCGTTGGCAGCCGGGTCACCGTCTGGGTGCTGGCGCAGCTCCATCTGCTGTTCGCGGCGTTCGTCCTCGCAGTGCCGCTGTTCGCCTTCATCATCGAGTTCGTCGGCTACGTGAAGAAGGAGGAGCGCTACAACAAGCTCGCTTACGAGTTCACGAAGCTCCTCTCCGTCTCGTTCTCGATGACCGCCACCTTCGGGGCGTTCCTGACCTTCGGGCTGATCATCCTCTACCCGAAGTTCACGAACTACCTGATGCACATCTTCTCGCCGACGTTCCTGCCCTACGTCCTGCTGTTCTTCCTGGAGGCGCTGTTCCTCTACAGCTACTACTACGGCTGGGGCAAGTTCGGGCCGAAGATGCACCTGTTCCTGGGCTTCATGCTGAACATCGTGGGCACCGCGATCATGTTCATCGCGAACGCCTGGCTCACCTTCATGATGTCGCCCGGCAGGCGCGACGACGTGGACGGCGACGGTGTGCCCGACTTCGTCTCCGCCGTCTCGGAGAGCGGCGCCCTCCTGAGCCTCCGGGACGCGTTCTTCAACTTCACGTGGATGCCGATCAACATCCACCGAATCATCGCCAACGTCGCGTTCGGCGGCTCGATCGCCGCCGCCTACGCCGCCTTCCGCTACCTGCAGGCGAAGACGGACGAGGAGAAGGCCCACTTCGACTGGATGGGCTACGTCGGCAACTTCGTCGCCATCATCGCCTTCCTCCCCCTGCCGTTCGCGGGCTACTACCTCGCCGCCGAGATCTACGCGTTCAGCCAGACCCTGGGCATCCAGATGATGGGCGGCACCTTCTCCTGGCTGTTCGTCATCCAGGCGGCTCTCATCGGCAACCTGTTCCTGGGCGCGAACTACTACCTCTGGCTGGGAATGGGCCGCATGGAGGGCGGCGTTCACTTCCAGAAATTCATCAAGTGGTTGCTGATCGCGATTGCCCTCTGCTTCGCCGTCTGGGCGACGCCGCGCTACGCCATCTCATCCGTATCCGAGATCGCCGCGATGGGCGGCAGCAGCCACCCGCAGCTTTCCTACCTGGGGCAGATGTCGGCCAAGAACACGGCGGTTAACATCCTGATCCTCTCGACCTACATGAGCTTCCTGCTCTATCGGCGGACCGGCAGACAGTCGGTCCATCCGCACCGGCAGCTCCTCACCCGCGCACAGGCGATCGTCTTCTCCTCAGCGGCGGCGCTGGTCATCTTCTACGGCGTCTACGGCTACTTCGTCGACTCGGCGACGCGCATCCGCTTCGCGATCCCGCAGGTCTACTCTGTGCTCGCGGCGCTGGTCGTGATCACGGTGATCGACCTGCCCCTGTACCGCAACGCCACGCAGTCGGGCGAAACGAAATGGGGCAAGATCCCGGCGGTATCGCAGTATGCGCTGATCTTCATCGCGCTCAGCTTCACCTGGCTGATGGGACTGATGGGCTACGTCCGCTCCGGGCTGCGCCAGGAATGGCACGTGTACGGCGTGGTCCTGGACACCTCCCCGGACGCCTACACGCCTACCCTGGGTTTCGCGACCCAGGTCGTTTCCGTCACCGTTCTCATCTTCTTCGGCCTGCTCGGCGTCGTCTTCTGGCTCAGCAGTCTCGGCGGCAAGAAGGACTGGGAGCCCAAGACTGTGGCTGACGGCGGCGACCGCCTCGAAGGGGGGCAGGCGGCATGAAGCTGAGCGTCCCGATGCCGGTCCGCCTGGTCCTACTGGTGGTGGGCACCACGGCCTTCTACATGTACCTGGGCCAGATCGTGCCGCAGAGAGAGGCCCACCCGCCGCCGCCCGTCCTGATCAGCGCCGAGATGACGACGGAAGATCTCGTCGCGGTCGGCGCGGAACTCGCCAGCGGCAAGGGACAGTGCCTCGTCGGCTGCCATACGGTCGGACAGAGCGGTCCGCTCCGCTACCCGGACCTGGACGGAATCGGCGCCCGAGCCGCGACCCAGATCGAAGGGCTCTCCGGCCTTGAGTACCTGGCCCAGTCCCTCTACGAGCCGGCGGCGTTCATCGTTCCCGGCTTTGCGGATGGAATGCAGCCGATAGACCAGCCGCCGATCAGCCTCTCGGAAGACGAAATGAAAGCGGTGATCGCGTGGTTGCAGAGCCTGGGCGGAACGCCAACCGTGACCCTGGACACTGAACTCGGATACTGATCATGTGGGGACTTAACCTTCCCGTTGTTCTCGCACTGGCCGCCATTGGCGGAGTGCTCGCCTGGCGGCGGGCCAACACCCTCGTCTGGCTTCTCTACACCCTGGGCGCCCTGTGGGCCTTCTTCAGGTTCGGCTTCGCCGTGCCGATCCCGCAGTCCGTCGCAACGATCTACCTGGGGATCACCGGGCTCGCGCTGGTCTGCTACGCCTCTTCCAGCCGTGAGCGATTGGCGGAGACGGTCCAGCCGATCAAGCGCCTGATTCTCGAGCCTCGCTACCGCCTGGCCCTGGCCGGTCTTCTCGTCGCGCTCCCAGCCCTGGCCGCCTACAACGTCTACGCCGACCTGACCGTTCCGCTCGAGGCGCCAGGCTTCGGCAGGGAGGTCCATCCGCCGCCGCCCACGGAGATGACGGTCCACGACGAGACGATCGACATGGCGACGGCCGAGAATCCGTACCTCCACTACAAGCACGACGATCCGGAGTTGTACGCGAAGCACCTGGAGAACGGCCGCCGCGTCTACTACGAGAACTGCTTCTGGTGCCATGGCGACGGCATGGGAGGCGACGGCATGTTCGCCCACGGCCTGAACCCGGTGCCCAGCAACTTCAACGACGTCGGCACGCTGCCGATCCTGCAGTCCTCCTTCGTTCAGTGGCGGATCGCCAAGGGTGCTCCCGGCCTCCCAGCCTCGGGAACTCCCTGGGACAGCGCCATGCCCGCCTGGGAGAAGTTCCTGACCAACGAGGAGATGTGGGACGTCAACCTGTTCATCTACGACTTCAACGGCTACGAGCCGCGCGCCCTGGGGCAGCACTGATGACCGGACACGCCATGGGACGCACTCAGGCTGCGGCAACGCTCGCCGCCGCTCTGCTCGTGGCTCTACCGGCCAGCGCGCAAGTGGACCTCGGCACGGAGGAGCAGCGCGCGGCCGGCAAGGTCGTCTACGACAAGTACTGCGGCCAGTGCCACGGCGACACGGGTGACGGCAACGGCTACGCCACGCCCCGGGTCCGGCCGAAGCCGCGCGACTTCACGACCGGCAAGTACAAGTTCCGCACGACGCCGAACGGCATGCTGCCGACGGACGACGACCTGCGCCGGATCATCGAGATCGGAGCCCCCTACACCTCGATGCCGGGCTGGCCGAACCTGACCAGCGCCGAGATCCAGAACGTCATCTACTACATCAAGTCCTTCTCGCCCGACTTCGAGAACCCCGACCGCTACGCCGAGCCAATCGAGATTCCCCGGCCGCTCGAATCGACCGAGGAGTCAATCGCCCGCGGACGCGTGCTCTACGAGGAGCAAGCCTGCGGTGCATGCCACGGCGAGGTCGGCCGCGGTGACGGCGCGTCGGCGCCGACCCTGGTCAACGACAAGGGCGACCCGATCAGGGCCGCCGACCTGACCCAGCGCTGGACCTACCGCGGCGGTCCGACCAAGGAGGACATCTACCGCACGTTCTCCACCGGACTGAACGGCACGCCCATGCCGTCCTACGCCGACTCACTCGAGGTCGAGGATCGCCAGCACCTGGTGAACTACGTCTACTCCCTCGGCGACGGAGACGATCCGAACTACGGCACCCTGATCACGGCGGTCTACTCGGACGAGCCGATCGACCTGCAGGACGGGGAGTCGCTCGACGCACTGTTCGAGTCCGCGCCGATGACCCGCTTCCCCCTGGTCGGCCAGATCACCGAGCCGGGGCGCAACTTCTTCCCCCCCGTCACCTCGATCGAGGCCCAGGCGGTCTACAACCGCGACGAGATCGCGTTCCGGGTCCGCTGGCACGATCTGCGCGCCGACACCTCGGGCCGCAACAACCCGAGCCTGGAAGTGCCGATGTGGGACGAGGACAACGGCATTGGCGGCGATGAGAGCGACGACGGCGGCGACTCCGACGACTTCTTCGGCGACTTCGGCGGCGAGGAAGCGCCCGCGGAAGACGATTTCTTCGGCGACAGCGGTGACGACTTCTTTGGCGACGGCGGCGACGACTTCTTCGGAACCGCCGACGCGGGCGCCGGCGGCGCGGAGTTCTCGGACGCCGTGGCGCTGCAGTTCCCGGCCTCACTGGCCCCCGCGGAGTCCCCCGAACTCAAGCCGTACTTCCTGTACGGCGACGCACAGAACCCGGTCGACCTCTGGTTCGTCAACCTGACCTACGGGGTCGCCGACACCTTCCGGGGCCGCGGCAGCGATGCGATCGAGCCGACCGAGGCGGACATCGTCGAGGCGGTGACCTCCTACGACCAGGGCGCGTGGACCGTGACCTACAAGCGGCGCCGCTCGTCGCGAGCCGGAGTCAGCTTCGCCGAGGAGCAGTACACGCCGGTCGCCTTCAGCGTCTGGGACGGCTTCAATCGCGAACGCGGCAACAAGCGGGCCCTGTCGTCCTGGTTCTACGTCTACACCGAGCCGAGCGTCGAGCAGGCCGTGGCGGGTCCGGTACTCCGCGCCGCTCTGATCGTGCTCGCCATCGAGCTGCTGGTCGTCTTCCTGGTCCGCCGCCGGGCCCGGCAGCAGGCGGCCGGCGAAGGGACCTCGGGCGCCAGCCTCACCGCGACCGAGGCCCCCGCCGTCTGACCCCGAACTCTCCCGGCACAAGCAGAATCTCTCTGACCCGACACTCCGTCAACACAAGAGACAGCACCATGTACAAGACGATCTACGTCCCCGTCGACAACTCGGACTACTCGAACCAGGCGATCGCCTCGGCGGTCGAGCTGGGCCGCAAGTTCGACTCCACGATGGTCGGCTGCCACGTCTACGCGGCCAGCATGCACGACTACCGCTTCAAGCAGATGGAGTACACCCTGCCGGACGAGTACCTCGAGGAGACGGAACTCGACCGCCAGCGGAAGATTCACGACTCGCTGATCACGATGGGGCTGGAGCTCATCTCGGAGAGCTACCTGGAGCCGATGAAGGCGGTCTGCGACGACGCCGGACTCGACTTCGAGCCGAAGATGATGGACGGCAAGCACCACGTCGAAATCGTCCGCGACATCCGCGAGTCCGGCTACGACCTGACGGTACTCGGCGTGATGGGCATCGGCCGCGTCCGCGACACCCAGATCGGCTCGGTCTGCGAGCGCGTCGCCCGCACCGCTGACAGGGACGTGCTGGTCATCAAGCGGCTGCCGGCGAAGGCGTCAGTCACGAACGGCAACGGGAACGGGAACGGCCACCAGGCGGAGGTGGAGGCCGAGGCCGACGGCCGCGACACGATCCTGGTCGGCGTCGACGGCTCGCCCCAGTCCTTCGGAGCGCTGATGACGGCGATCGACCTGGCGAAGACCTTCGGCAAGAAGGTCGAGGCGATCTCGGTCTACGACCCCTACCTCCACTACTCCGTGTTCAAGGGCGTGGTCAACGTGCTGACCGAGCGCGCGGCGAAGATCTTCCGCTTCGAGGAGCAGAACCAGCTTCACGAGGAGATCATCGACACCGGTCTGGCGCAGATCTACCAGTCCCACCTGGACGTCGCCGAGACGATGGCGACCGAGGTCGGCGTCGAGTTGACGAAGACGCTCCTCGACGGCAAGGCGTTCCAGAAGGTCCTCGACCACGCCCGGAAGATCGATCCCTGGATGCTGGTCATCGGCCGGGTCGGCGTCCACAGTGACGAAAGCGAGACCGGCCTCGGCAGCAACGCCGAGAACCTGCTCCGCGCCTGCCCCTGCGACCTGCTCCTGACCACTCGCCTGGAGCACCCGGAACTCGACGTCAAGGCCGAGGAGAGCATCCGCTGGACCCCCGAAGCCGAGGAGCGCTTCAAGCGCGTTCCGGAACAGGTGCGCGGCATCGCCCGCACCGCTCTCTACCGTCTGGCGGTCGAACAGGGCCACAGCGTGATCTCGAGCGACGTGCTCGACGAGGCGATGGACCGCTACATGCCGAAGTACACCGCCCGCGAGACGGAGGCCCTGGCGGAGAAGATCGCCCTGCAGCTCGCGCGCAGCCGGCCGACCTTCATCTGCCGCAAGTGCGGCGTCACCTCGGCCGAACCCGACCCCGTCCGCTGCGGCGTCTGCGGCAGCGACTCCTTCGAGCAGATCACCGAAGAGATGCTGGAACGGATCGCCGAAATGGAGGGCGGTCTCGAGGTCGAGACCACCTACGACGGCCGCAAGCTGAAGTGGACCGCCGACGCCCGCCTGGCCCTCAAGACGATCGAGGACGCCTACCGCCGCCGCCGCGCCAAGGCACGAATCGAGAAGAAGGCGCGGATGAGCAGGCTGCCGACCGTCACCTTCGAGTTCGCCCGCGTGATGATCGAGGACGAGACCGGCGAGCCGGTGACGATCGAGGCCCGTGAACCCGGCTGGCGCGTCTCGGCGCCAGCCGCGTCACAGTCCGACCGCCCGTCTTCGGGCGGTCGGATGTCGCAGGCGACCGCGGCCCACGGCAACGGCGCCGAGACGTCGGCCGACGCACGCAAGCTGATCGCCCGCGACGACGACCGCGTCCCGCTGCTCTCGAACCACGAGTGGACCGCCGAAGCCGTCGAGCGCATCCTCCGGGTTCCCGCCGGCTTCATGCGCGACCGCACCCAGGAGCGCGTCGAACTGGTGGCCCGCGAAAAGCACGTCTCCCGGATCGGCATCAAGACGGTCGAGGAGGGCATCGAGCTCGGCCGCGAGCTGATGGAGCAGATGATCGCGGCCTACGAGATCGGCCAGGGCGATGGAACCCAGGCAAGCGCGGTGGCCGAGGCGGAAACCAGGGCCGCGACCGCGGCCGGCAGATGCCCCTTCTCCGCTCTCGCCGAAGCCGGCGCAAGCGAAGCCCAGGTCGAGGCGGCCAAGGACGCGAAGGCCGGGAACTACCTGAACGAGGTCGGCCTGATGTCGGCCCTCGACGAGAAGCGCAAGGCCGGCGAACCGGAAGCCTGAGTGCAGTCTCCGCGGCGGTCCTGGCGTCGGTGGGCTGTGTCCCGCTGCCTGCTGGCGGTGCCGCTCCTCGCGGCGACGGCGTGCGGAAACGACGTTGAGGAGATCCGGGACGTCGTGCTCGCGCGACACGTCCACACGGACCTCTACGACGCCTACCCGGGCATCCCGTCGCCTGCGGGCGACCGGGTCGTGTTCGCCGACTTTGCCGCGGGCGCCAGATCGCTGACGGTCTACGACGTCGCCACCGGGGTCGGCCGCGTGTTGACGACAACGCCGGCGGAACGGTTCCGGGTGACCTGGTCGCCCGACGGTTCGCGCGTCGTGTACGTCGACCGCCGGCCCGAAAGTCACGGGGTCTGGACCCTGGACCCGAACACCGGCCAGGAGTCGCGCATCGTGGATCCCGGGAACGCCCGCGTCGACCATCCGCGACTGCTGCCCGACGGGACCGTGACCGCGCTTCGGCACGACTCCGCCGATGCCGAGGGGGGCGAAGACTCCGCCTGGGTCGCGTATGCGCCTGGCCTCGACCAGGCGACCGTGCTCGTCGAGAGCGCCGAAGGATGGGCCGCGCCCGTTCGATCCCCCGACGGACGCTCGGTCGCGTTCCTTCAGGTCGCCGGCGGATACCGGGCGGACCTGGCCGTGTCGGAGATCGCGACGGGCGAGGCGCGCACGCTCGCCGCCGACTTCCGGTTCGGATGGGACAGCCGCGTGGAATGGTCCCCCACGGGCGAAGCGCTCTACCTGGCGGCGGCGGGGCCCGACGACTCGTTCCTGGTCGGCTGGCGCGTGCCGCTGGACGGCAGCCCGGCCGAGCGGCTGACGCACGACGACCATGACGTGCTCGCGGTCACGCCGCTGGCCGACGGTCGCGTCGCCCTCAGCGTGTACCACACGCGCACCGCGGTGGGCCTCGTTCCGGTGACCGGAGGGGAACCCGTCGACGTGACGACGGCAGGCGGCACGAGCGCCTTTCTGCCTTCCTGGCGCCCCGACGGAGGGGCGCTTGGTTTCACCACGTTCTCCTGGCGACGCCTCCGTATGCCGATCGACTTCGACCTGGGCGCTGTCGACCTCGACGCGGACGGCGTCCCGACGGGTACGGTCCGGACGCTCCTCTCGGAGGAGCACGAGGACTACGGCGCCGCGTGGTCGCCCGACGGCCGGTGGCTCGCCTTCCACGGGCACCTGGAGCAGAGCGACGACATATGGCTCGTCCCGGTCGACGGCAGCGAGCGACCCACACGACTCACGCGGTTCGGACCGGGCGCGGACACCGGCGAGCCGGACTGGAGCCCGGACGGGCGGGCGCTCGCCTTCAGCAGCAACGGCCCGCCGCTCGAGGGGAACCCGGGGTCCGTGTACACGATCGCCGTCGATCCCACCACGGGGCTCGCAATCGGCGACCCTGTCCGCGTCCCGCTCGACGGATTCCAGGGCTATGCCATGGGCGCCCGCTACTCGCCGGACGGCGAGCGGCTGGCCTTCTACGGACGCTCGTTCGAGGACGGACGCGTCACCGTCTACACGGTGCCGGCCGCGGGTGGGACCCCCACGGCCGTTCTCTCCTTCGCCAACGGCGAGCCCTACAGCGCGCCCGAGTGGAGCGCCGACGGCGCGTCGCTCTTCTACTCGCGCAACGACCGCTTCGGGCCCTTCCAGGTGTGGCGGGTGGCTATCGCCACCGGCGCCACGGAACAGGTCACGACCGGCGCGATCGGAGCACTCCAGCCGAGCGTGAGCCCGGACGGACGCACACTCGCGGTCACGATGCGCGAGGCCGCCATCGAGGTCGTCGTCCTCGCGGCCGGAAGCACAGGCGCCAACCCGGAACCGAACCAGGAGTGAACATGGGCAGACCAAAGAACATCGGCGTCGTCGACCTGTTTCTCGACATCCCGGCCGGCGGCGCCGGCATGGGCATGGAGGCGGTGCGCCGGCTCAGCCGTGACCGGGGGACGGAGGACTTCTCACACCATCCGGCCCAGTACCTGTTCAAGGATGCCGGACGGCGCATGGACAAGGCCTGGACGGCGGCCGACGTCGTCGCGATGATGGACGCGTTCGGCGTCCGGATCGCCCAGATCGGCGTCAGCGCCCAGAACCCGGAGCCGGCGCTTGCGGTGTTCGAGGAGTTCCCCGGGCGCTTCTTCGGCGCCGTCGGCGTCGATCCGAACGCCGGCATGGACGGCGTCCGAGCGCTAGAGGCGACCGTCAACCTCCACCCCGCGATCCGCGCCGCTTCGGCCGCGCCGTGCCTGGCCCATCCCCAGGTGCCGATCGACGACAAGCGCTTCTACCCGATCTACGCCAAGTGCATCGAGCTGGACATCCCGATCAACATGCTGGTCGGCGTACCGGGGCCGCGCGTCCCCTACAAGTGCCAGTACCCCGGTCTGCTCGACGAGGTCGCCTGGTTCTTCCCGGAGCTCCGGGTCGTCATGCGCCACGGCGGCGATCCGTGGACCGACCTGTGCGTCAAGCTGATGCTCAAGTGGCCGAACCTCTACTACTCGCCCTCGGCCTGGGCCCCCAAGCACTACCCCAAGAGCGTGATCGATTTCGCCAACAAGCGGGGACCGAACAAGTTCATGTACGCGGGCTACTTCCCCGGCCTCTCCTACGAGCGCATCTTCACCGAGATGGACGACCTGCCGCTGCGGGACCACGTCTGGCCAAAGTTCCTTCGCGAGAACGCGGCAGCGGTCTTCAAGCTGGACGACCTGCTGGCCTAGAGCCCTGCCGACTCTCCCCACCGGCATGGTCTTCCATGGCTGGAAGATCATCTTCGTCTCCTTTCTGGCGCTCTTCGTCTCCGTCGGCTTCGGCTTCTACTCGTTCAGCGCCTTCTTCGTCGCCCTGACCTCCGAGTTCGGGGGCGGCCGGGTTGGCGTCGGCATCGGCGTCGCCGTGTTCGGCGTGACCAACGGCCTCGTCGCGCCGTTCCTGGGCCATGCCCTGGACCAGGGACACGCGAAGCGGATCATGACGGCCGGCGCCTGGTTGCTGGCGCTCGGCCTGCTGTTGACTGCGACGGTCCAGAACCTGGTCCAGTTCTACCTGGTCCTCGGCACCTTCCTGGCTCTCGGCGCGGCACTGATTGGTGGGGTGACCGCCTCCACCCTGGTCGCCAACTGGTTCGTACGCCAGCGCGCCATGGCGCTCGGCATCGCCACGATGGGCATCTCTCTCTCGGGTGTCGTGATGGCTCCCGTCGCGACCCGCCTGATCGACCTGATCGGCTGGCGCGGCACCTTCGTGCTCTACGGTGCGCTGACCCTTCTCTTCGTCCTGCCGGCGGTGCGGCGCTGGGTCGTCGACCGTCCCGAGGACGTCGGCCTGCACCCCGATGGAACGGCGACTTCCCTGGCCGGCGACTGGACGCCGGCGCCGGCGGCCGGCGAAGGTCCGGCGGGCGTCGAACCCGTCGCACCCCTGCCGACGGCCGGCGGCGCCCCACCCCGCAGGCCTCGGCTCGACTGGATGCAGCCGCTGGCGAACCGCAACTTCTGGGTCATCGTCCTCGTCGTGTCGATGTGCTTCTGCGCCAACTCCGCCATCCTCACCCACATCATCGCCCACGCGACGGATCTGGGCTTCCCGCCGGTCGAGGCAGCCTTCTGCCTCTCTACCATCGCGGCCATGGGCGTGCTGGGCAAGGTCGTGTTCGGGTGGATCAGCGACCGGCTCAGCAGTCGCGGCGCCTTGTGGCTGGCGGTCGGCCTGATGGGCTCCGGCGCCGCCGGCCTGCTGCGGGCCGAGAGCTATCCGGCGGTCCTCGGCGCCGTTGCCGTCTTCGGCCTCGGCATGGGCGGCATCATGCCGCTGTGGGGAACGCTGATCGGGGCCTGCTTCGGCCGCCGCTCCTTTGGCCGCGTGATGGGCCTGATGAGTCCCCTGCTGCTGCCGATCCAGGTGCTCGGCGTCCCCTTCGCGGGCTACGTCTACGATCGGTTCAACAGCTACGACCTGGCCTTCACCACGTTCGTCGGCCTGTACCTCTTCTCGATGCTGATCCTCCTGATCCTCCGCATACCCGAACAGGAGCCGAGCGGTTCTCCGCCCTCCCCCGCGAGGCTCGCGACCGCGGCGGCGCCGCGGACGGAGTAGCGGGGTGACCGCCTACCGCTTCTGCCGTTCGGACGACGTCCCCCTCATCGTCGACGCGTACGAACGCTGCAACGCCGGCTCCGGCGCCCGGCCCTGGAGCCTGACGGTGGACGACATGAAGCGACTGGGCCGCGAGATGAACCTCTGGACCAGCAGTTGCATGGTCGCCTTCGAAGGACCCGACCCCATCGGCGTCCTGATCGCCGCCAAGCGGGAACCGATCGCCAGCCTTGTGCTCCACGTCGCCGTCCACCCGGACCACCGCCGCCGGGGTCACGGCCGCCACATGATGACTTCGCTGAGCCAGAAGATGGCGATCCTCGAACCGACCCTGATGCTCGTCGAGCTACCGGACGACGACGCCCTCGGCCGCCGCTTCTTCGAAGCCTGCGGATTCACAAGGCGGGACGTCCTGACCGACTACACCTGCGCGGCCGAGGCGCCGGCCGGCGGCGTCGACCCGGTCGGTGGCGTCGACCTGGTCGCCGATGTCGCCGCCGCCGAGCTTGTCTCGCAGGAGGACTTCGAGGCCGTCCCGGAGCTCGACCGCTGCTGGCAGCGCGCTCCTCAGAGCATCCGGAACCTCCGCGAGCGGCCGCAAGGTCTTGCGATCGCCACCGATCGGGACTTCGAGGCCTACCTGCTCCACCGGGGCGACGGCGACGCGGAGAATCCCCTGCCCTTCCTGGCGACCCCGCCGCCGGGGACACCGCTCGAGGTGCTCGCCCTCGGCGGCAAGATGCCCGTTCCCGCGCTGGTGCGCCCGCTGCTCGCCGTCGCCTCGGACCGCGCCGGGCGTCCGCTCCACATGCCGCGGGTCCATCCGTCGGAAGTCCCCGCCGGCCTCCTCGAGCAGGTCGGCTTCAGACCCGGCGCCAGAACAACTCGCTACGAGAACGACGCAGCGCCCGCCTGAAGGCCTTGTTACTCTTTCTACCGCGATGAAGAGCTACTTCGACCTGATCGAGGACGGCGGTTCCGACATCGCCGGCCAGGTCGGCCGGCAGCGCGAGCGCATCGCCGAGGCCCTGGCCGGGATCGAGTACATCGTCGCCATCGGTTCGGGCAAGGGCGGCGTCGGCAAGAGCACGCTGACGATGCAACTGGCCCTCGCGATGGAGCGCCGCGGCCACCGCTGCGCCGTCCTCGACGCCGACCTGAATGGCCCCTGCCAGGCCCGCCTGGCCGGCCTCGAGAACGCGGCTTTGCTTCCAGGCGGGCGCGGCATGGCACTGCCGCGCACCGCGACCGGACTCGGCGTCGTGTCGATGGGCTCCGCAGTGCCCGAATCGGAGGACCTGGACTTCGCCAGCGTTGCCCGCGGCGACTCCCATGTCTGGCGCGCGACCCGCGAGTTCAACCTGTTCCAGCAGTTGCTCGGCCTGGTCGACTGGGGACGTCTCGACGTGCTCCTGGTCGACCTGCCGCCAGGCGCCGAGCGCACGCTCCAGTACGCCGAAGTCCTGGGACCCGGAGCCCGTTTCGTCCTCGTCTCCATTCCGACCGCACTGGCACGAGGCGTCGTGGCGCGTTCGGCCGCCGCATTGCGGCGAACCCCAAACGCGACTCTCGGCGTGATCGAGAACATGAGCGGCTACTACTGCGGAAGCTGCGACGAGGTCAGGACCCTGTTCGACGGCTCTGCCGGCGCGACATCAGAGCTTGGACTCCCGGTGCTCGCTTCGATACCGTTCGATCCGCGATTGGCCGCGGCCTCCGATGCCGGCGACCCGGAGTTGCCGCGGGGGCCGGCGGTCCGCGCCATCGAGACCGCCGCCGACTCAATCCTGAACGGCCTCGCCGAGCGCCGGGCCGGCTGATCCGGAGACCTGATGAAGTTCCTCTGCGTACCCTGCGACGAGCAGATGAAGCTCAAGCACGCGATCGGCCCCGAGGGCGGCTCGGTCGCACTGGTCTACGCCTGCCCCGCCTGCTCAGCCGAGATGGCGATGATGACGAACCCACACGAGACTCAGGTGGTCGGATCGCTCGGCGTGAAGATCGGCACAACGGAAGATCCCGAGACGGCCGCGGCCGCGTCGAAGTGCCCGTTCACCGGCATGCTGGCCGACATGGGCGTTCCGATGACCGGGACACGGGCCGGGGAGAACGCCAGCCCGGTCGAGAGCGGCAACGGCGGCCCGGAGGGCATTCCATGGACCGCGGAGGCCCGCGAGCGGCTCGCCAACATTCCGGACATCGTCCGCGCCTCGGCGGTCGCGGGTATCGAGAAGTTCGCCGAGGACCACGGCTACGAAGAGGTGGACGCCGCCGTCCTGGAACGCGCCCGCTCGTTCTTCGGCATCGCCTGACCTCGCCTGGAGTTACCGATGACGGTGTCACCCCTGGAGCGGCAGCCGAGCGTGAATCCGGCCGCCTTCGCGCGTCCGTACGTCATCTCCTGGAACCTGACTTACCGCTGCAACCTGGCCTGCGAGCACTGCTACCTCGACGCCGGCGGCAAGCCTCTGGTCCAGACCGCGAACTTCGCCGACCGCTCGGAGCTCTCGACCGACGAGTGCCGCAAGGTGATCGACGACATCTGCGAGTTCGCTCCCGAAGCCCTGGTCATCCTCACCGGCGGCGAGCCGCTGCTGCGCCGGGACATCCTGGAGATCGTGCGCTACGCGGCAGAGCGCGACTTGTGGGTCGTCGTCGGCAGCAACGGCGTGCGCATCACCGAGAACCTGGCCCGGATTCTGGCCGGCGAGGGTGTCCGCGGTCTCGCCCTGTCGCTCGACGCCCTCGACGCCGAGGTCCACGACGGCTTCCGGCGGGTTCGCGGCGCCTGGCAGAACACGGTCGACGGCGCCGGGCACCTCGCCACGGCGGGGTTGCCCTTCATCATCCAGACCACGGCCGGGGCTCACAACCGGGGTCAGCTCGAGGAGATCGCCGAGTTCGCCTACAGCGAACTGGCGGCCCGGGTCTGGAACCTGTACTTCCTGGTTCCGACCGGCCGCGGCCAGTTCGTGTCCGACCTTTCACCGTCAGACTACGACGACGTGCTGGCCGCCCTCACGTCCATCCAGCGCAACTACCGCGGGCGCATGGTCGTCAACGCGAAGTGCGCGCCCCACTACGTCCGCCAGTTGCTCGCGGGGGACCCGGACTCGCCCTTCCTCAAGGCGTACGACGGCGGCGCCGGCGGCTGCCCGGCCGGAACCCACTACATGGGGATCCGACCCAACGGCGACGTCACGCCCTGCCCCTACCTGCCGGTGTTCGGCGGCAGCCTCAAGCGGTCGACGCTCTCGGAGCTGTGGAACGACTCCGACCTCTTCCAGTCGATCCGGCGCCGCAACGATCTCGGCGGCCGTTGCGGCTCCTGCGAACTGTCGACGGTCTGCGGCGGCTGCCGGGCGCGGGCCTTCGGAATGACCGGCGACCTGATGGCGGAGGATCCGCTCTGCACCCACGAGCCCGGCTCGTTCACCGCGGATCAACTGCAGGCGTTCGGCGACCGCACGGGGCTGGCCTCTCTCGCGCGCTACGGCGAAGACAGTTCGACCAGCATCGCCTGGGAGCCCGAAGCCGAGGCTCGCATGAAGCGGGTGCCGGCCTTCGTTCGCGGCATGGTCGTACGCTCGGTCGAGTCCCACTGTCGCAAGAACGGGATCTCGACCGTGACGGTCGACGAACTCGAGTCGATTCGCGCCCGGATGCCGACGCCGAAGGTCTTCGGCAGCCGCCCTTCCTGAACGGCGTAAGCAGCCCGGGTTAGAGGTCGTGGCCAGCAGCAGCAACCCGCTGCCCCGCTCCTACGCCCACGTCCCGCGCACGATCCTCTGGCTCGTGCCGGGCGGCGGGCTCCTGATCGACGGACGAACGGTGACGGTCGAGCCCTTCTACCTCAGCAAGTGGCCGGTGACGAACGAGCAGTTCGAGGCCTTCGACCCCGGCCACCGGCGATCCCCGCTCTCTTCCGGTGACCGGGACCTCGCCGTCGGCATCAGTTGGAACCAGGCCGACGCCTACTGCCGCTGGTACGCCGAGGTATCACGCAAGCCGATGAGACTGCCGACCCGAGCAGAGTGGCTCTACGCCTGCCGGGGTTCCTCTGCGCCGGACGAAGAGGCCATCTGGACTGCCAATCCCGAAGCCATCGACAGCCACTGCTGGCACGCCGGCAACTCCGACGGCCGCGTCCAGCACCCTGAGCACCGGCAGGCGAACGACTTCGGCCTTCACGGCATGCTGGGCAGCGTCTGGGAGTGGGTCGCCGATGGCCCCCACACCAACGACCAACGCACGCTCTGCGGCGGCTCCTTCCGCCTACCGCCACAAGAACTCAACCCCGCCCCGACAAGGCACGAGGCACCCGGTTTCGCATCCGACGAAACAGGCTTCCGGGTCGCCCGCTCTTTCCGCATCCGGGGCTAGGCGTCGGCGAATGCCGGCGAGGACGCCGGCGCACCCAGTGTGTGCGAGCGGCCGTCCGGGACCCCCTCCCCCTGACCCCACACGGGCGGCCTTCAACGTGTACCGCGGACGACCGGCGTCGGCGGGTCTTCGCCGCGGTGCAGAGCGAGGACGTTGTCCACGGCAAGCTGGGCCATGGCCAGGCGGGTCGGGATCGAGGCGCTGGCGATGTGAGGCAACAGGACCGCGTTGTCGAGGTCGAGAAGGTCCGGATGGACCTCCGGTTCGCGTTCGAAGACGTCCAGACCGGCGGCCCAGATCGTGCCCGAGCGGAGTGCCTCCGCCAGCGCGGCTTCGTCGACGATCGGCCCGCGGGCCGTGTTCACGAGCACCGCGGTCGGTTTCATCCGGGCGAGTTCGTCCCGGCCGATCAGGCCGGGCGTCCCGTCGGTCAGCGGCAGGTGGATGGAGACGAAGTCGGCGGCGCCGAGCAACTCGTTCAGGTCGGTACGCCGCGCGCCGAGCTCGCGCTCGAGCTCCGGCCGGCCCCGTTCGTCCCAGTACAGGACCTCCATCTCAAACCCGAGGCGCGCGCGGCGGGCCACCGCCTCGCCGATGCGGCCCATGCCGAGGATGCCGAGCGTCCGGCCGTGAACCTCCTGGCCGGTCAGCAGCATTGGCCCCCAGCGCCGGTAGCGGCCGGCGCGCAGGAACCGCTCTGCTTCCGGCAATCGACGAGCCGTCGCGAGCAGCAGCGCCATCGCCAGGTCGGCGGTGGCGCCGTCGAGCACGCCCGGCGTGTTCGTGACCCAGATGCCGCGGGCCTCCGCCGCCTCGGTGTCGACGTTGTCGAAGCCGACCGCCATGTTCGCGACCATGCGCAGGTTGCTCGCCCGGTCGAAGAGCTCCGCGTCCATCCGCTCCGTCAGGAGGGCCAGAATCACCCCGGCATCGGCCGCGGCGTCGAGTAGCGTCGCGCGGTCCATAGCCGCGTCCTCCTCGAGGATCCGTGTCTCGATCCCCGGCTCCGCACGCAGCCGCTCGACCGCCGGTTCCGGAATCGGCCGGGTCACGAGTACCTTCATGAAGCGTCCTCCCCGCAGGCTCCAGGCCCCCGGCCATCGAGTTCCCACTCGTGCGACACGTCGAACAGGCTCGGCTCGAAACGCTCGGCCTCGATCTCCAGCACGTTCGCTGCCACCTTGCGGTCGTAGACGTGCAGGGATTCCTCGTCCAGCAGGAACACGCAGGCCGAGTAGTCCCCCTTCGTCATCGGCAGCCGCGGCACCGTCACCACCGCCCGGTGGCGGCCCTTGCCCCTGACCGGTGGAAGTCCGGCCCGCTCCGTCGTGAACGCACAGACCTGGACGCCGTCCGCGGTGTCGAGGCCCACGGCGAGGTGAAAACCCAACTCCTCTTCCCGGCTCTCCCACTCGACCTCGAGGGCCCAGGGCTCCGAAGCCCGCCGCCGGGCGGCGGCGCGGGGCCGGATGGCGACGATTCGGGCCTGCGCGGTGGCCGGGTCCCCTCTGCTGTCAGCTTCCCGGACACTCTCGTCACTCTTGGCCATCAGGAACCGTTCATACTCGCCGACCACGCCCAGCGCCGGCCCCGAGGCGGCAACCTCACCCTGGCGGAGCCACAGCGCCCGTTGGCAGAACGCGGTGACGTAGTACATCGCGTGAGAGCAGAACAGCAGTGTGCCGCCGCCGGCGACGAATCCCTGGAGCCGGTCCATGCACTTCTTCTGGAAGTAGCCGTCACCGACCGAGAGCGCCTCGTCGACGACCAGGATGTCCGGCTCGACCTGAACGGCAATCGAGAAGCCGAGCCGCATCGTCATTCCGGTCGAGTACGAGCGGACGGGCTGATCGATCGCCGGCCCCAGCTCACTGAACTCGATGATGTCGCCTGTCCGTTCCCTGAGCTCCCGTTCGTCCAGCCCCACGATCGCGGCGCTCAGGCGGATGTTCTGGCGGCCCGTGAACTCGTGGTGAAACCCCGAGCCGAGTTCCAGGATCGAGGCGACCCGGCCCTCGACGTCGAGTTCGCCCGAGGTCGGCCGGGTCACCCCGGCGACGATCTTGAGCAGGGTGCTCTTGCCGGCGCCGTTCTCCCCCACCACGCCCAGCCCTTCCCCGGCGGGCAGTTCGAAGCTGACGTCGTCCAGCGCCCGGAACGGTACGTGCGCCGGCCGTCTGGTCACTGCCTCCAGCAGCCGCCCCCAGGGGCTGGCGTAGACCTTGTAGACCTTGGTCAGACGGTCAGCCACGACCGCGGTAGCGGCGGCCGTCATCGCCTCACCCAGCGCCGTCCTCGCCCGAAGCCGCGATCATCGCCGCTACCTGTTCGGGCCGCACCCGTGTGAGCAGCGGCTCGAACGGACCGATCTCGCGGTCCAGCAACGGCGCGTGAACGTCGTCCCAGACCAGGGGACCCGTTCGCAGAAAGGTCTCGGCGCGGCCGGCGATCGCCGGCACGACCGGCTTCAGAAACACGACCAACTGGCGGAACAGCTCCAGGCCGGTCGTGCAGACGGCCTGCACCTCCGCGGCGCGTTCCGGGTCCCGCGCCGCCTCCCAGGGCCGCCGATCGTCGATGTAGCGGTTGGCGCGGTCGGCGAGCGCGATGACGCGGCGGAGCGCCCGGTTGTAGTCGCGGCCTTCATAGAGGTCGGCGATCTCCTCCGCTTCCGCGGCGGCGGCGGCCGCCAGCTCGGGCGCGTCGAGCGCCGCCGCCAGCCGGCCGTCGAATTGCCGGTGCAGGAAGCCGGCGCAGCGGCTGGCGATGTTCACCACCTTGCCGACGAGATCGGAGTTCACCCGCAGGACGAAGTCCTCCAGGTTGAGGTCTATGTCGGCGAGCCCGTTGCTCAACTTGGCCGCGATGTAGTAGCGGAAGGCCTCAGGGTCCAGGTGCTCCAGGTAGGTGCGCGCCATGACGAAGGTGCCGCGCGACTTCGACATCTTGGCGCCGTCGACGGTCAGAAAGCCGTGAACGAACACCGACGACGGCGTTCGGTAGCCGCCGCCGTGCAGCATGGCCGGCCAGAACAGGCAGTGGAAGTAGAGGATGTCCTTGCCGATGAAGTGGTACAGCTCGGCATCGCTGTCGGGCCCCCAGAAATCCCCGAATCCCACGCCGTTCTGGTCGCAGAATCGACGGAAGGCGGCCATGTAGCCGATCGGCGCGTCGACCCAGACGTAGAAGTACTTGTTCGGAGCGTCCGGGATCTCGAACCCGAAGTACGGCGCGTCCCGCGAGATGTCCCAGTCGCGCAATCCGTCGTCGAACCACTCCTGGAGCTTGTTGACGACCTCGCTCTGCAGGCGGCCATCGCCAACCCAGTCTTCCAGCAGGTCCCCGAAGTCCGAGAGGCGAAGGAACAGGTGCTCGGACTCCTTCTCGACCGGCAGGGCGCCGGTGACGATCGAACGGGGGTCGATCAGGTCCGAAGGCTGGTAGGTCGAGCCGCACACGTCGCAACTGTCGCCGTTCTGGTCCTTCGCTCCGCAGCGCGGGCAGGTGCCCTTGATGAAACGATCGGGCAGGAACATCTCCCGCTCCGGGTCGTAGAACTGGCGCACCGTCCGCCGGTCGATCGATCCCCGATCACGCAATCGCCCGTAGATCTCCTCGACCAGTTCCCGGTTCTCGGGAGAGTGCGTCGTGTAGTAGTCGTCGAAGTGGATCGAGAACGCCCGATAGTCCTCCAGGTGCTCTTCCGCCAGCCGGCCGATCAGCTCTTCGGGCGTGATTCCTTCCCGCTCGGCGCGCAGCATGATCGGCGTGCCGTGCGCGTCCTCGGCGCAGACGTTGTAGCACTCACGGCCCCGCATCCGCTGCAGCCGGCACCAGATGTCCGTCTGCACGGCCTCGACCATGTGCCCCAGGTGAATCGGGCCGTTGGCGTAGGGCAGGGCGTTCGTAACGAGGATGCGTCGTCGTTCCGGCATGGCGATCCCCCGGGCACGGGCCAGGCCCGGACGAGACGGGGAGGTTCGGACGGTGGATTATGCAGGATCCAGGCAACTTCGGCCGGACATCATGCGTCTTCCTGATCAGACAACGATGACCGCCAGACCCAACCCCGACCTGTTCCTCGCCCGGCGTGCCTCCGCCGGCCATGCCGACGCCTGGACCGAGCTGATCGAGCGCTACGGCCGGCGCATCTACAACATCGCCTTCCAGTTCGCCGGCAACAGAGCCGAGGCCGAGGACCTGACCCAGGAGATCTTCCTGCGTCTCTACCGCAACCTCGACCGCTACCGCGGCGACGTGCCGCTCGCCGGCTGGACCCTCCGCCTGTCGCGCAACCTCTGCGTCGACCACTACCGGAGGACCCGGACCGAGCGGCGGGTAGTCGTCGTTTCGGAGGAGATTCTGAAGCACCAGGCCGGCGACAGCGACCCGTCTGCCCAGGCGGAACGAAGGGAGAAGCTGCGCCTGATCTACGGAGCGATCGAAGAGATGCCGGAGCCCTTCGCCGAAATCCTGATGCTCCGCGATCTGCAGGGCCTGAGCTACGCGGACATCTGTACGTTTCTCGACCTGCCCGAAGGCACGATGAAGTCCAGACTGCGACGTGCGCGACTCGATCTCATGAGACGCGTCGACCGACAGCGCCGGAATCTCGGCGATCGGACGCCGCAACGGGACGGGGGCTACCGATGAGCCGCGACGAACGGCAAGCCGCTGGGCACGGCGCCAACCTCCCCCTTCCGGAGGAGCTCCGCCAGGGCCTTCTCGAGATCGCGGTGGGAGAACACCTGGACCGCGACGGCGAGGCGCGCACGGCCGAACTCGAGTCGGTCCACTGGCCCCGCCTCGAGCCTTCAGCCGCGCTGATGCAGCGGCTGCTCGCGATCCCGGTTCGCCCCAGCCGCCTGACGATTCCCCATGCCTGGCGTGGACCGGGCCTCACCATCGCCGCGAGCTACCTGCTCGCCGTGGCCCTGACGCTGGCCCTGGGCGATCCGCTCTCGTTCGGCCGCAGGGCATCGTCGGAGTTCCGAGCGGTCGCCGGTGAGCGTCTGCTCGAACCGGCATCGCGCGCCGGGGCGTCGATTCACACCGAACTCAGCCAGCAGCTCGGGCGGCTCCAGGGGAACTGGCCCGCAACCGGCTTCCTCAGAGAACCCCTCGACCTGCCGACCGACCGCGTCAGCGCCTGGTTCCGCGGCGCCGTCGACTCTTCGTCCGCCGCGTTCAGGGGTCTGACCAATCTGCTCCCGTTCGCCGACATCGCCGAGGGAGACGAACCACCCGCAACGAACCGATCGAGCCCCAACCGACCGGGAAGGCGCGCCGATCGAGAGAGGACCTTCGCATGACGACCGAGCACGATCAGGCCACCAGCCAGACTCCCGGCGAGGCTCCGCCCCCGCCCGCTCAGGCGGCCACGGCATCTGCCCCGCCACCACCCGCCGCGTCCGCATCGCAGCGCGGATTGACTACCAGGCACGTTGTCAGCGTGATCCTCGCTGCCTTCCCTGGCCTGGGCCACGTCTACAACGGGCTGTACCAGCGCGGCATCGTTCTCTTCCTGCTGGCGGTGACCTCGATCTATCTCGCCACCGAAGAGGGGTTGATGGGCATGGTCGTGGCTTTCGTCTGGCTCTTCAATATCATCGACGCCTATCGCCAGGCCTCTCTGATCGAACAGGGTCAGGGGCCCGACCTCGGCGTCCAGGACGCCGCGAAGGCGCCGCCGGCCGGTCAGCTCGCCCTTGTCGGAGGCGCCGGCCTCTTCGTGCTCGGCTTTCTCCTCCTCCTCGACCACACGTTCGGCTATGACATGGATCGCGTGTGGGAGTTCTGGCCCGTCGGCCTGCTCGCGGTCGGCGCCTGGCTGATGATCGGCGCCTACCTGCAGTGGCGTCGGAGCCGCGCCGAGGCCGAGTCAGGCGAGTTCAGCTCGTAGTTTCCCGTGCAGCGCGGCCGCGCCGTCGATCATCGCGTCGACGGTCCGGGCGCCGGCCAGGAACAGGCCGGTCAGGTTCAGCGCCACGCCGTCGAAGCCCATGTCGCCGAGCTTCGCAGCGGCCGCGGCGACACGATCGGGTTCCGTGTAGAAGGTCCGGTCGCTTTCGTTGCCGGGCCGCGGCGGCGGTGACACCTGAGCCTGGAACTTGAGCGCCGAAGAGTCCCGACCGGCCTCCTCGGCATACCGGCGCACCGCGGCGATGGCCTGATCACCGTTCTCGAACAGCTCCCGCGAAGCGACTCCCATCCAGCCGTCTGCAAACCGTCCGGCACGACGAAGAGCCGCCTCGCTGTGGCCGCCGATCCAGATCGGCAACGCGGCGCCACGAGGCGGCTTCGGTTCCATCGCCATCGCCTCGACCCGGTAGAACTCGCCCTCGAAGTCGATCGGATCCTGGCTCCAGCAGGCTCGAAGCACCTCGATCGCCTCGTCCATGCGCCTACCGCGGTTCCTGAAGTTCTGGCCCAGCGCCTCGTACTCCGACTCCTGCCAGCCGACGCCGAGTCCCAGTCGCAGACGACCGCCGGAGAGCGTGTCCAGGGTCGCCGCCTGCTTCGCCGTCAGAACCGGATCCCGCTGCGGCAGGACGAGGACCTCGGTGCCGAGCCCGATGCGGGACGTGCAGGCCGCCATGTAGCCCAGGGTGGCGAACGCCTCCATGATCGGCATCTTGGCCGGGTAGCGGTTCTTCTCCCGACCGTCCGTGTCATGGCCCATGACCACATGGTCGAAGATGTCGAGCTGATCGAAACCGATCTCGTCCATCGCCGTCGCCAATCTGGCGACGGCTTCCGGACCCTCGCGGTACACGACACTCGGGAACTCAACGGCGAGCTTCATCTTCAGGGACCTCCTCGCGAAGTGGCAGTCGTAGCAGAGCGGCGGCGCTAGGCGCCCGCCCGGAATCGCTCGCGAAGCCGCCTCATGCCGTTGAGCCAGCGATCGTAGTCCGCGGTCTTGCGGCGCATGTACTCCTGGACCTGCGGGTGCGGCAGGATGAGGAAGCGCTCCTGTTCGATCGCGCGCACTACGATCTCCGCAACCTCTTCGGCCTCCATCATCCCGTCGACGCCGGCCACGCCCGGGCCGGCCGCGGTCATGGCAGTGCGCACCGCCTGCGGACACAGCACCGAGACGCGAATGCCCTCGTTGCCGTGGGTGATCGCGATCCACTCCGCCAGAGCGACGGCCGCGTGCTTGGTCACCGCGTACGGCGCCGATCCGATCTGCGACAGGAGGCCCGCGGCCGAGGAGGTGCTCGCGATGTAGCCCTCGCCGCGCTCGATCATCTTCGGCAGCACCGCGCGCGCAGCGTAGATGTGGGACATCACGTTGATCTCCCAGATGTTCTGCCAGCCCTCGTCGCTCACGTCCACGCCGCCGCCGGTGCCGATGCCGGCGTTCGAGAACATCAGGTCGATGTCGCCGAAGGCGGCCTCCGCCCGGGCGACCATCTCCTGGACCTCCTCCTCGACAGCCACATCCACCTCAACGGAGACCGCTCCCGCGCCGATCTCCCCTGCCACCGCCGCGGCTCCGTCTCCGTCGCGATCGGCGACCACGACTCCCCTGGCGCCGTCAGCGGCGAACCGCCGGCACAGTGCCCTGCCGATGCCACTGGCACCGCCGGTGACGACGCAGTTCCTGCCCTGTATCTCCATGGGCCGGGGATCGTAGCAACTTGTGGAGCAGGCCTGTTCCCCGTGCATCAGCGCGGCGCGGACGCCGCGACTCTACTGTTAGAGTCACCGCCCTGACCGGCGCCGCAGCTCGATGACCGCAGACCAACTATCGCTGCACCGGCAGTTACTGAAGGGCCTCGAAGAGGAGGTCTACACCGGCACCGCCGACGGTGACGTGCTACCGCTCTCCGCCCAGGTCAAGGAGGCGATGGACGGCTACACGACCGAGCCGGACGGCCGGAACGTCGAGTTCACGACAGCGCCCTACCGCAGCTACCAGGTCCTCATCGACCGCCTGATGGCGAAACGCTGCGCCCTGCGGCGCTACCTGGAGGGGGAGCACGGCTGCACCCTGGTACCGGGCGGCGCGCTGTCTTTGGCCGATCCCGACTCGTTCCACTTCTCCGATCCCGAGAACCCCTACTACCGCTACATCCGGGACGCCTACGGCAACCGGGTGGTGACCGCCTCCACCCACATCAACCTCGGCATCGACGACCCGGACGAGTTGCTCCGCGCCTACCGGGTGCTGCGGCTCGAAGCGGCGGTCTTCCTGGCCCTGACTGCGGCCTCGCCCTTTCTGGCCGGCAAACCGACCGGCCAGCACTCGAGCCGCTGGCTCCGCTTCCCGCTGACCCCGCAGCGGGTGCCGTTCTTTCCCGACGCCGCCACGTTCGCGGTGTGGATGGACGAACAGCTCGAAAGCGGCACGATGCAGAACCAACGCCACCTGTGGCTCGGCATCCGGCCGAACGGCCCGGCGACGCCAAGGGTCCTGGATCGCCTGGAACTCCGGATCTGCGACCGGATCAGCGACCCCCACGTTCTCCAGGCGGTCACAGCGCTCTACGAGGCCCGCGTCTGGCAGGTGCTGGAGCAGCCCGACCTCGATCCGCTTCGCGAACAGCCGTCGCACGAGCTCGAGGAGCTTGCCGCCGCCAACGAACGGGCCGCCGGCACGAGGAGCCTCGACGCCGTCGGCGTGAACTGGGTCGACGGCCGCTCCCTCACGTTCCGGGACTGGGTCCGCCACCTGCTCGACGATGCCGCCGAGACCGCGGATCGGCACGGCTTCGCCTCACTGCTCGAACCGATCGAAGGGGTCCTCACCCAGGGCAACCCGGCGATCCAGTGGCTGCGCCGGGTGGGCCAGGGAGCGACGCCCCGGCAGGTCATCCAGGAAGCGATCGTCGAGTTGGCCGCGCTGGACCGGGAGTTCGACCCGAGCTGCCCCCTCGTCGCCTAACGGCGGCTGACCTGGCGCGGCAGAAGGTCCGGAAGCCGGCGCCTTGCGCCGGATGCCGGCGGGGACGCCGGCGCACCCAGTCTCTGCCGCGCCAGGTCAGCGGCTGAGCCTGGCGTAGCGGCCGCCGTAGAACAGCAGCGGCTCCGCGTCGCGCAGCCGTTCGCCGGCGACCACATCGCCGATCACGATGATGTGATCGCCGCCATCGATCCGCTCCGCGATCCGGCACTCGAGGTGGGCCAGCGCGTTCTCGATCAGGGGCTCACCCAGGCTTCCCTGCCGGAAGGAGACGCCAAGCAGCGAGCCCGCCGCCGGCGCGGTCGTGCGCGCGAACGTGTTCGAGACATCCTCCTGGTCCGACGCCAGGATGCTGAGACCGAAGGCCTCCGCCCGCTGCATCTGCCGGTAGCAGTTCGACTCCCGGTCGACGCACACGAGAAGTTGCAGCGGTTCGAGTGACAGCGAGCAGACGGCGTTCGCCGTCATTCCATGGAGCCGGCCGTCCACGTTCGTCGTCACGACCGTGACGCCGGTTGCGAACTGTCCGATCAGGCTCCGGTACGTATCGCGATCCAACTAGCGCCCCCAAACCCCTCGCAGACTCGGTGTTTCGGCCCATCCCGTCCGCACGGCGGAGCGTGCTCTCGAGAACTCGCTTCGCTGCGTTCTACGGCGCACGCTCCTAGAACGCCTCGATGTCGATTTCGCCACAGATGCTCCCCGGCTCGTTGCGGTAGATCGCCGTGCCACCGGTCACCGTGTCGGTGACCGTGATCGTGTACTCGACGTCCGAGAGACCGCCGTACAGGAACCAGAACCTGCCGTTCACGCCGCGGCCGTCCAGCATCTTCACCGCCAGTTCGACGTTCGACGGGCTGAAGAACCAGAAGAAGCCAGTCTTTCCCGTCGTCAGCGACGGGATCACGCTGGCGGCCTGTGGCATGTCCGCGTCGACGTTCGGATCGGTGAACTCGACCTCGACCGAGAAGCGGTCGTCGAGCAGACACAGCCGCTCGTCGCCGGCTTCGCAGTGACCCGAGCCGTCGCTCGCCAGGTCGATAGCGGACACGTCGAGAGACGCGACGTTCATCTGCAGCAGGTCGAAGCCAGGGCGCCCGGAGGCGTCCTCGGCACCGGCCGGACCCGTCGCGCCGGTCATGTCGCTGAACGCCAGGAGGTCCTTCTGGCCGCAGACTTCCTTCGGCGGGTTGTGGTACGTCCGCCGCTCGTCCGTTTCCGCGTCTCTCACCGTGAGCCAGTACTCGACGTCCGACAGCGCGCCGAAGAAGACCCAGTAGCTGCCGTTGATCGCTCGCCCGTCGAGGACCTTGACGACCAGTTCGATGTTCTCGGATTCGAAGAACCAGAACAGTCCCGACTCGTCCGAGATGCCGACCGGCACGGCCGTGCCCGCACCGAACTCCTCGACGACGTCCGGCCGGCTCCAGTGCGCCCGCACCTCGAACCGTCCGTCACGAAGGCAGAGATAGTCCGCCCCCTGCCGGCAGGCGCCCCGGAAAGCACCGGTAGTGACGCTGGCCTCCGGAGAGTAGTCCGTCCTCCCCGACCGAAGCCGGAACGTGTAAGGGGTTTCGGGTTTCAGACCGGCGACCGTCGTGCCGCCAGCGGTTGGTTCTGCCGTCGCCACCTCGATCCAGCCGCCGGCCGGGTTCCGTGCCTCGATCGCCAGCGGCCCCCGCGACGCGCGTGCCCACCTGCCGGTCCAGGTCAGCTCGACCGCGGTCTCACCCGAGGGAACGACTCTCAGCCCGCCATCCTCTTCGTCCGGCGGCTCGCCGCTCGGTACCGGCATCCCCCTGACCGTGTTGCTGGCGCGTGAGAAGCCGGAGGCGTCGTAAGCGAAGACGCGGTAGTCGACGGCCTCGCTGCGCTCCAGGTTGAACGACGTGGTGTTCGCGGGAACCAGAGCAACGCGCGTCCAGCGTCCACCGCCGACTACCGTCGTGTCCTGCGTCTCGTACTCCGGTCGATACTGGATCTCGAAGCCGGATTCTCCGCTCGAGCTGTCCTTCCAGGTCAGGCGGGCGACCCCGTCGCCGACGCCCCAGGCGAGCCTGGTCGGCGCGGGCGGGCCGGGGCGCGCGGTTCCCAGCGAGACACGGGTGACGCTGCGGCCGCCCAGGCCCGCGTCGTCGTAGGGCCACACGAGGAAGACGTAGCGGCCGCCGCGGGCAAGCCCCTCGATCTCGATCGACTCGCTGCCGGCTCCGGCCTCGAACAGGCCGAACCAGCCCGAAACCAGGGCCAGCACGCGAAAACCCAGTTCGCCCGAAGAGTTGTCCGTCCAGGTCAGTCGAACGGAGGTGTCTCCGCTGGCCCGGGCCGTCAGATCGGAGACGGCTCTCGGACCAGGGGCGGGGGGCGTATCGACCCTAACCGTCTCGCTAACTTCCGACACGCCCCCAACGCCGAGGGCCCGCACGGTGACCAGGTAGCTGCCCCCTGGCGCCAGGCGCGAGATCAGCGTCGAGGTCGCGTTCGCACGCGCTTCCTTGCGCCGCAACAGCGTCCCGAAGAGGCTCCGAAGCAGCACCTCGAAGACGACTTCGTCGTCCGAGTTGTCAACCCAGCTCACGCGTACGGAGTGCGTCCCCATCCGGACCGGGTCCTCGCTCGCGACCAGTTGCCAGGCTACCTCCGAGGGGGCTGCCGGCTCGCCGCCGGGCGCAGCCAGCGTCACGATACTGCTTCTCGCGGAGTAGGTTTCTCCCCTGACCGCCGTCACGAAGACAAAGTAGCGCGTACCATCGCCCACCCCAGGCAGACTGACAACCGCCGTCCCGCGACCTTCCAGCCGTCGCCTCGCCGGCTCGTCCTCCTGGCCCCTTCGCCAGAAGGTCGCCTCGTAGCCGGTCGCATCCGGCGCGTTGTCCCGCCAGGAGAGCCGCACCGAGGCACGGCTCGCCATCTCTACGCGGAGGTCCGTCGGCGCCGCCGGCGCATCCGCCGGCAAGGGGGCTACGAAGTCGCCGTAGCGAACACCGAGATGGATGCTCTCCCGCAGGGCTCGCTCGTTCTCCCGTTCGTTCGCTATGCCGATCACCCGCCCCTGGGGCCTGATGCGCACGCTCGACAGGTACGGTTCCGTCTGACCCGTATAGCTCATGATTGTCCCGACGTTCGGGATGCGCTCAAGATTGCCGTGACCGAAAGCGTAGGGTCTGAAGGCGCCTTGCGGAGAACCTCCGTTCGCCGGATCGTGGTGCGCCCCGAGTCCGTGCCCGATCTCGTGGGCAAAGATCGGCCCGTCGTCGAAACAGGCGTTGGAGGTCCAGCCGTAGGCGTACTCGGAGAACTCCTCCGCGGTTTCGTCGCGAAACAGGAGGTAGTGCTGGCCACAGGCGCCTCCCAACGCCCACGGGGACTCGCCGGTGAAGAGGTGGACCAGGTCGGCGCCGTACACCCGTCGCAGGCGAAGCGCTTCCCCGTTGTACAGCAACTGCGTGATGATCGACGTACCGTACAGGCCGGTTCCGTCCCGGGCGACGCGGTCGATGGGTCCCGGGATCCGGGCCGTGTGGACGATTCTCGCGCTCACTCCCACGTCGCCGTTGCGCAGCACCATGTTGAGGTAGTCGCCCGCATTCCGGATCGACGCCTGGACGCCGCCCTGATTCGACCAATTCAAGGCGGCCGTGCCGGTGTACACGACGAGAATGTCGAGCTGTTCGTGGTTCTGGGCCGCTCCCGCTCGTGCAGGCAGGTCGACAGCCATCGCCGCGGCGGGCAAACGTGCCTGACCCGGCACTCGCGGATCCGGACTCGCACCCACCGGGCAGAAGGCTTCCGGCTCCCGCCCTGGCGGACCGGAACCCGAAGCCATCCGACCGCGACCGTCCGGGCGGGCGCTGATGCGGTATCTCACGCCGCCCGGTTCACCGAACCAGCCGACGAGGCGGCCACCTTCCACGGTCAGCACGACGCTGTCGTAGCCGGCGTCCGGAGCACCGCCCGACCACATGAGGTCTCCGCCGCCCCGATCCTCGAAGACGCTGAGGTCCGCCTCCAGCAACCGGCCGTCCGGCGTCGGCAGCTCCAGCCGGGCGGGCTCGCTGCGCAGCAGCTCCAGGTCGACCTGAACCGCGATCGGGGCGATGTCCGGGCCGAAGTCCTGGGCGGCGACGGCGACGGGTTGCGTCGCCCGCGGCACCAGCGTCAGCAGGCGCTGGCTCTCGACCGGCGCCGCGACGAGAACGAGCGTCGCGACGGACAGCAGGCCGGCCACGGCCCCACCGCCCCTCGAGCTTCCGTCTGCATACACTTCGTCCATGCGCGCTTCGATTCCATCATGCAAGACCCCGGCCGGCGCGACGGTCGCCGCCGCCCTGCTTGCCTTCCTCGGTTGCGGCGGCACGAACTCCGCGCCACGGCCCGACATCGTCCTCATCATGGCCGACGACATGGGCTTCTCCGACCTCGGCAGCTACGGCGGCGAGATCGACACGCCCAACCTCGACCGCCTCGCCTCGAACGGCCTGCGCTTCAGCCACTTCTACAACACGGCCCGCTGCTGCCCTACCCGCGCCTCCCTGCTGACCGGCCTCTACGCGCACCAGGCCGGTGTCGGCCACATGATGGGCGACGACGGGTTGCCGGGCTACCGGGGCGATCTCGCCGCCAATGCGATCACCGTCGCCGAAGCGCTGCGGGCCGCGGGCTACGGCACGTACATGTCGGGCAAGTGGCACGTCACGCGCCACGTGGGCCACTGGAGCGGCAACGACGAACTCACCTCGACCCACAACTGGCCGCGGCAGCGCGGCTTCGACCGGTTCTACGGCACGATTCACGGCGCCGGCAGCTTCTACGATCCGATCTCCCTCACCGAGGACAACGAACCCGTCGAACTCACGCCGCCGGACGACCCGGAAGCCCCCGTCTACTACTACACGGATGCGATCTCGGAGCACGCGGTGCGGTTCGTGCGCGAGCACGCGGCAGGCGACCGAAGCGGCGACCCGCTGTTTCTGTACGTCGCCCACACGGCGCCGCACTGGCCGCTGCACGCGTTGCCGGACGACATCGCCCGCTACCGGGGACGCTACGCCGCCGGCTGGGATGCGATTCGCGCCGAGCGTCGGCAGCGACTGATCGAACTGGGGCTGATCGACGCCGACTGGCCGATCGCCGAACGCGACCCGAGAGTGCCCGCCTGGGAGGACGTTCCCGACCAGGAACGGCCCTGGTTCGAGCGCGCGATGGAGGTCTACGCCGCGCAGATCGACAGCATGGACCGCGGAATCGGCGAGGTCGTCGCGGCGCTCGAGGAGTCCGGCCGGCTCGACAACACGCTGATCCTGTTCCTGGCCGACAACGGCGGTTGCGCCGAAGTCCTGACCGACCGCTGGAAAGGCCGCCTCTCGATCCCACCTCAAGCCCTCGACGGCAGCCCGGTAGCGGTCGGCAACGACCCGGCGGTCTTACCGGGCCCCGAGTCGAGCTACCAGAGCTACGGCCCGCACTGGGCACACGCCAGCAACACGCCGTTCCGCCTGTACAAGCACTGGGTACACGAAGGCGGGATCGCCTCGCCGCTGATCGTGCACTGGCCGGAGAAGATCGCTGACGGCGGCGGCATCGTGCGCGAAGTCGCCCACGTCATCGACCTGATGGCCACCGCGCTCGACGCCGCGGGTGCGCCCCACCCGAGCAGCCGAACCGGTGACGACTCGATTCCGGTCGAGGGAACGAGCCTGCTGCCGGCGTTCCAGGACCAGCCGCTCGAACGCGAGGCGGTGTTCTGGGAACACGAGGGCAACCGCGCCGTACGCTCCGGCAAGTGGAAGCTCGTGTCCCGCTATCCCGGTGAATGGGAGCTATACGACCTGGTGACGGACCGGACGGAGGCCCATGACCTCGCCGCCGACGAACCGGGGCAGGTCGCCGCGCTCGCCGCTCTCTGGAACGACTGGGCCGCCCGCACCGGCGTGGTCCCCTGGGACGAGATTCGTGAGCGCCGGCAGGCCGCCCGCGTGTTACGCTCCGGACCATGAAAACGAGAGCTTTCCTGGCTGGCGCGGCCCTGGTTTGCGCCTCTCCCGCGCTTCCCGCAGACGTGCCGACGACCGCGGAGGAAGTCCGGCCGCTGCTGGTCGGCAGCGCCGTCCCCGAAGTCGAACTCCCCGCCGCCGACGGCGGTGTCGTCGACCTGGCCGCCGCGGCCAGGGCCCAGCCGACGATTCTCATCTTCTACCGCGGCGGCTGGTGACCGTACTGCAACACGCAACTGGGTCAGTTGCAGGAGATAGAGCAGGATCTGATCAACCTCGGCTATCAGTTGTTCGCGGTCTCACCGGACATCGTCGCGCAACTGCACGCCACCGTCGACAAGAACGAACTGAAGTACCGGCTCCTCTCGGATCGGGGCATGGCGGCCTCGCAGGCGTTCGGCATCGCCTTCCGCAACGAGGAGATGGTGCGGACCTACCGGGAGAGCTACCAGCTCGACCTCGAAGAGTACGCAGGCGACGATCACCACATGCTGCCGGTGCCCGCGGTCTTCGTGCTCGACACGGACGGCCGGATCGCCTTCCACTACGTGAATCCGGACTTCAGGGTCCGTCTCCCGGAGGCGGTTCTGCTCGAGGCCGCGAAGGCGGCGCTCAAGTAGCTGACGCTGCCGGCGGCCGCGGTCGCCGGCGGCCGACCGCGTAGTGGATTCGAACCGACAGGCGCTGGCGCGCAACGATCCCGCAGTGTGGGCGGCGATCGCCGGCGAGGAGGAGCGCGAACGGCGCGGCGTCGAGCTGATCCCGTCGGAGAACTACACCTACCCGGAGGTCTTCGCGGCCAACGGCTCGGTGCTGACGAACAAGTACGCGGAGGGCTATCCCGGCCGCAGGTACTACGGCGGCCAGGAGTTCACGGACGCGGTCGAGCGGCTGGCGATCGAGCGCGCCTGCAGGGTGTTCCGGGCCGAGCACGCCAACGTCCAGGCGCTGTCCGGCTCGCCGATGAACCAGGCCGTCTACTTCGCCTTCCTCGATCCAGGCGACACGGTGCTGGCAATGGACCTGTCGCACGGCGGCCACCTCACCCACGGCGCGCCGGTGTCCCACATGGGCCGGGTCTTCAACTTCATCCGCTACCGGACCGACCCGGCCAACAAGGGCGCGATCGACTTCGACGCCCTGCTCGCCCAGGCCCGCGAGCACAGGCCGAAGATGATCCTCTGCGGCTACTCGTCCTACCCGCGGGACTACGACTACCGCGAGTTCAAGCAGGTCGCGGAAGATGTCGGCGCGCTGACGATGGCCGACGTCTCCCACATCGGCGGCCTGATCGCCGGCAACGCGATGGACAACCCGCTCGACCACGGCTTCGACGTGATGACGACGACCGGTCACAAGACCCTGCGCGGGCCCCGGAGCGGCCTCATCCTGTGCCGCGCGGAACACCGCCTCAAGATCGACAAGGCAGTGTTCCCGGGACTGCAGGGCGGCCCCCACATGAACGCCGTGGCCGCCCTGGCGATCACTCTCGGCAAGGCGCTCGAACCGGAGTTCGCGGTCTACGCGCGGCAGGTGCTGACCAACGCCAGGGTGCTGGCGGACGAGTTGATGAAGCGGGGCGCCGAACTGGTCACCGGCGGCACCGAGAACCACATGATGGTGCTCGACACAGAGAAGAGCTTCGGCATCGACGGCAGGGTCTCCGAGGAGACCCTGGACAGGGTGTCGATCACCGTCAACAAGCAGTTGATTCCGGACGATCCGCGGCCGCCGCTGCGGCCCAGCGGCATCCGCCTCGGCAGCCCGGCCGCGACCACACGTGGCATGGAGGAGCCCGAGATGAAGCTCCTCGCTGAGTGGATCGTGGACGCGTTGCGACGCCACGGCGACGAGGAGCGGCTCGAGGCCATGCGCCGTGACATCGAACGTTTCTGCCTGCGCTTCCCCGTACCCGGAGTGACCCCATCAGACGGAAGCGCCGGTGGACCCTGAAACACGAAAGCCAGGAGACTGAAGGACCAAATGGCCCCTGAACCGCACGACCGCGCGACCTGCCAGGAACTCGAGGACGGCGTCCTCACGATCACGCTGAACCGGCCCGAGCGTCTCAACGCCTTCAATGGCCAGATGATGGCGGAGATGATGGACGCCTTCGACCGTGCGGACGCGGACGACAACGTCCGCGCCATCGTCGTCACTGGAAAAGGCCGGGGGTTCTGCGCCGGCGCCGATCTGTCCTCAGGCGGCGACACCTTCGCCCGTTCCAACGCCGACCTCGACGACTACCGGGACGGCGGCGGCGTACTGTCGCTCCGGATCTACGCCCTTCGCAAGCCGATCATCGCCGCGATCAACGGCCCGGCGGTCGGTGTCGGGATCACGATGACCCTGCCGATGGACGTCCGCCTCGCCTCCACCGAGGCGCGGATGGGCTTCGTCTTCGTGCGCCGGGGGATGGTGCCCGAGGCTTGCAGCAGCTACTTCCTGCCCCGACTGGTCGGTATGGGCAGAGCATCCGAGTGGGCGCTGAGCGGCCGGGTCTTTCCGGCCTCGGAAGCGCTCGAAGCCGGCCTGGTCAGTCGCCTTCTGCCGCCCGACGAGCTGCTTCCCGCGGCGCGCGATCTGGCGCGGGAGATTGCGGCCAACACCTCGCCGGTTTCGGTCGCGATCACGCGGCACATGCTGTGGAAGGGGCTCGATGCCGAGTCGCCGATGGCGGCGCACCGGGTGGAGTCGAAGGGCATCTACACTCGCGGCAGGAGTGACGACGCGAGGGAGGGCGTGACCTCCTTTCTCGAGAAGCGCCCGGCGGAGTTCCCGATGAAGGTGAGTTCCGACATGCCGTCCTACTTCCCCTGGTGGGAGGACGAACCGTTCTAGGTCCTGGCGGCAGCGGATCGCAGCCTGCCGCCCGCCGCGGAGCGGTGGCGTCCTGGTGTCTCTACGACTGGGCCAACTCCGCGTTCACCACCCTGGTGGTGACCTTCGTCTACGCCACCTACTTCTCCCAGACGTTCGCCGAGGACGCGGATCGCGGCACCGCCCTGTGGTCGCGCGGGATCACGATCAGTTCCCTGATCATCGCCATCATCTCGCCGCTGCTGGGAGCGATGGCCGACCGCTCGGGCCTCAGGCGCCGCTTCCTGGTCGCCGCCACTGCGGTTTCGGTCGGCGCCACCGCCTGGCTGACCTTCATCGTCCCGGGAAGCGACAACGCAGTTCTCTCGGCGCTGACGCTGTTCGTCATCGCGAACGTCGGTTTCGAGGTCGGCATGGTGTTCTACAACGCCTTCCTGCCCCAGTTGTCGACGCCCCGAACGATCGGACGGATCTCGGGCTACGCGTGGGGGCTCGGCTACGCGGGAGGGCTCGTCTGCCTCGTGGTCGCTCTGCTCGGGCTGATCGGTCTCGGCGAGGGTGCGCCCTGGCTCCCGCTCAGCACGGAAGACGGCTTCAACGTCCGCGCCTCGAACCTGCTCGTCGCCGCCTGGTTCCTGGTCTTCAGCCTGCCGGCGCTCATCGTGATGCGCGACGAAGCAACCCCTCGCAGCGGCGCATCCACTCCCGGCACGGTCGCAGCCGTGCGCGGCGCCTTCCGGGACCTCGGCCGCACCCTGACCCGGATCCGTGATTTCCGGGACATCGTCCGCTTTCTCGTCGCGCGCCTGATCTACAACGACGGACTGATCACCGTGTTCGCCTTCGGCGGCGTCTACGCCGCGGGCACCTTCGGCATGGACACGGCGGAGGTGATCGTGTTCGGCATCGCACTCAACGTGGCGGCCGGACTGGGTGCGTTCCTGTTCGGGCTCGTCGACGACCGGCTGGGCGGCCGCACCACCGTGCTCTGGAGCCTGGTCGGCCTGTTCGTCTGCTCCCTGGTCGCGGTCGCGGCGCCGAACAAGGCCTGGTTCTGGGGCGCGGCGCTGGTGCTGGGCCTGTTCATGGGTCCCAACCAGTCGGCGAGCCGGTCGCTCATGGGCCGGTTCGCGCCCAAGCGCTACGAGTCCGAGTTCTTCGGCTTCTTCGCCTTCTCCGGCAAGGCGACGGCGTTTCTCGGTCCGCTGCTGCTGGGCCTCATCACCGCCGGCTACGGGCAGCGCGCCGGCATCGCCGTCGTCCTGGGGTTCTTCCTGGTTGGCGGCCTGCTGCTACTCCGGGTCGACGAAGCGCGGGGCATCGAACGAGCCGGAAGAAGCACCTGACGCCTTCAACCAAGGACTCCGAAACCACGTAGAAGGAAGAGGGAGGAGCGATGGAAGCAGTCAGCGACTGGTGGGGCTCCCTGGAAGGGGCATACCGGGTCTTCTACGCGCTCGGCATCGTCTCCGCCCTGGCCCTGCTGATTCAGGTCATTCTCACGGTCTTCGGGCTCGACGACATCTTCGACGCGGCCGAGGGCGAAGGCACGTCGCTGCTCTCGATGCGCACGGTCAGCGGGTTTCTGGCCGGCTTCGGCTGGACCGGCGTTGTGATGATGCGCGCCGGGTACTCCACGCTGGCCGCGTCGATCGGCGGCACGATCGTCGGTCTCCTCTTCGCCGGCATCCTGCTCCTGATCATCCGCGTGATGATGGGCCTTCGCCACAGCGGCACGATCGACTACAGGAACGCGGTCGGCGTGGCCGGCAAGGTCTACGCGCCGATCGGCGCCAGCCTCGAGAAGCCCGGCCAGGTCGAGGTTCTGGTCCAGGGCCGCCTGCGGACGGTCGCCGCGATGACGCGGCATGACCAGGACCTGCCGACTCTCACCCGCATCCGCGTGGTCGACCTCCTCGATCAGAACACCCTGCTCGTCGCTCCCCTCGACGCGGAAGCCGACGACCCGAAAGAAACCAGCCAGTAGCTAGGAGACTCCATACGTGGACCTGATCATCCTCATCCTGTCCGCCCTGGCGGCGGTCCTCATCCTCATCTTCTCGCTCTCGAGCCGGTACCGCCGCTGCCCGTCGGACCGCATCCTCGTGGTCTACGGCAAGATCGGCGGCACCGGTTCGGCGAAGTGCTACCACGGCGGCGCTGCGTTCATCATCCCGATCCTGCAGGCGCACCAGTTCCTCGATCTCGAACCGATGACGATGGACATCAACCTGACCGGCGCGCTGTCGAAGCAGAACATCCGCGTCAACTGCCCGTCGACGTTCACCGTCGGCATCTCGACCGAGTCCGGGGTGATGGAGAACGCGGCCGAGCGCCTGCTGGGCATGCAGATGGAGCGCGTGTCGGCGCTCGCCCGCGACATCATCTTCGGCCAGATGCGCGTGGTCCTGGCGACCATGCCGATCGAGGAGATCAACGCCGACCGCGACAAGCTGATCGAGAACATCTCGAACGGCGTCGAAGTCGAGCTGAAGAAGGTCGGCCTGCGGCTGATCAACGTGAACATCCAGGACATCACGGACGAGTCCGGCTACATCGACGCGCTCGGCAAGGAGGCCGCGGCGCGCGCGATCAACGAAGCGAAGGTCAAGGTCGCCGAGCAGGAACGCGATGGCGAAGTCGGCGCCGCGGCAGCGGAGCGCGACCGGCGCATCCAGGTCGCCGAGGCCCGGGCGACGGCCCAGGAGGGCGAGAACGAATCCGCGGTGCGGGTGGCCCAGTCCGACTCTCAGCGGAGAAAGGAAGAGGCCGAAGCCGAGCGCGACGCCTCAGCCGCCGAGAAGGTCAAGGCCGCCCAGGCGTTGCAGGAAGCCTACGCGGCGCAGCAGGAGTCCGAGGTCGCGCGCGCCAGCCGTGAGCAGGCGACCCAGCGGGCGGACGTCGTCGTCCCCGCCGAGATCAAGAAGGAAGAGATCGCCACCCTGGCCGAAGCCGAGGCCGAGCGCAACCGTCGCCTGAAGCGCGGCGAGGCCGACGGCATCCGGTCGCTGACCGACGCAGACGCCGACCGGATTCAGCGCCTCCAGGAAGCCGAAGCGGCAGGTATCGAGGCGATCCTCAAGAAGAAGGCCGAGGGCTTCGACCAGATCGTCGACGCGATCGGCGGCGCGGACAACGCGGCGCTGCTCCTGGCCACCGAGCAACTGCCCAAGCTTGTCGAAGAGCAGGTCAAGGCGATCGCCGGTCTCAAGATCGACAACGTCACGGTCTGGGACGGCGGCCGCGGCGAGAACGGCAAGACCGCCACCGCGGACTTCGTCTCCGGCCTGGTTGGTTCCCTGCCGCCGCTCCACGAGCTGACGAAGAACGTCGGCATCAAGCTGCCGGAGTACCTGGGCAGCCGCGAGGAGGGCGAGGCGGCTTCGTCCGAGAAGCCCGAAGCCGATCCCGACTCTGAGGCGCCTACGTGATGTCGCGAAGCGTCAGGCCGCGGCTCTTCAGATAGGGCATCAGGCCCTTCTTGTCGATCGTGCGGAGCGCGCGGGTCGACACCTTGAGCTTGAGCGTCCGCCTCAGCTCGGGAACATACAGCCGCTTGGTCTGGATGTTCGGCCGCTGCCACTTGTTCGTGACGTTGTGCGCGTGCGAGATGTTGTGGCCGCTCAGCGGCTTCTTGCCGGTGATCCGGCAGACTCTGGGCATGTCAGGACTCCATCAGCGCGACGTCGCTGCAGCGAGCGTCGGGGCGGTCTCGTTCGGCGCGCGATCATAGCAGCGATCGGCTCACCGTGCCGCGGCCCACGTCGCCGCCGGCTGTTACGCTGTGGACCCGCAGCATCGCACGCCGGCGCCTTAACAGGCGCACCAATCGGGAGGACTCACCGTGAACGAACTGGTCTACCGCTTCCTCCGCAACGATCTCTCGCGCCGCGGGTTCATCCAGGCGCTGACCGCGCTGGGGCTGACCGGCACGATCGCGGAGTCCACCGCCAACGCCGCGGCCGCGGCGGCGAACGCCGATCCGGAGACAGGCAGCCGTACCGCCACCGGCACCGGCGGCGAGCTGATGGTCGAACAGATGGAGGCGGCCGGCGTCCGATTCCTGTTCACCAATCCCGGTTCCTTCGAGGTCGGCCTGTTCGACGCCTTCCTCGACCGCCCGAAGATGCAGCTCATCATGGGGCTGCACGAGGGGATCGTCATCTCGATGGCCGACGGCTACCACAAGGCCTCGGGCGAACCGGCACTGGTGAACGTCCACGTGATCGCCGGCACCGCCCAATCCGCGGGCCAGCTCTACAACTCGAGCCGCGACGGCTCCGCCCTGATCGTCACCGCGGGCCTGCTCGACAACGAGATGCAGGACGACAACCTGCTGCTGGCGGCACGACCCGGCTTCGACCAGAAGGACGTGAACCGGCAGTTCACGAAGATGTCCTGGGAGACGCGGGATCCGGAGTCCATTCCGGTCATGCTCCGGCGCGCCTTCAAGGTGGCGACGACGGCGCCCGGCGGCCCGACTTACCTGGCCCTGGCCAACCACGCCCTGGAGGCCAAGGGCGTCTCCGCCACAATCCACGACCGTCCCTCCTTCATCATTCCGGACGACATTCCCGCCCGCACGGAGGACATCGAGGCCGTGGCGCGGATGTTGATCGAGGCGGAGGCGCCGATCCTCCACGTCGGCGACGAGGTCAGCAAGGCGGGCGCCCAGCAGGCGGTGCTGGAGCTCGCGGAGCTGCTCAACGTTCCGGTGGCCGACGCGAATTGGCCGTTCCACAACTTCCCGCGCATGCACCCACTGTTCGCCGGCGGCTACAACAGCCGCGGCCGCGACTTCGTCCTTCGCATCGGCGTCGGCGACATCGGCGGCACCGCCGCCGCCGGGCCCGACGCGGAGGGCTCCCAAAGTGCCTGGATCGGCCTGAACACCGGGGCCATCGGCGGCGACCGCCCCTTCGGCCGTGCCGTGGTCGCGAACACGAAGCTCGCCGCGGAGGCGCTCGTCGAGGCTGTCGAATCGCTCACGACCGACGACCGCCGCAAGAAGATCCGCTCCTCGAGAGCCGACTCCGCCCGCAGGCAGCCCCAGCTCGACCGAGCGAACGTGGGACGCAGCCCCATCCACGCCGACGAGCTGGGCCACGTGCTCGAGACCGAGCTCGACCCGAACGCGATCATCGTCAGCGAGAACCTGAGCGGCTCGAACCAGTTCTTCTCCACCGGCCACCGCGACGACGAGAAGACCTGGCTCGCCACATCCGGCGCCGGCCTCGGCTGGGGCGTCGGCGCCGCGACCGGCGCCAAGCTTGGCCAGCCCGACCGGCAGGTCGTCTGCAGCATCGGCGACGGTTCGGTCATGTACAGCGCCGCCGGCTTCTGGAGCCAGGCCCGCTACGGCGTGCCGGTGCTGAGCGTGGTCACGAACAACCGGAACTACCAGACGGTGCGCTTCGCCTATGCCCGCTACGACGGCAGGATGAAGGCCGCCAACCGGTACACCGGCATGCACCTCGGCGATCCCGACATCGACTTCGCCGCGTTGGCCAGGAGCCAGGGCGTCGACGGCGTCACCGTCGAGTCGGCGGCCGACCTGCGGCCGGCGATCCGCCGCGGCATCGAGGTCACGCGCGCCGGCGAGCCGTTCCTCGTCGATGTCGTCGTCGATCGCAAGGGCGATGGCGGCGACTCCACCTGGCACCAGGAGTTCAGCCTCGCCGACCAGCGAACGAAGGCGGTCTAGGAGATCCGCAGCGTGCCCGCTGCGCCGACGCGCAGGGAAGTGGTCGCACACTGGGTGCGCCGGCGTCCCCGCCGGCCTCTGAGAGACGCGCCGCGAAGCGGCGGCCGTATCGTGGCGGGACTCCTCCTCGCCCTCGGACTTCTCCACTCCCCCGTAGCCGCACAGACGAGCACGAGCCCACGACCAACCATCGAGGCGCTCCGGATCGACACGCCGATTCGCGTCGACGGGGTGCTCGACGAGGCCGCCTGGGACCGCGCACCCGTCGGCTCCAACTTCACCGCGCGCGAGCCGGAGGACGACCGGCCGGCCGCCCAGCAGACCGAGTTCTCCGTCGTCTACACGGAGGACATCCTCTACTTCGGAATCCGCGCCTTCGACTCACAGCCGGAGGCCATCGTCGCCAAGGAACTGCAGCGCGACTCGGACCACGGACGCAACGACGACTCGCTGGCGATCGTGCTCGACACCTTCCACGACCAGCGCAACAGCTTCAGCTTCGAGGTCAACCCACTCGGCGCCCGCACTGACTCCCTGGTCACCGACGAGGGCAAGGACCAGAACGTCGAGTGGAACGGCGTCTGGAACGCGACGGCACGGCAAACGGCGGACGGCTGGCAGGCCGAGGTGGCGATCCCCTTCTCGACCCTCCGCTTCGATCCGACCCAAAGCGTGTGGGGCCTCAACGTCCGCAGGGTGGTCCGCCGGACCAACGAAGAGAGCAACTGGGCGCCGATCGGCCGCGAGATCGGCCCACGCGCCGTCAGCCGCATGTACGCGGCGCACTGGGTCTCGCTCGCCGGCGATCTCACCGGCATCTCGGGTGTCAAGCCGGGACGGCGCCTCGACGTCAAGCCCTTCGTGCTGGCCTCCGCCGCGGAAGAGCCGCGAAACGAGGCAAGTGGAACGATCGACGACATCGACGGCGGCATCGACCTGAAGTGGGGACTGACGAAGTCGCTGACCCTCGATCTCACCTACAACACCGACTTCGCTCAGGTGGAGGTGGACCAGCAGCAGGTCAACCTGACCCGCTTCTCCCTCTTCTTCCCCGAGAAGCGGGAGTTCTTCCTGGAGAACGCGGGCATCTTCGAGTTCGGTCCGCCGAGTCCCGGGGGAGGCAATCGGCCGCCCTTGATGAAGACCTTCTTCTCGAGGCGCATCGGCCTCGACCGCGGTGAGGAGGTTCCCATCGACGTCGGCGCCCGCCTGACCGGGCGGGCCGGGGACTGGAACCTGGGGCTGCTGACGGTGGGGACCGAGGCCGTTGCGGCCGGAACCAGGCCCGCAACGGCCGCCACCCAACACAGCGTCTTCCGCCTCAAGCGCAACCTCGGCGAACGTTCCAGTGTCGGGATGATCTACACCGAACTCGATCCGCGCGGCGGCGCGACGAACCAACTCTACGGCGTCGATCTCGACTACAAGCCGAACCGGCAGTCCCAGTTCTACCTGTTCGGCGCCGCCAGTGAGGATGAAGGTCGGAGCGGAGACACAGGCGCGCTCGGCACTGGCTGGGCCTACACGACGCGCACCGTGCGCGCCAACGTCGATCTGACGGAGGCCCAGCGCGACTTCAACCCTGGCTCCGGTTTCCTCCTGCGACGGGACTTCCGCCGCTACCACCCGACGGTGCGCTGGGAGCCACGGGTCAACCGCGGCGTCGTCCGCAGCCTCGTACTGGAGGCCGAACTGGACTACTTCGAGCGGGAGAGCGTGGGCCGGATCGAGAGCCGCAAGCTCCTCCTGGCGCCCATCGGCATGCGCACCACGGGCGACGACCGGTTTCGCCTGGCGTTCGTCAACGACGTCGAACAGCTCTTCGAGCCCTTCGAGATCCGCCCCGGGATCGTGATTCCAGCGGGCCTCTACAAGTTCGATTCAATCTTCCTGCGGGGCTTCTCCAACCAGGGACGGCGTCTGGCATGGCGCGGCAACATCAACGTCGGCGAGTTCTTCAGCGGCGACCGTCGCAGCTACATGCTGTCCAGTTTCGTCCGCCTGTCGCGCCACCTGCTGACCGAGTTCCAGTGGAACTACAACGACGTGACGCTGCCCCAGGGCGACTTCACCGCCACGATCTACACCGTCCGCCTCGACGCCGCTTTCAGCCCGGACCTGCGCCTCAACACACTCGCGCAGTACAACGAAGCGGCCCAACTGGCCGGCGTCAACGTGCGCTTCAACTGGATCTACAAGCCCGGCGCCAACCTCTTCGTCGTCTACAACCACAACTGGCTAGCACCGACCTTCAGCGCCAGGGAGACCGCCCGCCGAGAGTTGATCGTCAAGTTCAACTACCTCTGGCAGCCCTGACTAGGGGAGTGCGAGAAACCCGCGTCCGGTTCGTGCGAGAAACCCTGCGCAGCCGTGTTGACCGGCGCCTCAGTCCACCGTGAAGTGGATCACTTCCGTGAAGTCGTGATGCACTGAGTTCTGGGCCCGGTCGGCGAGCCGCATGTTGGCAACGCCCCAGGTTCCCGGCGCCGAACCGGGCGGCAGGACGTGCACGACCGTGAGCTCCTCCCACCTGGTGGGATCGCCCCGCGGAAAGACCAAGTCGCGATCCGCATAGCGCACGTAGACGTAGTGGCTTATCCCCTGTGGATCGCGAAGGACGATCGCCCCATCCATGTAGCCCGAGATGTTGTCGCGCACGCGAAAACTGAACCTGACGATCGTCTCGCCGTTCGGCTGTTCAGGGTTCGTGGGTTCCGCGTCGATGCTCATCCTGTTCAGGTCGAGCTCGGGCGGTTCCGTGTCCGGGCTGGCCGTACGCACGCGGATCCGTCGAGGCTCCTCGTCCCCGGGCTCGCTGGTGAACCTGGCGCCACCCCAGTTGCTGGCCCGATCGACCATCCTGACGTCGTTCAGGGAGTACGTCGAAGACGGCATGTAGTCCGGCATGGGAAAGGTCACCCGGCACAGGTTCCCTGCAGGCTCGAAAGCCCCGTACTCCCCCAGCGCATACGTCGAGGGAATCTCGTCGTTGATCGACGCATGGCATGGCCAGCTCTCCCGCATGAGGTTGTTCTCGCTCACCTCCCAGGTCGCTTCGATCGACTGGACGACGCGGCCTTCCACCACTCTCTCCCGGCCCATGCCCAGCCGGGCGGTGCCGGGAACGTACGCCGGCGGCACCAACTCCTCCAAGGAGTTGTCGACATAGAGCTTCCATCCGAAGCCGCCTCTCTGGTAGCGCTCGTTGCCGGCCCTGTCGCCGATCTTGAGTTGGCCCGGAAGCCAGTACCCCGCCTTGCTATACCTGCTCAGCTTCACCGTGCCCACCAGAACGGTGCCCCGCTCGATTCTCCTGCCGTTCCCGTCCACGGGCTGGAGAAACAGATCAAAGAACGTACCGACACTGCTGAAGACCCGGGTGGCCGCCCAGGCGGCGCCCTCCAGATCCCGGTCGATCGCACGCAGCTCGATCTCCACACGGATTTCCTTGTCTTCCCTGGCTCTCCCTCTCACCGCGATGTCGACGCGACGGACCTTGCCGGGGTCCGGAAACAGGTTGTACACCTGGAACGCGAGGTCCTTCCGGAACTGCGGGAGATACCGGTATCTGGAGAGATGCTGGTTCCCCTGCATGATTCGGTCGCGCACGAACTCGTACTTGGCGACCGACCGGGACCTCAGCTTGTCCGGCTCGATGATGAAGCAGGAGATCGTCTCCGCCATGTCCTCGTTCGGGTCCTTCAGTTGCCCGTAGGCGGACACGAACTCCGTCGTTCTGGTGGTGGACCAGCCGGACGGACTCTGTGGATCCTCGTACCAGCCGCCGACCCGGGCCCAGTCGTCCCGGGTCCGCTGGTCGAAGACGTGAGCCCAGAGGAAGTGCGCCTTCTCGTGAATCAACAGGCGGTGGATGTGGTCGACGTCGTCCGAAAGAAACGCCGTGTCCATGAACTCGATGTAGCCGGCGTCCGGCCAGGCGACAGCCGGTGCTCCCGGGTACACGGGATGGGGCGTGCCGTCGAGGCGCCGAACGAGGTGCGTGAGACCCTGCGTCTTGTGCATGCCGCTCGGAAACTCCTCGAGCATGTTGAGCAGCGTGACGATCTCCTCCGGGTGGAAACGCTGGAAGCGGCCCGCGCCCTCGTTGCCGGTCGGCCAGGTCAGGGAGGCGTAATCGCGTATCTCCGTCGTGACGCCGTAGCGCTCCTCGAAGATCCTCTCGTAGGCGTCGACGTCGCGGCCGTTGTCCGTCACGTACCGCACCAGGGCGTGGTGCAGCCGCTTCGAGAACCAGGTTCCCCGCTTGCCGTCCACCGTCGCTATCCGGGGAGTCGCGTTCACGAAGGCGGCCTCGGAGATCAGGACGACGGGAGAAGGCCGGTCGGTTCTGATCTCGATGTCGCCCTCCAGGTGCCTGGGCGTCAGCAGCCACTGCGAAGCGGCCAGCGACTGTGCCCCGTACGGGTCCCTCGTCTCCTGCGGAATGGAACGCATGGTCGTCAGCAGACGCCACGCGTGCTCCTGCGACCACGAAGCCTCGTCGGAATCCACCAGCAGCATGTTGTAGCCGTGAGCCAGGGCGTGCGCCGACGAGCTGTCGGCCACCCTGACCGGCACACCCTCAAACTCGATCTCGTGCGGCCGGTTGACGGCCGCCGCGTACTCGGTGCCCGCCGTGCTCTGGTCCTCTTCCCAGTGGAAGACGAACGGGTCCGTAGGAATCGGCGTCAGGTCGAACGGTTCCGGAGGACCGCCCCACTGCGGGACATCGACCATGCGGGCCGGTGTCGTGCGGTGACCGCCCGCGTAGACCTTGACGGCGTAGCGGCCGGCCGCGAGGCCGTCGAACCGGAAACGGCCGAAGGCGTCCGGCGTCGCGACCCGGAGGACGCCCTTCGCGGTCAGCAGCACCTCGACGTCCGACCAGGCGCCCTGATAGCCCGCAATCTCACCGGCGAGGGAGTCGGGAGCCTGTTCCGCCGCTGCCGCGGAACCCGCCAACGCCAGAACACACACTGCGGAACCGGCAAGTTTGGCGGCATGCATCCTCAGAAAGAAACGACTGAAGCAGTCCATGCTTGCGCCCATCCGCCGAACCGCCGCCTCAGTCCACTATGAAATGGATGACTTCGGTGAAATCGTGATGAACGAAGTTGTGGGCCCGGTCGGCGAGCCGCATGTTGGCAACGCCCCAGGTTCCCGGCGCCGAGCCGGGTGGCAGAACATGCACGACCGTGAGCTCCTCCCACTTCGTGGGATCTCCCCGCGGAAAGACGCGGTGGCGATCCACGTAACGCACGTAGACGAAGTGGCTTATCCCCTGCGGATCGCGAAGGACGATCGCCCCACTCATGTAGCCCGAGATGTTGTCGCGCACACGAAAAGTGAACCTGACGATCGTCTCACCGTTCGGCTGTTCAGGGTTCGTGGGTTCCGCCTCGATGCTCATCCTGTTCAGGTCGAGCTCGGGCGGCTCCGTGTCCGGGTTGGCCGTCCGCACCCGAATCCGTTGAGGCTCCTCGTCCCCGGGCTCGCTGGTGAACCTGGCGTCACCCCAGTTGCTGGCCCGATCGACCATGCTGATGTAGTCCAGGGAGTACATCGAAGACGGCCTGTAGTCCGGCATGAGAAGGTTCACTCGGCACAGGTTCGCGGCGGGCTCGAAAGCCCCGTACTCCCCCAGCGCATACGTCGAAAGAGCCTCGTCGTTGAAGGATGCATGGCATGGCCAGCTCTCCCGCATGAGGTTGTTCTCCGTCACCTCCCAGGTCGCCTCGATCGACTGGACGACGCGGCCTTCCACCACTCTCTCCGGGCCCATGTCGAGGCGGGCGGTGCCGGGGACGTACTCCGGCGGCACCCAGTCCTCCAGGGGATTATCGACATAGAGCTTCCATCCGAAGTCGTCGCCTTTCTGGTAGCGCTCGTTGCCCACCCTGTCCCCGATCTTGAGTTGGGCCGGACGCCAGTACCCCGCCTTGCTGTACCTGCTCAGCTTCTCCGTGCCCACGAGAACGGTCCCCTGCTCGATTCTCCTGCCGTTCCCGTCCACGGGATAGAGATACAGATCAAAGAACGTACCGACACTGCTGAAGACTCGTGTCGCCGCCCAGGCGGCGCCCTCGAGATCCCGGTCGAGCGCATGCAGCTCGATCTCGACGCGGATTTCCTTGTCTTCCCTGGCCCCGCCCGTCACCGCGGTGTCGATACGGCGGACCCTGCCGGGGAACACGTAGTCCGGAAACAGGTTGTACACCTGGAACGTCAGGTCCTCCCGGATCTGGGAGAGATACAGGTACCCCTGCATGATCCGGTCCCGCACGAACTCGTACTTGGCGACCGACCGGGATCTCAGCTTGTCCGGCGCGATGATGAAGTAGGAAATGCTCTCGGCCATGTCCTCGTTCGGATTGTGCGCATGCGCGTAGCCGGAGACGAACTCCGTCGTGTTAGTCGTGGACCAGCCGGACGGCTGCGTGGGATCCTCGTACCAGCCGCCGAGCCGAGCCCAGTCGTCGCGGGTCCGCTGGTCGAAGACGTGCTCCCAGAGAAAGTGTGCCTTCTCGTGGATCACCAGGCGGTGGATGTAGTCGACGTCGGATGACAGGAAGGCCTTGTCCATGAACTCGATGTAGCCCGCTTGAGTCCAGGCGATGGCCGGCGCCTGGGGGGCCAGGGGATGGGGCGTGCCGTCGAGACGCCGAACGAGGTGCGTGAGACCCTGCGTCTTGTGCATGCCGCTCGGAAACTCCTCGAGCATGTTGAGCAGCGTGACGATCTCCCACGGGTGGAAACGCTGGAAACGGCCCGCCCCCTCGGCCGTGGTCCATTGCGTCAGGGCGTCGTAGTCGCGTATCTCCGTCGTGACGCCGTAGCGTTCCTCGAAGATCCTCTCGTAGGCGTCGACGTCGCGGCCGTTGTCCGTCACGTAGCGCACCAGGGCGTGGTGCAGCCGCTTCGAGAACCAGGTTCCCCGCTTGCCATCCACCGTCGCTATCCGGGGATTCGCGTTCACGAAGGCGGCCTCGGAGATCAGGACGACGGGAGAAGACCGGTCAGTCCTGATCTCGATGTCGCCCTCAAGGTGCCGGGGCGTCAGCAGCCATTGCGAAGCGGCCAGCGACTGCGCGCCGTACGGGTCCCTCGTCTCCTGCGGTATGGAACGCATCGTCGTCAACAGGCGCCACGCGTGCTCCTGCGACCAAGAGGCCTCGTCGGAATCCACCAGCAGCATGTTGTAGCCGTGAGCCAGGGCGTGCGCCGACGAGCTGTCGGCCACCCTGACCGGCACACCCTCAAACTCGATCTCGTGCGGCCGGTTGACGGCCGCCGCGTACTCGGTGCCCGCCGTGCTCTGGTCCTGTTCCCAGTGGAATACGAACGGGTCCGTGGGAATCGGCGTCAGGTCGAACGGTTCCGGAGGACCGCCCCACTGCGGGACGTCGACCATGCGCGCCGGCGTCGTGCGGTGACCGCCCGCGTACACTTTGACGGCGTACCGGCCGGCGGCGAGGCCGTTGAACCGGAAGTTGCCGAAGGAGTCCGGAGTCGCGACCCGGAGAACGCCCTTCGCGGTCAGCAGCACCTCGACGTCCGGCCAGGCGCCCCGATACCCGACGACCTGGCCGGTGAAGGAGTTGGGGCCTCCCGGCTGCTCGTCGTCCTGACCGGCGCTGGGGTCGGGGCCTCCCGGCTGCTCGTCGTCGGCACAGGGGAACGCTTCCGGGTCGCTCCTCGCCGAAGCCGTCCGGCCGAGGCTGTTCGTGTGCGTCCAGGCGGCGCCGCCGCCGGGCGGCTCGATCGACAGGTTGAACCCGAGCGTCGTCACCGGCGCGACGAACACCCAGCGGTGGCCGTTCAGGGCACACCCGTCCAGGACCTTGACCAGCACCTCCGCGTTGTCGCGCTCGAAGAAGTACAGCAAGGCGGACTGGCTGGAGTCCAGACCGTAGTCCCGCGCCTGCGTCACTACGACTTCGCCGTCTTTCTCGTGTTCGACGCACATGCTGACCGTGAAGCCGCCGCCCAGGGTCGTCACCGGCCGGGGCGCACAATCCGCGGCCGCACCGGCGACATCTGCGGTCGCACCCGCGACCGTGTACCGGATGTCCGCCATGGGTCCCGGCGACGCCGCCGCAAAGGAGGCGCCGGGCCACGTCAAGGACATCGATGAAGCCGCCGCCGGCCCGCACGGAAAGGCCGTCAGATCGCTCCTCGCCTCCGCGGTCACGCCGCCTCGCGGATTCCGGTGTACCCACCTCTTCCCGGTGGCCGTCTCCTCGACCGACAGGTTGAACGCCAACGTGGTCACCGGCGCGACGAACACCCAGCGGTGGCCGTTCATCTCACACCCGTCCAGCACCTTGATCAAGACCTCGGCGTTGTCCGGGTCGAAGAACCAGAGAAGGCCCGACTGCGGCGAACCCAGCCCGAAGTCGATCGCGTCCGCTTGCGCCGGACTGCCGTCCCGCTCGTACTCGAAGCACATGCTCACCGCGTATCCCGGCTCGAACGTGACCTGCGGCGACGAGGGCACGCAGTCCGTGTACTCCCCCGCGCCCTGCACGGCCGCTGCCGCGGGACCCGCCAACGCCAGAATCAAGACCACGGAGCCAGCGAGCTTCATGCAAGTTGCCTACCAGAGCAACGTGAGAATTGCGTGATCCACTGGCCGTAAACGTGTGATCTTTGCAAGAAGCTACGGCTTGACGAGCCCGCTCAGCCGCGAGGACCGCTAGCAGCAGCTCCCGGCCGCCAGGTGCGCTCGATCCAGCTTCGCTTCTCGTCCGTGGACAGCAGAAGCGGCGGATAGAGGATCGGCAGTTCAGCGGACGAGGAACGTGCCGGATCGACGATCTGTGCGGCCTTGCTCCGAAGGGGTTCCAGCGCCTCCTTGTGGGAGTACGTCCGCTGCACGCTGCCGGGAGTCGTCCGGTCGACGATCATCCAGTCCGAGGCCATCGTCAGCCAGTAGCTCAGCTCGCCCCGCTGGTGCGAGGAGAGCAGGGCCATTGACAAGAGCGTGTCCTCTCCGATCGGCAGCTCCTCGTCGAACCGCCAGCGGGCCGCGCCGGCTCGACTCAGGAGGCGAATCATGTCCGCGTTCGCCGTCGTGCCGGGCTCCTCCCAAAGAGGCGCCCTTCCCGGGCCCGAGGCGTCCAACGGGTAGGCCGTTGACGTGCCCCAAACGCCGGCAACGACGCCCTGTCCAACTTCGAACGTGAAGCCTTTGGAGGAGCCCAGGCAATCGATCGGCACGATCCCCAAAGCATCGACCTGCGGCAACCTCCGGAGATGCTCGGCCACCGATTCGGCCCACGTGGGGTAGAGCCAATCGTCTCCGTCGAGCTGGCAGAGATAGTCGCAGCCGCTCTCCAGGAACAGGTCGAGACAGGCGTTCTTGCCGCGCCCGGGCCGGCCGTTGCTGTCGGTGGCCACGACCCGGACGCCCAGGTCGGCGGCCGTCCTGACCACTAGCCGCTCGTACTCGCGGTTGAGCGAGTTGACGACGACCACCACATCGACTTCCACGCCCCGGGCCTTGCGCTGGAGCCGGACGGACGCCAGGGCGCGGCGAAGCCGCGGCAGATCGTGGTGCGTGAGTATGGCCAGCAGGATCCGCACGGCGGGCAGTTCTACTGGTCGGACGGGGCGCCGCGCGCCCTGCTCACCGGACTCCCCAGAAGAAGACCTGGGTCAGCCGCCCGTCGTCCGGCCCGGTCCCGAAGCCGGGCAGCAATGACCGGTGATAGTAGGACGAGCGGAAGGCCACCAGGCGGTTGTACAGCCCTTCGACTTCGATCACGGGCTTCCAGTCCGACTCGGCGCCGCAGTCCTCGTTGTGGTCCGGTGCGCCATTGCCGGCGCCGTCGAAGATCCAGTCCGAATCGTCTCCCAGGCCGCCGCGATCCTCCCGGCGGCGAAAGAACCCGATCCCGTGACGTTGTCCATGATGCCTCTCGGCGGCACGGTAGACCTCGGGCGGGGTCAAGAAGAGGACGGCCGCCCAGTCCGTGCTGTCGTGATGGACCCAGGTGCGAGAGCCGTCGAGGCAGAGCTGGAACGTCGTGTTCTCCTCGCCCGGCCAGTAGGTGATGCTCTGGTCCAGAGCGTTCTCGAGCACCGACCGCATCATCGCGGATGCGGATCCTTCCAGGGGCGCGGTCCGCGCGCCCGGGTAGTTGCCGCTCCGGGCGAAGGGCATGGCCAGCGCCCAGGCGCGGACCTCGTCGGGGTCTGTCCACACTCTGTCGACGATCCGGATTTCGTCCCTCACTCGGCTGTATCCCCATCGAGGTTCGGTCCTTGCCAGCGTCCGTCCTGCCGGCGATAGACGAGGCCGGTCGAGAGGTCGGCATACCAGTCCCCGCCGTCCAGATTCGTCCCGGGCAGGCCAGTACCGGAGAGCCAGACGGCTCCAGGGCCGGGCGGGCCCTGGGCACCCCGCGGCCCTTGGGCGCCCCGCGGTCCGGGCGAGCTGCGCAGACTCCTTGCCGGGGGTCGGCTGCTTCCCGGCGGGCCAGCCGGCCCCGCCGGGCCCGCCGGGCCTGCTACCCCTTGGAGACCACGGGGGCCCTGGGCACCGCGGGCTCCACGGAGACCCTGCAAGCCCCTCGCGCCCTGTGCGCCTGTCGAGCCCCGCGCGCCACGCGCGCCTGTCGAGCCCTTCGCGCCTTGGGCGCCGGTCGAGCCCCGCGCGCCAGGCGCGCCTGTCGAGCCCTTCGCGCCTTGGGCGCCGGTCGAGCCCCGTGCGCCGCGTGAGCCGGTCGCGCCGCGGTCGCCTTGAAGACCACGATCGCCACGAGCGCCTTGAAGACCGCGGTCGCCACGAGTGCCTTGAAGACCGCGAACGCCCTGGAGACCGGTGAGCCCCTGCAGTCCTCGGAGACCAGTAAGCCCCTGAGGACCGATGATCCCCTGAGGACCAACGATCCCTTGGCGCCCGATGGTCCCTTGAGAACCCTGGTCGCCCTTGGTGCCCTGGGAGCCCTGGGAGCCCTTGGTGCCTTGCGAGCCCTGGGAACCCTGGGAACCCTGAGAACCCTGAGAACCCTGTGGACCCTGTGGACCCTGTGGACCCTGTGGACCCTGAGCACCCTGTGGACCCTGAGCACCCTGTGGACCCTGAGCACCCTGACCGCCCAGGTCGTTGTCGCTCTCTGTCGCATACCTGACCGGAGTGGTGTAGGACCACACCAAGGTTGGGTCGGTACGCGGGACGTCGTCCCGCTCCAGGGTCGCTGTCGCGTAGCTGACCCACACGGGGTCGGTGCCGGCCGGAACACTGCTCGACCATCCCGACGGCGGGAACGTCTCGCCGCTCGCCGGAGTCGCGGGCTGCACTTCGGACCGCGTGAACACGGCCCGGCCTGGAGGAGACGACGTCGGGGTCGGCCCAGGCGCACCTTGAGGGCCCTTGTTGCCCTGAGGACCCTTATCGCCCTGAGGACCCTTATCGCCCTGAGGACCCTTGTCCCCCTGAGGACCCTTGTCCCCCGGAGGACCCTGAGGACCCTGGGCGCCCTGAGGACCCTTGCAGCCCTGAGGACCCTTGCAGCCCTGAGGACCCTTATCGCCCTGAGGACCCTTATCGCCCTGAGGACCCTTATCG
>VYDI01000042.1 GCA_009843505.1 Holophagales bacterium | reverse complement strand
GTAGCTCAGCTGGATAGAGCGACGGCCTCCGGAGCCGTAGGTCAGGGGTTCGAATCCCTTCGGGCGCACCACGGCGGAGCCGGCCGCCACAGCGGGGCTTATGCTTTGACCGGATGACCGCTACGGAGCAGAAACCAGGTCGACCGCTCCGCGTCCTTCTCGTCCGCCTTTCCGCGATCGGCGACTGCATCCATGCGGCGCCGGTGGCGTCGGCGATTCGCCGCGCCCACCCGGACGCGTTCATCGGTTGGGCGGTGCAGGAACCGGCCGCGACCCTGCTGCGCGGCTACGCCGGCGTCGACCGCTTCCACCTGTATCCGCGTCGCGCCCGCGGCGTCGGCGCGCATCTCGACGCCCTCCGGCGCTTTCGCCGCGAACTCAGAAGCTGCCGGTACGACGCTGCGCTCGACGTCCAGGGCCTCACCAAGAGCGGCCTGGTCGCATGGTGGAGCGGCGCCCGGCGGCGGATCGGCTTCCGCGGCGGCCCGGCGATGGGCAGTCGCGAGCTGAACGCCCTGTTCCTCAACCGGCGCTTTGCCGTCGGTCTGGATGTGAGCCACGTCGTCGACCGCAACCTCGCCTTGTTGAGCGCTTCGGGACTGCTCGCCGGCGCCGCCAGTCCGGTCGCGGAGTGGCATCTACCCGACTACGCAGAGCCCGGGCCTCTCTCGTTCCTCGAGGCTCATGGTCTGAGCGATGGCCGCTACGCGGTGGTTTCGCCCGGAACGATCTGGCGCACGAAACGCTGGCCCCCGCGCCGGTTCGCGGCGGCCGTCCGGCGCCTCGGAGGCGACCGCGGCCTGCCGGTGGTCGTCGCCTGGGCGGGCGGGGAGGAGCGACGGGCGGCTGAGGAGATCGTCGCCGCCGGGGAAGGCTGTCGTGTCCTGCTGGCGCCGCCGACCGACCTGCGCGAACTGGCGACGCTCCTGCGCCGCGCGGCCCTGTTCCTGGGCTGCGATTCCGGTCCCGCCCACCTGGCGGCGGCGCTCGGCGTGCCCTGCGTTTCGGTGTTCGGGCCGACGGATCCTGACCGCAACGGTCCGTACGGGCCGCGGTCCGCCGCGGTGCAGCTCGACCAGAGGTTGGACTGCCAGCCGTGCTGGCGGCGCACCTGCAGCCGCGGCGACTTCGCCTGTCTGGAGAGGCTCGATGCCAACACGGTGGTCGCCGAATGCCTGGCCAGGCTCGACACCGCATAAGCTCTCCACGGGATGCCGGAGAACCCAGACGACGCCTCGCCGGCCATCCGGCCGCCGACGTTCGACCGGACCGCCTTCCGGCTGCTCGTGGCGGCCGTCGTGATGGGCGGGCTCACGATCGCGATCGTCATGCTCTGGCGGGAGTTCAGTTGGCTGATGGCGCTGTCGAGCGGCGCCGGCGTCGCCGTCCTCATCTTCTTCAGCGGCCGGGCCGTCCGCGTCCTGCGCTTCGAGTACCTCCGTCCGCCCTTCGAGCGGGAGGACTAGGGGATTGAGCTCCGGATGAAGGTCCGTCCCTGGCAGGTCGAGGCGGCCCGCACCGAGTTCGACCACCCGCTCCTGCAGCTCGAGGCGCAGGAGCTGCGCGCCGGCGCGGACCGGCGTCAGGCGGTGGTCCTGCGGTCCGCGGACTGGGTCAACGTGATCCCGCTGATCGAGGCCGAGCCCGGAGCGGAGGGGAAGGGAGCGACGGTCGTGTTCGTCCGCCAGTGGCGTTTCGGCCGCGCCGCCGAGTCGCTCGAGATCCCCGGCGGCATCGTCGAGCCGGGCGAGGACGGGGGAGTAGCCGCGGCGCGGGAACTCCACGAGGAGACCGGGTACCGGGCGGGAACGGTCGAGCGGCTCGGCGAGGTCGAACCGAACCCCGCGATTCTCGACAACGTCTGCTCCCTTTGGCTGGCCCGCGACCTGGTCCACACCGGCGACCCGATCGGCGACGGAAGCGAGGAACTCGAGGTGGTTCTCGTGCCGCTTCTCGAGGTTCCCGAACTCATCGCCAGCGGCGAGATCAGCCACTCCCTCGTCGTCACGGCCTTCTACTTCTACGCCCGCCGGTACGGTTTCTCTTGACCGGGGGCGGACGAGAGAGTCCGGTCGTCGCGGGTCGCGACGGTCCGCCGCCGATTCGCGGCGTCTCGCTCGACGCGACCGGAACGCTGATCGCCTGCCCGCGGCGGGGCGAGATCTACGCCGAAGTCCTCGCCCGCCACGGCCTCGAACTCTCCGCCGCCGACATCGAGCGGGGCTTCCTCACGGCCTGGAAGGAGTTCGAGTGCCGCCTCGCCCGCGGGGAGGACCGGTACAACAGCCATCCGAACGGGGCTCGCGGTTTCTGGGGCGATCTTCTGGACCGCATGTGTCTCCTGCTCGACCGGGAAGCGCCGGGACCCTTCGCCACGGCGGAGCTCTTCGCCCGCTTCGAGCGCGCCGACGCCTGGGAACTCCGGCCCGGCTGCCGGGAGGTGCTCACGAAACTGCGTCGCCGGGGCCTGCGAGTCGCGGTAACCAGCAACTGGGACCGACGCTTGCCGCGGGTGCTGGCCAATCTCGGACTAGGGCGCTACCTCGACGCCGTGGTCTGCTCCGAGGAAGTCGGGTCGGCGAAACCGGCCGAACCGATCTTCCTGGCCGCCTGCCAGGAACTGGCGCTTGAGCCGGCCTCCGTGCTTCACGTCGGCGACGCGAAGATCGAGGACCGCGAAGGCGCGCTGGCGGCCGGCCTCAAGGCGCTGTGGCTGGATGCGGCGCACGGCGACATCGGCTCGCTCGAAGAGGTGCTGGACTACGTGCCCCGGTAGTTACACACCGGGTGCGCCGGCGTTCCCGCCGGCTGGCCGCCGCAGGCGGCCCATGAAACGCGCCGGCCGAAAGGCCGGCTCCTACTCGTCGCTGTCTTCGAAGTACCGTGCGACGGCGCCGTTTGCGGCGAGTTCGTTGGCGGCATAGCGGGTTGCAGTCTTGGGATCGTTCCATCTGCCCGCCTGCATGAGTTCGGCGGTGGAGGCGCCTCTGCCGACGAGCGACTGAGCGCTCCCGATGCGGAGCGAGTGTCCGCTCATTCTGCCCTCGATGCCCGCGGCCCGGGCGCGCCGCCGGATGACCTGGCGCACGGCGCTCTCGCTCAGCGCCGTCGCGCCGACGCGCGTGCCGTCCCGGGAGACGGCGCGGAATAGCGGTCCTGAAGAGACTCCCGACGCCTCACGCCAGGCGCCGATGGCGGCCATCGTCGCACGACAGACGTAGAGCGTCTCGCCCTCTCCCTCCTGGTCCGTCTTGCTCCGGGGCAGCCTGAGACAGCCACTCCCGTCCCTACCGGTCACCAGGTGCTCCACGTAGACGGCTCCGAGTTCGCTGATCCTCAGAAAGGCGTCGCTGCCGAGGCGCAGCAGCGCGGCGTCGCGCAGGCCGAGCAACGTGCCCTCTGCCGCCGCGAGGCGGGCGGCCGCGTCGACATCCTTCCGTCTCAGGCCGTCCACCTGACCGCGCCCTCGCTCGGCGTGTTGCCTCTTCAGGGCGCGGAGGGTGCGGGCCGTCAGACGTCCGCGCGGATCCTCAGCGTCGGCGAAACGCGCGGCGGCGCCGCCCCTTACTCCTACGGCGTGTCCGGCCTGCCTCCGGGGATCAGCTTCTTTGCCTCCACTCGGGGCGCCTCCGGCACGCTGCCCACGGTCGCGTCGGAGACGACGTACTGGGTCACCTACAGCGTGACGGACGGCGCGCGCTCTTCTGCCTCCGTCAGCTTCAGCGCCACGGTCGTGCCGCCGCCCGCGCCTCCGCCGCCACCTTCGCCGCCACCTCCGCCACCCCTTCCGCCACCGTCCTCCCTGTCGCTGCCGGCGATCTCGGACTTCACCCTGCCGTCCGGCGGCTCGGTCGACACCGTCTTCCCCGCGGCAACGGGAGGCGCGCCGCCGTACAGCTACAGCGTGTCCGGCATGCCGCCGGGGGTCTCGTTTTCGGCGGGGACGCGCCGCGCCAGCGGCACGCTTCCGACCGTGACCGTCGACACCGACTACACGGCGACGTACAGCGTCAGGGACGGCGCCGGCGCGACGGCTTCCGTGACCTTCACGACGACGGTCACCGCTCCGCCACCCACGTCGCGCCCGGTTTCCCCTCCGGGGCCTCCGCCGCGGCCGGCCGATCCTCCGAACGCGCCGGTTGATGCAGTGAGGCTCCACACGTTGCCGTTCACTGTGTCGGAAACCGGCTCAGGGCAGAAGGAGTACCGGTTCAGGCTGGAGTCGAGCGACCAGGTCACCGTGAACCTGACGGGCATGGACCGTGACATCGACTGCCGGGTCAATGGCTACTACTGCACGAACCGCTGGGGAACGAGCGACGATTCCTGGAGCGGCACGCTCAGCGCCGGGACGCACACCGTCACCGTGTATCCGTACCGCGGCGGCACCGGTAGCTGGACGCTGGGCGTCAGGGGTACGGCCACCTCGCTGCCGTCCGACCCGCCGCCGTCCGACCCGCCGCCGTCCGACCCGCCGCCGTCTGACCCGCCGCCGTCTGACCCGCCGCCGTCAACGCCGTCACCCGTACAGCGCACGCTGGAAACGCGAGTGGGGCTCGTGTACGCGGCCGAGACGGACAGCTCCAGGCGGACCTATTCGTTCTCGTTGACGTCGAGCCAGGCCGTGAGCATCTCGCTCACCGGCATGAACCGGGACATCGACTGTTCCGTCAATGGCTCCTACTGCACGAATCGCTGGGGAACGAGGGACGACGACTGGAGCGGCACACTTGCGGCCGGGTCGCACAGCGTTCAGGTGTACCCTTACCTTGGAGGAACGGGCAACTGGACGATCACCGCTATGGTCAATTGCCCCGTCGGCCACTTCGCTTTCGACGGCTCCTGTCACCGGTACGTCGTGCCCCAGTCGTCGACCGCGGCCTTCGGCGGCGGCGGACCCGAGGTGCTGAGTTGCGATGGCGACACGGAACTGCCCGCAGATCAGGAGTGCGTGGACGGCATCGTCGTCTTCAAGGACAAGATCGACGTGACGAGCACGCCGAGCCCTCTACCACCCGTCGTGATTGTCATCCATCCGCCGCAGCCGCCCCCTTCGCAGCCGCCAACACCGCAGCCGCCACCAACAACGTCACCGACTCCAGCTCAGAAGGAGAGTACGGCTAGGGCGGACGCCACCACGCGAGCACGGAATCAGACTTGCAGGGATTTCTTTGACCAGCACGGACAGCCAGACATCGTCGGGGCTCTGGCCAACGTGTCTTTCGATAGCAGCGATCCCTCTCCGAACTACTGCGCTAACAACCCCACCTGGATTACTTACGCTGAAGTTGGCGGCCGCAACACAATATTCACTTGTTCTCCCTTTTACAACGGCTCGAATGCCAAGAGAGCCGACGCAGTGCTTCACGAGATGCTGCATATCGCGGGTAAGGACCATCCCGAGTTTGGCGGCCCAGGCCCCTTCCATCGAGCAGTGATGAATGCATGCCCGTGAGCGCCGCCTCGAAAGCGCTAGACTGAGCCTCTAGCTCCGGCAGACAAGGAGAGAATCAGAATGTCGAAACGGACCACTAATGCACTGGCCAGCACTCTTGCGACCATCGGGGTAGTGCTTCTGCCATCGAGACCTTTGTCCGCTCAGACGGAGATGGAGACCGTCTCCAGCAGTGAGTACGGCAGCATCATCAGATTCCGGGATGATGACGGCGTTCTGGTCAAGCGCTTTTCGGCGTCGGGTATGGGTGTTGGGGCCAGCCCGTTCACGCGCGACAGCTTCTTCGACGAGTACGGCAATGTCGAGAGAGAGGTGACGCGCTACCCGGACGGCAGAAGCGTGACGGAGCACCGGGCCTTTGGCCGGCCCTTGTCCGATGGAAGCGAGAGTGTTCCGTTGGCTCGCGCCCGCAACATGAGCCGAGAAAGAATGGACGGGTTCCTCTCCCGCTTACCACCGTTGCCCGGAGCGTCGCGTCGGACGGAGCTGGATCTGTATCGAGGTCGCCCGCGCTCAGTCGGAGAGATCGCTTCAGGTCCCGGTCATCCCTGGGGGCACCACTGGAAGGAGCGCTACAACGGGTCTACTCGTACGATCTTCCGGCTGCTCCACCAAGAGATGGAGGTCGAGTCTGTACGCTTGGGCGAGGACCGGCTGCGGATTTCGGATAGCCGGGGGGGAGTACGTCACGACAGCCTCACAGAGACCGCATGGCTCGACCGGAGTTGCCACTGCGTGGCCTTTCCTGCCGTTGCCTCGTACGATGCTTTAGGTCGGATTGTCGAGATGGTCACGAACGAAGACGGCTATCCGACCGAAACCCGCTACGGCGAAACGCTGGTAGCTCGTTATCACTACGCGCATGTGGACGGTGTGCTTCCACTGCCTGACCACGGGGGGCTTGGCGACTTTTGGGTCGAACTGATCGATGCGAGAACCGGCAACCAGCTTGTGGATTCGCGAGCACTCCCGACGACCGGGGCCCGACCGCTCTTCAGCGCCGGGGGGCCCAACATCAGGTGGGGTGTGATCGAGTCGGTCGGTGACGAGCTCTTCGCCGTCGTTTACCACGATGCCAGAAGCGGCGAGCGGTATGCGCTCCTTCCTCTGGACGAAGGTCCGGTGTGGCGAACGGTCCAGGCGGCTGGAACCGAAGCGCCGGAACTCCGTTCCCTCGTGCACTACACGGATGATCGTCTCAGGATCGAGTTCCGGTTCGACCACACCGACGTTGTTGTTGAAGCGCCTCGGCGCGGTTCCTCCGCTATCGAGGTTACTTGGCCGAATGGCCTTACTCTGCCCCTTCTCGAGAAGACCAGACAGACGAACTGACCAAAGGGGCTTGGGCCTCGTAGCGGGGACTAGGGACCGCGTCACGCCCTGAACGGTACGGCCGCTGACGCACTCGGCCAAAGTGTGTGCGAAATGGCGCGGAGACTTGCTCTTCTTGGCGTCCACCTGCCCTGGCTGGTCGTGCTGACCTGGCTGGCGTCACTGGCCTGGTTCCTGTGCGACGACGCCTTCATCAGCTTTCGCTACGCCCGCAACCTGGTGGAGGGCCACGGCCTCGTCTTCAATCCCGGAGAGCGGGTGGAGGGTTACACCAACTTCCTGTGGGTGCTCGAGCTGGCGGCGCTCTGGAAGGTCTTCGGGCTTCGCCCGGAGAACGTCGCGCCCTGGCTGTCGGTGCTCTGCACGATCGGCACGCTTGGGGCGGTTGTCTGGTCGGTGGCATCGCTTCCCGGACTCCGGCGGCGCGGGCTCGTGGCGTGGATGGCGCTCGGCCTCTTGTGCACCAGCGCCACCTTCGCCGTGTGGACCTCTGGCGGCGGATTGGAGACGCGGCAGTTCACGTTCTTCGTCGTGCTGGCAGTCGTGTGCCTGAGCGTGAATGCCGACAGTCGGCGGGGGCTGCTGACCGCTTCGCTCAGCCTTGCGGCCGCCGCGTGCACGCGGCCGGAGGGCCTGTTGATCGCGGTCTGCTGCTTCGGCTGGTTCGTGGCACAGCGGATCGTCGCCGCCAGGCAGTTGCGCGTCGATGTCCGGGAGTTGTGTCGGCTGGTGCTGCCGTTCGTCACGCTCGTCGGGGCGCAGTTCCTGTTCCGGTACGGCTACTACGGCGAGTGGCTGCCGAACACGTACTACGCCAAGCACGTTCGGCCCTGGTACGAGTCCGGCTTCAACTACCTGTGGGCCGCGACGATCGAGACCGGGCTCTATCTGCTGATGCCGCTCGCGGTTCTGGCTGTGCGACGGGCGTGGCGGGAGTGCGGCGAGCTCCGCCTCGTCCTGCCGCTCGTTTGCATCGTCCCGCACATGGCCTATGTGTTCAGGATCGGCGGGGACTACTTCGAGTACCGGCCCCTGGACTTCTACTGGCCGCTGCTGGCGGTTCCGGCGGCTGCGGGGATCGTGGGCCTGGGTTCCGCGGCGTCGGCTCTGTTGCGGCGAACTCTGTCCGCGCGGTCCGGGTTGCCGGCACCTGGTCCCCGAGCCTGCGCCGTCGTCCTGTTCATGCCGACTCTGTTCTACGCCGGCGCGCTGCAGGGCGATCTCCTGCTCCAGGGTGCGGCTGTCGAGAACTACCAGGAGCGGTTCCACCCGGAAGTGGACCAGGAGAACGGAGGCTGGTTGCTCGCGGCGCCCGGCATGGAGGCTCTCGCGTCGATTTCCAACGATCTTCGTTGGCGAATGACGAGGCAATCCGTGGGACTGCGCTTCGCAGAGCACCGGGAGGCCGCGAAGCTCAAACTGGAGGACTGGGCCGACTACGGGAGTATGGAGCGGGGAGCGTTTCCGGAGGACGCCTTGACCGCGACGGGCGCTCTGGGCATCCAGTCCTACTTCCTGCCGGACCTGAGAGTGGTGGACGGGCATGGCCTGGTGGACCCGGTCGTGGCGCGCACCCCGGTTGCTTGGCCCAACAGCGAGCGATTGATGGCGCACGACCGGAGACCGCCGCCGGGGTACGTGCTGGAGGAGCGCGGCGTGAACCTCATGGTGCTTCCCTCGGCGAGCAGCGAGGAAGAGGCGCTGTCCCGCGGGGCGTATGCGATTCAGGCCGCTCCCGATCTGTGGATGCCGTTCGACGCCGCCGACCACGACTGGGTCCTCGCGCGCTTCGACGAGACGAGGCTGCGCATGCGGGAAGAGCGGGAGAGCCGCTGGAGACTGCAGGTCGTGTCGATAAGGAGCCGTGAGGCAGGGCGGCCGGCAGATCTGTGCAAGCCGTCGCCGACAGCGCTGTGCCTGCAGGGCGGCCGCTATCGCGTGACGCTCGACTGGTCCCCACCGGACGGCGCCGGCGACGCCGCACGCGTCTCCGACGCGGGGACCGAGGAGACCGGCCTGTTCTTCTTCTTCGCGCCGGAGAACCTGGAGGTCCTGGTCAAGGTGCTCGACGGCTGCGATGTCAACGGTCATCACTGGGTGTCGGCAGCTTCCGCGACCGACGTGGGGCTCGATCTGGTCGTGCGCGACATGAGGAGCGGAGCGGAACGCCGCTACGTGAAGGCGGCGGGTGAGCCGGAGGTGTTCACTGACTCGTCCGCTTTTCGCGAGGCATGCGTCCGGGAGGCGTCGTAGCCGAGCAGCCAGCTCGTCGGGGGCGGTCGGCGCCTCCAGGCGCTGCTACACTGCCTGATGCCGAGGCGTGCGCAATGAAGATCTCCACCAAGGGTGAGTACGGCATTCGCGCCATGCTGTACGTGGCGATGCACGCGGACGGCGGTCCCGTGCCCAGCCACGAGATCGCCGTCAACCAGGGGATTCCGGAGCCCTACCTGCGCCAGATACTGGCGGCCCTTGCCCGCGACCACCTGATCCGCTCGAACCGCGGTCCTCAGGGCGGCCACCTGCTGGGCCGGCCGGCCGAGAAGATCTCGATGCACGACATCCTGGTCGCGCTGGAGGGACACACGACCTCGATCGACCACATTCTCGCCCAGCCCTGCACGATCGGCGTGGGGCCGAAGCACTGCGCGATCCGCGAGGTCTTCCTCAGCGTGAAGGAGGCGGTCGAGACCATCCTGTGCAACTACAGCCTCGCCGACCTGGCCGCGCGCCAGCAGGAAGTCTGCGAGTGCAAGATCGAGATTCCGCACGACCTGCCGCCCGAGCGGCTCTCGACGTCGACTGGCCGGCCGCTGCACGTCATCGCCGACTGAGCCGCCCGAGAACGCCGGAAACTCGCCGTTGCTGACCGGCTCCCGCGTCGCGCGGTTCGCGCCTGCCTGCGTTGCTCCCGTCGCGCTCGCGGCCGGCTGGGCCTGCGCGGTGCCTTCGGATCGTCCCGCCCTCGACGAGAACGACCTGGACACGGTGGTGGTGGGGCAGCCGGCGGACTCGATTCTCAGACCGGACGACGACGTGCGGGAGCAACGGGCGCCGGAGGCGGAGCTGGGTGGCCGCATCCCCGGCGCCTTCCCGGACGGCTTCCCCGTTCCGGACGCTTCCACGGTGGTCGACTTCGGCGACGTGGCGGCGGAAGAAGGCGAGCCCGCTACGGCGGAGTACGTCGGCCTGCTCCTGCCGTTGGGTGCGCCCGACGCCCGGGAATGGCTGCTGCGCGAGGCGCAGGCCGCGGGCTGGCGGGCGACGCTCGGAGAGTCGATGACCTTCCGCCGCGGCGAGGAATGGGTCGAAGTGACGATCGAACCGGGCGCGACGCCGGACAATTCGGCGGCGCGGTTCGAGTACACGAAGCCGTAGGCAGTGGATCCGGCTTCCGGCCGGCGCGTTACCTGGGCCGCCTGCCGGCGGCAGCCGGCGGGGACGCCGGCGCACCCAGTGTGGGGAACTCTCCACACGCTGTTAGGATCGCGGTTCTCCGACCGGGTGGTCGGTCGGTTCGTATAGACAGACGGAAGTGAGGGATGACGGGTCCTCTGACCCTTAGGCGCGCCGAGAAGTACGGATTCTGCGCAGGTGTGCGGATCGCCGATCGCACGGTGCGGAAACTGGCCGCCGACGGACGGCGCGGGCAGATCCTCGGTCAACTGGTCCACAACGAGCGGGTCGTCTCCGACCTCGTGCAGCTCGGCTTCGGCACGGCGGACGCGCTCGACAGCGTCGAGAACGGGACGATCGTCTTCTCCGCCCACGGCGTGCCGCCCTCGTTTCACCGGCGGGCGCTGGAACGGGGCCTCCTGGTCGTCGACACGACGTGTCCGTTCGTCTACGACGTCCACGAAGAGGCCCGGCAGGCGCTGGAGGCGGGCTACCACCTCGTGTTCATCGGCGACCGGCGGCACCGCGAGGTGATCGGCTACACCCGGGATCTCGATCCGCAGGCGTACGACGTCGTGCTGACGGAAGCCGATGTCGCCCGGATCGATTTCGAGCGCCACCCGAAGGTCAAGATCTTCTACCAGACCACGCTGAACAGCGAGGAGTACGAGCAGGTGGCTCGGGCGATCGAGGCGCGCGCGGCGCAGGCGGGGCGCGCGGACACCATCTGCTACGCGACGAAGGAGAACCAGGACGCGGCGCGCGCCCTGGCGGCCGACCCGGAGGTCGACTGCATCGTCGTCGTCGGCGGCCGGCACAGCGCGAACACGCGTCACCTGTGGGAGATCTGCCGGGAGATCGAGCCCAGGAGCCACCTCGTCCATGACTCGGCCGACCTGCGGCGAACCTGGTTCGAGGACTGCCGCACGGTCGGCGTCACCGCCGGCGCCTCCACGCCGGACGCGATGATCGAGGAGGTCGAGGCCGCGATCATGGAGGCGGCGCCCTGAGAGTCCTGGTCATCGGCAACGGCGGCCGCGAACACGCCCTGTGCTGGATCATCCGCGAACGCTCGCCGGAGACCGAGATCTACTGCGCGCCCGGCAGTCCGGGCACCGAGGAATGCGGTGAGAGCGTGCCGCTCGACGTCACGGACGTCGACGGCCTGGCCCGGTTCGCCGCCGAACGCGGGATCGACCTCACCGTGGTCGGCCCCGAGGTGCCGCTCTCGCTCGGCGTGGTCGACGCCTTCAGGGAGCGCGGCCTGCCGATCTTCGGCCCCACCCGGGCGGCGGCGCGCCTTGAGAGCTCCAAGGTCTTCGCCAAGGAGTTCATGCGCCGACACCGAGTCCCGACCTGCGATTTCGAAGTCACCGGCGACCGCGAGACCGCACGGCAGGCGGCCGAGGGCTTCGGGCTGCCGGCGGTGCTCAAGGCGGACGGTCTGGCCGCGGGCAAGGGCGTGCTGATCGTCTCGACGCCGGCGGAGCTCCAGGCCGCGCTGGACGAGTTCTTCGTGGAGCGGCGGTTCGGCGACGCCGGCGCCCGCATCCTGATCGAGCCCTTCGTGCCTGGCGAGGAGGTCTCCTTCATCGGCTTCTGCGACGGTCGCCGGGTGCTGCCGCTCGCGACGTCCAAGGACTACAAGCGGATCGGCGACGGCGACTCCGGGCCCAACACCGGCGGCATGGGCGCCCACAGCCCGGCGGGAGTCGTCTCGGACGGCGAGGTCGAGCGGATCATGCGGGAGGTGATGGAGCGCACCGTGGCCGGCATGGCGGCGGACGGTACGCCGTTCTCGGGCGTCCTCTACGCCGGCCTGATGATGAGCCCGGACGGGCCGCAGGTGCTCGAGTTCAACGTCCGGCTCGGCGATCCCGAGGCTCAGGCGCTGCTGCTGCGCCTCGACGAGGACCCCGTCGACCTTTTCCTTGCCGGCGCCGGCGGCGACTTCGGACGCTCGGAACTGGCCTTCCGCGCCGGCGCCTCCGCGTGTCTCGTGCTGGCCAACCGGGGTTACCCCGGGAAGGCGGCGTCGGGAGACCCGATCCAGGGCATCGAGGACGCCCGCGCCTGTGAGGGCGTCGTCGTCTTCCACGCCGGCACCGGCCGCAACGGTGGTGCCGTGATCGCGACGGGCGGACGCGTCCTCAACGTCTGCGCGGTGGGGGACGACCTCGGGCAGGCGCTCGAACGGGCCTACGGCGCGGCCGCGCGCATTCGCTGGCCGTCGAAGGCGATGCGGTCGGACATCGGACGCCGGGTGCTCGACAGTGACGCCGGGACGGGGCCTCCGGGATGAGCTGCAACGGCTGCAGCTTCGCCGGTCAGTCGACCGCCACGGAGGACACGTTCGTCGGCGTCCGCTTCGGCGAGGAGACGAACCTGACGCTTTGCAGCACGGGCGGCGAACTGCTCGCCCGCGGTGACGAAGTCATCGTGTCGATGAAGCCGGGCCCCGCGTTCGGCCGGGTCGAGAAGTCGCCGATGCCGGTGTTCAAGCCGTGCCAGAAGTCGAGCGCGCGGTCGGTCATCCGCCGGGCCGACGACGCCGACCGCGCGTCCAGGGAGAAGCAACTCGCGAACGAGGTGCGCGGCAAGGCGTTCTGCCGGGAGCGGGCCCGCGCGCTTCGCCTCCAGATGAAGGTGTCGCGGGTCGACTTCAGTCTGGACGGCCGCAACGCGACCTTCTACTTCACGGCCGACCGCCGCGTCGACTTCCGGCAGTTGCTGAGGGACCTGAAGTCCCGCTTCAAGACCAGGGTCCGTCTCGTCCACGTCGGGCCGCGCGACGAGGCGCGCCTCCTGGGCGGCGTCGGCATCTGCGGTCGAACGCTCTGCTGCTCGACCTGGCTCGACGGCTTCCGGCCCATCTCGATCCAGATGGCGAAGCGCCAGGGGCTCAGCCTGAACCCGTCGAAGATCTCCGGCCAGTGCGGCCGCCTGCTCTGCTGCCTCGCCTACGAAGACGATAACTACCGCGGCCGGCGCCCCGGCAAGGGCGCCCTGCCCGTCGTCACCTGACTATGACGCCCCCCGCCGGCTGAGCACGGCCGGAATGGTCTTCAGCAGAATGACGAAGTCCAGCCGCGGTGACCACGTATCGATGTACTCGAGGTCGAGTTCCATCCAGCGGTCGAAGTCGAGATCGCTTCGGCCGCTGATCTGCCACAGGCAGGTGATGCCGGGCTTCATCGAGAGCCGCCGCCGCTGCCGCCGGGTGTAGGGCTCCTTCTCCTCGAGCGGTCTTGGGCCGACCAGGCTCATGTCGCCCCGCACCACGTTCCAGAACTGCGGCAGCTCATCCAGGCTGAACTTGCGCAGGTAGTGGCCGAGCGGCGTGATCCTCGGGTCGCTCCGCACCTTGAACGCGGGACCGTCCATCGTGTTCAGGTGCTCCAGCTCGCGTTTCCTCTGGTCGGCGTCCGCGACCATCGTACGGAGCTTGTACATCGTGAAGCGGCGGCCGTTCAGGCCGCAACGGGTCTGCCGGTAGAGCACGGAACCGGACGAGGTCACCTTGATCAGGAGCGCCAGGATCAGCATCACCGGCAGGCTGACGATCAGGAGGGCGGCGCCGAGGCTGAAGTCGTAGGCGCGCTTGAACAGCAACAGGAGAAAGTTCGAGGGCGCCGGCGACAGGGTGACGACCGGTCGCCCGTCCAGGTACTCGAGGTCGACCGTGCTGTGAGCCGGCGGCAGCAGATCGAGCGCGATGCGGGTTCGAATTCCCTGTTCCTGCAGCCCGTCGATGATGTCCTTGAGCGCGGGCAGGTCGTGGGGCGTGACGGTGAAGAAAACGTCGTCCACCACGTGTTCCGAGACGATGCGCAGCACGTCGTCCATGCTGCCCAGCACCTCCGCGGGAGTGTCTTCGGAGCGGCTGCCATCGGTGTGGACCAGACCGATGATCCGGAGGCCCCAGTGGGGGTGGTCCTCGATCGATTCCGCGAGCTGCGCCGCGGCTTCAGGCGCGCCGGCGATGAGCACCGTCCGCTGGTTCAGTCCATGCCGCCGCATGTCGCGCGAGACCAGACGCAGCGCGATCTTGTCCGCCAGCAGCAGCAGGAAGGCGAGACCGGTGAACAGGAGCAGCCAGGTTCTGCTGAGGCTGTCCTGGATCAGGAGCTGGTCGAGCCGCAGGACGAAGACGGCGAACAGCGTGAGGAGCGTGGCGATCGCCGCGACCTTGAGGATCGCGGTCGCCTCGGTCTTCAGATCGGCCGTACGGTGCGAGCGGTAGCGCCGCGTTAAGACGAGCGGCGCCCCCCACGTCAGGAGGGCCAGCGGCAGCAGAGGCAGGTGGTCGCCCAGCGGATAGAGCGGCTGCGGGTAGAGCCCCGGCAGCACGAGCGGGAAGAGGCCGCTGCGGATCCAGTAGGCGAGGAAGAAGGCTGCCGCGACCAGGGAGAGGTCGAGGGCCAGGATCAGGGCCGTCTGTAGGCGAACGCGCTGCTTGAGCATGACTCCGGCTCGGCCGGGAGTCTAACGCGGCGGAACTGGGTGCGCCGGCGTGTCATCCGTGCGCCCGATGACGGGCGCACGGACTGTGACGCGTGTGGCGCGGATCGCGCCACACGGGTTCCCGCCGGCATCCGGCGCGAAGTGCCGGCCTCTGGACCTTCTGCCGCCCTCCTAGCGGTTCGCGAGGCCGCGGAAGAGCTCCTCGTACTGGTCCGCCACGAGGTCCCAGTTGTACTCCTCGGCCGCGCGGCGCGCCGCTCGCTCGCCGTGGTCTCGCGCCCGCGCCACGTCGGCGCGCGCGAACTCGAAGGCGGCGACCAGCGAGGCCTGGTCCTCGACGTCGAAGTAGACGCCGGCGTCGCCCGCCGTCTCGCGGTTGGCCGGTTCGTCGTTGACCAGCACGCAGTTGCCGTAGCCCATTGCCTCGACCAGTGCCGGGTGGGTGCCGCCGACCTCGGTGGCGTGGACCGTCGCCAGGGCGGACGACAGCAGGCCCCGGTAGCCATCGCCGAACACCGTTCCCGGGAACCGTACCCGCGGGTCGGCGCCGTGTTTCATCTCGGCGATGAAGTCGGTGGCGTAGGGCGCGTCGCCGACCATCACCAGCGGCAGGTCGCCGCCTACGCTCCGGTATGCCGCGACCACGCGGTGCGGGTTGTTCTCCGGCTCGAACCGGCTGACATAGAGGAAGTAGCGCCGGGGTTCGAGGCACAGTTCTTCGAGGATCGGATGGTCTGGGAGCGGTTCGGGTTCGACGCCGTAGCGGATCATCGTCGAGTCGCGCCGGTAGCGGGCACGGTAGTGAGCGGCGATCACGTTCGCGTCGGTCACCGTCACGCCGGGCAGCAGGCAGGCAAGCCGCTCGGAGACGGCGTAGACCAGGCGCCCCGGCCAGCCCCACTTGGCCCGTCGCTTCTCGATGCCGTCGACGTGCAGGGCGGTGCGAATGCGCCGCGGCCACAGGAGCGGTAGAAATACCGCATTGGCGCCGTTGACGACCAGGGCGGATCGTGCGCCTCGGGCGAACAGCGTCGCGTGAAGGCAGGAGAGCAGGGTGTGCACGGGCGTGTCGCCGTACTTCGTCCTGAGCGTGGGAAGGACGACGAGTTCCACGCCGCGATGGGAGCGGAGTCGCGGGTCGACGTAGTGGGAGCGGCAGTACACGGTCACCCGCCAGCCGCGCTCGGCAAGCCGGGGCGCCAGCGCCTCGATCATCGTCTCGTAGCCGCTGTAGTTGGCCGGGATGCCGCGGCTTCCGAGCATCAGGATCCTCGGCCGCTTCGGGTCCGCGGGCAGCGCGGTGCGCCCGAACCAGCGTGCGGTCGCGCGGGTGGGGACGAGGCGGCGGGACCGGATCAGGCGGCGCCGCTCGCGCAGCCGGCGGCGGTGGCGCCACAGCCATCCCCAGGCGGCGAGCGACGACCGTTCCCGAAGGAGGACGTAGGTGACGATGCTCAGTTCGCGGATCGCGGTCGCCAGGAAGGTGCGCGGCAGATCGGCGAGGCTGCGGTGGTAGTACTGCAGCAGGTAGCGGTTCTTGAGGGAGTGGAAGTTGACCTCCGGCGACATCTGCCGCCGCCGCCGCGCGAGGTTGACGCGGCCGTGAACCGCGTGCGCACGGGGCTCGTAAAGCACCTGCCAGCCCCGTTCCTGCAAGCGAAAACAGAGTTCGGCGTCTTCCCGGTAGGAGTGGAAATCGTCGTCGAGGACGCGTCCGTCGATCGCCACGTCCTGGAGCGCCGCGCTCAGGAACAGGGTCGCGGCGCCGGTGCCGCCGAACACCCGTTCGGTGACCCCGTACTGGCCGTGGTCGGCCTGGTCCGAGCCGCGATCCACGTGCCGCCAGCTTCGCGTCAGGGCCATGCCGCAGGCGTCGATGACGCGTCCGTCGGTGCGCCCGTCGGTGCGCCGGGGTTCCGCCCTCACCAACCGCCCGGTCACGGCGCCCACCGGCCGCCCCTCGCTCGTGAACCGGCGCGCGCTCTCGATCAACCGCTCCAGGTAGTCGGGCGCGGGCCAGGCGTCGGCGTTCAGGCTCAGCACCCACTCGGGCCGCGCGTCGCTTGCGAACGCGCTCTCGATGGCCCGGTTCAGGCCGCCGGCGAAGCCGATGTTCTCATCGAGACCGATCACCTCTACCGGAAAGCCGGCCGCTTCGGTACAGTCGCGCAGCCATTCCACCGTGCCGTCGGTACTCGCGTTGTCGACGACGATCAGCCGGAACGCTGGCCCCTGGAGCGTCGCGAGAGCGTCGAAGAGGTGCGGTAGATTTACCGCATCGTTCCACGTGACCGTGCAGATCGCCAGCCCCACACTGGGTGCGCCGGCGTCCCCGCCGGCCTCGCGCAGAGCCTCCACACTGGGTGCGCCGGCGTCCCCGCCGGCTGCCGCCGAAGGCGGCTTCGACACGCGCCGGCCGTCAGGCCGGCTCCTTACCGAACTCACCGCCCCCTCCACCCACTGACAGCAGCTACCGCCAGCCTCCACAACCCGACCAGCGCCTCATCGCGACCCCGAGCGCGCCGCGGACAGCGAAGCGGCAGCAGCACGATACGAACCAGCGCCGCGCCCACCAGCACGCCGCGCAACAGCACCGCGCCGCCGCCACCGTGGTGCTTGCGCGCGTAGCGGTCCAGGTTGCGGTAGTACGCGGCGAGGAAGGCGCCGTAGCCCAGTCTCGGCACCGAGGCGCCGAGCCCGTGGCGGAACACCGCTTCCGGCCAGTAGAGCACCCGTTCGCCCCGGTCGGCCAGCCGCCGCGCCAGGTCGACGTCCTCGAACCAGGCGGGCCAGAACCGTTCGTCCATGGCGCCCGCGCCCTCGAACGCCGCCCGGCGGAGCAGCAGCGCGCAGGCCGCGGGCTGTTCGACGGGCGCGCCGGCCGCCGGCTCCGGTAGCGGTGCGGGCTCCAAGAAGCAGCAGTAGCCGGCCAGGGTCCGAAGAGTCGGCAGCCGCCGAAGCTGCCAGGCCGCCTGGACGGCGTCGTCCGCGCCAAGCAGCCGCGGCGCGAGGCCGGCGGCGTCGGGGTGGTCCGCCATGCCCTCGACCAGGACGTCCAGCGCCCCCGGTTCCGGGGCGGCGTCCGTGTTCAGCATGAGGATCAGGTCGCCGCCGGCCTCCGCGGCACCGCGGTTCACAGCCGCTCCGAAGCCCAGGTTGCGGCCGGGATCCAGCACCCGGACGTTGGATCGGTCGGTTGTCAGCTCGACCAGGTCGCCGTCCGAACCGTTGTCGACGACGATCAGTTCGAATCGTGCGTCGGCGGGCCACTCCCGCACCAGGACGGCGAGGTGCTCCTCGTCGTGCCAGTGCGGCGCGACCGCGGTCAGGCTGGGTACGCGTTCGTTCATCGCCGGATCCCCGGGCCGAAGTGAGCGAACCGCGGCAGTAGCCGGGCGGCCCGGCCCCATGCGCACGCCAAGTCGACGACGCCAGGCGGCTCGAGGTCGCCCGGCATCGGCGCGGTCTTCGGCCGCCTCAGCGCGTCGACGACGTCCCGCCCCAGGACGACGGGCACGCGAGGCCAGAAGCCGCGGCCGAGGCGCCGCGCGAGGACGAGCAGGCGGTTCGCATAGACCCGCCGTGTCCTGCGGCGGGCGGCCCGCGGACTCCGGCTCGACAACGCTCCGGTGTGGACCGCGCGCGCGGCCGGCGCCAGCAGCGCGTGGTAGCCGGCTCCGTGCAGCCGGTCCGCGAGCTCGACGTCCTCGTAGTAGCTGTCGAGCCGTTCCTCGAACGGCCTGAGCGCGTCGCCGTCGCCGCTCACTTCCACGAGCGCGGCCCGGCGGTAGATCGCCGCGGTGGCGGAGACGCCATAGACCTCGTCACACACTGGGTGCGCCGGCGTCCCCGCCGGCTGCCGCCGAAGGCGGCCAGAAGACGCGCCGGCCGTCAGGCCGGCACTGCGTGTAGCCTCCCCGCGGCCGAGCTGGACCGCCTGCCAGCGCCGATTCCAGGCCAGGCCGGCACCGTCGATGCGCGCGTCCTCGCCGTCGCCGCCACAAGCCATCACATTGATCCCCTGCGCCGCGGCCACCCGTGAAACGGCGCCGGCCGCTTCGAGCAACCGCCGCGCCCACCCCGCCTCCAGCACGACATCGTCGTTCACCAGCGCGACCCAGTCACCGCCGCTGGCCGCGATGCCGTCGTTCACCGCGCGAGCGAACCCGACGGGTCGGGGCAGCTCGATGATCCGGGCCGGCCCGTCGATCGCTCCTGGCTGCGCCGCAGCGAGCCGCCGGCACAGCTCGCGCAGGGCCTTTGAACCCTCCGCGGCCCCCGCGATCGGGGCCTGCCAGACGACGATCAGCTCCCGCGGCGCATCGAGGCGTTCGCCGTCGCCGTAGATCGATGCCAGGCACTTCGCCAGGTGCTCCGGGACGCCGATCGTCGGTACGACATAGGACAGGGTCGGCGTTGCCGCTCGGCTGGGCGATTCGGTCAAGCGCCGGGTCTGCCGAGTTGAAGGGCGAAGAACAGCGTCAGTTCGACCGGTTCCGGCAGCTCGGGGTCACGGACGACGACCAGGTCGCCCTTGCCGCAGAAGGGCGTCAGGTCGACTTCGGTCCGGTAGCGGGTGCCGAAGAACGGTTCGCTTTCGCCTGCGGCTACCCAGTGCAGCCAGGGCTTCAGGCCGGCGATGTCGCCGCTCGCACGAGCGGACCACTCGCCGGTTTGATCGCCGTGTCGGAGGATGGCGGTTTCCGGGCCCGCGACGTCGCCGACGCCGATACGCCCCACGGGCTGGCCGGCCGCGACCCCGCCGCTGTTCGCGAGCGCCGTGTCGAGGATCAGCTTTCCGCAGCCGCCGCCCGGCGCCGTCCAGCGGGGGTTGTCCGCGGTCAGCACCTGGCGGGGCGAGCTGAGCAGCGTCCGGCGCGGCTGGAACGCGTCCCATGCGCCGAGCGCCGCCGTCGTCAGCAGGACGGCGGCCAGGGCGAGCACCAGAACCCGCGGCGCCGGCGTTCTGCGGACGAGCGAGGCGGACCCGTGGGCGAGCAGGAGGATGCCGGCCAGGGCGGACCAGTGCTCGAGCCCGCCGCCGAGTCCGAATGCGCGCAGCCGATCCTCGAGATGGGCCGGCTGCAGCCAGGGATAGGTAGCCGACAGCGTTGCGAAGGCGAGCAGACCTCCCTGCAGGCAGTAGCCGAACACGGCGGCGTCGCCGCGGAGCGCGAGACTGTGCCAGGGACCGACAGGAGGCGGATCGTCGGCGGACAGGCCGTCCGACCGCTTCGCGTAGAGCACGGTCCACAGGGCGATGCTCGCCAGCAGCGCCTGCTGCGGCGGCAGGAACCGCAGCCCGGCCAGGGCCAGCAGCACGGCCGCGGTCACCGTCTGCAGATTCCCGCGGCCGATCAGGCTCGGCGCCGCGATCAGCACCAGAGGCAGGCCGGCGAGCACGTCGGGCCAGGGCGCGGCCGCCCCGAGCGGTTGCCACACGGTCAGGGCGCCCGCCAGGACCAGGACGATGGCGAAGGCGAAACGGCGCCAGACGATCGCCGCGGCCATGGCGGCGATGAGTACGCCGAACGCGGGTTCGCGCACCAGGACGAGACCGACGACCGCCGCGAGCGCCAGGCCGGCTGCTCCCGCCACCGCCGGCCAGCGTTGCTCCAGGGCGCGAGCGAGGGCGTCCGCGCACGCAGCCGCCGCCAGCACCAGGACGACGTTCGAACGAACGCCTCCCGCCGCGAGCAGGAGAGCCGCCGTCCCGGCCAGCGCCGGCGCCCCCAGGCGTGCGAACAGCACCAGCACGACCACGGCCGCCGCGGCCGGGATGGCGACCAGGACGACCAGCAGCCTGGGCGTCGAACCTGCGAGCAGATCTCCCTGCCGCAGAAGCAGGTTGAGCCCGATGAGCGCCGCCGCCAGCAGGACGCCCAGTCGCAACAGGCGGGCCGGTTCGAGCGAGCCGGGAGGCTCGAACAGCTCGGCGCGCCGGGAAACCAGGCCGTCCACCAGCAGCGCGGCCGGGCCGAGGCAGAGCAGGGCGCCCATCGCCGCGCCGCGCGCGGCGCCGTCGGGCGGGAACGTGATGAAAGCGACCACCGCGAGGACCGGCAGGGCCAGCGCCGGAGCGCCGAGGGGTCGCCGGGCCACGCCGGCCGCGGCCAGCAGCACCGTCGTCGCCGCGAGGGCCAGGTAGTGACCTTCCGCTGCCGCCTGGGCGTCGCGCTCGACGCCGGCCAGGGCGAACATCGCGAATCCCGCCAGCAGGGGCGGCAAAGCAGCGGCCCATGGCGTCGCGTCGCCCAGGGTGGGGTTCGAGGGCGTCCCGGATCTCGTCATCTGCTGGTTCCGGTCATCGACTGGTGATCCTTGCCCTTGAGGACGAACGTTGGAAGACTGCCCCCGCCATGTTGCCCCGAGAACTGCTCAGAAGCGAACCCGAGCGCGTTGCCGCGGCGGTCGAAGCGCGCGGCGTCGACCCCGCGTTGGTCGACGAGTGGACGACCAGCGATCGCCGACGCCGCGAGGCGCTCACCGAACTCGAGGAACTCCGGCATCGCCGGCGGCTGGCAGGCCAGGAGATCGGCAGGCTGAAAGCTCAGGGCGAGGCGAAGAAGGAAGACACCGAGCATCTGATTCTAGAGATGACCGGGCTCAAGGTCCGCATCGACCAGCTGGAGGAGGCGGTCGAGAAGGCCGAAGGTGAGTTGACGGAGGCCGAACTCCAGGTGCCGAACATCGCCCACGAGTCGGTTCCGGTGGGCGCCGACGAGTCGGCCAACCGGGTCGAGCGGGTCGTCGGCGAACCGCCCCGGTTCGACTTCGAGCCCAGGAACCACTGGGACATCGGCCCCGAACTCGGGATTCTCGACTTCGAGCGCGGCGCCAAGCTGGCCGGCGCCCGGTTCGTGACCTACATGGGCCTGGGCGCGCGCCTGGAACGGGCGCTTGCCGCCTTCATGCTCGATCTTCACGCCGAGGAGCACGGCTACACCGAAGTGCTCCCGCCGTTTCTCGTCAAGCGGGACTGCCTCTTCGGCAGCGGCCAGCTCCCGAAGTTCGAGGAGGACCTCTTCCACGTCCAGCCGGACGCGCGCTATCTCATCCCGACCGGCGAAGTGCCTCTGGTCAACCTGCATGCCGACGAAGTGCTCGAGGAGGAGGAGTTGCCGCTCAGGTACGCCGCGCTCACGCCCTGCTTCCGGGCAGAGGCGGGTTCGTACGGCCGTGATGTCCGCGGGCTCATCCGCCTGCACCAGTTCCAGAAGGTGGAACTCGTTCAGTTGACGACGCCCGAGGCCAGCCACGAAGCGCTGGAGCAACTGACGGCCCACGCCGAGAAGGTGCTGCAACGTCTCGAACTGCCTTATCGGGTCGTCTGCCTGAGCACGGGCGACATGGGCTTCGCCATGGCCAAGACCTACGACCTGGAAGTTTGGCTGCCGGGCCAGGCGACGTACCGGGAGATCTCGTCGTGCAGCAACGCGGAGGCGTTCCAGGCGCGGCGGGTGCGCACTCGCTATCGCCCCCGGGGCGGCGGCGCGCTTCGCCACGTCCACACCCTGAACGGCTCCGGCCTCGCGGTCGGCCGCACGCTGGTCGCGCTGCTGGAGAACTACCAGACGGCGTCGGGCTCCGTCCGCATTCCCGAGGCGCTCCGGCCCTATCTCGGCGGGGTGGAGGAGATCGTGTCAGGCTAGGCGCTTGCGGTCTCGCCGGCCGTCCGGAGGGGTGGCTGAGTGGTCGAAAGCACCGGTCTTGAAAACCGGCGTGGATTAACAGTCCACCGTGGGTTCGAATCCCACCCCCTCCGCCACTTCGGCTTCCATGTCAGTCCCGGTCGGGGCGGGGCATCCGATACCCGACGCCGCGCTCGTTGAGCACGTAGACCGGGTTGGCGGCATCGTCGCCCAGCTTGCGGCGGAGGCTCTTCACCATGGCGCGCACGAGCTTCGGGTCCTCGGTGCTCCGGGCGCGCTTGCTCCAGGCCTGGCGCAGCAGCGATTCGTACGTCACGACGCGTCCGGCGTGGCTGGACAGCACCCGGAGCACCTCGAACTCGGTGACGGTGAGTGCCACGGACCGCCCGTCCATCGTGACCTCACGCTCCTCGTAGTTGATGGACAGGTCGCCCGCGCGAAACGGCTTGGGCTCGGCCTGTCGACGGAGCGCCGCCCGCACTCTCGCGGTCAGCTCCGACGGAGAGAAGGGCTTGACTATGTAGTCCGCGGCTCCCGCATCCAGCGCCCGGACGATCGTTTCGTCCCTGTCGTAGACGGAGATGAAGATGACCGGCACGTCTTCCAGCTCAGGGACGGTCTCCATCAACTCGAGACCGTCCGTGTCGGGCAGTACGAGATCGAGCAGGACCAGTCGAGGTCTGTGCGTCCTGATGAGCTTGGGGAGTTCGTTGGGATCGCCGGTCAGTATCGCCGCGTAGCCCGCCTCGGAAAGCGCATCCCGAACGCGCCGCAGCGTCTGCGGGTCGTCGTCGAGAACGAGGATGGGCGTCGCTCCGTTCCGCTTCGAGGAACGAGGTCGGCGCGAGAGAACGCTCGGGGCGACATCGCCGGCTTCGACGGCCACCGGAAGCGTGAACGTGAACCGTGTACCACGGTCCCCTTCGCCGCTCTCCGCCCAGATGCGGCCGCCGTGCGCCTCCACGAGTCCCTTGCAGATGGCGAGGCCGAGGCCGTGGCTGACTCCCTTCTCGCCGGTCGCGTTCCCGTGCTTGCGGAACAGTTGAGGCAGCTCTTCCGGCGGCACTCCGTGGCCGCGGTCGGTAACCGAGATGGCTACGTTGTCGTCCTCCAGCGACGCGGAAACCGTAATCGGAGATGAGTCGGGAGAGTGAAGCGCCGCATTCGACAGGAGATTGTTGAGCACCTGGACGATGCGCCCCGGATCCGCCAGAACGGACGGCAAGTCCTCGGGCAGGTCGATGGTCAAGGCGCGCCTGCTCCCGGCCGCGGTGAAGGTGCTCCTGGCCTGATCTATGAGGCCGGCCACGTCAGCGCGCTCGGCGGAGACCGAGAGGGTGCCCGCCGCGATACGCCCCTGGTCCAGCAGGTCGGCGATCAGGTTGCGCATCTGATTCGCCTGATCGTCGATGACCCGGAAGAACTGCAGCATCTCGGCCGGATCGGGGGCCGGCGCGGCGCCCAGCACGGTGGCCGTGGAGCCCTTGATCGAGATCAGGGGTGCCCGGAGCTCGTGACTTACCATGCTCAGAAACTCGGCGCGCAACCGGTCGAGCTCCTCGAGGGGCGTCAGGTCCTGGAGCGTGACGACCATCGACTCGATGGCACCCTCCTTCGAGCGGGTCGGCGTCGCGTTGACCAGCGTCGTGACGCTGCGGCCATCGGGAACGGACAGCGTCATCTCCTCGGCGCGCACCGTCTCGGGGTCGGTCCACTGCTGCGCCAGCGGGAACTCGGCCAGAGTCACTTCGCGTCCGTCGCCGCGGCGGCAGATCACGTCGTCCAGCAGCTCTTCCGGGGAATCTCCCGGTGTTCGCAGGTGCTCGACGATCCGCCGAACCTCCCGGTTGATGGAGACGGGCTTGCCGGTCTGGCCGTCGAACACGACGACACCCACCGGCGACGTCTCCACGAGGGCTTCCAGATCGGCCCTTGCGCGCTGTTCGTCCCGGTGGGCGCTTGCATTGGCCATGGCCGTCGCCGCCTGGGAAGCGAACAGGACCAGAATCTCCTCGTCGCTATCCTTGAACTCCGGGCCGGCCTCCTTCTCCGCGAGGAAGAAGCTGCCGACGTAGACGTTGCGGTGAAGCAGCGGCGTGCACTGAAGCGTTTGTGAGCGCATCAGATCCGACGAGAAGCCGAGTTCACGGACATAGGCCGGCAGGTTTGCCAGCCTCAGAGGCGCCCGGAGGTCCCGGAAGTGAGCGAACAGCCGAGGCCCATCGGACCACGCCATCAACTCGGCGCGTTCTTCGGGCGTGAAGCCGGAAGTGACGAAGTCCTGGATCCGGCCGGCTTCGTTCTGGGTGGTGATCACGCCGTAGCGCGCTCCGGTCAGGGCGCGGGCGCTGTCGACGACCTCCTGAAGCACGGTCTCGAGGTCCAGGCTGCCGCTGACGCGCATCACGGCGGCGTGAAGCGCGGAGAGGCGGTCCTCGAGTGCTGCGATCCGTTGCCGGAGCTCGTCCGGATTGTCCTTCGGCATGATGGCGCGATTATGCCCTGTTCCCGATTGATCGCTCAAACATCACGACACGGTCGCTCTCGTCTAGTAAGTGTGCGCTCCCTGTGCGCGGATCGACGCCATGAGCCTTCTCTACCCGGAGCAGCAGCAGATCGTACGGCTCCTGCGGTGGATCGCACTGTTCACGGGCATTCTGGCCATGTTCGCTGTGGCCTGCTCGGCGCTCTTCGTCTGGACCTGCATGGAGGACATCAGCATCGTCGAGACGCTGCGGGACCCGGAGGGGCCCTAGAGTCCGGGGCTGCCCGTCCCATGCGCCCGGCTGTGGGGAGGGCTTCATCCGCTGCCGTGTGCACAGACATTCCGTCTACAGGGGCGGGCGGCCCCATTTCGTCCTAGAGAAAGCCGGCCCCGGCGTGGTCCTCGAACGCGTCGGCCTGGCGGATGTAGCGGAGCACCATGTCGGTGCTCTTGTGCCGCGTGACCTCCATGATCTTGTCGAGACGGGCGTGGTGGGCGGCGGCGCTGGTCACGAACCCGGCCCTCAGCGAGTGTCCCGAGTACTCGGCGGGATCCAGACCGATCGAGCCGACGTATCGCTTCACCAGGCGCGGTACGTCCGAACGGCCGAGCGCTCTGCCCTGGAGGCGTCCGCCCCGGCGCATCGTCTGGAAGACCGGGCCTTCGTCGATTCCCGACAGGGTCAGCCAGGCGTGCAACCGTGAAACCGGCCGGATCAGTTTGCCGTCCGGAATCGCAATTCTCTGGCCCGTTCCGAACTGGTCCGTCTTCGATCGGCGGATGTTCACGTACATGCCGTCGGTTTCCTCGGGGCCGCCGAGGAACTCGACGTCTCCGATACGGAGGCCACGGATCTCGGACCGGCGGAGCGCTCCGGCGAAGCCGACCGCGATGAGCGCCGCGTCGCGCGCCGCGATCAGGTGATAGGGCTCGCGCCGGGCGAGCAGGTCGCAGTGTTCGAGGATGCGGGCGACCTCATGCTCGCGGAGCGCCCTTACCTGGCGGCCCGGTCCGGCCGAGCGTCGTCTCAGTGCCTGCAGGACGGCGGCGACCCGCGGGTGATGTGCCGGCGAGTCGATGTCGCGTTCCCTGAACTTCCGGTTGATCGCCGCCAGGCAGATCCGGATGCTGCCGGGCGCCAGGGGCTCCCCGGGCCTGGTCGTCGCCTTCGGTGATCGCGGCCGCGAAGCGAGCCGGACCAGGAAGTCCGCAACGTCCGCCGGTTCCGCGTTCATTGGTTCCTGTCCTCTGGCCTCGCAGTACGTGGCGAAACGCTGCCAGCCCGCCCGGTACGCGAGCAGGGTGTTCCGGGCCAGAGAGGTGCGCAGGACCTCGCCGGCGGACTCCGTGGTTTCTTTCCTTGTGGTCGCGAACCGCAGAACCCCGTCAGGCTAGGAGGCCGGGGTGACCCTCCCGTGACCCGATCGCCCCGAACGGTGACCTTTCCGTGACTCTGCCATCCGGTAGCCGACTCGCGGCTCCGTGAAGATGTACCGTGGCGCTTTCGCGTCGTCTCCCAGCTTGCGGCGGAGTTTCTTGATGAAGGCGCGCAACGGCCTGGTATCGCCCGAGTGGTCCCAACCCCACACCCGGCGCAGCAGGTAGTCGTGGGTGGAGACCCGTCCCGCGTTCTCGGCCAGCGTCCGCAGGAGGTCGTACTCGGTGGCGGTCAGCGGGACGTCGCGGCCGGCCATCGTCACCCGGCGGTGTTCGTCATCGACGACCAGATCCCCCGCCTGGTAGGGCTCGGTGGGGGCGCCTCGCGAGCGCAGGGCCACCTGGATGCGAGCCAGCAGTTCGGTGGGCGAGAACGGCTTGACGATGTAATCGGCCGCTCCGGCCTGGAGCGCCCGGGCGATCGTCTCGTCGCGGCCGTAGCCGGACACGAAGATGACCGGCCGGTCGGCCAGCGCTGGAACGGTCTTCATCAGTTCGATGCCGTCGGTCCCGGGCAGCACGAGGTCGAGTAGCACCAGATCCGGCTGCTGTTTCTCGAGCAGGTCGTGTAGCTCCGCGGCGTTGCCGGTCAGCACCGGACGGTAGCCGGCACCGTCGAGAGTGCGGCGGGCGTAGGTCAGGGCCTTCGGGTCGTCGTCCACGACCAGGACACTCCGCCTCCTGGATCCGGGCCGGCGCCGGGGAGACTTGCGACCGGAGCCGGCTCCGGCAGTGGCGTTCGCCGCCTCGATCGCCGGGATCGTGAACGTGAAGCGGGCGCCGAGGTCGGGTCCGTCGCTGTCAGCCCGGATACGGCCGCCGTGAGCTTCTATGAGCCCCTTGCAGATGGCCAGGCCGAGGCCCGCGCCGAGCCGCCGGGCACTCTCCTCTCGGCCGCTGCGCGCGAACTTGCGGAAGAGGTGCGGCAGGCGCTCCGCGGCGATCCCCGTTCCCTGGTCCGTGACCGAGATGGCCACGTGGGTCCCCTCGGGCGCGGCGGACAGCCTGATGGGCGAGGTTCCGGGGGAGTGCCGGGCCGCGTTGTCGAGGAGGTTGCCGAGGATTTGGACGAGGCGCTGCCGATCCGCCATGACGCGCGGGAGATCCGGCGGCAGGTCGATCCGTACGGGATGGCGGCCGCCGCCGCTGAGAAAGGTGTTCCTGGCCTGATCCACGATGACGTCGAGGTCCTCAGCCCGGGGAGCGACCGACAACGTGCCGGTCTCGATCCGCGTCACGTCCAGCAGGTCGCTGATCAGTCCCCGCATGTGGTCCGCGTGCTGGTCGATGATGCGGAAGTACTGCTCGACTTCGGCCGGGTCGGGAATCGGGGACGCGGCCAGCGCACTGGCGGCACTGCCCTTGATCGCGCTCAGCGGAGCGCGAAGTTCGTGGCTCACCAGGCCCATGAACTCGGCCCGCAGCCGCTCGAGGTCCTCCAGCGGCGTCATGTCCTGCATGGTGACGAGGACGGACTCGACCGCGCCGTCCTCGCCGTGGATGGGGGCGACGTTGACCAGGACGGTCAGGCTCTCGCCGCCGGGTGAGCGCAGGACGATCTCTTCCGCTCGGGTCGGCCTTGCGTCACTCAGAGCCTGGGCGACCTCGTCGGGTGCGATCTCCCGCCCGTCGGCCCGGCGCGCGCTAACGGTGCTCAGGAGCTCGTCAAGGGACGTTCCCGGCCGGTGCAGCAGCCCGGCCATCCGATCCGTCTCCCGGTTTCGCGACTTGACCTCGCCGGTCCGTCCGTCGAAGACGACGACGGCCACGGGCGACATGTCGATCAGGGCTTCCAGATCGGCCTTGGTCCGCAGTTCATCCCGGTGTCTTCGGGCGTTGGCGATCGCGGCGCCGGCCTGGGACGAGAGCAGCGTGAGGACCCCCTCGTCCCCGTCGGTGAACTCCGGCCGGGTCTGCTTGTCGGCCAGGTAGAAGGTGCCCAGCCGAACACCCTGGTGACGGATCGGCGTCATGAGGAGGGTTTCCACGGCGAAGGACTCGTAGGGAAAGCCGAGCGAGCGCAGATGGGCCGACATGTTCGCCTGCCGGAATGGCTGCCCATCCACTCTCCGGAAGTAGCGGAAGAGGTCTTTTCCCTGCCCCTGGGGCATTCCGGCGAACCACTGGTGGTCTTTCGGCCCCAGTCCACGGGTCACGATGTCCTCGAGCGTGCCGGTGGCGTCGAAGGTCGTGATCCCGGCGCAGCGGGCGCCGGTCAGCGCGCTGGCGGTCTCCAGAACTTCGTGCAGGACGGTCTTCAGGTCGGGGCTTTCGTTGATGCGAAGACTGGCCTCGCTGAGCCTGGAGAGGCGGTCCCTCAGCGCCTCGACCAGCGCGCGGCCGTCTCCGGTTTCAGTCGGCATGAGCCGTGCCGCCGGCGGGTTGTCCGTGGGGAATAGTCGACGGCGGAAACCGGTTCGGGGTGGTGCGGACGAACAGTGCGCCATAAAGGGTGTTATGTCCGAGTAACTTGGGGAGATCGCCCCCGCTCCCGGCGCCTGTCGACCGGCCCCTTGGAAAGGGGGGAGATCCCGGTGAAAGAAAGACGATGGCAGGCGCCGGAAGCGCCATCTCGGTGAAGGACGCGCTGGACACGTCGCTGGCCGAGAACACCCGCGCCGCGTACTGGAAGGGCTGGAGCCGGTTCGCCGCCTGGTGCCGGTCGAGAGACCTCGATCCGATGGCCGCGACGCCGGACGACGTGGCCGGCTTCCTGGTCACGATGGCCTCCGAGCCCCGGTCACCGAGGGCAACCACCGGGCACGGCCGGCCGCTCGCGCTCGGTACGATTCGGGTGCTGATCGCGGCGATCAACCGCAGGTACCGTGAGGCGAACCGGAACTCTCCGGCCGGGGACAACCGGGTCCGAAGCGTCCTGCGCGGACTCGGCCGGCTCGAGGCCCGGCGGCCACGGCGGGTCAAGGCGTTGCGCGTACAGGAGATCGCACGCATCCTCGCCCGCTGCGACGAGTTGGCGGCGGACATGCGGCAACGGGTGATCGCGGCGCGGGACGCCGCGGTGATTGCCCTCGGCTTCGCCGCCGCGCTACGCCGGGCCGAGATCTGCGCGCTGGAGGTCGCCGACATCGAGTTCCTGCGCCGCGGCGAGGAGGTTCCGGGCGCGTTCGTTCACGTCCGCCGCTCGAAGACGGACCAGCTCGGCCGCGGGGAGAGGGTCGCGGTGCCCGAGGGGAAGCGGGTTCGGACCGTGAGCCGGCTGCGGGCCTGGCTTCAGCTCTCCGGCGTCGCAAGTGGACCGCTGTTTCGGACGATGCGGCGCGGCGGGCACGTGCAGGAAAGGCCGCTGCACCCCACCGACATCGCCCGCATGGTGAAGCGCTGGGCGCGGGCGATCGGTCTCGACCCGGCCGACTACTCCGGGCACTCGCTGCGGGCAGGGTTCGTGACCAGCGCCGCCGCGCACGGCGCCCGCCTGGACAAGATCATGGAGGTGACCCGGCACCGCGGCGCCGGCATGGTGCTGCGCTACATCCGCCAGGCGGACGCCTTCGAGGACCACGCCGGCGCGGAGTTCCTCTGAGCCAGGGACATCGGCAGCGGACGCTACAATTCGGGGGTTCGGGGTAAGCCCCTCCAGAGCCAATCCGGGACGGCGGCCCGACGGTCGCTTCACGCGCAAGATGAACCGGCTGAGACCCATCCTGCTGCCGATAGGGCTTGACAACACCCTTAGTGACGGAGTACGGTGCGGCGCACAGAGCACGACACTCTTTGTCCTGGAGGTGATGCGCGCCTGAGATAGGCCGGCCGGCGGAACGTCCGCCGGAAAGTTGAGAAAGACAGTTGACGGCGGGAGATGCCCTCCCGTCATCTTGAACCAGGGGCGTCCTGCCCCGGATTTGGACCGGCGTCAACGGCGCCGGACTAAGGAGAACAAGTGAAGAACTATCTCATGTTCGCGCTCATTCTTTGCGCGATCCCCGCAGTGGCGGTCGGCCAGACCGTGAGCTGCGATGCCTGCACCCACGCGGTGTCCGTCTACATGGGTGAGGGCGGCCTCATCGCCATGACGGATGCCGACGAGGTGACCTACGTTGCCACCTGCAACGGCGTCACCCGGAGCGGTGAAATGATGCCGAACGACGACGGCATGGTCTCGATGCTGCTGATGGGCGACATGGCCTGCCACGGCGACGACGACGCGTCGTTCGAACTCGGCCCCGTCATGGACGGCGGCTGGTACTGGCTCACCATGGAGACCAACTCGGCCGTCGGCGGCCTGGTCAGCATGGACATCCTCGACAACGACATGGTCGAGATCGCGGACGCCGGCGCAGGCGTCATGATGACGATGGGCAGCGGTGCCGTTCTCCTCACCGAGAGCGCCACCGGCCGCGTCGGCATCCTGCCGACCATCCTGCCGGAGCCTCCGGCGGCTCCCGCTGCGGTCTGCGGACCGGAGCAGAACTCGAGTTGGCCCTATGCGTGGGACGACCAGGTGACGAGCAGTTGCATGCTTGGCGGCGGCCGGACGAAGATCCGGCTGGTCGGCCCCGGCGCCCACGGCAGCACGGCGATGATCACCAACGGCATGGTGTATCGGCCCAACGCCGGCACCGTCACGGTCACCGCCGATCTCTGGGTCGACGAGAGCGGCAGCTACTCGACCAACACCGGCGGTACCGACGGCGCTCCGACTGTCGAGTCCATCCAGATGGGCTGGGCTGGCAAGACGGCCAGCGCCACCGGCTCGGGCAGCCAGACGAACTGGCTCGACGCCACGTTCATCGCTTCCGTCAATGCCACCGTGGGTGCTCCCGTGACGATCACGAGCGGTACGCCGGTCGCGGGTATCGACGTCGCGGACAACGGGAGCGGTACGACTCCCTCGGGTCAGGCATCGTTCACCATCGTGCCGGACGCCAACTACTGCTCCAGCCGCGCCAACCACACGGCGGTGCTGAACATCATTGCCGTGCCGGGCACGAACGCGATTCATCCTCCGGTGGCCCAGGGAAGGGCGGCTGGCTTCACCTCCAGCTCCCTGGCGACGGTCACGCAGATCACGCAGCTCCGGGTCGTCTGCCCGCCGGCGTCGTCGGCCAACAAGGGCCAGGACCTGGTGCCGGACAACCCGTTCCCCGTCGAGTAGGGAAAGCGGGGACGAAACAAGGAACCACGGCAGCCGTTCCGGAGGTTCACGGGTGCTCATCAACACCTTGCCCCTTGCTCCGGAACGCTGCCAGGCAGCGATGGAGTCCTGACTTAGGCCGTCTGTCCAAACGAAAACCCTAAGTGGCGAGTTGCGTTAGACCCGCTCTTCGTCGCTGCCAACCTTCCCGGGGCGGCAGGCTTAAAGCCTGCCGCCCCTTTTTCCTTGTGACGTCACACACCGGGTGCGCCGGCGTCCCCGCCGGCCGCCGCCGCAGGCGGCCAGAAGACGCCGGCCGAAGGCCGTCCCTACTCCCCTCCGCGCGATACAGTCGACCGCGCCGTGCCGCAGACGCCGACTGAAACCTGGCAGGCCGAGATTCGCGCCGAACTGGCCAATCTCGAGGAGATCGGCCTGGCGACGAAGCCGGAACCGGGCGACCTGCCGAGCCTGCGCGGCGTCGAGGTCCACGGGGTCTCGATAGCGCTGCTGCGGGCGATCGGCGGCGACCACCTGATCTACCTCGACTTCAAGCAGCGTTACGACCTGGATCGCCGGCTTCGGGAGGCTGAAGGGGCGGGTCGGGCGGAGGTCGTTGCCGGCCTCCGGAAGTGCCAGCAGCGGACCGGAGTCCTGGTCGCCGACGTTTCCGGGCACAAGGTGACCGATGCCCTGGTCGCGGCCATGCTCCACCAGGCCTTCCTGCTCGGGGCGTACTACGAACTCGACCTCTTCGGCGAGATCACCACGCGGCTCTTCGAGCACATCAACCAGCGCTTCTACAAGTCGACCACCCTGAACAAGTACCTCACGATGGTCTACGGAGAGGTGTCCGAGCAGGGCAGGTTCCGCTTCTTCTCGGCCGGCCACCCGGCGCCGCTGGTGTTCGCCGGCCGTCCGGGCCGCATCGAACACCTGCCGGAAGACCAGCTCGTCCGCTTCCCGCCGGTCGGCATGTTCGCCTCGAACGCCTACATGGACGAGCGCGTCGACCCCGGCCCCCTCGGCTACAAGCGGCCCTACGAGGTCAGCGAGGTGGAACTGCTCGAGGCCGGCGACCTGCTCCTGCTGTACACCGACGGCTTCGCCGAGCACGGCGGCGGCCGGTATCTCGAGGAACGGGCCGAGGCGCTGCTCGAAGCGGTCCGCGGCGAGTCGGCCCCGGAGATCTGCGAGACGCTCAGGAAGGACCTGCTCGCCTTCGCCGCGCCCGAGGACGACATCACCTTCGTGGTGATCAAGAAGACGGAGTAACACACTGGGTGCGCCGGCGCACCCAGTGTGTGGCTTCTCCGCCCGTCCGCTATGGTGGAGCGCCCGCACCGACAACCTGGAGGGCCCCGCCGATGACCAGAACCGGTCTGCCCGGTCTCGCTCTGATCGTCCTCGCCTGCGGCGCGCCCGCGGCCGACGACGCCTCCGGCGCTGCCGGCTCAGGCGCCGCCGGCGCTGCCGGCTCCACCGCCCCCGCCGATCGCGTCGCCCTCTTCGGCGACATGCACATCCATACGATGTACTCCCACGACGCGTTCATGGGAACGGTCCGCACGACTCCTGACGACGCCTACCGGTACGCCCAGGGGGAGGCGATCCCTCATCCGTCCGGTGAGTCGATCCGCCTTTCCGGCGCGCCGCTCGACTTCCTCGCGGTGACGGACCACGCGGAGTACCTGGGCGCCCTGGCGGCGCTGATCGATCCGTCGAGCCCGACCTACGGGCACCCTTTGACTGAGGATCTGTTCAGCGGCCAGGGCCGCGACGCCCGGGCGCGGCTGGGAGCGCTGAGCCGGTTGCGGGAACTGGGCCGCGCGGGCGACCCGATCAACGGCCCGGAGGTGCGGGCGAGCGCCTGGCAGCGGACCATGGAGTCCGCCGAGCGGCACAACGATCCGGGCCGGTTCACCGCCCTGATCGGCTACGAGTACACGATGGGGGTGGGTGGCCGCCACGTGCACCGGAACGTCATCTTCCGCGGCAGCGAGGCGCCGGAGCTGCCCTTCAGTTCCCTCGACGGCGACCCCGAGGACCTCTGGAACTGGCTCGACGGTCTGCGCGAGGAGGGGATCGAGGCGCTGGCGATGCCGCACAACATGAACCAGAGCGACGGCCTGGCCTTTCCCGACCGAGAAACCTGGAAGGGCGCGGAGATCGACGCGGAGTTCGCGGCCAAGCGGATCCGGAACGAGCCGGTAGCCGAGATCAGCCAGCAGAAGGGCACGTCGGAGGTGCATCCGTCGCTGTCGCCGAACGACGAGTGGGCCGACTTCCAGATCGTCCAGTACTACCTGGACCGGGTGAACAACACGGACCCGATCTCGGTCTTCAAGGGCGGCTACTGGCGGGACGCGCTGCTGACCGGGCTCGAGATGGAGGAGCGCCTGGGCGTGAACCCCTACGCCCTCGGCGCGGTCGGCTCGAGCGACAGCCACGTCTCCGCCGGCTCCTACGAGGAGGACAACCGCTTCTCGTCGAGGACGAACACGCCCCAGGCCCGCGGCTCCGCCTACCGCGAGGAGGACGGCGGCTGGGAGAACTTCTGGACTCCGCGCACGGCGACACACGGCACCGGCGGCCTGGCCGGGGTGTGGGCGGAGTCGAACACCCGCGCCGCGATCTTCGACGCGCTCAGGCGCCGCGAGTCGTTCGCCACCTCGGGCACCCGCATCCGCGTGCGCTTCTTCGGCGGCTTCGGGCTCGAAGAGGCCGTGGCGGAGGCCGCGGACCCGATCGCCGCAGCCTACGAGGCCGGCGTCCCCATGGGCGGTGACCTGAGTGCACCGGGGCCTCGCGCACCGGGTGCGGCTACGGATGCACCGGGGCCTCGCACACTGGGTGCGCCGGCGTCCCCGCCGGCATCCGGATCCGCCGCACCCAGCTTCCTCGTCTGGGCCCTCCGCGACCCCGAGAACGCCTGGCTGCAGCGAGCCCAGGTCATCAAGGGCTGGCTCGAAGACGGCGAAGCCCACGAGCGCGTCTACGACGTCGTCTGCTCCGACGGCCTCGAACCCGACCCCGAAACGCACCGCTGCGAGGACAACGGCGCCCAGGTCAACCTGGACGACTGCTCGATCAGCCGCGACAAGGGCGCCGTCGAACTCCGGACCACCTGGACCGACCCGGACTTCGACCCCGGCGCCCGCTCCTTCTACTACGTCCGCGTGCTCGAGAACCCGACCTGCCGCTGGTCGACGTGGGACGCGCTCAGCCTCGGCATCGAACCGAACCCCGACCTCCACGCCACCCACCAGGAACGCGCGTGGAGCTCGCCCATCTGGTACACGCCGTAGCCACACACTGGGTGCGCCG
>VYDI01000037.1 GCA_009843505.1 Holophagales bacterium | reverse complement strand
CTCCCCACCCACCACCGACGCCACCCCCCAAACCCCCTGGAACGTAGTCCTCTTTCTCGCCGACGACCTCGCCTGGAACCAGGTCGGCTACCACGGCACGACCTTTTACGAAACCCCGACCATCGACGCCGTCGCCGCCGCTGGCATGACCTTCTCCAACGCCTACTCGGCAAACCCCGTCTGTTCGCCGACCCGGGCCAGCCTGATGACCGGCAAGAATCCGGCACGCCTCCAGATCACCGACTACATCCCCGGCAGCCCCTACCCTTACGCCCGTCTCCTCCGACCCGCGGAAGTCCCCGGACTCCCGCTCGAAGAAGTCACGATTGCCGAGCTCTTCAAGTCCCAGGGCTACGCCACCGGCCACTTCGGCAAGTGGCACCTGAACGTCGACAAGGAGTACGTGCCCGGCCGACCGATGGACCCGGCCTCCCAGGGCTTCGACGACATCCTGACCACCGTCAAGCCCGAGTACGAGGACGACCCCCTGGGCGACGCCCACCACGCCCGCGAGATCACGGAGCGGTCGCTCGCCTTCCTCGACGCGAACCGTGACAACCCGTTCTTCCTCTACGTCACCCACCACGTCGTCCACCGGCCGCTGCTCGAGGACCCGAAGCTGATCGCCAAGTACGAGGCGAAGCCAGACGCCGACGACCCCGTGAACAACCCGGTCATGGGCGCGATGATCGAGACGATGGACACCGGCTTCGGGCAGATCCTCGACCGGATCGAGGAGCACGGCCTGACCGAGCGCACGATCGTCATCTTCTACTCCGACAACGGCGGCTTCGAGCAGCTCCAGGCGCAGGACCCGTTCCGCGGCGGCAAGGCGATGATCTGGGAAGGCGGCATTCGCGTGCCGCTGGCCGTCAAGTGGCCGGGCGTCGTCGAGCCCGGCAGCGCCAGCGACGACCTGATCACCTCGGACGACTTCTTCCCGACAATCGCCGGCATCCTCGGCGTCGAGGAACTCCCCGCCGACATCGACGGCCTGAGCCTTCTGCCCGTGCTCGACGGAAGCGGCGAGCTCGACCGCGACACGCTCTACTTCCACTACCCGCACTACCACCACCTCGGCTACATGCCGGCCGGCGCCATCCGCCATGGCGACCACAAGCTGATCGAGTGGTTCGAGGGCACGATCGCCGGCGTCGGCCCCGCGGTCAGTCTCTTCAACCTGGCGAAGGACCCCGGCGAAACGACCGACCTCGCCGCCGAGAAACCCGAACTCGCCGACAGCCTCCTCCAGCAACTCGCCGCCTGGCGCCAGGAGATCGGCGCCGGCGAAATGACGATCAACCCCGGCTACGAGAAAGCCCGCCACGACTGGCGCTTCGTCGACGAGCACGGAGGCGACGCGCGGTGACCACCCTCAGCCGCCGCGACGCTCTCCTGGCCGCCCTCGGCCTGGCGGCCGCTCGCGCCCTCCCCGCGCAACAACCCCAACAACCCGGCCCCCTCGAAAAGACCTTCGAAGACGCCAAACCCCTCAACCTCCGCATCACCGACCTCAAGACCTTCCTGGTCGACGCCGGCAACGACGAGAACTTCGTCTTCGTCAAGCTCTACACGAACCAGGGGATCACCGGCCTCGGCGAAGGCACCCTCGCCAACAAGGGCGAAGTCGTCGCGGCCGCGATCGAGAACCACAAGCGTTACCTCGTCGGCAAGGACCCGACCGAGATCGAGCGGCACTGGCGCGGCATGTTCATCGGCCCACGCTACCGCGGCGGCCCGGTGCTCATGTCGGCGCTCTCCGCGGTCGAGATCGCCATGTGGGACATCCTCGGCCAGGCGCTCGGCCAGCCGATCTGGCAGCTTCTCGGCGGCAAGGCCCGCGACAGGGTGCGGCTCTACTGCCACGAGGGCTACCTCGAACGGATCAGCCACCGGCAGAAGCGCCGGGCCGCCGACTACGAGGAGGAGCTCGACCTCTGGCGCCAGAAGAAGGAAGCCGGCTGGACCTGCGTCAAGGGCGGCTTCTACCCGGGCGGCCGGACGATCAACCACCGCGTGTCGATCCGCCGCGGCGTCGAGCACCTCGCCCGGGTGCGCGAGATCGTCGGGCCGGACTTCGACATCATCGTCGAGGCGCACGGCAAGCCGACGCCGCTCTCCGCCGTCGAGTTCTGCAACCGGGTGGAGGAGTACCGGCCGTTCTGGGTGGAGGAAGTCACCCAGCTTGAGAACGAGGTGATCGAGGAGGTCCGCCAGATCCGCGCCCAGACCCGCGTGCCGCTGGCGACCGGCGAGCGCCTCACCTCGCGCTACCACTTCGCGCCGCTGTGCTCGGAGCGGCTTGTCGACGTGATCATGCCGGACGTCGTCCACGTCGGCGGCATCTCCGAGCTGCGCAAGATCGCGATCATGGCCGAGGGCTTCCGCGTCGACGTCTCGCCGCACAACCCGCAGAGCGAGGTCAGCACGCTCGCCTCCATGCACGTCTGCGCCTGCACGCCGAACTGCACCATCCTCGAGATCGGCAGCGGCCAGGACCCGTTCTGGCAGGACCTCTTCCACGGCGGCCACTTCTCCTACGAACGCGGCTTCGCGAAGCTCCCCAGCCGCCCCGGCCTCGGCATCGACCTCGACGAGGAAGTCGCCGCGAAGTTCCCCTACGAGCCGAAGACCTGGAGCACCTTGACGACCGAAGATGGCGCGTTCGTGGATCGATAACGCTGGGTGTGGGAGGGAGTTGCCCTCTGGGTGCGCGGGTCTTCTGACCCGCTGCCGCCGAAGGCGGCGACAGAATCGCCGCCGGCGAAGCCGGCGACCACTTTCCCTGCTACTCGTCACCATCCTCGGCTGCGCGGGGCCAGCCCCCGACCGCACCGCCGAACTAGCCGCCCGCGAAGCCGGCAACCCCGGCGGCGAGAACTACGGCGAGTTCGGCCCACCCGACGCCTACGAGAACGACTCGCCACACCCCTTCTACGGCGCCGAGAACGAGTGGAGCCGCCGCATGTTCGACGAGCGCTCCGCCGACCTCTACTACAAGCGCCGCGGCCAACGGCAACTCCTCGAGATCCTCGACGGCAACCCGACCCGCGCGATCGAGCTGGCCGACGCCCGTCTCGCCAACGATCCCGCCGACGCCGAATCGCACTTCATCCGTGCCGTAGCGCTGACCCGACTCGACCAGGTCGACGAGGCCGAAGCAGCCATGCAAACGGCCCTCGACGCAGGCATGCCCTTCGGTCGTTTCCTGGCCGGGCCACGCGACCTGCTTGCCCCGCTCGCTGCCACCGAGACCTTCGCGCTCCACGCGGCGAGCCCGAACAACGAGATCGTCCACGGCCCGATGCTCGGCGCCGTCACCGACACGACAGCCGCCGTCTGGGTCCGCACTGCCAGAGCGACCGGCTTCGAAGTCGTCGCCACGGCCGACGGCGAACGCCACATCGCCTCCGGCGCCACGACCGCCGATGAGGACTACACCGGCACGGTCACCCTCGCCGGTCTCTCGCCGGACACCAGCTACAGCTACCAGGTCCTCGTCGACGCCGACACGCCGCCTGCTCCCCAGCCGCAGTCCAAGCCGCAGTCACCGCAGTCCCCGTCACCCACCTACACCCTCCGCACCGCACCACCCCCCGGCGCCCCAGGCACCGTCACCGTCGCCTTCGGCGGCTGCGCCGGCTACACACCCGCCAACGAACGCATGTGGGACACGATCGCCGCCCACTCCCCGCAGGCGCTGCTCCTCCTCGGCGACAACGTCTACATCGACCTGCCGGAGCAGCCCGGCCCGTTCCACGACTACACCTACTACCAGCGCCAGTCGCGCCCCGAGTTCCGGCGCCTGGTGAGCGCGACCCCGGTCTACGCCGTCTGGGACGACCACGACGCGGCCGTCGACGACATCTGGCTCGGCCCCTACGTCGACCGTCCGGCCTGGAAGCAGCCGATGGTCGAGCACTTCCGCCGCAACTGGAACAACCCGGCTTCCGGGTCGGCGTCGCACCCCGGCGTGTGGTTCCGGTTCTCGCTCGGCGATGTCGACTTCTTCCTGCTCGACGGCCGCACCTACCGGACGAACCCCTTCGTCGAAGAGCGCACCATGCTCGGCCCGGTGCAGAAGGCCTGGCTGCTCGGCGGGCTACGCGCTTCCGAGGCCGCCTTCAAGGTGATCGCGAGCCCCGTCGCGTGGGCCGACGGCGCCAAACCCGGCAGCCGCGACACCTGGTCGGGCTTCCCGGAGGAGCGCGAGGAGATCTTCCGCTTCGTTGAGGAGAACGGCGTCCGGGGTGTGGTGCTGCTCTCGTCGGACCGCCACCGCTCCGAGGCGTGGGCGATCGAGCGTGAGAGCGGCTACGCCTTCTATGACCTTCTGAGCGGGCAGTTGACCAACATTCATACGCATCCGGTGGAACCGGGTGCGCTGTTCAGCTACAACCTGAAGGACTCGTTTGGTTTGCTGACGTTTGAGACGGCGGTGGAGGAGCCGCGGGTGACGTACGAGATCTACTCGATTGATGATGAGCTGATTGAGACGCTGGTGATCCCGCACTCCGACCTAGCCGTCGCCGACAGGGGAGAGGGTCAATCATGAGCCGCGCCGCGGGCACCGTCTTCTCTCTGGGTGCGCGGGTCTTCCGACCCGCCTGCCGGACGGAGCCGCGGAGCGGCGTAGGCCGGCGAAGAAGTGGTCGCCGGCTTCGCCGGCGGCGATTCAAAGCCGCCTTTGGCGGCAGCGGGTCAGAAGACCCGCGCACCCAGAGAGCGGCCGTTGCAGCCGCCTTCCTTCTTCTCCTCGGCCTCGCGGCCTGCAGCCCGCCTCCCGACGACGGCACCAGCACCGTCGTAGAAACCACCGCCCTCTGGCTCTTCGACGAGCCCGCCGGCCTCTACCCGAGCCACACGCTCGACGACATGTCCGACAACGACATGGTCCTCAGCCTCGGCCTCGGCGCCCAGGTCGCTCCCGGCCGTTACGGCAACGCCCTGCTCCTCGCGCCCCTCGACCCGCCGCTCGACGTGCCCCCGGCCGAAGAGAAGCCCGGGGAGTTCGGTCTCGCCCGCCTGCCGACACCCGAAGGCCGCACCGTCGAGCCGCTGAGCTGGTTCACGGCCCACTTCGCGGCGCTCATGACCTCTGGCGAGAACCACCTGAGGAAGCAGGTCGGCCACAAGAATCCGACGACAAGCGGGCTCAACCTGGGCGACTTCGACTGGACTGTCGAGTTCTGGCACTCCCGGGGCGATGCGCTGCCCGACGGTGACGCCGTCGTCTTCGAGATCGGCAGCGGACCCCGCGGCGAGAACGACATCGTCACCCAGCTCAAGTGGTCCGCCGACCGCTCGCACTTCATCCTCGTCAACCAGCCCGCAGGCGCCTCCATCGACATCCCGACCGCTGCCACGGAAGCCACCGCCGCGACCGATTCCGCCGCCAGCGACGCGCCCGCCGACCCCACCACCACCTGGCACCACTACGCCTTCACCTACGACTCCACCGCCGACCAACTCCGCCACTACGTCGACGGCGCCCTCCAACCC
>VYDI01000049.1 GCA_009843505.1 Holophagales bacterium | reverse complement strand
CCGCGGTCGTCTCTTCCTCTTCCGCCGTGGCCACCGGCTCCAGCTTCAGCAGCGCGCCGTCGGTCTCGTCGGTGACGACGTAGATGAACCCGTCGGGGCCCTGGCGGACGTCGCGGATGCGCTTGCCGATCTCCTTGAGGAGCCATTCGCGGCCGAGTTCCTCGCCGGCCTCGCTGAAGATGAGCCGTTCGAGGTGCCCGGTGTTGGGCATCCGGCCGGTCATCAGCGCGCCGGCGAACAGGTTGCCCTTCCACTCGGGGAAGGCGTCGCCGGTGTAGAACATGAGCCCGGAGGGGGCGATCGACGGCAGCCAGAAGATCGCCGGTTCCTCCATGCCCTCGGCCCAGAAGCGCTCGGAGATGCGCACACCGTTGTAGTGGCGGCCGTAGGAGACGACCGGCCAGCCGTAGTTCCTGCCGGCTTCGATCGCGTTCAGTTCGTCGCCGCCCTGCGGGGCGTGCTCGGTGGTCCAGGGCTGGTGGGTCTCGGGATGAAGCGCCAGGCCCATCTGGTTCCGGTGGCCCATCGAGTAGACCTCGGGCTTGTGCCCCTCCTTGCCGACGAAGGGGTTGTCGTCGGGCACGCTGCCGTCGAGCCGCAGGCGCAGCGTCTTGCCGGCGTGGCTGTTCGGGTCCTGGGCCAGCTTGGCGTGGCCGAAGAAGCTCTGCGTGCCGTCGACCAGGTCGGCGCCGAAGGCCCCGCCCATCGTCATGTACATGATGTCCTCGCCGGGCACGAAGGCGAGGCGGGCGGCGGCGATCGAGCCGCCCCAGGGCTCGGCGACGAACACGTCCTCGACATCGACGAGAGAGTTGCCGTCGAACTTGCCGCGGACCAGGGCGACGGTGCCCTCGCGGCCCGAGACCTGCCGGGTGTAGGTGAGGTAGACGTAGCCGTTGTCGGCGAAGTGCGGGTGGATGGCGACTTCCATCATGCCGGCGAGGCTGCGGGCGAGCACGTCGTCGGGCACGCCGGCGATCGGCTCGTCGACGAGCACGCCGTCGCGGACCAGGCGCAGGGCGCCTCGACGCTCGGTGATCAGCATGTCGCCCTTGGGCAGGAAGGCGAGCGACCATGGGCGGTTGATGCCGCGGGCGACGACGGAGACCTTCACTTCGGGGATCAGGTGGGTGTTCATGATCCACGGCTCGTCGGGCAGTTCGACGCGGGGAAGGCCGCTGCGGCCCCGGCCGTATCCCGTCTGCGCGACGGCCTGGGCGGCAACGGCGACCGCGAGCAGGAGCGCGAGGAGCGGAATGAGTCGTGTCTTCGTTCTTCGGTTCATCGCGAGTCTCCTACTGGGTGCGCCGACGTCCCCGTCGGCTCTCTGAGGGGAGCGCGCGAGGCGTCAGCCTCGCTCGACTTCTCAGCCATCTGTCTCGTCGTCCTCCGGCCACTCGGCTCCCTGCAGGATCCACAGCCGGATCGTCTCGATCTGCTCTTCGGCCAACTCCGTGCCGGCCTCGTACGGCGGCATCCGCATCTCCAGGAACTCCGAACTCACGCGGATGTAGAGCTCGCTGTCGGCGGGATCGCCGGGGGCGATGTTGGGGAAGCCGCCGAGGTCCTTGAAGGCCTCCTCCTTGATGTCGAGGCGGAGGTCCGCCTCGCGGCGCGACCTGTCCTCGCCGTGGCACTCGTAGCAGAACGCTTCGAGGATCGGCTTCACCTGCGTGAGGTAGTTCACCTTCTCGTCTTCCTGGCCGCTCGCCGGGGCAACGCCGGCCGCGCCGGCGAGCAGCAGGGCCAGAGCCAGCGACGAGCGGGTACGCGTTTTCATGCCTTCTCTTCCCCTTCAAGCCGAGAGACCCGCGCCGCCTCAGTAGTCGGGACTGGAAGCCGGCAGAGGGTCTCGGCTACAGTCTAGTCCCTTCCTGGCGGGCATTCCCGGAACTACAGCGATGAAGTCTGGAGCGAGGATCATACGGCCTCTGGCGGCGACGGTCGCGGTCGTTGCCGTGCTGGGCTGCGCCGGTGGCTCCGAGGGTGGTTCGGCGCAGGCCGACTGGCCGATGTACCGTGGCGACACTGCGGGAACCGGCTATTCGCCGCTGGCCGAGATCACGACGGGCAACGTCGGGCACCTGGAGCCGGTCTGGAGCCACGCGCTCGCCTCTTCGCCTGCCGGCGGGGACGCGGTGGGCGATCCCGGGCGGCCGGCGCGCTCCCAGGCCACGCCGATCGTGGTGGGTGGGGTCCTCTACCTGCCGGTCGCCGACGCAGTGGTCGCGCTGGACGCCGCGACCGGCGACGAGATCTGGCGCCACACGGTGGCCGGCGGCGCCCCGTCGCGCCGCGGCGTCTCGTACTGGCCGGGCGGCGGAGCGAACGAGGCGGCGCCGCGCATCGTGTTCTGCGCCGGCGCGCGGCTCATGGCGATCGATGCCGCAACGGGCGCGGCTGTGGCGGAGTTCGGCGATGGCGGCACCGTCGACATCGGCGTCCCCTACAACTCCGTGCCCCTCGTCTGGGAGGACATCGTCGTCGTCGGCGCGAACACGCCGCCGGGAACGGTGGGCGGGATCGGCAACGCCCGGGCCTTCAGCGCCGTCACCGGCGAGAAGCTGTGGGAGTTCAACTCCGTGGCGCAGCCGGGCGAGGTCGGCCACGAGACCTGGGACGGCGAAAGCTGGCGCGGCCGTCTGGGCGGGAACGCCTGGCCCTTCTACTTCACGGTCGACGAGGAGCGGGCACTCGTCTTTCTGCCGCTCGCCGCGCCCATCCCCTTCGCTTACGGCGGCGACCGGCACGGCGCCAATCTGTTCGCCAACTCGGTCGTGGCGGTAGACATCTACACCGGCGAGTACCGCTGGCATTTCCAGACGATCCACCACGACATCTGGGACCACGATCCACCGGCGCCGCCCGTGCTGTTCGAGGTCGAGCGGAGCGGGGAAACGATCGACGCGCTCGCCGTGACGACGAAGTCGGGCTACCTCTTCGTCCTGAACCGGGACAACGGCGAGCCGGTCTTCGGCGTCGAGGAGCGGCCGATGCCCGCGAGCCAGGTGCCCGGCGAGCAGACCCACCCGACCCAGCCGATCCCGAGTGTGACGCCGCCGCTCGGGCGGGTCGGCTACGAGGCGGAGGACCTGGTGACCGCCGCCGATACCACCGTCGAGCACGCGGAGGCCTGCGCTGGACTCGTCGAGAGCGCCGGCCCGCTTCACAACGCCGGTCCGTACACGCCGTGGATGCACCGGGGTCCCGGGGACCGCGGCGCCACGTTGCTGTTCCCGGGTCTGGCCGGCGGCCCCAACTGGGGCGGCGTCGCCTTCGACCCGGCGACGCGCCGACTGCTCGCCTACAGCCAGGACGTCGGCACGATGGGCTGGGTCGAGGAGGACACGGAGGCCGAATCCCCGACGTACGTGCTGCGGGTGGCGCGGCCGTTCTCCTTCGCGGTCCGCATCGGCGGCGTGTCCTGGCCGTGCCAGAAGCCGCCCTGGGGGAACCTGACCGCGGTCGATGCCGATACCGGTGAAGTCGCGTGGCGGCGGCCGCTCGGCGTGACGGAGGGCCTGCCGGCGGAGAAGCGGGAGACCGGCCGCCCGGGCCGCGCCTCGGCGATCGTCACCGCCGGCGGCCTCGCCTTCATCGCGGCGACCGACGACCGCCGCTTCCGGGCGCTCGACCTGGAGACCGGCGACGAACTGTGGTCGGCGGAGCTGACGCTTCAGGGCAACGCAAACCCGATGACCTACCTGGCGGCGGACGGCCGGCAGTACGTGGCGGTCGCGGCGACGGAAGAACTGGTCGCCTTCCGGCTGCCGTAGGGGAGGTGAGGCCTTCGGCCCGCCGGCCTTCTGAAGGAAACGTGCGAGGCCGCAGGCCTCGCTCCTTGGTTCTGCGGCGCCTCAGAGGCGGTTGACCGCTTCTTCAGCCAGGTCGAGCGTCCGGATGATGCGCTGGCGCATCTCGGGCAGGTCGACGCCCTCGGTGCTCTTCTTGCCTTCCATGTACCGGGCGTACACGCCATGCACGATCGCCGCGGACTTCCAGCGGTTGAAGCCGACGTAGTAGTCGAGATTCGACAGGTCGCGGCCGGTCCGCTCCGCGTACCGCTCCAGCAACTCCTCGCGCGCCGGGAAGCCGGGCGCCGCGGTCGCGCCCCCCGAGCCGGTGGGCATGGTGTCCGTCGCCGGCATCCACTGGTTCATCGCGTAGGCCAGGTCCGCCAGCGGATCGCCGAGGGTCGAGATCTCCCAGTCGACGACGGCGGCGATCGTCGAGTCCGGCCCGATCAGGCAATTGTGGAGGCCGTAGTCGCCGTGGACCACTCGCGCCGGACCCTGGTCCGGCAGGTGCTCGAGGAAGTAGCGCTGCAGCTCGTGCGCGCGCGGGTCGTCGAGCTCCGCCGGTTCGATGGACGCCGTCCACGACCGGTACCACGTGCGAAGCTGGCGCCCGACGTAGCTGTCGCGCTTGCCGAGCTCACCGAGACCGACCTCGTCCGGGTCGACGGCGTGGAGTTCGGCCAGGACGTCGATGAACGAGTGCGCCAGCTTCGGGCGGCGCTCCCGCGGCACCCACTCCTCGGTGTGGACCGAGCTGTAGAGCGGCCGGCCGTTGACCAGGCCCATCACGTAGAACCAGGCGCCGGTGACGTCCGGACTCTCGCAGAAGGCGATCGCAGGCGGCACCGGCACCGGAGTCGGCCCGAGCGCCGAGATCAGCGCCCACTCGCGGCTCATGTCGTGCGCCTTGGGCAGCAGCTTGCCCTGCGGCGGCCGCCGGATGACAGCCGTGCGACCCGCCGTGTCGTCGATCCTGTAGGTCAGGTTCGAGTGGCCGCCCTCGAGTCGCGTCCACTGAAGGGGCGGCGTCAGGCTGCCGACGTTCCCGGCGATCCAGGCCTCGACGGCGGGTTGGTCGTAGCCCTCGGGGCCTGTGGTTTCGTCGTGGGTGGACATGGTTCCGGCGACTGTAGCAACGTCCCCCACTGGGGACGCCGGCGCACCCGGTGGTGGCGCGCTACCGGTGTGGCCAGCGGCTAGGCTTGGGCCACCGCAGACAGCCTGTGAAGGAGAGAGCGATGACCACTCGTAAGCGCGGCTCGGAACGGCCCAGCCGCCGCGCCTTCATCGGACTCGCCGGCGCCGCCGCGGCGGGTTCGCTCCACCCCGCGGCCCGCGCGCAGACGACGGGCGCCATCCGGGACCTCGGCGAAACGCCCAGCGACTACGGACGGCCCTCGCCGTTCGAGGAGTCGAAGCGCTGGAGCCGGGCTCCCGACGCCACAGCGTCGTCCTCGAACACGCCGCTCGCCGATCTGGAGGGCATCGTCACGCCGTCCGGTCTCCACTTCGAGCGGCACCACACGGGCGTGCCGGCAATCGACCCGGAGACCCATCGGCTCACGATCCACGGGCTCGTCGACCGGCCGCTCGTCTTCTCGATGGACGATCTCGTGCGGATGTCCTCGGTGTCGCGCTTTCACTTCATCGAGTGCTCGGGCAACAGCGCCCGCGAGTGGTCGCCTGCCGGCGCGCCGAACGTGCAGTTGAGCCACGGCCTGGCGAGCTGCAGCGAGTGGACCGGCGTGCTGCTGGCCGACCTCCTGGACGAAGTCGGGATCAGGCCGGAGGCGAGCTGGATCGTCGGGGAAGGCGCCGACGCCGGGCTGATGAGCCGCAGCGTGCCGCTGGAGCGGGCACTGGACGACGTGATGATCGCCTACGGCCAGAACGGCGAGGCCGTCCGCCCTGAACAGGGCTACCCGCTGCGGCTCCTGGTGCCGGGCTGCGAGGGCAGCATCAGCGTCAAGTGGCTGCGCAGGATCGAGGTCGCCCACATGCCGTCGATGGCCCGCGACGAGACCTCGAAGTACACGGATCTGCTGCCGGACGGCAAGGCGCGCCAGTTCACCCTCGTGATGGACGCGAAGTCCGTCATCACGCGGCCCTCGGGCGAGCAGAAGCTGGACGGGCCGGGGTTCTTCGAGATCCGCGGCCTGGCCTGGTCGGGCCGCGGCAGGATCTCCCGCGTCGAGGTGTCCACGGACGGCGGCCGGTCGTGGACCGACGCCGAGATCGAGGGTCCGCCGTACGCGAAGGCGTTCACCCGCTTCCGCTCGCCCTGGCGCTGGGACGGCGGCCGCCACGTCCTGATGTCCCGGGCGACTGACGACACCGGCTACGTCCAACCGACCCTCGCGGCCCTGCTCGAGGCGAGAGGTCGGTCGACGATCTACCACAACAACCGGATCAAGGCCTGGGAGGTGCAGGAGTCGGGGGAGGTGACGAATGCCGAGGCGTAGTCACACAGCAGTTGGTATGAGGTCCCCCACTGGGTGCGCCGGCGTCCCCGCCGGCCTTCTGAAGGAAACGCGCGAGGCCGCAGGCCTCGCTCCTTCCCTCTTCGTCGCTCTCCTTCTCCTCGCCGCCGGCGCCACCGTCGCGGGCGCGTCCGAACAGACCGGGTTGGGCAGCGAGCCGACCGCGGAAGAGCTCGCCGCCGCCGGGTACACCGTGTTCCCCGACGGCAAGGGCCTGCCCGCGGGCCGCGGCACCGTCAGCGAGGGCAAGGCCGTCTACCAGCAGTTCTGTGCCGCCTGCCACGGTCGAAACGCCCAGGGAGAAGACGCCGCGGCGCTCGTCGGCGGCCGCGGCAGCCTGACTTCGGAACGTCCGCGGAAGACGGTCGAGAGCTACTGGCCGTACACCACGACGCTCTGGGACTACGTTCGTCGTTCCATGCCCTACGAGTCGCCGGGCTCACTGACGAACGACGAGATCTACGCCGTCGTCGCCCATCTGCTGAACCTGATGGGACTCGTCGCGGAGGACGCGGTGCTCGACCAGGAGAGCCTGCCGACGATCGAGATGCCGAACCGGGACGGCTTCGTCCCGGACGACCGGCCGGATACGCACTAACCAGCCCCACACCAGGTGTTCCGGCGTCCCCGCCGGCTCAGCAGGAAACCACACACTGGGTGCGCCGGCGTCCCCGCCGGCCTTCTGAAGGAAACGCGCGAGGCCGCAGGCCTCGCTCCTTCAAGGAGAGGCCTTCGGCCTCACGACTCAACTTCGGTCGCCACCGCTCCGCGGCATCGTCCGAAAGCCGGCGGGGACGCCGGCGCACCCAGTGTGTTAACCGTCGAACCTCTTGTAGTCCTCGCCGACGGGGCAGACGAGCTGGCAGCTCTGGCAGCCGGTGTAGGCGCCTTGCCGTTGCACGGTCAGGTTGTAGAAGATCTGTTGCGTCACCGGGCTCTGGGCAATCTCGACCGCCTCGGCGGCGGACTTCGAGGCGAACAGGTCGGCGAGGTGGTCGACCATGCGATCGGGTCCGAACGGCTGGCAGGCCCGGGCGCAGGCGTCGGCGTCGAGGCCGCGAACTTCGGCCAGTCGAGCGCCCGGGGGCGCCGAACCCGGAATCGCCGCGACGGGGCAGACTTCGGCGCAGCGGCCGCATTCTTCGAGGCCGGGGCAGAGCTCTTCGGCTAGCGGCTGTCCGCAGTCGACCGCGGCGTCGGTCAGGACGCCGGCCAGGAACACGCGCGGACCGTACTCCGGCGTCAGGATCATCTCGTTGAGGCCGAGCGTACCCAGGCCTGACGCGACCGCGGCCTGCCTCAGGAGCAGCGAACCCTGCCCGCCGGGCCCGGCGTAGGCCATCGGCTGGCGCCGCAGGTCGGGGATTGCCGCCGAGAGGATGCAGGCGATCGCGTCACGTTGCTCCAGCCAGTAGGCGAGCCCGCCCGCGGCCTCCTCCAGATGGCGCGCCACGCGACCGTTGGCGTACTGGCGGAAGGCGGCGTCGGGCGAGCGGGCGACGCCAGTGGGATAGCGCTTCGCGAGCACGATCAGTCGCGTGAGGTAGGTCGAGAGCTGCGACGGTTTGTCGTAGTCAGGGGCTTCCGCCTCGAGGTCCTGCCAGGAGCAGAAGCCGACCAGATCGATACCCAGGGTCTTCGCTTGCGCTTTGATCGCCTCGGCGTTCAGGGTGGGGGCCGCGCCGTTGCCGTTGCCGCTCACTGGGCCACTCATCCGCCGATGTGGACGAGATCGTCGAAGTCGCGGTCGCGGATGTACTCGGGGTCGCGCTCGCCGGGTGGGCCGCGGAAGACGAGTTCGTGTTCCTCGTCGCCGCGGATGTGCACCACGCTGCCGGGCGGCAGGTCCTGCCGGCGGTAGGGGATGCGCATGATCTTGCGGATGTCCTGCGACCCGACCGGGCAGATGTACATGCACTCGAAGCAGGCGGCGAACGCGCCGCGTTTGCTGTTGGTGGCCAGGAAGAAGTCGCGCCAGTAGCGGTTGTCGAGCACCTGCGAGACGTCGAGATCGACCTCGGCGTTCAGCAGTTTGCGCAGCACGACGTAGAGCGAGCGAATGCTGATCCGCATCGCCGCCTGCGAGCAACCCCGCTGGTCGAGGTCGCGGATGTCGTTGACACTCTCTTCGTTCGACGCCTTGAGTGGAATCGCCTTCGGCGGGCAGATCACCGCGCAACGGCCGCAGCGAAGCCCCGGGCAGAGGTCGCGCTCGAGCGGCGCGTCCGCCTCGAGTTCGGCGTCGGTGATCAGCGCCCCGAGGTAGACGCGCGAACCGTACTCGGGAGTCAGGAAGTTCAGGTTGAGGCCGACGTGGCCGAGGCCGGCGAACTCCGCCGTCCACTTGAGATCGAGCAGGCCCGCCCCGGTCCACTTGAGGTCCAGGTCGGCGTACTCGCCGGAGACCGGCAGCGCGCAATGGCCGCGGTCCTCGAGCCACTCGGCGATCTCCCAGGCGGTCTCCTCGGCCGAATCGAGCGCCAGGTGGGAGTTCGTCGACTGGGTCGCCACGTCCTGGAGCGCCATCGCGCCGGTCAGCAGGTGCTTGGTGACCACGACGATGCTCTTCATCCCCTCGCACAGGTAGTCGGGCACCTGGCCGCTTTCCGTTACGGCTGCGTAGGCGGCGACGTCGGCGACGCCGACCGAGTCGGCGCCCCGCTCGAAGGCGTAGCGGGCGAGGTCCTGCTTCAGGTTGGTGCTCACCGGCGCTCCTGCTCCCAGGTCGTGCGGCGGCGGATCTGTGGCCCGAGATTCTCGATCTCGACGAAGTCGTCCGCCTCGCTGCGCGGCAGCCGGTCGGGCAGGTCGTGGCGGCGGTGGACGGACGAGCGGAGCCGCTCGTAGTCGCGGCCGACGGGACACACCTGGACGCACTCGCTGCAGCCGGTGAGCGCGGCCTCCTTCATCATCGCCATCTCGGACCAGATCTCGCCGGACTTGCGGCCGCGCATCCGTTGCCACATGTCGTCGCCGGTGCGCGCCTCGAAGATCGACGCGAGGTGGTCGCTGAAGGCGTCGAAACCGAAGGGCTGGCAGCTGCGGGCGCAGGCTCGCTCGTCGAGGCCGCGGATCGCCGCGAGCCCGGCGTTCCGGGGCGCTCGCCGCGGGATCGCGTCGGCCGGGCAGATCGCGGCGCAGCGGCCGCACTCCTCGAGGCCGAGGCAGAGCTCTTCCGGGAGTTCGGTTCCCGGCTCGATCTCCGCCGAGGTCAGAACACCGGCAAAGAAGACGCGCGGCCCGTATTCCGGCGTCAGCACCATCCGGTTCAGGCCGAGCGTGCCGAGTCCGGCGAGGACGGCGCCCTCGCGCAGCAGCGGCGAGCCCTGGCCCGCGGGCAGCAGGTCGCCCGGCGTCCTCTTCTCGAAGTCGAGCGATGCCGGCGAGACGGGCAGCGCGAGCGCACCGCGGCGTTCGAGGTCGAACGCGATCCGTTCGGCGGCAAACTCGAGGGCCCGCAGGGCCCGCCCGCCGGCGAGCTGCTTGCTCGGCAGGTGCTTCGCCCAGAGTACGCCGCGCAACGTGCGCTTGCCGAGGACGATGAGGGTACGCGTCTCGGCGCTCAGCGTGGAGGGGCGGTGGCGCTCGTCGAGGCGCTCTTCGAGGTCGGCCGTCGAGGCGTAGCCGACGAGGTCGATGGCGAGTTCGGCCGCCGTCGCTTCGACTCGGGCCACGGCGTGGCCAGTGTTCTTCGTCACGGCAGCGGCATCTGCTCGCTCTCGACCTCGCGGGCCTGGTCGAAGGCGGCGACCGGTTCGTCGGTGCGGACCTGTTCGAGCCAGAAGACGCCGTCGAACTCGGCGCTGTTGCCGCGGGTGCCGACGAAGTCGGCATCGCCGTCGCCGTCCATGTCGCGGGCGACGAAGCTGTCGAACATGCCGCGTTTGCGCCGCGAGATGTCGTGCCGGGTCCACTCGCCGTCGATGTCCCCGGGGTTCTCGAACCAGGCGAGCCGCCCGAGCGGCGTGTCGGGCTGGACTACCTGGTCGGCCGCCCGCCCGCTGCGGCTGTAGGCGCCCGACATCGCGTCGAGGTCGCCGTCGCCGTCGATGTCCGCGAAGGCGAAGCCCACGAGGTTGTCCGGGGTCAGGCGGCCGATCGGCCGCAACCGCCAGGCGCCCGCCGGATCGGCCGACTGCTCGAGCCAGACGAGGACGCCGCCGAACTCGACCGTCGCGAGGTCCAGCCGGCCGTCGCCCGAGAGGTCGACGAAGGCCATGTTGAAACCGTTGAGCAATGCGCCGGTCGGCGGGGCGTTCGGCGGCCGGACGGTGTCGGCGGTGGTCGTCGTGCCCTCGATCCGGATCGGGTGCTCCACGAGCGCGACGTCGCCGTCGCCCGCGCTCCGGTTCTCGAACCAGAAGATGCGTCCCTCACCGGTCGAGCCGCCGACGACGTCGATGTCGCCGTCGCCGTCGAGGTCGACGGTCTGGGAGTTGATCGGCCAGACCACGCGGACGATCTCGTGCTCGGCCCAGTCGCCGGAGAGCGGGTCGGTGGTCGTGTCGAACCAGGAGATCGCGTGCTTCTCCGTCGTCTGCCGATCCGGGTTCTGCGCGCCCTTGTTCGGGGCGACGACCTCGGGCCGGCCGTCGCCGTCGAGGTCATCGGCGAACACCCGGATGTAGGAGCCCCGATCCTTCGTCACCGCCGGGATCACGCGTGCCCAGTTGCCGCTTCGCAGGGCGGCCGTCGCTTCTTCGGTGGCGGTGCCGGGGTTCTCGAAGTAGATGAGGTGAGCCAACTCGCAGGCGGCTACGACGTCGAGATCGCCGTCGCCGTCGAAGTCGGCGATGGCGACGTCCTCGGCGGCTGCGGCCTCGTTCCCTTCGGCGAGAGTGGCCAGGTGCCACACGGTGGGATCGGGGCCGCCGAAGGCGAGCCGGACGTGGCCCTGGCCGACGTTGCCGTACTCGGTGTCCGATTCGTGGACGGAGACGACGTCCAGGTAGCCGTCGCCGTCGAGGTCGGCCATCTCGAGTCCGTCGCCGCCGCGAATCGGCACGCCGCCGACTGCGACGTCGTCGATGATGTGCTCGCGCCAGGAGATCCACTGACCGTCGGCGGACTGAGCGTGGGTGGGCTTGTCGGCGACAAGGTTGGAGGCGGGGGGCTCGGTGGTCTGGCAGGCGGCAAGGGTCAGGGAGAGCGCCGCGGCAATGAGCGAGGCCCCACACTGGGGACGCCGGCGCACCCAGTGTGGGGCGACATCGGTGTTCGGGCGCACCCGGTGTGGGGCGTCGGTCACGGGCGGTACCAGATCGGCGAGGACCAGGCGCGTTCCTGGATCGTCGGCGGCAGGCCGGGCCGCGGGTCGACGCCGGCGCGGATCGCGTCCCAGGTCGACCAGCGGCAGGTCGGGTTCTCGAGCACCCGCAGGTAGTAGACGGCCCTCTGGCCCGGGTCGAACTCCGGATCCTCGAACACGGTGCGGAGCTCGGCGGCGCCGAGGTCCTCGGAGAAGCTGCAATCCGACAGGTCGACCACAGCGCCGTTGTCGGGGCAGCGCGGCGGGTCGCCGGTGGGTGTGCCGCCGTCGGAGCAGGCGACGTCGATGACGGCCTCGTGCGCTTCGCCGCCGTCGACCCATCCCTTGACGACCTGGAGCCGCTGCAGACCCGCGCTCTCCGGGTCGCCCGCTGCCCAAAGCAACAGCTTCGGCGAGCGCTCGCCGTCCGCCAGCAGGTCGCCGCCCATCGCCACGCCCTGCTCGTAGGCTTTCGCGATCATCTCGGGGTCGTCGACGAGATCCGCGTCGAAGTTGTAACCGCCGAAGAAGCGGACCTGGATCCGCGGTCCGGTCGTGGCGAACGTCTCCTTGCGCCGGAACGCGTTGTAGATCGAGTCGCGGGTGTTCTCCTCGGCCCAGACGCCGGTCAGGCCGGAAGCGCCCCACATCTGGAAGTAGGTCTGGGCGTAGGCCGGGGAACCGTCCGGGTTGGGTTCGTCGAGCGGCACGGAGCCGCGAAGCTGCGGCGTCCCGTCGCGCCTGCCGACCTTGCTGTGGTACTCGTCCTCGTCAGGGGTGCCGCCGGCGTTGTGAGTGTCGGTGGCGGCGACGAGACCGAAACGGAAGGGATTGAAGCCCTGCGTCTCCTCGAGCAGCAGGCCGTCAAGGTAGGCGGTGCGCACGTAGCTCCCCTGGGGTTCGCTCGGCAGGGTGCTGCTGACCCGGTAGGGCATGATCTCGAAGTCGGCCCACTCGTCGTTCGGAGACAGCATCGGATGGACCTCCGACGTGCCCTTGACCTGGGTCACCTCGACGATCGGTTCGTTGCGCATCCGCGTCTCGGCGTACTCGGCGTCCAGCGGATCGCCGCCGAAGGTCACCGGGCTGAACATGTTGCCGTTGCTGCCGTTCGAGTTGTGGGGGATGGCGAGCGCCTCGACGCCGTTGTCGCGGAGGTTGTCGAGCCAGGCCCACAGGTCTTCGGGGTTGTTCGAGTCCATTGCCGTGAAGGGCACCTCGGGCGCCTCACTGCCGCGGAAGATCACGTTGCGGTGCAGGTTGCCGGTGTCGGCGGCGGTGGTCGTGTACTCGTAGCCGATGAAGGTGGTGAAGGCGCCCGGGTCGTTGTGACGCTCGGCGGACTCGACGATGCGCTGCCAGGCGTCGCGGTTCGCCCGGCTGCCGTCGATCTTGTGGAACTCGCCGGCCTGGTAGGCCTGGAGCCCGCGCTGGAAGCCCTCGGAGGGCCCCAGCTCGCGCAGTTCCCTGGCGAGCGGGACCTGGTACAGCGGGTCGTCCGGGTCGTCCATCGCCGGCAGGACTCCGAGCAGGATGCCGTGGTCGGTGACCGCCTGGAAATCGAGAGGCCGCCGGAGCTGCATCGTGTGGCCGGCGGGGTGAACGAGCGGCGCGCCGCGGGCGAAGCGATAGGCGTCGTCCGGCGTGGCCCGGACGTCGAAGATGTAGGCGTCCATCGAGAAGCGGGTGTGGACATGCAGGTCGCCGTAGTAGGCGTTGCGCAGCGGATTCGGCTGCGGCGCGGTCGCCTGGTCGGTCGCGTCCGCGCCGTCGCCGGCGTCGCCGTCCGGCGCCCCGCAGCCGGCGACCAGGGCCGGAACGAGAAGGGCGATAGACCAAAGACCATTCCGTCTCATTGAGCGATCCCTCGAACGTAGTTGGGAGTAGGATGCTGAGTGTAGCGATAGCGAAGCTGGTCGGCAGGAGGAGTGATCGATACCCGGAGCAACAAGGTGATCTGTCTGGTGCCGCCGGGTCCGCGCGACCGGATCGCCCGTTTCCCGGCGCACTGGGAGGCTTGCTTCGTCCACCGCAACGAGGACCTGACCTCCGAGGTCACGGACGGTGTCCGGGCGCTCCTCACCACCCATCCGTACCTGGTGGGGCGGGCCGAGCTGGAACTGCTGAACGGCGCGAAACTCGTGCAGCAGGTCGGCGTCGGCGTCGACAACATCGACGTCGAGGCGGCCCGGGAACTCGGGATCGCGGTCTGCAACGTGCCGCAGGCCAACGCCGTGTCGGTCGCTGAGTACGTGATCATGGCGTGCATCTTCCTGCTGCGCCGGATGGAGGATGCGACGGCGGCGCTGCGCCGGCTCGAGAACCCGTACCCGGCGCTGTTCGCAAGGGGCAGCCACGAGGTGCGCGGAAAGAAGCTCGGGCTGGTCGGCTACGGGGCGATCGCCCACGAAGTGGCAAAGCGGGCTCGAGCGCTGGAGATGGTGTTGCTCTCGGCAAGCGCTCCGGAGCGCGAACGCGAGCGCGGACTGGCGCCGGGCGCCGTGGAACGCGAACTCGGTGTCGTGCGGCTCCCCTTCGAACAGTTGCTGCGGGAGTCCGACGTGGTCAGCGTCCACGTGCCGTTGACCGCGGCGACGCGAAACATGATCGCCGCACCGGAACTCGCGCTGATGAAGCCGTCGGCATTCCTGGTCAACACCTCGCGCGGCGGCATCGTCGACGAGGCCGACCTCGCCGATGCGCTGGCGCAGGGCCGGATCGCCGGAGCGGCCGTCGACGTCTTCAGCGTCGAGCCGGTCCGCGCCGACAACCCGCTGCTCGGCGCGCCGAACGCGTTCCTTTCTCCCCACAGCGGCGGCAGCACGAACGAGTGCGTGATAGACGCGATCCGGGAGAGCATCGAGAACGTCGACCGCGTCCTGCGTGGAGAGGAGCCTCATCATCGTGTCTGCTGAGACCGCACCAGCGCGCAACGACGGCGCTTCCGGCCACCTGATCGAGGCGAAGGAGGTGCCGCGCCCGGACGTCCAGCGCGGCTACATCGAGATCTTCGAGCAGCTCTGCAAGGGCTGCGACCTCTGTATCCCGGCGTGCCCGGTGCGCATCATCGAGCCGGGACGCGGCGCCAACATGATGGGCTGGCGGCCGGTCGTGGTCGAGCCGGACCTGATGAAGTACTGCATCGGCTGCAACCTCTGCGCCATGGTCTGCCCCGACCAGGCGATCGAGGTCTTCCGCTTCGACGAGCCGGTCCCCCACGGGGACCTGCCATGAGCGAGAAGCCCAGGCCGCCTGCGGCGGCAGCCGGCGGGGGCGCCGGCGCACCCAGTTTCGTGCCGCCGGTCGGCAAGCCGACGATGGGCGCCCACGCAATGGGGATCGGCGCGATGGTCGCCGGCCTCGACTACTTCGCCGGCTATCCGATCACGCCGCAGACCGAGCTCCTCGAGTACGTCGCCGAGGCCCTGCCCGAGCACGGCGGCGTCTTCCAGCAGCTCGGCGACGAGATCTCGAGCGTCATGGCGGTGTTCGGGGCCGCGGCCTGCGGCAAGCGGGCGATGACGGCGTCGGTCGGCCCGGGGCTGACGTTGATGATCGACGGCCTGACCAACGCCGCCGGCGCCGAGACGCCGATGGTGCTGGGGGCGCTCACCCGCGCCCACGTCGGCGTTTCGGGCGGCCTCTATCCGGCGCAGTCGGACATCCGCATGCTCCGTGGCCTCGGCAACGGCGACTACCAGTTGCCTCTCTTCGCGCCATCGACGATCACCGAGACGGTGCAGCTCACGGCCGAGGCCTTCGATGTCGCCGACCTCTACAGCATCCCGGCCGTGGTCTGCATCGACGGCAAGATGGCGAACATGATCGAGACCCTTCAGCCGTTCAAGGTGCCGGAGCGCGACCTGCCGGACAAGACCTGGGCGCTCGATCGTTCCCTGCGGGAGAAGCGCCGGGTGGTCGGCGCCGCCCGCACGCCCGAACTCGACACGATGGTCTGCTACGAGATCCAGCACAAGCTGGAGCGGATGCGAGTGGAGGAGACGCGCTGGGACAGCTTCCGGTGCGACGACGCGGAGTTCGTCGTCGTGGCGTACGGGATCATGGCCCGAATCGCGAAGGAAGCGGTCAGGAGCGCCCGCGAGGAGGGAATCAAGGTCGGGCTGTTCCGGCCGATCACCCTCTTCCCGTTCCCGGAGGCGCCGCTCGCGGAGCTCGCTTCGAACGCCCGCGAAGTGCTGACGGTCGAGATCAACTTCGGCCAGGTTCTGACCGACGTGCGTCTGGCGGTCGCCGGCCGGTGCCCCGTCCAGTTCTTTGGACAACCGGCGCTGGCGATCCCGGCGCGGGCCGTGCTCGAGGCGATCCGCCAGATGGCCGCCGGCCAGCCGGTTGAGCCCCGGGGCTTCCACGACGTCCATCCCACCGCCTTCCATCTCGCCGACACCCATCCGCCGGCGCGGAAACAGATGCTCGATCAGCTCGCCGCCCGGCGGGGACAGGAGGGGGCCCAGGCCATGCTCGACAACCTGCTCGGCATCCGCAAGAACACCGTGATCCCGGAGGTCGGACGTGACTGAACCAGCAGCCCGTGCACCGGCGCGCTACACGCCTCCAGAGGGCGTCGAAGCGCGCAAGATCTCGCCTCAGCTCGACGTTCACACCGGACTGCCGTCGTCCTGGTGTCCCGGTTGCGGGCATGGTTCGGTGAGCCAGATCCTCTGCGACCTGGTGACCGAGCTCGACCTCGCGGAGAAGACGATCCTCGCCCTGGGCGTCGGCTGCGGCTCGACGATCGCGGCGCAGATGGAGGTGAACACCGTGCTTTCGCCGCACGGCCGCGCCAGCGACACGGCGACTGGCGTTTCCCGCATGGCGCCCGAGCGGATTGTCGTCCAGTACTCCGGCGACGGCGACGCCTGCGGCATCGGCCTGGCCGGCCTGATGCACGCCTGCAACCGGCGCGAGAACTTCATCGTCGTCATCTACAACAACAACGCCTACGGCATGACCGGCGGCCAGATGGGCCCGACGACCACGAAGGAAGTGCCGACGACGACCTTCCAGGGCGGCCGCGACGAGGAGGTCATGGGCTATCCCATGGACATCATCAAGACGCTGGAGCACTTCCCAGGCGTCGTGTACGCGGGGCGCTGCGCCCTGACTTCGGGCGTCCGCTACCGCGAGGCGAGCCGGATGATCCGGCGGGCGTTCGAGATCCACCTCGCCGGCATCAAAGGGATGAAGGTCATCGACTGCCTCGGCAACTGCAACGTGAACTGGAAGGGCGGCGGCGTCACGTTCACGCCGGAGAGCTCGAACCAGTTCATCGAAGACCAGATCATGAAGTACTTCCAGATGGGTGAGGCGACGGTGCCCGAGGGCTACCCGCCGATTCGCGTCCGATGACGGCGAACGCGGGTTCAAATGGGGGCGTGGTGGAGCGGGTCGGCGGCGCCGGCACGGGCGGCGCGGGCCTGTTGACCTGCCTCAAGACGCTCGGCTACGCGGCCGCCGCCAAGGGCTGGCACATGGCCTACACCTCCGACTACAACCCGGAGACCCGTGGCGGCCTGGTCGAGGGCACGGTCGTCCTCTCGAGCGACGAGCCGATCGACAACCCGGTGATCGAGACCTACACCGCGGTGCTGGCGTTCGACCACGCCGGCTACCTGTCGTACGGCCCGGGCGTCGAACCGGGCGGGCTCATCCTCTGGGACAGCTCCCGGGTCCGGAACCCGCCGGCGCTCGAGGGCGTCCGTTCGTACGGCGTTCCCGTCTTCCAGTTGGCCCGCGACGGCGGCGCGCCCGGCCTGGCCAACATGGGCATGCTCGGGCTCTACAACCTGATCGCCGGCTATTTCACCATCGACGAGCTGCTCGCCGGCATGGAGGACTACCTGCCGGTGTGGCGCCACAAGCTGCTGCCGGGCAACCGGGCCGTGCTCGAGGCCGTGTCGCAGATCGATCCGGAGGAGTACCGTGTTTCCTGAGAAGTCCACACTGGGTGCGCCGGCGTCCCCGCCGGCTCCGCTCTGCCGTCTCCTCATCCTCTTCGCCATCCTCGTCGCCGCACTCGGCTGCGCCGCTGACCCGGCCACCGAACAGGCAAGCCGCCCGCCCAACGTCGTCTTCATCCTCGCCGACGACCTCGGCTACGGCGACGTCGGCATCTACGGCAGCGAGATCATCGACACCCCGAACATCGACGAACTGGCCCGCGGCGGCGTCCGGTTCGGGGCCGGCTACGTCACCGCGGCCGTCTGCAGCCCGTCCCGGGCCGGTCTGATGACGGGACGCTACCCGCAGCGGCAGGGCTACGAGTTCAACCCGTCGGGCCGGGACTACGGCCTGAACCCGGACGAGACGACCCTGGCCGAGGTCATGCGCTCCGCCGGCTACGCGACCGGCGCCGTCGGCAAGTGGCAACTGGGCTGGGGCGACGGCAAGCACCCCCTCGACCGCGGCTTCGACGAGTTCTTCGGCATGCAGAGCGGCACGATCTACATCGAGCCGTCGGCCGAAGGGGTCGAGAACTGGAGTCCGCTGCCGCTCGCCGAGGTGCGGGAGCGACCCATCTTTCGCGGCCGGGAGGTCGTCGAGGAGACCGAGTACCTGACGGAGGTCCTCACCCGCGAGGCGCTCGACTTCATCGACCGGCACCACGACCGGCCCTTCTTTCTCTACCTCGCCCACTACGCGCCGCACACCCCGCTGCAGGCGACCGCGAAGTACCTCGACCGGTACCGGCACATCGAGGATCCGAGGGTGCGCATCTTCGCGGCCATGGTCTCGGCCGTCGACGACAGCGTCGGCGAGGTCAGGGCACGGCTGCGGGAGCACGGCCTCGAGGACGACACCCTGATCGTGTTCCTCTCCGACAACGGCTGCGCCTTCTACCTCCAGGGCGGATGCACCAACGGTCCGCTCAGCGGCGGCAAACGCTGGTTCTTCGAGGGTGGCATCCGCGTGCCCTTCCTGCTGAACTGGCCGGCGGGCGTGGAGCCGGGCCAGGTCTACCGGCCGGCCGTGTCGTCGCTCGATCTGCTGCCAACGTTTGCCGCCGCTGCCGGCGCGCCGCTGCCCGAGAAGCCGCTCGACGGCGTCGACCTCCTTCCCTACCTGCGCGGCGAGGTCGACGGCGTTCCCCACGAGACCCTGTTCTGGCGGGCCGGCCCGAACCGCGCCGTCCGCCGCGGCGACTGGAAGCTCTGGCAGGTCAACCGCGCCTCGGAGGAACAGGTCGCTTCGCTCCAGCTGCTCGGCGCTCTCTTCCCGGACTGGGAAGCGCCCCACGGGTCGCCGCTTGGCCAGTTGAACCGGCTGCACGACCTGGAGAACGACGTCGGCGAGCGGATCCCGCTAGCCGACGACGAGCAGGTCGTCCTCGAGGAACTCCAACGCGCTCTCGATGCCTGGGAGAGCGAACTCGTCGAGCCGCGATGGTGGAGCAACCGGGGCACCGCCGGCACGGTCGACGACGAGGCGATCGAGCTCATCTTCTGACGTCGACTGGCTCGAGGTCGATCCGCTCCACGTCAAGCCAACGTACGTACTCGGCGCTGTCGCCGCCGTCGGTGAAGATCAGCATGCCGGCATTCCCTTCGCCGAGGTCGCCTGCGCACTCGAGTTCCAGGGTCTCGCCGCTGTGGAGCGTCACGCCTGCGTGCCGGCCGTCGCCGCACCCCTCCTGGCCCGGAAGCGCGATGGACGCAACCAGGCCGAAGGGGATCGTGTAGTCGACATCGCCCGCCGGCGCGTCCAGGGTCTCGGTCGTTTCGCTTTCGTCCAGGTCGAAGACCAGCCGGCCGGTGAGACTGCTGCCCGTGCGGGTGGTGACGGTGCCTGAGAGCGGCTGGCCGGCCGGGAAATCGTCGTAGGCGGGGCCGCTCTCTCCGACCGCGTCGCTGAAGTCGAGCCGATCGAACGCCTCCCACGAGACGAGTACGCGGCCGTAGCGCCGGTCGTCGACGTAGACACCGCGATTGCCGCGGCCGACGTGGCGCGTGCCGGAGAGGACGAACGCGCCGCCGTCGCGCAGGGTCACCTGCGCGCTGTCGTCCGAGTCGTGCGCGATCGTGCGAATGGCGTCAAAGCGCAGGCTGAGCTCTCCGTCGGCGGTCCGGCCCCGAAACTCGTCGGAGCCGATGCTGGATTGCCGGTCCCACTGGACGAAGCCGGTGAAGCTTCCGTGCGGCGTGCGCACCGTGCCATGCAGCCGGTCCGGAACCGTCTCGAGGTCGGCGGTCGGGAGGAAGTCGATAGTGCGGATCCGGCGTTCGTCGAGGTCCACGACGCCGTGCTCGTCGTCCCACACCCGCACGCCGTCGGCGAAGTCGTCGGCATCGAAGCGGTTGAGGACGAACCCGGTGCCGCTCTTGAGCGTCACGAGTAGCTCGCGTCCGCTTGGCGCGACGCGCCGGATGTCGCCGAAGCGCGCCATGAAGGGCCGGCCCAGATTGAGCTTTCGCTCGCGCCGGGTGATCTCGACGCCGAGAACGGTGACAGGCCGGCTCTCCGTCAGCCGCTCGGGCGGCACCTCGGCGGCCCAGGGGTTCTCCTCCTTGAAGCCGTTGAAGTAGTCGCCCCAGAACGCTTCCTCGTCGCCGCCGAAGCGCAGCCGCCCTTCGTAGGCCGTGCCGCTCCTGGTCGTGACGCGGCCGTAGAGGAAGCCCCTGTGGGCCGCCGCCGATGTCGCGGGTGAGCGGGGAACCGCCGGCGAGGCGGCGGCGTCAGTGTCGACATCCAGGTCTCGCAGCAGAGGGACCGCGACGAGGCCGAGAGCCACGACAAGGGCGAACAGCAGGAGCGCGGCCGCGCCCCCGGCGATTCCGGCTCTCCTCATTGGCTGTACATTGCTCTTCGAACTGACGGGAACGCCTCGCTCCGGCCGCCTCGTGCTCCGAACCGCGCATGAACCTCGACCAGGCCAACGCCCTCCGGTGGACTGCCGCCGCCCGCGGCTGTTACGAGGTCTACTACCTGACCCTCAACGACCTGGCGAGCGAGACGGGCTACTGGATTCGATACGTCGTCCAGGCGCCCGAGATTACAAAGCGCTCCGCCGAGCTGGAACTCTGGTTCACCTTCCTCGATCGCCGGGATCCCGAGCAGAGCTTCGGCGTGTTCGAGCGCCGTCCCCTGGGGACGCTCGAGTCTCGGGCCGCGCCCTTTCGTCTGGGCTTCGGCGTCGGCCCGGTCGGGGGGCGCCGCTTTGCGCCGGCGGAGTTGCGCAACGGGCTGGCCCGGGGCGAAGTCGGTCGAGGCGACCGGCGGGTTCGATGGCACCTGGAGTGGCCGGCCGACTCCGAACTCATCCTGCCGTTCCCCGAAGCGCTGTACAGCTCGGGAGACGTGCCCGGAGCGATGCTCTATCCGTATCCGGCGACGCGGTTCATCGGGACGATCGAGATCGGGGACCGCCGGCTGGTGATCGAGGACGCGCCGGGCGAGCAGAGCCATGTTTGGGGAGGGAAACACCCGCCGCACTGGCTCTGGGCTCATTGCAACCGGTTCGACGACGATCCGGCGGGTTACCTGGAGGTCTCGTGCATCCCGGCCTCCGCGGACGGACCGCCGCCGGTCCATGTGCTGATCGCGCGCGTTCATGGCCGTGAAGTGCGGTTGATCGCGCCGCTGGACGGTTCCGCGGCCACGAGCGAAGCGGTTCCCGGACGGTGGTCCTTCGCGGCCGAATCGGAACGCGAACGGATCGAGCTGGAGGTGAACTGTCCCCTGGACATGATCCTCGAAGCGCCGTACACGGACCCGGACGGGTCTGGTTGCTTCTGCCTGCACAGCGATCTGGCGAGTTGCCGGCTGAGGCTCTTCGAACGTGGTGTCGCGGGGGGAGCCGGCCGAGAGCCGGAGTGGGAGAATGTGGGGGAAGTGAGCAGCGAGGGCTGTTGCCACGTGGAGTGGGGAGACTGGCATGAGCATCCCGAGGTCGAGGGACGGATCGAGCGAGTGGAAGCGGGCTGAGGCCGGGCCGGCCGGCGGGATCCTCGGCTTTCTGGTGGCGCCGCTGGTCTTTCTTGCCGCCTGCGGCCCCGCCGGCACGGGGCCGGCCGATCGTGCGGCTTCGGACATGCCGCTCACGGTCGCCGAGACACCCTCCACCGCACGGACCGCTGGCGGCCAGTTCATCTCCTGGCGCGAGCATCGGATCGACGACGAGGAACTCTCCGGCGGCGTCCCGATGCGCGGTGCCGACGGCCTGAAGATGGCCGACCTCGACGGCGACGGTCACCTTGACATCGTCACCGTCCACGAGGACAGCGACCACGTCCGGCTCCACTTCGGAAGCGGCGATCCGAACCGCTGGACCAGCGTCACCCTGGCGGAAGGCAGGGAGGCTGCCGCGGCCGAGGACGTAGCCATCGGCGATGTGAACGGCGACGGTCTGCTCGACCTGCTGGTCGCGTGCGAGCTCGATCACCTGACCTACTTCGAGAATCCGGGTCGGGATGTTCGGGAAGGCCGTTGGCCGCGGCTGATCCCTTCGGTGACGGCTGGCCGCGGATCCTGGATCCGCGTCTACCTGGCCGACCTCGACCAGGACGGCCGGCTCGAAGCGATTGCGCCGAACAAGGGCGCGCAGCAGCCGGAGGGCGAGCCGGTGCCGGACACGTTCCCGCTCGAGGAGATCTCCCTGTTCAGGATCGACGGCGATCCGCTGGTCGATTCGAGTTGGACGGAGACGGTGCTGGCCACCGTCACCGTGCCGATGAACTCGCGGCCCGTCGACCTGGACGGCGACGGCGACCTGGACATCCTCGCCGGCAGCCGGTCGGAAGCGAGGATCTTCTGGTTGGAGAACCTGCTCGAAGCCGGTTCGGGACTCGTGTTCGAGGAGCATCCGATCGAGGTCACGGGCAGGACGGTGCCGTGGGAGCGTGGCCCGCGCCGGCTTACCGGCATGAACGTCGAGTTCGCGGACCTGAACCACGACGGTCGACTCGACATGGTCCTGCAGGAGACGCCGGTCCTCAACGTCTGGCTCGAACAGCCGGCGGATCCGGTAGCGGAACCGTGGACGATCCATCCGATCGGCGACACGGCGCCGGACAACCCGACCGGTCTCGCGCTCTTCGACATCGACGACGACGGCGACCTCGATCTCTGGAGCGGCGGCTACAGTTCACGCCCGCGCGACCGCGACGGCGAGGACAAGACCGCCGCCAGCGTGGCCGGCCGCCTGGGATGGTTCGAGAACTCCGGCGACCCGGCCGCCGAGTGGACCCGGCACGACGTTTCCCGCCGCGTGCGCGGCATGTTCGACGAGTTCGTCGTCCTCGACATGGACCAGGAGGGAGACGACGACCTGGTCGCGACGCGCGGCAACAGCGGCCGCCGCGACGGCGTCTTCTGGCTCGAACAGGTCCGCAGCGCCGAGCCCCGGCGTGCCTTCTTCCCGGCCCGCGAGTCCGAGAGCCGGCACCTGCCGCTGCCGCCGGGCGACTAGGCGTCGCGGCTTACGCCCTGCCGTCGTAGAAGCGTTCGCCGAAGCTCCCCAGCTTGTCCTCGTCGATCACGATTCCGAGGCCGGGGCGCTGCGGCAGGTGGACGAAGCCGTCCCTGTCGATCTCGGTGGTCTCGGCCAGCAGCGCGTCGCGGCCCTCGGTGGTCCAGCCTGGCGGTTCGTAGGGGAACTCGCACCACTCGCAGTTGGGGCAGGCGGCCATGAGATGCAGGTTGGCGAGCAGGGCGAAGCCGTTGTTCCAGGTGTGGGCTGCGAAGACCAGGCCGTTCGCTTCGGCGAGGGCGGCCACCTTCCGGCATCCCGCGATGCCGCCGAAGAACATCGCGTCGGCCTGGAGGATGTCGAGGGACTGCTTCTCGACCAGGAGTCCGTACTCGTTGAGCCGCCAGTTCAACTCGCCGCCGGCGAGCGGGATGGAGGTCCGCCGGCGGAGTTCGGCGAGGGCCGCGTAGTCGTTGCGGTCGAGCGGCTCCTCGATCCAGGTCATGTCGCAGGGTTCGATGGCGCTTGCGAACGCGGCGGCGATGTCCACGTCCCACTTCGGCGGGGCGCCCGGCAGGAGGGAGAAGTGGAAGCCCTGGTTCGCGTCGACCATCAGCGCCAGGTCGGGTCCGACCGCTTCGCGCGCCCGCTCGATGACCGCGACGTCGTCGCGCCAGTCCGGGTAGTGGGCGCGGAGCTTGACGGCGGCGAACCCCATCTCCTTCAGTTCGAGCAGGTTCTCGGCGCGCTCGTCGGGCGATCGAAGCTCGGAGGTCGATGCGTAGGCCCTGAGCTTGTCCCTGCCTCCGCCCAGCAGCTCGTACACGGGCTGGCCCTTGACCTTGCCGGCGATGTCCCACAGCGCCGGTTCCAGCCAGGCCAGTCGGATGCCGAGCGCCTCGCCGGCGTCGAGGACGCTGCCGAAGCCCTCGATGTCGAGGGGGTCGCGGCCGAGGATGAACGGTCCCAGTGCGTCGCCAAGGCCGGCGTGGAACCGGCTCAGGGTCATTCCCGCCGACTCGCCGACGACGCCTTCGTCCGTCGTCATGCGGACGAAGGTCAGTTCGTTGTGCGTCTGCCCGTGACCTGGCTGCGCGGCAACGTGGAGCGGCGCCGGCAGCGGCGACCTGACGTGGTACAGCTCGAGGCGATCGATCCTCAAGGCGGCGGGCTGCGGAAGTCGACGGTGTCGAAGTCGAGCTGGTTGGGCACCCTTGGCGCGTAGCGGCCGCTCTGTTTGGCCCTGGCCAGGTGGTCCTCGGCTTGCGGGTCGGGTCCCTGGGGACGCAGCGCGCGCTGGAAGAAGGCGAGCACGTTCGTGATCCGTCGCGGGATCGAGCGTCCGGTGTGGGCGCCCCCCTGGACCAGGTGGTACTCGTGCGGAATCGCGGCGTCGAAGAGCAGCCGGTGGACGAGTTCGGCGCTGAGGTACGTGAGGTTCGCGTCCTCGTCGCCGGCCTCGACGAGGAGCTTCAGGCCGGAGGCGCGGAGCCGGTCGGCGTTGTCGATCACGATCGTCGGCGGATGCCGGGCCCGCCAGTACTCGACGTCGAAGGGGTCGCCGAAACGCTCCTGGAGGAACCGCATCGCGCCGGGACCGTAGGGCCTGAGGTCGAGGTCGGCGAAGGAAGCCACCGGCGGGAATCCCGGCTCGAGCGCCGCCGCGGCCGCGAACGTCTCGGGGTTGCGGAGGCCGATCCGGAGGGTGCCCTGACCCCCCGCGGAGCCGCCGCCAAGCACGGTGCCGGCCCGGTCCTGCGCCACGTTGTAGTGACTTCGGACGTGGGGCAGCAGTTGCTGGAGGATGAAGGTCTCCCAGCTCTTTCCTCCGCCCTTCCAGTCGATGTAGTAGGAGTTGCCCGTGATCGGAGCAACGACCACGATGTGCTCGATCGTTCCCTCGTCCCAGGCGCGTTCGAGATGGGGGCGAAGACGGCGCTCCAGGTTGCCCTCGCCGCTGGAGCCGCCGTGAAGCCAGAGCAGGAGCGGGTAGGGCTCGGTGCGTTCCGGGTCATAGGCCGGAGGCAGCAGGAGATCGAACCGCGGCTCGCCGGGCACCAGGTCGCTGGCCAGGGCGTGGTTCGTCAGGCTGGACTCCTGGGCGTGGCTCGCTGCGGCGACCAGGAAGATGGCCAGGAGGGGAAGAGCGTTGATTCGCGTGACTCGGCGCATGACCGGACCTCCCTTGGACGTGCACCGGAAACTGGGTGCGCCGGCGTCCCCGCCGGCATCCGGCGCAAAGCGCCGGCCTCCGGAGCGCGCTCGCTCGTGACGGTCGTCGGATGGACGTAGGCTCTGCAGTCTACGCCTCCACCCCGCAGGAAGACCCGTCCCGGATGAACGCAGCACAGCTCGCCATCGACAGCCTCGCCCGCTTCGGTGTGTACGACGCCGTGCGCTTCGAGGGCAGGACCAGAACGAACGAGGAGCAGGAGCTGCTGGCCCGGAAGCTGGCCGCCGTGCTCCGGGCACGCGGCGTCGGCCCCGACGACCGCGTCGTCGTCACGATGCCGAACTGCCCGGAGATCTTCTGTGCCTTCCAGGCGGTGTGGAAGATCGGCGCGGTCATCCTGCCGGTCATGCCGCAACTCGGCCCGCGCGAGGTCGGCTACCTGCTCGAAGACTCGGGGGCGAAGGTTGCGCTGGTGGCTGCGGTGCTCGCGCCCGTCGTCGACGCGGCCCGGGGCGCCGCTCCGCGCTGCGAGGCGCTCCTCAGCCTGGGTCCGACCGAAGTCGCCGGCGCGACCGACATCGCGGGCGAGATCGCGGCGGCGGAACCCGTCGACTCCGTGGTCGACCGGGCGGGCGACGATCTGGCCTTGCTGCTCTACACCTCGGGCACCACCGGCCGGCCGAAAGGAGTGATGCTCACTCACGACAACATCCTCTGGTCGTCCCAGCAGATCGGCGGCATGGCCGAGATGCCGGAGGGGATGCCGATCCTGCACGTGATGCCGATGGCCCACTCGTTCGGCGTTCTGATGATGTGTGTCGGTTTCGTCAAGGGCTTCGAGGCGACGGTCATGGTGCGCTGGGACACCCGCCAGGTGTTCGAGAACATCGAGCGGCACCGGATCGAGCGCATGGGCATGGTGCCGACGATGCTGACCTACCTGCTCGACTTCCCGGAGCGGGAGCGCTTCGACATCGGTTCACTGAACTGGGTGTGGTCGGGCGGCGCCGCGCTCGCCAACGAGGTCCGGGTCGACTTCGAGCGCGAGTTCGACTGCACCGTCCGCGACGGGTACGGGCTGACCGAGTCGACCGCGGTCGCCACTGCCTACTCGGACAGCGACGGGTACCGCTCGGGTTCCTGCGGCCGCGCCGTCGACGGGGTGGAGGTCGCGGTCATGGACGACGACCACAACCGGATGCCGGCCGGGACGCCGGGCGAGGTCTGCATCCGCGGCCGCAACGTGATGAAGGGCTACTGGGGCAAACCGGAGGCCACCGCCGAAGCCGTCCGCGACGGCTGGCTGCACTCCGGCGACATCGGCATCATGGACGCGGGCGGCTTCCTGCGGATCACGGACCGCAAGAAGGACCTGATCATCAAGGGCGGCGAGAACATCTCGCCGCGCGAGATCGAGGAGGCGCTCTACGAGCACCCGGCGATCTCGGAGGTCGCCGTCGTCGCGGTGCCGCACAGAAAGTTCGGCGACGACATCTGGGCGGCGGTGGTGTTCAAGCCCGGCGCCGCTGCCAGCGAGGAGGAACTTCGCACCCACACCGCGGGCTTCGTGACCCGGTTCAAGATCCCGAGCCGCTTCGTGGCTCAGGCAGAGCTGCCGAAGAACGCGGTGGGGAAGATCATGAAGAGGGAAGTGTCGGAAAGCCTGCGCCGCGACCCTTGATGGGCAGCATGCGCGTCAGGCGCTCGGTCTCTTCGCCGGCACCCACGCCCCTGGCCTCCCAATGGTCGGCGACGATGCCGTCCGGCCGCATGAGGACGACCTCCCCGTTGTCGTAGGGCGAGGTGGCATCGACCTCCGGCAGCCGTTCGGTGCGAATGGGGAACCCGCCACTCGCAATTGCGTCGGCAGCATCCCGCCACGGCGCGGGTTCCACATGCGCACCCAGCAGGGCGGTGTAGCTCAGGCCGTTCCAGTCGAGGACGGAACGCGTCCAGCTCCCGTCCAGCCACAGGTTCGGCGCCCGCCGCCCGGACCGCACGACCGGCACGTAGTCGCAGACGGGATTCTCCACCTCCGGCCCGGGCTCGTCGTCGCGTGCGCAGAGTTCCGACGTCAACTCGTAGCCGTAGATCAGCCCTTCGTACTCCCCGTACTGGCGGCAGTTCCGGGCGGCCGCTTCCGTGTCGCCGCCCTCGTGGAACGCTCGGAAGATGCCTCCGGACAGTTGCGCGTTGCGCCTCCCGGCTGCGACGCGCTGCTCGGCGACGGGCTGATGCTCGAGGTCGTACGTCTCGAGCAGGGAGGCGGGCGAGGCGCCTCGGAGCACGAAGGCGATCTTCCAGGCGAGGTTGCGGATACCGACGAACCCCGTGTTGTTGCCGAGACCGCCGGTCGGAATGAACACGTGCGCGGCGTCGCCGGCCAGGAAGATGCGGCCTTGGCCGAGACGGCCGGCGCGGCCCGGCTGGAACTGCCACTCCGTCATCGTTCGCACTCCGATCGGAGCCGGGTCGTTGGCGCCGAGCGCCGACCGGATCCAGTTCTCGGCGAACTCCGCGGTCATCTTCTGCGTGCGGTCGAAGCCGCCGATCTGGCAGCGCCAGCGCCGCACGCCGTCGAGCGGTTGGAAGACGGCATTCCCCATGGGGTGGGCGATGAAGAGCAGGCCGCCCTGGCGATCGCTCGTGTGGCTCGAGAAGTCCGCCTCGAAGATGACGTCCTGGAAGAAGACGTCCATGAAGTCCGTCTCCAGCGTCGTTCCGATGGCCGCCCGCGTCGAACTCCGGAGGCCGTCGGCGCCGATCGCGAACTCGGCGGAAACGGGTGTTGCGCTGCCCGTTTGGTTGTCGCGAATCGTGCAGGAGACGCCGGCGTCGTCCTGGGCCAGTTCGCTCGCGGTCGTGTCGAAGCAGAGGTCGACGTTCGGGTCGGACGCCGCCTGGTCGTAGAGGATCGCCTCGACATGGTCCTGGGCCGTCATCACGGGCATGGAGGAGCTGCGGTCGGTCCGCACCGAGTGGAACGACGGCGTGGGGACGCGGCAGATCTCCTTGCCCGCCAGGCAGTCGAACCAGCGGTTGTACTCGGTCCAGTCGGGGCCCAGGCCGGTGTCGATCACCTGCTGCTCGACGCCGACCTCGCGCATCAACTCGACCGACGGGGCGTCCAGCAGGCGTGACCGCGGGTGCGTGCTGGTGCGTCCCCGCAGGTCGACGACCAGCGATCTGACGCCCAGCCTGGACAGCAGGAGCGAACCCATCAGGCCGATCGGACCGCCGCCGACGATCAGCACCTGCGTTTCGATGCGTTCAGATTCCAGGATTCACTCCCGTCATCTCCACCGACAGCTCCCACAACCGCCTGCCCAGCTCCGGATCGCGGCTCGCCGGCGAGGACCAGGCCCCGCCCGCCGGACCGCTTACCTCCCAGTTCCGTGGCCCGTAGTAGTCGCCTCCGGTGAGTCCGGGTGCGGTCGCCGCCATGAGCGTCGGCCATGCGCCCATCGCCTGGGTATTGAAGAAGATGCGAATCAGGGGCGTAGCCGCCTGGATGAGGGGAATGTTCCGGCCGATCTCGGTCTGCGCCAAACCGGGATGACAGGCGACGGCGATCGTCCGGGAACCGCGGGCCTTGAGCCTCCTGTGAAGCTCGTACATGTACATCAGATTGGCGAGCTTGCTCTGCCGGTAGCGCGTCTGACGGGAGTAGAGCTTCGCTCCATCGATGTCCTCCCAGTGGATCCGGCCGCCGCGGTGGGCGAGGCTGGCGGTAATCACGACCCGGCTGCCCTCGGTTTGCTCCAGCTTCGGCAGGAGCCGCCCGGTGAGCGCGAACGTGCCGAGGTGATTGACTCCGAACTGCGCCTCGAAGCCGTCGGCGGTCAGGGTGCGCGGCACCCCCATGATGCCCGCGTTGTTGACGAGTACATCGAGGCGTGGTTCGGCGCCCGCCTGCTCGGCGGCCGCGCGCACGCTTGCCAGATCCGCCTGGTCGAGAGGCAGGAACTCGACGTCGGCCTCGGGCGACTCCGCACGGATCTTCGCGATCGCGCCCGCGGCTCGCTCCTCGGAGCGGCACCCCAGCAAGACGCGTCCGCCTTGCCTCGCCAGCACCCTGGCCGCCTCGAAGCCGATGCCGGTGTTCGCTCCGGTGACGAGAAACGTCCGCCCCGCCTGGTCGGGGACATCGCGATCGGTGAATCCCTGTGTCATCAGCGTGGTCTCCGGGCCAGGAGGCTACCGATAGTGGCCGTCGACCCTCAACGATGAGAGCCGCTAGGGTCTCGGCCACCGCAGAGGAGGACTATCGTTAGGCCATGAACGGACGTGCTGTCAGTCTCCTGCTGTCGGCGTCGTTCGCGGTCGCGTCGCCGGCCTTGACCGGTGTGATCGCTGGCGCGCAGGAATCTTCCGCCGGCGATTTCGTCCCGGTCACCGACTCCATGCTGCAGGACCCGGCGCCGGAAGACTGGCTCAGCTTCCGCCGCACCCTGGACGCCTGGGGCTACAGCCCGCTCGACCAGATCACGCGGCAGAACGTCGGGCGGATCCGGATGGAGTGGACGGGGACCATGGCCGATGGAAGCGCCGAGACCACGCCGCTGGCGTACGACGGCGTCCTGTACGTCGCCAGCAGGGAGGACGTCATCCAGGCGCTCTCGGCCGAGACCGGCGATCTGATCTGGGAGTACCGGCGGGACCTGCCGGAGGATGTCTGGGGCTACACCGGTCCACTCGCTCGCAAGACGCGCAACATCGCCATCTGGGGCGAGTACATCCTGGGCACGAGCGCCGACCACTACGCCTACGCGCTGGATGCCGTGACGGGCGAACTCGCCTGGGAGACGCGGATCCTCGACTACAAGGTCAATCCGGCCCATCACAGCGCCGGGCCGATCGTTGCCGACGGCAAGTTGATCTCCGGGCGGAGCTGCAGGCCCCTCGGGGGCCCCGACGCCTGCGTCATCGTCGCCCATGACGCTCAAACGGGTCGAGAACTCTGGCGCCGCCGTACCCTGCCGGCGCCGGGCGAGCCGGGAAACGAGACCTGGGGCGCCGTGCCCTACGAAGAGCGACGGCACGTCGGGACCTGGATGCCGCCGAGCTACGACCCGGAGCTGGAACTCGTCTACATCGGCACCGGCGTGACCGCGCCGGCGCCGAGGTTCATGCTCGGCGGAACCGACCTCACGCACCTGTACCACAACTCGACGCTGGCGCTCGATGTCTCGACCGGTGAGATCCGCTGGCACTACCAGCACCTGAACGACTCCTGGGACCTCGACCACGTCTTCGAGCGCATCCTGGTAGATACGGCGGTCGCGCCGGACCCGGAAGCGGTCGAGTGGATCAACCCGCGGTTGAAGGCGGGAGAGGTCCGCAGGGTCGTCACCGGCATCCCCGGCAAGACCGGTCTGGTCTACACACTCGACCGCGCCACCGGCGAGTTTCTCTGGGCGACGCCCACGGTGCGGCAGAACGTGATCACCGGCATCGACGGCGCCACCGGCGAGGTGAGCCTCAACGAAGAGGTGATCTTCCGCGAACTCGAGCAGGTGATGTTCATCTGCCCTTCGTGGGCGGGCGGCAAGGACTGGGAAGCGGGCGCCTACAGCCCCCTTACCCGCACGATGTACTTCCCGCTGCGGCAGGCGTGCGCGGAGATGCTCGTGACGACCGACTTCAAGAGCGAGAAGGTCAAGGCGCTGGACCAGATCGTCGCGCACTACGCTCTGGCCGCCAATCACGTCGTGGCGCCCGGCACCGACCAGCTCGGCACGGTGCGGGCGATCTCGGCGGAGACCGGTGAGACCCGCTGGGTCTACGAGACGCGGGCCGCGACCTTCTCGCTGCTGGCGACCGGCGGCGGTCTGCTGTTCGGAGGCGACCAGGGCGGACGCTTCCGGGCCCTGGACCAGGAAACCGGCGACGTGCTGTGGCAGATCAACCTGGGCGCGCCGGTCATGGGCTTCCCGGTCACGTATGCCGTCTCGGGCCGCCAGTACGTGGCCGTCAACACGGGTCCTGGCCGGCTGACCAACGCGCGCATGACGCCCGAACTCCGCCCCGGCCGCGGCAGCAACCTGTTCGTGTTCGCGTTGCCGTAGAAGGCGCTCCTCGATGGAATAGCCGCTCTCCTGCCGGTGTTGGCCGGAAGACACTCGTTGCGGCGGCCCCTCTGCAATGGACTACTCCAAGGGGGCACATCCGTGAAGCTGAGAAGACTGTTTCTGTATGCGTTCGTTCCGGTGTTTCTGGCCACAGGCGGAGCGTGGGCGCAGGAAGACGACACCGCTCAGGAATCGGCCGCGGCCGAGGACCTGTTCGTCGAGGAGATCACGGTCACCGCGACGAAGCGCGAGGAGTCGCTGCAGGACGTACCGATCGCGGTGACGGCGATCACGCCGCTCCAGATCGAGCGCGCCGGCATGCTGGACATCCGCGACCTGCCGACGCTGGCGTCGAGCTTCAACATGAACTCGTCGCAGACGGAGTCGCAGGGAACGACGCTGCGCATTCGGGGCGTCGGCACGACCGGCAACAACATCGGGCTCGAGAGTTCGGTCGGCGTCTTCCTCGACGGGATCTACCTGAGCCGGCCGGGGATCGCTCTCGGCGATCAGCTCGACGTCGAGTCGATCGAGGTGCTCCGCGGACCGCAGGGCACCCTCTTCGGCCGCAACGTCTCGGCTGGCGCGCTGAACCTGCGCACGCGGCGGCCGAGCCTGACGGACCAGTCCGGTTTCCTCAATCTGACGGCGGGCAACTTCAACGCCTTCAATCTCCAGGCGGGCGTGGGCGGTCCGATTTCCGACCGCGTGGGCTACCGGCTCTCGGCCGCCGTTCGCAACCAGGACGGCTTCGTCGAGAGCGTTTCGGGAGCAGAGAGCTACACGCGCGACCGGGCGCTCCTGCGCGGGCAGTTGCTGTGGAACTTCGCGGACCGCGGATCACTGCGGATCATCGGCGACTACTCGGACGCGGACGAGGAGTGCTGCGACGCCGTCGTCCTGCTCGAATCGCCGGCGGCGGCGCTCGGTTCGTTCGCGGCCGCCGGACTCCCGGCCGATGGCGGCGTCTCCGCCTTCGGTCCGTCGGCCTTCGAGGCGCGCCGCTCGAACTCGGGACGGTTCGTCAACCCCTTCGATCAGAAGGGACTGTCGGCCGAGCTCAACTACAACCTGACCGACAACGTCTCCCTGACCTGGCTGGGTTCGTGGCGCGACTTCTTCGCCTCGTCGATCCAGAACGACTTCGTCGGGATTGGCGTCTACGGTGTCTCTCCGGAGGCCGCCAACGGTTTCGACACGTTCGACGACATCGAATCGTGGACGCAGGAGTTCCGGCTCACCGGCGACACGGAGCGGGTGAGCTGGCTGGTCGGCGGCTTCGCCTCGGGCGAGGACATTCTCGAGCACATCGGCCTCGGCCTCCTCGGGGACTTCTCGTCCTTCGTCGATGCGATTCTTTGGAACTACGCCCTGGCCCCGGCGCTCGCCCCGGCGCAACTGCTCGGCGGCGTGCCCCTGGCCACGGGGGGAACGTTCGGAGACGTGCTGGCGGCTGACAACCAGGCGCTTGCCTTCTCCGGCGGTATCCCCGTCGGAGGCGCCTTCGCGAACAACGTCTACCGCCAGGAAGGCGAGTCGTGGTCGGTCTTCACGCACAACACCTTCCGCCTGTCGGACCGTTTCTCGCTGGTCGCCGGGCTGCGGTACGTCGACGAGACGAAGGACGGCAGCTTCAGGCAGCCGGCCGCCAGCAACCCCGGCTGTCTTGCGACCCTGTTGAACGCGCGGGCCCTGGCGGAGGGCGCTGCGGGAACGCCGCTCGCGCCCGTGGCGACGACGATCGGCAACCTGAACGCGGGCTTCAACTGCTTCCCCTTTGCCACGCCGGCGGATACCGGCGTGCCGATCCTGCCGGCGACGTTCGCGGACACGTTCCAGGACGACGAACTGGTCTACACGTCGCAGGCGGTCTACGAGTTCAGCGACACCGTGAGGGGCTACGCGAGCTACACCCACGGCTTCAAGTCCGGCGGCTTCAACCTGGACTCGACTGCCGCCGTCGGCGGCGCCGACCCCCGGTTCGACTCGGAGAAGATCGACGCGCTCGAACTGGGAGTGAAGTCGGAGTTCGCCAACCGCCGCGTACGCCTGAACGCCACGCTGTTCGACTACGACATCGAGGACTTCCAGGTGCTCGAGTTCACGGGCGTGCAGTTCCGGACCTTCAACGTGCCGAAGGCGCAGAGCCGGGGCGCCGAGCTCGAGCTGTCCGCCGTCGCGGGTCAGCACGTCACGCTGAACTTCGGCTACACCTTCGCCGATTCGGAGTACCCGGACGACTGCGCCGGCGACCTCGACGCGGCCTCCGTCCAGTCGCTGTGCGGCGCGAAGCTGACGAACGCGCCCGAGAACGTGTTCTCGTTCGGCGCCAACTGGGACGACACGGTCGGCGACCGCTTCCTGGTGTTCGCCTCCGTGAACGGCCGCTGGGAAGACGACCGGCGCACCAGCACCCAGCCCAACCTCGCGCTCGACATCCAGGAGGCGAACACGAAGGCGAACGTGCGAGTGGGGCTCGGCGGCTACTCCGGCAAGTGGGCGGTGGAGCTCTGGAGCAACAACGTGACGGATGAGCAGACGAAGAACGTGACGTTCAACACGCCGCTGCGCGTCGGCAGCCGCAGTACGTTCCTCGAAGCGCCGCGCACCATGGGGGCCACCTTGCGTCTCACCTTCTGATCACCCTGCCGGGCCGGTTGCCGGTCGTTTCGCCGCCGTCGAACACGACTTCGCCGTTGACCCACACCTTCTCGATCCCCGCGGAGGGAAGGTGCGGGTCCTCGTAGGTCGAACGGTCGATGACGGTCTCGGGATCGAACAGGACGAGGTCGGCGTAGTGGCCCTTCGCGATCGAACCGCGATCCGTGATGCCCAGGTGCTCGGCTGCGAGCGAGGTCATCTTGCGGATGCCCTCCTCGAGACTGACGACGTTGCGTTCGCGGACGTAGCGGCCGAGGAAGCGGGTGAAGGCGCCGAAGCCGCGCGGATGGGAACCGTCGAGGCCGCCGTCGCTGCAGATCACGGCGTGCGGCCAGGCCATGATGGCCTCGATGTCGGGTTCGTCCATGGCGAAACCGATCATCAGGGATTCGCTGCCCATCTCGGTGTCGGCCTTGAGCAGGTCCATCAGGGTCGTCTCCACGTCGGAGCCGCGGACTTCGGCGATCTCGGCCAGGGTCAGGCCGTTGTAGGCCGGCTCCGGCAGGAAGTCGGGCAGGAGGACGTCGTTCGGCGACAGCAGGTCGCGAAGGATGTACTCCGCGCCGTCCCGCCGGTCGAGATCCCGATCGGGAAACACGGTCGTGAGCCAGGTGAAGGACGTGGCCCAGGCCCGGTAGGGGTAGATGTCGGCCGTGATCTCGACGCCTGAGGCCCTGGCCTCGTCCAGTCTCGTGAGGAGCCGCTCGGCCTGGCCCCACCAGTTGTTCATGGCGAGCTTCATGTGGGTCACCTGGACAGGCAGGTCGGCCTCCCGGCCGATCCGGATGATCTCCTCGATCGCTTCCCAGAAGTAGCGGTCCTCGCTGCGGATGTGGCTGATGTAGGTGCCCCCGTGGGCGGCCGCCAACCGGGCGAGTTCGATCACCTCTTCGGTGGTGGAGAAGGATCCCGGGTCGTACTCGAGCCCGGACGAGAGTCCCAGCGCGCCCGCCTCGAGTTCGGTCCGCAGCAGAGCCTTCATTTCGGCTACCTCGTCCGGCGTTGCGTGGCGTTGGTAGTCCTCGCCCATGACCTCTTCGCGGAAGGTCCCGAAACCGGCGTAGGACGCCACGTTGACGGCGGCGGGCGATGCCTCGAGCTGGGCGAAGAACTCGGCGAGCGGGTACTGGTGACCTCCGTCCTGCCCGGCCACGATCGTGGTGATGCCCTGGTTGACCGCCGCCAGAGCCTCCGGCAACTCGAACAGCCTGGAGTCGTGGTGACTGTGGACGTCGATGAAGCCAGGGGCGAGGACCAGGCCGTCCGCGTTGACGACGGTGTCCCCGGCGGCCGGCTCGAAGTCGCCGACGGCGGCGATGCGGTCGCCCTCGATGCGGACGTTGACGTCCCGGGACTGATCCCCGCTGCCGTCGATGACGCGGGCGTGGACGATGATTGTGGTGGTTCGTGCCGGGTCGCCGGGGGCGCAGGCCGTGAAGGCGAGGCCGGCGCTGAGCAGCAGGGCCGCGCCGCAAAGGAGCGAGGTTGCCGCCTCGCGCGTTCTCCTCACGGTCGCCACCGCTCCGCGGCGTCGCCCGTGAAAGCCGGCGAGGACGCCGGCGCACCCAGTCTGTAACCCCGTCGTCATCGGACCTCCAGCGCCGGCAGCTTCTCGAATACCAGTCCGCGTTCCGACCCCGAACTCAGGCTGAACCCGGTGACCGCGCCAGCGTCGTCACGCTGGAACTCCAGCCGCGCCGGCGACGCCGCCCATCCGCGGCTCTCGAACTCGACCCGGAACTCATCCTCGGCGACCGGTTGCACTTCAAGCGCGGGTTGCTGCTCGACGCGCAGCGTGAGCCCTTCATCACCGGCGGCGAAGCGGTAGGTGGCGTCCAACTCGGCCGAGAAGAAGCTGCCGGCGAACGCGGCCAGCTCGGCGGATGACAGGGATGGAGCGGCAGGCGAGTCCTCGTCCTCGTCGTCGGCATCGTCCTCCTCGTCGTCGCCTTCTTCGGGCCCGAGCTGGTCCGCCAGGTAGTGGTCGGCGACCCGCCGCGCCAACTCTCCGGGATCCCCGTACTCGGCGTTGCAGGAGACGGCGATCGACAGGCCCGGCTCCACGTACCGCCTGAGCTCGGTCAGAAACCCCCAGGAGTGCCCACCGTGCCCCACGGTCCGAAGGCCGCGATACTCACCGAGGGTGATGCCGTGGGCGTACTCGATTGGCTCGCCGTTGCTGAGCGTCCCCTCGGTAAGCATCGACTGATGGATCGCCGGCTTGTCGGCGCCGTGCAGGTATTCGTCCCAGCGCAGCAGGTCCTCGACGGTCGTGTAGAGCTGGCCGTCGCCGGCGATCTCGAAGTCGTAGTTGTGCACGACTCGCAGGCGGCCGTCGTCGTCCCGGTGGTAGCCCGTGGCGCGCCGCGGAATGATCACCTCGCGGTTCTCGTACATCAGGCTGCCGTCCATCCCGAGCGGTTCGAAGATCCGCTCGTGGGCCAGTTCGCCCAACGACTTGCCGGCGGCGCGCTCGAGAGCGTGGGCCAGAAGCATGTAGCCGGTGTTGCTGTACTCGTAGCGCTCGCCCGGCGAGAACACCGGCGCGCGCTGCCGCGACATCATCGCCAGGAGTTGCTCGCGGGAGACGGCGTAGTAGTCGTGGCTGCCGGCGAGCGGGAAGAGGTTCAGATAGTCGCGCAGGCCGCCCGTGTGGTGGATCAGGTGCCGCAGGGTGACCGGCGAGGCGTACTCGGGCAGTTCCGGAAGCCACACGCGGACCCCGTCGTCGAGCGAGACCGTGCCGTCCTGAGCCAGCAGGTTGGCGACCGCGGCGACGAACTGCTTGGTCACCGAGGCGACGTCGAAGACTGTCTGCGGCGTGACCGGAATGTCGTAGTCGAGGTTGGCGTAGCCGTAGCCGCGCGTGTAGACGAACTCACCGTCACGCGCCACGGCGAGCGCGCATCCCGGTGAACCGGGCTTGTTCCACGGGGCGAAGATCGTGTCGATGGCTGGATTGTCGGCGCCGGTTTCCACGCCGGCGGGAGGCTCCCCTGAGCCGGCGCAAGCGGCGGCGAGCACGAGGACAACCAGCAGGACTTCATCACGCATCGCCATCAGCCCATTCTTCCAACTGTTCGAGCGTCGTCGTCGCGCCGCCGCAAACGACGACCAGGACGGTCTCGAAGTCGTCCAGCTCCGGTGCGCCGTCGTACACGGCGGCGAGCGATGCGCCGCACGCCGGCTCGACGACCACCCGGTGCTCGGCGAGGAACCGCTGACATGCGGCGACGGCGGACCGATCCGACACCACGATGCTCCGAAGTGGATGATCCCTGGTGCAGTCGAACGCCCGTTGGCAGACCTTCTTGGCCCCCAGCGTGATGGCGAGGCTGGTGATGGCGGGTAGCTCGATCCGGTGGCCCGCTCGCATCGACTGAGCCAGAGAGTCGGCGCCGTCCGTTTCCACCGCGATCACCGGGACGTCGGACCAGCCGTGCCGCCTCATCCCCTCGACCAGGCCGCACAGCAGTCCGCCGCCGCCGACGGAGACGACCAGGGCGCCGGGCTTGACCCCCGACCCCGCGACCTCGTCGATCAGGGTGGAGTGGCCCCGCCAGACAAGCGGGTCGTCGAACGGATGAACCAGGACATCCGACTCCTCGACCCTCGATTCGGCCAGTTCATTCGCCTCCTGCCAGGAATCGCCGTGGACGACGACTTCGGCGCCTTCGCGCCGGATCAGTGCCCTGGCCAGCTCGGAGGTGGTCTCGGGAACCACGATGAGGACGGGCACCGAGAGAAGCCGCCCGGCGTAGGCGACCGCGATTCCGGCATTGCCGCCGGATGACGAGATCAGGCGCCCGGCGCCCCGCTGAACGTACTCCTGGCAGGCGTGGCCGATGCCCCGGATCTTGAACGAGCCGGGCGGCTGCAGCGCGTCGAGCTTCAGCCAGACGCTCCGGCCGGCCTGCATGGACAGCGGCCGCGACTCGAAGAGCGGCGTGTCGATGTGCAGCGGCTGCATGAGAGGTCCTGGGAACCAGTGCGGCGGAAACTGGGTACGCGGGCGGGAAGCGCCGGTTCTGGATCTTTCGCGGCGCTTGGCCCCGGACGGGGCCGGTAGCCTCGCGACACTAGCGGTTTGGACCCTTCAACACCGCGGGGGAAGACAGATGGAAGGTGCTCTCGGCGTTGGTCTCCTGTTCCGCAACTTCAGGGGACGCATTCTCGTTACCTGGTTCCTCGTCCTGCTCGAGAACCTGCTCTGGGCCCTGGTGCCGCTGTTCATCGGCCGCGCCATCGACGCCCTTCTGGAGCGCCGCCCGAGCGCCCTGTGGGAGGTGGCCGCGATCCTGTCGGCGCTGATCGTGGTCGCCACTGTCCGGCGCTTCTATGACACCCGTTGCTACGGAACGATCAGGGTTCGATTCGGAGGAGAGCTCGTTCGCCGGTCGCAGGAGGCGCCGGTCTCTCGGCTCAACGCGCGCCTCAACATGAGTCGGGAGATGGTCGACTTCCTCGAAGGGCACGTGCCCGGGGTGCTCACCGGGGTGGTGCAACTGCTGGTGAGCATCGCTGTCCTCTTCGGCTTCGACCGCCGTTTGGGTCTCGCGGCTCTCGGCGCGCTGGCCGCGATCGTTCTGGTCTACGCGCTGTTCCACCGCCGCTTCTACCGGTTGAACGGCGAACTGAACGCGCAGACCGAACTCCAGGTTTCGATCCTGGAGCAGCGCCGCCTGGAGTCGCTCGTGGGGCACCTGAGGAAGCTGCGCCGAAGCGAAGTCCGTCTGTCGGACACGGAGGCCGTCCTCTACGGCGGGATCTTCGCCGCCATGTTCGCCTTCGTCCTCGGCAACGTGTGGATCTCCGCGACGATCCCGATGATCACGGCCGGCGCGATCTTCGCGATTCTCAGCTACTCCTGGGAGTTCGTGGAGTCGAGCATCGCGCTGCCGATCGCGCTTCAGGAATGGTCACGGCTCGGCGAGATCCGCGACCGGCTGAATCGCGCGACGGAGGAGGGCTAGGGGCCGGCGGATGACGCCGTCCCGCCGCCGACCGGTTCGGCGAACAGCGGTATCCGTTGCGGCTGATCCGTGTCCGAGCCGATCGTGACCGTTCCCTGGAGGTGACCCTGCTCGTTGAGCGTGCCCTCGATGACGGTCGTCGTGGCGCTCGCGTTGAGGGTCGGGAACTGCGTCGTGATCTTCAACGCGTCGCCCTGCCACTCGAAGTCGTCGAGGACGATGGAGTAGATGCCGCCCATGTAGAGCCAGCCCTCGCCTTCACGGGGAACGTGGAAGCCCATGAAGGCTCCGGACACGTAGGAGTCCTTCGCCGGGTGCAGCGCCAGCAGGTCGAGGATCTGCTCTCTCTGGTTCTGCTGCTCGAAAAGGACGCCTTCCTTCCGGGTGACCTCGATGAAGCCGTTGAACATCTCGCTGAACGTGTCGCCGCGGTAGATGATCTCCTGCGTCGGGTCCGGGTTGGCCGGGTTCTCCTCGGAGTTGTCCCAGACGGCGGTGACGTCGAGGCGGCTGCCGGCCGGAATGTCGATCGGCCTGGTCGGGTAGTAGAGCCACTGCCAGTTGTAGTCGTAGTTCGGCACGTCCAGCAGCATCTCCTTCGAGCCGTCCGGGTAGGTGACCTCGTAGCTCATCGCCTTGCCGCGGACGTGCATGTGCGGGCTGAAGGCGAGGATCTGGACGTCCTTGTCGAACAGGTAGTGGGCGTTCTCGGCGTGGTGGCCGGCGCCCGGCGGGATGCGCAGGCCGGTGTTGGTCACCGGAATCGTGATGACTTCCTTCTCGAGTTCGCCCTCGCCGAAGTGGAGCCCGATCCTGGAGGCGTCGCGGGTCGCTTCGCCGATCGGATGGTAGTGCTGGTCGACCAGAATGCGGATCTTCGAGCCGAAGCGGCGGCCGACGCCGTCCGGGAAGACATAGGGCGGCATGCCGGCCGTCCAGATGCCGAGGACGCCGGAGGCGGCGGCGTCGCCCTCGTTCAGCTCGCTCACGTAGGTCGTCAGGAAGTGATGGGTAACGCGGGAGTCCTCGGGCAGGAACTCGATGGCGCGGATCCAGCGCGGCTCGCCCAGGTCGACGTCGATCACCTGTTGCGGGAAGAGATCGTCGCCTTCGGCCGGCACCTCGATGCTGTCGAGCGTGACGACGAAGTCGGGCTCGCCGAGCTTCCAGCCCTTCGGGAAGGTCGGCGCTTCGGGCAGGTCGGCGGGGTCGCCCTGCGGAGCGCCGGACTTGGCCCAGGTCACGATCGTCTCGATCTCGCTGTCGGTCAGCGAGAGGTCGTTCGACCAGACGTGCTTGTCGGACTCGCCGCTCCACGGCGGCATGTCGCGGTTCTCGACGGCGCGTGCGATCGAGCGGGCCCAGGGCCGTGCCTCCCGGTAGGTCATCAGGGACATCGGGGCGACCTCGCCGGTCCGGTGGCACTGCACGCAGTTCTTGAAGAAGATGGGTGCTACGTCGCGCGTGTAGGTCGGCTCGTCGGCAGCGGCGGCCGGGGCTGTCCCGACGAGGGCTACGGCGAGGGCCGCGGCCGGGACGAGGGTCGCGGTCAGGATGCGGGGCGCTCTCTGATTCATCGTGGACCTCTGCTTGATGGTTCGCGGGTGCTCTTGATTAGACCTGATCATATCGTGGGTGTCGACTCAGTTTATGCGACAGGGCGGACCTCGATCAGGTCGACACCCAGCCGTCCTTCCTCGATGACCAGGCCGACGGCGCCGCAGTCCAGGGCGTCGTCGGTCGCTTCGAGGAGAGTCGCGCCGTCGACCTTGCCGGCGAGGCGGTTGCCACGGGCCTCGAGGGTCAGCTCGCAGGTCTCGCCGAGCCGCCATTCGAGGTCGGCCTCGCCCAGCACCTCCTCGGTGTGCAGCATGCGCACGAGCTGCACGCGGTTCCCGGGAGCCAGGAAGAGGCCGTAGAAACGGGTGAGGCCCTGGACCCGGGCGGCGACGCCGGCTCTCTCGACGAGATGGGGCGTCACGTCGGCGGTCACCGAGTAGTCGCGCCACTCCCGGGTTCCCTGCATCAGCAGGCCCATGCCGGCGTTCTGGACCAGCCGGAACATCTCGGTTCCCTTGGTCAGCAGGTCGACGCCGTTGACCCAGGCGCGGCGCCACATCGTGCCGCGATGAGTCGAGCGCTCGAGCCGGAAGTCCGGTGCGCCGGACCATTTGAGCGACTCAAGGAAGACGGGTCCGGCCGGGCCCTGAACGCGGACGCCCGCGGAGAAGACGGGGCCGGGCAGCGCCGGCACGGTGAAGGAGACGTGCCTGCTCTCGCCGGGTCCGAGTTCGAGGCCTTCGTCGTCGAACGTGCCGGTCTCGTCGTTCTCGCCGTAGTAGCCGAGATAGACGTTCGCCCACACGGCTTCCGTTCCGGCGCTGAGCGTCGCCTCGACGGTCTGGCCGGGGAAGATCCGCGGCGACGCCATCAACGGATAGACGCGGCCCTCGAACCACTTCGCCGTCTCCAGCGAGGGAATGAAGACGGGAGAGCCGACCCGGGCCTCGTCCGAGGCGTCGACGCGAAGGGCGCGATCCCCTGAAGGCAGGACGACGTTGGCGATCTCGGCCTCGCCGTCGGCGACCTGGAAGCCTTGAACCGAGCCGGGGAAGGCGAAGTGGAACTGCGCGCCGTCCCTGGGCGCCAGCGCCTCCCTGCCGGCGAGTCGGCGCCCCATGTTGACGATCTGCAGCGCTTCATGGCCGCAGTCGCTGATCGCCCGGCCACCGTCGGCCGTCGGCAGGTAGACGCGGTCGGCCACCGGACCACGCCAGTCGAGCCCTTTCTCCAGGCCGCTCTCGATGCCGGCCAGGCCTTCCTTGATGCCCAGGAGGCAGCCGACGTTGCCCGAGTTGCAGTCGGTGTCCCAACCGCAGGTGTTGACGATCTTCAGCGTCTCGGAAAAGTCGCTCTCACCGTGTAGCAGCGCGAGGATGATCAGGCCGTGGTTGGGGACCATGTGGCAGTTGCCGCCGTACTTGTCGTAGCCGTAGCGCTCGGCCAGCCTTTCCCGGTTGGCGCGCCAGTCGCCGTTCGCGGCATGCCAGCGACGCAGGTCCCCGATCATCCTGGCGATCACCGAGTCCCGCGGGATGTAGCCGAGGGCGACGTCTAGGAGCGTGTCCGTGTCCTGTTCGACGAACGCCATCGACTCCATCGCGGCCAGCACGCGCGCGCCGTAGACCGCTTCGCCGTCGTGGCTCACCCGCGCGGCGGCGGTGGCCAGGCGGACCGCCAGGTCCGGGTCGCCAGGAGCGACCATCGCCCAGCCGTCGATGAAGATCTGGGCGCCGATCTGCTCGGCCACGACCTTGCCGTTCAATTCCATCGAGCCGCTTTCGGGCGCTTCGATCCCGCTCTTGAGACGCAGGTATGCGGTGTGTTCGGTGGAGTTGCCGAGGCCGCCCCACCACAGCACCGTGCGCTCCCGGATCAGGTAGTTGAGCCACGTCTCGCCCACTTCCCGCGAACTGAGATCGGCGCCCGAGCCGTGGTCTTCGAGCGCCCGCAGAAAGGTGAAGGTTCCCGTGATGTCGTCGTCGGTGACGATCAGGGGAACGTCGAGCCGGTCGTGGACGTAGTAGTCGATGTCGCCCAGCCGCTTCCGGATCCACTCGTAGGGCCAGCCCTCGAAGGGCCGGCCGAGGTAGACGCCGATGACCTTGCCGAGGACGCCGGCGTAGACCCGTTCCGCGTAGTCCTGGGGTAGAGGTATGTTCATCCTGTTGGATCCGGGGTGCTGGGTTACGGCATGGAACATTGAACGGTGTATCATGTTCAGCGGATCAAGAGCTAGCTGGCCGGTGTCTCGGCGCCGGCGCCACAACGGAGGGAAAACCGCCATGGAGAGCAGACTTCGAGCCGTACCGAAGACCCTGAGAGTCTTCACCCTTTGGACCCTCGCCTTGTCGCTCCTGGCCTTGCCCGCGTTCGCCCAGGACGGCGCCGTTTCGGGGACCGTGACGGACGCGGACGGTGATCCGCTCCCGGGCGTGACCGTCAGCGTCGAGGGCGGCGGCGATGCGATGACCGACGCGGACGGCGCCTTCTCGATCTCGGGCGTCGCGGCCGGCAGCCAGACGGTCACCGCCAGCCTCGAGGGTTTCCAGTCGTCGAGCCAGTCCGTTCAGGTGGGCGCCAGCGGCGCGACGGTCGACTTCGAGATCCGCCCCGCATACCACGCCACGGTCGTCGTCACGGCGGAGAGGGTCGAAGAGAACGTCATGGAAGTGCCGATGACGATCTCGGCGTTCGATTCGGCGCTGCTCGAAGAGCTCGTGATCCAGGAGAGGACGGATCTGCAGAACCTGGTTCCGGGCCTCCAGTTCGGAGACGAGATAGAACAGCAGGGCCAGGGAACGGTCATCCGCGGCATCGGTACCCGGAACGCGCAGTACGACCAGGCCGACTATGCCGTCGCCACCTACGTCGACGGCGCGTACACGCTCGGCGTCTACGGCACGACGCCCGGCGGCGGCTTCGATCTCGAACGCGTCGAGGTGGCCCGTGGACCCCAGGGAACCCTGAACGGCCGCAACTCGATCGCGGGTGCGATCAACGTGGTCACCAAGGGCCCGACGGATCACTGGGATGCCGAGCTGATGGGGGAAGTCACCGACATCTCGCAGCAGCGCCTGAACGGGGCGCTCGGCGGCCCGCTGGGCAACGGTCCCTTCAGCTTCCGCCTGACGGCCGGCAACCACACGGGCGACGGCAGACAGGAGAACGTCGGGCCGGGCGGCGACCATGACGCTCCCGATCAGATCTTCTACGCGCCGCAGCTTCGCGCCGAGACCGATCGGCTCAACGTGAGGGCGCGCTGGTCCCATGTAGAGGACAGCGGGACGCCACGGGCCTTCGTGCAGCTCTCGAACGTGGACCGGACGACTGGCGGCTACTCCCGGAACCGTTACTACCTCTGGGAGACGCCCAACCCGGCCCTCGATCCGAGCTGCGGCCTCAATACTCCCGCGTGGAACTGCCCCGGCGACATCCAGAACAGGGTGGCGTTGAACTACCCCGGCATCAACGAGAGCGAGAGCGATTTCGGCGTGCTCCGGGCCGACTGGCAGGTCTCGAGGTCCCTCGGCATCAGCTTCAACGCGAGCAGCGGCGAAACGGTGCAGCAGGCCCTCCGCGACGCGGACTACACGGATCGGGTGCCGATCAACACTCCCCCGGGCGGTCACGGCCTTGGCGGTAGCCCGGATTCGCTGGATCACACGTTGACGTCCTGCACGGTGGGGCGCTGGGACGGCCTGTGTCCCGACGGGACGGTGCAGTTCTCGAACTCGTTCTACGACCTGCCGTTCGAGTACGAGGAAGACTCGCAGGAACTCCTGTTCAGGTCGAGCTACGCCGGTGACTTCAACTTCATCGGCGGGTTCTTCAGGTACAAGAACACGAGGTCCGGGACGATCCACCGCCATGATCTGCAGATCCCGTATCGCTTCGGGACGGCCGATGAGCAGGCTCGAAGGGCATCGCCGATCTACGGTTTCGTCGAGGCCAACAACTGCCAGGATGTCCTGATCAAGGTCGTCGAGGGATTCGGCATCGGCACGAGCGACCCGGCGGGCGACGAGGAAGGGCTCTACTGGTACTGCCCCGAGGGCGACGATCTCAGCCATCTGCTCAGCTTCTTCAACAGGGGCAAGAACTGGACCGAGGCCGCGTTCTTCAGTGTCGACTACCGGTTCAACGACAGTTGGGCGCTCTCGGGCGGCATTCGCTACACCGAAGACGAGAAGGAGCAGAAGCCCGTGGACCAGGGCGGGTTCTTCACGCTGGCCTTGGGAGGCGCTCCGGTCACGATCGCGCTCTCAGGCGAAGGCAATCCTTACCCTCAGAGCTGGGCGCGGCCGATCGGCCACCTTGCCCTGGAGCGCACGACGGAGGCCGGCCATCTGGTGTACGGCCGCGTCTCCACGGGGTTCCGTTCCGGCGGTTTCAACATCGGCCTGCCGGGCCAGGTGCCGCCTTACATCGAGGAAGAGACGTTGGTGAACTACGAACTGGGGGCGAAGGGCTTCTTCCTCGACTCGCGCCTTCAGCTCTCCGCCGGGCTCTGGTACAACCAGTTCGACAACTACCAGCTCGCCGCCACGCAGGCACCGCCGCCGGGTGTGGACATTCCGATCTCGATCTACTCCTCCACGCCGCTCGTCGAGTACACGGCGAACATTCCCGACACGACGATTCAGGGTGTGGACCTGGAGTTCAGTTATCGGATCGGCTCCTTCGGGCTCCGGGGCTTCTTTGCCTGGCAGGACTCGGAGATCGGTCCGCACTCCTCGGTGATCGACGGCCATCCTGATGCCCAGACGGCGATCTGGAACTACATCAACTTCGACACCGGCGAGCCGGCCACCAGCGAGTACGACCTGCCGACGGATCAGACCGGGAACCGGTTGCCGAAGGCGCCGCAGAACAAGCTGGCGCTGACGGCGTCCTGGTTCAAGCCGCTCGTCTCCGCGGGCCACCTCTCGTTCCAGTCGACCTACGCCTACACCGAGTCGGCGTTCCCCAGCATCGGCAACGTCGACATCTGGGAGCTGCCGGCATTCGACCGGCTGGACGTGGGCGGTACCTGGAGCGCTCCGAGCGACAGGTGGTCGATCTCGCTGTTCGTCAAGAACATCATGGACGATGTCGCGGTCCTCGAGTACCTGCCGATCTCCGGCAACGGGGGCGTCCCCGCGATCGGCTTCGTGACGCCTCCCCGCGAGCTCGGCCTGCAGCTCCGCTTCCGGCCGTTCAACTAGCGTCGCCGGCGCTGTAGTCATGGGCAGGGGGATCGGACACGTTCCGATCCCCCTGTTGTTTCTCTTGATGGCGACCGGAGCCGGCGGCACTGAGTACGCCCTCGGCCCCGACTCCCTGCCCCAGGAAGGCGTCCCAACGGGCACGGTGGAGAAGCACACCTGGGACGCCAGCCGCATCTACCCGGGCACGACCCACGAGTACTGGATCTACGTTCCGGCCCAGTACACGGACGCCGAACCCGCGGCCGTCATGGTTTTCCAGGACGGTCAGTTCTACATGGAACCCGAGGGCCCCGTCCGGGCGCCGACCGTCTTCGACAACCTGATCCACAGGGGAGAGATGCCGGTGACGATCGGCGTCTTCATCAACCCCGGCATGAAGGAGATCCTCTGGGACCAGCGGAGCAACCAGTACACGCCGCTCGACGACACCTACGCCCGCTTCCTGCTGGACGAGATCCTCCCGGAGGTCGGCAGGGACTACAACCTGACGGACGAGGCGGCCGGCCGGGCGATCGCCGGCATGAGCGATGGCGGGCTGGTCTCCTTCACCGTCGCCTGGCAGCGCCCCGACGCCTTCAGCAAGGTCGTCAGCCACGTCGGCAGCTACACGCGGCTCCAGGGCGGTTCCCGGTACCCCTACCTGATTCGGAAGACCCGCGGGAATCCGAAGCCGATCCGCGTCTTCCTCCAGGACGGTGAGAACGACATCAACCTCGCGGAGGGAGACTGGGCGCTGGCGAACCTCCAGATGGACTCAGCCCTGATGTTCGCCCGCTACGACTACCGGTTCGAGATGGGCACGGGCGGCCACGATCTGAGGCACGGCGGCGCCATCTTCCCCGACACGCTCCGGTGGCTCTGGCGCGACTATCCCGGTGTCGTGGGCGCCGGGGAGCGGGCGGATCCCGCCGCGGTGGTCGGCGAGTGGGACGTCTTGACGAAGGTCCTGGGCGAGTTCCGCCGCAGCGTGCTGGCCGTGTCCGCCCAGGACGGCGCGCTAGCCGCGACGCTCCACGACGAGGTGGACGACGAGATGGAGGTCACGGCGATCCGGTTCGAGGACGGCATCCTGAGCTACGAGTACGTCGCGTCCGGATCCCAGGTGAACTGGGGCAAGGGATCGGTTGGCGAGCTGAGTGTCTGGCTGCAGGTCCGGGGCGACAGCTTCCGCGGTGCCCTGAGCCTCGACGTGCCTCCCGAAAGCGACTTTGCCGTCGAGGGCCGCAGGAGAACCGCGGATCCCTAGCGCTGCGGCGTAAGCTCCCGGCGGTGTGGACGATCTGAAACAGGCACGCGCCCTCCCCTTCTGGGGCGAGGGGGACACCCCGCCGGAGCCAACGAGCAAGGCCCCGGAGGAGCAGGGCTTTGTCGCCGTCTTCCGCATCTTCGTTCGGACCTGGCCCTACCTGTGGCCCCAGATCGTGGGCCGCTGGCGGGAGCTGCCGCGCGGGAAGGCCGCCGGCGGCGACGCCGCCGCGGAGGGCGCCTGGAGCTTCCGTCACGTTCCGCCCCTGGTCACTGTCCTGACCGCGCTCGGCCCGCTCCTGTGGCTGGCGCCCCCGGGTACCGACTGGCGCCACGACCTCCTGCTGGTCGGCACGGTCCTGATGGCGGTCCTCGTCTGGGTGCTCCTCTTCGCCAAGGGCCGCGCCTACCTCTGGGCGTCCTTCGCGCTGGTGCTCGTCGGCACGGCGACGTTCCTGTTCGCGCTGTTCGGCGTGGACGGTCTCGCAGACTCGCTATACGTGGGGCTGGTGGCGGCGGGATGCGTCTGCATCTGGGTCCTGCAGTACCGGTTCGACGGCGGCAAGCTGCGCTTCCGCATCCGGCTCGGCAGCCACCTCGTCTACTACTTCGTCCTGGTGTGGGCCTCGACCCTGCTGACGATGGTGATCGCGCTCTTCTCGGTGGACCTGATCAGCCAGTCCATCCTGCAGGCCGAGCCGCTGACCCCGTTCCTGGCCGACTTCATCGGCCGGTCGGAACTTGCCGGCGAAGCGCAGCCTGGAGCCGGTGCGGAGTCTGTGGAACCCGACGCCGATGCAGCCGAACCGAACATCGACCTGGCGCCGCTGACCGCCGAGCAGCGGCACAGCCTGAAGTGGATCTACGCCGTCTTCATGGTCTTCGGCTGGTTCGCGCAGCTCCCGGTGATGATGCTGTTGCCGTACTACTACATCTTCATCATGCAGCGGGTGAACCAGGACCTGCGGATGGCGCTGGTGGAGCGCTGGCTCGGGCTGTCTCTCCGCTACCACAGCGACCACCGGGTGGGCGATTCGGTCTACCGCATCTACCAGGACAGCGCCCAGGTCACGGCCGTCATCGGCAACGTGACGCAGTCGATGCAGATGCTGAGCACGTACGCGATCGGCGTCGTCTTCCTGGCCGCGCTCGACCCGATCCTCGGCGGCATGGCGCTCAGCATCGTCCTGCTCGCGGTCCTGTGGGGTCGCTGGTTCTCGCCGCGGATGCGCGAGCGATCCCTCGCTGCCCGGGAGGCCAACTCGGACTTCACGTCGCGCGTCCAGGAGACGTTCGCCGCGATCCGGGTGATCAAGGCGTACGGCGCCGCGGACCGGGAGCAGGAGCGGCTCGAGCGGGATTCCGTGAGGGCGTTTAACGCGTCCTTCCGCGTCCGGTCGCTGATGGCAGTCGTCGGCATCGTCACCTTCTCGATCGCCGCCGCCGCGCTCCTGAGCGCCCAGTTCCTGATGGCGGTCTGGGCCAATGGCGAACGAGAGACGTTCGCGATGGCGCTCGTCGCCCTCGTCGGTCTCAGTTTCGTGACCTGGAACCTTGCCGCGTACAACTGGGCCCAGGAGCAGATCGGCGCGTCGAGCGTCTCCGTGCGGAACGTCGTGACCCTGTGGTCGCAGGCGCAGGACATGGCGATGGGCCTCGACCGGTCCTTCGACATTCTCGACATCGAGCCCGACGTGAAGAACGCTCCCGACGCCGCGCCGATGGGACCCTTCCGGCGCCAGATCCGCTTTGACAACGTCGACTTCGCCTACGAACCGGACCGTCCCGTTCTGCGCGATGTCAGTCTCGCTGTCGAACCCGGCAGCATCACGGCGATCGTCGGCCCGACGGGATCGGGCAAGAGCACGCTGGTCAGTCTGCTGCTCCGGCTGTTCGATCCCGACTCCGGAACGGTTTCGATCGACGGCGTCGACCTCCGCGGGCTGGACGTGGACAGCCTGCGCGGCAACGTCTCGGTCGCCCTGCAGGAGAACGTCCTGTTCGGCATGTCCGTGCGGGACAACATCCGCTACGTCGTCCCCGATGCGGACGACGAGAGGGTGCTGGAGGCAGCACGCGTCGCCTGCGTGGACGAGTACGTCGCCGGGCTCCCCGAAGGTCTGGACACGGTCCTGAGCGACCGGGGCGGCAAGCTGTCGACGGGGCAGCGCCAGCGCCTCTCGATCGCCCGGGCGATCGTCAAGGACGCTCCGATCCTGATTCTCGACGAGCCGACGGCCGCGCTCGACGCCTATACCGAACACCGGGTGCTCGAACGCCTGTCGGCGTGGGGCGAGGGCCGCGCCATCTTCCTGATCACGCACCGGATCTCGACGATTCAGCAGGCGGACAGGATCCTCTATCTCGACGACGGCCGGATCGTCGAGAACGGGTCCCATGACGAACTCATGGCGGTGGAAAGCGGGCGCTACCGGTCATTCGTGGAGACCGAGGCGAGACTGTCGAGACGGGCCGGCGAGGCCGGTTGATGGCCGAGGCGGCTCGCGCGTCTCGCCCGTCGCTGCGGGAGCACGAGAAGCAGCTCGACCGTGCCGCCAGCGTCCTCGACCTGGGCACGGACATTTCGTTCCGGGAGGTTCTGCGCATCTTCGCGCGGGTCGTCTCGACCTTCGGGCTGTTCAAGGCGCGGATCGCGACGAAGCTCGGCTTCATCACGGTGGAGCTGGCCTTTCGGCTGCTCGTCGCGCCCTGGCCGGGAAAGGTCGTCGTCGACCACGTCATCCTGGGCATGCCCATCGGCGACGCGTCGGGCTTTCCTGCCTTCCTGGCTCCGGCCGTGCTGTTGCTGGACGGCATGGGGCCGGTTGAGATGATGCTCTGGGTGTTCCTGCTCGGGGTGTTCATGGTGACGGTCTTCGGGTTCACCACCAGCCGGGGCGCGGGCAGGTCCCCCAGCGGAGCGCCCACAGGGGCCTCGGCGGGCTCTTCCGGGGGCGCCACGGCCCTCACGCCGCAGGGCCTCGGCACCCTGGCCCAAGGCCACGACATTGCCACGCAGACGGAGAACCAGGCGAACCTCGGTTCGGGCCTGATGGCGGGCATCCTCGGGTTCATCGACTTCCGGGTGCATCTTCGCCTCTCGCAGTCGATGAACCACTTCCTCCGCACCCGGGTGGCCGGGAAGCTGCGGTCACTGCCGATGACGACCCTGGACGACCTGCGAATCGGTGACAGCGTCTACCGCGTCCTGTACGACACCACGAGCGCCAACATGCTGCTGCACGGCATCGCGCTGGGGCTCTACTCGGGCCTGCTCGGCGTGGTGATCACCCTCTACATCATGTTCACGTACTTCGGCGCCGCGCCGGAGGTCATCGTGCTGGGCATGCTCGCCCTTCCGATCGTGTTCCTGATCGAACTCCCCTTTGCCCGCATGGCGCGGCGCCGAGGCCAGGCCAGCCGCGCCTCCGGCTCGAGCACGACGAGCAACATCGAAGAGGGGATGAGCAACGTACTCGCCGTTCAGAGCCTCGGCGGTAGCGAGCGGGAAGCGCGGCGATTCCGGCGGGCGAGCGCGGAGTCGTTCAAGCGCTTCCGCACGGAGTGGTTCCTGGTGCTCACGGTTCGGCAGGCCTTCAGCCTGGCGCTGATGCTGGGCCAGGTCCTGTTCTTCATCGTGATGGCGGGCCGCGTCATCGACGGCACGTTCACCGCCGGCGACTACTTCGTCCTCACGTACTACTACTTCGTCCTCAGCGCGACGTTCGGGGCCTGGGGCTTCGTGTACACGGAGTGGCAGGGCTACGTCGCCGGCATGCGCCGGGTGTTCTTCCTGATGGACCTGCCGGAAGAGAAGGCGCGGGACGGCGTCGAACTGGACAGGATCAAGCGCGGCGTCGAGATGAAGGGCGTCGGCCTGACCTACCCGGACGGCCGCCGCGCGCTCCGCGACGTGGATCTCGAGGCGAGGATCGGCGAGATCGTGGCCTTCGTTGGCCCGACCGGCGCCGGCAAGACGAGCCTCGCCTACATGGTGCCGGCGTTCGTGCAGCCCACGGAAGGTACGGTGACGATCGACGGCGTCGATCTGAAGGACGTGGCAGTGGAGAGCCTCAGGAAGCAGGTGTCGTACGTCTTCCAGGAAACACAGCTCTTCTCCGATTCGATCCTCGAGAACATCCGCTACGGCAACCCGGCCGCGACCGAGGCGCAGGTCGAACGGGCCGCGCGCGTCGCCGGCGCGCACGACTTCATCGCCGCGCTGCCGGACGGCTACCGGACCAACCTCGGCACCGTGACCAGCAAGCTCTCGGTCGGACAGAAGCAGCGCATCGCGATCGCCCGGGGGCTCCTCCGGGAAGCCCGCATCCTGATCCTCGACGAGCCGACCTCGGCGCTAGACCCCGAAACCGAGGCCTACCTGGTCGACGCCCTGCACGAAGCGGCGAAGGACAAGCTCGTCATCATCATCGCCCACCGCCTGTCGACGATCGCCAACGCCGACCGGATCTGCTTTCTGGAGGACGGCGAAGTGCGGGAGTCAGGTACGCACGAGGAACTGATGGCGATGCCGGATGGGCGGTACCGCGAGTATGTGTCGCTTCAGGCTGGTTCACAGGCTTGAGGGGCACACCGGGAGGGTTGAAGCCCTCGCGGTGACGCCGGACGGCCGGCGCGTCGTCTCCGCGTCGGCGGACGCTACGCTGCGGGTTTGGGACCTCGAATCGGGGCGGGCCCTGCACACGCTCGAGGGTCACCGCGCCGGTGTTTGGTGTGTTGCCGTAACGGCGGACGGCAGGCGGGCCGTATCCGGCTCCTTCGACGCTACGTTGCGGGTCTGGGACCTCGAAGCAGGCCGCGCACTGCACGCGCTCCGGGGACACGCGATGGAGGTCTACTCGGTTGCGGTGACGTTTGACGGCTCGCGGGCCGTTTCCTCGTCCGCAGACGCCAGACTGAGAGTGTGGGACCTCCAGACAGGCCGCTGCCTGCACACGCTCGACGGACACAGGAATGACGTCAAGTCCTTTGCTCTTACTCCGGACGGCAGGCGCGCCGTTTCCGCCTCCTGGGACCGGACGCTTCGGGTCTGGGACCTCGAATCCGGAGACGTGCTGCACAGGCTCTCAGGACACACCGACGCCGTCCACTCCGTGGCCGTCAGCCAGGACGGTGCACGAGCCGTCTCCGCGTCGAGCGACCGGACGCTGCGAGTATGGGACCTCGAATCGGGCCGCTCCGTGCGCACGCTTCGCGGACACACGGGGGATGTCTATTCCGCTGCGGTTACCCCGGACGGCGCCGCGGCCGTTTCAGGCTCCGCGGATGCCACTCTGCGCAAATGGGACCTTCGGACCGGACGCTCCCTGCACACACTGGAGGGTCACACCGAGCCGGTCTACGGCGTGACCGTCGCGCCGAACGGCCGGCAAGCCGTCTCCACTTCCCCGGACCGTACGCTGCGGCTATGGGACCTTGGATCGGGACGGCAGTTCTGCTGCTTCAAGTGCACTGATCGGACTCGTGCGTGCACCGTCTCTCCCGACGGCCAGACGGTTGTCGCCGGCGACGCGGGCGGCGTGGTCTACGTCGTTAGCGCCGGGACAGCTCGTCGATACGCTCAGTCAGCGAGCGCACGATTCTGAGCAGCTCCACGATCGCAGTCTCTGGAGACGTGACGACAGGCCCCGTTCCGGCTCCGAGCCTGTCCTCGATCCGGGCGAGCTGTTCGACGAGCATGCGTAGTTCGGGGTCGTGGAGCTTCATTACATAGTCCTTAGTAGGGATTCGAAGGCGTGATCTTCCAGGCCTTCAGGGAGTGCACGCGGGCGTCGCCGGCGGCGGAGAAGACCCTAACGCCGATGCTGTCCGGGCGAGATGGATAGATGCGCCGTGCGATGGCCTGGCGGCTGTTGGCGAAGACCTCGACCACGGACTTGTCGACGAAGACGTGCAGCTTGAGTCGCTCGCCGGGCTTCAATCCGAACGGAGCCGCCTCCACTACCTTCGGCGTTTCGTCAGGACCTGATCTGCGCGTGTCGACTTTCAGCAGCTTCGCTTCGGCGTCGTAGAAGATGGACGTTTCCTCCTGGCCGTCGGGCGAGGCGCAGACCTTGACACCGACGTGCGATGCCTCCGCGCCTTCCATCTCGACTAGCAGCTCGAGGCTGTTGCCGGCGACGCCGTCCATGGGCACTTCCTCGTCGGCCGGCACGACGAACGGCCCCTTCCGCACTTCGCCGTAGCGGAGCGCTTCGATCTCCTCCGGCACGTCCATGCGGAGCAGCCCGTCATCTCCGAGCGACAGCACCCGCGGCAGGCTCAACGTGCCGGACCAGCCGTGCTTCGTTCGCGCGCCGAAGAGAGGCTCGTCGAGGATCCAGGCCCACATGATCCGGCGGCCCCGGTCGTCGAACAGGCTCTCCGGAGCGAAGAACGAGTTGTCGACCCAGCTCATTCGGGCGTGGGACTCGGGATGAAACTGTTCGTCCCTCCATTCCCCGACGTAGTAGCGGCAGCCGAGCCGGTGGCTGATGCAGAGGAGCACGTGCTTGCCGCCGAGTTCGAAGAGATCGGGGCAGGACACGTCCTCGTTGATCGCCACGCCTTCGACACCGTGGGCGAAGAGGTCGCCGGCGTACTTCCATTCGCCGTCGAGTTCCGGCGACTTCGCGACCGCCGGGCGTTTGCCGCCGAAGATCGCGTAACAGGTCTCGCCTTCACGCCATCCGAAGGGGTCCCACGAGCGGTACTTTCCGTGGTGCTCGTCTCCCTCCCGGGTTTGCGGCGTGATCGGGTTCGAGTCGAGCTTCTTCCATTCGTTCAGGTCGTCGTCGAGCGCCACCGCCATGGCGTTGCCCTCGCCGTGCTGGTGGTGGCAGATCGTCGGGACACCTTCCTTGTTGAGGAAGCAGTTGCCGGAGTACATCCCCTCGAGCAGGCAGGTCGGATGGTGGCGCCAATGGAACAGGTCGGTGCTCGACATGTGGCCCCAGTGGTCGGACCGCTTGCCCAGCCGGGTGTCCTGGAAGATGTAGAACAGGTGGTAGCGACCCTTCCAGTAGATGGCCCCGTTCGGGTCGAAAGGCATCGCCACGCCTTCTGGAATCACGAGGTGGTAACCCGGCCGTGCCGGATCGCTCAGGATGCGTTCGCGTAGTTCGCGGGCGTTCTCGGCCAGTCGATCCGCCCTCCTGGACCCGGCGACGGACACGCAACGCCAGGCGCCGTCCGATTCCCTCGTCATCCTGAACTCGAAGAAGCCGCCCCCGGTCGGCGAACGCAGCGCAACCGGGTCGACGGCGGCAATGTCTCCGTCGAACACCACTTCGGCGTCGTCGAGGACGAAGCGCTTCTCCCGATCGATCGGTCCGTCGACCTGCTTCCGCAGATGCTCCCGGAGATCGGCCTTGGTCGTGCCGGAGCTGCTTCGCCAGGAGTCGGCGAAGAAGTCGACTTGTCCGTCGACGTCTCCCGCCCTCGTCGCCGCGTCGTAGGCACGCAAAGCTGCCAGGACCGCGTCCTCGACCCTCGCACACGATGTATCGATCGTGCGTTCCGTCATTGGTGGCCCCCTGCCTGCAACGCGGCGTATCTCCGGTAGCGCCCGTCGGGCATCGCCATCAGCTCCTCGTGTGTTCCCTGCTCCCGAATCTCTCCTTCCTCCAGGAAACAGATCCGGTCCGCGTTCGCGATCGTCGACAGGCGGTGGGCGATGATGATGACCAGCCTGTCCTTCGCCGCCGCGTGGAGGGCGTCGACCAGGTAGGCCTCGGTCTCCGGGTCGAGCGCCGAGGTCGGTTCATCCAGGATCAGGATGCGCGCGTCCCGCAGGAGCCCCCGGGCGATGGCGATGCGCTGCTTCTGTCCGACCGAGAGCTTGCTGGTCACGGTACCGAGGTTGGTCCGGTAGCCGTCCGGCAGGGCGGCGATGAAGTCGTGCGCCCCGGCGACGCGCGCGGCACGTTCCACTTCTTCCTCGGTCGCGTCCGCGTTCCCGTAGCGGATGTTCTCGAGGATCGAGTCGGAGAACAGTTGCGTCTCCTGGAAGACGTAGGAGACCTGATCGCGGAGGCTGTCGACTGAGACGTCCTTCAGGTCGACGCCGTCGATCGTCACCGTACCTTCGGTCGGCTGAACGAAGGCCGGCACCATGTAGGCGAGGCTGGTCTTGCCCGCGCCGGTCGGGCCGACGAGGGCGACGATCTCGCCCAGGCGGGCCTCGAGGTTGATGTCGCTCAGCGCCCGCCGTCCGTCGGGATACGTCAGCCCTACGTTCCTCATCTCGACGCCGCCGCTGATCCGGGGCAGTTCGACGCCTTCGCCCGTCTTCTCCGACGGCAGGTCCATCAGGAAGAACACCCGGCGCAGACCGGCGATGTTGTCCTGCAGAACCGGGTAGATGAAGCCCATCCCGCTGAACGTCGCGCTCAGGACGAAGAAGTAGTAGTTGAGGACGAAGTAGTCGCCGGCCGTGAACGTGCCGTCGATCACGCGTCCGGCGATGACGACGAAGAACAGGACCTGGCTCAGCAGGAAGGCCAGGCTGCCGAATTGCTGGTAGGTCAGCTTGAGCAGCGACTCGATGCGGAAGCGCCGGAAGGACTCCTCGCTGGCCTTCCTGAAGCGCTGGCCTTCGCGCTCGTTTCCACCGAGGCTTTGTATGGCGAGCACGTTGCTCATGCCCTCTTCGATGTTCGCCGTCGTCGCGGCGCCCGAGGCGCGGCTGGCCTGGCTTCTGCGCCGTGCCATCCGCGCGAATGGACCGACGAAGATGAGCATGATCGGCAGCGACAGGGCGGCCAGCAGGATGACCTCTGGAGCGTCGCCGAAGTACGTGTACATCATCATTGCGCTGATCGTGATGCCGAGCGCGTGGGAGTAGAACTCGAGACCCACCTCGTAGAGAACGCGGCTGACGCTCGTCGTGTCGTAGAGGACGCGGTAGATGCTGTCGCCGATCCGCTGGTCGTCCAGGGTCGTCATCGGCAGGCGCTTGATCCGCCCGGCGAGTTTCGTCCTGAGCAGGTGATTCATCGACTGGGTCAGGCGCAGGTGCACCCGGAAGTCGAGGAGTCCGAGAATGCCGCCCATCAGGCCGGAGCCCCGGTTGGCCTCGTTCTCGGTCCGGGTGGCCGTGTCGTGCCCCTGGGCCAGGGTGCCGTGCCCCTGCTGGAGGAGGACGGTGGCGCCGCCCGACGAGGCCGCGGATGCTCCGGTGGGCATTCCGGTCGCGGACCTGACGGTGCCCCGGTTCGTCGTGAACCCGAACACGGTCACCATGAAGACGCCGAGGACGAGTACCCACGCCATGATCTCCAGCGGGCTCCTGCCGGCCAGGAGCAGCACGAACGGGCTTAGGTATGAGGGGAACCCGGCCGCGTCCACGATGGGCATGCCGAGGATGACGTGGTCGACGACGATCTTGCCCGGCCACGGCGCGACGAGCAACCGGAACGCCATCTCTGCCGTCAGCAACCCGAACTTGGTGGCGACCCGGGCCTTGAACAGGCGCATGTAGGAGAGGGCCCGTCCGAAGATGCGCAGGACTTCCCGGAACGGGATGTCGGTTTGTGTGTCGAGCGCGCTCGCCGAACGATCGAGCGCTTTCTCTCCCTCTCGGAGCCTTGCCCGCCACGTTTGGCGGCGGTCCGGGAGTCGCGGGGCGGTTGCGGGCTGCGTCAGATCGACTCTTCCGGAGGCGTCCGGCCAAGGCGCCGGCCGCTAGGCAACGCCGCTCGCCAGCCCGCGTGCAGGCGGCGGGACAGTTCCTCGATCTGCTCACGGCGATCTGGATCGGAAGCCAGGTTCTCGTACTCGAAAGGGTCTTCCTCGAGATCGTAGAGCTCGCGCTCGGTCTCGTCGCCCGTTGCCCTCAGCGGCGTCCACTCCGTGTAACGGTAGCGCTGCGTTCGCAGGGTGCGGCCGTGGAAGCCCTGGCGGATCGATTCCGAGAAGGCCGCCGACTTCCACGGGCGGGCCGGATCGTCGAGCAGCGGCCTGAAGCTCGTGCCTTCGAGTTCATGCGCCGGGGCCGGCAGGTTGGCCAATTCGACGAGCGTTGGGTACAGGTCGACCAGTTCCACGAGTCCGGCCGCGACCTCACCGGCCTGGCCGCCTCCCGGAAGCCGGACGAGGAGCGGCACGCGGGTCGACTCCTCGAACTGGACCGTCTTGCGCCACAGCCCGCCGTGCTCGTTCAACTGAAAGCCGTGGTCGCTGGTGAACACGACGATCGTGGAGTCGGCGAGATCGAGCAGCTCGAGGGCGTCCAGCAACTGGCCGACGTAGAAGTCGGTCATCGTGACCATCGCGTGGTACGCGGCGATCGCCTGCTTGCGCTGCCTCTCCGTGTGGGCGGCGTCGTCCGGCAGGATTCGGAACGCCGCGGCGGGCAGGTCGTCCGTGTCGTCCGGCGGCGTCTGCGGCAGTTGAATCTCATCGACCGGGTGCTGGTCGAAGAACTCCACGGGGCCGACCCACGGCTGGTGGGGCTTGTGAAAACCGGCGGCGATGAAGAAGGGCTTGTCCCGGTTCCGCGCCATCAACTGGACGATGCGAGTCGCCGTGGTTCCGTCCGGCGTCATGCGCGGCGATTCGCGCGTCGCGCGCCACGACAGGGGCAGGCCCGCCGGCCGCCCCAGGGTTCTGAGGACATCGGCGCGGGACATGCCGTCCTCGGAGCCGTCCGTCCAGGTGTTGTCGCGTTCGACGGAGAGGTCGACTCCGGGCAGGTAGCCCGGCAGATGAAGGCGCATCTCGGGCTCTCGCGACAGGGCGAAGTTCGATACGTCCCAGGACACCGCGTGCTCGAAGATGTTGTGCGCGATCTTCCCGACCCGGGCCGTGAAGTAGCCATTGTCGTGGAAGTGCTCGGGCAGCATGCGCAGATCGTCGCCGATCTTCGTGCGGGGAGGGGTCTGCCCGTTGTAGATCTCGGTTGTGGGCGGCCGGAGTCCGCTCAGGAACGAAGTCCGCGACGGGTTGCAGAGCGGGTTCTGCACGTAGGCGCGGTCGAAGCGGATGCCCTCCGCGGCCAGCCGGTCCAGGTTCGGGGTCTTCGCGCCCGCGTACTGCGGAGACGGCGCCGAGTCGAGGTAGGCGCCGAGCGCGACGTTCAGGTCGTCGGCGACGATGAACAGGACGTTGGGGCGCTCTTCGAGGTCGGTCTGCCGGTTCGGCGCCGCGGCCGCCAGAAGGAGCTGGTCCGACCGGTCGCCGGGCTGCGCGGCGCAGGGCACGGCGAGCAGTGCGCCGAGCACCGGGAGTGCGATTTGCTTCTTCATGGCCTGCGTCCCGCGAGTCATTAGAGTTGCACGATTCCGAGATGTCTGTTGTTCCGCTGCCGTCGCCGTTGAGGTTGAGCGTATCCGCGCCGCTCCTTCTGCTTGCAGCGCTACTGACCTTCCTCGTCGGCTGCGCGCCCGAGAGTCGCGCCGACCGGCTGGAGTCTGGCACCCTGGCGCCCCGACCCCCCGCCGTCGGCGGCCCGCGCTACGGCGGCCACCTGCGGGTGGGCCACTCTCTGGAGCCCACGTCGCTCGACGCGATCCTCGGCCGGTCGGGCGCCGATGCCTACTTCTGGCGGCAGATCTTCGATCAACTGGTCGACGCGGACCAGCAACTCCATCCGCGGCCGGAGACCTCGCTCGCAACCTCCTGGGAGATCGCGACGGATCCCGACTCGATCACGTTCCACCTGCGGGAGGGCGTCGTCTTCCATGACGACACTCCCTTCAATGCCCATGCGGTCAAGACCAACATCGAGCGGATCCTGGACCCCGCGACCGTCGCCACGCCGCGCGCATCGCTGGCGGTGATCGAGGGGGTCGAAGTGATCGACGAGTACACGGTGCGCTTCGATCTGGCCGGGCCGTGGGGCGCGGGTTTCGGCATGCTGGCCGACCGTGGCGGCGTGATGAGCTCGCCGGCCGCGATCGAGTCGCTCGGCGCCGACTACGGCTGGAGCCCCTCGGGAACCGGGCCGTTCAGGGTGAAGGAAGTGATCACCGGCACCCTCGTGCACTTCGTGCGCAACGAGGACTACTGGGGCCGCGACGAGCACGGCAACCAGCTTCCGTATCTCGACGAGGTGACGGTCCGGGTGATCCGCGACGAGACCGTCCGCGCCGCCGCCCTGCGCACCGGCGAGATCGACGTCACCTACCTGCCCTACAAGGACGTGTCGACCTTTGAGCGGGACGAGCGGGTCCGGATCGAGACGATGCCGGGAGGAGGCATTGCGCTCACGCTGGTCTTCAACGTCGACAAGCCGCCGCTCGACGACGTGAACGTCCGGCTGGCGATCGCCCACGCCGTCGACCCGACCGTGATCAACAGGGCGATCTTCTTCGGCCGGGCGATCGAGGCCGACGCGGGCATGTGGCCGGTCGGTTCCTGGGTCCACGAGCCGGACGACGAGCGGCCGACCTACGACGTCGACAAGGCCCGCCAGTACCTCAGAGAGGCAGGGCGTGAGAGCGGCCTGGAGTTCACCGCCGTCACCCACCACAACCCCCTGCTCGTTTCCAGTGCCGAGGTCGTGCGGGCGATGCTGAAAGAGATCGGCATCCACATGGACATCGACGTGCTGTCGAGCGGACCGGCGACCGAGCGGTTCAACCACGGCCAGGAGTACCCGATGTTCATCACCTCCTGGAGCCGCTATCCCGAGCCGGACTGGATGGCGTCGCTGGCCTACAAGAGCGACGGTTACTACAACCCGGGCAACGTGCTGCGGCCGGACGTCGACGAACTGGTGGAGTTGGGCGCCTCGCTCTACGACAACGAGGCCCGCAAACAGGTCTACGTCGAGCTCAACCGGACGGTGCTCGGCGAGGCCTGGTTCACGCCGCTGCTCTACGGCGTGACCTTCGCGGCGGCGCCCGGCCGGGTGCGCAACCTCGATCAGTTGATGGGCTGGGACGGCAAGATGAACTTCGCGACGATCTGGCTGGAGGAGTAGCACCGGCCAAATGCGCAGCTACCTCGCGCGCCGGCTGTTGCAGGCGGTGCCCGTCCTCCTCCTGGTCACGTTCCTGGTGTTCGCGTTGATGCTCGCGATTCCGGGCGACCCGGCGCGGGCGTTCATCGGGCCCGGCGAGGCGCTCGACGAGGAGCAGTTGCAGCTCATCCGCGAACGTCACCACCTGGACGAACCGGTGATCGTCCAGTACCTGATCTGGCTCGGCAACGTCCTGCAGGGCGACTTCGGCCGTTCGACCCAGAACATGCGGCCCGTCGCGGAGGAACTCGGCGGCCGGGCTCTGGTGACCCTGCAGTTCGGCCTCGCGGCCTGGATCCTCGCGGTGCTCGTCGGGGTGCCTGCGGGTATCGCCTCCGCCGTCTATCGCGGCAAACCGATCGACTACGCGGCGACGGTGGTCTCGATCGGCGGGGTCGCCATCCCGAACTTCTGGCTCGGCATCATGGCGATCCTGCTCTTCGGCGTGGGGCTCGGCTGGCTGCCGAGCCAGGGCTACGTGAGCCTCTTCGACGACCCGCTGCAGAGCCTGCGCCACATGGTCCTGCCGGCGTTCGCCCTCGGCGTGACGAGCTGCGCGCTGATCATGCGGCAGAGCCGCTCGGCCATGCTGGAGGTGCTCGCCCAGGACTACCTGCGCACCTCGCGCGCCCGGGGCTCCCGCGAGCGCACGGTGATCTGGTCGCATGCCCTGCGCAACGCGCTGCTGCCGGTGATCACGATCCTCGGGCTTCAGACCGGCAGGATCTTCGCCGGTGCCATCGTCATCGAGACGCTCTTCGGCATCCCCGGTACCGGCCAGTACATCGTGCAGGCGATCTTCGCCCGCGACTTCCTGGTCGTGCAGGCGGCGGTGCTGCTGATGGCGGTCGCGGTGCTCGCCGCCAACCTGGTCACCGACCTCGCCTGCGCCTGGCTCGACCCGAGGATCAAGTTCGGTGACTAGGAGCGAGCGCAGCACTGGGTACGCCGGCGTCCCCGCCGGCATCCGGCGCGAAGCGCCGGCCTCTGGAGGCTCCGCAGCCCGCAGCCACCCGACCCTCGAGCTGCTGCGCAAGCTCGCCTCCGTGCCGCAGGCGCTCGCTGGCCTCGTCGTGCTGGCGCTGATCGCCGCGGCGGCGGTGCTGGCGCCCTGGATCGTCCCCGTCGACGCCGAGGAGATGGACTTCGACAACCTGCTTTCGGGTCCCAGCGCCGCGCACTGGCTCGGCTCCGACCAGATGGGCCGCGACACGCTGGCGCGGCTGATTGTCGGCGCCCGGATCGCGCTTTCCGTCAGCCTCGGTGCGGTCGGCCTGGGCGTGCTGCTGGGCGTGCCTCTCGGCCTGCTCTCCGTCTACTTCCGCGGCCGCGTCGACGACGTGCTGATGCGGCTCATGGACGCGCTGGTCACCTTTCCCAGCCTGCTGATCGCGGTCGGCCTGGCCGCCGCCCTCGGCGGCTCGCTGCGCACGGTGATCATCGCCATCGGCATCGCCAACGTCCCCTGGATGGCAAGGATCGTCCGCAGCCAGGGGCTCTCCATCCGCGAGCGCGACTTCGTCAAGGCCGCCGAGTCACTCGGCCTGAGCCACCCGCGCATCATCGCCCGCCACATCCTGCCTAACTGCATCGCCCCGGTGATCGTCCAGAGCACCCTCAGCATGGGCTACGCCGTCCTCACCGAAGCGGCCCTCGGCTTCGTCGGCGTCGGCATCCAGCCGCCCACGCCGACCTGGGGCAACATGCTCCAGCAGGCCTTCCCGATGCTCGAGCAGCAGCCCCTGCTGTCGATCGTCCCGGGCGTGGCGATCTTCCTGCTGGTGCTGTCGTTCAATTGCGTGGGAGATGCGCTGCGGGATCTGTTGGATCCGCGGCTGCGGGGGGTGATTCACTGATGCCACCCACTGGGTGCGCCGGCGTCCTCGCCGGCTTCTGAGGAAGCTGCGCCGCGAAGCGGCGACCATCTTGCTATGCCGACGGGCAGCCTGCTACGTAACGGACTCCGCCTAAGCGTCCGCATGACAGGGTGAAAGCGAATGTCGCTACCTAGTCACGCAACGCGGGGTTGGTCCCCCCGTTACTGGAGGAAGCCATGCCGGACAGAAAGAAGAAGCGGTGCGAAGAGGCCGCAGTCGATGCTGAAGTGCTTGAGGAGATGCAGCGGATCGCTGAAAAGAGCAGTCCCTACTCGCCCTACCTAGACAACATCCATGACTACAGAGAGCTTGCCGAAGTAGAGAAGGTCCAGGACTGGGCCAAGGAAATGGAGAAGGTCGGGTACTCGATCTCTTGCATCCGGTCGAACCGCGACGACCCGCCGGACGTCCTGGCCAGAGTAGATGGGAAGCTGGTCGGCATCGAGGTGACGGATTTGGTGGAGTATCCGAAGAAGCACGCGATCCGGTTCGCCACGTCCGATCGCAGAGTGACGACTCTGACGTGGAAGAAGCGGCAGAACGGCATACTTGACTTCCGCTGGCATGGCGCTGAGTTTGACTCGGACGAGAAGGCCAAGTGGGAACAGGAGGTCAGAGTAAGCCCGGACCGGTACAAGGGCCGGGGGATCGAGTGGACGCTTGAGCTGTTTCGGACGCGGCTAGCAGACAGTGTCAGAACAAAGGACGAGAAGGCCGGAGCCAAGAAAGCGAAGAGAATGCGGAAGGACGGTGTAAACGCGCTCGACTCTCGCCTGCAGGGCAGTCTTCTGCTGATCTTTACGCCCGAGCTCTACCTGCAGGATCACTTGGCCGAGTACTTGGACGAGACGGAAGTGCGCGCTCCAGAGAACTTCGATCGAGTCTTCTTGATGGGGCACTACGTGCCGGGTGAGCGGCCACGGAGGCATCCTGTTTTCGAGGTTCGCCTGACAGCGTGATCAAGCCTGCCTGGACGACGTCGTTCCAAGCTAGCCTTGTAGCTCTCGCTGGTTCGAGGCGAGCGGCGAGGCAGGGATGTGGAAGATCAAGATCAACTCGAGGGAGCTGCCGGCCGTCTTCCGGGACGAGCGGCTCGGCAGATGAGGGTCGCTACCTGGTGCATCGGCGGTGTGCGTGGCTACCTGGACGTTCTCTGCCACTGGCTGGAGCGCCGGCGTCCCGATGTGGTGGCGCTTCAGAAGATCCGCGTTTCGGAAGAGGACTTCCCAACGGAGGCGCTTGGTCGAGTCGGCTACCGGTCCGCGCCCCTTCGCCGGCAGTCCCGCTTTGGCGTTGCCTTGCTGAGCCGACACGGTCTGCCCGCGCTCGAGATTCTGGATCGCGGACTACCAAGTGGCGACAGTCCGGACGATGACGGGTTCTTGACTGCCCGAATCGGTGATCTCGTGGTTTCGTCCGTCTATGCACCCTACGGCAATCCTGCGGTGCGGGGGAAGGAAGGTGCTCTTGCGTACAAGGTCGCCTGGCTGGATCGCCTGATCGCTCACCTCAAGGGGCGAAGGATTGAGTCCGACCGTTCTCTGCTCTGCGGCGACTTCAACGTGCTGCCCGACGTTCCGGCGGAGCGCGGAGTCCTCAACTGCACTCTGGACGAGCAGAAGCGATTGCAGACGATCCTCGAGACCGGGTTCGTGGATCTTTACCGGCGCGTCAATCCGGTTCCGGAACCGGGCCTCAACTATGGCTTCAATCGCCGGCTTCCGCCCACGACGAGGCTGCAACTTGTCCTCGGAAGCGAGAGCACCGCGGACTCCGTAGCCTCCGCGCACGTCGATCTCGAGTACCGGGCCCCGGTCGACGGGCTGCCTGGCAGGACCTGGCCGGCCAGCGCTCCGGTGATCGTCCGCCTCGCTGATCCGACATAGTAGGCGCAATGAGCGAGCGTTACTCCTACGAAGTCACTTGGTCGGCCGAAGACGGCGAGTACGTGGGCCTCTGCCTCGAGTTCCCGTCACTGAGCTGGCTGGCACCGACATCTGATGAAGCGCTGGAGGGCGTCCGAGAGCTGGTTTCCGACTGCGTAGAAGAGATGCGAAGGAACGGGGAAGAGGCGCCACGCCCCCAAGAGATGAAACGGGAGGCGTACCGTTGACCACGATCAGGATCAGTTCAAGGGTCGACGAGGCGGTCTGGAACGAACTCCGCAACCTGGCAAGGGAGACCAGACGGAGCGTTTCCGAAGTGCTCTCCGAGGCAATGGAGGAGTACGTAGCGCGGCGGCGTGTACGGGCGGACGCCCTTCAGCATCTGGAAGACTCGATGCGCGAGAACGAGGAGTTGGGGAAGCTCCTGGAGTAGTAGATGACGCAGGGTGCTCTGGCGGAGTCGGAACCGGCGCTGGCGCGCCGGATGCCGGCGGGGACGCCGGCGCACCCAGTCTGGACGGTCGAGGTTCTCCGGCACAGACTCCTAGCTGTCGCGGCCCGAAGGCAGCACCCTGCCCTCCGGGTAGTCGGCGCCAGTGACACTCTTGTCGACGGACCGGTTCCAGGCATCGAGCTCCGCCCGCATGCGGGCTGCGACTTCGGGCTGCTGCTCGATCAGGTTGTCGTCTTCCCCGGGATCGTCGATCACGTTGTAGAGCTCGAAGGGATCGGTCGGGTCGGAGAAGTAGTTCCGCACCAGCTTGACGTCGTTGTCGAGCCAGGCGAGGCCGCCGCTGGCGCGGAAGCCGATGGGCTGCTCCCGGCGAGCGGGCTCGGACTCGAACACGCCGGCAATGGAGATGCCGTCGTGGACCTCGTTGATCGACGACGGGTCGAGCCCGGCGACCTCGATCAGGGTCGGGAAGATGTCCATCGTGCTGGCGGGGAAACTCGTGATCCTCGGGGCGATGCCGCCTGGCCATTCGATGATCGTCGGCACGCGCAGGCCGCCCTCGTAGAAGTCCTTCTTGAAGCCGCGCAGGTGGCCGGTGGTGTCGGGGCGTACGCCGGGATGCTCGGGGCCGTAGGAGATGTCGGGCAGGCCGCCGTTGTCGCTGGTGAACCAGACCAGGGTGTTGTCGGCGATGCCGAGTTCGCGCAGGCCGTCGCGGAGAGCACCGATGGAGCGGTCCATCGCGACGATCTCGGCGTGGTGGGTCTTCGAGGCGTCGTCCAGGGACGCGAAGGGCTCCTCGTCTTCCGGGAAGGCGCCGAAGGGCCGGTGCGGTGAGGCGTACCAGATCACCGCGAACACCGGCTTCCCGTTCTCCCGCTGCTCCGAGATGTAGCGGAGTGCTTCGGCGACCAGGATCTCCGACGAGTCGCCCTCGAACTGCTTCGGCACTCCGCTCTGACTGAAGACGGGGTCCAGGTTGAACTGGTTCGTGTGGCTCAGCCAGTAGTCGAAGCCGAGTTCGCCGGGATTGTGAGGGTCGTCTCCGGGGAGCGGATTGTCGCCGCTCGGGTGGACCTGGTTCAGGTGCCACTTGCCGAAGTGAGCCGTCGCGTAACCGGCCTGGCGGAACGCCACGGCGAGCGTCTTCTCCTGCTTGTTGATCGAGTCGCCGACGCGGAAGGCCCCGGTGCGATCGTTCGTGCGCCCGGTCAACACCGTCGCCCGTGTCGGGGTGCAACTGGGCGCGCCGGCGTAGAACCGGTCCATGCGCAGCCCGGCACCGGCCATCGCGTCGAGATGGGGCGTCTGGAGCAGTGGATGGCCGTAGTAGCCAGTCTGCGCCCAGCCCATGTCGTCGGCCATGAGGAGGACGACGTTGGGCGGCTCGTTCTCGGCTGCGGGGTGGCAGGCGAGGACCGCGACGAACAGCGCGGCGACAAGAGAAGCGAACTGTTTCAGCATTTCCGTCTATCCTACGGTCGCGAGCGAACAGAACACTCTCTAGCTGGAGGACGACATGCACAAGTACCGAGCAACGATTCCGATGATCTTCGCGGCCTTGCTGGTCACGGCTCTTCCCGCCATGGCGCAGCGCGCCGACGATGCCGACAGGGCGAGCAAGAACGGGATGGTGAAGGGGAAGATCGACGGCGTCTCCATCACGGTGGAGTACGGACGCCCCAAGGTGAAGGGCCGGACGATCTGGGGCGGCCTGGTTCCCTACGGCCAGGTCTGGCGGACCGGCGCCGACGAGGCGACCACGATCACCTTCAGTGCCGACGTCGAGATCGGCGGTCAGAAGCTGGCGGCCGGCACCTATGCCCTCTTCACCGAGCCGGGCGAGAACGAGTGGACCGTCATCTTCAACAAGGTCGCGAAGCAGTGGGGCGCCTTCCGGCACGACGCCGGTCAGGACGCGCTGCGGGTTAGCGCCACGCCGAAGACCATCGGCCAGCACGTGGAGGAGATGGAATTCGTGATCGTCGATTCGTGGGTCGCGATGCAGTGGGAGAGGCTCGCCGTGCCGTTCGAGGTGAAGAAGGCGGGCTGACCGCCTTGCTCGATCGGAACCGGGCGCTCAAGTCACGCGGCGAGCGGGTGCTCCCCGGCGGTATGTACGGACACATGTCCACGTACCGCCTCCTGCCGCCCCGGTATCCGCAGTACTTCGAGCGGGCGGAGGGCTGCCGCCTCTGGGACGCGGACGGCAACGAGTACATCGACTTCATGTGCTCGTTCGGCCCGATGATCGCCGGCTACGGCAATCCGCGCATTCGGGCCGCGGCCGACGCGCAGCGCGACCGGCTCGACATCGCGAACGGCCCCCCGGCGCTCATCGTCGACCTGGCCGAGCGCTTCGTGCGGCAGGTCAGCCACGCCGAGTGGGCCATCTTCGGGAAGAACGGCAACGACGCGACGACCGTCTGCAACATGGTGGCTCGCGCGCGCAGCGAGAAGCGCAAGATCCTCGTGGCCGAGGGCGCGTACCACGGTGCCGCGCCCTGGGCCAACCGGATGTCGAGGGGCACGCCGGCGGAGGATCACGTCCACTTCCCGACGTACCGCTACAACGACGTAGCCAGCCTCGACGCGGCGGCCCAGGCGGCGACCGGCGACCTCGCGGGCATCGTCGTGTCCGCCTTCAGGCATGACGCCGGCCACGACCAGGAACTGCCCGATCTCGCCTTCGCGCGCCGCGTGCGCGAGATCTGCGACGCCGAGGGCGCGGCCCTCATCCTGGACGACGTGCGGGCCGGGCTGCGCCTGTCGCTCGACGCGAGCTGGTCCGCGTTCGGCGTTCAGCCGGACCTCTCGGCCTGGGGCAAGGCGATCGGCAACGGCGAACCCGTGGCCGCCATCCTCGGCAACGAGACGTACCGCGAGGCCGCGACGCGCGTCTTCGTCACCGGCTCGTTCTGGTACCAGGCCGCGCCCTTCGCCGCGGCGATCGAGACCCTCGACCTGCTGGCCGAAGTCGACGCGCCGGCCGTCGTGGAGCGGCTGGGGCAGCAGTTCAGGGACGGCCTGGAGGAGCAGGCGCGTCGCTACGGTCACCCGATCCGCCAGACCGGACCGCCGCAGATGCCGGCGGTCCTGTTCGAAGACGACGACAGGAGAGAGAAGGGATTCGCCTTCTGCAGCGCCGCCCTCGACCAGGGCGTCTACCTGCACCCCTGGCACAACATGTTCCTGTCGGTTGCCCACACGGAGGCCGACATCGAGCAGGCGCTCGCCGGAACGGAGAAGGCGTTCCGACACCTGCACGGCTGAGACTGGGTGCGCCGGCGTGTCATCCGTGCGCCCGATGACGGGCGCACGGACTGTGACGCGTGTGGCGCGGATCGCGCCACACGGGTTCCCGCCGGCATCCGGCGCGAAGCGCCGGCCTCTGGACCTTCTACGTTGCCCGGCTCACGCCTGCCCGGTGGCGAGGACGTAGAGGCGGTCCGAGATGTCGCGGACCGTCGCTTCCATCTCCGGATAGAACTCGCCGCGGGTCGTCATCAGACCCTGGTGCTGAGCCTGCTCCTTGCCGGGCATGGTGTTCGCGGTGTCGATCATCCCGCACATATGCCAGCCGACGAAGTCGGGACGGGCGGTCGCGTTCTCCATGAACTCCCGGGTCCAGAGGGCGCGTTCGGCCATGTTGCGCGCGTGCTGTCCATGGGGATTGGGCATCGTCCTGGTCGGCGTGGTGTAGGCGGCGTCGCCGTTCAGGAAAGGCTGCCCCACAGTGTCCGTCAGCCGATCCATCGTCTCGCGCTGACCCTCCCAGCGGGCGTAGTGCTGAGTGTTCACCAGGTCGGTGAACCGGCTCGTCACGGCCGCGATCGAGTGGAGCCCGTCCGTGTCACCGTTGATCTTGTCGCCCAGGAAGAGGTGGTTCGGGTCGGCGCGGCGCAGGGCGGCTCTGGCTACCGAGTAGTAGCGCTCGACGCAGAGCAGCAGGAACGCCTCGTTGTCGCGGCGCTCCGCCTCGTTCGCGGGGGCTTCATCAGGCCGCCAGTCTCTTGCCTCGAGCAGGTCCGGCCACGCCGCGAAGCGGGTGCTGTAGGTGGCGTTGAAACCGGACACGTCGCCATAGCGCTCACGCATGAAGTCGACGTAGGCCTGCTTGCCGGGTGCCTCGGCGGCGAGGTTACGTAACCGGCGGGGCCACGTGGTGCTGCCGTTCCATTCCGCCTCGTTGTCGGTCAGGGGCGGACAGTCGGCCATGCAGTAGCCCAGCACCATGGGGTCGTCACGGTAGGGCGCGGCGACTCGCCGGGCCGTGCGCTCGCACCGCGCTTCGAACCCGGGGGCGAAGATGTCCGCGTAGGCATCGGGCTGGGGCTTGAGATAGTGCGACAGCACCAGCGGCTCATACGGAGCGACGAAGGGAAACCGGGCCTGACCCGGCGGGTGGGTGAGCATCGTGGCGTTTGTGTGAATGCCCAGGGTATTGAGGCCCAGCCTGCGCAGATCGGCCAGGGCGGCCTCGCGGAACCCCCGGTTCCAGGCCCGGTCGTACACCTCCTCCGCGCCGAACCGCCGCAGCCAGTGATCCCGGTTGTAGTCCTGCGCCCACCAGTTCGCGTGGTAGTGGTTGACGCCCCAACTGATGAAGGCGTGGCCTTCGGGAGTGACCAGCCACCAGCGCCGTCCGTCGTGCTCGGTGCGAAAGAAGCCGGTGGCGTCGAACCTCAGCCCGGTCCAGCCGCCGAAGCGGTCGCGGTCACTGGCCCGTTGCGCGCCCCAGGACGGTAGTCCGAGGCTGGCGCCGAACCCGATGAGGGACGCCCGGAGAAAGTCGCGTCGCGCAAGAGGGAAAGGCAGGCGTCCTCCTTTCGGCTCCACCGATCGTCTCGGCGTCCGCGGGCAGCCGCCGCCTACAGGAAAGCCAGGCGAACGAGCGCCACCGTGGCCGGCGCCATCATGGCGATCATGGCGCCGAGGAACCACTTGATCGTCGTCAGTTGACTGCCGAGGCCGTCCATCCTGCCGGTCAGGCCGCCTTCCAGCGCGGTCATCCGGCCGGTTACACCAGCTTCCAACGCGGCCATCCGGCCGGTTACACCAGCTTCCAGCTCGGTCATCCGGCCGGTTACACCAGCTTCCAACGCGGTCATCCGGCCGGTTACACCAGCTTCCAACGCGGTCATCCGGCCGGTTAGATCACCTTCCAACGCCGTCATCCGGCCGTTCAACTCGCTGCTGAACGCTTCCAGACGTGCGCCTACGCTGACCTCCAGGGCGTCGATTCGAGCGTTGAGCTCCTTCCTCAGGCTCTCGTGGCGGTCCCGTACTTCGCGCCTTAGGGCGTCGACTACAGCCGTGAGGCCATCCAGACGGCCCTCGATCGAGGCCATTCCGACCTTCAGATCGGCGACATCGTCCTTGAGCAGAGCGACGTCGTGCTTGAGTACGGCGACATCGCCCCTAAGGACAGCTACGTCGTCCCTCGTTGCCAGCTGTTGCTCGCGGCTGCTCACCATCTCGACCAGCGCCTCAGCCTGACTCGGGTCGAACCCGACTTCCTCAAGCTTGCGTCGTGCTTCCCGCCATTCTACTGCTGTGCTCTGCATCGCTTTCCCGCCCTTCATAGGGCTAGGACGGATCTTGAGCCCGTCTCTTGGACTGCCTGGCTTGCCCCGGGTTTCGGACGGGGGGGCCGCTTCGCCCTACCGCATCAGCACGTACATCGCCACCAGAGCAACAGCCAGCAACCCCGCCAGCAGTCGCGGGTCGCGGACGCCCGTGATCTCCGATCGGGTCAGGAACGCGTAGGGCTTGTCCCAGGTCAGGCCGTCGATCTGCTCGGGCTTCGGCGGCGGGGTCGCCAGGCTGACTCCCACGTAGATGAGACTCAGGGTGCAGAAGTACCACCACGCCTGGAGCAGAAACGGGATCCCCAGGCCGTTCACGGGGTCGGAGACGTACTGAACGCCGCCGAGGAAGCCGAAGCCCATGTCGAACAGGAAGATGATGAAGCCGGCCACGAAGCCGAAGAGCAGGGTGAACGTCCCCGCCTGACGCGTTCCGCGGCGCCAGAAGACGCCCCAGAGGAGCACCGTCGCGATGGGAGGGGCGATGAACTGCGCCGGTAGCTTGTTGATCGCTTCGAAGATGGAGCCGAACCGCTCGCCCTGGGTGGACCAGGCGATCGCGACGCTCATGACGACGACCGAGCTGATCCGCCCGATGCGCACCTGCGACGTTTCGGACAGGCCGGGCCGGAAGTGCTTGGCGATGTCGACGGCGACCAGCGTCCCGGTGCTGTTCACGGCGGCGGCGATCGTGCTCATCAGCGCCGCGAGCAGCGCCGCCGCCATGATGCCGATGAGCCCGGTCGGCAGCAGCTCGGTGATCAGGGTCGGCAGGGCGTCCGTCGGCTCGGCGATGATGTCCTTGAACAGCACGTAGGCGAACACGCCCGGCAGGACCATGAAGAGCGGCGGCAGGAACTTGAGCAGGGAGGCGAACAGCGCGCCGTGCTGCGCGTCGCGCAGGGTCCCGGCACCCAGAACCCGTTGAACGATCGTCTGGTCGGTGCACCAGTACCAGAGGCCGAGGATGGGGAAGCCGAGCAGGAAGCCGTACCAGATCGATCCGGGGTCGAATCCCTCTTCTCCGGGGAGGTGAATCATGCTGAGCTGGTTCGGCTTCGTCGCCTCGAGGAGATCGCCATAGGAGTCGATCCCCACGCCGGACAGCCTGGTCATCGCGATGACCGTGATCAGGATGGCACCGCCGAGCAGGATGACGGTCTGGATCGTCTCGGTGACGACGACGGCGCGCAGGCCCCCGACCACGGTGTAGATCACCGTGATGATCGAGATCATCGCGATCGACGCAAAGGACGGGATGCCGAAGAACCGCTCGAACACGGCGGCGCCGGCGTAGAGGCTGATGCCGATGTGGATCAGCATCGCCGACATGATGAACATGAAGGAGAGCGTGGTCCGGGCGGTCGGGCTGTAGCGCCGCTCCATGAACTCGGGCAGCGTCGTGATCCGGCTCTTGAAGTAGATCGGCACGAAGACGAGGCTGAGCAGGATGATCGTGAACGACGCCATCCACTCGTAGTTGCCGACGACCATGCCGACGCCGAAGCCGCTCTCGGCGAGCCCGACCAGGTGAATCGTCGAGATGTTCGAAGCGAAGAGCGCGGCCCCCACCACCGGCCACTTCAGGTTGCGGCTCGCCAGGAAGTACGACTCGCTGGTCTGCCGCTTGATCTTGCGCACCGACCACAGGCCGACGAACAGGATGCCCAGCAGGTAGACGACGATGATGAAGAGATCGACGGGTGCGATGGTCATTGGGACGCGGGCTACAGTACACCCCGGCTTTCGCACTCTCAGAACCTGCGCTGCGGCAAACTGGGTGCGCCGGCGTCCCCGCCGGCATCCGGCGCGCAGCGTCGGTTTCCGGACTTCTGCCGCATCTGGCTGCCATGACCCAGCACATGCCTGCTCTCCTCGCCACCCTGCTCGCCTGCGTCGCGGCGGTCGCGCCGGCTGCACGGGCCGAGGATCTCTTCGCCGGCGCCGACCTCGAGACCTGGCAGGGTTCGCCGGAGCTGTGGCGCTTCGAGAACGGCGAGCTGATCGGTCTCGCCACCGAACGGGTCGCGCGGAACGAGTTCATCTACGCCCCTGAACCGGTCGGCGACTTCCATCTGTCGGTGGAGGTGAAACTCGTGCCGAACCGGCTCAACGCCGGCATTCAGTTCCGGTCGAGCCGCCTCGAGAACGGCCACGCGGTGGGGTACCAGGCCGACATCGGTCGCGGCGTCTGGGGCCGCCTCTACCATGAGTATGGACGCGGGCAACTCGACTGGACGGACGCCGGCGAGCGCCACGTTCGTCCGGGCGAGTGGAACCGTTACGAGATTCTCGCCGTCGGACACCGCATCTGGACCGCCATCAACGGGCACCTGTCGGTCGCGACCCTCGACGAGGCGGGCGAACTCGAGGGCCTTCTCGCCTTCCAGATCCACTCGGGGCCGCCGCAGGAGGTGCGCTTCCGCGATGCCACGCTGACACGAGAACCCGTGGTCGATCTGGCGGGGATGGACGAGGCGGCGCTCGAGGAGGCGTTGAGACCGGCTCCGCTGCTCGGGTTCGGAGGCCCGCGAACCGCCGTCGACTCGCCGTCAGGCGCGCCCGTGGACAGCGAGCGCAATGCCGCTGACACTGCGGCCTTGCGCCGGACGCCGCCGGGCGTCGAAGCGACCCTCTACGCCTCCGAGCCCCTCCTGGCGAGTCCGACCAACCTCGATGTCGACCGCCGCGGCCGCGTGTGGGTCATCGACGTCATGAACTACCGCGAGCACGGCGAGAACGACGAGCGTCCGGAGGGCGATCGCATCCTGATCCTCGACGATGCCGACGGTGACGGCCTGGCCGACCAGGCCAAGGTCTACTACCAGGGTCGCGACATCGACGCCGCGCTCGGCATCGCGGTGCTCGGGAACCAGGTAATCGTGACCGCGGCGCCCGAAGTGATCGTCTTCACGGACGAGGACGGCGACGACCTGCCCGACTCGAAGGAGTCCCTGTTCACACGGACCGGCCTCGCCCAGAACGACCACTCAACGCATTCCTTCGTCTTCGGGCCCGACGGCAAGTACTACTGGAACATGGGCAACGCCGGGATGTACGTGCACGACGCCCAGGGCCGGCTCGTCCACGACCGCTTCGGCCGGCCGGTAGCGCAGCGGGCCGTCACTCGGCGCTTCCCCGGCGAGTTCGACGACATCGAGCCGCACTACCTGGGAGGCATGGTCTTTCGCTGCAACCCGGACGGCAGCGACTTCGAGATCCTGGGCCACAACTTCCGCAACAACTACGAGGTCGCCGTCGACTCGTTCGGCAATCTCTGGCAGTCGGACAACGACGACGACGGCTACCGCGGCGTGCGCATCAACTACGTCATGGAGTACGGCAACTACGGCTACCGCGACGAGATGACGGGCGCGTCCTGGGCCGAGGCCCGGACCGGAGAGAGCGAGATCGTCTGGGAGAAGCACTGGCACCAGAACGATCCGGGAGTCGTTCCCAACTCGGTCTATCTCGGCGCGGGCTCGCCGACCGGTATCGCCGTCTACGAGGGGCGGCTGCTGCCCGAGGTCTACTGGGACCGGCCTCTGCACGCCGACGCCGGCCCCGGTGTAGTGCGCGGCGTGGTCACCGAAAAGACGGGCGCAGGCTGGCTTGGGGAGATGGTGCCGCTGCTCGGCGGCGACGATCGCTGGGCGCGGCCGGTCGACGTCGCGGTGGCTCCCGACGGAGCCGTCTACGTCAGCGACTGGTACGACCCGGTCGTCAGTTGGAATCGCCAGGCCGATCTCGATCGGGGTCGCGTTTTCCGCCTCGCGCCGCCCGACCATCGCGGCCAGCGGTCCGACCTCGACTTCTCGACTGCTGGCGGTGCGGTCGCGGCCCTCGAAAGCCCCAATGCCGACGCCCGCTTCGGCGCCTGGCAGGCGCTGCGCGCCATGGGCGGTGGCGCCGAGGAAGCGCTCGGCGAGCTCTTCGAGTCCGATCGGACGGTCTTCAGGGCCCGTGCCCTCTGGCTGCTCAGCAAGATCGAGGGTCGCGGCCCGTCCTGGATCGAGCGCGCGCTGGCCGATGACGACGAGGACATCCGGGTCGTGGCGGTGCGGGCGGCGCGCCAGTTGGAGAGCGGCCTGGAGCCGGTGCTGGTGCAGGCCGCCGGCGACGCTTCGCCCCAGGTGCGCCGGGAGGTCGCTCTGGCGTTGCGGAGTAGCGACATCGAGGCCGCTGCCGATCTGTGGGCGCGGCTCGCGCTGCGCCACGACGGTGAAGACCGGTGGTACCTCGAGGCGCTCGGCATCGCGGCCGAAGATCGATGGGACGAGGTTCTCGCTTCCTGGCTGGCGAAGGCGGGCGACGAGTGGAACACCGTAGCCGGCCGCGACCTGATCTGGAGGTCGCGAGCCACCGCGACGCCGGGGCTCCTGCAGAGGATCCTGGCGGACGCCGACCTCGACGCCGCGGATGCCGCCCGCTACCTGCGCGCCTTCGACTTCCAGACGGAGAGTGCGGCGAAAGAAGCTGCCCTCCGAGGTGTCTTTCTCGATGCCGCGGAGGACGCGAGTCCGCCGTACGCGTTCGTCGCCAGCGAGGCGGCGGTGCGGCTCGAGCGCGTCGAGCTGGAGCACGACCGTGAGGTCGCTTCGGCGCTTTCGGAGCTTCTCGCGAGCGATGTCGCGCCGGGCCCCTTCGTGCGTCTCGTCAGCCGCTACGAGCTCGATGCCCACTATCCGAAGCTGGCCGGGATTGCCGCGGCGCACGGCTCCGAGGCGGTCGGACAGGCGGCGATCAGCACGCTGCTGGCCCTCGAACAGGACGAATTCATCGAGTCCTTTCTCGCCGGCGCCACGGGCACCGAAGCGGCGAAGCTGGTCGAAGCCCTCGGCCGCTCGCGTGAACTCGGGGCGGTCCGCCACCTCGAGGCGGCGGCGCTCGACGACTCTCTCGACTGGCGGACTCGCGACCAGGCAGTGCGTGGACTGGCGAGAACCAGGATGGGGGCAGTCCGGTTGGTGGAGATGGGCGAGGAACAGAAGCTGCCCGAAGAGCTGCACGAAGTCGCGGGGGCGGCGCTCTCGAGCGTGATGCAGGTTCCCGTCCGGGAGCGCGCCGCGCGGGTGTACCCGCTGCCGCCAACGAAGGACGCCGGGCCGTTACCGCAGATGACGGATCTGCTCGTGCTCCTCGGCGATGTCGAGCGCGGCCGCGAGGTCTTCACCGCGGCGACGTGCGGCGAGTGTCACGTCGTTGCAGGCAAAGGCACCGAGTACGGGCCGGATCTCTCGACCATCGGCGCCAAGCTGGCCAAGAGGGGCCTCTACGAGTCGATTCTCGATCCGAGCGCGTCGATCTCGCCGACCTATGCTCCCTACCTGTTCGAGCTTGCCAACGGCGAGTCGATGGTTGGCATGCTGGTCTCGGAGACCGATGACCGTCTGATCGTGAGAACCGAGGGTGGCGTGGTGACCGAGTACGAGCGCGCCGAGGTGGACAGCGTCGTCCCGCAGTCCGTGTCGATCATGCCCTCCGACCTGTCGAGCCAGATGACGGTCGAGGATCTGATCGACCTGGTCGAGTACCTGACGACACTCGACTAGGAGCCGGCCGCGCACTGGGTGCGCCGGCGTCCCCGGGACTGGCCGCGCACTGGGTGCGCCGGCGTCCCCGCCGGCTGCCGCCGAAGGCGGCCGGGAAACGTGCCGGCCGTCAGGCCGGCTCCACTGTGGAGCGTCTCAGACGATGATGCCGTCGACGACCAGGCCTTCGACGTCGGTCAGGCGGAAGTCGCGCCCCTGCGAGCGGTACGTCAACCGCTCGTGGTCGAGACCCAGCAGATGCAGGATCGTGGCGTGGAGGTCGTGGATGTGGACCTTGTCCTCGATGGCGTAGTAGCCGTAGTCGTCGGTGCGGCCGTGGCTGTGGCCGGGCTTCACGCCACCGCCGGCCATGAACATCGTGTAGCCGTGGGGGTTGTGGTCGCGGCCGTTGCGGGCGCCGGCTTCGGCGCCGGGGGTGCGCCCGAACTCGCCGCCCCAGAGCACCAGGGTCTCGTCCAGCAATCCCCGTGACTTGAGGTCCTTGATCAGGCCGGCCACCGGGCGGTCGACCTCGGCGCAGCTTTGCGGCAGGCCGGTGATCAGGCCCGAGTGGTGGTCCCACTTCGTGTCCGGGCCGTGGGTCGCCTGCACGAAGCGCACGCCCGATTCCGAGAAGCGCCGGGCCAGGAGACAGCGGAGGCCGAAGTTGCGGGCCACCGGGTCGTCGAGTCCGTAGAGTCGCCGCGTCGCCTCGGACTCGCCCTCGATGCTCATCAGCTCGGGCGCTTCGGTCTGCATGCGGAAGGCGAGCTCGAACGACTCGATGCGTCCCTCGAGCGCCTGGTCGGGGCCGGTCGCTTCGAGCTGGCGGCGTTGCCAGCGCTGCAGCAGGTCGAGTTCGCTCCGCTGGACCTCCGGCGACACCGATTCGTTGTCGAGGAAGTCGATCGTCGCGTCCTCCGTCTTCATCCGGGTCGTGCCGATCGCCGTGCCGTTGTAGGCGGCGGGCAGGAACGCCGACGAGTAGTTCTGAACGCCGCCGTGCTGGTACGAGGGGCAGATCGTGATGAAGCCGGGCAGGTTCTCGTTCTCGGTGCCGAGGCCGTAGGCGATCCACGAGCCCATCGACGGGCGGACGAAGCGGTCACTGCCGGTGTTCATCGCCAGGATGGCGCCGCCGTGGGCCGCGTTCGTGCCCCACATCGATCGGATGAAGCAGAGATCGTCGACCACGGAGGCGATGTTGGGCAGCAGTTCGCTCACCCAGGCGCCGGACTGGCCGTGCTGCCTGAACTCCCAGGGGCTCTTGAACAGGTTGCCGGTCTCGTTGAATTGCACCCGGGGCTTGGCGAAGGGCAAGGGCTTGTTGTCGTCGCGGATGAGGAGCGGCTTGTACTCGAAGAGGTCGTGCTGCGACGGCCCGCCGTGCATGTGCAGGAAGATGATCCGCTTGGCCTTCGGCGCGAAGTGCGGCACGCGCGGCGCCAGCGGGTTACTGGACGTCGCGGCCAGCACGTCGCGCTGCAGCAGGGACGAGAGCGCCAGGCCGCCGAAGCCGCAGCCGCAGGTCTTCAGCATCTGGCGGCGGGTGAGGGGTGGCGGCTGGTAGTGGGGGTAGCGCATCGTCAGGGACCGGACGTCAGTTGATGTAGATGAACTCGCTCGCCGCGAGGATGACATGGGAGAGGCGCGTCCAGGCGTAGATCTCTGCTTCGTCCGCCGGCGCCAGGCTCCGCATCTCGTCGAGGAAGGCGAGGCTGTCGGCGATCTCGGTCGCGTCGGCCGCGCGCCCGTAGGCGCGGACGAAGGCGGTATCGATGCGATCCGCGGCGTCGGCGTCCTCGATCTCCAGAAGTTGCCTTGCGAAGCCGAGCGCCGCCTCCTGGACGAACGGGCTGTTCATCATCAGAAGCGCCTGCCGCGGCACGACCGTCTCGGATCGATCGCCGACCGAGTCGCTGGCGTCGCCGAAGTCGAAGCCGCCGAAGATGGGATAGACCGCGGTGCGCACCACGGGCATGTAGATCGAGCGCCGCGGCGCGTCGTACAGGTCGACCCGGTCGAGTGGGCCGTACTCGCCGAAGACGTATCCCCTGGCCTTGTACTCCTCCACCCGTCCACCGATCGTCAGGTCGAGCCGGCCGGCGAGCTGCAGCAGGGCGTCGCGAATCGGCTCGACCTCGAGGCGTCTCCGGTTGTTGCGCCAGAGGAGGCGGTTCTCCTCGTCAACGGCGGCGTTCGCCGCGTCGTAGTCGCTCGACAGCCGGTAGGTGCTCGACAGCATGATGTCGCGGTGGAGCTTCTTGAGCGACCAGCCGCCCTCGACGAAGCGGCGTGCGAGCCAGTCGAGAAGCTCGGGGTGCGTGGGCTTGCTGCCAATCGCGCCGAAGTTGCTCGGCGTGTCGACGATGCCGCGGCCGAAGTGCCAGTGCCAGACGCGGTTGACGATGACGCGCGCGGTGAGCGGGTGCTCGGGGTGTGTCATCCAGCGCGCCAGTTCGAGGCGGCCGCTCGTCTCGTCGGCGACTGTCGGCGGCGGCACCAGGTGGTCCGTGACCTTGAGGAAGCCGCGCGGCTCCGGCTCCTCGGCGAGGTTCACGTGGCTGCCGCGTATGTGCACCGGCAGGTCGACCGTCGCGGTCTCGTCCACCGCCATGGCGTACGGCAGCGCGGGCGGGGACGCTTCCTCCAGGCGTTCGACCTCGGCGCGCAGCCCGGCTAGCTGCTCCAGGGCCTCCGGCGGGTAGAGCTTCTCTTCCTCTTCCTGGTCGAGGCAGAGGATGCAGAAGTAGCCGTCGTAGACCAGCCAGCGCAACTCCTCCTGCTCGCGGGGGAGCCTGAAGTCGGAGGACGCGAGGTCGTCCTCGTCCTTGAGCCCGAGTCGCATGAGGTGTTCTTCCCAGGCGATCTCGATCGTCGCGAACAGGCTCGCGTAGCGCCAGGCGACCTCCTCCAGCGTCTTCGGCGCCGGTCCGCGGACGAGGCTTCGGGTGAGGGGCGCGATCAGCACCTTCTCCGAGGCGATGATCGCCCTCAGCTCCTCGGTCACCTGCTCATAGCGATCGGGCGAGGAGGCCGCGTAGGCGTTCCAGATCACGAAGACGGTGCTGGGGCTCGGGGCGTCCCCCTCGACCGGCGGACCCTCCCGGTACCGGTGGAAGGCCCTGACCCAGCGTTCCAGAACGGCCGGTTCCAGACCCCGGTCCCCGGCGACGCGGGCGAACGTCTGCTTCGCCTCCTCCTGCACCGCCTCGTCGTCGCTCCAGCTCGGGTACGCCTCCTCCGCGGCGAGCAGGTAGTCGGCGAGGGCCGCGCGGCGCGGGCCGCGCAGGACGTCGTTCTGCTCACGGACGAGGTCGTCGACCTTCTCCTGCGCCTCGGCGACCAGCTTCTGCGCCGCCTCGTACTCGGCGATCGCGCCTTCCGGGGCCAGCGGCCGCTCCAGCCAGCGCATGCCGGCGGCGTCGCTCATCGTCTCGGTCGAGCGCAGGATGCCGGCCATCGCGTAGTAGTCGGCCGTGGGAATCGGGTCGAACTTGTGGTCGTGGCAGCGGGCGCAGCCGACCGGCAGGGCGAGAAAGGCGCGGCCCAGGGTGTTGACCTGCTCGTCGACGATGTCGATCAGCATCTTGTCCGTGTCCTGCTCGGCGAGCACCTTGGGGCCCAGCATGAGAAAGCCGGTGGCGGTGATCTGCTCGAAGCGCTGGGCGTCGGTATCCGCCGGCATCAGGTCGCCGGCGATCTGCTCGCGGACGAAGCGGTTGAAGGGCTTGTCGCGGTTCAGGGAGTCGACGACGTAGTCGCGGTAGCGGAAGGCGTTGGGGAAGGCGATGTTCTCGTCCAGGCCGTTCGAGTCGGCGTAGCGGGCGACGTCGAGCCAGTGGCGGCCCCAGCGCTCCCCGTAGTGGGGCGAGGCGAGAAGCCGGTCGACGACCTTCGCGAAGGCTTCCGGACTCTCGTCGGCGAGGAAGTCGTCGATCTCGGCTTCCGACGGGGCCAGGCCGATCAGATCGAAGGTCGCGCGACGGAGAAGAGTGCGTTTGTCGGCGGCGGCTACGGGCGCGAGGCCCCGCTCCTCGAGCCGCGACAGGATGAAGCGGTCGAGGTGATGGCTGACCCAGGCCTCGTTCCCGACCTCTGGCAGCGCGGGATCCTCGACCTTGCGGAAGGCCCAGTGCTCGCGGCCGGGGCCGTAGTCGAAGGTCTCGGCGGTTCTCGTGGCCACCACCGTCTGCTCCCCGCCGGTGCGCGGGTCGGGCGCGCCGCGGCGGATCCACTGCTCGAAGTCGGCTATGACGTGCGCCGCCAGCTTGCCGTCGGGCGGCATCTGCGTGAGACCCTCGTAGTGGAGCGCCTCGATCATCAGGCTGTCCTCGGGCGAGCCCGGGACGATCACCGCGCCGCTGTCGCCACCGGCGCGCACGCCTTCGGCGTCGAGCAGGATCAGCCCGCCGCGGATCTTCGCGGGATCGCCGCCGTGGCACTGGTAGCAGCGCTCAGCCAGGACCGGCCGGATCTTCGACTCGAAGAACTCCAGGTCGGCGGGATCGATCTCCGACGCGCCGGCGACCGTTCCGACCGCCGCCAGCCAGGCAAACAGGAAGGGCGCAGCGCGGATCATTGAGGACTCTGGATTGAACAGCGGATTCTACTTCCTCGTTACGTACACGTAGTAGGCGCTCGCGATGACCTCGCGCCCCTCTTCGAACCAGGTGTGCAGGGCGATGGTGCCCTCGGGCAGGGTCACCGTGAAGGTGGCCTCCGTGTCGTCGCTGTCAACCCGCGTCGTCAGCCCCTCGAAGCCGTAGGGCCTCTTGTCGCCGATGTCGAGGTGATGGTGGTCGCTGATGAACAGGCGGGCGGAGGAAATCGGCAACGCCGTGCTGCCCTCGGGCGCCGATGCGAGCGGCACGTCGAGTTCCCGGGGCCAGCGCCGCAGCGCGAACTCGTACTCGCCCGCCACGGCCACGTCGAGCAGCCAGTAGCCGGTCTTCCGGGTGCCGCGCCGAACCTGCGCCTGCTGATCGACGAAGACGTCGAGCCACTCGCAGCCGGTCAGCATCATGGGGTTCTCGATGTCGTCGCCGATGACGATCCGCTGGGGCTCGTTGGCGGTCGGGGCCACTTCGTCCCACCACTCGTACAGATGGTCCCGCATCCTGGCGACCACGTCAGGGTGCTGCTCGATCACGTTGGTGGTCTGGAGCGGATCCGACTCCAGGTCGTAGAGCTCGCGGTCTTCGAGCAGGCGCCAGTCCTTCCACAGGACCCCCGCATGGCTCCGGGTGAGGATCGACTGGGTGTAGGGCGAGGGGTAGTTGAATCCGGACGGCATCCGGCTGTAGTTGATGATCAGCATGCGGTCTTCGGGAACGCCGGCGTCGCCGCGCAGCACGGGCGCCAGACTCATGCCGTTGAAGTTCGCGGCGGCCGGCGTTTCGATGCCGGAGAGGTCCAGAAGCGTCGGCAGGACGTCCTGAACCTGGGTCAGGCCCGTCACGTCCTGCGGGTCGGCCAGGTCGCCGTTCGGCCAACTGATGAAGAAGGGCACCCGATGGCCGCCTTCCCAGAGCTCGGTCTTCATGCCGCGCATGCCGGCGTTGAAGTAGAGCGGGCCGTGGGTGCTGCCGTTGTCGGTCATGAAGATGACGATCGTGTTTTCCCGAAGCCCCTCCTTCTCGAGGAAGTCGGCGAGCTTGCCCATGTTCGTGTCGATGTTGCGGACCATCCCCAGGTACCTGCTCAGCCTGGTCTTCAGCGCCGGACTCATGTCGGCGAACTCGGGCCTCGCCAGGGCGGCCGCCAGCGCGGCTTCGTCCTCCTCCTTGGCGATCAGCGGACCGTGAGGCGTGTTGGGCGCGATGTAGGCGAGAAAGGGATCGCCGGACTCCGCCGAGCGCCGCATGAAGTCGATCGCCTCGTCGAAGAAGATGTCGGTGCAGTACCCCTGGAACGCCTCGCGTTTGCCATTGCGAATGTAGGTGTCGTCGAAGTAGTCGTTGCCCCAGAAGTCGGGCACCGAGCCGATGTGGGAGGAGGGGAACCACACGGTTTCGTGGAAGCCGCGGTCCTCCGGCCGGAAGGGGTAGTTGTCGCCGAGGTGCCACTTGCCGAACACGCCGGTCCGGTAGCCGGCCTCCGCGAAGATGTCGGCCATCGTCGGGATCTCCGGCCGCAGGAGCGCGCGACCGCTGCTGACGTTGATCGCGCCGTTGCGAGCGGCGTCCATGCCGGTCAGCAGTTGCCCGCGGGTCGGCGTGCACATCGGCGCGACGTGGAAGTCGTCCAGGCGCACGCTTTTGCCGCGCAGGCGGTCGAGATGCGGTGTCTCGAGCACGGGGTTTCCGTGGGCGGACAGTTCGCCGTATCCCTGATCGTCCGTCATCACGAGGACGACGTTCGGCGGCTGGGCGAACGCGGCCGCGGCGAGCGCGAACAGCAGAACACCGGAAAGAGACGTTGTTAGCCTCACGATCGAGTCTCCATGGTGGGTGCTTCAAATGGCGAGCGTCGGCACCGCAGCGTAGCGGAGACGTTCGCGGACCCGGTGGCGGCGTGACCCCGTTCCGCGACCGCTACGGGGGCTGGGCACTCGTCGCCGGCGCCTCGGAGGGTCTCGGCGCCTCGTTCGCGGAGTGCCTCGCCGAGCGCGGCGTCGACCTCGTGCTGATCGCTCGCCGTGAGTCGTTGCTCGAGGAACTCGCGGACCGGCTTCGCGAGCGGTACGGCGTCGAGGTGCGGCCGCTTGTGATGGACCTCGGCAGTCCCGGGCTGGGCGCCGCCCTCGCCGCGGTGGCGGAGGACATCGACCTGGGCGTGCTCGTCTACAACGCCGCCTTCGTGCCGGTGGGGCGCTTCGTCGACGCCGACGCCGGCGCGCTCGAGCGGGCGGTCGACGTCAACGTCCGGGCGCCGGTCGTCATGCTGCACACGCTGCTGCCGGGTCTCGAGCGGCGCGGCTGTGGCGCGGTGATCCTGATGTCCTCGCTGGCGGGCCTGCAGGGGACGGCGCGGGTGGCTGCTTACGCCGCCACCAAGGCCTTCAACACGGTCCTCGGCGAGGGCCTTTGGCAGGAGCTCCGCGAGCAGGGCATCGATGTGGTCGCCTGCTGCGCCGGCGCCATTCCCACGCCGGGTTACAAGCGCTCGGGCAAGGGCCGGGTGCCGGGCATGCTCGACCCCGACGCGGTGGCGCGGCGAACGCTGGATGCTCTCGGCAAGGGTCCGCGGTTTGTGCCTGGACTCGTCAACCGGTTGGTCGCCGTTCTGCTGACGCGTCTCCTGTCGCGCAAGGCGGCGATCCGGCTGATGGCCGGGAACACCAGCGACATCGGCTGACTGGGTGCGCCGGCGTCCCCGCCGGCATCCGGCGCGCAGCGCCGGACTCCGTATTTCTCCCGCTTACCGGCGGTCGAACCGCAACCGCCGCACCCGCGACGAATCGCTGATGTACAGAGCGATCACCCGCCCGCTGCTGTCCCGCTCGAACCGCGCCGGCCATGCCACGGTAGTAGCGAACAGTGCACGGGCCGGAAACCGCTCCACTAACGGGTCGCTGAGTTCGAAAGCGTCCTGGAACAGAGGCTCGAGTGTGCGCGGTTTCTCGAGCGGACGGCGGAAGAGCAGCTTGCCGTCCTGGAACTCGACCGAGTACGTCACGTCGAGTTCGTCGCTGGTGTACGAGCCGACGTACTCCGCCAGCTTCTCGGGGGTCGGCGTCACCGCGGGCATCGCTATGTAGCGGCGCTCCGGATCGTCCCCCAGGGTTGCCGTCCTCGTGCCGTCTTCCTTGGTCTCGAACGCGACGACGAGGCCGGAGAAGCCGACCGCGAACCGGTCGTCGCCCAGGGGCCTTGCTCTCACTTCGCCGAAAGAGAGCGCGCCGTCGCGGACCGTGATCCGGACCATCGAGTCGGTGCGGGTATGCAGATAGGGGTCCGCCCAGCGTTCCAGCTCTTCCAGCGGGACCTCGATGCCCGGCTTCGGACTCTCGGTGTCCGCGGCTTCGTCGGCCGGCCCGAGGAAGACGTCGATCACCCGGTGGCCGACCGCGACGGGACTGATGTCGCCGTGATTGCACAGGAGAGCGAGCGACAGGCGGTCCCGGTCGGGATAGCGGGCCAGCCAGGACCGGTAGCCGGCGGTGCCGCCGCTGTGGGCGATCTCCCGTTCGCCGCGATACTCGCCGATAGCGAGCCCGAGGGCGTAGTCGCTCTCCGTCCCGTCGTTGAACCGTCCGGGCGTCTCCAGCATGTCGACGAGCTTCTGGCCGAGAACCTTCGGCTCGTAGAGTTCCTGGTTCCAGCGCTGCAGATCGCCCACCGTCGTCAGCAGGCCGCCATTGCCGAAGACCTCGGTGTTCGCCATGTTGGTGTGGAGCCCGCCGCTCCTGCCGCTTCCGTAAGCGGTGGCGCGACCCTTGACGATCTGGGTGAAGTCGTCCCGCCAGAGCGTGCTCGTCATGCCCAGCGGACCGAAGATGCGCTCGGTCGTGAACTCGTTGAACGACTGCCCTGAAACGCGCTCGGCGAGCAGCACGCTAAGGATGTAGGGGGCGTTGCTGTACAGGTACTCCTCGCCGGGCGGGAAGTTGAGATCCCGCTGCCGGGCCATGAGGGCCAGGACTTCGGCGTTGGTGTGCACGGCGAAGCCGTCGGGCCTTCCCCGGAGGGCGACCAGCGGCCGGAACGTCCTGAGCCCGCTGGTGTGGGTCAGAAGGTGGCGGATCGTGATCGGCGCGCCGAAGTCCGGCAGTTCGGGAAGGTGCTCGCGTACCGGGTCGTCGAGCGAGAGCTTGCCGTCGAGCGCGAGGAGCACGATCGCCGCGGCGGTGAACTGCTTGGAGACCGAGCCGGCCTCGAAGATCGTCTCCGGCGTGATGGGTGCCGGCTGCTCCAGGTGCGCCATGCCGAAGCCGCGGGCATACACGGTCTCGCCGGCCCTTGTTACTGAGACGGCGCAGCCGGCCGTGGTTTCCCGGTCCCAGGGCTTGAACACCGCATCGACCTGGGCCGCTGCTTCCGGTGTCAGCCCGGCGTCCTGAGCCGGCGCGTTCGCGACCAGCATCAGGCCCAGTAGCGCATGGCCGATTGCGGGGCGGTGGAGATGGGCTCTGGTCATTCCTGGTACGGCCTTTCAGCGAGATACGATGATCGGCCGAACCCTATCCCCGGACGACAGCGAGGAGTTTCGATGACACGCGCCTTGACGCTGCACGCCCGCGGACCGCGCCGGCTTGTTCTCCCGGCCGCGGCCCTTGCCCTTGCTCTTGTCCTTGCTGCGGTCGTGGCGCCGAGCTTCGCGGGGGACAAGCGGCCGATCACGATCGTCGAGCTGATCGACGTTCCCGGCGTTGGCAGTCCGCGGATCTCCCCCGACGGCGCCCGCCTCCTCTACACGCGCAGCGACACGGACTGGAAGAAGAACGGCCGCACGACGCACATCCGCCGGATCGGGATGGACGGCACGGGCGACGTGCGCTTGACCTACGGCGAGAAGGGGGAGCGTAGTCCGCGCTGGTCTCCGGACGGGAACTACGTGGCCTTTCTCGCGACGCGCGGCGAAGACGAGTTCTCCCAGATCTACCTCCTCCCGAACGGTGGCGGGGAAGCCTCGCCGCTGACGAGCCACGAGAGTTCCGTTCAGAGCTACGAGTTCTCGCCGGACGGCGAGAACATCTTCTTCGTTGCCGCCGATCCGGAGACCCCCGAGGAGAAGAAGAAGGACGAGCTGAAGGACGACGTCTTCGCCTTCGACGAGGACTACAAGCAGCGCCACCTCTTCCGGGTCGCCTGGACCGGGGACGACCGGGGCAAAATCGAGCGGATCACCGACGGCGACTTCTCGGTCGTCGGCTTCCGGATCTCTGCGGACGGGGCGCGCATCGCCCACCACCGGGCGCCCTCTCCGCTCTTCGACAACCGGGACGAGGGCGAGGTCTGGATCATGGACGCGGACGGCGGCAACGCCCTGCAGCTCACCGACAACACGGTGAGCGAGTCGGGAGCCGAGCTGTCCCCCGATGGGCGGCACGTCATGTTCCTGACCAACTCCAGCGCCGACCTGGAGACCTACTTCAACACGAACCTCTTCGTCGTCCCCGCCAGCGGCGGAGCGCACCGGCTGCTCTACGGGGACATGCCCCACGAGGTCAACGGCGCCCGCTGGGCCGCCGACGGCACGATCTACTTCACGGCGAACACGGGGGTGCGAAGCCAGCTCTTCCACGCCGCTGTCGACGACACGACGCCACGTGCCTTGACCGAAGGCGACCACGCGCTGGGCTCGTGGAGCTACTCCCGGGACGCGGGCCTGCATGCCTTCGGCATCAACCGCCGCGAGAACGCCGGCGATATCCACGTGATGCCGGCGGGCGGAGGCACGCCCGCCAAGGTGACGTCGGTCTACGACTACCTCGACGAGACCTTCCTGCTGCCCCGCCAGGAGACGATCCGCTGGCCGGGGGAGGACGGCGTCGAGGTGGAGGGCCTCCTCTACTACCCGCTCGACTACGAGGAGGGAAACCGGTACCCCCTGGTCGTCCAGACGCACGGCGGGCCCGCGGCCTCGGACAAGTTCGGGTTCGGCCGCTGGTCGAACTACGTCCAGGTGTTGGCCGCGCGGGGCTACTTCGTCTTCAAGCCGAACTACCGGGGCAGCACCGGCTACGGAGACCCCTTCCTGCGCGACATGGTCGGCCACTACTTCCACCAGGCGCACCTGGACGTGATGACCGGGGTCGACCACCTGATCGAGCGGGGACTCGTCGACGGCGACCGCATGGCCAAGATGGGCTGGAGCGGCGGCGGTCACATGACGAACAAGATCATCACCTACACCGACCGCTTCAAGGCCGCGTCGTCGGGCGCCGGCGCGGTGAACTGGATCTCGATGTACGGCCAGAGCGACGTACGGACCTATCGCACTCCCTGGTTCGGGGGCACGCCGTGGCAGGAGGACGCTCCGATCGGGGTCTACTGGGAGAACTCGCCGCTCAAGGACGTCTACAAGGTGACCACGCCGACGCTCGTCCTGGTCGGTGAGAACGACGTGCGCGTGCCGCCGCCCCAGTCGGTGGAGCTGTATCGGGCGCTGAAGACGAACGGAGTGGAGACCCACCTCTACATCGCTCCGCGTGAGCCCCACGGCTGGCGGGAGCTCCGCCACGAGCTGTTCAAGGTGAACGTGGAGATCGACTGGTTCGAGCGCCACGTTCGGGGGATCGAGTACGAGTGGGAGACGGCTCCGGGATCGGAAGACGACGAAGACCCGGAAGCATGAAGGGACCGAAGATCCCGGTCGCGGCCTTCGTCGTGGTCGTCGTCGCGCTCCAGACGGCGGCCTGGAACGTGGCGAGCTACCGGTTGCACGGCGGCGTCGATCCGGCCTATTTCGTGCTCAGCCTGTTCCTGTCGATCAACCTGCTGATCTGCTACTGGGAGGCCTGCCTGTACCTCCGGCGCGACGTCATCGCGCGGCGGGCGGAGTACTGGCGCGAACGCGGGGCGACGACCGGCCGGCCGCCAGCCATCCTGTTCCTGTTCTCGGGGATCCCGCTCACGGGCATCCTTTCGCCGACGGCATGGGCGGACGTCTGGGCGGCCTACTCCGTGTACGACGACGCCTATACGGACCGGCGGACCTTCGGCTTCAACTGCGACGTCGGCAACGGCTTCGCCACGCCGATCCCGTCGATGGTCCTGCTGCTGTCGATGACCACGGGTTTCCTGCCGGCCGTGGTCGCGGGGATCCTCGGCGTCGCGCTGTTCTGGCAGTGGGTCTACGTCAGCTCGCTCTACATGGTGAGCTTCTACGTCTCGGGCGGGCACCGGGCAATCGGCCGGCTCGACCGGCTCGTGTGGGTGTGGGCGCCCAACACGATCTGGGTCGTCGTCCCGATGTTCGGGCTGTACGTGGCGGTGCGGCTGGTGCTGGACGGGACGTACGCCGTGCTGGGCCGCTAGATCAGCCGCCGCTGGTTTCGGCAGCGGCCGCCTTGGCCGCTTCCCGCTGCTGGCGCCGGAACTCGCGAACCCGCTGCATCTGCTCCCTCAACTGCTCGGGCACGATGAAGGTGGGCATGTTCGTCTGCTGCGTCTTGTCACTGAACGTGTAGTGGATGAAGCCGACCATCATCTCGTCGGTCGTTGCCTCGCCCCAGGTCACGCTGGACGTCGGATCGGGGTTCGCCAGGTTGTCGGTTGAGTTGTCGAACTTCGCGTCGACGCGGATCGTCGTGCCGGCCGGGATCACTCTGGGCGCCGTCGGCGTGTAGGTGAGCTGCCAGTTGAAGTCGTAGTTCGGCACGTCGAGCAGGACTTCCTTGCGGCCGTCCGGGTACTCGGCCGTGAACGTCATCGACTTGCCCCGCAGGTGCATGTGGGGCGTGAAGTCGAAGAGCACCGCCTCGTGTTCGGTGGTGTACGACGACCAGGAGTGGTAGTCGCTCTCGCCCGCCGGAATGTTGAGCGTCGGATCGACCAGCCACAGCGTCTCCACCACGTTCTCGGGCTTCTCGTCGTGGAAGTAGAGGCCCATCGTCGTCTGGTCGGTGCCGCCGGTGCCCGGGCCCGGGGTCTTGTGGTAGTGCATCTGGAAGAACAGCGTGCTGTTCGGCGGCATGCGCATTCCGTGCCCTTCCGCGAACTGGAGCGGCGCGACGCCCGGACCCCAACCGCCGACGAAGGTGAGGTCCAGGGTTCCGGTCGTGCTCCGCACGCCCGCGATGGTGGCGTCGGGCGGCGCCAGGTAGGTCAACTGGTGATGTACCGCTTCGACGAATCCGGGGTGGATCTCGATCGCCCGGATCCAGCGCTCTTCGTCGACCGGGTTGTCCACCTGGAGCCACTCGTAGTGATCCTCGATGTCGTCTGAGACGTGGAACTCCGGCGCGGTGTAGATGATGTCCGGCTCACCCAGCTTCCAGTCGGAATCGAACGTGGGCGGCTCCGGAGCCTGCGAGAGGTCGCCGGCCGGCGCGCCCGCGGCGACCCAGTTGTTCAGCGTCTCGATCTCGGTGTCGGTGAGGCTCGGATCCTCCACGAACTCGCCGTGCTCCGGGTTGGCGAACCACGGCGGCATCGTGCGCTCGCTGGTGACCCGGCGGATCGACTTCGCCCAGGGCCGCGTCTCGTCGTAGGTCAGGAGAGACATGGGTGCCGTCTGGCCGGGGCGGTGGCAGCTCGCACAGTTCTCGTGGAGGATGGGCGCGATGTGGTCCGCCCAGGTCACCGTCGCGGGGTCCACCGCGTTGTTGGCTGGGGGCGCGGCGAGGACGGTGGTCGCGACGAGCGCGAGGCCGGTAACGAGGAAGGGAAGGCGGGACTTCATGGGGTTCTCCTTGGGCGGGTGGCGTCCGTGGATGGGGCGATTGTAGCCGTCAACGGAATGCCGAGAGAATCTCCTCGTCGATCTGCTGCCAGGCTTCCGGCCGGTTGCCGATGCCGCAGAGGACGATCTCTTCGGCGCCGGCTTCGACGTACTCGTGCAGAAGGTCCTGAACGTGCGAAGCCGTGCCCCAGCAGTACCAGGGTTGTCCGGGTGACTTCGCGGCTTCCTCGTCGTTCGCGAAGAGCCGGAATGGCAGGCCGACCGTTCGCTTGATCTCCGCCGGATCGCGGCCGGCGTCCTCGCAGTGGCGGTCGAGAACCTTCTGTTTGTGCCTGAAGACATCGACCCCGGCCGGGTGCCAGAAGTCCAGGTTGCTGATGTCGCCGTAGCGGGCGCAGGTGCGCAGCGTCCGCTTCTCGCCGTTGCCGCCGATCAGGATGGGGATGTGGGCCGTCCGGGTGGAGCGCGGCCGGGTCGAACCCGGTACCAGGGGCGCCTTGTCCAGCGTGTAGTGGCTCCCCTCGAAGGAGACCTTCTCGCCCTCTTCCGCCGTGAACAGCAGGCGGATGAGCTGGGCCGCCTCCTCCAGGCGGTCGGAGCGCTCGCGCAGGCTGGGGAAGTCCCAGCCGTAGGCCTGGTGCTCGCGCTCGAACCAGGCCGCGCCGATCCCCAGCTCCATGCGCCCGCCGCTGATGTGGTCGACGCTGGCGCAGATCTTCGCCAGCAGGGCCGGATTGCGGTAGGTGACGCCGCAGGCGAGCGTGCCGAGCCGCACCCGCTCGGTCACGACCGCCGCCGCCGTGACCAGGGTCCACACCTCGAGGGCCGACAGGTGTTCGTCGTTGGGAGCGGCCGGCGGCAGGAAGTGATCCGAGAACCACAGGCTGCTCCAGGTGCCGTTCTCGATCGCCTGAACCGTGGCCTCTGTCTCCGACCACGGCACGCGGTAGCTGCTGAGCTGGGCGCCAAACTCCATGGGTCGTAAGTTACTCCAAGTGGTACGCTGTTCCAAGTTTGTGACGCGCCGCGATGACAGCCGACATCCAGCCTCAGACGGCCGCCGACTCGCCTGGCCGCGGGCGCCCCGATCGGCGTCGACGCGTGCCGCTGCGCACCAAGCTCGCGTTCTCCTCCGGCGGCTTCCAGGAGGGGATGGTCGTTGCCGGCCGGCTCACCACCCTGATCTTCTACAACCAGGTGCTGGGTGTCTCGGCGGCTCTGTGCGGCGTCGCCTACCTGATCGCGAGCATCGTCGACGCGGTCTCCGATCCGATGGTCGGAGCGATCTCCGATCGCTTCCGGAGCCGATGGGGGCGTCGCCACCCGCTGATGCTGATGTCGGCCCTGCCGATCGCGATCTCGTTCTACTTCCTTTATCAGCCCGTCTCCGGCCTGAGCGAGGGCGCCCTCTTCGCGTGGCAGGTGTGCTTCCTGGTCCTGCTCCGCATCGCTACGTCCTTCCACAACATCCCGCGCGACGCGCTCGGCGCGGAGCTCACCGACGACTACCACGAAAGGACCTCGGTCTTCGGTTGCTACAACGTCGTCGCCACGGGCGCCGCGGTCGGGTTGAGCCTGCTGGTCCTGAACGCTGTCTTTCCGTCCACGCCGGCGTTCAGCAACGGGCTCCTCGACCCGAGCCGGTACGTCATTCTGGCCGGGTTCGGCGCCGTCGTGGTGCTGGCCGCCGTTCTCGTCTGTACCTTCGGGACGGCCGACCAGATTCCCCACCTGCACGCGACCACGCGCCGGCGCTTCAACTTCCGCGACCACTACGGAGAGTTGCGGCAACTGCTCGCGAACCGGTCCTTCGTGTCGGTGACTGCCTCCTGGCTGACTATCGCCGCGGCCCAGGGTGTGCTGGACATGGTCAACATCTTCACCTGGATCTGGGTGTACGACCTGTCGACGGAACAGTTCTCGGTCCTGGCCTTCGCGAAGATTCCAGGGATCTTCGTGGCCCTTCCGCTCGCCAAGTACATGACTCGCCGCTTCGACAAGAAGCCGACGGTCATCTTCACCAGCGCGGTCTCGGCCGTCCTGGTGGCCTTTCCGCACGTCCTGCGCCTGGCGGGTCTGTTTCCGGGGAACGACTCGGCGCTGCTGCTGCCCCTGCTGTTCGGACCGTTGTTCGTCGGTTATGCCCTGGTGACGGTAATGGCCATCGTGGTCGACTCCCAGTTGGTCGACATCGCGGACGACCACGAACTCCGGACCGGCAGCCGGGCCGAGGGCACGATCTTCTCGGTTCGGGAGTTCGCGATGAAGGCGACGGAGGGCTTCGGCGGGCTGATCGGAGGCTTCGGGTTGGAACTGATCCGGTTCCCGCAGAACGCGGAGGCGGAAGGAGTGTCGGCGGGGACCCTCACCGGCCTGCTGGTGATGAGCGGACCGCTCTGCCTCGTGATCTACGGCGTCGGCATTCTGTTCATGATGATGTACCGCCTGAACGCCGGCAGGCATGAGGAGATCCTGACCGTGCTCGAGGCGAGGCGCGCGGCGCGGGCGACGGGAGCCGGCGGCGGATGAGCCTGGAGCAGCTCAAACGGGACTTCGACCGGGATGGCTACGTCGTCCTGCGCGGCTTTCTTTCGCCCGGGGAGCTGGAAGAGTTGCGTGCGCGCGCCGAAGGTTGTCTCAGCGAGGTTGAGAGAGGCGAGGAGTACCCGGGCGTCGTCAAGAACCTGAACAGGGTGGATTCCTGGTTCGAGGATCAGCTCCAGCATGGCAGGCAGAGAGAGCTGATCTCCGCGTTGCTGGACGACGACCTCGAACCCGCGACGGCCGCCTGGTTCGCCCGGCTTCCCGGGGAGACCTCGGGGATCAGGCCGCATCTCGATGCGGTCGGGCACCGCCAGAAGGGCGCGACGATCTGGATCGCCCTCGACCGGGCGGACCGGGAGAACGGTTGCCTCTACTACGCGAGGGGCACCCACCGGCGGGAACTGCCGAGTGTTATCGGCCTGGAGGGCTTCAGCGCCGAGTCCGAGGAGGCGGTGGCGGTCGAGGTCGAGCCGGGCGACGCCGCGATTCACAGCTCGCTGACGGTGCACTGGTCGGAGGCGAACCGCAGCCGACGGTTGCGTCAGGCGATCTCGTACTTCTATTGGGCGGCTTCGACGGAAGGTGAGTGAAATGAAGAGGTCCCTTGGAAACGCTTTGCTGGCGCTGTTCGCGACGACCATTGCCTGGACGGCGCTTCCCGCTCAGGAGATTCCCGCGGCATCGCCCGAGGACGTGGGCATGTCGAGCGAACGCCTGCTCGAGATCGACGCCGTCATCAAGCGCCACGTCGACGCGGGCGAGATCCAGGGGGCGGTCACGGCGGTGGCCCGGCGCGGGAAGATCGTCCACTTCGAGGCGTACGGCCTGATGGACACAGATAGGGGTCGGCCGATGGAGAAGGACGCGATCTTCCGGATGGCCTCCTCGTCGAAGCCGGTGCTCGGGGTCGCAGCGATGATGATGATCGAGGAGGGTCTCTTCGATCCGGCGGACGAGGTCGCGAAGTACCTGCCCGAATTCAGGGACATGCGGGTCGCCGTGCTCAGGGAGCCGGCTGACAAGGACATCGTTCCCGCGTTCGTGGCGCCGGGCGAGACACCGGAGCACCGCCTGGTGCCGGCGGAGCGGCCGATCACGATCCACGATCTCTTGACCCACACGGCCGGGTTGGGCAGCTACGGACTGGGCACGGCGGTCGCGAAGCTGCCGAACGTCGGCCCGGACGACACCCTGGCGAGCCGCGTGCCGCTGTACGCCCGCATGCCGCTCGACTTTCAACCGGGATCGCGGTGGGGCTACAGCCCGCGCATCGGACACGATGTCGTAGCCCGCATCATCGAGATCGTCTCGGGCGAGTCCTACGACGAGTTCCTTCGCCGGCGGATCTTCGAGCCGCTCGGCATGGCCGACACCCACTTCTTCCTGCCGCCGGAGAAGGAATCCAGACGGGTCGTCATCCACGGCCTCGACGGCAAGGCCAAGGGCTGGGACAAGCCAAGCCGCTACGCGTCGGCTTCCGGTGGGCTCTCCAGCACCGCCGAGGACTTTCTTCGCTTCGAGCAGATGCTGGCCGGCGGAGGCGAGCTGTTCGGGAACCGTCTGCTAAGCCCGGAGTCGGTCGCCCTGATGTCGAGCAACCAGGTCGGCGAACTGTTCGGACAGGGAGGCAAGCAGCCCGGCTCGGGATTCGGTTACGCCGTCTCCGTCGTGCTCGACCCGGTGGCCGCGAAGAGCGCGCGCGGCAAGGGCGCCTTCGGTTGGGGCGGTGCGTTCGGAACCGTGTCCTGGACCGACCCGGCGAACGAGATCACGGCCGTCCTGATGGTCCAGCAGGGCAGCAAGGGCGTGTCCACAGGCTTCGAGAGCGTCATCAGGGCCGCGATCGTCGACTGAGCTGGCTCGGGGCAGAGGGCTCAGATCGAGCGATCCCGGCCCTTCCACCAAGGCGCCCGTAGTTCCCGCTTCAGCACCTTCCCGGTGGGATTGCGCGGCAGCTCGGCCAGGAAGTCGATGCTCCGGGGCCACTTGTTCTTCGCCAGCCGCTCGCCGCAGTGGGCGATCAGCTCCTCGGGCTCCGCGGTCTCTCCCGGCGCGAGTTCGACGATCGCCTTGATCTCCTCGCCCAGATCTTCGTTGGGGATGCCGAACACCGCGGCGTCAAGGACGGCCGGATGGGCGCGCAGGACCTGTTCGATCTCCGCCGGGTAGATGTTGGCGCCGCCCACCAGGATCATGTCCTTGATCCGGTCGACGATGTAGAGGAAGCCCTCGTCGTCCTCGTAGGCGACGTCGCCGGCGGTGAAGTAGTCCTTGTGGGCGCTCTCCGCCGTCGCTTCCTCGTCGGCGTGGTAGCCGTTGACCTGCATCGGGCTCCTGATGAAGAACACGCCCCGTTCGCCCTGGGCCACGGGACGATGCTCTTCGTCCAGCAGCAGGACGTCGACGCCGTCGAGTGGCCGGCCGACCGACGCTGCCTTGCGCACCTGATCGGCCGGTTCGAGCATCGTGGCGAAACCGGTCTCGGTCGAGCCGTACATGTCGAACAGGACCTCGCCGAGGACCTCCTGCGCCGGCGCCCGCATCTCGGCGGGGAAGGGGGCGCCGCCGAGGATCAGGGCTCGCAGCGAGGAGAGATCGGTCGTCCGAAGGCGCTCCTCGGGCAGGGCCAGGATCCTGCGCACCATCGTCGGCACCATGAAGGTGCTGGTGACGCCCCGGCCCATTTCCGCAAGCGCCGCGTCGGCGTCGAACCGCTCGTGCAGCACGAGGTGACCGCCGGCGCGGCTCGCCTGCTGCGCGCAGAACGACGGCGCCGCGTGGTATAGCGGAGCGACGACGAGGTGCTTCTCGTCGCGTCCGAGGCGGAGCTTCGTGTTGATCGTCGCGACGATCGCGCCGAGAGCCTGTAACTGCTGAGGCGTGTAGGAGCGAACGGCGCCTTTCGGGCGGCCGGTCGTGCCCGAGGTGTACGAGATGTTCTTGGCGCCGATGGGCGGCCCGGCGACCCTCGGGACCGATTGTCCGGCGCGGATCAGCTCCTCGAGGTTCGGGACACCGTCCGGCGCGTCACCGCCGACCAGAATGGTTGCGCGGAGGGCGTCGCCTCGGAACGAGGATGCGGCCCGCGCCGTCTCCGGATCGTCGGTTACGAAGAGCTGTGCCCCGCTGTGGCTCGTGATGTAGCCGACCTCGGCGGCGGTCAGACGGGTGCCGACCGGAACCGGCGCCGCGCCGAGCTTCGCCAGCGCCGACCCGACCTCGAACCACTCCACCCGATTGCGCAGCCGGACGGCCGCACGGCCTCCCGCCGCGAGCCCGAGTTCCTGCTCCAGGGCGTTCGCCAGCCGGTTGGCGCGGTCGTTCCAGGTGGCCCAGTCGACGGAGCGTCTCCTGTCCGAGAGGGCGGTCGCAAGCGGCGTCTCCATCGCCCACGCTTCGAGCGAGCCCGGTGGCATTGGGGGTGGTCCTGCCGGCGTCGCTCCGGTCATCCCGGTGAGCTTGTCATGTTCCGCCGCCCCGGGACTTTTCAATGCCTCCGGATCCTTGTATACAGCGGTTAGCGAAAGACGCTGAACACAGAGGGGAGAAGCACCACGATGGACGACATGACGAGCACAGGCAAGTGCCCGGTTCTGGCCGGGACCGACAGGCATTCGGCGATGGGAACCATCGCGAATCAGCGCTGGTGGCCGAACCAGTTGAATCTGAGGGCACTCCACCAGAACTCGGCTCTCGCCGATCCGATGGGCGAGGACTTCGACTACGCCGAGGAGTTCGCGAAGGTCGACCTGGACGAGTTGAAGCGGGACATCGAGGAGGTGATGACCACCTCGCAGGACTGGTGGCCGGCTGACTACGGCCACTACGGGCCGCTCTTCATCCGGATGGCGTGGCACTCGGCGGGCACGTACCGCATCGACGACGGCCGCGGCGGCGGAGCCTCCGGCACGCTCCGCTTTGCGCCGCTCAACAGTTGGCCCGACAACGTGAGCCTGGACAAGGCGCGGCGGCTGCTCTGGCCGGTGAAGCAGAAGTACGGCCGGAAGCTCTCCTGGGCCGATCTCATGATCTTCACCGGCAACTGCGCCCTGGAATCCATGGGCTTCGAGACCTACGGTTTCGCGGGCGGACGCGAGGACGTCTGGGCGCCCGAAGAGGACATCTACTGGGGCTCCGAGGACACCTGGCTCGGCGACGAGCGCTACACCGGCGACCGCGAACTCGAGAACCCACTGGGCGCCGTCCAGATGGGCCTCATCTACGTGAATCCGGAGGGGCCGAACGGCACGCCGGACCCGGTCGCCGCCGCGCGCGACATTCGCGAGACGTTCCGACGCATGGCGATGAACGACGAGGAGACGGTGGCGCTCATCGCCGGCGGGCACACGTTCGGCAAGGCGCACGGCGCGGCCGATGCGGGCCAGTACGTCGGCGTCGAGCCCGAAGGCGCCGGTCTCGAGGAGCAGGGCCTGGGCTGGCGGAACACGTTCGGCAGCGGCAAGGGCGGCGACACGATCACCAGCGGCCTGGAAGGCGCCTGGACCACCGAGCCGGCGAAGTGGGACAACAACTTCTTCGAGAACCTGTTCGGCTACGAGTGGGAACTGACGAAGGGCGCCGGCGGCGCGTACCAGTGGACTCCGAAGGACGATGCGGCCGACGGTACGGTGCCCGATGCGCACGATCCGGCGAAGCGGCACGCACCGATGATGCTGACCACGGACCTGTCGCTCAAGCTGGACCCGATCTACGAGCCGATCGCGCGGCGCTTCCATGAGAACCCGGACGAGTTCGCGGACGCGTTCGCCAGGGCCTGGTACAAGCTGACCCACCGCGACATGGGGCCGCGCAGCCGCTGCGTCGGAGCGTGGGTGCCCGCCGAGCCGCAGCTCTGGCAGGACCCGGTGCCCGAAGTCGACCACGAACTGATCGACGATGACGACGTCGTGGAGCTCAAGAGCCGGATTCTCGATTCCGGACTCTCCGTCTCCTCGCTGGTCTCGACCGCGTGGGCGTCGGCGTCGACCTTCCGGGGCACCGACAAGCGCGGCGGCGCCAACGGCGCGCGCATCCGGCTCGCGCCGCAGCGGGACTGGGCGGTCAACGACCCGTCCCAGTTGGGTGATGTCTTGCAGACGCTCGAGGCGATCCAGGTCGACTTCAACGGCTCACAGTCCAGCGGCAAGCGGGTTTCGCTCGCCGACCTGATCGTCCTTGGCGGCTGCGCGGCCGTGGAGGAGGCGGCGAAGAGCGCGAGGAGCGAGATCGCCGTGCCCTTCTCGCCGGGTCGGACCGACGCGGTGCGGGAGCAGACCGACGTGGAGTCCTTCGCCGTGCTCGAACCGACCGCGGACGGGTTCCGCAACTACCTCGGCAACGGACATGCGAGACCCGCGGAAGCGCTGCTCGTCGACCGGGCGCAGATGCTGACGCTCACCGCTCCCGAGATGACGGTGCTGGTCGGCGGCCTGCGCGTCCTGGGCGCGAACGCCGGCGGGTCAGAGCTTGGCGTCTTCACCGAGCGGGCAGGGACCTTGACGAACGACTTCTTCGTCAACCTGCTCGACATGGGCACCGCCTGGCAGGGCAACGCCGACGACGAGGGCGTCTTCGAGGGCCGCGATCGCGGGACCGGCGAGATCCGCTGGACCGGCAGCGCTGTCGACCTGGTCTTCGGCTCGAACTCCCAGCTCCGGGCGATCGCGGAGGTCTACGCCTGCGACGACTCGCAGGAGCAGTTCGTGCGCGACTTTGTGGAGGCCTGGAACAAGGTGATGAACCTGGATCGGTTCGATCTCGACTGATTCGGGCGCGCCTCGAAGGGGCTTTCAGACTGGGTGCGCCGGCGTCCCCGCCGGCTTCCGACGCAGGATAAGGGTGGACATTGTGCAGTAGAAATGCACAATTGCCACTTACGGAGTAGCCGTGCCGAGGCAGCGATACATCGAGCGATCCCTGGAGCCCGTCGTGCAGCGGGCAGCCTCGGAGTTCCCGGCGGTCGTGCTGACCGGTCCGCGACAGGCCGGCAAGACGACGCTGCTTCAGCGCGTTTTCGGTGCCAGCTACCGCTACGTCTCGCTGGATCTTCCCGATGTGCGGGCGGCCGCTCTCGACGACCCGCGGGGCTTCCTGGAGATGAACGGTCCGCCGGTCATCTTCGACGAGGTGCAGCACGCTCCGAACCTGTTGCCCTACGTCCGGGAGCGAATCGACGCGGACCGCGGCGCCCACGGCCAGTACATCTTGACGGGGTCTCAGAATCTGATGCTCGCCGAGAAGGTGACGGAGTCTCTGGCGGGCCGCGCGGCGGTTCTCCGGCTCTTTCCTCTGTCGCGGCGGGAGGCCGAGGGCCGGCCGGGCCTTGGTCTGCCTTGGGAAGGTGGTCACGAGGGCAGGGCCGCGCCTGGAGTCGCGTTCGGTGACCTGTGGCATACCTTCCTTCGAGGCGGCTACCCGGAACTCGCGGCAAGCCCCGGCCGGGACCCGGTTCTGTGGCACGCGAGCTACATGCAGACGTATCTCGAACGGGACGTCCGCACCGTCCGCAATGTCGGCGACCTGAACCAGTACCAGAGCTTTCTTCGGGTGCTCGCGGCCCGAAGCGCTCAGTTGCTGAATCTGGCCGATGTCGCCAGGGATCTCGGAGTTGCGGTCAACACGGCGAAGGCCTGGCTATCGATGCTGGAGGCTACCTACCAGGTGATCGTGCTGCGCCCGTACTTCGCGAATGTCGGCAAGCGGCTCGTCAAGACGCCGAAGGTGTACTTCACCGATGTCGGCACCTTGTGCCACCTGGTCGGGTTGAGAGACCCGGAGCATGCGGCCTCCGGGCCGATGAGGGGCCCGATCATGGAGACCGCGGTCCTGTCCGAGATCACAAGAACGCTGACTCACCGCGGAGAGGCGCCGCGGGTCTACTTCTGGCGAACGAGGGCCGGTACCGAGGTCGACTTCGTGATCGAGGAGGGAGGGAAACTCGTGCCAATCGAGGTGAAGGCGTCGGCCACGCCGCGCCCGGCGATGGCCAAGCCGATCAGGACGTTGCAGAGGGACCTCGGAGAATCTGCCGCCCCCGGATACGTCGTTCATCCCGGCGACGTGCGACTGCCGTTGGGTCCGGGAGCGACGGCCCTGCCTTTCGGTGAGCTGTAGCATGGGCGTGCGGCTGAGCCGCTTCAACGTGACCTGGATCCGGAAGTCGCTCAACCAGTTCGTCAGTCTGCTTTCCGGCAACGGCCTTCAGCGGGAGGGACGGTCCCCGGCGAAGCCGCATCACACCCGCCCCAGCGAACTCGGTCTGCGACCGGGCTTCGACACCACTCGATTGAACCAGCTCACCGACGAGCTTGAGGTCGATGGGCGTCTGGAGGGTGAGAAGCGTCTACGACCAGGGTGACCGCGACCGCCAGACGGCCCTGACGTACGGATGTCTGGGCACGACGGGCCCTACGGCGGCACCTAGCCGGCCGGCGGCAGCAGCATCTGCTCCATCGCGGCGACGAACGCCTGGCGTGACGGCAGGCTGTCGATCAGACCGCTGAGCCGCTCCGCGTCGGCGCCGACGGGGTTGTGCACCGGGATGTCGTTCCGGGTCACGCACTCGTAGATCTTGTCCGCCACCTCCTGCGGGTCCTGCGGCTCACCGTTTCCGATGATCGCGGCGAAGTGGTCGCGGAGCATCCGCGAGTGCTCGACGAGTTGCGGGTCGCCGGTCTCGACGTAGTTGTCCGTGTTGGTGCCGAACGCGGTCGTCAGATAGGCCCCGGGCGCAACGGAAACGACGCGTATGCCGAGCGGTTTGTACTCGAGCGCGAGGGCCTCGGTGAGTCCCTCGACCGCGAACTTCGACGACGAGTAGACCGAGTTGCCGAGCAGGCCCATCAGGCCCCCCATCGACGTCACGTTGATGATGCAGCCGGAGCCCCGTTTCCGCATGTCGGGCAGGGCGCGGCGCATCACGTTCATCAGGCCGAACACGTTCGTCTCGTAGATGTCGCGGACGGAGGCATCGGGCGACTGCTCGAAGAGCGCGTTGCTGCCGTAGCCGGCGTTATTGACGACCGCGTCGATCGGGCCGAACGCGGCGGTGCCCTGCTCGAAGGCGGCGTCGATGCTCCGCGGATCCTTGACGTCGAGCCTCGTAACCAGGACGCCTTCGAGGCCCGTGAGCTCCGCTTCCTTCTCCGGCGATCGCATCGTGGCCACGACGTTCCAGCTGTTGGCTCGGAAGGTGTGGACTGCCAGCTTGCCGAAGCCGCTCGAGCAGCCGGTGATGAGTACGGTGCGGTCTGTCATCTATCTGGATCTCCCTTAGGGGTTTGATTGCTGATTCAGTCGGACGAACTGTTGATTCCGGCCCCGCGAAGGGCGCGCGCCATACCGGTTCGGAAGTCGACTTCGGTCTCGCTGTCGGCGAGAAGCCCCTTGGCCGCCATGACAAGGACGAACGCCAGGTCGGCGGCCTCCCGACGTTGCTGGCGGACTCGTCGCGTCAGCAGCGCGCCGGTGACCTCGGAAGTGAAGGCGTCGAGGGGGTACGAGCCCGTGCGTCGCCTCGCGGCGTTGCCGAGCCCGAGGATCTCCTCGCCGTAGCGACCGTCGCGAACGAACCTCACGACCGGTCCCAGCCAGCAGCAGAAGGCGTCGAGCAGGGCCTGCTCCGTCGGTCTGTCCGGGTCGGCGAGACAGGCAAACGCGTCTGCCCGCAGCGAACGGACAACGGCGCCTATCGCCCATTCGAGCACTGCCTCCTTGCGCCCGAAACGGTTGTAGATCGTCTGCCGCGCGACGCCAGCCGCTTCGGCCAGGGAGGTCATCGACGTCTTCGCGTAACCCGTGCTCGCGAACTCGGCGAGCACTTGCGCGGCGGTCTCGTAGTCGCTGGCATCGGCTTGAGGCACGATGTACACTTTAGACGAAAATCGTCCAATAAGTAAAAGAGAGAACCTGGACCATGCCACGACCCACGATCGGTTTCATCGGACTCGGCGCCATGGGCGAACCGATGGCGGCCCGCCTGCTCGATGCCGGCTTTCGGGTCGTCAGCTCGATCAACCGCAGCCGCGACGCGATCGAGCGGCTTGCGGCGAAGGGGATCGAAGAGCTTGGGACGCCGCGCGAAGTCGGCGAACACGCCGACATCCTGATGACGATCGTCTGGGACGAGGAGCAGACCGACCGCGTGCTGTGCGGTGAAGACGGAGCGTTGAGCACTCTGCGTGAGGGCGCGATCGTCGTGGTCATGAGCACAATGTCGCCGGTCTACTGCCAGGCACTCGCGAGAGAGGTGGCATCTCAACGGGTGGACGTGATCGACTGCCCGGTCAGCGGGCTCGTGGCCGGCGCCAGGGAGGGCACGCTCACCCTGATGGCCGGAGGCGACGCGGCCACGATCGACCGGTGCCGGGAGGCCTTCGACGTGCTCGGCACGACGATGCACTGCGGCGGCGTCGGCGCCGGTCAGGCGATGAAGATTGGCAACAACGCGATCGCGCTTGGCACCTGGGCGCTCGTCCAGGAGGTGCGCGAGGTTGTCGGCGCCTACGGCATGGACCTGGACCGGTTCATGGAGATCCTGAACGTGTCGACGGGCCGGAGCTTCGTCTCGAAGAACTTCCCGATGCCCCGGCGGCGCGTGACCTGGCCGGCGATGCCGGTCAAGGACCTGTCCCTGTGCCTGGACGTCGCCAGGGAGTTCGACGTCGAGGCGCCGCTGGTGAAGGCGAGTCTGGACTCGGGTCAGCCGGAGGCCTGAAGATACGGCCTTCGATTCTGAGGCCCGTTTGGAGGAATCTGGGATGAAGTACACGAAGTTGGGCAGTTCCGGTCTCGAGGTATCCCGGATCTGTCTCGGATGCATGAGCTTCGGCGAAGAGTCGCCGGGGGCTCACGACTGGAGTCTCGATGAAGCTGCCAGCCGCCCGATCATCGAGAAGGCGCTCGATCTGGGCATCAACTTCTTCGACACGGCGAACGCCTACTCGATCGGCTCGAGCGAGGAGATCACGGGCAGGGCGTTGCGGGACATGGCGAACCGCGACGAGGTCGTCATCGCGACCAAGGTCTACTTCCCTGTCCGGCGGGGGCGCAACGCCCGGGGGCTCTCGCGCAAGGCGATCATGACCGAGCTCGATGCGTCGTTGCGCCGTCTGGGAACCGACTACATCGACCTCTACCAGATCCACCGCTGGGACGATCGGACGTCGATCGAGGAGACACTGGGCGCGCTGCACGACGCGGTGACGTCCGGCAAGGTCCGCTACATCGGCGCCTCGTCGATGTGGGCGTGGCAGTTCAGCAAGGCGCTCTACACCAGTGAACGCCGCGGCTTCACGAAGTTCGTCAGCATGCAGAACCAGTACAGCCTCCTCCAGCGCGAAGAGGAACGCGAGATGCACCCCCTCTGCGCCGATCAGGGCATCGGGACGATCCCGTGGAGCCCGCTGGGCCGGGGGTTGCTGACCCGCGACTGGGACGAGACGACGCGCCGGTCGCAGAGCGACCCGATGATGGCGAGACGTTTCGACGAGGCGAAGGACCGGCCGATCGTTGATCGGCTGGGCGAGGTGGCGCGGGACAAGGGCGTGTCCCGGGCCCAGGTCGCGATGGCCTGGGTCCTGGCCAATCCCGTTGTCGCGTCGCCGATCGTCGGCGTCACGAAGATGAGCCACCTGGATGAGGCAGTGTCGTCGCTCGACGTCGAGCTGACCGCCGAGGAGAAGAAGCGGCTCGAAGAGGTGTACACGCCGCGGGCGAACCTGTTCTAGTCTGGGACCTCGCGATGGTCGAGGATCAGAAGCCAGGCAATGCAGGTCCCTCGACCGGGACCGAGGCAGACGAAGCGCCCACTCCGGGCACGGGGACTGTGGTCGGTGGCTTTGCCGGGCTGAAAGCCCTCGTCGGGATCGTCGCGTTTCCGCGGACCAGCTTCGAGATCATCCGCGAGCGCCGGCCATGGGTTGCAGCCCTCGCGGTGATCCTGGCGGTCCTCGCCCTTAGGACGGTGCTCGGGCAGCGGGATTTGGCTGCCATCATGGGAGACGGGGAGTCGGCCGTGAACCTCTACGGACCCAGCACGGTCATGGCCGCGGCCGTACTGATCGCGCTGCCGATCGAGGCTCTACTGGTCTGGCGACTGTCACTCGTCTTCGGAGCCAAACTGCCTTTCCTGACGTTGTTCTCACTGATGGTCCACGTCTACGTGGTCGGCCGCCTGGGCAACCTCGTCAGCTACTTGCTGTCGAAGGGCCGTCAGGTGCTTGAACCTCCCGACGCGTCGTCGGGATTCGAACTCGACTTCTCGAATCCGGCACTTCACACCACCGTCGGGGCGCTGCTCGAGGGGGCCGTCAGCCTCGCCGTCTCCCTTTGGACGTTGATTCTGCTCGGGCTGGGTATCGGGGTGGTGGCTCGAGTGTCGAAGTGGACGGGACTCGGTATCGCGGGGTTCTACGCGGCGGTCATGGCCGCTCTTGGGGAGGGGCTCGAAAGAACGAACAGCGTCTTCGTTCAGTCCATCCGCTAGGCGCGGCAGAACTCCGGAGGCCGGCGCTACACGCCGGCGCACCCAGCGTGGGGCTCATGCCGACGTCCTGAACGCCCGGTATGGCACGACGACGAACAGCGGCAGCACGATCAGCGCGATGAAGCCCCAGGCGAGCGTGCCGTAGCCTCTGGCGACGAGGTCGATGATGCCGATCGTGGAGAGGCCGGCGGCGGCCGCGAGGACGAGGACGGCCGTCAGCGCCTTCTGCCTCGGCGTCAGTTCGCCGGAGGCGGGCCTCCAGCGGCGCGGCAGGTCGCCGAGGTTGCGTTCGACGCGGTGGAGGAGCGCGTGAATCGAGCCGACGGCGGTCTCGATCAGCGTCCAGCCGGCGACCAGTCCGAAGATCGCGATCCAGAGGGCCGCGCCGCCGGCACGGCCGTCGGCCGCGGTGCCGATCAGTCGCAGCCAGGGCACTTCCGCGTCCATCACCGAGGCGTGGGGGAACCGCAGGAGGCAGGCCAGGGTCAGTGCGAACGGAATGGTCATCGCCAGGCCGGAGAGGATCCCGGACGTGAAGGTCTCGCTGCGCCGGGTCTGACGGTGCAGGCAGAAGAGGACGGCCGGCACGACGGCGACGTTGTAGGCGACGTACAGGACGGCCGTGATGACGACCTCTCCCGCTCCGGCCTCGGAGCCCGGCGGTGGCGACGCGGCAGTGTCGCCGACGGGCGCCGTCAGCACGAGGACCGAGAAGGCGCAGTAGCCCAGGTACAGGGCCGCGCTGCCCCAGGTCTTCGCCCGCTCGATGAAGCCGGACCCGCGCCACGTGAGGAAGCCGACGCAGGCCAGGGCCAGAACCAGGCTGAGCGGCTTCGGGAACGCCAGGGTCTGCTGGAGGACTTCGCCGATGGCCGCGGTCATGACGGCGATGACCAGCAGCATCATGCTCAGGAAGAGGAGGTCGACGAGCCACCAGAACGGCCCGACCAGGTTCCGGCTCCAGGCCTTGTAGTCGTAGGCGCCGGCCAGCCGCGCCAGTTCGAAGGCCAGCACCATGACGAGCGAGAAGCAGACGGCGATGATCGCGACCGACAGCCAGCCCCAGTTCCCGAAGCGGCCGGCGTACTGGACGACTTCCCGTCCCGTCGCGTAGCCGCCGCCGATGATCATCGACTGCGCGATGATCGCCGGCAGAAGCAGGGTGTGGAAGCGGGTTGGCTCCCTGCCCGGCATTGCCGTCGCCGCCCGCGTCAGTCGCCGGCGCGCTGGAAGCGGATGGGCGAGACGGACGGCTCGAGCGGCACGGCCACGACGTTGATGTTCCCGTCGTTGCCGTAGTCGAAGCGGACCTTGGCGCCGCCGCGTCCGGCTGCGGCCGCGCTGGCCGGCAGGTCGTAGGGGACCATCCACACGTCGTAGTGGTAGTGCCGGAGCGGGAACTCGATGCCGGCGACCTCGAGGACCAGGCCGTCTCCGTCCGTCCGCACGGCTGCCTTGCCGTATCCCTCGTGCTCATACTCGCCGGCGTGGTCGGCGAGTGGGTGGGAAGGCTCGGTGTCCGCCACCGCGGCCGCGAGGTCCTGCTTCTTCGCTTCCTCGGCCTTCTCCTCCGCTTCCGCGATCTGCTTGCGCGCCCGCTCGGCCCAGTCGATCGGCTCGAGGCCCAGCATGCGGTCGAACGCGTTGCGCACGACGAGCGCGGGCACCGTTCCGGAGTGCGACGTGTTGGACAGCGCGACGACGCCGATCTTCTCGTCGGGCAGCCACTCCATCGCCGAGATGAAGCCGTCGATGCCGCCGCCGTGGCTGACGTGCTTGTGCCCTCGGTAGGTGCTCACCATGAGACCCAGCCCGTAGGTGGGGTCGCCGATCTCCGGGCCGTTCTGCAGACGCTGCTGGAGCGGGCCGGTCAGCACCATCTGCGGCAACTGCATGAGCCTCGCCGAGGCTTCCTTCAGGATCTGCTGGTCGCCGACCTTGCCATAGGCCAGATGGAAGCGGACGTAGGCGGCGAGGTCGCGGGCCGACATGTTGATCGATCCGGCCGGCCCGATCGCGTCGATGTTCCGGAACGGCACCCGCTCGATCTCCTCGTCCGCGCCGTAGCCGTAGGAGAAGTCGTCGTCCTCCTGCATCCGGATGACCGAGAAAGTGGCCCGTTCGATGCCGAGCGGAGTGAGGACGCGCTCCTGGACCAGCTCCTCCCACGACTTGCCGCCGATCCGCTCGGAGACGATGCCGGCGGTCATGAACATCAGGTTCTGGTACTGGTACCTGCTCCTGAAGGAGGCGGAGGGCTCCAGGTGATGAAGTCCGGCCAGCAGCTCGGAGCGGTTCCTGCCCGTGGCGTACCAGTACAGGTCGTGACGCGGCAGGCCCGAGCGGTGGCTCAGCAGGTCGACGGCGGTCATCTCGTCCGTCGCCGCCGGGTCGTGGAGCCGGAATTCGGGCAGCACCGTCCGGATCGGATCGTCCCAGGCGAGGGCGCCGTCGTCCACCTGCATCGCCAGCAGAGTGGCCGTGAACGACTTCGTATTCGAGCCGATGGCGAAAAGCGTGTCGGGAGTCACGGGCAGCTCCTCCTCGACGTTGCGCCAGCCGTAGCCCTTGGCGAACACGGTCTTGCCGTCCTCGACGATCGCGACGCCGAGGCCCGGTACCTTCCACTCCTGCATGATCGATTCGACCCACGTGTCGAAGCCATCGAGCCGCTCGTCGACGGTGTCGGACCACAGCGGGACGGCGACGAACGTGACGGCGAGAGCCGCCAGGGCGATGTGTCTGACTTTCATCCCCAGATCTCCTCCAGAACCCGGCGGAAGTTGCCGCCGAGGATGCCGCGAATGTCGAGGTCCGTGTAGCCCCGTCGGATCAGGCCCTCGGTGAGGTCGAAGACCCGTTGGGGGTGGGCCACCTCCGGGATGTCGATCTGGTCCCGGAAACGGTACTTGCCCTGCTGGTAGGCGGCCTTGAGCCGCTCGTAGTCCGCCTTCGGCATGTCGTCGTAGCCGTAGAGGTCGATGTCGCTGCCGATGCCCACGTGCTCGGCGCCGATCCGCTTCGTCAGGTAGTCGAAGTGGTCGAGATAGTGCTCGACGGTCGTCGGCTCGTCGGCCTTGACGAACATCCGAATGTTCGTCACGCCGAAGACGCTGCCGGCCTTCCTGACCGCGTCGATGACCTCGTCCGGCTTGCAGCGGACGTGACCGTCGGCGAGCGCCCGGACGTTCGAGTGGGTGACCAGGACGGGCTTCCTCGAGGCTTCGAAGGCGTCGAGCGACGTGCGGTCGCCGCAGTGCGACACGTCCACGGCCATCCCGACATCGTTCATCCGCTCGATGATCGCGACCCCCCAGTTCGACAGGCCGCCGTCGATCCGGTCGGTCGCTCCGGTGCCGATCAGGTTGCGCGCGTTGTAGGTCAACTGCGACACGCGCTGGCCGAGGCCGTAGAAGTAGTCGACGTCGTCCAGCGAGTGGAAGTGATCGGCGTTCTGCACGCCGAAGATCATGCCGACGCGGCCGCTTCGCGCCGCCTCGTCGAGGTCCGCGGCTCGAGCGACGCGGAGCATCCGGTGCCCGTTGTGCGCGACGACGCCGTTGACTCCCGCCACCCGCTCCAGAACGGATTCCCTGGCGCCGAAGGGGCCGGTTCCCACCGCGTCGAGAACGGCGTCGATCCCGGAAAGGTCGAGATCGTTCCAGAACGACTCGGGGATGTTCTGCGGGTTGCCGTACCAGGCCCGCATGGTCGACGACGCCAGCGTGAGCGGACTCAGCATGTCGATGACCAGCGAGTCGCCCATCAGGTCGACTGCCCGCGTCGAGTACCGCGCCTCGCTCTGGGCGAACAACCTGTGCCTGCCGAAGGCGAGGTACGGCGCCCCGACCGTCGACGCGGCGAGGAGGGCGCCCGCCCCGGCGCCTTGCCCGAGTAGCGTTCGGCGTGACAGGCGGGTACGCGCGGGTGTTGCCTTTGGCATGGCTCGTGGCTCCCAGGTTGGGGATCGATCAGCTGCGGCTGTGGCGCAGTCGTGGTGTATACCATCGACGAATCCTGGGCCAATCTTCCTGGGAACAGGTGCTGAAGAATGACGACGCTCCACACTGGGTGCGCCGGCGTCCCCGCCGGCTGCCGCCGCAGGCGGCGGAGTAGACGTGCCGGCCGCAAGGCCGGCTCCGCAGCCGCGGCGCTCCTCGCCGCGCTTTTCCTCGCCTGCAACCCCGCCACCAACGGGACCAGCGAAGCCGACATCCAGGAGTTCGACGTCGTCTTCCAGGGTGCCCGCGTCATCGACCCCGAGAGGAGGCTCGACGAGGTCAGGAACGTGGGCATCCGCGGCGACGTCATCGCGGCCCTCACGGAGGAGCCCCTCGCGGACTCGCTCGCCGACGGAGGCATCCTGATCGACGCCGCCGGGCTGGTCCTGGCCCCGGGTTTCGTCGACCTCCACGCCCACGGGCAGGGTCCACGGGCCCACGAGTATCAGGCGAGGGACGGCGTGACCACGGCGCTGGAGCTCGAGTGGGGCGTGCCGGATGTCGGGTCGTTCCTGGACTCTCGACGGGGCAGGTCGCTCGTGAACTACGGCGCCACGGTCAATCACGGTGCCCTGAGGGGCCTGGAGATCGTCCCGGAGGAGGAACGCGCGGACCTTGCGGCGGCCTTCGCGGCTGCCGGCGCCGAGGACGAACCGCTTGACTCCATGCGCGATGCCGCGCAAAGGACGTACTACGCGGAACTGGCGCCCGAGCGCTTCCCCGCCATGCTGGAGCATCTGCAGCGCGGGCTCGAGGAGGGCGCGCTGGGCATCGGAATGGCGACCCAGTACTACCCCGGCGCGACCCGCGGGGAGATCTTCGAGGTCTTCCGCTTCGCCGGCGAGAAGCGGGCCACGATCCACACGCACGTACGCTCGATGAGCATCGACGCGATGCAGGAAGTCCTGGCCAACGCGGTCGCCACCGGGGCGCCCCTGCACATCGTGCACGTCAACAGCATGGCGCTGGGAGAGATCGACACGGTCCTCGACATGATCGACGGCGCTGCCCGCCTGGGGCTCGACGTGACGACGGAGGCGTACCCCTACACCGCTGGCTCGACCAGCCTCGAGTCCTCCATCTTCGACGAGGGCTGGCAGGACCGCCTGCAGATCGACTACGGCGACCTGCAGTGGGAGGAGACGGGGGAGAGGCTGACGAAGGAGACCTTCGAGCGGTATCGCCGCGAGGGGGGAACCGTGATTCTCCACTTCATGAAGGAGGAGTGGATCGAGACGGCCCTGGACAACGACTGGGTGATCGTCGCCTCCGACGGCATGCCCTACGCTCCGGGAGCGCACCCGCGGACGGCCGGGACCTACTCCCGGATTCTCGGGCGGTACGTGCGCGAGCGGGGCACGCTCGACCTGATGACGGCGCTGTTGAAGATGAGCCTGCTCCCGGCGGACCGGGTGGCGTCGATGTCCGATCAGATGAGGCGGAAGGGCCGGATCCAGGTCGGCGCCGACGCGGACATCGTGGTGTTCGACCCGGACACGGTGATTGACACCGCCACCTTCGAGGGCGGGCTGTCGTTCTCGGAGGGCATCGTCCACACGATGGTGAACGGCGTGTTCGTCGTACGCGACGGTGAGACCGTGGAAGGAGTCAATCCCGGTCGTCCGATCATCGGCCGCTTCGCGCGTTGACCGTCGACACCAGGCCCGCGGGCGAAGCCGGGTCGGCGGAGACGGCCGCAGGCTACCCGTCGCTCGGCGCCGCCAACTACGGCGTCGTCCTCCTGTTCCTCGCCTACGTGCTGTCGTTTCTCGACCGCAACATCCTCTCCCTCCTGGTCGGCCCGATCCGGGAGCAGTTCGGGATCACCGACTTCCAGTACAGCCTGCTCGCAGGTGCCGCGTTCGCGCTGGTCTACAGCTTCGCCAGCTTTCCGCTGGGCCGGCTCGCCGACCACTACTCGCGCAGGGTCATCGTCGCCGCCAGCGTCGCCTTCTGGAGCCTGGCGACGGCGGCTGGCGGTTTGGCCAACAGCGTGACCCAACTGTTCGCGTCGCGGATGGCGGTCGGCGCCGGCGAGGCCGGGCTCGCGCCGCCCGCCTACTCGATCATCACCGACAGCTTCCGCCCGGCCCACTTCGGTTACGCGATGTCCTTCTACAAGACGGGCGTGCGGGTCGGCGGCGGCTTTGCCCTGGTGATCGGCGGCCTGCTCATCGACTACTACACACGCATCGGGCCGATCGACCTGCCGGTCATCGGCACGCTGCAGCCCTGGCAGGCGACCTTGGTGACGGTCGGCCTGCCGGGGGTTCTGCTGGCGCTCCTGCTGCTGACGATGGTCGAGCCGCAACGCAAGGAGCTGGCGGTCTCGCGGAGCGGAAGGGAGCATCTGCCGGTCGGCGAGTTCGTCAGGTTCATCTGGGAGCGCAAGCGCGTCTACCTGCCGCTGTTCATCGGCTCGTCCATGCTGGCGATGGCTGGCTACGGCTCGTCCGCCTGGTACCCCGAGTTCCTCGTCCGCAACTACGGCCTGAGCCGCGGGGACGCCGGAACGAGCTACGGGACGATCTCGATCATCACCGGGGTCGTCGGCATCATGGTCGCGCCCTGGATCGCCAACCGCCTCGCGGCGCGCGGCTACAGGGACGCCTACGTACGGACGCTGCTGGCGACGACCCTGATTGCCACGCCACCCTCGGTCGCGGCCCCGCTGGTCGGCAGCGCGACGCTCACCCTGCTGGTCCTGATCCCCGGGATGATCTTCTCGGGCGCCTACCTCGGGGTGATGGCGGCCGCGTTCCAGCCGATCACGCCCAACCAGATGCGCGGCCAGGCCACGGCCTTCTACATCTTCCTGACCAGCTTCATCGGCATGGCCTTCGGCACCAGCACCCTGGCCGCCTTCACCGGTTTCCTCTTCCAGGACGACGGCAAGGTCCACTACTCGCTTGCCACCATGCAGGCGATCTTCAAGCCGGCGGGCGCGCTCCTGTTCTGGTACTGCCTGTCGGCGTACCGGAAGGCGATGGCGGAGGCGGGGAAGTGGGAGGTGGATTGAGGGAGTATTGACTTGAGCGCCACTGAGTCAATATCGTTCCCAATATGAGAACCATAGCCGTGACCATCGACGAAGCGACCCTGGACCGTGTGGACGAGCTGACGGCGTCATCCGACCGGTACTCCAGTCGGTCTGCGCTGGTGAGGGCGGCCCTGAGTGGATACGTGGCGCGCGAGCGACGGCGGCGTGAGGAGGACCGCGAGCGGCGGATCATCCGAGAGCACAAGGAGGCTCTGGCCGACGAACTGACTGCCCTCGTTGCCGAACAGGCGCCGACTTGAAGCGAGGGGCCATCTACCGAACTCGGGAACGGGTGCCGGAGAGGGGCCGCAAGCCGGGCTTCTACGTCGTCGTGTCTCGACCCTTCATTGCTGAGAACGAGGACGTCTCAACGGTTGTCTGTGCTCCGATCTACCGGGAGCATCTTGGCCTCTCAACCGAAGTGGTCTTGGGGCCTGCTGACGGCCTGCCAACGGACTGCTCGATCCGCTGTGACTTCCTGGCGCTGATGTTCAAGTCGAAGCTCACCGGCTTCGTCGCCGATCTACCGCAGACCAGGATGGCCGAACTGGACGACGCCGTCGCAAGGGCGCTCGGCATCGAGACAGCGCTGAGATAGGGCTCAGGTCGCCCCGATTCGACTTCGCGTTCAGGCGTGCGTGGGCTCAACCAGGCGGATCGGCCAAGGGGCCCGGGAGCGTACGAAGTGCGGAGACGGATTTCGTCTTGGTCGGTGAGGGGCAACGCTGGCGCCGGTCAGAACGAGACCCGTCGCGGACCCCTCACGAAGCTCTGCCGGCTCGAACGGCAGGATCGTTGAACTGAGACGGAAAGGAATCGCAGATATGAAGAAGACTCTCGCGTGTTTGCTTGGATCGCTCGCCTTGCTAGCGTTGGTTGCTCCCGTTAGCGGCGACTCGACCTTCGCCGAAACCGGGACGGTAGTCCCAGACTCGGACTTGGCCGCCCACGTAGGCGCGGGCAAGGCGGACTGCGCTTTGGCTCTGATCGGCCTTGGACTCAGTATTCCCGCGATGGGCGCTGGTTTCGTGGGAGCACTTGGATTCTCGTTCTCCTTGCACATGGCCGCGCTCAACTGCATCTGAAGATGGGGATGGAACTGGCAAGGACGCCGTAACCTGAACTCAGGCTGGCGACGTTCGTCGGGGGTGGGCGGATCGTTGGACCGATCCGCTCACCCTCATCGTCGGAAGGCGGTAGGGCGACGACCCTCAGACGACGAAGGGAAGGATGGATGCGAGAACGAACGAAGATCCTGGTGCAGTTGATCTCCGGTGCGTGCCTTGCGACGCTCAATGGCGGCTTCGTTGGGAGTTGGCTGTGTAGGGGGGAGTCTCGGCATATGGTTCTCAGCGCGGCCGTCGTAGCGCTCGCGGGCTTGGGGATCGTGATTCAGTCGGCGCTCAAGATGGAGGTCAAACAGTCGGATGGCGGCCCCGACCGTGGTGCTCCTGGAGGTTGAGCGAGTGCCGGACGGTTCTCGCAACAGGAAAGGGTGGCTGGCGGCGACGATCCTCACGGTGGTTCGCTTTCGTGCGATGGCTGCGTGGCGGAAGGCGCTGAACGAGAAGGGGAAGATGGTCTTCGGCGGGGCGTTGGCAGTGCTCCTGCTCGTCAACTTCTACTTCGCCATCACGGGTCCGGAACAGGGACATCGCGGGGAGTTGCCGGTCGATCTGCTCTTCGCGATCGTCACGTTCTTCGTCGTCATGACGCTGTTCCAGTTGGCGCCGCTGGCGCCCTGGTTCGACCGGCGAGCAGGCGTGAGATTCGGCCTGTCGGCAGGCCGGCGAGCCACGTTGACGATCGGAACGAACGCCTTGGGCTTGACGCTGGTGCTGGTCCTGCTCAATGAGGTTCTGGCGTTTGGCCTGTGGGGCGCCGGATGGCCGCGCGGGCGGGAGTGGGTCTTCGAAGGCATGGACGTAGTCGCCGCCTTGAGTGCGATGGTGGTCGCGGGCCCGGTGGGCGCGGTGATTCTCGGGGCACGAGGCAGGCGGCGATGGTTCGGCGCCGGGCTCGGGCTGCTGCTCTTGATCGTCCTGGCGGCGAGCGCCGTCGAGCCGTTGTGGGCCGGCGAAGCGGTATGGGCTCAGGGCACCGTCAGCGGTGGTCGGCTGCTCGCGCTGGTGGCTTTGATCGCCGCGAGTTTCGCTCTGGAGCAGCGGAGTCCGGATGATCGCGGCGGCGGAAGGAAGTGGAACCTCGGCTGGCGGGCACCGGGCAACGAGAGGAAGAGGCGGCCGGCCGGCGGCGATTGGGCATCGGCGGGAGTCTGGTCGCGGCCAACCTTCGTGTTTGCTCTCGCGGAAGCGCGGATGTTGCTTCGCTTCCGCCAGGTACGGCTGAACCTGGTGCTCAGTTGGATCATGCCGGTGTTCATGGCGATCGTACTCAGCGGCGAGGAGCTCGCGGCCGGGGAGGAAACCGGGCACTTCGCTCTCTGGGGGGCCTCCGCGCTCGGGGCCTTTCTCTGCGCGTTCTGGCTTGCTTTCTTTGCCAATCTGCTCGGGTTCACGGCGGATGGTGCACGGCGACTGTCGATGTCGGCCGAGGGAGCGCTCGGCGCCTGCCTGCCCGGGAAGGTGCTGGGTCTGGTGACGGTCGTTGGCGGCCTGGTGTTGCTGCAGATGTCGACCGTCACCTGGCTTCTCGCCGAGCGGATCCCGGTCGCCGACCGTCCGATTCCGTTCCTGATCGCCGCGTCCTCCCTGGTGTGCCTGGCGGGCGCGGGTACAACCGTCTCGATCTGGTTGCCCAGAAGGCCGAAGCTGCACGAGCAGCGCGACCTCTACTCCAGCGTGATGGCGCTGGCGCTGCTCGGTTGCGGTTGGTTGCTCTTCAATCTGGTGGTTGGCGGCGTGGCGGTGGCTGCACGGTTGCTTGCCGGTTCAGGAACCGCGGTGATCGCGCTGACGGTCCTGCTGCTGGTCTCGGCCGGAGGCTGTTCGGCGGTGGTGGGTTTCCTGAGCAGAGGCGACTGGCTGCGACGACGATTGCGGGAATGGGCGGTGGCGCCATGACGACGATCCTGTGCTTCGACTCGGTCGACAAGTCCTACGGCGATCTGGAAGTTCTACGCTCCGTGAACCTGGAGATCGGATCCGGGGTGGAGTGCCTGGTCGGGAGGAACGGCGCCGGGAAAACGACCCTGATGCGCCTCGGCCTCGGGCTGACCGAGCCGAACGGCGGGACGGTACGGATGTTCGGGTTCGATCCGCGCGTCCATCCAGAGGTCATGGCCCGCGTCGGCATCCTGCTCGAGGAGGACGAGCTGTTCGACTTCCTGCGGCCGCTTGAGTTCCTCGACTACTGCGCCGCCTTGTACGGTCTGGATGCCGGCGAGGCCCGCGCGCGCGCCGTCGATCTCCTGGAGGCTCTGGAGGTGCCCGCTTCGGGCCGCCTTTGCCATCAACTCTCTACCGGCAACCGCCGGCAACTTGCGCTGGCGGCGGCGCTGCTGCACGAGCCGGAGCTGCTGATCCTGGACGAGCCGTTCAACGGTCTCGACCCGGTCGCGGTAGCGCGTCTGTGCCGGATGCTCCGGGACTTCGCCGCCAACGGCCGGGGAGTGCTGCTGTCGTCCCACCGCCTCGAATTGGTCGAGGAGATCGCGGACCAGGTCTACTTCGTGGCCGATTGCGCGGTGACCCCCTGGTCGCCGGAACGGGTCAAGACCTGGTACGACGAGTTGAGGGTCGCCGGCGCCGGAGAGGAGCCGCCGGGCGAGTTGACCGGCTGAGCTACTCCTCCACGCGGTAGCGCTCGGCGTCGGCGTCGTAGTCCTCGAACCCGACGATTCGGCGCAGACGCTCGAAGTCCACGGCGTGGTCAGGCTGCTCGCCGCTTCGCAAGGCTCCAAGAGCATCTAGCATCGCGGCGGTGGCGGCGGCAAACAGCGTCAGAGGGTAGGCCGCGATCCTGTAGCCGATCTCCTCGAGGCGCGCCGGCGGCAGGAGCGGCGTGTCGCCTCCCTCGACCAGGTTCGTCATCTTGGGGCCGGGGACTGCCTCGCAGAACGCGGCCATCTCGCTCTCGGACCGCGGACCTTCGAGGAAGAGGATGTCCGCGCCGAGGTCGGCGAAGGCCCGGCAGCGGGCGATGGCTTCGTCCAGTCCGTCGGTGGCGCGAGCGTCGGTGCGGGCCATGACCAGAATGTCCGCGCCTTCATCGCGCGCGTCGGCCGCGGCGCGGACCCGCGACAGGGCCTCGGCGCGGGAGACGACCCGCTTGCCCCGCGTGTGCCCGCAGCGCTTCGGCGTCTCCTGGTCCTCGATCATCACGCCCGCGAAGCCGGCGGCCGCGTAGCTCGTGACCGTGCGTTTGACGTTCAGGGCGTTGCCGTAGCCCGTGTCGCCGTCGCCGATCACCGGCAGCCGGGTGGCCGCGCAGATGTTGCGGCCCTGGTCGAGCATCTCGCCGAAGGAGATGAGACCCGTGTCGGGCAATCCCAGGCGGCTGGCGGAGACGGCGAACCCGCTCATGAAGGTCAGCTCGAATCCTGCCTGCTCGATGAGCCGGGCGGAGAGTGCGTCGAAGCAGCAGGGCATCACCCGGAGCCCGGGAGCGTCGATGAGGGCGCGCAGTTGCGCCGCTGGGGAGGAGTTCATGCGGCCAACGAACGTAACATCTGCTCTCTAGGGCATCGAGCGGATGACGAGGAGATCCCATGGCTGAGTTCAGGAGGCCCACCCGCGGCCCGATCCGGGGCATCCACCACATCACGGGGCTGGTCGGTTCCGCCGCCAACGACCTCCGGTTCTACCGAGACGTGCTGGGGCTCCGCCTCGTGAAGAAGACCTGCAATCAGGAGAACCCGACCTCCGGTTGGCACTTCTTCTTCGGCGACCGCCTGGGCCACCCGGGAACGATCATGACGAACATCGTCCTCGAGGGCATCCCGATGTCGCCGGCCGTCGACGGTCGCGGGTCGATCACCGACGTGAGCTACTCGGTGTCGCCCGGGAGCCTGGACTTCTGGCGCGAGCGACTGACCGCGGCGGGCTGCACCTGCACCGATCGCCCGGCTCGGTTCGGCGACTCCGTCCTCCACTTTCGCGATTTCGACGGCATCTCGTCGGAGCTCGTCGGCTGCGAGGACGGCCGGATACCGGAGCTGGCCGACCTTCCCGGGGAGCACCAGATTCGCGGCTTTCACCACGCCACGGTCGCGCCGCGCATTCCCGAGCTGACCCTGCAGTTTCTCGTTGGCGTCCTGGGTTTTGAGGTGGTCGCCACCGAAGGGAACCGCACGCGGCTCGCGGTGGGCGGCAACGAGCCCGGCAAGCTGATCGACGTCGTCGAGCGAGGCGACGGGCCCTGGGGCCGGCACGGTCTCGGCGGTCTGCACCACATCGCGCTGACGGTCGACAGCGTCGAGGACATGGAGCGGTGGACCCGGATCCTCGCCGGCGCCGGCCTGATCGTGACCGGGGCCCGGGACCGCGGGTGGTTCCACTCGACGTACTTCACCGCGCCGGGAGGCATCAACCTGGAGCTGTCGAACCTCGACCCGGGCTGGACGGTGGACGAGGACATCGACGAACTGGGGACGATCCTCTCGCTGCCGAGGCACCTGGAACCCCAGCGGGAAGCGATCGAGGCCGCGCTTCCTCGCGTCGAGTTCTGACCGGCCGAACCGCCATGATCGAGCCCTACGATCGCGTTCCCTTCCCGGTCTTCTTCCGCGAGGAAGCCGACTTCGGCGACGTCTACGGCGGGCCGGGCGGCTTCGTCTTCTTTGATGGTCATCTGCTGCGGCCTCGCGAGCGCCCCTCGAAGACGGTCGTCGTCTTCAACCACCCGATCGGCGGCGGCGCCTGGCTGCCGCTGGTGCGGGGGCTGGCGGCGGCCGGCCACCATGTCATCTACTGCAACGGACGCTATCGGGGGAACGACACGGCCCTGATCATGGAGAAGTGCGTCGTCGACCTCGGCCGCACGATCCAGCATGCCAGGGAGGAGCTCGGCTACGAGCGCGTCCTGCTCGGAGGGTGGAGCGGCGGCGGCTCGCTGTCGCTCTACTACCAGCAGCAGGCGGAGAACCCGACCGTCACCCACACCCCGGCCGGGGACCCGTACGACCTGACGGCGGCCGGACTGGTTCCGGCCGACGGCGTGATGCTGCTGGCCGCGCACATCAGCCGCGCCGGAACGCTTACCGAGTGGATGGACGCCTCGATCCTCGATGAGCGCGAGCCGCACCGGAAGGCCCCGGAGCTCGATCTCTACGACCCGGACAACCCGAATCAGCCGCCCTACTCGGACGAGTTCCTCGAGCGTTACCGGCAGGCGCAGGTCGCCCGCAACGCGCGGATCACGGCCTGGGCGGTCGAGAGGCTGGCGGATCTGAAGCGGGAGGACGGCGCCGGGAAGGAGCACTGTTTCGTTGTCCAGGGCACGATGGCCGACCCGCGCTGGCTCGACCCGGCTGTCGACCCGAACGACCGGCCGCCGGGTCGGTGCTACCTCGGCGACCCGGAGACCGTGAACACGGGGCCGACCGGGCTCGCGCGGTTCACGATGCTGCGGAGCTGGCTGTCGCAGTGGAGCCTCGAGAAGTCGAACGCGGACGGGCTCGCGTGCGCGGCCGAGATCAGCGTTCCCGTGCTGGTCGTCAACAACGGCGCGGACGACGCGTGCACGCCCAGCCACGCGCGGCGGCTCTACGCCGCGGTGTCCCACGACGACAAGGAGTTCCGCGAGATCGCAGGGGCCACCCACTACTACCTCGGGCAGGGCGACAAGCTCGCCGAGGCGGTGGCCATTTGCGGCGAGTGGATCGACCGCTGACCCGGAGGTGCGAACGTGAACCGACGACAGTTCCTCAGATCAAGCGCCGCGGCCGGCGTCGTTGCCCTGGTCGGCGGCCCCTCTTCAATCCGCGCCGCCGACGGCGACCTGTTGCTCGGCTTCGTCGGCGACCTGCTCACCGACCGCGACGATCCGGACGAGGCCTACGCGCCGGTGCGCGATCTACTCGCCGCGCCGGACGTGCTGTTCGGCAACCTGGAGGGGCCGTACTCCGACAATCCCCGATCGGTGCCCAGCGCCGGGTTGGCCCTTGTGCCGCCGGCGCGCAATCTCGACGTCCTGAGCCGGGTCGGCTTCGACGTGCTGTCGCTGGCCAACAACCACATCCTCGACGGGGGGCGCGAGGCGATGCTCGAGAACCGGCAGCGCCTGCACGAGCAGGGGGTCATGACCTGCGGCGCCGGCGGCAGCCTCGAGGAGGCCCGCGCTCCCGCGATCCTCGAGGCCGGCGGCGTGAAGGTCGCCTACCTCGCCTACGCCTCGGTCTTCCCCCGCGGCTACGAGGCGCGGGGCAGCCTTGCCGGACTGGCGCCGCTCAGGGCTCACAACTTCTACCAGGACCTGATCGACGACGCCTACACGCCGGGCGCCGACCCGCGGGTATCGACCGTGCCCGACAAGGCGGACCACGACAACCTCGCGGCCGACATCGCGGCCGCGAAAGAGCAGGCGGATCTGGTCGTCGCCAGCTTCCACTGGGGCGACCACTTCAAAGCCCACCACCTGACCGACCACGAGCTGCGCACCGCCCGCCTGTGCATCGACCTGGGCGTCGACATCGTCGTCGGCCATCACCAGCACGTCCTGCGCGGCATGGAGTGGTACCGCGACCGGCCGGTGTTCTACGGACTCGGCCATTTCGTCTTCGACGTCCGGCTGGACCGCTGGCCGGAGGAGATCGTCGCCGCCATGCCGGTCCTCGACGACGATGCGGACTACTACGGCGTGGCGCCGCGCAGGGGCTGGCCGCTGATGCCGCTTCACCCCGAGGCCCGGATGACGGCTCTGGGCTACGTCAAGCTCGAGGAGGGGGCGCCCTCCGAGTTCGGCTTCGTGCCGTGCCGGCTGAACCCGGAAGGCGCCGTCCGCGCGGTCGATCCGGAGTCACCCGAGGGCCGGGAGGTCGTGGACTACGTCGATCACGGCTGCATGAGCCAGGGGCTCAACGGCCGGGTCGATGTCTTGAGCTACGTCGACGTCGCCGGTCACCGAGGCGTGCGCATCCGGCCGGCAGAGGAGCGGGGAGGAGACCCCTAACGAAGTAGGTCGACGAAGTCTCGGGGACTCACCACGAAGACTCCTTTGTGGGAAGAGACGTCGAGCAGGTCGCGGTCACCGCTGACCACGTAGTCAGCCCCTGCAGCCAGGGCGCACGCCAGGAACTTGTCGTCGTCGGTGTCCCGGGAAACAGGTTCCGGAAGCGGAGGCGACGGAGTAAGAGTCGCCGAGACAGCCAGGAGTTCCCAAGCCGGCCTCAAGTCGACGGCCGGGAACCGATGCGCCAGTTCCTCGCCCACGCGCACATACTCCTCGACGATCTCGCGAGAGAGGACGACCTCCGCTTTCCCGTCCCGCCACGCTTCCAGGACCAGGCCCGGGGTGCCACCGAAGAAGACTCCGGACACGAACACGTTCGTGTCGAGTACGACCTTCACCGGGAGCGAACGGCCGCGATCGCCGACGCGACGTCCGATCGCTTCATGCCCGCGCGGCGGGCCGCTTCGCGTGCTCGCTCCATGACCTCATCGAATTCGCGCATCGAGGGCGCAGCGATCGGCTTGAGCACGATCGTGTCCCCTTCCCCGATGACCACGAACTGAACGCCGGGCTCGAGCCCCAACCGCGTGCGGATGGCACCGGGAATCACAACCTGGCCCTTCGAGGACATCTTTGTCGTCTGGATCTCGGCCATGGCTAGAATCTTACCGGTAAGACGGGCTGGTTTGCCAACTCTCGATGGTGACCAGGGCTCTAGCCCAGCCGCGGAAGCGGCGCCGGCATGTAGAGGATCGGGTCCCTGCCGTCGTAGCAGACCCAGCACTGGCCGGTTTCGCCGCCAGTCACCGCCTGGATGACGGCATCCGCGACCTGGGCCGGCGGCATGAGTCGAAGGTCGGCCTCCCTCACGAACTCCTCGGCCTCGGGGCCGAAGATCTTCGTGTCGACGGCGGCGGGGCAGATCGCGTTGAGGGTAATGCCGCGCTCGGCGAGAGGCGGTGCGAGCCCGCGCACCAGGCCGACGACGGCGTGCTTGGTCATCGTGTAGACGGGATCGACTTCCCACGTTGCCAGCCCGGCAACCGAGGCCGTGACGACGATCGCTCCGCCGCCCCGGTTCTCCAGCGCTTGCACGGTCGCACCCACGCCGAAGACCACGCCGTCGATGTTGGCCCCCGTGACGCGGCGGTAGGCGTCCGTCGGCATGGCGGCAATGTCGAAGGCGGGGAAGCCGCCCCCGGCGGCCGGATAGGTCGTCACCCCGGCGTTGAGGTGGACCAGGTCGAGTCCGCCGCGGGCCTCGACGACCCCGGAGACGACACGGGTCCATGCGTCCCGGTCGCTGACGTCAAGATGCGCGAACTCGCCTCCGACCGCGTCCGCGACGCCCCGCCCCGCGGCTTCGTCGACATCCGTGACGACGACGTGCGCGCCGCGGGCGGCAAGCGCTTCGCAGGTGGCCCTGCCGATGCCGGATGCGCCGCCGGTGACGAGGCAGGTCTTTTGATCGAAGTCAGCCATGGTGCAAAGCCCTCAGAGGATGATCGAGAGATTCTCGCCCATCAGCACGGTGTCGTCGATGATCACCGTGCGCCGCCGCAAGCGGAAGTCGCCGTCGCTCCGACCCAGCAGATCGCGGCGCTGGGCAGTGAGGAAGCTCCGCTCCCGCGGGCCCCGGCTCTTGAAGGCCATGAGCGCCGAGAAGACCTCGATTCCGCCGTTTTCGAGGACCTCTCCCGGCTCGACGTTGCCGACGATCCGGCGGGTGATGGACGGCGGCATCTCGGCCCAGGCCATGCCCGACTGCAGCCGTTCGATCCGCGTCCTGACTCCCTCGTAGTCGTCGTCGATGAGGAACACGTCGGCGGCCTGGGTGAGCTCCCGGTCGACGGTCCAGGCGCCGAAGTCGCCGACGTTGCCCTGCGCAGTGAGGTAGCGGGTCGGGACCTGGTAGCGGACGCCAACGTCCACCATCTCGAGCCAGAGGTCGTAGCGCCGCTCGTCGAGCAGGCGGGCCTCCCGGGCGTACCAGAGCTGCAGGTCGGCGAGCAGTTGAGCGTCGACGGGCGTCATGCCGGCCCTCCGGTCATCTCGCGGACCCAGCGCAGGTAGAAGCCGCGCTGGTTGATGTCACTCGCGGTCAGGCCCACCTCGCCCGGCAAGCCGGCAACCTCCCCTTCGTGCCCCAGGCCCATCGACAGGTTGAGCCGGTGTTTCCGGGCCTGCTGGCCCACCGTGTTTCTCGTCACGCCGGTCCAGTTGGCCGAGTCGTCCTGCTCGAAGGCGCCGGCCGGGCCGAACGCCGCGATCGATCGCTGGACCAGGATGTCCTTGACCTGCTGCGGAGCGTCCCGGTCGACCATGCAGTACGACCAAAGCTCGACTTCGCCGGGACCGATCGGGTGAATCACCCGGATCGAGTTGAGGATGGGAATCATGCCGAGGGTGGGGAAGACGAGGCCGTGGATCGGGAACAGACGCGGCCTCATCTCGCCGAGGCGCTCCTTCATCTCCCCGGCGATCGATCGCAGGTACTCGTTGACCTCCTCGTCGAAGCCGCCGCGCTCCCCGGGGGAGACGTCCTCGGGAATGACGTCGACGCCGATGCCGTGGCCGAGCTCGGGACGGATCTCGCGGGCCATCGGAATCGGCGCGGCGCGGCTCCTGATCGGTCTCGGCAACTGCGATCCGTGGGTGAAGCCGACGTGGTACTCGTCGCCGACGTGATTCTCGGCGACGACTTTCCAGTTGGCGGGGATCCGCCAGCGCTGTACGCCCAGCAGCTCGGTGCCGCCGGCGCGGCGGTCGAGCAGGATGTCGAGGTACCACGCCATGTTGCCGAGGTAGTCGGCGAGCGGCTCGGCGTCGGGGTCGAAGTTGCCGAAGACGAGTCCCTTGTAGCTCTCGACCCGCGCCACCCGGACGAGGCCCCACTCTTCCTTGTCCAGCTCGCCGTAGTAGAGCTGCTTCTCGCCGGGCGCCGCCAGCAGCTTGCCGTCGCAGGCGTAGGCCCAGCCGTGGTAGCGGCAGTTGAACGACTTCGCCACGCCGCGATCCTCGTGGCAGAGCTGCGCGCCCCGGTGCCGGCAGAGGTTCAGGAAGGCGCGGACCTCGCCCTCGAGCGTGCGGGTGACGAGAATCGGCTCCTCGCCCATGTGGGTGCGGAAGAACGAGCCGGCCTCCGGCAACTGGCTCTCGTGGCCGAGCAGTAGCCAGCAGCGGCCGAAGATCCGCTCCTGCTCGAGCCGGTAAAGCGCCTGGTCGGCGAAGATGTCGGGCCGGATCCAGGAGGCGTCGGGCGCCACGCTCCGTTCGATCAGGTCAACGCAGGCGTTCATCGTGCGTCGCCCGACCAGATGAGGCTCGGATCGTCGTCGCCGAGCGCCTCGACTCGCCGACGCCAACCGAGATCCGGTCCAACCAGGGCGATGACCGCGAGGCCGGCGACCGCCCATCCGACCGGTCCGATCATCCCGCCGTACGAGCGGCCGACGAGCTGCTCGGCGCCGAACATGTTGCCGACGTGGTTGAGGACGCCGTGGATGAGGATCGCCGGGATGACGCTGCCGCCCGCCGCATTGACGAAGTAGAACGCGACGATCGTCATGCCGATGGTCGACAGGAAGAAGATCAGGTGCCACTGCACCAGGGCACCAAGAGTCTGCTGGCCGGACAGGATCCCCGGGATCTCGCGCGGAAAGTGCCACAGCGCCCAGAGGACGCCGAGCACGACGCAAGCGACCAGGGGCTTGTTCCACTTGCGGACGAGCAGCGGCAGGGCGTAGCCCCGCCAGCCGAGCTCTTCGAGCAGCGCTCCCTGGTTGAGAAAGCCCGCGACCAGGAGGGTCACGACGAAGGTGCGCCAGTCCAGCAGCCCGATGTGGGCGACCGCGTTCTCCACCCTGGCGGGGTCGCCGAAGAGCTGCTCGACGATCAGCAGGCTGCTCACGAACGTCACCAGGAAGCCGACCAGGATGGCGTAGAGCTGCGCGCCTTCCCGCAGGCTCACGTTGCCCCGGATCGGGCGGTAGAGACCGACCAGCGCCCGTAGCCCGAGCCGCTTCCAGCCGATCCCCACGATCAGCAGCGCGGCCAGCGTCGGCGCGAAGGGGAACGAGAACATGGGCAGCAGGATCGGCATCTTGCTGGCGGCCGCCTGCATGTACAGCAGGACGCTGTCGCCGTGGTGGTGGAGTGTCGGGTGCGCCGCCCGGGTCGCGTCCCGGTAGCCCACGAACTCGCCGTAGGCGCTGTAGTCGGGGCCGCGTTCCCCCTGCAGCACGACCTCGACCGTCATCAGGTAGATCCAGGCCAGCAGGCCGATCAGCACGGCCGCGGCGTAGAAGGTCCAGAAGGGATGGCGTCGGATCAGGTCGCGCATTGGTGTCTTGCCCTCCTCATCGGATGTGCTCAGCGACGGTCGCGATCAGCGCGTGGTGCCAACCGGTGGCCGCGTCGGTGCGGTTGACGGTGCCGGCGAAATAGATGCCCGCGGCGGGGTCGTGGTCCATCTTCGCGCCCCAGGCGCCCGAGTGTCCCCACAGCTCGCCGGCCTGGTAACCGGTCCTGAACAGCCCGAGCCCGACACCGGTTCGCCGCGGCGCGAGACCCGGCGGCTGCTGCCAGGCGGTCATGTCGCGCAGGGTCGGGTCGGAGCCGTAGAGCTTCCGGTCCATCAGCGCTCGCAGGAAAAGGACGAGGTCTCCGGCGGTGGTGACGAGGCCGCCGCCGCCCCAGTCGAAGGACAGGTTCCCTCCCGAGCTCAACACGGCCGTGCCGCGGGCATGGACGTCGGACTCCGGCTGTCGACGGGGTCCGAGCGGCGGATCGTCCCGGTAGGCCAGGTAGGTGTCGCCGAGACCGCAGGGCTCGATGATCCGGTCCCTCAGGTTCGCGTGGTAGCTCTCGCCGGTGACTCGCTCGACGAGCAGCGCGAGCAGGACGAAGGCGGTGTCGCTGTAGTGGAACGCGGAGCCCGGCTCGAACAGCGCCTCGCTCATTCCTGGCTGCGACAGGTAGTAGTTGATGACGCCGCGTTCGTTCTCCGCGTCGCCGTCCGGCAGCCAGGGGGACCACGCGACGGTCATGTCCCGCGTCGCGTTGCTGCCGATGATCGATCCCGGCGCCGCTCCGCCGGCATCCGCTGAGGTCCGGGAGCCGTCGTCGACGAAGGCGTCGCGGAACCCTGAGGTGTGCGACAGCATGTGACGGAGGGTGACGCCGGCAAAGGCGGGCCGCCCGCCCCGCGTGAGGAGCCGCTCCTGCACCTCGTCGGGGAAGACCTCGAACTCGACGTACCTGGCGTCGACCCCGGCGCGCCCGAGGGCGCCTTCCTCGGCGAGCTGAAGCACGAGGAGCGCGGTCATCGACTTGCTGACGCTCGCCGTATGGAAGCGATGCCTGGGCGTCATCGCCTCGCCGGTGTCGTCGCGGGCGACGCCGACGGCGTGCTCATAGGCGAAACCCGCCGCCGGCGCCTCGATCCGCGCCACTGCGTTCCTGGCGCCGGCCGCCAACTGGCCTTCGAGCAGTGAGTCGAGTTCGCGTTCGAGGCTGCTGGAAGCGTTCGTGGCCGGCACCTTCTGGGTCATCCCGGGACCTGCCGGGTGGCGGCCGCCAGCCGGGCCTCGCGGCGGCTAATGAAACGCCGGATGACGGCGTGGCGCTCCGCGGTGAGCGGATAGCGGAACAGGACGACGCCGCAGGCCAGCAGGAACACCGGCGCGACCACGCCGACGATGACCTGGAGCCCGAGGTTCGCCGAAGCCGTGTTCCCGGGGATCGCCGGGTCGTACCCGACCCAGGCGAGCAGGAAGTAGCCCAGCGAGTAGCCGACCGCGTTCATGCCCTTGTAGATCAGGTGCTGGAGGGCGAAGTAGTTGCCGGTGCGCTGCTTGCCGCTCTTCATCAGGTCGTAGTCGGCGGTGTCCGTGAGCATCGCCATCGGCATCATCATGTGCGGCGCCTGGAAGATGGAGATCGCGGCGCCGAACAGCGCGATGACGAAGAACGGCGTCGCGCCGGGCGGCATGACGAAGATCAGGGGGAAGACCAGGGCCTGACCGAGGACGCCGAGCCCCCAGGTCCGGTGCTTGCCGAGCCTGATCGCCAGCCAGCCGGTCGGCGGCATGGCTGCGACCTGAACAACGATGACGATGAGCAGGAAGATGGCCACCCGGCCGCCGAAGCCCCAGTAGTTCGACAGCGCGATGATGAGCACGGAGTACGAGACGCCGGAGGCGATGTAGTTCAACGACTCCGCGGTCATCAGCGACCAGAACGGGCCGTTGCCCCGGACCGCCCTGAAGGACTCGATGATCGACGTCTGGGACTGGCCGGCGCTGCGACCGACCGGCGCGCCGATGCACGCCGCCCCGAGCAGCAGCGGGATCAGCGCGATGCCGATCCAGCCGAACAGGGCCATCGTCTCGCGGTCGAACTCGGCCGAGGCCAGGAGTCCGACGGATTCGTGGGCGAGCAGCGGTGGCAGAATGAAGAAGAGGAGGCCTCCGACGAGCAGCGCCGTCGTCAAGTACAGCGACAGTCGCGACCGTTCGCCGTAGTCGTCGGAGAGTTCGCTCGACCACGCGCGGAGCGGGATGTTCATGACCGTCATCGCGACGTAGTAGAGGAGCAGGCCCGCCAGGAAGTACCAGTTGCCGGCGCCGGCCGGGGGCATGAAGAAGACCCACATGGCGAGCATGCCGAGGAGAGAGCCCGCCAGGAGCCAGGGCTTGCGGCGGCCCCAGCGACCCTTCGTCGCATCCGACAGGTAGCCCATCGGCGGGTCGGTCAGGGCGTCCGCCACCCGGGCAACGAGCATCGCCGTGCCGATACCCGCAGTCGTCGCCGCGGTGTGCTGGGCGTAGAACGCGGCCAGGACCGCCGGCATCGGCGGAATGAACAGCGCGAGCGGGATCCCCGGGCTGGCGTAGAACAGCAGATGTCGCAGCGGGACCCGCTTGGCCAAGCGTCGTTCTCCTTGCCGTAGTCCGGTTCAGTATAGTCAGAAGTGACCCGCAAGTCAGTTTTGCGCGAGTTGGAGGACACCGTGCGCATCGACCACATCGAGACCATTCACCTCTACTTCGAGTACCCGGAGGGGAAGGGCTGGGTAGGGCCCTGGGGCAGGGTCAAGGGCCGCCTCGCTTCGCTGATCCGGGTGCACACCGACGACGGCCGCGTCGGGACCGGCTCGGCCTACTCGCATCCGGAGCTGGTGGAGGTGACGGTCAAGCACCTGCGCCCGTTCCTGATCGGTCTCGATCCGCTCCAGATCGAGAGGATGTGGTGGCGGCTGTTCTTCCGCACCAACTGGTACGGCCGCAAGGGCGTGGCGCTGACGACGATGGGCGGCCTCGACCAGGCGTTCTGGGACCTTCTCGGCCAGCAGGAGGGGAAGCCGGTCTGGGAACTGCTCGGCGGCGAGGATTCCCGTGTTCCGGCCTACGCGAGCGGCCTCCTCTACAGCTCACCCGCGACCGTCGCCGATACGGCCGTCCGCATGGTCGAGAAGGGCTTCCGGCGGGTCAAGTTCCGCACCGGCGTCGACGAGCAGTACGACCGCGAGACCGTCAGCCTGACCCGCGCCGCCGTCGGCCCGAAGATCGACCTGATGGCCGACGGAACCCGGCGCTACAACCTGGAGATGGCGACCTCGCTGGCGCGGCACCTGGTGGAGCACCGGATCTTCTGGTTCGAGGAGCCCTTCCAGCCGCTCGAGATCGACGACCTGGTGGCGCTGAGGCAGGTCGCCGGCCTGCCGATCGCGGTGGGAGAGTGCGAGTTCGGTGTCGAGGGCTTTCGCGAGCTGATCCGCTGCGGCGCCGCGGACATCCTGCAGGCCGACGCCAGCCGCTGCGGCGGCATCAGCGAACTGAACAGGATCGCGGAGATGACGAAGAGCGCGGGGCTCCAGTTCGCACCCCACAGTTGGTGCGATCCGGTGGCCGTCATCGCCAACGGCCACGTCGTCGCGGCCCACCGGCACGGTCTGACCGTCGAGGTCGACCAGACCGGCAACCACTTCATCGAGGGCTTGCTCGGCGAGCCGCTGACGGTGGAGGACGGCCTGCTCGATCTCGGCCGGCGTCCCGGGCTCGGCATCGAACTCGACCCCGACTTCGTCGAGGAGCACCGGTTGCCGGACGTCACGCAGATCCCGGACGGGAACCACGGCGACATGATCTTCGGGTTCCGCGCCACCGACCCGATCCCGCCGTACACGACGCTGGACGGTCGCCCGCTCGACTTCGACTAAGGCGGAGCGTCCTCGGTGCGTCGAAGGGGTCGCACACTGGGTGCGCCGGCGTCCCCGCCGGCATCCGCTCTAGCGCCGGCCCGTCTGTTCGACCAGACGCCGAAACCTCGAGGACTTCGGCAGCTCCGGATCGCCCCCGAACGCGGCCCGGTAGATGATCAGACTGTGCAGGTCGACGAAGGACCGCCGCTTGGCCGGCGTGTGGTGCCAGGCGTCGTCGATGCGGTGTCGGGCGAAGAGCGCCTGGTCCATACCGTCGCCGAGAGCGTTGACCAGCTCGCGGAGCGGTCCCCGGTCCTTTGCGTCGATGCCGAGGAATGAGACCAGGAACGACACAATCCGGTCGGCGATCTCGCGGTTCCGGCGGTTCCAGAGTTCCGCGAACGGCTCCTCGACGTCGGTCATGCGCACCAGGCAGCGGATCATCCCGGAGTTCTTCCGAAACACGTCCGCGTACCAGGCGACGATCGTGCGCACCATCTCGTAGGCGTCCATGTCGAGGTCGAGTTCCGGGAAGGTCGACATCTCGTAGGCGACGTACTCCCGGCACAGCTCTTCGAGAAAGGCGCTCCTGCTGTCGAAGTAGATGTAGAAGGCGCCCTTGGCCACCCCGGCCTGGCTGCTGACCCGGCTGATCATCAGCGAGTCGACGTTGGTCGTCTGCAGCAGCTCGCACCCGGACGCCATCAGGCGAACCCGCGTCCGCTCGCCCTTGGCCTTCCGGAGGCCTTCCTCGGCCGCCAGCGCCTCATGAAAGGCGGCGGGCCGCCGCGGCCTGCCCACGACGCGCAGACGGGTGGAGGCGTTGGCCTCGGGCATCAGGAGTTGTCGCGGTTGAACACGAAGTAGTCGTGCGAGGCCCGCGCGATCTCCGCGATCACCGGCTCCATCGCCGCGTTGGACGGCAGCTTGGACTCCTTGACGAAGACGACCGAGATCACGTGGCCCGCGTCGCCCGGCAGGGTGATGACGCCCACGTCGTTGGTGGACTCGCCGATCGTGCCGGTCTTGTGGGCGACCGGGGTGCCCGGCGGCAGCGCTCCCGGAATCCGGTTCTCGCCGGTCTCGCAGCGGGCCATGATGTCGATCAGCAGGGCCGAGCTCTTCTCGCTGAGGATCTCCCGCTTCCAGATCTTCCGCAGAAGGTCGGCCATCGCTCGAGGCGTCGCGGTGTCGCGTGGATCGGAGTTGAACGACTTGTTCAACTCGGCCAGTCGGCGTTCGTCCAGTTGACTCGAGTTGTCTTCCAGAATCAGACGGTTGTACTCGGCCGGCGGCATTGGCATGGCGACGGTTGCGTCATCCCGACCCAGGAAGTTCGCGATCAGCGCCCGGGTCGTCCGGTCGACGCGGATTCCCTCGACGCCGGACGCCTTCATCCGCGCGGTAATGGCTTCGGCGCCGCCGGCCTCGCGAAACAGCAGGTCGGTGGCGATGTTGTCGCTGATCCGCAGCATCAGGCCGAGGACGTTCTGGATGGTCAGGCGGGAGCCCGGCGTATCGAAGAAGTCGCTGAGGGCGCCATAGGTGACGACGTGATCGCTGGTCTGCATCGTGATGAGGTCGTCGAGCGACCGCTTGCCCGCGTCGACCTGCGCGAGGATCTCGACCGCGATCGGCACCTTGTAGGTGCTCGCCATCGGGAACCGCTCGTTGGCGTTGAGCAGTACGCCGCGACCGGACTCGAGGTGGATCGCGGCGACTCCCACTGTGCCGAGGCTGGCCTCGGCGAGGCGTTCGATCTCGGAACCGAGGTGCTTCAAACGGGGATCGTCGCCCAGGAGTTCGAGGCGTTCGGAGGCCGAAGCCGGTGCGGCGGCCAGGGCAACGATGGTGCCGGCTAGCAGGAACACGCGCAGGCGGGGACGGAAGAGGTGCAATCGAGACATCGGTTCTCCTGATGATCAGGCGCCGCTCGCGAGGCCGCGGAGCCGCGGACGGAAGCTGGTATACGACTGTAACCAAACCAGCAGGGGCCGGGGAGCGGAGCGCTAGCCGGCCACGGATGAGTTCCAGGGAGCTTGGGAGGAATGAGGAGAATGGAGATACGAGGCGCCGTCCTGCGGGTGGCGATGGTCGTCGTGCTCGCGGGGCCGGCCGTTGCCCTCGCGGCGCAGGACGAGGTGCCTGCCTCGGCTTACGACCGCGCGGCGAGGATGCTTGGCGTCGCGTCGCTGATCTTCAACGAAACGGTGACGCCGCAGTGGATCGGGGACAGCGAGGCGTTCTGGTATCGCAGCGACGACCGCGACGGCCACCGGTTCTGGCGCGTCGAGCCGCTGGCAAGCGACGAGCGGCGCCGTCCGGCCTTCGATCACGCCCGGCTGGCGGCGTCGCTGAGCCGGCTTCGCGACGTGCCCGCGGAGCCCCTGGCGCTGCCCTTCGAGACCATCGACCTGTCGACGGACGGCGAGGTGTCCTTTCAGATCCCGGGCGAGAAGGGGCCCGAGTCGTTCCGGTGCACCGTGGACGGCGCCGAGTGTTCGCGCGTCGAAGCGCCGGCCGCCGCGGCGGACGAGAAGGACGAGAAGGAGGAAACCCCGCCCCTGCCGTCTCCCGACGGGGCCTACAGCCTCGTCGTGCGGGACCACGACCTGTACCTCGTCACCACGGAGAGCGGCGAGGACCGCCGCCTGACCGATGACGGCGAGCCGTTCCACGACTACGCCTCGCGTCCCGAGGCGCGGCTCTCGACGATCACCGAGAAGCGCGCGGGCGTCGTGCTTCCGCCCTCGGCCCTGTGGTCACCCGACGGCAGGACGCTGCTCACCGTCCGCCTGGACCAGCGCGGGGTGGGTGAGATGCACGTCCTTCAGACCACGGATCTCGGCGACAGCGCCCGGCCCGTCCTGCACACCTTCCGGATGCCGATTCCCGGTGATGACGGCGTGCCGTGGAGCGAGCTCCTGCTCGTCGACGCCGAAAGCGGCACGGTGCGGCCGGTCGGCACCGAGCGGGTCCACACGCCCTTCATGGCGCTGGCCGACCTGAGGCAGCTCTGGTGGAAGGACGACGGTTCGAAGGTCTACCTGCTGCGCCGGCCGCGCGGTGCGCGCTCGATGCAGCTCGAGGAGATCGACGCTTCGACCGGCGCCGCCCGCACGCTGGTGGCCGAGACCTCCAGGCACCACGTCGAGCCGACCCTCCTGATCGGAACAGGCACGCCCAACATCCGGGTACTCGAGAGCGGCGAGGTGCTCTGGTACTCGCAGCGCGACGGCTGGGCGCACCTCTACCTGTACGGCAGCGACGGCGGTCTGCTCCGCCAGGTCACCCGGGGCGCCTGGGTGGTGCGCGATCTCGTGCATGTCGACGAGGTGTCGCGCACGGTCTACTTCACGGCGGCGGGCCTGGACCCCGCCGTCGACCCCTACCTGCGCACCTTCGCCCGCGCTTCGCTCGACCGCACGACGTCGCGCCCGGAGATCCTCACGCCCGAACTAGGCGACCACACGGTGACGGCCTCGCCAGGCGGCAAGTCGTTCGTCGACCAGTGGTCGCGCATCGACCAGCCGCCGCGGTCGCGGGTCCTGCTTCCGGACGGCCGCGTGGCGGTGGAGCTCGAAGTCGCGGACTTCGAGTCGCTGGTCGAGCTCACCGCCCTGCCGGTTCCCTTCACGGTCAAGGCGCGGGACGGCAAGACGGACATCTACGGCAACGTGTTTTTCCCGCCCGGCTTCGACCCGGAGAACGAAGAAACCAGCTACCCGGTGATCGACGGCGTCTATCCCGGGCCGCAGGTGCATCGGGTGACGAAGAACTGGCATGACCCGACGCTGTTCCTGAGCTACGACCTGGCGCTGGCGCAACTCGGCTTCGTCGTGGTCACGGTCGACGGCTTCGGAACGCCGCTGCGCTCGAAGGCCTTCCATGCGCGCTCGGAGGGGAACCTGCAGGAGGCCGGCGGTCTCCCCGACCACCTGACTGCCATCCGTCAGCTCGCCGTCCGCTATCCGCAGATGAACCTCGACCGGGTCGGCGTCTACGGCCACTCCGGGGGCGGTTTCGCCTCGGCGCGCGCGATCTTCGCCTACCCGGACTTCTACAAGGTGGCGGTGTCGTCGGCCGGCAACCACGACCAGCGGGGCTACATCCAGCTCTGGGGCGAGTCCTACCACGGCGACCCGGCGACGGTGAGCTACGAGGAGCAGGCCAACGCCTCGATCGCCCACCAGCTCGAAGGCAAGCTGCTGCTCGCCTACGGCGCCCTGGACGACAACGTGCCGCCCGCGCTGACGCTGCAGGTCATCGAGGCCCTGACGAAGGCGAACCGGGATTACGACCTGATCGTCCTGCCGTCCGGCAACCACGGTTTCATGTCCGACCCGTACTTCATTCGACGCAGTTGGGACTACTTCGTGCGCCACCTCGCGGGCAAGGAGCCGCCCGCGGACTACCGACTGTCGCCGCCCGGCTCGTGACGCTCATCCTGGGGCACGACGCGATGTTGACTACGACTCGGCCGGCCCTCTGCGCCGGCGCACTGTTCGTCCTCTTCGGAGGGCTGGCGTGCCAGTCCGAAGAGAACACCGTCGGCGTGGTTCTGGAAACCGCTCTCGGCGAGATCGAGGTACTGGTCTACCCGGACCGCGCCCCGATCTCGGCCAACAACTTCCTGGCCTGGGTCGAGGGCGGGCACTACGAGGACGCGGCCTTCTACCGCGTGACCCGCCCCGACAACACGACCGGGCCGAGCCCGATCCAGGTGGTCCAGGGCGGACTTCTCGGTGAGGTCCTGCGGAGGGGAGAGTCGTCGCCTCCCGGGGGCGGGCCGATACCGCCGATCGCCCATGAGACGACCGACACGACAGGAATTCTCAACGAGCGCGGCACGATCGCCTACGCGCGGCTCGAGCCGGGAACGGCCGACTCGGAGTTCTTCTTCAACGTCGCCGACAACCCGGCGCTCGACACCGGCAACACGACGCGCCAGCCCGACGGCCAGGGCTACGCAACATTCGGGCGGGTGGTGCGAGGGATCGAGATCCTCGAGGAGATTCAGGGTCTCCCGACGCTCACGGAAGCCGGGTCGGAGGTCACACGCGGCCAGATGCTGGAGCAGCCGGTGGTGATTCGGCATGTGCGAGTAGTCGACGACTAGGTCGCCGCTTCGCGGCGCGCCTTTCTCGAAGGCCGGCGGGGACGCCGGCGCACCCAGTGGGCGACGCAGTCCGCTACTTGCCCCAGACCTTTTCGAAAACCCGCAGATAGTTCTCGCCGAGGAACTTGCGAATCGTCTCGTCGCTGTGGCCCCGACGGACCAGCTCCTCGGTGATGGCGGGGACCTTGCCGATGTGCTCCAGGCCCTCGGGCGCGAGTTCGATGCCGTAGTGGTCGCTGCCCATGCCGATGTGGTCCGGGCCCATCACGTCGAGCGCGGTTTCGATGTCGTCGACGACCTCGGACAGGTTGCGGTGGGTGATGTGGATCAGGCCCAGCACGCCGCCGTTCTCTGCGAGTGCCTCCAGCATCTTCCGGTCGCGCGGTAGCTCCAGGCGTGTTCGCGGAAGGGTGCCTCCGCCGAGGCGGGACTCCGGGTCGCTGTTGGGAAACATGGTGGGCGTCGTGTGGGAGAGGATGACCGGACGGTCGACCCGGTCGAGGATCTCCCAGAAGCCGCGTTCGCCGATGTGCACCAGGTCGACGACGATGCCCTGTTCCACCATCCGGTCGATGAGGGCTTTGCCGGCGGCCGTCAGCCCGCCCTGGTCGTCGGCGGCCCAGCAGCCGTCGGCGTAGATGTTGCGGCGGGTGTGGGTCAGGCTGGCCACCCGCAGGCCGAGCTTGTAGTAGAGGTCGAGGAAGCGCGGGTCCGCGCCCAGCGCCTCGCAGCCCTCGAAGGAGAAGACGAGCGCGACGTGGCCGTCCTGCTTGGCCTGGCGGATCTCGGCCACCGAGGTGGCAAGCACCAGGTCGTCGAGCCGCTCGACCTCGTGGTGCAGGTTCCAGGTCATCTCGAGCCCGCGATGCAGCGGGTTGTTGAGCTGCTCGTCGTCGAGGTAGACCGCGCAGAGCTGCGATGTGACGCCGCCTTCCCGCCATCGCCGCAGGTCGTACTGGCCCATGCAGCCGAACCAGACGGTGTGCGCCGACATCCCGAACAGGGCGAAGGGGCCGATGTCGAATCCGAGCGGCGGCTGCCAGCCCTCTGAGTCGGGGAGTTCGACCCCTTGGTCAAGCTTCACCTTGCCGTCGCTGACGGGAATCAGGATGTCGCAGTGACCGTCGATCACGATCGATTCGCGGTGAAGAGCGGCGGCCCGCGCGGAAATCTCCATCGGTGTCCTCTCCTGATTCTGGCCGTTGGCGGCGGTGGCTCAGTGCGACAGCGCCAGACCGCTGAGCAGGGTGGTCGCCGCGGCCTGCCGCTTGCCGTCCTCACCGATCGTCGCCCCGACGACGTAGCCGCGCGGCGCCCGCGACTCGATCCCGGCCGGCACCACCTTGATCTGGAGCCCGAGCCCGCGCGCCGCCTCGAGCAGTTCGGGCGAGAAGTCGCCTTCGATGACCTGTGTACTGGGCGAGCCCATCGGGCCGAAGGCGGGCAGGTGCGGCGAGGGCGCGTCGATCGCCTCCTTGATGTCCATCTCCCAGTCGAGCAGGTTCAGGAGGACGCTGATCGTCTTCTGGTGCAGTCCGGAGCCGATGGAGGCGAGGGCGGCCACCGGCTTGCCGTCCCTCAGGACGATCATCGGTTCGGTCGGGTCCGGCAGCCGCTTGCCGGGGCCGGTCTCGGCGATCAGCGCCTGCTGGAAGGCCGCCGAGTCCGGGATCGAGATGCCGTCGACGAAGATCGCCGTGTCGCCCCAGGCGGACGTGTTGATCGTGTGGACGACCGCGGCGACGTTGCCGTACGCGTCGATGGCGACGATGGCGTCCGAGTGCTTCGGATCGACCGGCGCCGGGACCTTCGTCAGGGGAGCGATGCCCGATTGCATCCTCTTCCAGAGGCCCGCGGCGTTCTCCTTGCCGGTTCGGCCGGCCAGGGTCGCGTCGAGGTCTCCGTACAGCGTGCGGCGCATCGGCTCGGGCAGGAAGACGAGGCTCATCAGGTTGGTCATCTGGTTGACCCAGAAGAAGGCCTCGGGCGACTTCGCGTAGTGCCCCATGTCGCGCAGCCCGGCCGCCTCGGAGAGGTTGAGCACCTCGGCGACGTGGACGCCGCCCTGCGCCGGCAGGCCGTGGCCGTAGACGTCGAAGCCGTTGTAGGTGGAGTGCACCGGCTCGGCGACGAGGGCCTCGTAGCTCCGCATGTCCTCCATCGAGAGCTTGCCGCCGTCGCGCTGGACCGCCTCGACCAGCCGTTCGGCCCAGGGGCCGCGGTAGACGTAGTCGATCCCCTGCTCCGCGACGGCGCGGAGGGTCGTCGCGAGTTCCGGCTGTCGGAGCATGTCGCCCTCGCCAAGAAAGGCGCCGTCGTCGTCGGTGAAGATGCTGCGGGTGGAAGGCAGGCGGGAGAGCGCTTCCTTGCGCCGCTCGATCATGCTCGTGTGGATGTCCCCGAGCAGGACGCCGTTCTCCGCGTAGTGGATCGCCGGTTCGAAGAGGCTGGCCCACGGCAGCTTCCCGAAGCGATCGTGCGTGGCGCCGAGGCCGCCGAAGAACCCGGGCACCAGGGCGGTGCGGCCGCTCGGCTGGTGCTTGGCGCCGATCGTCGTCGACGTCGGGATCGTCATCGGCTCGGTTTCGCCGCGGACGGTGTCGTAGGCGCCGTTGACGTTGAACACCTCGCCGCTCTCCGCCTCGTAGTAGACGAGGTTGAAGATCCCGGCGTAGCTCACCCAGGCGCCGCCGGCCAGGGAGATCTGGGTGAGCGCGGTGGCGATCACGGCGTCGGCGGCGGTGCCGCCCTGACGGAGGACCTCGAGACCGGCCCTGACCGCAGCCGGTCCGGTGGTGCCGCTGATCACGCCGTTCTCGCCTTCGGCCAGGGGCTTGTCCGTCTCGAAGAAGGCGTTCAGCTCCTCGAGCGCCTCGCGGTCGCTCCAGTTGGCCGGGCTGAGGTCGACCGTCGCCTCGTCGGCGGCGCCGGCGAAGGCGGCAGGTGTGGCGAGGACGAACCAGGCGGCGAGGCAGAGGGCGCGGAGAGTTCTTTGCTTCATCGTCTTCGGAGCTTACGCCGACCGCGACCTCGTAGCGTGCATCCAGCGCACGAGCAGCGGCGTCAGTGCGCCGAGCACCGCTGCGACGAGCAGAGCCAGGAGCCCGATTCGTGTGTAGACGTTGCCGTACGTGGAGAGCGCCGCCTCGAAGTCGGCAACCTCTCCGCCGACCGTCGTCGCGCTCGTCAGCCGGGCGATCAACCCCGAGATGTAGCTCGAGGCCGCGTAGGCGAGCATGAAGGACCCCATCATCGTCGAGACGATCTTCTTCGGCGAGAGCCGGGTCACCATCGACATCCCGACCGGCGCCAGGCAGAGCTCGCCGGTCACCATCAGCAGGAAGGTGAGGGCGAACCAGATCAGGGCCACCTTGCCGTCGTCCGGCCTCAGGGCGCTGCCGAGGACCAGTACAAGGAAGGCGAGACTGATCTGCACGATCGCGAGAACGAACTTGACGGGTGTCGAAGGCTCCCGGCCGCGCCGGCCGAGCGCGATCCACAGCCAACTGAAGAGCGGCGCCAGCGCGATGACGTAGATCGCCGGGAGGGACTGCAGCGTCGAGGCCGGAATCTCGACCCCGAAGAACTCGCGGTCGACCATGCGGTCCGCGAAGAGGTTGAGCGAACTGCCCATCTGCTCGTAGAAGGCCCAAAAGCCGATGGTGAAGGCCACCAGGACGGCGCAGGCCAGAAGCTGGTCGCGCTCCGTTCGATCGCACCGTCGCAGTGCGTAGTAGAGGACGAAGAGGCCCAGCGCCGCACCGGTGGCCGAAAGCAGGCCGCCGACGACCGGCGGGTGCTGGAGCACCCACCAGACGCCGCCGACCAGCCCCAGGCTCGCGAGGTAGATGGCGGCTTCACGGGGGAGTCCAGGGAGCACGTGCTCCCTCAGCGCCTCGGGCCGCGGCGGATCCGCGTGGCCGCGCAGGTACTTCTGGCCCCTAAGGTAGAGGAGCAGTCCGGCCAGCATGCCGACACCTGCGAGGCCGAAGCCGTAGCGCCAGCCGTAGGTCTGGCCCAGCCAGCCGCAGAGCAGGGGAGCGACCGCCGCGCCCAGGTTGATCCCCATGTAGAAGACGGTGAAGCCGGAATCCCGGCGCGGATCGCCTTCCTCGTAGAGAGCGCCGACGACCGTGGAGGCGTTCGTCTTGAGGAATCCGACGCCGGTCGCGATGAGAGCCAGCGCCAGGTAGAACAGGCTCAGGTGGAACTCGCTCCGCTCGACGACGAGCCCTCCGGCGGACGAAACCTCCGTCGCCGCCGGTCCCTCGATCGTCATCAGGAAGTGGCCGGCGACCAGCAGCAGGGCGCCGAAGGTGACCCCCTTGCGCGGGCCGAGCCAGCGGTCCGCCACCGCCCCGCCGAGCACCGGCAGCAGGTAGACCATCGACGCATAGGCGCCGTAGAGCACGAAGGCCCGGCTGTCGCTGAAGAGGAAGTGCTGCGTCAGGTAGAAGATGAGCAGCGCCCGCATCCCGTAGTACGAGAAGCGCTCCCACATCTCGACCAGGAAGCAGACGCCCAGGCCGGGGGGGTGGTCGCGGAAGACCGGGATCCTTCTCCAGAGGCTCACGATCGAAGCACCCTACAATCCAGGCGCGGCGGCCGCCTCCCGGGCCGGAGGAGAGGGTCCCCGGGGCCGCTCGCGCTTTCTTGGTGCAAGCAGGGTCGGCGCTCGCTTCGGTCGGCTGCGCTCCGGTTGGGCGCCGGACGATGATCCGGCGTCGGGCGTCGCTTGCCGACAGCCCCCGGGGACCCTCTCCTCCGGCCCTGAAGGCTGGAGGCGTCGGGGACGAAGGGGCGCGGGACGTAGACTCGGCGTCGCAGCATTCCACGGCGAAGGGAAGGGACGACTTGGCAGACAAGGTCGCAATCGTCACCGGCGGCGGCAGCGGGATTGGCCGCGCCGTGACGCACGGATTGGTCGAGGACGGCTACCACGTGCTCATCGCGGGTCGCCGCGAGGATCGGCTGGTCGAGACGAAGAGCGGCGCGCGCGATTCCGGGAAGGTCTCGGTCGTAGCCGCGGACATCAGCACCGTGGAGGGTGTTCAGGCGGTGTTCGACCGCCTGACGAGCGCGTTTGGCCGGCTGGACCTGCTGTTCAACAACGCCGGCACCGGCGCGTCGCCCGTGCCGATCGAGGACCTGACCCTCGAACAGTGGAACCGGGTGGTCGGGGTCAACCTGACCGGCGCCTTTCTCTGCACGCAACGGGCGGTCAGGCTGATGAAGGAACAGGATCCCCAGGGTGGACGGATCATCAATAACGGTTCCATCTCCGCGCACGTGCCGCGCCCGAACTCCGCCCCGTACACGGCGACGAAGCATGCGATCACCGGGCTCACGCGGTCGACCTCGCTGGACGGCCGCAGGTTCAACATCGCCTGCGGACAGATCGACATCGGCAACGCCTACACGCGAATGACCGCGCGGATGTCCGAGGGCGTGGCCCAACCCGACGGCAGAACAATGCCGGAACCCACGATCGACGTGCGCGCCGTCGTCGACGCGGTGCGCTACATGGCTGCGCTCCCGCTCGACGCGAACGTGCCCTTCCTGACGGTGATGGCGAACGAGATGCCGTTCATGGGCCGGGGTTGATTCGATGAACCGACGCTCCTTCCTGAAAGCCGGCGCGGCCGCCGCGGCGCTGCCGTTCGTCTCGCAGGCGCGGAGCTTCGGACTGGTCGCGGCCGCGCCGGAGGTCGCGGTCGACCCGGCCGCCCTCCAGCAGCTCCTCGACGATTCCGCTCGCAGCCTCGGCATCGTCGGCGCCCAGTTCGCGGTCTTCGACGGCGAGGCGGTCCACGAGGTCGCAACCGGCCTCGCGGTCCGTGAACGCAACCTGGCGGTCACGCCCGACACCCTGTTCCAGGTCGGATCGACGACGAAGGTGTTCAACGCGGCCGTGGTGATGGCACTGGTCGACGAAGGCACGCTCGACCTCGACGAACCCGTCGGCAGCTATCTCGACGGCGCGCCGCTGACGAGCGACCAGCCGCCGGTCGACATGACGCTGCGTCACCTGCTCTCGATGTCGTCGGGACTCGACAACGGGCCGTACACGGATCACGGTCGCGGCGACGACGCCCTCGGCGAGTACGTCGCTTCACTTGCCGGAATTCCCGGGATCTTCGAGCCGGGGACGGCCTACGGCTACTCGAACGCGGGCACCTGCGTCGCCGGGCTCGCGGCGCAGCGGGTGACGGGGAAGAACTGGGAGACCATGCTCGCCGAGCGGATCCTCGAGCCGCTCGGGCTCGAGCACTCCGCGAACTTCCCGGAGGACCTGCTCTACCACCCGGTGGCCCTCGGCTACTCGCAGACGCCGGTCAATCCCGAAGGCCGGCGGGTGCCGTTCTGGGGTCTGCCGCGCAGCATGGCGCCGGCGGGCGCGACCCTGTGCTGCAGCGCCGGCGACCTGGTGCGGTTCGCGGCCCTGTTCCTGCGCGGCGGCCAGTCGGCCGAGGGCCGGCAGGTGCTGTCCGGGGAGGCCGTCGTGGCGATGCAGACGCCCGAGATCGACATGCCGGCCAGGGTCATCGCCCAGAAGTGGTGCCCCGGTCCGTACTGGAAGCGCTGGGGCGGCGAGGTGATCTACGGCCACAGCGGCACGAACAGCGGCGGCTCGTCCCTGCTGCTCTGGTGTCCGAGCAAGGGCGTCGCGGCCGCGACGATCTCGAACGTGCCGAGCCAGGGCTATCCGCTCGCCGACCGGGTCTTCGACACCCTGTTCCCGGAGGTCTTCGGCATCGAAAAGCCGGAAACCCCCACGCCGGACTCCGTGACGCCGGTGGCGGTCGACCTCGAGCGCTACGTCGGGCGGTTCGAGGCAGTGGGCAGTCGCTTCTCGTTCTTCGCCGACGGCAACCGGCTGATGGCGCGGTCGCTGGGCGGCGGCGGCGTGCTCGAGTCGGAGCTGATTCCGCTCGGAAACGACCGGTTCCTGCCGCGCGACCCGGCGATGGGCGGCAACCGCGGCTGGGACGTGGCGTTCTGGGGCGACGACGGCAACGGTCGCTCGACGCACTACCTGAACGGCGTCTTCGCGCTGCGCCGCAGCGGCTGAGGCATGAGGGTCCAGCAGTCCGGTTTCGTTCTTGCCTGGGTGTGCATGGTCGGCCCGCCCGCCGCGGCGCAGGAGCCCTACGCTCCGGAGCAGGTGACCCGGGCCGCCTACGACCAGGCCGCGAGCCTGCTCTCCCGGAACGTCCAGGGGACGGTCAGGAACGTCGAAGTCGTCCCCCGCTGGATCGGCGACCGCGACGAGTTCTGGTACGAGCGCGACACGGACCAGGGCACCGAGATCGTGATCGTCGACGCCGCCACGGGCGGGAAGCACCCGGCCTTCGACCAGGAGCGGCTGGCCGAGGCGCTTTCGCAGGCGACCGACACCGCGCACGATCCACTGGACCTCGGCATCGTTTCCCTCGACTTCGCGCTCGACGGAGGCGCGGGCGGCGCGGTGGTCCGAACCCCGACGGCGGCCGCGCGCTGCGACCTGGAGACCTACACCTGCGATGCGCTGCCGGGCTTCGCCACCGACCCGCTTCAGCTCGCGGCGCCGGACCGGTCCGTTGCCGCCTTCGCCCGCAGCCCCGACGTCTGGCTGCGCGACCTGGAAGACGGCACCGAGCGGCAGCTCTCGCAGGACGGCGAGGAGCACTTCGGCTACGGCGCACTGCCGGGCTGGAGCGCGAAGCTCCAGCTTCTGCGGCAGGGCCTCGAAGGACCGTTGACCGGCGCCTCCTGGTCGCCCGACTCGGCGAAGCTGCTCATTTCCCGCACGGACGAGAGGAAGGTCGGCGCGTACCCCTATCTGGACCTGCTGCCAACCGACGGCAGCGCCCGGCCGCGGACGCTGGAGAAACGGGTCGCCCTGATCGGCGACCGGGAGATCCCGCGGTTCCCGATGTTCGTCTTCGACGTCGCCAGCGGTGCGAGCCGCCGTGTGCCGCTTCCCGACGACTGTTTCGGAGAGCTGGGCGCCACGCCGCCGCAGGCGATCTGGACGCCCGACTCGCGCCGCGCCTTCTTTCTCTGCCTCGCCCCCGACGCGAGCCGCTTCGAGCTGATCCGGTACGACTTCGCCTCGGGGCGCGCCGAGACCGTCTTCGAGGAGGAGGCCGACTCCTTTCTCGACCTGAACCACAGCCTCTACCGGTCGATGGGCGCCAACGTCCGTGTGCTGGCGGGCGGCAGGCAGGCGATCACCTTCTCGCAGCGCGACGGCTGGGGACATCTCTACCTGGTGGACCTCGAAGGCGGCCGCGACATTCGGCAGCTCACGCGCGGCGAATGGGTGGTCCACGACATCGTGGCCGTCGACGAGAGCGAAGGCGGCGGCTTCGTCTACTTCACGGCCGGCGGGCGCGAGCCGGGACGGAACCCGTACTGGCGGCACGTCTACCGGGCGCCGCTTGAGGGCGATGCGGAGGTCGAGTTGCTGACGCCCGAGCCGGCGGATCACGCGGTCACCGTCGCCGCCCCGGTCCTGATCGGCGCGGCCTCGACGTTCGCGCCGAGCGGACGCTACTTCGTCTCCAACTCCTCGACCCTCGACAGTCCTCCGGTGTCGCGGCTCCGCCGGAGCGACGGCTCGGTCATAGCAACCCTGGAGGAGGCCGACGCCGGCGGACTCTTCGCCCGCGGCTACGAGCCGCCGCTTCCCTTCTCGGTCAAGGCGGCGGACGGCGAGACGGACCTGTACGGCGTGGTCTACCGGCCGAAGAACTTCGAGGAAGGCCGGAAGTACCCCGTGATCGAGCACATCTACGGCGGTCCGCAGACCAACGTCGTCCCCCGCAGCTTCGCCAGTGCGGCGGGGGTCGAACGGGTCGGAGGGCAGGGCGACTTCTCGACCTTCACCGCCCTCGGGTTCGCCGTCGTCACGATCGACGCGAGAGGCACGCCGTGGCGCTCGAAGGCGTTCCACGACGTCATGTGGAAGAAGCACGACGAGTTCACGCTCGAGGATCACGTCGCCGCGCTGGAGCAGCTCGGCGAGCGCTTCGAGTGGCTCGACATGGAGCGGGTCGGCATCACGGGCCATTCCTGGGGTGGCTACTCCTCGGCGCTCGCCATGCTCCGCTACCCGGACGTCTACAAGGTCGCCGTGTCGTCCGCGGGGCCGTACGACTACCGCTACCTCTATCCGCCGTTCGTCAAGTGGACGGGCTGGCCGGAGTACGAGGACGGCGGCCGGTTCGCGCCGGACGCGGCCGCCCGACCGGTGAATCTGACCCCTCACGCGGCGCTTGCTTCGAAGCTCGAGGGCAAGCTGCTGATCGTCTACGGCGAGCACGACGAGAACAGCCTGCCCGCCTCGACGGTCACCTTCATCCACGCGCTGATCGACGCCAACCGGGACTTCGACCTGCTGCTCCTGCCGAATCGCGATCACTTCTTCACCCAGGAGCCCTACTTCATTCGCCGGCGCTGGGACTACTTCGTGAAGCACCTGCTGGGAGCGGAGCCGCCCGCCGACTACAGCCTCCCGCAACCTTGACCGGGCAGAGCCGAGCGCCAGTGTCCGCCGTCGCCGCCGCGCTCCGTCTCGAGGACCTGGCTGTCGATCCCTATCCGCACCTGGTGAAACTGCGGTCCGAGGGGGCCGCGGTGTGGGCGCCGAATCTGGGCATGTGGGTGGTCGCCGGCTACGACGAGACGGTGTCCGTGCTGCGCGACCCGGAGCGGTTCACCAACGACTCGCCGAAGTCCCTCATCCAGGCGACCTTCGGCCGCCAGATGCTGTCGGTCGAGGGCGAGGAACAGAAGCGCCACAAGCAGGCGTGCCTCGCTCCCTTCACCGGCAAGGCGTCGCGGGAGGTCTGGCAGCCGCGGGTCGACCGGCTCTGCGGGGAACTCCTCGGGAACCGCGAAAGGGCGGCGGCTGGCGGGGAGGTCGAGGTCGATCTGATGACGGACTATGCCGCGCCGATCGCCCTGGAGACGATGGGAATCGTCGTCGGCCTGCCGTCCGGCGACCTGCCGCGGGTGCGCGCCTGGTACGAGGTGTTCGCCCGGTCGCTGGCGAACTTCGAGGGAGACGCCGAGCTCCATCGCGCCGGCCAGGAAGCCGCGGCCGCGATGCGCGAGTACCTGGCGGAGAAGCTGGACGGACAGCAGCCGGCCGGCGAGGCTGATGGCGGATCGCTGATCGAAGTCCTCTCCGGGCCCGGTGGCACCCTTGCCCGGTCGGAGGTGCTGGCGAACCTCCTGATCGTCCTGTTCGGCGGCATCGAGACGACGGAGTCGATGATCGGCAACGCTCTCCACTACCTGCTGAGCGAGCCCGATCTATTGGCTGCCACGCTCGATTCCTGGAACGGGGGGGAAGCGGCCTTCCACGCCGCGGTCGAGGACGTGATGGAGGAGTCGCTGCGCTACGACCCGGCGGTGCAGACGCTCACGCGGCACACGACGGCGACGGTCCGCATCGGCGGCGTGGAGATTGCCGCCGGCGAAACCGTGCAGTGCATGGTGGGCGGCGCCAATCGGGACCCGGCGGTGTTCGAAAACCCCGAGCGCTTCAAGCCCGGCCGCGCCAATGCCCGCAAGCACCTTGCCTTCGGCCTCGGCAACCACTTCTGCCTGGGAGCCCAGCTCGCCCGCGCCGAGACCCGCTCCGCGCTGCGGACCCTGCTGGAGCGCTGGCCCGGCGTCGAACTCGATCGTGCCTCTTCGCTACCGCCCTACGGCCACGAGTTCCGCAAGCCCGGACGTCTGGTGGTGCGGCGTCACTCCACCGAGAGCCGCCCGAAACGGATCGCGGTGCGGCGCCGTTCGGGGTCGTCGGAGCTGTCCCAGACGGCGAGCCATTCGCCCGATTCGCCCGCGGACGGCTCCTCGAGCAGCGTGGGGTAGCTGTTGAGGTTGCCGCCGTCGTAGAACGGGCGCTGTGGCGACCAGGCACCGCCGGGCGCCCGCGTCTTGTAGTAGAGGCCGCGCCGGAATGCACTGTCCCCGTAGACGTAGATGTGGCGGCCGGAGGAGTCCCGGCCGAAGAAGCTCTTGGCCCGGTAGTTGGGCAGCTCGGGCTCGGGTTGCGCCGTCGACCACGTCCGCCCGCCGTCTTCGCTGCGAGTCGAGTAGGCCAGGCCGGAATCGAGCGGACGTTCGCGGTCCATGGTGGCCGTCCGCATGACCATCTCCAGTGCGCCGTCGCCGACGGGAGCGATCTTGCCCTCGTGCAGGAACACCGGATCGTCGTCCGGATACGGAACGTAGCCGGCCAGCTTCCAGTGCAGGAGGCTCTTGCTCTCGAGCACGAACTGGCGGCGGTCGCCGTGGGGATCGTGGCGCCGTGAGTTGCGGTGGGCGGGGAGCAGATAGTGAGGGACTCCGTCGCGCTCCACGGTCTCGATGCCCGCAACGATGATCAGCGAGCCCTGGTAACCCATCGCCAGCTCGACGTGGTTCCAGGAGTAGCCGCCGTCGGCCGTGTACGCCGCGACCAGATCGGCGTTCTCGCTGTCGCGGTAGTGCATCGGCGCTCGCATGACGAAGAGCCAGACGACGTCCTGATCGGGAGGCCTGAACAGCACGGAGTTGTTGTAGGCGTACTGCACGCTGCCGTTGCGGACGCGATGGTCGAACACGGTGATGCGTTCGTTCCAGGTCCTGCCGCCGTCGAGGCTCAGCGAGCAGACGATGTCGCCCATGTCCATCTTGCCGCGCACCTGCAGGCCGTATGCGGCGATGAGGTGCTCGTCGGTCCAGCGGGCGATGAAGGGCTCCCAGATCTTGTCGTACGGGCCTTCAGGGTCGAGCGCGTCGATGGTGACGACGTCCTCGACGTCTCCTCGATATTCCTCTTCTTCGGCGGCGATCGCCGTGGCGGTTGCCAACGCAAGGAGGGACGCGGCGAGGAGAGCCGGCAAAGCGGGTGAGCGTCGTCTGTACGGAAGAGACACGGCCATGAGTTCCTCCCTTAGGGGGCCGGAGCAGTCGGGACGCGGACGGGAGGAGAGACTACCGAGCCGCGTTGATAGCGTCGCGGGCTGCTCCCGTGATGAGAAGACCCTCCCGCCTCCTGCTCTCGTTGGCCGTGATCCTGCCGGGAATGCTCCTGGCGAGTTGCATGCAGGCACCACCTCCGCTGGTCCTGGGGGAAGGCGATGTGGTCGTGCTCACCGGCGGCACCGACATGGTGCATCTGCAGCGGGCGGGCTACCTGGAGACCATCCTGACGGACGCGTTCTCCGAGGCTCGTCCCAGCTTCCGTGATTTCTCCTGGGAAGCGGACACCGTCTTCCGGCAAGGCTCCTCGCTGGAACGCTGGCGCGAGGATGGCTTTGGCGATTGGGACGCCCAGCTCGAACGGGTCGGCACCTCGGTTGTCATTGCGCAGTACGGCAAGTCCGAATCGATGGCAGGAAGCGAAGGGCTCGAGTCGTTCCAGTCGGCATACAACGCGCTGATCGACGGATTCCTGAAGCATGCCGACCGGGTCGTGCTCGTGTCCCCGACGCCCTTCGAGAAGCCGGCGAACGAGTTCCTGCCGGATCTCTCGCACCACAATCGGTCTCTCGCGCGGTACGTGCGGGCAACGAAGAGGATCGCCGCGGAGCGAGGCCTCCGCTTCGTCGACCTCTTTTCGGACGCTGAGCCGGACTTGACCCAAAACGGCATGCACCTCAAGGAAGGGTCGCTCCGGCACGTCTCGGAAACGACCGCGGAGAAGCTGGGCTTCGAGATTCCGTCGTGGGATCGTCTGGCCGTGCTTCATGCGGCGGTCGTCGAAAAGCAGCGCCTGTGGTTCGACTACTGGCGTCCCGCCAACTGGAAGCTGCTCTACGGCGACGACTCCACGCGGCGCTTCACCAGGTCGAGCCACGGCTACCTCTCCTTTCGCGAGGAGTGGCAGCAGCTCGTCGGCCTGATCGACAAGGCGGAAGAACGGGTCTGGACCGTGGCGAACGGCGGCCCGGATCCGGGGCACCGGCGCCCCGAGCCGGAAGAACTCTTTGGCCATCCGGCTGCGGACATCGAGGCGGAGCTCGCTTCGTTCACGGTGCCGCACGGCATGAAGGTCAATCTCTTCGCGTCGGAGGCCGACGGCCTCACGAACCCGCTGGCGATTCGCTGGGACACGGCCGGCCGCGCTTACGTGACCGTCACGACAACGTATCCGCATGTCTTCCCCGGGGATGTCCCGAACGACAAGATCATCGTGCTGGAGGATGCCGACTACGACGGTGTCGCGGAGAGCTCGACGGTCTTCGCGGAAGGGCTGAACATTCCGACGGCGATTGAACTGGGCGACGGCGGCGTCTACGTTGGACAGGGTAGTGAGATTCTCTTTCTAAAAGACACCGATGGCGATGGAAGAGCGGATACGCGGCGCGTGCTGCTCAGCGGATTCGGAACGGGCGATACGCACCAGGCGGTCAACTCCTTCATCTGGAGTCCCGGCGGTGAGCTGTACATGGGGCAGGGCGACGGCATCGAGTCGCGGGTCGAAACTCCCTGGGGCTCCGCCGACCTGTATCAGTCCGGTTTCTTCCGGCTGCGTCCGCGCCTGCTCCAGATGCACTCTCTTCTGTACGACTTCATGGGCCCCGGCAATCCCTGGGGCGTTGCGTTCGGTGAGTGGGGACAGATCTTCAGCGTTGACGGTGCGGGCGGCGTAACGCATCTTTCGCTCGGCCAGATCCCGACCACCCACCGGCGCCGCCTCGACACGATCGGCGAGCCCGGAGGATACGCCGGCATCGCCTATCTCGACGGCCGTCACCTGCCGCCGGAGTACCAGGGCCAGTTCGCGATCGGCGACTACCAGGCGAATCGGGTGAAACGGTTCTCCGTTGCGGCCAGCGGTTCAGGTGCAGCCCTGAAGTGGGAAGAGCCGCTCATCCACTCGAGTCACCGGAACTTCCGTCCGATCGGCGTGAAAGTCGGGCCGGACGGCGCCGTCTACGTCGTCGACTGGTACAACCCGATCATCTGCCACCAGGATGACGAGTATCGCGATCCGACGCGCGACAAGGCGCATGGTCGGATCTGGCGGATCACCTCTGCTTCGGCGCCGCTCGTGAAGGCTCCGAAGCTCCTGGATGCGCCGCTCGACGAGGTCGTGGCGGCCCTCGAAGCGCCCGAGCGCTGGACGCGTTACCAGGCGAAGCGCGAGCTCACCCGCCGTGACACGGCGAAGGTCGCGACCGTTCTCGGAAGGTGGGTCGCGAAGCTGGATCCGGAAGCCGCGGACTACGAGCGCCACCTCTACGAGGCGGTCGGCGCTTACGCCACGATCGAGGTCCCCGCGCCGGCGGTCCTGGCGAAGTTACTGGAGGCGGAGGAGCCGGGCGGACGTGCCTTCGCTTCGCGCATCGTGGGCCGATGGCACGATCGCCTGGAAGATCCGCTGGCGCTCCTTGCCAGGCGCGTGGAAGACGACGACGCGCAGGTGCGGATGGAGGCGGTTGCCGCGGCTGCCGCGATTCCGCAGCCGGAGTCCATCACCGTCGTCGCGCGCGCCGTGGACCGCCCGATGGACGACTCGATGGAATACGTCTTCTCGCAGGCGATCCAGCACCTCAAGCCGCACTGGGAAGCGGCGCACGAGCGCGGAGACCTCCACTTCGCCGAGTCGGCCCATCTCGCCGAGGTGCTCAACCGCGCGGGGGGAAGGGAGCGCATCGCGGATCTGCGCAGCATCGCGCTGTCCTACCACCTGGACGAAGACACACGTCTGAGCGCGATCGAGAATCTCCTGGCGGTCGGAGGAAAGGAGGAGATCGAGGAGTTCGTCCTCATGCCGGATCGCTATGTGAGCGGCGGCAAGTACGACGCCGACGCACATGCACGGATCCTGGCCGCCGCCGCCAGGGCGACGCGAACCGGAAGTCTCGAGCCGCATGATCAGCCCTGGGGTCTGGCGAAGATGCTGCAGCACTCGAATCTCGAACTCCGCGCAAATGCCGCGATCCTGGCCGGGGTATGGCGTGCCAGGGACACGCAGGAGAGTCTCCTCGCGATGGCCAGGGACCAGTCGCTTCCCGAGTTCGTTCGGGCCGCCGCGTTCGGCGCGTTGGCAAGCCTCGAGGCGGAGGGCGGGAAGGAACTGCTCGCGGCCTATGCCGATGCGCCGCACGCTCCGGCATTGCGCGTCTCGGCGATCGAAGCGCTCGTCGTGCTCGACGCGAGAGCGGCGGCGAAGTCGGCGGTCGGACTGTTCGGGGAACCTGGCTTGGACAATGCCACGGCCACTCGGGCCCTGGTCGCATTCCTCAACCGCGAGGGCGGCGTGCCGGCGCTGACCGCGGCGATCGAGTCCGGTGGACTCGGGCGCGACGCCGCGAAGTCGCTGCTCCGTTCGTTCTACGCGAGCGGTCGTTCCGACAACGTCCTTCTGGCGGCGCTCAGCACCGCGAGCGGAGCGGACTCACTCGAGCTCGACTACGACGCCGGCCTGGTGAAGAGCCTCGCGGAGTTCGCGACGGAGCGGGGTGATGCCGAGCGGGGCGCCGTGCTCTTCGCCGACTTCGGCTGTGACTCCTGCCACCAGGTCGGCGAGGCGGGAGGCGCTATCGGGCCGAGCCTGACCGCGGTCGGCACGACGCTGACGGCCGAACGGATCATCGAAGAGACGCTGTGGCCGAATCGCGAGATCAAGGAAGGATTCACCGCATTGGAGATCACGACCCACGACTCCACGATCTACCAGGGGTACAAGCGCTGGACGCAGGAAAGTTCAACGACCGGCGATCTCGTGATCCAGGACCTCGCCACGGGGGAACTGGTCACGATCAAGGCGGAAGAGATCGAGGAAGTTCGTGAGACGGGAAGCCCGATGCCCACGGGCTTGACATCGTTGCTGTCACAGGCCCAGCTCCTGGACCTCTTCAAGTACGTCACGACGCTGGGTACGAGGAGTTAGCAATGAAGAAGATGCTGTGGAGTTCCGTCATCGCCGTGTTCGTCCTCGCACCCGCCACCGCGTGGACCGCAACGGCGCAGGAGCAGGAGGACGCCGGATTCGTCTCCATGTTCGATGGCAGGACGCTGGACGGCTGGCATGCGGTACCCGCCGACTCCATCTCCGACTGGTCCGTCGAAGACGGCATGATCGTCGGACAGGGCAGCGTGGACCGCCTCGTCTACCTCGTCTACGACGATGTCGAGCTGACGGACTTCGAGCTGGAGGCAAGCTACCGCTTTCCCGGCCACGGCAACAGCGGAATCCAGATCCACGCCGTGAAGGATCCGAGCGGCAAGCGGCCGTTCGTTGGCTACCACGCGGATCTCGGCCACCTGGGCATCGGACCGCACATTCTCGGCGCGTGGGACTTCCACTTCGTCGAGCGCGAAGAGTACGCGTGTTTTCGTGGAACGAGCCTCGTGATCGATCCGGACGGAACGACGCACACTACCGAGATCGAGGACGCCGTGCGGGAGAGTGACATCACGCGTGGTGGCTGGAACAGGGTCCGCGTCGTTGCCAGGGGACGGCACTACCAGTTCTTCATCAACGGAAAGCTCGCCTCCGAGTTCACCGACAACGCGAACGAAGAACGGCAGGACAAGGGCGTAATCGGCCTGCAGATCCACGACGCGGGAATGCGCGTCGAGTTCAAGGACCTTCGGCTGAAGAAGACCGGTCCCGCGAAGTAGAGCGGCAGCCGTCGTCGAGACGCTGCGAAATCGCTAGGCGACGGGGCGGTCACCCACGATCGAGACCCTCTCGCCGAAGCGGGACTGCGGGTAGTAGTCCCACACGGCGTGATGCTGGGTGCAGCGGTTGTCCCAGAGCGTGAGCGTGTTCGGCTCCCAGCGCACGCGACAGGTCAGGGAGACCGTGGTGGCGATGTGCCTGAAGAGCATGTCGAGCAGCCCCCGGCTCTCCCATCGACGCATGTGGCGGATGTGTGAGGTGAAACCGCTGTTGACGAACAGGGCCTTGCGGCCCGTTTCGGGATGGCGAATGACCACCGGGTGCTCGGTTCTCGGGTACGTCTTTCCCTCGGGAGGCGCGTAGGCGTACTTTCCGATGTAGGGCAGGGCGCCGTCGTGAACCGCCACCAGGCCCTCGAGGAAGTTCTGCATCCGCTCCGAGAGCGTCTCGTAGGCACGGTACATGTCGGCGAAGAGCGTGTCGCCGCCTGAGCCGCACTCGGGAATCTCCTTGATGTAGAGCATCGACGCCATCGGCGGTTTCTCGTCGCACGAGACGTCGGTGTGCCAGCCGTCACCCGAGGTGTACTTCGACTTCTGGGTGGTCTTGATGACGAGGATCTCCGGGTCGTGCCCACCCTGGTACTCGGCGCTCGTGTGCAAGGGGTGGACGTGCAGCGGACCGAAGGACCGGCCGAACTCCTTGTGTTGCTCGCGGCTGAGTTCCTGGTCGCGGAAGACGAGCACCTGCCAGTCCAGCCAGGCTTGCCTGATCTCGTCCTGCTGCGACTGTGAGAGCGGCCGGGACAGGTCGACTCCCTCGATCTCCGCGCCGATGTGAGGGGTCAGGGGTCGGATCTCGATGGGGGCTGCGGCGGGCGCCACGTCGGGGCGCGTCTCGAAAGCGGCTTGTACGGTCATGATGCCGGTCATCCTGTCATACGATCCGCCGTCCACTCATGGAGGAAGCACGATGAAACCAGTTTGCTTTGTCATGGGCGCCGGCGCCGGAATCGGCGGTACCGCGGGCAGGAGGTTCGCTCGCGAGGGGTACCACGCTGTCCTCTGTCGCCGGAGCGACGAAGACGGGCTGAACGCTCTGGTCGCCGGCATTCACGAGGAGGGAGGGGAGGCGTCCGGCTTTCTCCTGAACGCCGTCAAGGAGAACGCCATCGAGGATCAGATCGCCCACGTGGAGGAGGAGATCGGGCCGATCGAAGTGATGATCTACAACCTGGGCGCCCAGATCGGCAATCGGGACCTCGCCGATACCAGCTACAAGGCCTTCGAGCTCGGCTGGCGCATGGCGACGTTCGGGCTCTTCCGGACGGCCTTCGCGCTCTGCCCCCGCATGGTCGAGCGCGGCCATGGAACCCTGATCGTCACCTCAGCCACGGCCGCTGCGCGCGGCAATGCGGGACAGCACTCCCACGCGGCCGCGATGGGCGGCCGCCGCCTGCTCTGCCAGACGCTGAACGCCGAGTTCGCCCCGAAGGGAATTCACGTGGCGCACGTGCTCGTGGATGGAACCGTCGATGCACCGGACACGCTGGGCAAGATGCTTGGGCCCGAGCGCTTCGAAGCCCTCCGCAGCACGAAGGGAGCGGCCGACGGCCTCATCCTGCCCGAGCAGGTGGCGGAGACCTACGTTCACCTCGTCCGGCAGCATCGATCCACCTGGACCTTCGAGCTGGACGTGCGTGCGTACAACGACAAGCCCTGGTGGAACTGAGCGCTCCGCTGCGCGAAGCGCTCTTTGGTGGAACTGAGCGCTCCGCTGCGCGAAGCGCTCTTTGGTGGAACTGAGCGCTCCGCTGCGCGAAGCGCTCTTTGGTGGAACTAGCCAGCGCGGCAGAAGTCCAGAAGCCGGCGCTACGCGCCGGATGCCGGCGAGGGCGCCG
>VYDI01000036.1 GCA_009843505.1 Holophagales bacterium | reverse complement strand
AACGGAATCGCCCTTCTACCCCAAGGGGCGATTCCAACGGAATCGCCCTTCTACCAGGGATTCTGTTTCTCGGCCTTGACGTGATCGGGCATCCTGTAGCTGAGGCCCGCCTCGTCGTACACGGAGATCTGGAGGAGCTGGGTGATGTTGTTGGCCCGGACAGTCTCGGTGCCGGACCAGCGCCGCAGCAGGCGTTGCCGGGCCCGGAACAGTGCGAGCGTTCCGACGTGCCAGGGTCGTCGCTTCGGGTACCCGAAGCCGTCGGCGAGCTCGTTGCCGATAAGCGCTCGTGAAAGGCGGTACGCCAGTTTCACGATCTTCTTCTTCTCGGCTGTGTCCTTGATCTGCGCAACGGTGGGTATCGACTGGATCAGCGTGTTCGCCAGGTGTCCCGACTCGACGCTCGGTGGCGGCTCGCAGAGGTAGGCCATCTCGTACACGCGCGTGGCCTCTTCTTCGGAGGCGTACAGGATGCTCTCCGGAATGCCCATGAGGAAGCCGGAGTAGCGCCAGACGTCCATGACGCCCTTGCGTTCTTCCTCCGAGAACTTGGCGCCCAGCAGCGTCGAGTAGTCGAGCAGGCGCTTCGAGAACACGGAGATCGCATAGCCCAGGTGCGCGGCGCTCAGCGGAGTGCCCCAGGCCTCGTGGTCCCAATCCTGGGACTTCGCGAGCAGGCTTCGCATCCGCCCGTGCACGAAGCGGACACGGACTGACAGCTTCCAACCCTCGCCGTTCCGATACAGGCCATTCGGGAAGAAGATGTCCAGCAACTGGCGGTTGTTCTGCTTGAGACGCCTGGTGGTATAGCTCACCCTCCCCGTGATGCTGAAGGACTTGGCGATCAAGGTCGAGAAGCCTTCGACCAGCACGCCGGTGACGAACGCGCCCAACATGAGATCCGCGTTCTTGTAGAACGTGCGAATTCCCGGCTCCAGGCCGTCCCAGTCCAGCCAGGTCGGTTCTTCGAGGGTGTCGAAGAAGTCGCGAAGCACCCGGGGCGCGGTGCACAAGGTGTCGCCCTCCCACTCGATGATGGCGCGAATGTAACGGTGCAGATCCGCTGGCGGCAGATCGGAGAGCTCCTCGAGGACCGCGTCGAGTTCGGGGTCGCCGATGGTCGTGTGGCGGATGTAGCTGTCCACACCCTCCGGATCGGAGGGACGGACCCGTGGGTACGACTCCGAGTACGCCGACGGAACTCTCATCGAGTTTCGGACGCCACCTTCGACCCGACGGTGGTCAAGACCTCGGGTTCGTAGCCATACACCAGTCGCACACCTCTCAACACCGGCCCCACTTGCGCGTTCGACATGCTAGCCGATGAGCAACCGAGCTTGCGCATCTCCCATTTTGGAGATAGATCAGCTCTATCTGATCTGTCCCTATTCTCCGGGACCCAGCACCAGGACGCCGTTACTGCCTCCGAAGCCGAAGCTGTTCTTCATCACAAAGGGCCGTTCGAGCGGCTCCGCATCGCCGCCCACCAGCCGAACGTGGCATTCCGGGTCGGGATTCTCGAGGTTCAGGTTCGGCGGCAACCGGCCCTGCTCGATGCCGAGCAGGGCCGCGATCGACTCGATCGCCCCCGAAGCTCCCAGCGTGTGGCCAAAGTAGGACTTGTTGGCGGAGACCGGCGCGTCTTCGGCGGCGGCGCCGAGAACCGCGCAGATCGACTCGCTTTCGCAGACGTCGTTCGCCAGCGTGGCGGTGCCGTGGGCGTTCACCGCACCGAGATCAGCCGGTTCGATTCCGGCGGCCGCCAGAGCCGCCCGCATGGCAACGGCCTGGCCCTCGGCACTCGGGCTGGTGATGTGACTAGCGTCGGACGACTCGCCATAGCCCACGATCTCGCCTCGAATCCGAGCGCCCCGGCCGCGGGCCCGGTCCCACGACTCGAACACCAGCATGCCGGCGCCCTCTCCGAGGACGCAGCCGTCACGGCCGGCGTCGAAGGGCCGGCAGGCCCGCGCCGGATCGGGGTTCTTCGACATCACGCCCAGGTTGTTCCAGACGCCGTAGTAGAACGGGTCGAAGAAGCCGTCGGCGCCGCCGGTCAGAACCGTATCGGCGTAGCCATGCCTCACCATCCGGTAGGCCGTGCCCATCGCGTTGGTCGCCGACGTACAGGCCGAGATGACGACGAAGTTCGCTCCCGTGAGCCGGAAGTGGATCGAGATGCCGCCCGAGATCGCGTTGTCCATGACCCGGGGCACGCTGGTCGGCCGCAGTCCGCGGACGCCGCGCTCCGCGAAGCGCTGCTGCAGCGTCGTGTTGCTCTCGGCCGCGCCGACCGCGGTGCCCAGGATGACCGCGACGGGTTGCGGCTCGTAGGGCGGAGCGCCGTCGATGAGCCCCGCGTCCTCCAGCGCCTCGGCGGCGGTCACCAGGCCCAGGTCGACTGCCCGGTCCGTCTGTCGACGGCGCAGGCGCTTCAGCCCGGCCGGAACGAAGTCCGGATCGACTTCACCGCCGATGCCGACCTTCATCTCCGACGTGTCGAGCGACTGGAGCCCGGCGATGCCGCCCCGGCCGGCGAACAGGCCGATCCCGAACGACTCGATGTCCGTACCGATGGCGCAGGCGACGCCGAGGCCGGTGACCGCGACGCGACGGGGTTCAGCCATACATCGACAACCCGCCGTTGACGTGAAGCACCTGGCCGGTGACGTACGACGACTCCGACGAAAGCAGAAACACCGCGCAGGCGGCGACCTCCGCCGGCGTCCCCAGACGACCGAGCGGTACTCGCAGCCGTTGCCGCTGGTCGTCCGACAGTTCGGTCGTCATATCCGTCTCGATGAAGCCGGGCGACACGGCGTTGCAGCGCACCCCGAAGCGGGCCGCCTCGAGGGCGAGGCTGCGGGTGAGGCTGACCATGCCCGCCTTCGACGCGGCGTAGTCGGCGCCCATCCACGCTCCCGGGCCGTGAGCCGCAAGCGAAGCCATGTTGACGATGCTGCCGCCCTTCGCCTTGCGCATGACCTTGTAGGCGGCGCGGGACGCGGCGAACGTCGACTCCAGGTTCACGCGCTGGGTCGCGCGCCACGAATCCAGGTCGAGGCCGCGAAAAGCGACCGGGCGGCCTCCCCCGGCGTTGTTGACCAGCCCGTCGATCCGGCCGAAGCGCTCGACCACCTGTTCGACCAGGGCCGCGGCGTTGGCCGGATCGTCGAAGTCGGCCGCCAGCGGCAGGACGCTCTCCGAACCGATCTCGCCGCAGACCGCCTCGACCTGGGCGAGTTCCCGCCCGTGCACGGCGACGGTCGCGCCGCGCGCGGCCGCGGCCTCGGCGGTCACCCGGCCGATGCCGCGGGTCGAACCGGTGACGAGAATCACCTGACCTTCGAGGGTGGCGGAGAGGGAAGCGGTCATGTGCCGGCCGCAATCGTAGCGCCGTCGGTCCGCTGCCCCGCCCGTACGGCTCAGGAGGGGGTCAGCCGCCAGGATGACGTGCGCGCTTGAGAGGTGATGGAGGGGTGGGGCGCGCACTCGGCTTCACTCGCTCCGGTCGGTCGCCGGTTACGGAGAGGTCGGCGGCAGTCGCTCGTTCAGACGCACCTGGCGGCTGACCCCCTCCTGAGCCGCACGGGCTGGCCGGCGTTGCTGTTCACGTCCGGAACCGTCGTACCATCCGTTCGGATGGCGACTTTTCTGGTGGACGGGCAGCGAGTCGAAACCCGGGCGGGCGACAACCTGCTGGTCGCGATGCTCCGGATCGGGGTACACCCGACCGGCGGGGGCTGCCTGTGTCTCGGCGGGGATTGCCCGAACTGCCTGGTGACGGTTGACGGCGTCGCCTACACGCGGAGTTGCCAGGTCCCGGCGCGAGACGGGATGGTCGTACAGCGGGATCATCTGGGAGGCGAGGAACCGGCCCTGCTGTCCGACGAGCCGACATCGGCCGGGGACGCGGCGCCGGTGCAGCATGTCCACTGCGACACGGTCGTGATCGGACAGGGTGACTCGGGGCGCGAGGCCGCGCGGGAGGCCAGGGATGGAGGCCTGGGTGTGGTCACCCTGAATGCGCGCGAGGGGCAGCACGTGACCGGGGTCTACCCCGGACCGCTGGTCGTCGCCTCCGATCAGGCGGGGTGCGTGCTCCACGTCCATCCGCGGCGCGAGATCGTCGTCGCCACCGGCGCGGCGGAGCTTCAGCCTGTCGTTCCCGGCAGCGATCTGGAGGGACTCGTCACGGCGCGGGCAGCCGCGGCGCTCGTGACCGCCGGTATCGACCTGGGTCGCGCCGTCGCCGTGGGTGAGAGGCCGGCGGGCCCGCCGCCCGACTCGCTGGTCGCCCACTTTCCGGTCGGCGAAGGCGGCTGGGAGCTCGTCCGGTTCGAGGGCGACGGTCGCATCGAGGCGGTGGTCCTCCGGCGCCACGGCGACGCCGACGCCGCCGAAGAACGGATCGAATGCGACACGGCGGTAGTCAGCCTCGGCCGCAGCCCGCGCAACGCGCTGGCCCGGATGGCCTCGGACCTGCCGGTGCGAGTCGTCGGCGGCGCCGCGAGGGAACCCGAACTGCCGCCCTGCCCTCGGGAGGGAACGGTGTGCCCGTGCAGCGGCGTCACCGTCGCCGACCTCGACGGCGTGTGGGAGCGCGGCTTCCACGAGATGGAGCTGATCAAACGGGCGACGCTAGCCGGCACCGGTACCTGCCAGGGCGGCGTCTGCCTGCCCTACCTGCGCAGCTTCCTGCTGGAGCGCGGTGGCCGGCTGCAGCCCGCGTTCACCGCCCGGCCGCTCAACCGGCAACTGACGGTGCGCGAACTGGCCGCCGGCGCGCACACCGCCGTGACCGCTCGCTCGCCTCTCCACGACGAGCACCTGAGCCGCGGCGCGAGAATGGACCGCGCCGGCGGCTGGTGGCGGCCCTGGACCTACGGCCGGAACGACGATGAGTACCGCTCGGTGCGGGAACGCGTCTCGCTCGGCGACGTGAGTTCGCTCGGCAAGATGGCGATCTCCGGGCCGGACGCCGAAGCCTTCCTGGAGCGGATCGTTCCCACGAAGGTAGCGACGATCCGTCCCGGCCGCTGCCGCTACGTCCTCATGCTGGACGAACGCGGTTACCTGCTGGACGACGGGATGCTCTGCCGGGAAGCGGACGAGGACGCCGGCGACCGCTTCTTCCTGACCTCGACCTCCGGTGGCTCCAGCTTCTTCGAGCTGTGGCTGCGCGACTGGGCCGAGGCCTTCGATTGCGATGTCCGCATCCTCAACCAGACGGCGTCGCTGGCTGCGATCAACGTGACGGGACCCCAAGCGGCCCGGCTGCTCGTGCGTGCCGGCGCCCGCGAGCTTCCCGCGTTCGGCCGCCACCGGCACGTGCGCGTTGCGGGCGTCGACTGCCGAATCGTTCGCCTGAGCTTCACCGGCGAACTCTCCTACGAGCTCCACCATCCGGCCGCCGACGCCCGCACCCTGTGGCGGCGGCTGCTGACCGCGGGCGCCGCGTTCAACGTCCAGCCCCACGGGCTCGAGACCCTGCTCCGGCTGCGGCTCGAGAAGGGCCACATCGTGATCGGCCAGGACACGGACTACGACTCGACCCCGCGCCGGCTGGCCCACGAGTGGGCGGTCAACCTGAACAAGGGCGACTTCGTCGGCCGCCAGGCCATCCTGCGGACGAACAAACGACCGCTCGACAAGCGGCTGGCCGCACTCCGGGCGGAGGATCCTCCGCCGAGAAGAACTGCCGAAGACCCGTCCGCCGAGGGCGCGGCGATCCATGACGGAGAGCGCTACGCCGGCTACGTGACCTCCGATGCCGGTACGACGGCAGGCGGTGGCAGGCCGATGCTCGGCTGGCTCTACCTGGACGCGGAGGGCAACCTGCCCCGCGAGGTCACGGTCGACGGACGAACCGCCCGGCGCGTCGACGGCCCGACCTACGACGCGGATGGAGAACGGGCGCGGGTGACGGTCGAGATAACCAGCGAGTCGCCGCAGAGCCTCCGCGAGTTCCCGGTTGCCCGTCCGGAGGCCACCGATCTCGCCGCCGAAGCCCCAACCGGGCGGCCAAGGCTGCGCCGGCTCGAAGCGACCCGCGTGTCGGCCACGTCTGCGGCTCTCGACGCGCTGATCGAGCAGCCGCCCTGGCTCGCCGGCGCCCTCGCCTTCCGCACCGCTCCCGACGAACTCCTGGTTGCAGCGTCGCCGGACTTCGAGGTCGACGACGACTCGCACGCGATCGTCGAACGCGAAACCGCGTTCAGCTACGTCTGGCTCGAGGACGCCACCGCCGAGCGGTTCCTGGACCGCGAGTGCGAGTGGCGCAGGCCCGACGCGCGGCCGGCCCTCGCCCAGGGCGAGGTCGCCGGCATCCCGGCGAAACTCTGGTTCGAACCCGGGAGGACCCTGATCCTGACGCCAGCCCCCTTCGCGGACGCCTTCCAGCGCCGCCTGACCGGTTCGCTCGCCGAGACCGACGGGGACGCCGCATGAACGAGTTCGTCGAGCGCCAGATGAAGCTGACCTGGCGGCCGCCGAAGAAGAGCTACGACGTCGTGATCGTCGGCGCCGGCGGACACGGGCTGGCCACCGCCTACTACCTGGCGACGCGCCACGGAATGTCGAACGTCGCCGTCTTCGAGCGCGGCTACATCGGCGGCGGCAACTCGGGACGGAACACGACGATCATCCGCGCCAACTACGGCATCCCGGCCGCCGTCCGCTTCTACCAGCGGAGCGTCGACCTCTACCGGGGCCTGGAAGAAGAAACCGACCGCTGGCTCATGCACCAACAGAAGGGGATTCTGTGGATGGCGCACTCGGAGGGCGCCGTGCGGGCCGAACGGATGCGGGCGAAGCTGAACACCGAGTTCGGCGCCCAAACCGAGTTCGTCGGGCCGCAACAGGTCAAGGGACTCTGCCCGCAGCTCGACATGTCGGGTGGCGGCCGCTGGCCGGTACTGGGCGCCTCCTACCATCCGCAGGGAGCCACCGCCCGCCACGACCGCGTGGTCTGGGCGCTCGCCGAAGGCGCGATGGAACGCGGCGCCCACGTCCACCAGAACACGCCGGTGGACGGCCTGATCCTCGACGGCGAGCGGGTCGCCGGCGTCAGGACCGCGGCCGGCGACGTCGCCGCCGGCGCCGTCGTCTCGGCGGTCGGCGGCCACGTCAGCCGCATCGCGGCCATGGCGGGCCTTCGCCTTCCCATCCGCACCCACCGGCTCCAGGCGTTCGTGACGAACCACTACCAGCGACAGTTCGGGCCCATCGTCGCCTCGTCGGAGCTCTTCTTCTACGCCTCGCAGACCGCCCGCGGCGAGATGCTCCTGGGCGCCGAGATCGACCCGCAACCCAGCTTCTCGTACCGCTCGAGCCACGACTTCGTGCAGGACGTCTGCCGCCGCGCGCTCCGCCTGCTGCCGTTCATGTCGAACCTGCGAGTGCTGCGGCAGTGGACCGGCGTCTGCGACATGAGCCCCGACTACTCGCCGATCATGGGGCACACGGGCGTGCCCGGCTTCTACATCACGACCGGCTGGGGTACCTGGGGCTTCAAGGCGATTCCCGCCGGCGGCGAGCAGATGGCGGAACTCATCGCGACCGGGGAGGTGCCGGAACTGATCGCGCCGTTCGGGCTCGATCGCTTCGCCCGCGACCGCACGATGGCGGACCGCGGGTCGGCGGGGACGCACTGACGATGAGCCTGCGCATCCCCTGCCCAACCTGCGGCGACCGTTCGGTCCACGAGTTCGTCCACGGCGAGATCCGGCGCGTACCGGACCACCTGACCGACCCGGACGAGCGCGATCTGGACTTCGCCTTCCACCACGACAACGAGGAAGGCGTGGTCACCGAGCGCTGGTTCCATGCCCAGGGCTGCCGGCGCTGGTTCGAGATCCGGCGCGACACGACGACCGACCGGATCGTCGTAGCCGAAGCATCCTGACCGGCCAGCCAGTTTCCGGCTACCGCCCCGAAACGCCTCGCAGGCTCGGTGTTTCGGCCCATCCCGTCCTCACCCAGGAGCTTGCGCCGCGTCACGCGTAGCGTTCCGCGCCGCAATCTCCTAGGATGCCCGAACACAGTCCGCAACCAGAACCCGGAGGACGCCGCACATGGCACGACGCACTCTCATCCTCACCACCCTGCTCGCCTTCGCGGCCGGCGCCATCGTCGCGTCCGACGACATCCCCCGCCGGCACGACGGCAAGCCCGACCTCTCCGGCACCTACGACATCGCCACCCTGACGCCGCTGCAGCGGCCCCAGCAGTACGGCGACAACCTGACTCTGACGCCCGAACAGGCGCAGGCGATCGCCGACCACTGGCGACGGAACTTCGAGAAGGACTACGCGCCAAGCGACCCGAATCGCGAGGCGCCGCCGGAGGGCGGCACCGGCATCTACGCGCCCGAGTTCACGGGCGCCGCGGGCAAGGTCGGCGGCTACAACGCCTTCTACGTCGACATCGGCGACGGCAACTTCCAGCTCGATGGCGAGTACCGCACGTCGATCATCACGGAGCCCGCGAACGGCCGGATGCCGGCGCTCACCGATGGCGCCAGGAAGCGGCTCGCCGAGTCCGCGCTCTTCCGCCACGAGAACACCGGCACGGCCTGGTGGATCGACCGCGAGTTCGGCCCGTACGACGACCCTGAGTTGCGCCCGCACGCCGAGCGCTGCCTGCTGGGCTTTGGCTCCACCGCCGGGCCGCCGGCGCTGCCCGTCATGTACAACAACATGAAGCGGATCGTGCAGACGGATAGCCACCTGATGATCCTGGTCGAGATGAACCATGACGCGCGGATCATCCGCATCGATTCCGCCCACGACGACAACGTAGAGAGCTGGCTCGGCGAGTCGGTCGGCCGCTGGGAGGGCGACACCCTGGTGGTCACGACGAAGAACTTCGGCGACGACTACAGCTTCACCCAGGGCTCGAAGGAGATGGTGATCACCGAGCGGTTCAGTCGCATCGACGAGGACACCCTGCTCTACGGCTTCACCGTCGACGACCCGAACACCTGGACCGAGCCCTGGAGCGGTGAGTACCCGTGGCCGGCCAGCACCAACAAGGTCTTCGAGTACGCCTGCCACGAAGGCAACTACGCACTCGGCGGCATCCTCCGCGGCGCCCGCCTGCTCGAGGAGGAAGCCCTCGAAAGCGACGGCGCGTCCACCGGCGGCGGCGGTTCCGAGTAGACACCACTGCCCGCTGCTATGGTCGGCGGCTCAACTCCCTGGAGGACAATCCATGCGCCGCACGCTCTTCGTTCTGCTGATCGCTAGTCTGCTATCCGTGACTGCCGCCGCCGCCGACAACCACGGCCCCAGGGTCGAAGATCTGGCCTGGATGACCGGGACCTGGAGCGGCCCGGCGCTGGAAGAGAACTGGGCCATACCCAAGAACGGCTCGATGGTGGCCCGGGTCCGCGGCTTCTCGCCCGACGGCACGACCAACATGATCGAGTTGATCTCGATCGAGGAAGAAAACGACTCCCTGGTGCTGCGCCTCAAGCAGTGGGACCCCGGCATGAAGCCGCGCTACGACGGCTTCCTGGTGATGAAGGTCGTCGAGTCGAAGGACCGGATGATCAGCTTCGAGAACACGGGCGAAGGAGCGGCAGTTCTGGCCAAGCTCGCCTACAGCCGTCCTGCCGACGACAAGTTCGTCATCTCGATCGAGACGCCCACCGGCCAGTCGTTCGACATCACGCTCGACGCCGTCAAGTAGCCCCGGTCAGGTCCGTGGCGGCGAGCCGCTTGTGCGGTAGAAACCGGGTGCGCCGGCGTCCTCGCCGGCATCCTGCGCGAAGCGCCGGTCTCCTGGGATTCGGCCACGCCGCGCGCCTCGCAGTCGCAGCCTCCGTGCTCGCGGGTACCGAACTGTTGGCAGGCGGCGCCATCGCCACCGCCCAGGACCGGCCGGCCAGCCCGGCGGGCGCCGCCGCGACCCAGATCGGCGGCTACTTTGACCCTCGGTCCGGCTACGTCAACGGCGGCTGGATCGAAGTCAGGTACGGGCGGCCTCTGCGCCGTGGTCGCGACATCTTCGGACCGCCCGACTTCATCGCCTTCCTCAACGACGGCGCGCCTGTGTGGCGGGCGGGCGCGAACCTGACGACCCGGCTGATCACCGAGCTGCCGCTGGTCATCGACGAAACCCGCCTCGATCCGGGCGAGTACACGATGTTCATCCAGCTCGGCCCCGAGCAGTGGATCCTCATCATCTCCGAGTGGCCGGCACAGGAGCGCTACGACTACCACGACCGGACGGCGCTCTTCGGCGCCTACGGCTATACGCCGGACAGGGACGTGCTGCGCACCGACATGACGCTTCAGCCGCTGCCCATGTCCTTCGAGCAGTTGTCCTGGCAATTCCTCGACGTGACGCCGGAAGGCGGCCGTCTGGCGCTCTTCTGGGACCGCCAGATGGCGTCCGTGCCGTTCCAGGTGGCTTCGCCGGAAACAGGAGAAACCGATGACTGAGTCCGAAACGGCCGCCGACAGAATGCGCGGCCAGTGCCTCTGCGGCGCGATCCGCTTCGAGGTCGACGTGCCCGAGCGCACCTACAGCGTCTGTCACTGCGGCCTGTGCCGCCGCTGGTCCGGCGGCCCGCTGATGTCCGTCCACTGTCCCGAACCCAACACGGAGTGGCTGAACGACGACGGCCTGACCTGGTACCAGGGTACACCCTGGGCCCAGCGCGGCTTCTGCTCAAGGTGCGGATCGAGCCTCTTCTGGCGGCTCGCCCACGAGCCGGAGGGCATGCTGATCGTCAGCGTCGATGCCCTCGACGACGCAGTCGGCTTCCAGCTCGACCGTCACATCTACAGCGACGCCAGGCCCGACCGCTACGACTTCGCCGACGACCGCCCGCGAGTGACGGAGGCGGAGCTGATGAAGGAGCTGGGGCTCGGGTAGCTAACGCGCCTACTCACCGCCGCCCGTTCCGGCGGCGGCCGCCAGCGCTTCGGATTCAAGCAGCCGCGCGCCGCGCATGATGTTGCCCATCGCGTAGTTGCCTTCGTGGCAGGCGTACTCGTAGACCTTGTCCGTGGTCGCCGGCCAGACGTAGTCGCCCTGCCAGGGCTGGGCCCAGGTCGACGGGTCATCGACGGTGAACTCGTAGTGGAGGGTGTCCGCGTCGAGCCGGGTGAAGCGCTCCGTGACGTGCAGGTCGCGCGAAGCCGAACTCAGGCCCGGCCGGTCGCCGAAGTTCTTCGTGCTGACGACCATGGTGTCGCCTTCCCACCAGCCGATCGAGTCGCCCAGCCACTTGCGGACGCCGGGGTCGTCGTGCTCGGAGTTCAGACGGACGACCCGGGCGTCGTGGTTCATCTCGACCAGGATCATCACGTGGGTGTCGGTCTGCACGATCCGCTTGTGGTTGTTGTAGAGCGCCGGCAGCATCGGCGGTCCCTGGGTCGAGCCGAAACCCATGATGCAGCGCTCGGCGTGAGGCCGCTGCTCGATGTCGTCGTACGGCCCAGGCGCGTCGGCGCCTCCTTCCTGGATCCACCAGGCGACGCCCTTGTTGGCCCGGAACGGCGTCAGAGCCCGCCGGGCGGCGCGGCGCTCCCTGGCGGCGTCCGTGATCGGCGGCATCCGGCCGTTCGCCGGTTCCGAGATGATCGAAGTCCGGTAGGCGCCGTCGATCGACACGGCGCTCGAGCCGCGGTCGATCCAGAACGCGTTGTAGCCGCCGACGTTGCCGGCGCCCAGGTTCTCGCGCTGGGAGTCGTCGAAGCCGACCGGGGCCGCGCCCGTGTCGGACGGAGCGGCGCGGTTCGGGTCGCTCTTCTCGTTGGCCCTGGCCAGCAGCGCCTGCTCTTCCTCCTCGATCGCGTTCGCCTCCTCGGCGGTCAGGAACAGGTTGTCGCCGTACCGCGCGGGCCGCTGAAGCGGCGTCAGGGTGGCGATGTTGTAGAAGCCCGAGAGATCGGGCTTGCCGTCCGCCATGCGGGGAGTGTCGTCTTCGGCGGCGACCGCCGGGAGCGCGATCAGGGCCGCGAGGCCCAGGGTGAGCACGGAGCGAGAAAGCACTCCCGAGATCGTGTGGTTCATCGGTCCTCCTCCGACTGTCTGGGCTGGCGATGCGTCAAACATCGTACCAGCGGCATCCCGCTATGCTCCGCCCCGACCACGGACAAGGCAGGTACCCGTCTGCCAACGATCAGGGAGCGTGACATGAGTTCGAACCGTGTACCGGGCGGTGTGCGACTGGCCAGCGTGGTAACGACCGCCGTACTTCAGGCGTTACTGGCACTGGGCTCCGTACACGGTCAGTCCGGCCCCCTGATCGAACCGGTCACCGACGCCGAACTGGCCGCCACGCCGGACGGGGACTGGTTGAGCTTCCGCGGCAACCTGTCCGCCTGGGCGTTCAGTGCGCTCGACGCGGTGAACACCGAAACCGTCGGCCAACTCGACTTCGCCTGGGCGGCGCCCATGGAAGACGGCCCCAACGAGGCGACGCCGCTCGTGCGCGGCGGCATCGTCTACCTGCCGCAGACGGGAGACGTGATCCACGCCCTCGACGCGCGCACCGGCGACCTGATCTGGGAGTACCGCCGCGAGCACAACTACCTCGACCCGGAAGGGGCGGACCCCGCACGGCGCTTCGGGCAGGGTCTGGGCCGGATCACGCGCAACATCGCGATCTGGCAGGACGGCCTGTTCGTCGCCACGATGGACGCCTTCATCATCCGCCTGGACGCAAACACTGGCGAGCTCGTGTGGGAAACCCGGGTCGGCGACAGCCGCATCGCCCATTCCTCCGGCCCGATCATCGCCGACGGCAAGGTGATCAGCGGGCGCTCCTGCAACATGTCCGTCGCCGGCGGCTGTTACCTCACGGCGCACGACGCGGAGGACGGCCGGGAGCTGTGGCGCTTCCACACGATCCCCCGGCCCGGTGAACCCGGCGACGAAACCTGGGGCGGCCTGCCGCTCGAGCGCCGGTTCCACGTCGGCGCCTGGCACGTCGGCTCGTACGACCCGGACCTCGGACTCGTCTACTGGGGCACGTCGGTGCCCGCGCCGTCGCCGGAGGTCCTGCGCGGCAGCGGCGCCGGGTCGCTCCTCTACTCGAACAGCACCCTCGCGCTCCGCGCCGACACCGGCGAGCTCGCCTGGTACTTCCAGCACCTGCCGCGGGACAACTGGGACCTCGACCACCCCTTCGAGCGCATCCTCGTCGACCTGGAGATGGAGCCGGACGACGAGGCCGCCTGGTCCATCAATCCCACCCTCGAACGCGGCGCCCGGCGGAGGGTGATGACCGGCTTCCCCGGCAAGACCGCCATCTTCTGGACCCTCGACCGGGAGACCGGCGAGTTCCTGTGGGCGCGGGAGACCGTCTTCCAGAACGTGATCACCCACATCGACCCGCACACCGGCACGGTCACGGTCAACGAGGAGGTCATCCCCAAGGCCCGGGACGAGGAGTACGGCGTCGTCTGCCCGGCGGCGAGCGGCGGCAAGGACTGGCCGACCGCGGCCTACAGCCCGGTGACCGAGGCCGTCTACGCGCCGCTCCAGGACGTCTGCATGTCGCCGACCATCACCGGCACCGGCGAGGGGCCGCCTCAGGGCTACGGCATCGCCTTCAACATGCGGTTGGCGCCGAACAAGACGACGGTCGGGCGCCTGGACGCCGTTTCCGCACGCACGGCCAGGTCCCTGTGGCGCTTCGAGGAGCCGGCCGGCGTCATGTCCGTGCTGACGACGGGCGGCGGCCTCGTCTTCGCCGGGAACACGAACCGGCGCTTCCGGGCTTTCGACGCGAAGACCGGCGACATCCTCTGGGAGACGGTGCTCGGCGGACCGGTCAGCGGCTTCCCGGTCAGCTTCGCGGTGGACGGCGAGCAGTACGTCGCGGTGAGCGCGGGCGGCGGCGACCTGTTGAGCGGCCTCTTCAACCGCCTCGGGAACCTGAACGCACGCTCAGGCGCGAACCTGCTCTACGCCTTCAAGCTGTCCGACACCGCCGGGCGCGGTCCGATCGAGCAGCCGACCGTCACAGCGGCAGTCACCGAACCGCCGCCGGTGGTCATGATCGACGCTCCCCTGCTCGAGGCGTCGGCGCCCTGCGCCACGTTCTCGGTGGAGCAGGCCGAGCGCGGCGCCGTTCTCTACCAGAAAGAGTGTGCCGAGTGCCATGGACCGACGCTGCGGGGCGGCACCCAGGGCGCGGCGCTCGCCGGCCGCAGCTTCACGAGCTACTGGCAGAACCGCGCCGCCAGCGGGCTCTACCGGTCGATCCGCGAGACGATGCCGCAGGGCCGGGAGGGGACGATCGGCCCGGCGGCATCCGCAGACCTGGTGGCCTTCCTCCTGAGCGAGAACGGCGCCGAGGCCACCGGCGAGCTCGGCTCCGACGTCGACACGCTAGACGGCCAGCGCACCTGCTTCCGGCAGTAGCCCGACTCTCCCGGGCGGCCCGAGCACCGACGCGTGGTCCTCGTGATCATGGTCGTCATGATCCTCGTGGTCCTCGCCCGCCTCGTCGTGATCGTCGCCGCCGCCGCCAGCGTCGCCTTCCTCTTGGCCGCCAGCGTTACCGTCCTCGTGATCATGATCGTCATGCCCGGCATCCTCGTCATGAGCATGATCGTCGTGCTCCACCTGCTCCTCGTGAGCGTGACCGTCGTCACCGTGCGAGTGGCCGAGGTGGGAGTGCTGATGCCAGAGGCCCATCACCGCCATCGTTCCAATGCCGATCATCACCAGCGCGAACTTGAGCGCCCGGTCGCGGTCCTGCTCGGGCATCGGAACGTCGTCTTCGCCCATCAGGGAGCTCCGGACGTACTGGGCGATCCGGTCCCGCTCCCTCGACATCTCCGCGTCCAGCACGTCCATCACCGCCACATAGATGAACGTGCCGGCGGCGACCGCGTTGAAGCTCCCCTCGAAGATCAGGGCCGTTCTCCCCTCGAACACCTGTCCCGCCACAGTGCCGAACACGATCCCGAGCGGCGTCATGACCGAGAAGAGCCAGAGCGTCTGCCACAGCTTCCGGTTGCCCGCGGAGTGGGCGGTCACGATCAGCGCGAACGCCGCCGATCCCTTGTGGAACAGGATGCCCAGCATGACGACGAGCGCGGCCGCGGCTTCCGGCTGAAGCCCTAGAGCCATCCCGGCGATGATCGAGTGCACGGACAGCACGATGAGCAGGACGAAGGCGTAGAAGGGCGGCCTCGTCCGCTCGTCTTCCCGGCCCAGCATCGAGTTGCGGCTCTCGAGGAAGACCCGGTCGACCAACAGCAGCAGACCGACTCCAAGCGCCGCGAGCAGGGGCGCCAGGGGATAGTCGACCAGTTTCCGTAGCGCTTCATCGGCCTCGGGCAGCAGGTGGACGAACCCGACACCGAGGAAGATCCCCCCTGCCAGCGCGTTGCCCAGGGAGAGGTAGCGCCGGCTGGCCTGCTGCCTGGCGACGAGGATGGGGATCATGCCGCCGACGATGGCGATCCCGAAGATCGACAGGCCGGCGACGATCTTGATGGCAAGCGGGGACATCAGACGTCGCCCTGAAGCGACGGCGGCAGCAACTCGGGCCGGGTGAAGAAGTTCGCCTGCGCCGCCCGGACGTAGGCGGGGCGCAGGTTCAGACGATCGCGATAGGCCGCCAGCCGCTCACCGATCGGCTCACCGTAGGCAACCGCCCAGTCCAGGCAACTGCAAAGGAGGATGTCGACGCCCGTGAACCGGTCGCCGAGCAGGAACTCCCGCCCGTCAGCGAACTCAAGTTCCGCCACCGCCGACTGCCTGGCGAAGCCCTCGCTCGCGGTCTGGATCGCCGCCGGAGCCTCGCCGTAGAGGTAAGCGAGGTCGCGGTGCTTGCGGATCACGTAGAGCGTGTGGGCGTCGAGCTCCATCATCACGAAGAACGCCCACTGGTCGTACCGCGCACGCTCCTCCGTTCCCGCGGCCGGCATCAGGCCGAACGGCTCGCCGTAGGTCACGGCCAGGTAGTTCACGATCGCCGCGCTCTCGGCGAGCGTCAGCTCTGCGTCCTGCAGCAACGGGATCTTCTGACGCGGATTGAGCTTCGTGAACTCCTCCGTTTGGGTCTCGCCCGTCCGTGGACCGATCGGCCGGTGCTCGTAGTCGAGCCCCAGTTCGTTGAGTGCCCAGTGAGCGCGCAGCGTCCGCGACGTGCTGCAGCCCCAGAGCACCAGCGGTGGGACGTTGCTTCGCTCGTCTGCCATCGCGCACGGCAAGAATGTCAGAAACGCGGGGGCCCTGGGTGTGATATCGATATCTCGTTCTTGGTGATACTATTCGTCATCGGATGACGACATCTACCCCCACAGCGACAAAATCCGGCCGATTCCTCGTACGAATGCCGCCCTCGCTGCACGCGGCGCTCGACGGAGCGGCACGGGCGGCCGGCGTGTCTCTAAACGAGTACTGCGTTCGCCGTCTCGCGTCGGCAGGGACCGCCGAGGGCGGCGCCGTCACGCTTCTTTCCCGCGCTTCATCCGTCGCCGGCAACAGCTTGAAGGCCGTACTCCTCCACGGCTCGTGGGCCCGTGGCGAGGCCACCGCGGCGTCCGACGTCGACGCGCTCGTCGTCGTCGACCGAAGCGTCGAACTCGACCGCGCGCTGTACCGTCTCTGGGACGCCGAACCAATTGCGTGGCACGGGCGGCCGATCGACGCGCACTTCGTCCACCTGCCCGAGGAAGAGACTTTCAGCGGCCTCTGGGCAGAAGCGGCCATCGACGGCCAGGTGCTCTTCGACCGCGACGGTTCGGTCTCCGAGCATCTCCACCGCGTGCGCCGGGCGATAGCGGAAGGTCGGCTCGTGCGGCGGGTCGCCCAAGGCCAGCCCTACTGGACCGAGGCCACCTGATGCGGAACCCGGCCCTGGCGGCGGATCATCTTCGCCGCGCCCAGGCCAGACTTCGCGCTCTCGACGTGCTGTACGACGCGGAGAGCTGGGCCGATGTCGTCCGCGAGTCGCAGGAGGTCGTGGAGCTCGCCCTCAAGGGACTGCTGCACGCCGTCGGCGTCGACCCGCCCAGAGTGCACGACGTGGCGGACGTCCTGGAGGCCGAACGCAGCCGTCTGCCGCCGGAAGTGGCACACGACCTGGAGGGCCTCACAGCCGCCTCCAGGAGCCTGCGCCGTGACCGCGAACTTGCGTTCTACGGCGCGCCGGACATCGTGCCGTCAGGCTTCTACACGGAGGCGGACGCTTCCGAAGCGCGCGAGATGGCGCGGTTCGTAGTCGACCGGGCGGCGGCCCCGGCCCCCGGAGGCGGCTGACGCCGACCAGCTACCCCGACCGGGGCAACGACGCCGCCAGCGAGACGGCCAGGCAGACCATGGCGAGGACGTAGAAGGCGATCGTCACGACATCGGCCAGCACCGGCACGTCGACCGGTCCGGACAGGGACCGCCGGCAGGCGGCTATGGGCAGTCCCGCGCCGATCAGGCCGAGAACGATCCAGCGCGCCCACGTCAGTCGAGAGTTCGGTTCCGCCATGGCGAGGGGAGGATGTCACAGATCGCGTGGTTTCGCAGCTTTCAGCAGCCGGGCGCTAGACTGACCGCCACCCACAGCCAACGGACGGGAGGTCGAGATGCAGATCAGACGACGGAGGTCTTCGTTCTGGAGGGTCTGGGGCAGTGCCCTGGTGTCGATCGGGGCCCTGGTGGTGATCGCCGCGGCCGCCGCGCTCATGATGTTCGCGGCCTCCGCCGCGGAGGCCCAGGAGATTCCGCGGCGGCACGATGGTCGTCCCGACCTCTCGGGCACCTACGACATCGCCACCCTGACGCCGGCCCAGCGGCCGGACCAATTCGGCGACCGGCTCGAACTGACGCAGGAGGAGGCCAAAGCACTCGCCGAGCACTGGTCGACGAACTTCGACAAGGACCACGCGCCGAGTGACCCGAACCGCGAGGCTCCGCCCAAGGGCGGCACCGGCATCTACGCGCCGGAGTTCACCGGGGCGGCCGGCAAGGTCGGCGGCTACAACGCCTTCTTCGTCGACATCGGCACGGGCGCCTTCACGCTCGACGGCAAGTACCGCACGTCGATCATCACGGACCCGCCGAACGGCCGCTATCCGCCGCTCAGTGAGCTCGGCCAGGAGAGGAGCAAGCGCCTCGCGCCCTTCCGGCACGAGAACACGGGCACGGCCTGGTGGCTGAACCTTCCCGTCGGCCCGTACGACGATCACGAACTCCGGCCGCTAGCCGAGCGCTGCATTCTCACTCGCGGCGCTTCCGGTCCTCCATCGATGCCCGGGATGTACAACAACCTGAAGACGATCGTGCAGACGGACACTCACGTGATGATCCTGATCGAGTGGATGCACGACGTACGGATCATCCGGCTCGACTCGGAGCACCTGCCCGACGCGATCCGCAACTGGAGCGGCGACTCGATCGGCTGGTGGGAAGGAGACACGCTGGTCGTCGAGACGACGAACTTCCGCGAGATCCCCGGCTCGGTTTCGAGGGGTTCGCGCGACATGCGGGTGACGGAGCGGTTCAGCCGCATCGACGCCGAGAACCTGCGCTACGAGTTCACGGTTGAGGACCCCGCCTACGAGACCGCCTGGAGCGGCGAGTACCCGTGGCCCGCGACCTCGCACAAGCTCTACGAGTACGCCTGCCACGAGGGGAACTACGCCTTCGGCAACATCATGCGCGGCGCGCGGCTGCTGGAGCGGGAGGCGATCGAGCAGAGCGCGCCGGGCGCCTCGACCGGTTCCGGATCGGGCGACTGAGGCAGGAGGAACGAGCCCATGCCGGACATCAACTTCATCCCCCACCCACTCGTCGGCACGCCGATGGGCGCCGCGCTCGACCTGTACGTGATCCTGGCGATCCTTTGCTGGCTCAGCTCGGTCATCACCCGCGAGTACTCCTGGGTGGACCGCCTCTGGTCGATCTGCCCGCCCGTCTACTGCCTGATCGTGGCCTTCTCCACGGACTTCGAGTTCTCGCGAGTCAACGTGATGACCCTCCTCGTGCTGCTCTGGGGGCTACGCCTCACCTTCAACTTCGCCCGCAAGGGGGGCTACTGGAAGGGCGGCGAGGACTACCGCTGGGCCACCGTCAGGGAGCGCTTCGGCCCCGTCGCCATCCAGGTGATGAACGCGACGTTCATCGCGCCCGGCCAGATGCTGCTGATCTGGTGGTTCACGTCGCCGATCCACGCGGCCTGGGAGGCGGGGGACACGCCGCTGGGCGCACTCGACTTCGTGGCCGCCGGGCTGTTCCTTCTCCTCCTGGTCGGCGAGACCGTCGCCGACGAGCAGATGTGGGCCTTCCAGCAGGACAAGAAACGCCGGGTCGCGGCCGGCGAGGAAGTCGCTCAACCGTTCATGAATCGCGGCCTCTTCCGAGTCTGCCGCCATCCGAACTACCTGTGCGAGATGGGCATGTGGTGCGCTTTCTACCTGTTCGCCGTCGCGGCGTCGGGCGAGTGGCTCCACTGGACCGGTTTCGGTTGCCTGGGACTGATCGGCCTCGTCGTCGGGTCGATACCGCTCGCGGAGTCCATCTCGGCCGGCAGGTATCCGTCGTACCCGGAGTACAAGGCCTCCACCCCCTGCCTCATTCCGGGCCTGCGGCTGCGGTAGCGCGGCCGACTCTCCCGAAGCCGGCGCTTCGCGCCGGATGCCGGCGGGGACGCCGGCGCACCCAGTGGTACGCTCGCCGACGCTCCGCTCAACCCCGCAAGGAGGAACCACGCGTGATCCGATTGCGTCCTCGGGGGCAGTACGCCCCGCTCGCCACCGCCGCCGCTGCCCTGCTGCTGGCGGTCTTCGTTCTCGCGCCGGCGTTCGCCGCCGAGCCCGAGTTGCAGCACGCCAAGCCGGCCGACGTCGGCATGGACCCGGCCGGCCTCAAGAAGCTCAACGAGGCCATGCACGGCATGGTCGACGGCGGCCAGCTCGCCGGCGTCGTCACGATGGTCTCCCGCAAGGGCAAGGTGGTCCACTTCGACGCCTACGGCAAGCGGGACATCGAGAACGGACTCCCGGTCGAGAAGGACACGATCTTCCGCATCTACTCGATGACCAAGCCGATCGTCGGGGTCGCGCTGATGACCTACTACGACGAGGGCCGCTTCACGCTCGACGACCCCGTGTCGAAGTTCATTCCCGAGTTCGCCGACCTCAAGGTCGCTAAGGAGGACGGCGCGGACGGCAACCCGATCACGGAGGACGCCGACCATCCGATGACGATGCGGGAACTGATGAGCCACACGGCCGGACTGACCTACGGGCTGTTCTCGCGGTCCCAGGTCGACACGCTCTACACGAAGGCGGGCATCATCGACTTCAACCAGAACCTCGAGGAGATGATCGACAAGCTGGCAAAGATCCCGCTCCGCCAGCAGCCCGGCTCGATGTGGCACTACAGCGTCGCCGTCGACGTCCAGGGCTACGTGCTCGAGGTGCTGGCCGGCAAGCCGCTTGACGAGGTCCTGAACGAGCGCCTGTTCGAGCCCCTGGGCATGAAGGACACCGCCTTCTGGGTCGAGCCCGCCAAGGTGGACCGCTTCTCGCACATGTACCAGTCCACCGGAGGCAAGCTGGCAAAGGTCGAGTTCGGGCAGTACCTCGAGAAGCCGAAGTTCCTCTCCGGCGGCGGCGGCCTCGTCGGCACCGCGACGGACTACATGCGCTTCGCCCAGATGCTCGCCAACGGCGGCGAACTCGACGGTGTCCGCATCCTGAAGCCGGAGACGGTGAAGCTGATGCACACCAACCACCTGCCCGATGGCGTCACCGACATGGGCCCGCTCTACCGCGGCAACCGCTTCGGCCTGGACTTCTCGATCGTCACCGATCCGAACCCGGCGACCGACCATGAGCGCGCCAGGGGCGAGTACTGGTGGTACGGGATCGGCGGCACCTGGTTCGGCATCAACCCGGTGCAGGACCTGGTCGTCGTCGGCATGATCCAGAGCCGCGACTTCCAGGCCGCCTCGGCCGCACGGATCGGCAGCAAGCGCCTGGCCTACGAAGCGATTGTCGACTGAGGCTCGCTGCGAGCGAGCCCGGGGCCGAAGGAACCACCTGAACTGTCGAGGAGGTAGTCGATGAGTCTGTTCGCCTGGTCGTGGATGTTCCTCGTCCTCTACATCGTCGGCATGCTGACGTTCGGCTGGATCGCCAGCCGGAGGATTAGCAACGCGGACGACTTCGCCACCGCGCGGAGCAGCTACGGCCCCTACTTCCTGGCCCTGGCGTTCGCCGCGACCACCGCCAGCGGCGCCACCTTCCTCGGCAGTCCCGGCCTCGGCTACGACTTCGGTATGGCCAGCGTCTGGGGCAAGTTCCTCTATCCCATGGGGGTCTACTTCGGGGTCCTCATCACGATCAGGCTGGTCGCCAATTCGGGCCACAAGTTCGGCAACCGCTCGATCCCGGAGTACCTCGGCGATCGTTACCGGAGCGACGGCGTCCGCCTGCTGGTCTCGATCTTCTCGCTGGTCCTGTTCTTCTACATCGCCGGCCAGCTCGTGTCGGGCCTCGTCATGTTCGAGATCATGCTCGGTCTCGAACCGTTGACGGCCCTGATCATCACCTCCGGCGTTCTGCTGGTGTACGTCGTTCTCGGCGGCGCCCACGCCGATATCCTCACCGACGGCATCCAGGGAATGATGATGCTCGGCGTCGCGGTCGTCGTCATCATCATGTTCCTGTTCGCATCCGGCATGGACGGTGGGCTCGGCGCCCTGGTCAGCAACCTGCGCGAGCAGGACCCGAACCTCGTGGGGCCGCTCAACAAGTCGAACTCGCTCTACGACTCCTGGTGGGCGATCGCCTGCGTCCTGTTCGCCCACATCCCGCTCGGCATGCTCCCGCACATCGGCAACAAGGTGTGGGCGCTCAGGAACGACGGCGACCGGATGCGCTTCGTCAAGCTCGCCTTCGCCGTCGGGCTGACCATGGGCATGCTCGGACTCGGCGGCATCCTGGCCCGCGGCGTCCTGGGTACCGAGCTGCTCGAGGCCGGCCGCAATGCGAACGAGGCGCTCCCCGCGCTCTTCATCGAACTGTTCCCGACCTGGCTTGCCGCCCTGATCGGCGTCGGCATCCTGGCCGCGATCATGTCGACCGCGGACGGACTCGTCGTGTCGTCGTCCCAGATCGTCGCCAACGACATCTATCGCCGCTCGATCGTCCCCAAGTACTCACCCCACCTGAGCGACAAGGAAGTCGACCGCAAGGTGCTCGTGATCAGCCGCTGGAGCACCGTGATCGTGCTGATCCTGTGCACCTGGATGGCCTGGGCGATGCAGGACATGAACATCGCGCTGCTCGTCTGGGTGGGCACCGGCGGCATGATGGCCGCCTTCGCCGGCCCGCTGGTGGTCGGAGGCCTGTGGCGCGGCGTTACCCTGGCCGGGGCCTACACGGGCCTCGTCAGCGGCATGCTCACCTTCGTTCTGCTACGCAGTGGCCTGCCCTGGATGATCGTCGATCCCGGCTCGCTCGGTCCCCTGTCAGGTATCGCGCAGTGGCTCGCGCACTACCAGATCAATCCGTACTCCTGCGCGGTGGTCGGCGAGGTCGTTTCGATCGCCGGGACCTATGTCGTGTCCAAGCTGACGCAGCCACTGCCGGAAGCGCATGTCGAGCGACTGTTCAGCGCGCCGGCCGAAACCGCGGAGGCTGCCGGGGGCTAGCGCGGGCTACACTGGCCGGCAACTCTCGACACCAAGAGGAGGGACGATATGAGTCACCGCCGAATCACCCGCTCCCACCTTCAGTGGATTCCAGTCGTCGTTGCCTCCTTGACGGTGGCCGCGCCGGCTTTGCAGGCGCAGGAGGCCGACTGGACGCCGCCGCTGGCAGCCGACGGCAAGCCCGACATCTCGGGGGTCTGGGACTTCCGCACGCTGACGCCCCTCCAGCGGCCGGAGGACCAGGAAGCGACGATCGACGAGGCCAGGGCAGCCGAGATCGAGACGGCGGCCGTCGAGCGAGCGCGCGCCGCCGACGCGCCCAGCGACCCGGAGAAGAGGAAACTCAAGGCCGGGGACCCGGTGGGCGGCTACAACAACTTCTGGTTCGACCGTGGCGCCAGAGTCGTCGAGGACCTGCGGACGTCGCTGATCATCGACCCCCCGAACGGCCGGCTTCCTGACACTCTCCCCGGCATCAAGCGCCAGACCCGCGGTGATGACAAGCCGATCGACCGCCCAGTCCGGCTCCGCGTAGGTGGTGTCGGACTCGACAGCTACGAGGACCGCGGCCTATCCGAGCGTTGCATTCTGGGCTTCAACGCAGGCCCCCCGATCACGCCCGGCGGCTACAACCAGAACATCCAGATCTTTCAGTCCGCGAACCACGTGGCAATCCTGAATGAGATGGTCCACGACACCCGCATCGTGCCGCTCGACGGGCGTCCCCACCTTCCTGACTCGGTGCGGCAGTGGATGGGCGACTCCCGCGGCCGCTGGGAAGGAGACACCCTGATCGTCGAGACGAAGAACTTCTCCGATCTGGTCTCCAGCTTCAGCGGCAGCGTGGCCGGCGCCGTGGGCGACGCCTACCGAATGCACGTCACGGAGAGGTTCCGACGCGTCGACGAGGACACGCTGATGTACGAGTACACAGTGAACGACCCGGCGACCTTCACACGGCCCTTCACCGCCCGTCTGCTGATGAAGAAGGGTGAGGCGCTGTACGAGTACGCCTGCCACGAGGGCAACTACGGCCTGTTCAACATTCTCTCCGGCGCGCGAGCCGAAGAGGCCGAAGCCGTGGCGTCCGGCGGCGGCCAGTAGGCGGCCGGGTCAGTCGTCCCAGTCGGGTAGCGGCTGCGGACCCGGGACGATACCCGCGATGTCCGGGTCCTCACCGGTTGTGTTCTCCGGCGCCTCCAGGGCGGCCTGCTCCTTCTCGATCTTCCGCTGCGCGCGCCGTTCCAGCTTCTCCTGGCGCCTCTGGCGCTTGCGCATCTCTCGTTGACGTTTCGCGAAAGTGGTCGGACCAGGTCTGGCCATAGGCGATCTCCCCTCCTCCGCACCGACTCGCGCCGGGGCGGAACGCGTCATCGTAACAGGACCTTGACGGCGCGCCGTGGAGCGGCCGTCAGCGAAGCCGCTGCCGGCTCAGGGCGTGTAGTAGGTCGGCGACCCGGGGCCGACCGGCAGGCCGAGCGCGAACACCCACACGTAGAACAGCGTCACCCAGCCGATCAGGTAGGAGATCGAGTACGGGATCATCGTCGAGATCAGGGTGCCGATTCCCAGCTTCCGGTCGTACCGCATCGCCACCGCCAGGATGAGACCGAAATAGCTCATCATCGGCGTGATGATGTTCGTCGTCGAGTCGCCGATCCGGTAGGCGGCCTGGATGACCTCGGGGCTGTAGCCGACCGTCATCAGCATCGGCACGAAGATGGGCGCCGTCACCGCCCACTGCGCCGACGCGCTGCCGAGCATCAGATTGACGAAGCAGCACATCAAGATGAACGGTACGAACACGATCGGCCCGGTCAGGTCGAACCGGGTCAGCAGATCGGCGCCGACCACCGCCGTGATCGTCCCCAGGTTGGTCCAGTTGAAGAAGGAGACGAACTGGGCCGCGAAAAAGACGAGCACCATGTAGGGCCCGAGCGAACTCATCGCCCTGCCCATGCCGTCGATCACGTCACGGTCGTTGCGGACCGACCCCGTGACCCGGCCGTAGACGATTGACGGCACGATGAAGAAGACGAAGATGAGCGAGACGACGCTCCGCAGCATCGGCCTCAGGTCGTCGATCAGGAGCGCGTTCGCCGCCGGGTCGCGGAACCAGCCGTTCTCGGGCAGAGCCAGAAGCGCCAGTCCTCCGAGCATGACGAGGACGGTCAAGCCCGCCAGCTTCAGACCGCGCTTCTCCTCCGGCGACAGCGTCTTCAGGCCTTCTTCCGGATCCTCCAGGTCTTCCGCCGCCCGGCTCGGCTCGAAGGTTCCCAGCTTGGGCTCGACGATCCGGGTCGTCACCAGGGTGCCGATCACGGTGATCATGAAGGTGCTGACCAGCATGAAGAGGTAGTTCGCGGTGGCCGGGATCTCGTTCGCCGCGCCGGGCGCGTAGGACGGATCGATGATGCGCGCCGCCTCGGTCGTGATTCCGGCGAGCAGGGGGTCGACGGTGCCGATCAGCACGTTCGCCGAGTATCCGCCCGAGACGCCTGCGAATGCCGCGGCCAGGCCGGCCAGAGGATGCCGGCCGACCGCTCGGAACACGACCGCCGCCAGTGGGATCAGCACCACGTAGCCCATCTCGGACGCCGTGTTGGAGACCACCGAGGCGAAGACCACGACCGCGGTCAGCAAGTTCCGCGGCGCGCCCAGGACCAGCGCCCGCAGCAGCGCGCCGAGCAGACCGGAACGTTCGGCGACGCCAACCCCGAGCAAGGCGACGAGGACCGTGCCCAGGGGCGCGAAGCTGGTGAAGTTCGTCACCAGGTTCATGGCGATCCGCCGCATCCCCTCGGGGTTCATCAGGCTGACCGCGCGGATCACGCCGTCCTCGGAGCGGCCCGAGACGCCGGCGGGCCGCGGATCGGCCACCTTCCAGTCGAGCACTTCCGCCATCCCGGACACCAGCAGGATGAGCAGCGCCAGCACCGCGAACAGCGTCACCGGATGCGGCAACAGGTTGCCGAGAAACTCGACCGCGTTCAGGAACCGGGTGAACAGGCCGGGGCCACGTCCTCCCCGACTGCGCCGCTTCCGATTGGCGGACTCAGACATCCGCGGAACAGTAGCGGACCAACCCGGTCACCCGCGCCGGATGACAGCCGTGTGGTACGGCTCGAGCTCGTCGATCGCTGACTCCGGCTCTCCCGTCTTCCACGCGAACAGCCGCACCGTGACCTCCGACGGCGTCACGTCGAAGAGCGCGAAGCCGTTCTTCTCGAAGGTCTCGCCGCGCACGTCCTGCACCACCGCGGTGGCCGCCAGGGGTGGCGTCCCCCGCGCGGCCGACGGCCAGCCGGTCAGTGTGCCCAGCGGACCGGTCAGCACCGCATGGACCGGGTTGGCCGAGAGATCCATGCTGCCGCTGCGTTCGAGGACGGAGTGGCCGATCGCATGCAGGTCGCCCGAGAGAACGATGCCGGCCCGCTGCTGCTGGGAGGTCAGCGACTCCAGCAGGCGCTGATGCTGCCGCCACCAGCCCTCCTGCCAGAAGTACTTCTCCCGCTCCGTCGTCAGCCTGAAGTTGCTGCCCGCGAAGTCGCCGATCCGCGACACGGTGGCGCCGCCGTCGTCGAGGTCGGCGACGTCCGGATACCACTCCCGCCACTTCCCGGCCGACCAGCCAAACGGGTGCGACGGAACGTGGAACACCTGCGAGACCGCCTGGTCCCGCGTGCGCTGGTGCAGCCAGTGCTCCGCCTCCGGCGGCACCAGGCCGGCATGGACGCCCTTGAGCGAAAGGTAGCGGGCGCAGTCGTAGATCAGGACTTCGGCCAGCCGGCCGTAGCGGAACGTGCCGAAGGCCTCGGAGATGCCGGGCTCCCGGTCGCCGGCGCCGGCGCCGGAGATCGCCCGCGGCCGCTCGATGTCGGGGAGGAACTCGGGCAGGTAGGCGTTGCGGGTGAATCGGGCAAAGTCCACCTGGTAGCGGTCGGGCGGCAGGGTGACCATCTGGGGGTCGGCATCGTCGTTCTCGTAGTAGTCGTGGTCGTCGCTGACGAAGTAGGAAGGCGTCGACCGGAGCATGACCCCGTACAGCTCTGCGATCTGCGGCCCGACCGCGGCCTTGAGCGAGATCTCGTTGCTCGTTCCGAGCGCGGGCAGGCTCAGATCCAGCCAGCCGATTCGTTCGTAGAACTCGCGGGAACGCCGGCCTCGCTCCTCGCTGCGGTTGTAGAGCACCGTCCGCTGATCCCAGTAGATGTGGTCACCGATCGCTATCAGAGCCCGCGGGCGGAAGGAGAGCGCCCGCCTCAACAGCCTGCGGCGAACGGCCAGCGGCAGGAAGAAGCCCGACTCGGGGTGGCCGCCGGCGCAGGTGTAGGCGAGAAACCGGACCGACTCGGGCTGGGCCGAGGGCAGCGGGAACGTCCGGAGCGGCCACGGGTCGCACAGCGCCTCTCCACCGCCGAGCAGTTGCAGCGCGTACTCGGTGTCCGGTTCCAGACCGGGCGCGTCGAAGGAGAAGAAGCGCCTGTCCGTGTCCGTGCTCCGGCCCGCGACCACGCGGCCGCCGATGCGCAACTCCGGCACGAAGTCGAGGGACTCGGCGAATGAGCACTTGAGCGCCACCCGGTCGTGGCTGGCCGCCGGAATCAGATGCTGGAGCGGCCCGGCACGCCAGCCGTCGTCGGAAAGCGCCGGCGAACGGCTAAGACCGGTTCCTGCGGCCGCGGCGGCCGCGGTGGCGATGAAGCGTCTCCGGGTCCAGACAGGCATCATGGTTCGGTTCCTCCGAGGAAGGAGCGTAGTCGCTCGCGGTCGAGGTCGGTCAACGGCAGGAATCGCGGTTGGTCGCCGCTGCGCGCCGAGGTGTCACAGGGCTGGCACATCAGAACGCCCGGCTCCCGCAGGTGTTTCAGCCCAAGAACGTGCCCGAGTTCGTGGGCGATCACGTTGCGCACGACGTTGTCGCGCTCGTCGCCGGCGGGAATGGCGATGAAGTAGCGGCCATCGTCGCCGTAAGGCCAGGCGAAGGGCATGAGACTCTGGGCGGAGAGCAGCACGACGACCTCAGCGTCGACCCGGAAGAGCGCTTCCGGCGGTTGGGGCCCCGGGAACGACGAATCGAGGCGGCCGGCAAGCTGCGAGAGCTGGTGGGCGTAGTTCTCGAACGGCCGCAGTCCCTCCGAAGGAGCGTCACGCCCTGGTTTCGAGAAGGGCGCGGCCAGTCCCAGAACCGAGACGGCCTCGTTCCAGAACGAAACCGCCTCGCCCACCATGGCGATCCGCTCGTCATCGGCATCGGCTACGAGCACGGCGACGCCCCTGGGCCCGCCGTGGGCCGGTTCCGAAGCGGCCGCAACTGGCAGAATGCCCAGCGCAAGAACCAGGGTAGCCCTCCAGGAGAACGTCATATGCCCCACATTCGAACCGTCATCAAGCTGCTGCCGGCTGTTGTCTTCCTCGCCCTGGTTGCTTCCCCGGTCCTCGGCCAGATCCACCGGACGCCGGACCCGGTGCGCCGGGCCGACCTCCACCGTCTCGCTGAAGTCGATCGGATGGTCATGGTACCGATGCGGGACGGCGTCCGCCTCGCCACCGAAATCTACCGGCCGCGGGAAGCTCAGGGTCCCGTGCCGGCGATCTTCTGGCGCACGCCCTACAACTTCAGTCCACTGCCGGAACCGAACCTGGAGCGGCCCAGCGCGCTCCTCAAGTTCGGCCTCGACGCGGTCGAGCGCGGCTACGCCTTCGTGATCCAGAACGAGCGTGGCAAGTTCTTCTCGGAGGGCGACTGGGAGATCCTCGGGCGGCCGCGCACGGACGGCTACGACGCGCTGACCTGGATCACCGACCAGCCGTGGTCCAACGGCAGGGTCGCCACGCTCGGCTGCTCGTCCACCGCGGAGTGGCAGATGGGGCTGGCCGCGATGCGCCACCCGGGCCACGCCGCCGCCGTGCCGATGGGCCAGGGCGCCGGCATCGGCCGCATGGGGCCGTTCTACGAGCAGGGGAACTTCTACCGCGGCGGCGCGCTCCAGCTTCCGATGGCCGTCTGGCTCTTCGGCGAGCAGAACACCCAGCGCCCGATCTTCCCGCCGGACACCAGCCGCGAGGACCTGGAACGGCTCGCGACCTACTTCGATCTGGCTGCGAAGATGCCCCAGGTCGACTGGAAGCAGGCCCTGTGGCATCTCCCCATCCAGACGCTGATGGAGTCGGTCGGAGGCCCGAAGGGGATCTTCGGCGAGTTCGCGGCACGCACTCCGGACGACCCGGGCTGGTACGAGGGTGGCCTCTACCACGACGACGAACCGTTCGGTGTGCCGGCTCTTTGGGCCAACTCCTGGTACGACCTGTCGGTCTCGCCGAACCTTGCGCTCTACCAGCATGCGCGTGAGAACGCCGACCCGGAGGTTCGAGAACACCAGTACATGGTCATCGCGCCCAGCCTGCACTGCAACATGTACCGCCTGACAAACCCGCTCGTCGTCGGTGAGCGGAACTTCGGCGACACGGACTTCGGCTTCGACGCGATGCTCTGGAGCTTCCTGGACCGCTTCACGAGGCCCGAGGCGAACGGCTTCGAAGACCGCTACGCCAAGGTCCGCTACTTCCTGATGGGCGAGGACGGCTGGCAGAACGCCGACGACTGGCCGCCGGCCGGCGTCGAACCGATGACCCTCTACCTGGACAGCGACGGCAACGCGAACAGCGCCGCCGGCGACGGCAGGCTGACGGCGGACGGCGGCGGCGACGGGGACGGCGCCGACCGCTTCGTCTACGCCCCGGGCTCGCCGGTGCCGACCCACGGCGGCGCCTTCTGCTGCATGGGCGAACACGAGCCCGGCTCCTTCGATCAGCGCGGAATCGAGGCGCGCGCCGACGTGCTCGTCTACACGACCGAACCGTTCGCCGAGCCGGTGGCCGTCGTCGGATCGATCGACGTGATCCTCCACGTCTCCTCCGACGCGCCCGACACCGATTTCACGGTCAAGCTGGTCGACGTCCATCCAGACGGGCGCGCCTTCAACCTGGACGACACGATCCTGCGCATGCGCTACCGGGAGGGCTTCGACCGCAACGTCCGCATGGTGCCCGGGGAGGTTTACGAGGCAAGACTCGGACCGCTCGCTACCGCCAACGTGTTCGGTGCAGGCCACCGGCTCCGGATCGAGGTCTCGAGCAGCAACTTCCCGCGCTACGACCGCAACCTGAACACCGGCGGCAACAACTACGACGAGAGTGAATGGCGGGTGGCCCGGAACGCCGTCCACCACTCGGCGGAGCATCCCTCGAGGATCGTGCTGCCAGTGCTCGACCGCTAGGTACGACAGCGCCTACTGGGTGCGCCGGCGTCCCCGCCGGCATCCGCCGAAGGCGGCATCCGTCAACGACGCTACGGTTCCAGCGGCGGCACCTGCTGACTGAACTTCACTCCCGTGATCCGGTCCGTGTTGTCCGCCCGCCGCCTCCGGCTCGGCGGGAAGTCCTCCGTCTCCTCGATCCAGGCATCGAGCACCCGGCTCAACTGCCGGGCAATCCGCTCCACTTCCGGCCGGCCGGCCAGGTTGACCAGTTCGTGCGGATCCGCCTCGAGATCGTAGACCTCGATCACCGGCCGTGGCGCCTCGAACAGGCGCGCCTGACCCGGCGTCAACGTCCCCGCCTCGCGGCGCGCCGTCAGGCTGTACCAGGATGCGCTGCGCGAGGCGTCGGCCGGCGTGCAGAGCGGCAGCTCCGCGTAAGCGTTGCGGATCAGCTTGTAGCGCACGCCCCGCACCGTTCGGATGTGCTCGTCGCAGTTGTGCCAGTTGCGCTCCGCGAACACGTACTCGCGCCCGGGCGCGGTCTGGTCGGTCAAGGCGGCCGCGAAGCTCTCTCCCTGGAAGCTCTCCGGGATCCCCGCCCCGGCCGCCTCCAGCAGGGTCGGCGCCAAGTCGATCACGCTGGTCAGGCCCGGATAGCGAGCGCCCGACGGCGTGACGCCCGGCCAGAAGACGATCAGCGGCGTGCGGATGCCCGCGTCGTACGCGGTCGCCTTCGCGCGCGGGAACGGCATCCCGTTGTCGCTGAGGAAGACGACCAGGGTGTCCTCCCGAAGCTCGCGGCGGTCCAGTTCGGCCAGCATTCGACCGATCTCACCGTCCATCCGCGAGATCTCGTCGTAGTAGAGGGCCAGGTCGGCCCGCGTCTCCTCGTCGTCAACGAGGTAGGGCGGCACCGCGACTTCGCCCGGATCATGGGGCGGATCGACCGCGTCACTTGAGTACGGCCGGTGCGGATCCCGGAAGCCGATCCAGAGGAAGAACGGCCGATCCCCCGCCACGTCCAGGAAACCGGGAAGCCCTTCCCAGGTCTCCTCCGAGAACCAGTCGAACTGCCGCTCGCCCTCCGGGCCGTAATGGGTCTTCCGCATGTGCCCGGTGAAGTAGCCCTCCCGGGCGAGGTAGGCCGGCAGCAGATCCACCCCGGTCGGCAACGGCGTGTGCAGATCCTCGGCGCCCGTGGCGTGCGGATACCGGCCCGAGAGGATGCTGATCCGCGACGGACTGCACGACGCCGTCGTCAGGAAGGCGTTCTCGAACACGACCCCGGTTGCCGCAAGACGGTCCAGGTTCGGCGTCCGCACGGCGCGGTTGCCGAAGGCGCCGAAGTCGGACCAGCCGGCGTCGTCGGCGACGAAGACGACTATGTTCGGGGACTCGTCGGCGCCGCGCGCGGGCGGGCTTGCCGCCGCCAGGAGGAGTCCCAGACCCAGGACTCCCAGGCCGGGAGAGCGGAAGCGGCGCATGGGCTCGCACGCCCGGCCGGCTCGACTACTCTCCTCCGCCCGCCGCGGCGATCGCGTCAGCCTCCAGCAGGCGCGCACCGCGCATCACGTTGCCCAGCGCGTAGTTCCCCTCGTGGCAGGCGTACTCGAAGACCTTGTTGGGCGTCGACCGCCAGACGTACTCGCCGCTCCAAGCCGTCTCCCAGACGTTCGGGTCTTGGACCGTGAAGCCGTACAGCAGGTCGCCGTCCGCCAGGCGCTGGAAACGCTCTACGACGTGCAGGTCCTTCGTGGCCGAACCGAGACCCGGTTCTTCGCCGAAGTTCGCCGTGTCGACGACCAGGGTGTCGCCTTCCCACCAGCCGATCGAGTCGCCCATCCACCGCCGTTCCTGGGCCGGCGCGTGCTCGCCGCCGATCCGTACGACGCGGGCGTCGTGGACCATCTCGATCAGGATCATCACGTGGTTTCCGGTCTGCACGATCCGCTTGTGGTTGTTGTAGAGGGCCGGCAGCATCGGCGGGCCGCCGGTCGAACTGAAGCCCATCAGGCAGCGCTCCGGCAGGGGCCGCTGCTCCATGTTGTCGTAGGGACCGGAGCCGTCCTCATTCTCCTCCAGCCACCAGGCGGTTCCCGTGTTCTTGTGGCCGAACGCCGCGAACTGAGCTGCCGTACGCGCCATCCCGGCAGGCGTCATCTCCGGATACTGACCGTTCGGCGGATCCGTGATGATCGAGGTCCGCCACTTGCCGTCGATCCTGATCACGTTGTCGCCCGGATCCATGTAGAACGCGTTGTAGCCGCCGCTGCCGCCGGACGCGACCTCGAGCCCCGGGTCGAAGATCGGCGCCCCGCCGACCGGCGGCGCCTCGCGATTCGGATCGCTGGGCTTGAAGTCCGCCTCGTAGATCTCGGCCTTGCGGCGAGCGATCGCAGCCGCCTCTTCGTCCGTCAGGGTCAGCCGGTCGCCAAACTCCCGCGGCCTCGTGAGGGGAGTCAGCGTAGCCACATCGTAGGCGCCGGAGAGATCCGGCTTGCCGTCGGGCCGGCGCGGAATCTCGTCCTGCGCGGCAACGGCAATCGGCGCGGCCAGGAGAACCGCCAGGCTCAGGAGAAGGACACGCTCAAGCTTCATTCCGACACCTCCTCGGTCATCGGTCTCTGGGTGATGTCGCAACGCTACCACTCCAGGCTAGAGCCTGAGCGACAAGACCGGATGCGCCGGCACCCTCGCCGGCTAGCCGAGCTTGAAGTTCACCGTGACGTTGTGGTTGGCCGGAACCGGCGTGCCGTCAACCGTCGCCGGCTTGAACTTCCACTGCCTCACGGCGTCAACCGCAGCCTCGCTGAGTCCCATGGGCAGTGACTTCAGGACCTCGATGTCGGCCACGTTGCCCTCATCGTCGATGAGTGTCTTCAGGATGACGACACCCTGGATTCGGGCCTCCCGCGCAAGGTCGGGGTACTGCGGCGCCACATCATGGACCTTCACCGGCCGATTCGATTCCGGGAGCATCATGCTCTGTTGGGTGCCGGCCGCCAGTGCGACTCCAACAGCAGCGGACTGTCTCTGCTCGGCCGCCTCCCGAAGCACTTCGACCGCCGCGGCTTCCAGCACCGCGGCTGACTCCCGTTCCCCCGGAAACTGAGACCGCACCACGAAGCCGAGAGTGAACGCCACAGCGAGGGCGAGCACCGCCCCAACGATCCTGTTCAGACTTGCCGGACTGACTGCCGTCATCTGGTCACCTCCCTGTCGTTGATCGGATGTGTTCACAACACAACCAACGAGGGAGCGACCAGATTCCGGCCGCGAGCCTCGACGCTCTACGGCTGGCCCGAGGACTCTCGGTCGTCGTACGGCGCGCCAGTGCCCGAGGAACCGGCAAACAGCCGGCGGCCGTCCGGCAGCGTCACGTCTCGGCCGTTCGCCCGCGGCGCCCCGTCGATCGCCTGGTAGCCCTCGACCAGAACCTCGGTGCCCGGCGCGACCGAGTTCTTCTTCCAGCCGCGGCGCACCAGGGCGCCCGGCGGGCCGCACTCGACCATCCAGGCCGTCACCGTGCCGTCCTCGTCGGCGACGTCGATGTGGATCCAGGCATGCGGGTTCACCCACTCGACCTTCGTCACCTTGCCGCGCAGCCGAACCGGCTTCGTGGCGTCGAACTCGGCGGCGAAGGCGTGGTGGGCGGCTGCTGGTTCCGGTGGTGCGAGAAAGACCAGGCTCAGGGCCAATGCAACGCCAGGAACCGAAAAGGCCACGCGGGCGAGGTACGGCTTCGTTCTCATGCTCACGGTCCTCCTGATGGACACTGCTCTACTGTGCTCCCGAACCGGTCTCCGCCGCGCCGGCCTCCTCGCGGTCCCGGGCGCGGGCGCCGGAGAGGATGTTCGTCATCCCGTAGTTGCCTTCGTGGCAGGCGTACTCGACGAGTTCGTACTGCTCGTTGTCGAGCTCGAACTCGAACCGGCCGGTCCACGGCTGAGTCCAGACGGTCGGGTCCTCGACCGTGAAGCGGTACTCGAGCCGGTTCGGGCCAAGCCGCGTGTAGCGCTCGGTGAGCTTCATGTTCTCGCTCGAACCACGGTAGTTCGTGCGGCCGTTGAAGCCCGTGGTCTCCACCACCAGGGTGTCACCCTCCCAGCGACCCTGGGGATCGCCCAACCACTGCCTGATCCCGGGGCCGAGCGGCTCCCGCTCGGTCGTGGGGACGACGCGGGTTTCGTGGATCATCTCCTTCTGGATGGCGACGAAGCCCGGGCTCTGGCTGATCTGGAGACCGTTGTTGTAGATCGACGGCATCATCATCCCCGGCAGACCCCGGCTGATGCAACGGACGTAGGCGCTCAGGTCTTCGGGCCCCGCGGGCCGGCGCCTGACGTAGTCGCCGAACGACTGGCGGGCGTTGCGCTGCCGCTCCAGCGCCTCTTCCGTGAGCGGCGGGATACGCCCGTCCGGCGGATCGATGATCATCGCCACCTGCCGTGACGGCGCCGACTTGACGTAGCCGAGCGTCGTGTCGCGCCACTCGCGTTCGTAGCCCCAGATGCTTCCGAGGGTGCCGCGCTCTCGGCGGGCTGCCGCCTCCTCGGCGGTCAGTTCCTCGACGTCAGCCAGCTCCTCCGGCCGTTCGAGCGGAATGCCGTGGGCCTTGTTTCCGGACCACATTCCCTGCAGGTCGGGCGTGCCCCAGGGCGTCCGCGGCACGACGTACGGCTCGGCCGAGGCGACCTCGTCCGCATCCGACCCGAAGTCCGCGTCGACTCCCTGCCAACCCGGTTCGATCACCGCCACGCGCACGCTGTCCGGAGCGGACACGAAGCCTCGCTTCGCTTCGGAACGGCCTCCCGCCGGCCGCTCGGGATCCGAGGTGAAGCGGACGCCCCGGTCGCGCAGACCGAGGGCCGCGGTGTCCAGATCAGCGACTTCGAAGGCCAGGTGGTCGATCGCCCGGCCGGCGCTCGGCGCCGGCTGGCCCTCGGGGTGCTCCGAGGCGAACAGCCAGACCTCGCCGAAGCGAAGGCCGTCCTGTACTCCGCGCAGGCTCTCCGGCACGCCGCCGAAGGTCTCGCGGTACCAACCAAGGGTTCGCTCCGGATCACTCGCGCTCAGGTGGACGTGGTGGAAGCCCAACGTGTCCAGGTCTTCGACCACCTCGATCCGCGTGCCCCAGGGATCGAAGATGCGGCCGACCTTGAACAGGCCGGGTTCTTCGCGGAGAGTCGAACCGTCGTCGTAGCGCTGGAGGCGAACTCCGGAGCCACGCACGCCGACTGCCTCCAGCTCGGCCATCTTCTCCTCGAGATCGGCGAACGAAAAGCCGAGGTGGTCGATGCCGGTGCCCTGGCTGGCGCCCATGATCGGGCCCTGGTTGAACTCGATCACCGCGTTGCCGCAGTCGATCGCCTCGGCGCGGCCCTCGATCGGCTCGCAATCCAGGTGGCGCGCGTACCACTTCACCGCCTCGCTGCGCGCGGAGGTGGTCAGTTGCACAGTCACGTCGCCCGCCGCCGCCGGGACCGCGGTCAGTCCCAGCAGGAGCGCGGCGGCAACGGCCGAAGCGCTAAGGATCGTCGCCGGTCGGGGTCTCTTCACGTCGGCGTAGGTGGCCATAGAGCAGCTCCTCGGAAAACTCGACACACTTGTACTCCAGCACCCGGACGTTGTCCTCCAGGCGCCGGTAGAGCGGCATGCGGATCGTCCAGGGACGGGTGAAGACGTTGGGGTCCTCGAGCGTCGCCTCGTAGGTCATCGTGTTCGGGCCGGTCGGCCTGTAGCGCTCGGTGACGCGCAGCGTGTCGCTGGCGAAGTTGCCTGCACGGTCGAACCAGGCCTGGCCGGTGAAGCCGGCGGCCTCGACGACCAGCGTGTCGCCTTCCCAGCGACCGTGCGAACGGCCCATCCAGCTGTCGATCGGCGCCGGCTCCGGATTCTCCTTGTCCATGTGGATCGTCCGGTTCGCCTCGGCGAAGCCGTAGACGATCATGATGTGGGTGTTGCCCTGGAGGATCTGGAACGGGAAGGGCATGTAGGTCGCCCGCGGCACTCCGGGCAGGTAGCACTTGGCCTCGGGGTCCTCGCGCCAGCGGTTCTCGAAGTTCTCTCGCTGCTGCTCGCGAGCCCAGTCCTGATAGGGGATCCCGCCGCCGACGACGACGCCCTGGCCCGGCGGCATCGCGGTGAGCGTGCCGTACTCCGCCGGTCCACCGGCCGCATTGTGGTCCTCCAGGTTCCAGTGAGCCGTGTTGATCGCCTGCCAGACGCCGTTGATGTCCGGGTTGCCGTCGTAGTGGCGCGGGACCGGGTCACCGGCGTCCTGCGCCAGTGTCTGCACCGGCAGGGTCAGCACCAGGCCGGCGAGCGACAGCGCCCGCCGCCATGGTTTCGAGTGGCGTCGTTTCGTCATTTCGTCTCAGTTCGGAACGGACGGGGAGCATACCAACCGCCATCGCCTCGCGAGCAGGCGCGCAATACACTCGGCGCTCATCTTTCAGCACCTGTCTTTCGGCACCTGGGGGGCCCCTGCGATGATCGACCTGAACCTGACCGACCGCCGCGCCGTTGTCACCGGCGCCAGCCTCGGCATCGGCGCCGCCACCGTCCGCCTGCTCGCCGATCACGGCGCCGAGGTCGCCTTCTGCGCTCGGAACGAAGAGGCCGTCGCCGCGCTGGACGGCTATCAGCCGGCCTCCGGCGACACCGGCGTCTACGGCCACGTGGCCGACATGGCCGACCGCTCGTCGATCGACGCCTTCTTCGAGACGGTACTAGCCGGCGGCACGGTCGACATCCTCGTCAACAACGTCGGCGCCTCGCCGTCGCGCAACTTCCTCTACATGACGGACGACGACTGGGAGGAGCTGTTCCGGCTCAACCTGCTGTCGGCGGTGCGCAGCACCCGCCACTGCCTGCCGGGAATGCGCAAACAGAAGTGGGGCCGGGTCGTGATGATCGCGAGCGGCGCCGCCAAGTACCCGGGCGCCGCCCTGATCGACTACGGCGCCTCGAAGGCGGCGATGGTCGCCACGGGCAAGGCCCTGTCCGGCAAGTACGGCCGCGACAACGTGCTGTTCAACTCGGTGCTGCCGGGCCTGATCCACACCGCGATGTGGGAGCGGGCCGCGAAGGAGATCGCGAACGCCCGCGGCGGCGACTGGGAGGACATCATCCGGAACAACGGCAAGAGCGTTCCGGTGGGCCGCTACGGCACTTCGGAAGAGGTCGCCAATATGATCGTCTTCCTCTGCTCGGAGGCCGCTTCCTACGTCAACGGCGCGGTGATCGACGTCGACGGCGGCCAGGGCCGGCATATCTAGGCAGCCTACTGCTCTTCCGATCCCTCGATCTCGGCGATTCCTGACGCCGTCTCCTCCAGCAGCGCCTGCGCCCCGCGGCGGATCAGGCTGCCGACCCCCGGGGCCTGGAAGAAGCTGAAGCCTTCGCGGTCACGCCACGCCAGCGGTCCTCCCAGCTTGAGGCCTGCGCCGAGCACCGCACCGCGGATGCGGTCGACCATCGCCTCGTACTCGGGCTCGCCCTGGCGCTTGCCTGAGAAGCTGTAGAGGTCGGTCGAGGCCGCGAAGACGACGTCGACGCCGGGCACTGCCGCGATCTCCTCGACCGCGTCGACACCTGCCGGCGACTCGATCATCGCCACGATCAGGATGTTCTCATTCGCCGTGGCGCGGTAGTCGCGGCCCCAGAGCGCGCCGTACTGGCCGCCGCCGAGGCTCCGCCGCCCCTCGGGCGGGAACTTGGCGAAGCGGACCGCCCGCTCCATCTTCTCGGCCGTGCGCACCATCGGCACGACGATGCCGAGCGCGCCCAGGTCCACCGCTTTCTGGATGTCGCCCTCCGTCGCGTCGGGCACGCGAATGAACGGGATGGCAGAGGCGTCCCGGCAAGCCCAGAGCATCCGCGCCACGTCCTGGTAGGTCAGCGGACTGTGCTGCATCTCGATCCAGGTGAAATCGAAGCCGGCGTTGGCGGCCGCGCAGTAGCTGTCGGGATCCGGCGACGAGATGCTGACGCCGACGATCCCCTCGCCGCTCATCAGCTTCTGCTTGGCGGTGTTGTACATCCGTGCGCCGTCGCCGTCCTGCGCGGCCGCCGCGGCAGCCACACTCAGGCAGAGCAACAGGGCACAGGCAGTGCGAACCGTCTTCATGCATCCTCCCTCGCTTCCGAAGCGCTTACGGTGTCCACCGGCGTCTGCCCGGCCCGACCGCCACGCTGGCCACGCAGCGCCAGGTCGACGCCGACGAGACGGCGATTGCCCTCGACCCGGCTGAAGCTGCCGCGAATCTCGCGTACGACCAGGTAGTCGGCGAACGCCGCCTCGACGTTCGCGCTGTAGCCCATGGCATCCTGGGCCTTGTTCACGGCGAGCTTGCCGAGTCGCAGCACCGCCGGGTCGTTCTCGGCGATCCGTTCGGCATAGGCCATCGTCTCGCGTTCCAGTTCGTCCTCCGCGTAGACCCGGTTGACCAGGCCCAGTTCCCGCGCTTCCTCCGCGTCGATGAAGCGGCTCTCGAACAGCAACTCCTTCGCCTTGCGGGGATGGATGTCCCAGGGCACGGTGAAGGTCTCGAACAGAGAGGCGAGGAAACGGGCACTCGGCGAGGCGAAGATGAGGTCCATCGACGCCGCGATCATCCAGCCGCCGAAGATGCAGTAGCCGTGCACCATGGCGATCGTCGGCTTCGGCAGGTTGCGCCACTTGACCGTGTTGTCCAGGTTGTACCAGCGGAAGGCCTCGTACCAGTCCATGCCGACCCACTGGGTGAGTCCCCGGGCCTCGATGTCCGCCTGCTGCTCCGGCGTACCCAGATCGTGTCCGGACGAGAAGTGCCTGCCGTCGCCCTTCAGCACGACGACCCGAACATCCTCGTCGGCCATCGCCCGATCGAGCTGCCGGTCCAGGTCGTCGAGCAGCTTCCAGCTCTGCGCGTTGTGGTAGCGGGCCCGGTCCAGGGTGAGCACCGCCACCGGGCCGCGCCGTTCGTAGCGAACCTCTTCTGCTGCCATATCCTGTCCTCGGCCTTTCTGGAGGGAGCCCGTGTGGGGGAAACCGATGAAGCGTAGCGCACCGATCAGCGTGTTCCTGTTCGGCATCCTCGGGCTCGCCTGCGGCGCCGCGCAACCGCCTGGAGACGCTACCGGCGCGGAGCCGCCCAACATCGTCCTGGTCATGACCGACGACCAGGGCTACGGCGATTTCGGCTTCACCGGCAACCCGGTCATCCAGACGCCGCATCTCGACGCCCTCGCTGCCCAGAGCGCCCAAGTCGAACGCTTCTACGTCAGCCCGGTCTGCACGCCGACGCGCGCCTCACTGATGACGGGCCGCTACAACTACCGCACCCGCGCCATCGACACCTACATCGGCCGCGCGATGATGGAGCCGGAGGAAGTGACGATCGCCGAGATGCTCCGGGACGCCGGCTACGCCACCGGCATCTTCGGCAAGTGGCACCTCGGCGACGCGTACCCGATGCGCGCGATGGACCAGGGTTTCGAGGAAAGCCTGGTTCACCGGGGCGGCGGCATCGGCCAGCCCTCCGACCCTCCCGGCGGCGAGGGCAAGTACACGGACGCCGTGCTGTTCCGCAACGGGACAAGGGAGGAGACGACCGGCTACTGCACAGACGTCTACTTCGACGCCGCGTTCGAGTTCATCGAACGGGCCGCCGCGGAAGGACGGCCCTTCTTCGCCTACGTGCCGACGAACGCGCCCCACGGCCCGTTCCACGATGTGCCGGAGGAGTGGCTTGAGCACTACCGGCAGACGGACCTGAGCGCGGCGCTCGCTGATCCCGGCCAGGCCAACGAGCAGGTCCTCGACCGGCTGGCGCGCAGCTACGCGATGATCAGCAACATCGACGACAACGTCGGCCGGCTGATGGCAAGGCTCGACGAGCTGGGTCTCGCGGACAACACGCTCCTCGTCTTCCTGGTCGACAACGGACCGGACCGTGACCGCTACAACGCGGGGCTTCGCGGCCGCAAGGGAACCGTCTTCGAGGGCGGCATCCGGTCGCCTCTGCTGGCGCGCTGGCCCGGGCGGTTGCCCGCCGGAGGAGAGCCGGCCGACCGGATCGCTACGCACATCGACATCGCCCCGACCCTGTTCGACGCCGCCGGCCTCGAGCCGCCCGCCGGCCTGCACCTGGATGGCCGCAGCCTGCTCCGCCTGCTGGCAGGCGATGTCGACGCCGCGACCTGGCCCGACCGGACCCTCTACCTGCAGTTCCACCGAGGGAACGAACCGATCCCGCTCCACTCCTTCGCCGCCGTCGGCCAGCGCTACAAGCTGGTCCACCCGTCCCCGCGCGGCGAAGGGGACTGGAACGGCGAACTCAACCTCGAGCTCTACGACCTCGAGGACGATCCCGGAGAAAGCCGCAACCTGATCGACGACCTGCCCGAAGTGGCGGCCGCGATGGAGGACGGCTACCGCGCATGGTTCGAGGACGTGAGCCGCACCCGCCCGGACAACTACGCGCCGCCGCGGATCGTCGTCGGCACGGATCACGAACCGGTCACCGTTCTGACCCGCCAGGACTGGCGGCGCGACACCGCGGACCAGGGCTGGCGGCCGACCTCGCGGGGCCACTGGCTGCTGAGCGCTCGGGAGGACGTGACGTTCGACATCGAGGTCCGGCTGGTCGCCGGCTCCAGCGCTCCGGTGCTCCTCGACGTTGGCGACCGGGAGCTCAGCCAGGACCTGGCCCCGGACCAGCAGACCGCGACGTTTGAAGAGATCCCGATCCCGGCTGGCGACTTCGCGCTCAGCGCCTCGGCCGGTGAGAACGAGGAACGGCGGGGAGCGCATCAGGTCGTGCTGCGGCGGCGCTAGCGCGGCAGAGCGTCCAGAAACCGGCGCTACGCGCCGGATGCCGGCGGTGACGCCGGCGCACCCAGTATCTTCCGCGCTAGCGCCGGCCGTGCCTCTGCTAATCTCCGCAGCCAATGTTGCGCCGCGCCGGTTCGCCACTCACCGTCGTCAATGCACTCGCGCTGACGACCGCCACCCTGCTCACTGGAGCCTGGGATCTGAGTGGCCACGGTCACGACGTGATAGCGGCAAGCGCCGCCTACTGCGTGGTCGACCATGAGGCGGAGACCTCTGGCATCGCCGGTGGCACCACGCTCGGCCAGGCCGCGGAGCGGCACGACCACTCCTGCGTCGCATGCAAACTGGGCCGCACCAAGTCCGTCGAGGATCGCAAGACCTCGATCGCCGGGCCGCTCGACCTCTCCTCCACCGCGTCAGGATCCGATCACGGACCCGGGCCAAGGAGTGGCGAGGGTTGGCGGCAAACCCCGCGCGGTCCGCCCCAAGGCTGAGTCGACACGTCTCCGATCCGCGCAGAGCGCGACGCACCGGAGCCACCCCTCGCCAGGGAAGATGGCGGCCACGACGCGATCAGCCTCTAGCTGATCCCACGCAGTTGCCGCATTACGTCGCCGACGGTTTCGGCCCGTTTCCATCTCAGCGAACACCGCAGCCAGCGCTACAACACCCTTCGACTCGGACTGAACGACCCAGGAACTCCCTACCATGCTCGCTAGCCACATCAAGGCCTTCAACTCCCAGCCGCGGCACCGGCCCCACCGGCGTCAGGCGGTGACGGGCGCCATTCTCTGCGCCCTCGTCCTACTCCTCATTCCATCGACGGTCGCCGCCCAGGAAACCGGTTCCGTCGCCGGCTCCGTAGAGACGCACGGCGAGAGAATCGTTCTCGCCGTGGCACGCATTCCCGCGCTCGGCATCAGCACCGCGGTGTCCACGGACGGCGCGTTCCGATTCGACGAAGTGCCGGCTGGCACCCATCTCGTCGTCGTCGAGATTCCCGCCTTCGGCACGGCGAGCGAGACGATCACCGTGGCGGGCGGCGACGAGGTGGATGTCCAGCTCGAAATGCGTCACGGGACGCACTTCGACGAGGTCGTGGTCACCGCGACCGGGGACCTCCGCCGCGCCTCCGAGTTGGCGAATCCCGTGTCCGTGCTGTCCGGCACTGACCTGCAGCTACGTCTTGGCGCCACATTGGGCGAGACGCTGGAAGGCGAACCAGGCGTTCACTCGACGTCGTTCGTCCCCGGCGCCGGCCGGCCGATCATTCGCGGCCTGAGCGGCGCCCGGATCCGCGTCATGGAAAACGGACTCGACACCGGCGACGCCTCCGTCGTCAGCGCCGACCACGCCGTGACCTTCGAACCGGCGCACGCCGAACAGATCGAGGTGCTGCGCGGACCCGCCACGCTCCGTTTCGGTTCCGATGCAATCGGCGGCGCGGTCAACATGGTCGACGGCCGGATCCCGAGCGAGAAGCCTGTCAGCGCGCTGAGAGGCACGATCGACCTTCGCGGCGGGTCCGTGGCCGACGAGCGAATGGGCGCGATCCATCTCAACGGCGGCGGCGGTGAATGGGCCTGGCACCTGGGCGCCGTGAGCCGGGAAACCGATCCGTACGAGATCCCTGGCTACGCCCGCGTCGAGGAGGAGCACGACGACCACGAGGACGAAGACCACGACGAGGACCACGAGGACGAAGACCACGACGACGAGGACCATGACGACGAGGATCACGACGATGATCACGACGACCATGACCACGACGACGAGGACCACGACGAACACGAGGAAGAGAACCCCTTCGGGATCGTCCCGAACACGGATCTGATGACCGAGAGCGGGCGCTTCGGCTTCACCCGCTTCTTCGGCGACCGTGGCTCGATCGGCATCTCGGTCAGCGGCTTCAACACGGACTATGGGCTCCCGCCCGGCGCCCACGCCCATCACCACCACGAGGACGAGCACGACCACGAGGACGAGCACGACCACGACGAAGAGCACGACGACGACGACCACGACGACGACGACCAAGACGACGACGACCAGGACGACCACGACCAAGACGACCGCAACAACGACGACGACATCCACGACCACAAGAACCAGATCGCCG
>VYDI01000047.1 GCA_009843505.1 Holophagales bacterium | reverse complement strand
GCCGCGACCGGCGCGCCGATCGAGTACCGGCGCCTGGACATCGAGGCGGATCCGGCGACCCAGGGATTCGACGCTCACGCCTGGGACCTGGTCATCGCCGCGAACGTGCTGCACGCAACCCGGGACCTGGGCAAGACTCTGTCGCACTGCCGCGACCTGCTCGCCCCGTCCGGTCAACTGGTTGCCCTCGAGGGTCTTCGGCACCGCACCTGGCAGGACCTGACCTTCGGGCTCCTGGACGGATGGTGGCGCTTCACCGACATCTACCGGACCGAGCATGCCTTCGCCAGGCCGGACGAGTGGCGGCGGGCACTGGGCGACGCCGGCTTCTCGGACGTGGAGTTCCTGGGAACCCGCGATCCGGACACCGACGAACACCTCGGTTCCAGCGTCATCCTCGCCCGGGGCCCGGCCGAGGTCGCCCCGGCGCCGGGCGCCTGGGTCCTTGCGGCGGACGGCGCCGGGACGGCGAAGCAACTCGCCGCCGAGTTGGCCTCCCGCGACCAGACGGTCCTTCTGGTCCGCGCGGAAGGCGATGCCGCGGCTCCCCCGCCCGAAGTTCCCGGCGTCACGACCGCCGCCCTCGAGCGCACCGACCGCGAAGCCTGGCGGTCAATGCTGGCGGGACTACCCGAGCAACCGCCTCTCCGGGGCGTGGTGCACCTCACCGCCCTGGACGGACGCGGAGCGTCGGCGACCACGGAGGAGATGGAGGAGGACGTAACCCATGCGGCGTCCACAGCGCTGGCTCTGGCGCAGGGCGCCATCGACGCCGGCGTCGGTCCGACGGAGGGTGTCTGGTTCGTTACGCGCGGCGCCCAGGTCCTCGAGCAGGACCTTCTGGGAAGAACGTCCGGCGAACTTGCCGGCGCCGCCCTCTGGGGCTTCGGCAAGACGATGTCCTGGGAGGCGTCCCACCTTCAGCCGAAACTGATCGATCTCGACCCCTCCCTGGAAACGGCCGCGGTCCCGGATCTCCTCCAGGAACTCCTGTTCGCCGATTCCGAAACCCTCATCGTCCTGCGGGGAGGCGTCCGCCGGGCCGCGCGCCTGATCCGGCCCGGCACCGACGACTCGCGTCTCGCCCTGCCGGAGGACCCGGACTGGGTCGTCGGCCCGGAGGATCCCGAGGCCGGCCTCACCGCGCTTCGGGCGAAGCCGCGGCCCCGACCCGACCTCGAACCTGGTGAGGTCCGGGTCGCCGTCGAGGCGATGGGCCTCAACTTCGTCGACGCGCTGATGAGCATCGGCGCGGTGTCCACCGGAGGCGAGATCGGCCGCGAACTGGTCGGCCGCGTCGTGGAGACCGGCGAAGAGGTCGAAGGCCTCGCAACCGGCGACCTGGTGGCCGGGATGGGGTTCGGTTCGTTCACCCCGGAGATCGTCACCCATGCGGCGCTCGTCGCGCCCGCTCCCGCCGGTCTCTCCACCGCCGCCCTCGCGACCGTGCCCATCTGCTTCGTCACAGCCGATCTCGCATTCCGGACGGCGGATCTTCAGGCCGGAGAGCGCGTGCTGATCCACGCCGGGGCCGGCGGCGTCGGCCTTGCCGCGATTCAACTGGCTCAAGCCGCCGGCGCCGAGGTCTTCGCGACCGCCAGCGCGGCCAAGCAGCCCTTCCTCCGCTCCCTCGGCGTCGCCCACGTGTTCGACAGTCGGGAGACCGCGTTCGGCGAGGAGATCCTGCGGGCGACGGACGGCGAGGGCGTCCACGTCGTCCTGAACAGCCTGACCAGCGAGGGTTTCATCGAAGCGAGCCTCGCCTGCCTGGGTCCCGGCGGCCGCTTCGTCGAGATCGGAAAGCGGGGCATCTGGAGCGCACAGGAGATGTCCGCGTCGCGTCCCGACGTCGCGTACTCCGTCCTCGATGTCGATGAACTGAAGCGGACGGATCCGGTGCGCGCCGGCGCCTCCCTCGGCCGGATCATGGATCGCCTCGCGGCCGGCGAACTGTCCCCTCTGCCGCACACGGTCTGGCCGCTCTGCGAGATGGAATCGGCGATGGACGCCATGCGGGCCGCCCGGCACACCGGCAAGAACGTCCTCCGCATGCCGCCGCTCGCCGGGGGCGGCCTCCGGCCGGACCGCGCCTACCTGGTCACCGGCGGCCTCGGCGGGATCGGCTGCGCGGTCGCCCGCTGGCTTGCCGAGCAGGGCGCCGGCGCCGTCATTCTCAACGGCCGCCGGGATCCCGATCCGGAGGCCGAGGCGGTCATCCGCGAGCTGCGGGAAGCCGGCGCCGACGTGCGGGTGGAGATCGCCGACGTCACGGACTTCGCCGCCGTCGACGCGTTGCTCGCCCGCATCGATCAGGGTCCGAAGCCGCTGGGAGGCGTCATCCACAGCGTCGGTGTCCTCTCGGACGGCGTCATCGAGAACCAGACCTGGGATCGCTTCGAGCAGGTGCTGTGGCCGAAGGTCCTCGGCGCCTGGCACCTCCATCAGGCCACCAGGAGCAGAGAGCTCGACCTGTTCGTCCTGTTCTCCAGCGGGATCGGCGTGGTCGGCAACCCCGGGCAGTCGAACCACTCCGCCGCCAACGCCTTCCTCGACCAGCTCGCCGCCCACCGGCGCGGGCTGGGACTCCCCGGCCAATCGATCGCCTGGGGAGCCTGGTCGGGCATCGGGGAAGCGGAAGAGCAGAGGGAGCGGATCAGGAGGCGGTTCGACCACACCGCCGCGGAGTGGATCACTCCCGAACAGGGCATCGAGGCGCTGGACCGGCTGGTCAGACAGGACGTGACCGCGCCCATGGTCACCGCGACCGACTGGTCCATCGTCGCCGAAGAGTTCGGGACACCGCCGCCGTTCTTCGACGAGCTGCTGGCGACGAGGAAGGTCCGGCGCCGGCAGACGGAGGAGCCGGCCGTCTCCAGCGGCCTGATGGCACAACTGCGGGAGGCGCCGTCGGAAGAGAAACGGAATCTGCTGGAGGCCTTCATCCAGCAGGAGCTGCAGTCCGTGCTGCACCTCCCGTCGCCGCCCTCGGCGACCGTCGGCTTCTTCGACGTGGGCATGGACTCGCTGATGGCGGTGGAGCTGCGGAACCGGCTGAACCGCGCCTTCGCCGGCGAGTACACGACGTCCAACACGATCGTCTTCGATTACCCCAGCACGGCGGAACTCGCTGGCCACCTGGCAGGCGAGATCGAAAGCCTCACCGGCGCGCCCCGCGTTCCCGAGAAGCCTGTCGCACAGCCCCGCCGTCAGACGACCGAAACGGACCAGGAGGGCATCGCCATCGTCGGCATGGCCTGCCGCTTCCCCGGCGCCCCGGATGTGGCGACCTACTGGGAGCAGCTCCTGGCGGGCGCCGATCTGGTCACGGAGGGACGCACCGGGGTCGACTACTGGCTCGACCGCGTCGGCGATCCCGAGGCCGAGCACCCGGCCTATCGCTGGGGCGGCTATGTCGGGGATCTCGAACTGTTCGACGCCAGGTTCTTCGGCCTCCGGCCGATCGCGGCGGAGGCGATGGACCCGCAGCAGCGGATGCTGCTGGAGACGAGTTGGCAGGCCCTGGAGGATGCCGGGATTGATCCGGAAGATCTCAGGGGCAGCCGCACCGGCGTGTTCGCCGGGCTGAACGCGAGCGAATACCGGGACCTGATGATCGCAAGCGGCTCGGACGGCGGTTCCGTCGGCACGATGTCCAGCATGACCGTGGGACGGGTCGCCTACACGCTCGGTCTGATGGGTCCTGCCCTCCCCTTCCAGTTGCAGTGCGCGGCCTCGCTCGCGGCGGTCCACGCCGCGGCCACGGCGCTGGAGCGTGGCGAGGTGGACATGGCGCTGGCCGGCGGCGTCAACGCGATCTTCTCGCCCAACTTCAGCAGGCTCCTGCTAGAGCACGGCCTGCTGACGTCGACCGGACGCTGCGCCACGTTCGACGCTTCGGCGGAGGGCTACGTTCGCGGCGAGGGGTGCGGCGTCGTCCTCCTCAAGCGGTTGGGCGAAGCGGTAGCCGCCGGCGATCGAATCTGGGCAGTGATCAGGGGCTCTGCCGTCAACCACAACGGCACCGCCGCGGGAATGACGATGCCGAGCGGTCCCGCCCAGGAACAGGTCATCGAGGAGGCGCTGTCCCGCGCCGGCATGGCGCCCGCCGATGTCGACTACCTGGAGGCGCACGGCGGCGGATCGGAGATCGGCGACTCGATCGAGGTGCAGGCCGCCGCCGCCGTCTACGGCCGCCAGCGGGACGCCGAGCGTCCGCTGCTGATCGGGACGGCGAAGACGAACATGGGACACCTCGAATCGGCCGCGGGCATCGCGGGACTCATCAAGGTCGTTCTCGCCATGCGCCACGGAGTCATTCCGAAGCACCTGCACTTCGAGACGCCGAACCCGGGCGTGGACTGGGACCGCCTGCCCGTGCGGGTCACGTCCGAACGAACGCACTGGCCGCCAGCGAACGGCCGTCCGGCTCGCGCCGGAGTCAGTGCCTTCGGGTTCTCCGGGACGAACGTGCACGTCGTCGTGGAGGGCTACGCCGCGCCGGATGGCGACTCCGAGCCGGGCGAACGCCAGGCCCGCATCCTGCCGCTCTCCGCGAAGTCGGAGACCGCCTTGCGGTCGCTCGCCAGCCGCTTCCTCGGCTGGGTCGACGGCCACAACGGCGACCTCGAGTCCGACGGCAGCGCGGCGGGTCCGCTCCTGTCCGATCTGGCATGGACCGCCGGCACTGGCCGGAGTCACTTCCCGCACCGCGCGGCGGTCGTGTTCCGCGACGGTGCATCGCTCGTCGACCGTCTCCGGGCCCTCGCCGAAGCGAACGGCGGGCCGAAGCCCCGGGAAGCGACGAACGTCGCCTTCGTCTACGCCGGCCTTGAGAGTCGGTGGCCCGGCATGGGAGAGGCGCTCTACCGGACCGAGCCGGTGGTTCGGTCGGTCCTCGACCGCTGCGACGAGGTGCTCCAGAAGCAACGCGGCGAATCGCTCCTGGAGGTCATGTTCGGGCGTGCGGACGCGGCGGGCGCTCTCGACGACCCGGCCTGGGCGTGTCCTGCCGTCTATACGCTCGAGTGCGCGCTGACCGCCCTCTGGGGGATTCGGTTGCACTCACAGCGAGGCTCCTTTGGTTGAGAATTGAAGGGCCGGATCGTACTACGGATCCAGACCGTAGGCACGACATCCCTCTTCTGTCGCTGAAACCACACCGAAGCGTCACTCTCCACGCTAGCGCGGGCTCAGTACGGCGGATAGGCGTCCGCTACCCGGGCGCAGCAGGCCTCACTTCGTTCGTACCGTCCCAGGTTGCGAGCGAGCCGCCGCTCTTCGCCGGTGCGCCCTCGCCGGCGCGCCTCCTCGACGAGCGTGCGCTGGATGCTGACCGCCTCCTCGAAGCGGCCCACCTCGGCCAGCGCCATCGCGGCGGTCTCGGCGTTCGGCGCCGCGTTGTCGGCCTGCAGGATCGCACCGGCGATCGTCATCGCTCGCCGACCGTCGCGGAGGGTCGGATCGGGCGCGCCGGCGAGCAGTCTCGCCAGGGAGTGAGCGGCCCGGCCGTCCGTCGAGTCGACTCGCAGCCGTTCCTCGAGCGTCGCCCTGGCGTCGGCGAAACGCCCCAGGCCCATCAGCACGGTCGCCTCACGCAGCCAGGCGAGGCTCTGGGTGGGGTCGAGCTCGCGGACTCGGCTGTAGTGCGGCAAGGCCTCACCGAGCCGGCCGGTGCGCACCAGGGCCTCGGCCAGGCCGAAATGAAGTCGGGGCGTCCGCCGGCCTTCCGGGATCTGGCGCAAGGCCGCCTCCAGTTCGACCACCGCCTCCTCGAAACTGCCCGTCTGCGCCAGCACGGCGCCTAATCCCAGCCGGGCCTCGCCGTTTCCGGGTTCGAGTTCGACCGCCCGGCCGAGGTGCTCCAGGGCCCGGTCGTTTCGTCCCAGTTCAGCCAGGAGCACGCCGAGGTCCGAGTGGGCCTGGGCATTCTCCGGATCAAGCCGCACCGCGACGCCGAAGTGCTCGATTGCCCCCTCCGGATCGCCACGGCGAACCAGCACTGTCGCCAGGCTCTCGTGCGCGCGCACGTTCGTCGCGTCGGCCGCAACCGCCTGCCGGTAAGCGGCTTCCGCATCGGCCAGCCGGCCTTCGCGGGCGGCGGCATGGCCCCGGTCGAGGTGGGGCAGAGCGCCGATGGCGAGCGTGGTCAACTCGTGCATCAGCGGATCGGCCATCGCGACTCGGTTCGGCCCGCTCCGCGCCAGCGCCTCCTCGGCCCGGTCGAACTCGCCCATTTCGCGATAGGCCTGACCGAGGTGGTAGTCGATGACGGACGCGCGCGGCTGGAGCGTCAGCGCCCGCTGGAACTGCGCGATGGCTTCCGCGTACTCGCCCCGCTCTTCGGCGACCCGGCCCATCCCATAGGCCACGGCGGCGGAGTCGTGCACCACCGCGGCCCGGACGTAGAGGAGTTCGGCCTCGTCGACCTGGCCATGTTCGAGTTCGAGGTCGGCGAGCCGGACAAGGGTCGGCGCGTCGTCGGCTCGCAGTTCGAGGGCGCGGCGAAATGCCGGACGCGCGGTTTCGATGTCACCGGCGCCAGCCGCGAGAACACCGAGGTAATAGGCCCAGGCGAAAGACTCGGGATCCAGCGCGTGGGCTTCCCGGTAGCAGGCGAGCGCCGGTTCCAGCAGGCGGTGGGCCTGGTAGAGCCGGCCCAGGCTGCCGAAGGCCTGGGCCTGGTCGGCGATGCTGGCTTCCTGGTCCGCGAGAAGCGCGTCGAGGCCGGCGCGCCGGGCCTCGAGCTCACGAGCGAGGGGCGGGTCGAGCTCGGCGAGCTCCGGGTGCGGGATTGTCGGCTCGGCCGGAAACGCGGGAGGCTCGTCGGACGTGGGGCCGCAAGCCAGAAGGGCCACGGGCAGGAGGACGGTCGCGATCGAACGAACGCACACACCCAAGGCTCGGGCCGAGCCGTTCATTGATCGATCCTAGCGCCGCAGGATCGTCGCCGCTCCGCGGCGCGTCCACCTCAGAGGCCGGCGGGGACGCCGGCGCACCCAGTGTGCACTGTCGACGGTCCAAGGCGTCAGCGTGTAGTGTGATTCGCACCAACCGAATGCAGTACTGCGGCTCTAGCGCGATCTTCCGGACCGCGCTGCTCCTCATCGTGATCGCGGCCTCGGCGCCTGGCGGTCCGGTACGGGCGCAAGCGGTGGTCCCGAACGCGTCGCCGCCCGTCGTCTCCGGCTACGAGCACCTCCGCCTTGCCGGCGCTGTAAGCGACGCGGAACTCGGCGAGCTTCTGCTCGGCGAACTGAACTGTCTCTCCTGTCACGAGGCGACGCCGACTCTGGCCCGGCGGATCCCCGTGCGCACGGCGCCCGACCTCGACCGCATCGCCGAGCGCGCCACCGGCCGCTGGCTCACGGACTACCTGATGGCGCCCCATGTGCAGAAACCGGGCTCGGCGATGCCCGAGGTTCTCCACTCGCTGGAGCCCGACGACCGGGAAGACGTCGTGCGCACCCTCGTCGGCTACCTCGCTCACCGGGGAGCGAACGCGGACCCGGACGAGAGCCCTCCGGACGAAGTCGCCCTCGGCGACTTCCCCGTCCACCGTTTCCAGGCCACAGTCGAGCAGGGGCGGAGGCTCTTTCACTCGGTCGGCTGCGTCGCCTGCCACGCGCCGGAAGCCGCGGAAGGCGAACCCGCGATCCCGTCCGTTCCGCTTCCCGATCTGAACGCAAAGACGTCCGTCACGGCGCTGGCAGAGTTCCTGCTCGACCCGCGCGCCGCACGGCCGGGCGGACGCATGCCGCCCCTCCACCTGCAGCGGGAGGAGGCGGAGGCCATCGCGGTCTACCTGCTGCGCGGTCAGACACCCCTGGTCACCGAACGCCGCCGGGGCTTCGAGTTCGAGTACTACCTGGATCCGGAACAGGACGAAGACGTACCGGGCTTCTTCCTCCGCCCGGCACCGGACCTCGACGCATTGCGCCCGGCCGGGGTCGGCCGCATCGCCACCCTCGGGCTGGATCTGCCGATCTCGATGAACAACGGCAACCACGCTTTCCGCTTCAGCGGCCTGTTGCGACTGGCCGCAGCCGGGGAGTACACCTTCACCCTGGCGTCGGACCGGCGATCGGGTTCTTCGCTGCGGGTCGGAGACGAGGTCCTTGCCACCAAGCCCCCCTTCAGCCGCCGCGAGACGGAGGCCGCAGCCGAACTGCGGGCGGGCGACCATCCCGTGGAGGTGACCTACTTCATGCGCGGCAGCACAGGCCGGCCATTCGTCGACGTGCGGGTCGACGGCACGACGCTGCCGGAGCCGACGCAGCTCCACCAGCTGACCAGTCACGAGAGCGTCCGCCTGCGGCCGGCGAACGGCCCTGCTGCGCCCCACCGACGCTACGAAGAGGACGGGAGCATCCTCTTCGCACGCTACGGCTGCTCTTCCTGTCACACCTCGCCCGGCGTCGATCCCGAGCGGGGCCGTTCCTACGCGGTGTCCCGCGCCAGGGCTCCGGACCTCGACGTCCTCGATCCAGAGCAGGTGCTCGCCGAACCTGCGATGCACAGCGGCGAAACGTCGCCGCGGTACCGGTTGACCAGCCACCAGAAGCAGGCCATCCGGACCGCCCTCGAGACGCTTGCGGACCCGCCACGGGAACGCCCTCCCGAGGACGAGATCACTTTCACCATGGCGAGCTTCAACTGCTTCGCGTGCCACCAGCGCCATGTCGGCGAAGTGGACGTCGGCGGTCCCGATCCGGTCCGGGCCAGGCACTTCCGGGTCGTCGACGACCAGGACCTGGGAGACGAGGGACGGCTGCCCCCACCTCTCCACGGCGTCGGCGGCAAGCTCAAGCCAGGCGCGCTGCGCTCCATCCTCATGGGTGACCGCCTGCACGTCCGACGCGACTTCATGGAGGTCAGGATGCCGGGCTTCCCGGCGGGCCCGGCCGAGCGCCTCGCCGACGCGCTGGAAGCGGTCGACGCCCTGCCCGGCGATCTGGACGAGCCGCCCCTCTCCGCCGCCGCCACGGAGGACGGCCTCGAACTGATCGGCACGGGCGGCATGGGCTGCGTGACCTGCCACGACATCCACGTGCATCCGGCGCCCGGGATCTCCACGATCGACCTCGCGACCGCCTACGACCGGTTGCGCCCCGGCTGGGTCGAGCGGTTCCTGCGCGATCCGGCCGCGATCCGGCCGGGAACGAGGATGCCCGCCTACTGGCCGGAGGGTGAGGCGAACTTCCCGGACCTCGGCGGTGGCACGACCGGGGGACAGATCGAGGCGCTCTGGGGCTTCCTGTCGCTCGGCGCCTCGATGCCGGCGCCGGAGGGCATGGACATCGGTTCCGAACTGGTCCTGGTTCCGGACCAGCGCCCGCTCGTCTTCCGCACGCACATGATCGACGTCGGCCCCAGGGCGATCGCGATCGGCTACCCGGAGAATGTCCACGCCGCTTTCGACGCGAACACCGTCCGCCTGGCGAAGATCTGGCGCGGCGCCTTCTTCGATGCGAAGGGAACCTGGCAGGGCCGGGCGGGCCAGTTCTTCGGCCCCTACGGTACGGACGTTCTCACCCTGCCGGCGGGTCCGGCCTTCGCCGATCTGGACGACATAGACAGCCCGTGGCCCGCGACCGGCCGCTACGACCGGAACATCGGCGGCCGTTTCCTCGGCTACCGGCTGGACGATCTGGGGCGTCCATCCCTCCGCTATCGCCTCGGAGAGGTCGTTATCGAGGAAGCGCCGATCCCCTTGCCGGGAGCGGGCGGCGCGAACCTGGTCCGTCGCTTCCGGCTCGCTGCCGGCGCAGCTCCCCGACCGCTCTTCCTGCTCCTGGCCGAGGGCGAGAAGATCGTGCCCGGCCCGGAACGCACATGGTCGGTGGACGGCACGCTCAACGTCTCCCTGGCCTCCGAAGAGGAGCTTGCACCGATCGTCCGCGACTCCCAGGGGGTCCGGCAACTTCTGCAGCGGATCGAGCTCGAACCGCACGGCACCCTCGAACTGGATGTGACCCTGTCCTGGTGATGTTCCCTCGCTGCCAACGAACGAAGGCCGGCCAGGTCGGCGCTACCGCGCTGCGCGCGGTGCTGCTCGCGGCCCTGCTCCCGTTGCCGGCGTTCAGCCAGGAACCGCCCGACGAAGAAGACCGGCGAGACCAGGAAAAGGCGCTGCTCGCCAGCCAGCGGGAAGCGCTCGGTTCGCAAACCGCCGCCGAGGAGCAGTACTACCGCGTGCTGACGATGCCCCTGCCCGAAGACATGTCGATGGAGGTCGGCGGCCTGCTGCAGCTCTCCGACGGCCGGATCATGGCGGCGACCCGGCGGGGCGAGATCTTCATCGTCGAGAACGCGTTCAGCGATCCGCCTGCGCCCGTCTTCAGGCAGTACGCCTTCGGGCTCGGACAGCCGCTCGGCCTGCTCGAGCTCGACGGCTGGATCTACACTTCCCAGCGCGGCGAACTGACCCGGATCAGGGACACCGACGGCGATGACCGGGCCGACGTGTTCGAGACCGTGTCGGACGCTTGGGAGACCAGCGGCGACTACCACGAGTACGTATTCGGCCCTCGGCTGACGCCGGACGGCAGGCTCTGGATGACCCTCAACATTCCCTTCGGCGCCGAACCGTACGGTCCGGTCGACTGGCGCGGCTGGGCGGTGCGGGTCGATCCCGCGACCGGCGCCACCGAGTTCGTGGCTGCGGGGCTCCGCTCCCCGGCCGGCGTCGAGGTCAGCCCCTGGGGCGAGGTCTTCTACACCGACAACCAGGGCGAGTGGAACAACGCCTCGAAGCTCTCGCTGATCGAGGTCGGCGACTTCCACGGCCATCCGCACGGCATGGCCTCGACCCTGCTGCCCGAGTCGATGGTCGAGCCGCCGCCCGACGGCCAGCCCGAGGGCGGGACCTTCATGAAGGACCTTCCCGACCTGATCCCCAACTTCCGCATGCCTTCGGTCTGGTTCCCCTACGTGAAGATGGGCCAGTCGCCGTCCGGTCTCAAGTGGGACACCACCGGTGGGCGCTTCGGACCCTTCGCCGGCCAGATCTTCGTCGGCGACCAGCACCACGCGATGGTCATGCGAGTGTTCCTGGAGAAGGTCGGCGGCCACTGGCAGGGCGCTGCCTTCAACTTCCGGCGCGGCCTCGACAGCGGCGTGATCCGGCTTGCATTCGCCGACGACGGGTCGCTCTTCGCCGGCCTGTCCGAGCGCGGCTGGGGCAGCATCGGTCCGAAGTCGCACGGTCTCCAGCGGCTCGTCTGGACCGGCGACACACCGTTCGAGGTCCACGAGATGCGGGCGCGGACGGACGGTTTCGAACTCACGTTCACCAAGGCCGTCGATCCGGAAACCGCAGGCGATCCCGCGTCCTACCGGATGGAGAGCTACACGTACCGGCTCAGCGAGAACTACGGCGGACCCGAGGAAGACAAACTGGAGGTCGCCATTCGTTCGGCCGATGTGGCCGAAGACGACATGAGTGTCCACCTGACCGTCGAGCCGCTGCGCGCCGGCTACGTCCACGAACTGCATCTCGACGGCGTCCGCAGCGGCGACGGCGAGCGGCTGCTTCACCCGGAGGCCTACTACACCCTGGTCAACATCCCCGAATAGAGGAGCACCACCATGCGACACATTCCACTGAAGTTCGCTCCGTTGACCCTCCTGCTCGCGCTGGCGATCGCCTGCGCCCCGGCGCCGCCAGCCGCCGAAGAGGCCGCGCCCGGCACCCACGACGACCTGCTCCAGCTCTTCGAAGACTTCCGCGTCTTCCAGGAGCCGGAGATCGCCGACGGGGTGCCGGACTACACCGCGGACGCCATGGCTCGCCAGCGGGACGGCCTCGAGGACTACAAGCGTCGCCTCCACGCGATCGACATCTCGGAATGGACCGTCTCCGAGCAGATCGACCATCACCTGGTCCGGGCCGAGATGAACGGGCTCGACTTCCATCATCGCGTCACCCGGCCCTGGTCGCGTGACCCGGCGTTCTATCTGATGTCCCAGGGCGGCGCCGGGCCGGCGATGTCGGGCTTCCGGTCGCTGTTCCGGTTCGAACCGCCGTTCGACGAAGAGGAGCTCGCCGAGTACAGGACGACCCTGCAGGCGGTGCCGAAGGTCTACGAGCAGGCGAAGTCCAACCTGACCGAGGCGGTGCCCGATCTCGGCGGGATCGCGACCTGGGCCGCTCCGCGGGAGGCGCGCATCTACGACGAGATCGCGGAACAGCTCGCCGAACATCATCCGGAACTCGTCGCCGACGCCGAGGCCGCCCGCGATGCGGTGCTCGCTTTCGGCGGCTGGGTCGAGGAGAACAAACCGTCCTGGAGCGGCGCCGCCGGCATCGGCAAGGAGAACTACGACTGGTGGCTCCGCAACGTCCACCTCTCGCCCTACGGCTGGGAGGAGAGCCGGATGATCGTCGAGCAGGAGTACAACCGGCTCGTCACGTTCCTGGCGCTCGAGGAGCACCGGAACCGCGATCTCCCGTCCTTCGAGATCGCCGACACCCCGCAGAAGTACGCCGACAGTCTGCACGAGGCGCTCCGCTACGTCGTCGACTTCCTGCGCGACGGCGAGGTCATGACCGTTCCGGACTGGGTCGACCCGCACGACTACAGCGACCCCGACGAGCCGCCGGAGCCGCTGCCGTCCGATACGAGCATCGACCACAAGGCGAGAGAGCGCGAGATCCTGCCCGGCGAGACGCACGAGTACGTCGGCCACATGCTCGACGACCAGCGGCGCCAGCGCGACGACAGACCGATCCGCGGCGCCGACCGCCGCTTCAACATGGAGTGGATGCGGATGGAGGGCTGGGCGGTCGCCCTCGAGGAACTCACGATGCAGGCCGGCGTCCTCGACGAACGGCCCCGCCGTGGCCGCGAGGTCGAGTACCTGATGAACATCTCGCACATGAGCCTGGCGCTGCCCGACCTCGCCATGCACGCGAACCTGATCACCTTCGACGAGTCGCGGGCGCTCTGTGCCGCCCTGATGTCCAAGGGCTGGTCCAAGCCGGACGAACGCATGGTCTGGTACGAGATGGAGTCCAACCTGCGCTTCCCTGGCTTCCATACCGGAGTCGTCGTCGGCAAGGCCCACTTCATGAAGCTCTTCCGCGAACGGGCGATGCAACTCGGCGACGAGTTCGTGCTCCGCGACTTCATCGACGAGTTCCTGGCCGGCGGCATCATCCCCATCTCGCTGATCCGTTGGGAGATGACCGGCTACGACGACGAGATCCGGTTCCTCCTGGGCGAGGACGACGTGCCGAACCGCGTCTTCGATCCGGCCCTGCAGCTCGCGGACCGCATGTAGGTAGGCTGCCCACCCGATGGACTACCGCACCCTCGGCCGCACCGGCCTGAAGGTCTCGCCGCTCGGACTGGGCACGAGCAACTTCGGCGACGTGACGCCGGAGGACGAGGCGCGGCGGATCATCGAGCGGACGCTCGACGCCGGCGTCAACCTGATCGACCTCGGGCACATCTACGGCGACGGTCTCGCCGAGCGCATCGTCGGCAGCGTGCTCAAGCAGACCGGCCGGCGACACGAGGTCCTGATCTCGACGAAGATCTACCCAGGCGAGTTCGACGATCAGACCGGTCTGGCGCGCGCGGAGCACGTTCCCGGGCAGAATCCGAACGAGCAGGGGCTGTCCCGGGCCGGCATCCTGAACGCCTGCGACGCCGCCCTACGCCGGCTGCAGACGGACCACATCGACCTCTACCAGACCCACCGGCCGGACTTCGGCATCCCGATCGATGAGACGCTCCGCGCCTTCGACGACCTGGTCCGCGCCGGCAAGGTGCGCTACATCGGCTGCTCGACCTACCCCGCCTGGGGCGTGATGGAGGCGCTCATGACGAGCGAGCTGAAGGGCTATGTCCGCTTCTCGTCCGAGCAGGCGCCCTACAACCTGCTCGACCGGCGGATCGAGAACGAGTTGATCCCGCTGTGCGGCAGGCACGGCCTCGGCATCCTGGCCTGGGCGCCGCTCGGGATGGGGGTGCTGGCCGGCCGATACTCGGACTCCGCGGAGTACCCGGAAGGCTCCCGCGCCGACCTGCTCGGCAAGTACTACGCCCGCCGGGTCACGGAGCGCGCCGTTCAGGTCGGCGTCGAGTTCGGCAAGCTCGCGGCCGAGGCCGGCATCACGCCGGCCCAACTGGCGATCCTCTGGTGCAAGGACCAGCCGGGGATCACGGCGCCGCTGATCGGCCCGCGGAGATTCGAGCACGTCGATGAACTCGTCGCGGTCCAGGAGATGACGCTCGATTCCGGGATCGCGGCCGCCTGCGATGCCCTGGTGCCGCCCGGCAGCGCCGTGTCCGACTTCCACAACACGTCGGGCTGGATGAAGACGCAGCTCACGTGGACCGGTTGCGTCGGGGACGGCTGATGAGCCTCGCGCGCCACGCCGCCCTTCTGGGGACCCTGCTTCTGCCGGCCGCGGCGACGGCCCAGCAACAGGACGAGCCGGCCGTCTTCTCGGAGGTGATCGACGTCCGGGTCGTGAACGCCGAGATCGTCGTCACCGACCGGGACGGGAACCGGGTCCACGGCCTGACGGCCGCCGACTTCGAACTCCTGGTCGACGGCGAGCCGATGCCGATCAGCTACTTCACCGAGATCGCGGAGGGGTTCGCGCAGGGGGCGGCGACAGGCGCCGTGGCCGGGGTGCCCGACCTGAACCCCTACGCGCCGGTCGGCACGAACTTCCTCATCTTCATCGACGACTTCTTCTCCATCGAACGCGACCGGAACCGCGTGCTCGACAGCCTGGAAGAGGACCTGCGCGAACTCGGTCCGGTGGATCGCGTCGCCGCCGTCGCGTTCGATGGCGACAGCCTGGAGATGCTGACCGCGTGGACGAACGACCCGAGCGTGATGGAGCAGGCGCTCGATCGAGCACGCCGGCGGACCGCCTACGGCCTGCAGCGGCTGAGCGAACTGAGGATGAGCGAAGCGAACCGGGAGAGCCAGGCGATCTTCGAGGCGGTCGCCGATCAGGCCTTCGCCCCGGACCTGAGGGAAGCCGCCGAGCTCGAGCAGATCGCGGCGGAGGCCCAGCAAGGCGAGACCGGTAGCGATGTCGCCATGCGGGCGCAGACCCTGGCCGAGGAGGACGCCGCCGCGCTGAAGGACCTGCTGGGCACCTCTCTCTCCTCTCAGGAACTCCGGTACGCCCAGAGACTGGAGGACCAGTTGGAGCTCTCCGTGCTGGCGGCGATGGCGACGATGCGCAGCCTGGCCAACCAGCCCGGCCGCAAGGTGATGCTGCTGCTAGCGGGCGGCTGGCCGCGGTCCGCGGCGCTCTTCACCGTGGCGGGCAAGGGGGACACGAGCAGCTTCGCGGCCTCGGCCGACGGTGCGCTGATGAGCGAAGACGAACTCTACGGACCCCTGGTGTCAGCCGCGAACCTGATCGGCTACGCGCTCTATCCCGTGGATCTGCCAGGCCTGAGCGCGAGCTTCTCAGGCGACGCGGCGTTGGGCTTCGGGCCCAGCGCCCAGCCCGACGCCGGCCCCGGTGCGCTGGAGCGCGAAGACATGCTGCACAGCACCCTCGATCTGTTGGCCGACTCGACCGGCGGCGTGTCGATGATCAACGCCGACCGCGATCAGGCGCTTGCCGCCGCGGTCGAGGACACCCGCTCCTACTACTGGATCGGCTTCAAGCCGCGGCGCCGCGAGGACGAGGCCTTTCACGACATCAAGGTGCGCCTGGCCGGCCGGCCGGACCTCCGCGTGCGCACCCGCGAGGGCTACGTGGACATGTCCCGCGACCGAGAAGTGTCGATGACGGTCGACGCCGCCATGCGGTTCGGCATTCCCCCGGATGCCCGGCCGCTCGAAGTGCGCTTCTCCGATCCGGTTCGCGCCGGCCGCCGGAGGATGTCGATGGCCGTCGAAGTGGTCATTCCGCTCGACCACGTCGAGCTCATGCCGGTAGCCGGCGGCTGGCGGAACGAGCTCGAGGTCCGGGTGACGGCGATGGACCAGGACGGCAACCGGTCCGAGATGTCGAGGGAGAGGATCCTGATCGCCGGCCCCACGAAGCCGCGCCCGGGCCAGGTCTTCTACTATGAGACGGACCTGGTGTTCCGGCGCCGCGACCACACTTGGGTGATCGCGGTCTACGACCCACTGACCGGCACGGTTCTGACTTCGAGGGGAGAAGTCGGCCGGGTCGGCAAGGAGTTGCCATGACCTCCCGCAACCACCTTCTCTCTCGACGCGAGGTTCTGACCGCCGGCGCGGCGGCGACTGCGGCCGCTCTCACCGGCTGTGGCGACGCTCAGATTCCGGGGCCACGCGCGATCAGGCGGCCGAACATCCTGCTGTTGATTTCGGACCAGCACCGGTTCGACTGGATGGGGCGGAACCCCGACATCCCGGTTCCCACGCCGCACCTGGACGCGCTGGCCGCGCGCGGCGCCGACTTCACGCGGGCGGTTGTGCCGTCGCCGGTGTGCGGACCGTCCCGGTCCTGCCTGGCCTCCGGCATGGAGTACGAGAACTGCACCGTCGAACGGAACCGCGACGTGTACGATGCGGCGCTCCGTCCGACCTTCTACAAGCACCTCCACGACAGCGGCTACCACACGATGGGGTGCGGGAAGATCGACCTGCACAAGGGCCCCGCCGGCCGGCGGCCCGACGGCAAGCTCCACATGGAGGAGTGGGGCTTCTCCGACATGTTGATCACCGGCAGCAAGGGTGGCGGCGACAGCGAGCCCTACGGGTTCTGGCTCGATTCGCTCGACCCGCCGCTCAAGGACATCCACAACGCCGACATACAGGAGCGGCAGGAACCCCGGCACGTCAACTGGTGGGGGATGACGGACCCGACCCCGATCGGCGACCATGCCTACAAGGACAACTACACGGCCCGCACCGGGATGGAACTCCTCGACGGCGTCCCGGACGGCAGCCCCTGGTTCCTGATTGTGAACTTCAACGGGCCGCACCCGCCGATGGACATCACCGAACGGATGGAGCGGGAGTACCGCGGGCCGGACCGTGTGATCGAGGACTTCCCGCAGCCGCACAACTACCACGGCATCAGCCGGGGCGGCCAACTTCTCGCGCCGCCCTCCCCGTTCACGCCCGAGCACCACGTCCGCATCCGCCAGAACTACGCCGCGATGATCGAGAACATCGACCGCTGGATCGGCCTCTACGAGGACCGGCTCACGGAACGCGGTGAGCTGGACGACACGATCGTCATCTACACGAGCGACCATGGCGAGATGCTGGGGGACCACGACTACTGGGGCAAGGGCGTTCCGCAGGAGGCTTCGTGGAGGATTCCCCTGGTCATGGCAGGGCCGGGCATCGCGGCCGGCATCCGCAGCGACGCACTCGTCTCCCTGATGGACCTCGCCGCGACCAGCCTCGACTACGCCGAGGTCGGCGTCCCCGAGGAGATGCAGAGCCGCTCGCTGCGGCCGCTGCTGGACACGGGCCGAGGGGAGCACCGCGAGCACGTCCGCGCCGCCCTCAGGACGGGCAAGGCGGCCAGCGGGCAGTTCCGCGTCGTCCAGGACCACCGCTACAAGCTGGTCGACGGCTTCCACGAGGAGCAAGAGCTGTACGACCTGGAGGCCGACCCCCGGGAGGACGAGAACATCGCGGCCGCGAAGCCGGACGTGGTGGCGCGGCTGGAGAAGCTGCTGATCTGACACTGGGTGCGCCGGCGTCCCCGCCGGCTGCCGCCGCAGGCGGGCAGGGAGACGCGCCGGCCAACGGCCGGCACCTTCATGTCGAGCAACGCGCCGTTGCACTAACTCGCGCACGCCGCTTCGCGGCCGCGCCCGGATGCCGGCGGGGACGCCGGCGCACCCAGTGAGAGGCGCAGTGGTTACCGGATGAGGATCAGTTCCGTCTGCGGCGGCGACAGGAACTCGATGCCGTCATCGCCTGCGAGCGCCTCCTCGTGGGCCCACCAGAACAGGTACTGGTCCTGGCCTTCCGGGCCCGGCGAGGGCAGGTAGAAGAAGTACTCGATGACGAAGTGGTGGTACGGCGCGAGCGGAATGTCCTTCGACCAGTCCGGGCCCAGCGAGCCGATCCGGGGGCCGAAGTAGGTCTCGACCGACTGCGGCCGGGCGCCCTTCGTCTGTCCGTGGGAGTCCATGGAAATGTGGGTCTTCGTCGTGTCGAAGCCGGCGGCGTAGGCCGGGAAGTCGTTCTTGGCTGACACCATGTGAAGCTGGTTGTCGCGCACGACGATGCCGGCTTCCTCGAACCTGGCCGTGTAGTCCTCGATGATCTCGCGCGGAGTCCGGCCCGCCTTGATCGTCTCCGCCAGGATCGCGTCGACCTTCAGGTACTCGGCCCAGAGCTCCTGGATCTCGGGCGGCGGCTCCGTCTCGCCGTCGCGCAGCACGTAGGCGTACATGCCGATGCTCGGGTTCGTGACGATGTCGCCGCCCTGAACGACGGCATCCTCCCAACCCTCGCTGCGGCCACGCTGTGACTGACCGGTCCGCATGCGGCGCATGATCGTCAGTTCGGTCTCGTCGATCCTGGTGACGCCCGGCTCGATCGCGTCCAAGGCGTCCTCGAAGAGCCAGAGCTCGTCGCGTCGCATCCGCTTCAGCAACTCGACCTCGCTCGGCACCTGGTGGTTGATGTAGTCCATCATCAGCCACTCGGACGAGATCAGCCGGCCCGCATATGTCGCGCCGAGTTCCTCGGAAAGCAACAGGTAGTCGGTGTGCGAGAGGCCGTCGATCTCGCCCCGGTAGGTCGGCCACGAGCCCAGCTCGTGCTTGAAGTTGACTGCGATGACGTCCGGGTCGCGCTCGGCGACGAAGTCCCTGAGGCCCTCGAAGCGGTAGTCGTACTCCGTCAACGGGCCGCCGACCGGCTCCTGGACCCGGACCGCGGGCGCGACGATGTCGTAGGCGCCGCTCTCTTCGACGTACCGGTAGTCCGTCTCGCCCCAGCCGCGTTGCGTGGCGCCCCAGCGGCGTCCGAGGATGGCCCGCTCGATCCGATCGCCGCCCCGGTCCGTGAACACGAAGACGCCGGAGGCGCTGCCGAGTTCATCGATCCCGAAGGAGTCGGGGATCGACTCCCGCATCACGTGGATCCACATGTCCACGCCGCGCTCCCTCATGATCTCCGGGAGCACGAGATCGAACTTGTCGCGCCGGATCTTCCGGTTCGCCGCTTCGTACGGAGAGCGCAAAGTGTACGGCTCGATCTCGAGCGACGCGCCCTCGTAGTTCCCGTCCGGGATGACCATGGGGATCCGGTACTCGGGATCGTTCAGGACTCCAAAGAGGACGGGCTCGCCTTCCTGCAGCTTCTCCGGCGTGTTGAGCGGCCACTCCTGGCCGATCTGTTCCAGACGGCCCGGCAGGTCTTGCGCCCCGATCATCGACGTGTAGACCCAGTAGATGTACTCGGACGCCATGCAGCCGTAGTCGCAGGTCACGTCGTCGTAGGTGTACCAGGCGCCCTCCGGGTACTCGTCCGGCGGTCCGTCGAAGGCGCCGCCGCGAGCGATGTCCATCGCGTCGGTCAGGGCTGTTCCCGGCTCCGTCCCGAACACCTCCGGGTAGGCCACGCCGTAGCCGTTGTCGGTGACCATGTGCCAGATCTCTTCCAGGGCCGCGTCGAACACGCCGCGCGCGCGGGCATCGAGTTCGGTCTCTTCGTCGTAGAGGCCCTGGCCCCGGGGCGCGTTCCTCCAGTCCATCTCGTGCGCCTCGTCCTGGGTGCCGGTCATGACGATCGTGCCGCCGGTGTCCAGCATCGCCTGGTGGACCTTCGGGTTGTCGATCTCGCCATCCTCGTCGTTGTCGAGGAACTGGGCGAGGACGCCCGCCGCGTGCAGGAGCTTGTCGTCGCCGGTCGTGTTCGTGGCGTAGATCGGCACGCCGTGGACCATCACCTTCTTCACCCACGCGATCTCGGTCGCGTGCTCGCCTGCGTCGGGCGCGCCGGCGCAGGCGACGATGATCAGGCATCCCAGCAGAGGGAGAGGTGCCGACCTTCGGCCGGCGCGTTCTGTTGGCCGCCTACGGCGGCAGCGGGTCAGAAGACCCGCGAACCAGGTTCTCATGGTTCGTCCTCCTTGCAGCGTTGCCGCACCGACGACCTGGAAGCTACGGAGCCAGGAGTTCGCGCCGGACGGCGTCTTCGATCAGTTCCTCGGCATAGCGCCAGAGCTCGGGCGCGCCGTCCTCGATGCAGCCGTTGATCTCGCGTACCTGGTCGGCCCGGACGCCGTGCTCCTGCCAGGGCCCGCCGCCGTTGATGTAGTTCAGGACCATCGGCTGCAAGCGGTCGAGCGCCCTCGCGAACTTGGCCTCGGGGCTCTGCCGCGCCTCGAACTCGTCCCAGATGGCGCGCAGTTCGGCGCCGCTCTCGGCCGGCAGCAGCCCGAAGATCCGCTCCGCCGCGCGCTCTTCGCGCTCCTCCTGGTCCTTCAGACCGGCCTGGTCGTAGACGAAGGTGTCGCCAGCGTCGATCTCGACCAGATCGTGCACGATCAACATCTTCAGCACCTTGAGTTGATCGAGCCCGGAGGCGGCCGCGTGCTCCGACAGAACCAGCGCCATCAAGCTCACATGCCACGAGTGCTCCGCGGAGTTCTCGAGGCGTTCGTTGCCGACGATGGACGTGCGCCGCAGCACCTGCTTGAGCCGGTCGACTTCGACCAGAAAGCGCATCTGCTGCGCCAGGCGTCCGTGCCGTTCCGCCGCCCGCGGCCGGGCGTCGGAACCCGTACGCGTCTGGCGCGCGGACGCGCCGTCCGGGTTCCGTTCCTGCATCATGCAACGGTATCCAACCCATCCGCTCGCTCTACTCTTCCGACTGGTCCAGTTGCACGACGCCGTCGCTGAACTGCAGGGACTCGACGCCGCTCAGCATGTCGACGCCGTCCCGGTCGGTCTGGGAGTCGCTCACCGTCGCACTGTCGCCGTCCCGAGTCACTTCGTAGTCCGCCGCCGGGCCGCTGAACACCGCGGTGTCGTCGCCCTCGCCGCCGTCCAGGGTGTCGTTGCCGCCGCCGCCCTCGAGCCGGTTCGCGCCCACGTTGCCGGTCAGCACATTGTCGTGAGCGTTGCCGCGCAGGTCCGCGTCGCCGTCGCCGGTGAGCGCGACGTTCCGCAGATGCTGCGTCTTCATCGTGTACCGCACCTCCGGATCGAAGGTCATCGAGAAGGTGCCGCTGAAGTCGAGCGGCAACTCCGGCGTGTAGGTCAGGTACGGCGGCACGAACTTCCGGATCAGGGCGAAGCCCTGCGGGTCGTTCTCCGCCATCCGGGATCGGCTGGCGGCGAAGTAGCGCCCGAAATGGGACTGCCCCTCGGGGATCTCGCCGGGTTCGATGTCGACTGCCTCGTACATGGTCGGCGGCACGGTCCAGAGGTCGTAGTAGTTGTCGATCAGCACGCCAACGTACTCGTTCGGGTGCTCCTGCGGCTCGTCGTCGGGCCAGCCGCGCCAGCCGTTCGCCTCGGCGACGTCGTTCGCGGCCCGCATCTCGGCGATCATCTCCGGCAGCGTCGGTTTGATCCCGTAGTCGTGGATCAGGTGCCAGATCTCCTCGTACGAAGCGTCGCGGGTGACGTGGCCCATGTAATCCGCGTCGCCCGGGGCCGGGCACTCGTTGGCGCGCAGATCCTGCATGCTGAGATCAGTCGCCCACCCCAGCCCGGATCGCATCGCTTCATTCAGCTCCTCTTCCGTGTTGAAGAAGACCATCGTCGCCTTGCGGTCCGCCATCGCGCTGGCGATGCCGCTCTTGTCGTCGCCGTACTCCGAGCCCGGGAAGTCGGTCAGCAGGTGCTCCATCACGTTCAGGCCGTGCTTGATCTGGTCGCGGGTCCAGATGTCCGAGACCAGGAAGTGGATCCGCCTCCCGTCCGGCGTCGGCACGTAGGCGTAGCGGTTGAAGTGCTCGTGGAAGACCTCCGGCACGTCGTCCGGCAGGTCGACGATGCCGTCGGGCGAACCCGACGTGTCGATGTCCGGCAGCGTGACGAGCTCTTGCGGAGCGCATGAGACGGCCAGCAGCGCGAGAACCGCAATCAGAACGCATGTGCGAACCAATCTCACATCGGTCCGAGTCGACCTCACATAGGTCCGAGTCAACTTCATCTGTTTCTCCTACTGTTCCAGTTGGACGGTCCCGTCGCTGAACTGCAGGGACTCCACGCCCCGCAGCGTGTCGACGCCGTCCCGGTCCGCCTGCGAGTCGGTCACCGTCGTTCCGTCCGCGTCGGTGGTCACTTCGTAGTCGGCCGCCGGCCCGCTGAAGACGGCCGTGTCGCTGCCTTCGCCGCCGTCCAGCGTGTCGTTGCCGCCGCCGCCCTCCAGCACGTTCGCGCCTGCGTTGCCCGTCAGCACATTGTCGTGCACGTTGCCGCGCAGGTTCGCGTGGCCGTCGCCAGTCAGCGTCGCGTTTCGCAGGTGCTGCGTCTTCATCGTGTACCGCACCTCCGGATCGAACGTCATCGAGAACGTCCCGCTGAAGTCCAGCGGCAGTTCCGGCGTGTAGGTCAGATGCGGCCCGACGAAACCCGTAACCAGCGCATGGCCGGGCGGGTCCTTCTCCGGCATGGCCGCCCGGCTGCCGGCGAAGTACTGCCCGAAGTGAGAGTAGCCCTCGGGAATCTCGTCCGGCTCGATGGGGCGCCCCTCGTACACGGTCGGCGGCACGGTCCAGAGGTCGTAGTAGTTGTCGATCAGGGCGCCGACGTACTCGTTCGGATGGTCGTCCGTCACCTCCCGGGGCCATGCGTACCAGCCCTTCTCCGCCGCCGCGTCGTTCGCCGTTCTCATCTCGGCGATCATCTCCGGCAACGTCGGCTTGATCCCGTAGTCGTGGATCAGGTGCCAGATCTCCTCGTAGGCCGCGTCCCTGGTGACGTGACCCATGTAGTCCGCGTCGCCCGGGGCCGGACACTCGTTCGCCCGCAGGTCCTGCATGCTGAGGTCCGTCGCCTCGGGCAACCCCTCGCTCATCGCCTGGCGCATGTCGGGTTCGGTGTCGAAGAAGACCATCGTCGCCTTGCGGTCCGCCATTGCGGCGGCGATGCCGGATTTGTCGTCGCCGTAGACCGAGCCCGGGTGATCCGCCAGCAGGTGCTCCATGACGTTCAGGCCGTGCTTGATCTGGTCGCGGGTCCAGCCGGAAGAGACCAGGAAGTGGATCCGCCTGCCGTCCGGCGTCGCGTGGTAGGCGTACCGGTCGAAGTACTTGTGGAACACCTCCGGCACGTCGGCCGGGAGGTCGACGATGCCGTCGGGCGAGCCGGAGGTGTCGATTTCCGGCAGGGTGACGAGTTCCCGCGGGGCGCAGGAGGCCAGCAGAAGGACCGCAACCGCGATCAGAGCCGACATCCGAATCAGCCTCATCTGCGCCTCACCTTCAGTCCTGCAGGTACAGCTCCCAGAAGCTGGCCTGGCCCTCATCCTTCGAGCGGTTCACGATCTTGCCGTCCTTGATCACCATGGACAGGCTGCGCAGGTGCGAGATGTGCTCGAGCGGGTTCTTCTCGAGCACGATCAGGTCGGCGAGCTTGCCGACCTCGACCGTGCCCAGGTCGTCGAGCATGCCCATCATCTCGGCGCTGTTCCGGGTCGCCGCCTGAATGGCGCCCATCGCCGGGATGCCGTGGAAGACGAACTGCTCGATCTCGAGAATGCCGATCTCCGAGATCGGGTTCGAGTCGCTGCCGGTGGTCAGGCGGATACCCGCCGCGTAGGCCTTGTTGATCACGTCGCGCGCGTGGTTCGCGTGGTCAGGGCTTCGCTCGTCGGCACGGGAGACCCGCACCCGGCCTTCGATGACTTCCGGTGGCGCAACGTACCCGGCCTCCGCGATCAGCCGTTCCCGCTCGACGATGAACTCGTCGCTCAGGTTGCACTGGATCGTCGGGTCGAGGAACATCTCCGCCTCAGCCATCATCCGGATCGTGTCGTCGGAGAGGTCGTTGCCGTGCTCCATGCTCTCGGCGCCGGCCATAGCGGCGATCCGGGCCGTCCTGTCCCCGCCGTGGATGGTGACCGGAACGCCGTGCCGATGCGCTTCCTCGATCCCGGCGATCAACTCCTCCGGCGGCATGCGGCTGCCCAGGAACTTGATGAGCTGGACCCCGTTCGCGATGTTGTCGGCGACGATCTCCCGGATCCCCTCCGGCCCCTTGCCGGTCCGAACCAGCCAGTCCGTGTCGCCGTCGGTCGAGAGCGGCGGGCCGCCGGCGACGATCCGCGGCCCGACGAAGGCGCCGGAATCGAACGCCTCCTTCCAGGCGACGTCGATGAAGTCGCGGTCGCCGGTGATCCGCAGCGTCGTGAAGCCGGCCTTGAGCGCGTCGATCGCATTGCGGCCGGCCCGGATCATGGCCCGCGGCAGCGGTTCGTCCTCGAGCAGGCCCTTCGGGTCCGGCAGCAGGTCGCCGAGATGGGAGTGGTTGTTCCACAGGCCCGGCAGGACGTAGGCGCCGCCGAGGTCGAGGACGCGGCCATCGTCGCCGGGGTTCGGCGCGGAGGACGACGGCGTGTGGATCGCGGTGATCCGGTTGCCCTCGATGACTACCGCGGCGTCGTCGATCGGCGACGCGCCGGTAGCGTCGATGACGGTGGCGTTGGTGAGGACGGTCGTCTGGGCGACGGCCCCGATGGGCAGCAGTAGAACCAGAGTCGCGGAAAGAACTCCGCGGGTCCTGCTTGTGTTCCGCTTCATCCCTTGCCCTCCTGCGATGTACCGATCGCGCTATTGATCCGATGCCGTGTTGCCGCGCTGGAAGCCCGCCGCCGCCTCGGACTCAGCGAGGAAGCCCTCCGGCAACTCCATCGAGCCGTAGTAGTCCCAGTAGGTCGCCGTTCCGAGTTGCCCGTCCAGGTCGACGATCACGCCGCCCTTGAGCACCATGACCGTCTCGCGGATGTTCGAGATGTTCTCGAGCGGGTTGGCCCCCAGGACGACCAGATCGGCCAGCTTCCCTTCCTCGACCGTGCCGAGCACGTCGAGCACACCCTGTACCTCGGCCGCGTTCCGCGTTGCCGCGATGATCGTGTCCATCTCGCTGACTCCGGAGATGACGAACTGCTCCATCTCCAGGAATCCCATCTCGCCGACCGGCATGGAGTCCGAGCCGATCAGCAGCTTGACGCCCGCCTCGGCCGACTTCTTCAGGATGCGCCGCTGTTCGCGTGCGAACTCCGGCGACCGTTCGTCGGCGAAGGCGACCATCGTCCGCAACCGCACGATCTCCTCGTCGTCCGCGTATCCGAGTTCCGCCAGCCGCGCCTCGCGCTCGGCGATGTACCCGGCGCTCAGGTTGCAGATGATCGTCGGGGTGTAGAACGTCCCCTTCTTGGCCATCAGCTCGATCGTCTCGTCGGTCAGGCCGTAGCCGTGCTCGAGACAGTCCACTCCTGCCTTCACCGCGGCAAGCGCCCCTGGTTCGCGGACGTGGGAGGTCACGTGAACGCCCAGGCTGTGCGCCGTCTGGACCGCCGTCTCCAGCTCGTCCGGCAGCATCTCGACGCTGAACAGCTTGATCACCCTGGCGCCCTTCTGGACGCGCCTCCGTACCTCCTTGCGGATCGCGGCCACGCCGTCGGCGCCTTCCTCGACGTAACCGCGATGTCCCGCGGTCGGGCTCACCGGCTCGCCGCTGGCGAAGACCCGCGGACCGAGGAAGAAGCCATGGTCGAACGCCTGCTGCCAGGCGACGTCGATGTAGTCCTCCTCGCCCACCGAGCGCACGCTGGTGAAGCCGTGGCGCAGCCCGTCGATCGAGTTCAGCCCGGCGCGGATGACCTTGGACGGCATCCGTTCGCCGGCAAGGGCGGGATTGTCCGGGAACATCACGCTCAGGTGAGCGTGCATGTTCCAGAACCCGGGAAGCACCCAGGCGCCATCGAGATCGTGGACTTCGGCGCCGTCGTCGGCATCCGCGGCTTGGTAGGCGCCCTCCGTGATCGAGGCGATCCGCTGGCCCTCGATGACGATCGTCATCCCCTGCTGCACCGGACCACCGTTGCCGTCGATGATGTTGACGTTCGTCAGGACGATCGTCTGCGCGGCGAGGCCGGCCGGCAGCAGGCCGGCAAGGAGTATCGGCAGCGCCCGAACCAAACGAACTCGGAGCGTTTTCATCTCAGGGGATGCGGACCGTCTACTGTACACGGTCGCATCGGAGGTGTGGCCGGCTCCGCTAGTCTGGGGGCCGGTACGTCACTTCGACGACCCGATCGAGGCCATCGACGTCCACTGCCTGGCGGGAACCGTCAGGCCACAGCACGTCGACCCGCGTCAGGTCGTCAACCGACGCCACCTCGCCCAGGCCGATCGTCACCACCGGTTCGACTTGGCTCTGGTAGCTCCGGGTCGGCATGACACGACGACGCTGGACGACCGGTCCGGCCACGGTCTCCTGCTCGACCTCGACCCAGGCGCCGACGGCGTCCCGGTTCACGCGCTCGCCGTCGCCGCGGAGCAGGAAGCGCAGCCAGCGGTGCCCGGTCTCCTGATCGTTGCGCAGCAGCAGCGGCCGGTCGCCGGTCTGGAGCAACAGCACGTCGAGGTCGCCGTCACCGTCAATGTCGGCGTAGCTCGATCCGCGGCCGACCAGTTCCATCGTCAGGCCGTCGCCGGGCGCGGGCTCGACCGGCACGAAGGTCGCCGACGCGTCGGGCCCGGCGTTCCAGAACAATTGCGGCGCCTGCCGGTACTGCTGGCTCGGCTCGACCACCTCGATGTCGTCCTCCAGGTGGCCGTTGACCTGGAGCAGGTCGAGGCGACCGTCCAGGTCGTAGTCGAAGAAGAACAGCCCGAAACTCAGCACGCGGCGGCTCGGCGCGCCGATGCCGGCGGTGATCGCCTCGTCGCTCCACAGCGTGGGGTCGCCCTGGGAGACGTAGAGGGAAGTCATCTCGTTGGCGAAGTTCGCGATGGCGAAGCCGAGTTCGCCGTCGTTGCGGAAGTCGGCGGCGTCGGCGCCCATCGCGCCGGTCGCCGCGCCGTCCCGGCCGTAGGCGAGTCCGTAGAGCTCCCCGTCTTCCGTGAACACGCCGCTGCCGTCGTTCACCAGCAGGAAGTTGCGCACCGTGTCGTTCGCCACCACGACATCGATGTCGCCGTCCCCCTCGATGTCCACCGGCGCCAGTCCGAGGGTCTTCGCCACCGGTGTGTCCGTCGCCGGATTCAGGATGTGCAGGCCCGCCTCCTCGGACACGTCGGCGAACACGCCCGCGCCATCGTTCCGGTACAGATCCATCGTCGTGCCGCCGTAGTTGAGCGGCGGACCGTAGGCGCGCCCGACGCCGGTCAACTGGTAACCGACTTCGATGTCGATCTCCCGGGACCAGCGCACGTAGTTCCCGACCAGCAGATCGAGGTCGCCGTCTCCGTCGGCGTCGAAGAAGGCGCTGCTGCTGCTCCACTCGGTGGCGGCGCCGCCGACGCCGGCGGCCGCCGTCACGTCCTCGAAGCGGGTTCCTCCCACATTGCGGAACAGCCGGTTCGGGCCGACCGCCGAGACGAAGACGTCCGTCCAGCCGTCACCGTCGACGTCGCCGACCGCGACGCCCGTGCCGTAGAAGCTGACCTCCAGGCCCGAGCCCGCCGTGCGGTCCGCGAACCTGCCGGCGCCATCGTTCTCGTACAGCGACATCGTCGGTCCGACCCCCGGCCCAACCTCTGCCCCCGAGAGAACTGCGTCCCAGGTCGTCGAGTTGACGAGCAGGAGGTCCTGGTCACCGTCACGGTCGACGTCCAGAAAGGCCGCGCCGGCGCCCATCGTCTCCGGCAGCAGGGCCTCGCCCGCGGCGCCGTTGACATGGACGAAGTCGATGCCGGCCTCCGCGGTGATGTCCCTGAAGGACACGACGGGCACGTCCGGCGGCGCCGCGTCGACGGCGCGCGGCGCGGCCACGGGGATCTCGACCGCCTCGTCCGGACCGGCCCGGAACACGTAACGGAGCGCCACGACGAGGAGCGCGGCCGCCGCCAGGGCCGCCAGCACCTTGAGGGAACGCGTGAAGACGCGGCCGATGACCGCGTCGTCTTCCGGCGCGAGTTCCTCCTCGGGGACCGGTTCCCCGGCCCCCGGCCCTTCCCCGAACTCCTCCGGCTCTTCGTCCGGGCGATCCGGCCTCAACCGCCGCCTCCCGCAACGGCCGGCCGGCTACCCTCGAAACGCTCGGGCCGGTGCAGGTCGTAGATGACGATCGCCTCCGCGGCGTGATCGGCCGCGGCGGCGGCGCGCCTGGCGATGGCGATCGCCCGGTCGCGGGCGTTGTCGTCCGGCTTGTAGCGCGCGTGAAGCTCGCGGTGCCGGACCGCGCTGTCCGCGTCGCCGAGCTGGGCGTGGATCAGGCCGAGGTTGTAGTGCGCCGTCACGTTCTCCGGGTCGATGACGAGCGCCCGTTCGAACGACTCGCGGGCCTCGTGCAGCCGGTCCGCCCGCGCATCGGCCCGGGCCGGGCCGCGCTCCCGCTTGGCGCGCTCGAACAGGGCCAGTCCGAGTTCGTTGTGCAGACGCACGTCGCGGCTGAAGTCGAAACCACGACGGCGCATCTCCTCGCTGTCCGCCTCGAGGATCGAGCGGAAGTTCGAGATCGCGTCGTCGATCGCGCCGTTCTGCAGGTTCACCAGGCCCGAGAACCAGGCGACCGACCAGCTCGGCGCCGGCGGATCGAAGGCCGCCGCGCGCTCGAGCGCCGCGATGGCGTCGTCCCGCACCGTGCCCTGGGCCAGGTAGACGCGCGCCAGGTTGAGCGGACCGTCGGGGCGACCCAGCTCCTCGACCCGCGTGAAGGCCTCGATCGCCTGGCGAAGCTCGCCGCGGCCGGTGCCGCCCTTGCGCAGCAGGCCGATGCCGTAGTCGTTCCAGCGTTGCCACAGGGGCTTTCCAGGCTCGCGGACGGACGCCGCGGACGAGTCGGCGTCAGCATCGGGCGCCGCCGCGCCGCCACCCACCTGGAACGTCACCGAGTCGCGGGCCAGGTCGAGGATCGGCAGTTCGTTCGCCGTTTCCGGACCGTAGATGTGGCGCAGGTAGGTCGTGTCGAACTTCCGGTATCGAAGCGCAGCCTCAACCGTCAGCGCGGCGGTCGCGCCCGCCGGCGGCACCTCCAGCCGGTAGTGGACCACGTCGCCCGCTCCCGGCGGGATCTGGTGGTCGTAGAGCGGCACGAAGATGTCTTCCGCGTTGCGGCGGTCGATCCGCTTACCGTCCCGGTCGAGCATGTACACGTTGATGAAGTGCGACCAGGGATCGACTCGGTTGCCCTCGCCGAGCCCGCCGCTGCGGCCGACCAGGTTGCCCAACTCGTCGCGCACCTCGACGTCGAGCCAGAGCTGGTTCGAGTCCGCGGTGCCCTGGGTCAGGTGGTGGCCCAGGCCCAGGGTGCGCACGACGACCTCAAGGAGGTAGTCCTCTCCCGGCTCCAGCGCCGGGACCTCCGGCCGGAGCGGCGCGATCAACTCGTCCTCGATCGTGCCGCCCGGCTTGACGCCGAAGATGTCCACGTCGACCACGCCCTCGTTGAACTCCCGGTGCGCCTCGATCACCCAGTCCGGAAAGTCCAGCAGGTGGGGGATGCCGGTGTTCGCCGACGGGAACAGGTGATCGTGGACCTGCGTGACCTCCGGCTGCTCGCTCCCCGGATAGCGCCGGGAGCCGAAGTCCTCCGACGGCAGCAGTTCCATGTGGCAGCCGTTGCAGTTGGGCTCCGCCTTGGGCGGGTAGTAGAAGCTCGCCACGCCGTGCCCGGAGACGCCTGAGAGCAGGTGCGAGTCGTAGTGATTCTGCCCGCGCAGGAACTTGTAGTGGTTCAGTTCCTCCGGGAGGTGGACCTTGTGGCAGGAGCCGCAGAACTCGGAGGTCGTGTGCAGGGGCTTGAGGAAGGTCCGCTTGTGCAGCTCCGGCTTGGCCTTGACGAGCTGATGGTTGACATAGCGGAGCATTGCGGAGTCCGAGAACGCGAACGGGTAGTGCTGGGGTTCCTCGATCGTGTAGTCGGCGTTGCCGCGCGGGCTGTTGATGTGGGTGATCGCGTGGCACGAGGTGCAGGTGATCCCGGCGTGAGCGGCCGGCTGGTCGATGTCGAAGTCCGGATCGTCGAAGGCGCCGGAGAAGAAGATGACCGGGTCGTGGCAACCGGCGCAGAAGCGGGACGCCTGAACGTCGCCCGAGCGCTCGTAGGCCTTGTCGCGCGTCTGCTGCACCGAGAAGCTGTACGCCGGATTGTTGAAGGAGCTGAACCGGTGGGCGCTGTAGCTCCAGCGCTCGTGAACGTCCGCATGACACTCGACGCAGTAGGCATCGTTGCTCAGCGCGTGCTCCGGGATGAAGCCGCCGCTCGCGGTGCGCGCCAGCGACGGGAAGAAGTACTGCTCGCCCGACGCCGGACCCTCCACGTTCCAGGCCCGCGGGTCCTGGAACTGGAGCACCAGGGCGACACCCACCAGCACGACGGCCGCTGCCGCCACGCGGCCGCCGATCCGCCAGTTGATCCGCTTGCCCGCGAGCCGGTGGAGCACGAACAGCCACGCCGCCACCAGGGGCGTCAGCACGTGGAGCCAGTAGGCCACGCCCCGGACCGTCGGATCGTTCACCGTGATCACGCCTTCGATCCGGGTCAGGACGATGCCGCTGAACAGGAGGACCAGCGCCGTACCGAACAGCGCGTAGCCGACCTTCACCGCGCGCCGGTTCGGTCGCGTCCGCGCGTTCCGCATGTGGGCCAGGCCGAACCAGATCACCGGCAGCACGAACAGCGCCCCAACCGCCAGGTGCAGCAGGAACATCGAGATGTAGAACCAGTTCTGGTAGGTCTCGCCCGTCGCCGCCTCGGCCACGCGGACGCCGGAGAGGTAGAACGAGTTCACCGCCAGCAAGGCGAAGAGCCCGAAGACCACCCACAGCAGAGGCTTCAGCCGGGGTCCGATGACCGGCCGGTAGCGACGTCGCGGGGGCCGCCGAGCGGAGCCCGCGTCCGCGGTCACGGTCCCGCCTGCGCGGCAGCGACTGGGTGCGCCGGCGTCCTCGCCGGCATCCGGCGCAAAGCGCCGGCTTCTGGACCTTCTGCCGCGCTAGCTCCGGTCGCTCCCGAAAGCCGCACCGCCGCGCGAGCGCCGGCCTCGATCTCTTCGCCGACCAGCCCGTCGAGTGCCCGCAGCAGGCGATTCGTCACGGCGTAGCCCGCGCGCCGAATGCGAGACGAAGTCGGTTGCGCGGTCACTCGCACCGCGAAGGCGTATCGCGGCAGTTGGCCCCTGCCCGAGGGGAAGAAGCCGACGTAGTTCACGTGGAACGGCTTGTCCGGGCCGCGTGCGGTCCCCGTCTTCATCGCCACCCGCAGGCGCCGCGGCGCCACGCGGTTCGCTGTTCCGCCCGGCGACACGACGGCTCGCATCGACTCGTGGAGCGGCGCCAGCCAGGACGGATCCAGGACCGCGACCGCCTCCGGGTCGTTGGCGACCGGCGTCCGCGGCGAGATGCCGAGCAGGCCGTCCGCCTGCAGCACGAACCTGGGCTCGCGCCGCAGCCCGTCCGCGAGCGTGGCGGCGAACACGGCCGCGCCGAGGGGCGTGATGGAAGCCTCCTCCAGGCCGATTGAGAGATCGCCGAGCCGCTTGCCGGGATGGCGGTACTCGTGCACCACGCCGACCGCGTTCCTCGGCACGGCCTCACCCTGAGGTCCGCCGATCACGAAGCCGTAGCGCTCGTACTCTTCCACCAAAGCCCGATCTCCAACAGCCATCGCGAGCCTGGCGAAGGAGACGTTGCAACTGCTCGCCATCGCGTCGGTGAGCCCCCTGAGCCGTCCGCGGATCGCGGCGCAGTAGAGGCGCTCGCCGTCCATCAGCACCGAGCCGCGGCAGGTCATGTCGGCGATCTCGCTGTCCGCGTCGAGGCCGGCCCGCATCGCGGCTGTCGTGGTGATCAGCTTGGCGATCGACGCCGGTTCGCGCGGATCGAGCACGCTGTCGCCGCGCGCCCGCCAGCGGCTTCTTCGATTCCGGTTGCTGACCGCCGCCAGCACCGCGCCCGACGGGATCTCGAGGATGGTGATCGCACCCTCCTCCCGTCCCAGCGCCCTGGCGGCCGCCTCGCTCCAGGCCCGGTCGATCGTCAACCGCAGCGCCCTCGCGCCGGCCGTGGAGGCGGCCATCGCCCCCGGGCCGGCCGCGGCCAGGCCGGGCGGCTGAAGCGCGGGAGGCAGCAGGTGAGTCGCCAGTTCCGGGGGCACCAGACCCGCCGGCAGATCCTCTTCCAGAGTCAACGAACGGTCATCGCCGATCGATCCAAGCGGCCGGCCCCGGCGGTCGAAGAGCAGTTGCTGGATACCCGAGGCGTCGACGAGTTGCGCCCGGCGCAGCCGCTTCTCGAAGGCCGACGCGGGCGGTTCGATCGGGGACTCCGCCGCCACTTCGCCGGCACCGGCCGCTGCGTCCTCCATGGCCGCGCGGTCCAACCCGAGTTCGACTTCGGCGGCCTCCAGCAGTGCCGGCGGCAGATGCTCGGCGTACTCGTCGTAGAGATTCGCCACCTCACGCCAGCGACTCTCTCCGGCCGCCTGGCGGGCAGCCAGACCAAGCAAGTGCGGCGCCCTATCGGCGAGACCTTCGAAGTCCGCGCCCGCCATCGCCGCTTCCACCATCCGCAGGTCGATGCGCGCCTGACGCACGTCCTGACGGACCCGGAACAGAAGAACGGCCGCCACCGCGAGCGCCAGCACCAGCACCGCCTGAACCCGGCGGCGCGGAGGCCACAGAAGCCGCCTCGTCTCCGCGACGCCGCGCTCAGCGTTCTTCCGGTTACCGCTCATTTCCTCGCCGCGCCTGCAGGCGGCTCAGAATACCAACTGCACCCACTCCCCATCGATCTGGGTGATCGTCGAGCGCACGCCGGGCAGGATCGACTCGGTGAGCAGTGTGCCGCGCCAGGAGTCCAACTCCGCCTCCAGCCGCGCAACGACGTCCGGTTGATCCGCCGCCAGGTTGTTCGTTTCGCCTACGTCCGCGTCGAGGTCGTAGAGCAGGGTGAGCTGGCCGTGAGGCGAGTCGGTCGGCCAGCCGCTCTCCGGCGGCTGCAGGCGGCCGTCGCCGCGCAGGTTGTCGGGCCGGAAGTTCGTCCGGTTCAGCTTGATCAGCTTGTACTGCGCGTCCCGGATCGCGACGCTGGCGCCGGCCCGCCAGTAGAGGTACTCGTGCGGCGCGCCGTCGGCTTCTCCCGTCATGTAGGGCAGCAGGTTCACGCTGTCTTCGGTCTCCGCCTCTTCGCCCGCGGCAGCGGTGAACGTCGCCAGGTAGTCGAGCGTGATCACCGGATGGCCGATCGTCTGCCCGCCCTCGACCGCTGCCGGCCAGCTCATGACGAAGGGAACGCGCACGCCGCCCTCGTGGTGATACCGCTTGAAGCCGAACAGCGGAGCGTTCGAGCAGGCGTGGCCGATGTAGCCGGCGCAGCCGTTGTCGCTCGCAAACGCGATCAGGGTGTTCTCGTACACGCCCTCCGCCTTCAGCGTCTCGACCACGCGACGCACGCTCTCGTCGAGTGACGCGACCATCGCCGCGTAGACCCGGGTACGCGGATCCTCGATGTGGCGGTAGCCGTCGACGTACTCGGCCGTCGCCTGCAGCGGGGTGTGCGGCGTGGTGTGGCTGAGGTAGAGGAAGAACGGCTCATCCCCGGCCGCGCTGCGCTCGATGAAGCCTGTCGCCTCGTCGGTGAAGACGTCGGTCAGGTAACGCTCGACCTTCTCCTCTTCGAAGCCGCGCAGGACCTTGTTCCGGCGCTCCGTCGGCCCGTCCTCGCCGCGAATCGAGCCGTACTCGACCCCCGGCAGGCTGGAGTCGATGAAGATGCTGCCGCCTTCGAGCACGCCGAAGTACTCGTCGAAACCACGGCTCATCGGGTGGTGCGGCTCCTCGTGGCCGAGATGCCACTTGCCGACCATGCCGGTCCGGTAGCCCAGAGCCTTCATACGGTCGGCCAGGGTCGCTTCCTCGAGACTCATGCCGGCGTTCACATCGCGGCCGGCCGGGTTGAACTCCCAGCCGTGGCGCTGCTGGTAGCGGCCGGTCATCAGGCCGGCGCGCGACGGGCTGCACACCGGGTGGCTGACGTAGCCGTCGGTAAAGAGCACGCCGCTTGCCGCCAGAGCGTCGATGTGCGGCGTGGAGATGATCTCGCTGCCGTAGATGCCGATGTCGGCGTAGCCGAGATCGTCGGCGAGGATCAGGACGATGTTCGGGCGACCGTCGCCGGAGTCCGCGGCTGGGGCGTCGGCTTCTGGCGCGCCGCAGGCCCAGGCAAGCGCCGCGGCCGCCCCCAAGGCAATGATGCTGGAGCTTCGGGTCGACATCTCCATGGGACCTCCCTGCTGGTTCGAACCGCTCTGGAACCAAAGAGCGTACCGGAAGCAGGCCCCGCGGGCGTGGTTCGTGAGCAGGCAGTCTGCGCGGCAGAAACTGGGTGCGCCGGCGTCCCCGCCGGCATCCGGCGCACAGCGCCGGCTTCCGGCCGTTCTGCCGCGCTAGGCTCCGCGCTGCCATGACCTCCCCTCTTCCCGCCTCGGTCCAGCGCCTCGAGCTCGAAGACCGCGAGGTCTTCCTGGTGGGCACTGCCCACGTCTCGCCCCAGAGCGTCCGCGACACGAACGAGACGATCGAGGCGATCGAGCCCGACACCGTCTGCGTCGAACTCTGTGAAGCCCGCTACCAGAACCTGGAAAACCAGGAGTCCTGGCGCAAGCTCGACATCTTCCAGGTCATCCGCGAGGGCAAGGCGGCGCTCCTGCTGAGCTCCTTCCTCATGCACTCCTTTCAGCGCCGCATCGCCCAGCGCTTCGGCATCGAACCCGGCGCCGAGATGCGGGCGGCAATCGCCCAGGCGAAGGACAGGGGCGCCCGGCTGGAGCTGATCGACCGCGATATCCAGATCTCGCTCAAGCGGACGTGGGCCTCGCTCGGCTTCTGGCAGCGGGCGAAGGTGATGACCCAGTTGACCGGCAGCATCTTCGTCGGCGACGACCTGAAGGAAGAGGACATCGAGAAGCTGCGCGACAGCGCCAACCTCACGGACCTGATGAGCGCTCTCGCCGAGGCCCTGCCCAGCGTCAAGGGTGCGCTGATCGACGAACGGGACGCCTACATGGCCGAGAAGCTCCGCCAGTCAGCGGGGCCGCGGACGGTCGCCGTCGTCGGCGCCGGGCACCTGCCCGGCATCACCGGCCTCGCCGACTCTTCGTGCGATCTCGAGGAACTCGAACATGTGCCGGACCCGCCGGTGTGGCCGCGCGTCGTCGCTTGGCTGGTGCCGATCCTCATCGTCGCCCTCTTCGCCTACGGCCTCGTCTGGGGCGACCGGGACCGCACCGTCGAATCGGTGTACATCTGGGTCGCGCTCAACGGCGGCCTGGCCGCCTTGGGCGCCGCCATCGCCCTCGCCCACCCGGTCACCATCCTGACCGCGTTCGCCGCCGCGCCTCTGACCAGTCTGAACCCCCTGATGGCGGCCGGCTGGGTTGCGGGCCTGGTCCAGGCATTGCTTCGCAAGCCCCTGGTTGCGGACATGGAGAACCTGGCCGACAGCCTGGGCTCCGTGCGCGGCTTCTGGAGCAACCGCCTCACCCGCATCCTCCTGGTCGTCGTCCTGTGCAACCTGGGCAGCGTGTTGGCCACCTTCGTCGCCGGCGCGTGGATCGTCGGACGCACGCTCTGAGGCAACCACTTAGGGAGCTGATCGATGACTGAACGGACCACCTACGAACAGATCGGCGACGTGGCCCTGCTCACGATGGACGACGGCAAGGCGAACGTCTTCGGACCGCCCATGATCGGCGCGGTGAATGCCGGGCTCGACCGTGCCGCGGACGAGGCGAAGGCTGTCGTCCTGACCGGCCGGCCCGGCCTGTTCTCCGGCGGCTTCGACCTCAACGTGTTTCGAGATAGCGGTCCTGAGGAGGCCCGAGCGATGGGACTCGCCGGAGCACGCCTGATGATGCGCCTGTACGGATGGCCGCAACCTCTGGTGGTCGCGGCCAGCGGACACGCCATCGCTCTCGGCGCGCTTTGTGTGCTCACCGGCGATCATCGTCTGGCCGCCGACGGTGACTTCCGGTTCGGCCTGAACGAGGTCGCGATCGGCAGAACGCTGCCGCCGTTCGCCTGGTTGCTGGCGAAGGAGCGGCTCTCCAAGCGCGCCCTGACGCAGGCCGCGCTGACCGCGAAGATGTACGACCCCGAGGGCGCGCGGGATGCAGGCTTCGTCGACGAGGTCGCGGCAGCCGGCGAGCTGCGCGACGTCGCCCTCGAGCGGGCGGCGCAACTGGCCGAGTTCGACACCGACACGTTCTCGGCAATGAAACAGGGCCTGAGAGGCGAAGGCATCGACGCCGTCCTGGCCGGTCTCGGGGAGGCGCCGTCCAATGGCTCTTGACGTCTACTTCAGCGCGACGCCCAACGGGTGGAAGATCTCGATCATGCTCGAGGAGCTGCGGGAGGCCGGAGTCGAACTGCCCGAGACGCGCGTCCACATGGTCGATCTCTCGGCCGGCGACCAGTTCACGCCCGAGTTCACCGCCATCAATCCGAACCAGAAGATGCCGGCCCTGGTCGACGACGGGCGTGCGGTCATGGAGAGCTGCGCCATCCTGCAGTACCTCGGCGAGAAGTACCCGACTCCGCTCTACCCGACGGACGAGCGACGCTGGGACGTGATCCCCTGGTTGTACTGGCAGGCCGCCAACCTAGGCCCGGCCTTCGGCAACAAACTCAGCTACACGCGCTACATCAATGTGCCCGAGGACGCCAGGGCGCATCCGCTGGAACGATTCGGCAGAGAGTCGCTTCGGCTGGTGGCAATTCTCGGCCGCCGGTTCGAGAAGCACCCCTACATCTGCGGCGACGACTTCACGGTTGCCGACATCTCCGTGTTCCCCTGGATCCGTGCGTACAAGTGGGCCAAGGTCGACATCACGACCCAACCGACTGTGGTGGACTGGCTGAAGCGCGTTCGTGCGCGCCCGGGCGTGGATCGCGGAGTCGCCTACGGCGTGCCGAAGGACGAGGTCGACAGCTTCAGCAAGGAGCGCCGGGAACGCTACAAGGCACGCGGAGCGCAGATCGCCGCCAACCAGAATCTCAGGACCTCGATCTGATCTCAGGCCTTGAACGCCGGCACCGCTAGCGCGGCAGAAAGCCTAGAAGCCGGCGCTTCGCGCCTGCCGACCCAGTTTCTGCCGCGCTAGAGTTCGACTCCCGGATCGAGCCAGCGATGAGCCAGGAAGCCACAGTCCAGCAGGTCCAGCTCATGGGCCACCGGATCCGACGCCTGCGCCGGAAGAACAAGCTGACGCAGCCGGCGCTGGCCGAGCGGGTCGGCATTCCGGCGTCGGACCTCTCGCGGATCGAGCGGGACGAGCTCCGCGTCAGTCTGGACGTCCTGATCCGCATCGTCGCCGAGTTCAACGTCGGTCTCGACGAGCTGATGGGCAAGCCGGCTGACCGGCCACGCGGCCGCCGCCAGAGCTAGAGGCCTCTCACACTGGGTGCGCCGGCGTCCCCGCCGGCTGCCGCCGAAGGCGGCCAGAAGATGCGCCGGCCAACGGCCGGCTCCACTAGCCGAGAGCCCCGATCAACCGCCGCAGGCCGGCTTCGATGTCACCGTCGAGATGGATGGCCAGCACGCGCCGGCCACGTTCGACCAGCACCTCGTAGTCGCCCCATGCCTGGGCGAGCTGGACCTGGCCGAAGGTCAGGCCCTCGCCCGGTATCGGCGTATCAGCGGCCGGCGGGTCGGCCGTGATCTGCAGGAACAGGCCGCGGTTGGGGCCGCCTTTGTGGGCCTGGCCGGTCGAGTGAAGGAAGCTTGGCCCGAATCCCAACACGGACGCGCCGCCGATACGCCGGGCGACGCCAAGACGCAGCGCGTTGAGTAGCTCGCGGTTGCGGTGACTGCGGTCCAGGTAGGCCGAAATGACGGCGTAGCCGCGCTCTGGAAGCGTCGCGAGGTGGGTGCCCACAAGCTGGGCCAAGCCGAGCTCGCTGACCTCGCTCAGCCGGACCACACCGACGGGCGTTCCAGCATCGCCGGCCTTCATCCGCTCGACGTAGCGCCGGGTGACGACCTTGGACGACTCCACGTCCGGCTGGTCGAAGGGGTTGACGCCCAGCAGTGCGCCGGCCACCGCCGTGGCGAACTGCCAGCGGAAGAACTCGCCGCCGAGGTCGGCTGGAACGAGTTCGATGTCGAGTCGGTCAGGGGCGGACCCGGCGGGCAGGCCCGCCGCCGCTACCGGCAGCAGCAGCACGTCCCCCTTGCCGAGCGACTCGGCGATGAGCTGCTCGACCCAGGCGACCATTTCCGGACAGCCATCCGGCGCTTGGAGGTAGACCTTGTCGAGGCCACAGTCGTGCGCCGCGGCGAGCAGCACGCCCAGCTCGACGCCGGGGTTCGTCCCGGCAGCATCGTCGGGCCGGCGGCACGCGGCGGCCATTCGCCGCGCGCCCAGAAGCAGAGGCTCGACATCGATCCCGGCGACCGCTGCCGGCGCCAGGCCGAAGACGGAAAGCACGGAGAAGCGGCCGCCGATGTCCGGGCGTCCGAAGACCACCCGCACTCCTGCGTCCCGGGCCCGCGTTTCCAGCGCAGAGCCGGGATCCGTGATCGCCAACGCGGAGGCCGAAGCCGCGTCGCCCAATCGGTCCAGCAGCAGGTCGAACGCCAGCCTCGTCTCGAGCGTGCCGCCCGACTTGGATGCCGCGATCACTCTGAGGTGGCCGGGGTCGACTCCGTCGAGAGCAGCCGCGATCTCCCGAGGATCCGTCGTATCGAGCACGATGAACTCCGCGTCGACCTGCCGCGGCAGCGCCCGCCACAGCAAACCCGCACCCAGAGCCGAGCCGCCCATGCCGAGGAGCAGGCAGCGGTCGAACGGTGGTCCGGCGAGGTGCTCGGCGAGCGCGGCCGCCTCCGTTGCGACGCGCTTGCCGTCGGTGTTGGCGAACGTCAGATCGCCCAGGCGTTCGACATCCAGCCAGCCGAGCCACTCCTCCTCGCCCGAGTCGGTCCAGAGCGAGGCGTCGCGGGCCCAGAGACGGGCGGTGCCGTCGATCTCGCGCCACTGCCGACGGCGTTTCTCTATGGCTGCTGTGAGACTGGAGTCCGCCTCGACTTGCATCACGGTGGCGGATGGTAGCGCCGGCGGGGACGCCGGCGCACCCAGTTACGGCTCGAAGCGCTCGGCGTAGTTCTCGGGACCCTCCTCGCGGATATCGCTGAGCCAGTCGCCCTCGTAGGGCCAAGCCTCGGGGTCCTCTTCGCTCGGGCCCTGCCAGAAGCGCGCGAATGGACCCTCGGCGCCGCCTTCGAGCGACCAGGCCTGGCGGCGGAAGGACCAACTGTCGGGAACCAGGCGGTGCGCCTCGCGGAAGTGGCGGACCGCCGCGTCGTGGTGACCCTCGAGCTCCAGGTGCGAAGCGAGTTCGAAGTGGGCGTGGCCGAGGGAGACGTTCGCGTCGCGCGGCCGCGACCGTTCGATCACTTCGTCCGGCGAAAGCGCGAATCGACTCTCGGCGCCCTTCTCAACCCAATCGCGCAGCGCAAGGTGGTAGGCATCGGTGTCGGCCGGGATCTTCGCCGCCTCCTGCAGCATCTCGCCGAAACGACCGGGAACCGGGGAGCGAGACCCCACGTTCGGCGGTTTGCCCGCCGGCGGCGCGGGCGCGGCCTCCGCCGGCCGGACGATCGTGCCCGATTCGTCGATCCAGACCGAGCTGGGGATGTTGACCACACCGAAGATCCTGGCCAGCAGGTGGTGACGGTCGACCAGGGATGGATGCTTCGGCTGCGCGGCCTCGATGAAGGCGCGGCAACCCTCGGCCCCCAACGTGTCGAGACCGACCGTGACCAGTTCGAATCCCTGCGGATGAAGCTCGTCGCGCAACGCCTGCCACCCGGGCAGGTGGGCCGAGCACCCTCAGTAGGGCGCCCAGGCGTAGACGACGACTTTCCGCCCGCGCAGGCTCGAGAGCCGGAACGGCTTGCCGTCGAGATCGGGCAGCTCGAAGTCGGCGTCCTCGGCCGACACGATCGCCCGTGAGCCGAGCGACTCGGGGCCCAGCGCCCACACGCCGTGTTCCTCGTCGTGTACGACCGGCAGACCGATCGCCTCGGCCACGGCAAGCCCGTCGATCGGGCCCGACGATGCCGGCGCACGGTCGAAGAGAGGCACGCAGGCCGCGCCCTTGCAGGCGCCCTCCGGTTTGAGGGCCCAACCGGTACCGGCCTCGAACTCCGTCCTGGACACTGTTCTGTCTGTGAGGATCATGCGGCCAGTCTAGCTTCGAGCGACCCACACTGGGTGCGCCGGCGTGTCATCCGTGCGCCCGATGACGGGCGCACGGACTGTGACGCGTGTGGCGCGGATCGCGCCACACGGGTTCCCGCCGGCTGCCGCCGCAGGCGGCCGGAAAGCGTGCCGGCCGTCAGGCCGGCTCCGTCTTGCGCCGGAACAACTCTCGCTTGCCGCCTGTTAGTTTCAACCCATGCCCTACCGAGCCTCAAACGGCGCCACCGAGCGCCCGCGGATCGCCGCCACGGCGGGACTGCTCGTGCTTGCCGGGCTTGCCTTCCTCCTGGGCTCCCGGTGGCAGGGCAACGTGCTCCAGGCGGAGGGCCAGGGCGAACCCCGGCCGGTGACGCCGAGTTCCGGGCTGCTCCCCGAGGAGCGCGCAACGGTCAACCTGTTTCGCGAGACGCAGCCGTCGGTGGTCTACATCACGACCCTGCGCGACCGCCGGGTTTCCTACTTCGGGCGCCGCTTCGACCGCGTCCAGGAAGGCACCGGCAGCGGCTTCCTCTGGGACGACAAGGGCCACGTCGTCACGAACTTCCACGTGATCGGGAACGCTGACACCTACCAGGTAACCCTCCACGACCAGACCACCTGGTCCGCCAGCTTCGTCGGACAGGACCCGGAGATGGACCTGGCCGTGCTCCGAATCGAGGCGCCGGCGGAGACGTTGCGGCCGATCCCGGTCGGCGCGTCGAGCGACCTGCAAGTCGGGCAGTCCGTCCTGGCAATCGGCAACCCGTTCGGCCTCGACTACACGCTGACGACCGGTGTGATCAGCGCTCTCGATCGGGAAGTCCAGTCGATCGGCGGACGCGAACTCCAGGGCGTCATCCAGACCGACGCCGCGATCAACCCGGGCAACTCCGGCGGTCCTCTCCTCGACTCGAGCGGACGGCTGATCGGCGTCAACACGCAGATCGTCTCGTCCGGCGGCGCCTGGGCCGGCATCGGCTTCGCGATTCCGGTCGACACCGTGAACTGGGTCGTCCCGGAGCTGATCGCCCACGGTCGAGTCAACCGTCCACAGCTCGGAGTCACCCTCGTCGAGGGCTCACGCGTCCGGCCCCGAGTGGACGGCGTCGTCGTTCTGGAGGTTACGCGCAACTCAGGCGCCGACCGCGCCGGTCTCCGCGGAGTTCGCCAGACGCGCCGCGGCAGCGTCGTTCTCGGCGACGTGATCACCGCGATCGAGGGCCAACCGGTCCGGTCGGTCCCCGACATCCGCGCGGTGTTGGAACGGCAACAGCCGGGCGACTCGGTCACCGTAAGCCTGCTCCGCGGCGAAGAGGAGACCGAGGCGGAAGTACAGCTCTCCGCTCCGCGCTAGAGTCGCACCTTCCGTGACTCAACGCAGCCTTCTCCCGCAGGCGGCAGTTCTTGCCACGCTCCTGACGACGGTTCCGGGGATTCCGGTCGCCGAAGCACAATCGGCGCCCGCACCCGAGCGCGGCGACATCGTCCCCGTCACGGACGCCATGCTCCAGAACCCGAGCGACGACGACTGGCTGATGTGGCGCCGGACGCTCGACGGCTGGGCCGACAGTCCGCTCGACCAGGTCACGGCCGAGAACGTCGGCAAGCTGCGCATGGTCTGGTCCCGCGGCCTGAGCGAGGGACGCCAGCAGGGGACGCCGCTGGTCTACGACGGCGTGATGTACATGCCGAACCCCATCGACGTCATCCAGGCCATCGACGCGGTGAGCGGAGACCTCATCTGGGAGTACCGCCGGGAGCACCCGGAGAACATCCTCCAGCAGGTCGGAGGCCTCGCCGCGAACAACCGCAACATCGCGATCCACGGCGGCCTGATCATCGACACCAGCGTCGACAACTTCGTCTTCGCGCTCGATGCCGTGACGGGCGAGCTGGTCTGGGAGACGATGATCCTCGACTACAAGACGCAGCCCGCAATGCACAGCTCCGGCCCGATCATCGCCGACGGCAAGGTGATCTCGGGCCGAAGCTGCCTGCCCCGCGGCGGGCCCGACTCCTGCGTCATCGTCGCCCACGACGCGGAGACCGGCGCCGAGCTCTGGCGGCGCCGCACGGTTCCCGCGCCCGGCGAGCCGGGCGACGAGACCTGGGGCGACATCCCGTTCGAGGACCGCACCCACGTCGGTACCTGGATGGTGCCGAGCTATGACCCGGGCCTGGAGCTGATCTACATCGGCACCTCGGTGACCTCGCCCGCGCCGAAGTTCCTGCTCGGCGGCAGGGATCTCAGGCACCTGTACCACAACTCGACGCTCGCGCTCGACGCGAACACCGGCGAGATCGCCTGGCACTACCAGCATCTGAACGACCACTGGGACCTCGACCATCCCTTCGAGCGCATGCTCGTCGATACCGCCGTCGCCCCCGACGCCGACGAAGTCGACTGGATCAACCCCCGCCTCGAACCCGGCGAGACGCGCAAGGTGATGACCGGGATTCCCGGCAAGACGGGCGTCGTGTACACCCTCGACCGCGAGACCGGCGAGTTTCTATGGGCGCGGCCGACGATCCGGCAGAACGTGATCAGCACGATCGACGGCGCTACCGGGGCGGTCACCGAGAACTCGGAAGTCGTGTTCCGGGAACTTGGCCAGGAGGCCTACGTCTGCCCCACCTATATCGGCGGCAAGGACTGGCAGGCGGGCGCCTACAGTCCGCTGACGAACGCGATGTACGTGCCGATGCGCAACTCCTGCGCCCGGATGACGGCGACCCGCTCCGGCCGGCTCCAGATCTACGCTCTGGACGCCGAGCACCAGATCGCGCCCGGCACCGATCTGAGCGGATCCGTCCACGCCGTGTCCGCCGAAACGGGCAAGTCGCTCTGGACCTACGAGCAGCGCGCGGGCCTGATGTCCCTGTTCGTCACCGGCGGCGGCCTGGTCTTCATCGGCGACGGCAACGGCCGGTTCCGGGCCCTGGACGATGAGACCGGCGAGAGCCTCTGGGAGATCAATCTCGGCTCGCCCGTGACCGGCTTCCCGATCACCTACGCCGTCGACGGACGCCAGTACGTCGCGGCCAGCACGGGCAACCGGTCGGCGGCCCTTCTGTCCGGACTCACGCCGGAGCTGCGTCCCAGCTCAGGCAACAACCTGTTCGTTTTCGCGCTACCCTGACACTCAACCTACGGCCAGGAGGGCCCCAACAATGGCTGGATACGCGATCATCAGTGTTCAAGTGAAAGACGAAGACGCCTACAACCGCGCTCTGGAGCAAGTGCCGGCGGTTGTCGAGGCCCACGGCGGCCGCTACCTGGTGCGCGGCGGCGCCGCCGAGGCCATCCGGGGCGACTGGAAGCCCGACCGTCTCGTCATCGTCGAGTTCGACAGCGTCGAACAGGCCAAGGAATGGCAGGACGGGGCCGCCTTCGCCGACCTGAGAGAGAAGCTCAGCCAGTCGACCGACACGAATGTCGTAGTCGTCGAGGGCGTGTAGCGCCTCTCTTGACTACGTGAGCCTGCGGTAGCGGCGAGGCACGTCCATGAGCCTATGGACGCCCATCGCTTCGAAGCCGCGCCTCGACTTCTTCCATGATGGAAGGCACCGTCTTCTCGCTTGGACCACTGTCGATGCCTTCCTGCACGGCTGACTGAAACGACTCGAAGTCGACCCGCCGTTCGCGGTACGCGGCGAATCAGATAGCGGATGTACTCGCCGTCGGTGGTGAAGTGGCCTGCGGCAATCCGCGCCTTGATCCACTGGTCCTGCAGGTCCGTCAGGGTGATCGTCTTTCGGATAGTGGCCATGCTGCCGTCAGGAACGCTCTCGGTCATACTATTGGTGCAGGACAGCACCTGTGCCCCGGTTTGGGCGACTGCGACGCGACCATCGCGGCAGCCCCTCCACGCGGGAACCCGGAGGACGACGTGGTGGAGGAACCGGGACCACCTCACTCCTCCAGACTAGACCTAGATTAGAGGACGCCGGCCCTGATCTCCACGAAGTCCGCCAGAACGCAGCCCTTGTTGATCTCCACTCCATAGCTTGGATATCCGCATGCCAACCGCGCGATCTCCGCTGGCGAGCCATCGCACCCACGGATTGCCTCGGCGTACTTGATTCCGAACAGATGGATCATCGCGACTTTCTGACCTCTCTTGGCATCTTCGTACATCGTCCGCAGAATGCGTGCCAGTTCCTGATGCGACGTGATTTGCGTCATGGTTCGTTGCTCACGGTTGCTTGCCTCCAAGTTCGTGGACCGGACATGGGTCGGACCGAAAGGCGCGCGACACAGCCCTGGGATCGGAACTCAACCCCCAAACCCCACTTGCGCCCTTCCGCCCGCTCAGAGTCCCCGGCCCGCCCAGAGTCGCCAGGATCGAGGCGCAGCTGCGCAGCCAAAGCACGATCGCACCGTCGCGACTGCTTTCCGGTCCCTCGTAGAACCGCGCCACCGCTTCTATGAATCGCTCTATCGTCTCGTAGATCGAATCGCGGTACAACGCCATCGTGTAGACCAACAGCACTACAAGGCCGCAGAGGACCACCATTCCTGCTAAGAGCCAGAAGTTCCACACGGTGAAATCGTAGACTTCACGGAGCCTTCCCAAGAAACGCAGCCTCCCCCAGATTCCCCGCGAGTACCGATCAGGATCCCCCAGGATGCCCCGCGAGGACCGGCGCGGATCCTCCTTCGAGTCGCTCACGCTTCCTTTATCGCGGAGCCAAGACGGCATCGGTCAGGCAGCCGGAACAACGGGGCCAACCGAGGCCAACCGAGGCCAACCGCGTGACGACCCCGGTAACGCCAACGGACTCCGACGGTGACGGCAACACTGATTGCCCATACGATCAGGCGCTTCTCATGTGCGCCAACTCGGCGCGCAGGTAGTCGCGGGTCACGAGCTCGGCGGTCGCTCCGGCGACTGCATCTTCTACGGCGCGAGCGGCTGCCCGGGCGATCCCGGCTGTCTCGTTCCCGACCAGTTGCGCGGGGTTGATCCGGTTCGTCGCTGCCGATGTGAGGTTTGCGCATGAGTGGCTGGGAGGCAGGGATTCGAACCCCGATTCTACGGTCCAGAGCCGCATGTCCTACCGTTAGACGACCTCCCAGCGGTAGCGGCAAGCCGGGCAGTTTACCGCGAACGGCGGCAATTGTCCGCCGGCTACGCCGAAGGTGCCGCCGCTATGCCTCAGTTCTGGTCGGGTCTGGTCCAGTCCTCGCAGGTCAGGCCCGTAACGCGGTCGAACTCGCGCCGGTTCGCGGTCACCAGTACGAGGCCGCGCGCCAGCGCCTGGCCCGCTATCAACACATCGTACGGGCCAATGGGCTGCCCGACTGCCTCCAGGTCGCTTCGCACCTTTCCTGCTGCTCGGGCATCCTCCACGTCGAAGGGCAGAACCTCGAAGCCGAGGGTGTCGAGCAGGGCGAGGTTCTCCCGGGTTCGGCGACTCTTGAAGGCCCCGAAGTACAACTCGTATGCAACCGGCGCGGGTACACCGACATCTCCAGGGCCATAGCGGCCCAGGCGTTCGCGAGCCGCTGGCGACGTGCCGTTGAGCAGGGCGATGCAGACGTTCGCGTCCAGCAGGTAACGCATCAGTCGAACAAGTCGTCCAACGCCGGCCGGGACGGCATCTCGGGCTGGCATCTCCCTTCGGCGAAGAAGTCGTCCGAGAACTTCCCAGCGACCTCGTCGAGCCACGCCCAGTCCGACGCGACGGGCTCCAGGATGACGGCCGCTCCGCGCTTGCGAATCCGAACCTCGTCACCCTCCATCCGGAATTCCTTCGGCAACCGCACCGCCTGTGAGCGGCCGGACCAGAACAGCTTGGCGGTCTTGGACATGCGACCTCCCGGGAAGGTATACAGCGTTGCAATATACCATCGGGCGCGGGCAACACGCTCGAACGGGGGCGACGGGTGTTGGTCCGTCGGCGGCGCTACGCCTTGTGCCGCGTGCCCGGAGCCGGCGGCGTCTCGGGCCCGCCGGCGAAGCACTGGGCCATGCTCATCCACTCGGTGGCGACCGGCCCCGTGACCTCGAGCGACGTATCCGCGATGTTGCGGACCTGGGTGACCACCTGGGCGAACTCGACCGCGGCGCCGATGATCCGGTTGGTCGTTTCGTCCGCGTTCCAGGTCCAGACCTCGCCGGAAGGCGCCGTCAGCTCGAGCGCCGGAACGACGCCCGGCACTTCGAGGCCGCGGACCGCGTAGGTCCAGCCGAAGGTGTTGAATCCCAGAAAGACGATGTTCCTGATCCTGTCTGTCTCGTCGCGGTCGAGGCCGAGGACGTCGAAGACCTCCTGGCCGTGGGCCCAGGTCTCCATCTGCCGAGCGGTGACCGAGCTGCGCACGCTCATCGGCGGCCCGAACCACTCCACCCTCTTCCGCGGATCGAGCCCTTCCAGCCGGTCGCACATCCGCGGGTAGTACTCGCGCCAGACGTCGTAGACCGCGCGGTTGCGCTTGCCCTCGAACCACTCGTCCGTCAGCTCGCGGAGGTTGAGCCGGCCGCGGCGCTCGGCCATGAACTGTTTGAAGCCGTCGAAGGCGGACTGATCGTGGTACGAGGCGTCGGCCGCGTAGTTGAAGATGTGGAGATGCGCGACGACGTCGTGAAGCGTCCACCCCTTGAACAGGGTGGCCCGCTCGAAGTCCGCGTCCTCGAGCGGCTCCAGGACCTCGGCGAGGCAGTCGCACTCGTCTCGGAAGTCAGCGATCTGCTGGAAGCTGCTCATGTCGTCGCGCGCGGGCGAAGCCTACCGGCTCTCTCGCGCCGGCCCCGTTTTCTGTCTGCTAGCCTGCCCCGTTTTCGGGCTCCCGGCACTGCGTCGTGAGCGAAAACAGGAAGTACGACGTACTGGTCATCGGCTGCGGACCGACGGGCGCCACGCTGGCCAACCTGCTTCGGGCGCGCGGCCGCTCGGTCGCGATCTTCGACCGCGAGCCGGAGGTCTACCCCACGCCCCGGGCGATGGTCCTCGACCCGGAGAGCTGCCGCATCTACACGTCCATGGGGATCCTCCAGAGGCTGATCCCCGAAGACGCCTCGCCCTACGCGCGAAACGAGTTCGTCGACGCGAAACGCCGGCCGCTCATGACGCTCGATTTCCTGCGGGCCCGGAAGCGGTTCGGCTTCCCGATGGGCGGCATGGTGTTCCACCAGCCCGCGCTCGAGCGCCTGCTGCGCGACGACTTCCCGAAGGGTGCCGGAGTCGACGCGTTCCTCGGCTACGACGTGTGCGCCGTCGACGGCACGGGCGAAGCTGCGAAAGTGGTCGCGACGCACCGCGGCACGGGCGAGCGCCATGAGTTCACCGGCCGCTACGCCGTCGGAGCGGACGGCGGCGGCAGTTTCTGCCGCTCGGCGATCGGGTCGGAACGGGTCGACTTCGGCTACCGGCGCCAGTGGATCGTCGTCGACCTCATCGTCCACGACCGGAAGCTCTTCGATTCCCTTCCGGACGGTTCCGAGATCAGTTGCCGACCCAACCGTTCCGTCGTGTACTTCAAGGGCCACCACAAGCACGTCCGGTTCGACTTCGAAGCCGGCGAAGCGCTCGCCCGGAACTTCACCGCCGAAGATGCCTTCGAGGCGATCTCCGAGTACTTCGACCCGTCTTCGTGCGAGATCCTCCGTACTCAGCCATTCCTCTTCCATGGCTCGATGCCGAAGGCGTGGCGCGCCGGTCGACTGCTGCTGGCCGGGGACGCAGCCCATCAGTCGCCGCCCTTCTCCGGTCAGGGCCTCAACATGGGCATCCGCGACGCCCTGAACCTGGCCTTCAAGTTCGAACTCCTGTTCCGGGGGCTCGCCGGACCGGCGCTTCTGGACACCTACCAGGAAGAGTGCTGGGATCACTGCGCGCGCCTGATCGAGGGCGCGTCGGAGCGGGGCAGGATGATCAGCGCCTCGAGCCCGCTCGCCATTCTGAACCGCAACTACTCCTTCTTCCGCGGCCGCAGGAAGAGAAAGACCGGCTTCTCCCTGATGCGGCGCATGACGAACCGGCAGCCCTACCAGCGGGGCCTGATCGGAAGCTCGGAGGCCTCCGGTGCACGCATGATCAGGCCCCGCGTGACGACCACCGGCGGCGAAACCTGGCTCGACGACCTGCTGGGTCCGGAGTTCTCCCTCGTTACGAGCTCCCCGACCGCCGGCGCCGACATGGACTGGTTCAGGGACGTCCTCGACGGCGGCGTCCTCCAGCTCGGCCGCGACCTGTCCGACGCGAACGGCGAGCTCACTCGCTGGCTTGGCCGGAACAACGCGTCCAGCGTGTTGATTCGGCCCGACCGCTACGTCTACGAGACGGGCGACGACGGTTCCAGCCTCTGCCGGTCCCTCAGGCGAAAGCTGGAAGCATTCCGGAACTGAGCGCTACCTGGCGGGCGAGGCCTTGACCTCACCCCGCGTTTCATTCACTGTATGGCCAGCCAGTAAGTCGCCGCCCCGCAACGGCCCTCGAGGAGAACGAACTCATGGCAATCGCCTTCACGCTGAACGGCAAGTCGACGACGGTCGACGCGCCGCCGGAGATGCCCCTGCTCTGGGTTCTCCGCGACGAACTCGACCTGAAGGGCACCAAGTTCGGCTGCGGCCGGTCCTTCTGCGGGGCCTGCACCGTGCATGTCAACGGCGAGCCCGAGCGCAGTTGCCGCATGCCGGTGTCGCGCGCCGAGGGCAAGGAGATCACGACGATCGAGGGCCTGTCCGAGGACGGCGCCCATCCCGTGCAGCTCGCCTGGCAGGAGATCGACGTACCCCAGTGCGGCTACTGCCAGGCCGGCCAGATCATGTCGGCCTCGGCGCTCCTGGCGAGCAACCCGGCGCCGACCGACGGCGACATCGACGAGGCGATGAGCGGGAACATCTGCCGGTGCGCGACCTACACCCGCATCCGGACGGCTATCCACCGGGCCGCGGACATCGCACAGGCTCCATCGGCCACCAGCCACGAGACCGCCACGGGAGCGGGAGGGAGTGAGGCATGAACGCCGTGGACAAGACAGGCAACCTCTCCCGGCGCGGATTCCTTCACGTCACCGCCCTGGCCGGCGGCGGCATGCTCCTCGGAGCCCGCTTCCCGCTGGACGGCGCGCGCGGCGCCTTTGCCGCCACCGCCGATGCGGAGACGGCGCTCAACGCCTTCATCCGCCTGACGCCGGACGGCATCGCGACGATCATGGCCCAGAACCCCGAGATCGGTCAGGGCGTCAAGACGATGCTGCCGATGCTCATCGCCGAGGAACTCGACATCCCCTGGAGCCAGGTGCGCGTCGAGCAGGCGGACTTCGACGCGACGAAGTACCGCGGCCAGATGGCCGGCGGCAGCATGGCCACGCCGATGCACTACACGTCGATGCGCCGCGTGGGCGCCGCCGCCCGCGCCATGCTCGTCGAAGCCGCGGCGAAGGAGTGGAAGACCAAGCCCGAGAAGTGCACCACCGAGGCCGGCGCCGTCCACTTCAAGAACAAGTCGCTGTCCTACGGCGAGCTGGCGAGCGCCGCGGCCAAGGTCGAGCCGCCGAATCCCCGGACCGTTCCGCTCAAGGACGCGAAGGACTTCAGGATCATCGGCCAGGAGATCCCCGGCGTCGACAACCCGCAGATCGTCACCGGCAAGCCGCTCTTCGGCATCGACGTCACCGTGCCCGGCATGAAGTACGCCGTGTTCGAGAAGTGCCGGGTCCACGGCGGCAAGGTGAAGAGCGCCAACCTCGACGCGGTCAAGGCGTCGCCCGGCGTCACGGACGCCTTCGTCGTCGACTCGACCGCTGAGGCCGGAAGCGCCGCGCCCGCGCCCTCGATGTTTCAGGTCGGGCTGCCGAACGGCATCGCCATCGTCGGCGACTCCTGGTGGCTGATCAACGAGGCCCGCAGCAAGCTGGAGGTCACCTGGGACGAAGGGCCGACCGCGTCCCAGAGCAGCGAGGAGTTCGACCGCCAGGCCGAGGAGCTGTCGAAGCAGGCGCCGGAACAGGATCTCAGGAACGACGGCGACGCGGCCGGCGCACTGGCCTCCGCGGCAAAGACGGTCGAGGCCGCCTACCAGTACCCCTTCCTCGCCCATGCGCCGCTCGAGCCGCAGAACACGACCGCACACTTCCACGATGGCGGGCTCGAGATGTGGGCGCCGATCCAGACTCCACAGTTCGCGCGCGGCGACCTAGCCAAGGCGCTGGGCATTCCCGAGGACAGGATCACGATCCACCTGACCCGGATGGGAGGGGGCTTCGGGAGGCGCTTGTACTGGGACTACATGCTCGAGGCGGCGCTGATCGCGCGGCAGGCGGGGGTTCCGGTCAAGCTGGTGTGGAACCGCGAGGACGACACGCGTTTCGACTACTTCCGCCCCGGCGGCTACCACTATCTGCAGGGCGGTCTCGACGAGGCCGGCAAACTGACGGCGTGGCGCGACCACTTCGTCAGCTTCGGCGAGGGTCGGCGGTTCGCCCCGAGCGCCGAGATGATGCCGAACGAGTTCCCCCAGGGCTTCGTGCCGAACTTCGCGCTCCAGGCGTCGAAGATGCCGCTCGGCATCCCGACGGGAGCGCTGCGCGCTCCGACCAGCAACGCGATCTCGTTCGTCGTGCAGTCGTTCATCGACGAACTGGCAGTCGAGGCCGGCAAGGACCCGCTCCAGTTCCGGCTCGACCTGCTCGACTCGGTTCCCGCCGGGACCAGGACCGCGTTCGATCCGCAGCGGATGAAGGCCGTGCTCGAGCTAGTGCGCGACAAGTCGGAATGGGGCAAGGCGGACCTTCCCGAGGGCACCGCCCAGGGCGTCGCCTTCCACTTCAGCCACCGCGGCTACTTCGCCGAAGTCGTCCAGGCCACGGTCAGCAAGGAGGGCGAACTCGGCGTCGACAGGATCTGGGTAGCCGGCGATGTCGGCAGACAGCTCGTCAACCCGAGTAACGCCGTCAACCAGGTCCAGGGCGCGGCGCTAGACGGCCTCGGCCAGGCGCTCGACCAGGAGATCACCTTCGAAGGCGGCCGCACCAAGGAGAGCAACTTCCACAACTTCAAGCTGCTCCGCATCGACCAGGCGCCGCCCGTGGAAGTCCACTGGGTGATGAGCGACAACCAGCCCACCGGCCTGGGTGAGCCCGCGCTGCCGCCGGTCCCGCCGGCCCTGTGCAACGCGATCTTCGCCGTGACCGGCAAGCGGATCCGGTCGCTGCCGATCTCGAAGCACGACCTGAGCTGGGCCTAACCACTGGGTGCGCCCCACACTGGGTGACGGTGCCGCACACTGGGTGCGCCGGCGTCCCCGCCGGCCTTCAGGAGAGAACGCGCCGCGAAGCGGCGACCATACTGCCGCGTAGAATCCCCCCGTGCGCAACATCGCCATCGCCACAGCCCTAGTCACCCTCATCGCCGCGCTAGTCGTGGCCGCGCAGGACGCCAAGCCCGCCCTCGACGGCATGGTCGTCCCCACCTACACCGCCGACGGCGATCTCCTCCGCCCCGACGGCTACCGCACCTGGGTCTTCGTCGGCGCCTCGCTCGGCCTCAGCTACAACGAAGACGCCGCCGAGCGCGAAGGCCCCGGCGCCTTCACCAACGTCTACATCCAGCCGGAGGCCTACCGCTACTTCATGGAGACCGGCGAGTTCCCCGAGGGCACCATGCTCCCGATGGACGTCTTCCGCCCCGGCTCCCGCGAGTCGATCAACCAGGCCGGCTACTTCGAGAAGGACTTCCTGGGGATGGAAGTCGCGGTCAAGGACAGCGCGCGCTACCCCGAAAGCTGGGCATACCTCAGCTTCCGCGACCGGTCGGGAGGGTTGAGAGAGTCGGCGTCAGCGTTCCCGAAGGAACGGTGCTACGACTGCCATGCCGAGCATGCGGCGACGGACAACGTGTTCACGCAGTTCTATCCGGTGTTGCAGCGGGGGGAGTAGGCAGTCAGGGCTGTAGCCCCATTTCACCCAGAAAGCGTGAAGGCGCCTTGCGCCAGCCAGAGTATCGCCTGGCGTAGCTAAGCGTGAGGCTCTGCTGACACCGAGTTACAGCCACAAAGCAGCTACGGCGCTCCTCTTCCAACTCCGCGGCGCTTTTACTACGGTAGCTCGGCACTATCCCCTCAGCCAAACCACAGACGTAGACATGATCGAATTCGCTTCCCTTGGCGCCATGGATGGTCATCAGCGATACAGTACTCGAGCCAACCGGTGGCTCCTTCGATCGTAAATCGAGCTCCTGCAGAAACCGCTCGGGGTCCGACGGCACGCCGATAGCACGCCCTACTTCGGCGGACAAGGCTCGCCAAGCACCGCGGTCGTCTTCTATGGCTGAGAACACCGCCGCCCTCCCCGCATCGTCCCTGTCTTCCTCGAGCCATTGGTCAAACACGCCGATCACGCCCGCGGCGAAGCTCGCATGATCCACCCCCCCGCGGTGATGTCGCGCAGTAGCGTCCGCCAAGCTAAGCGCCTCCGGTAAGTTCATCACGTCGTGGACTGCCCGATGCCATGCCGTCAGCAGATCGACCCGCCTGCCTTCGGACTCGGCGAGAATCGCGGACGCCGACAGCGTGCCCGTGAACATCTCGTTAAACGCGCTGCAAAAGACCCTGAAGACCCTCTCATCGGTGTTGTGAACCGCCAGACGCAAGGCACTGTGCAACCAGCGAAATGCCGGGCTCTGGAACTCATCCCGGCGGACTACTACCTGGGACGCGATACCGCGGTCAGCCAACGCATCTCCAATGGGGATTATACTCGATAGTAACCATTCCTGAGCGGGAGCATGGGCAAGCGGTGTCCCTAACCTTCAACCTCCGGCCGAGCATGGAGACTCCGTTCCACCTTCTCTAGGTAGTCCCTCCTCTCCAGCGCACGCCCATAGTCCTCGTACAACTGGCGCACGCGATGCTCGCTGTTCGGAATCTCATCACTGGGATCCACCTGGCGTGCGATCTTGGCGGTTATCTCGTCAAGCGCGATGTCCACGTCTCCAAGCTGCCTTTGAACCGACAAGATGGAGTCTTCAAGTCTGAGCCCTTCGGGGTGGCCTAGAATCAGAGCCTGATCCGGGGGAAGTGGTTCCCTCTGGATTTGGAATCGAACCGAGGCTGCGGCTTTGCGGAGCGTCTCGGACAGCCGCTCGATGTTCCGTGTTTCTTTGAGCAAAACGTCATCTTGGACTTCTTTCGCGCTGTCAGCACCCGCTATGAGCGCGTGGACTCTGCCCAACTCCACATGAACGTTCTTCAGGGTTCTTCGGAAGTCAACAGGGACGATTCTCATGGTCCCAGTCTACCACGCATCGTTCTAACCACGCGGCCGTCGTGTCGTCCGTCGAGCCGCGGTAGCGTCGGCGCTCCCTACTCAGGAGTACGAGTCGGTCTTAGCTCTTCAGTTCTCGGTGGACGTATGTCGCCTGACTAAAGAGTTGCGCCGTCGCATGTCTCCTCCACGGGATCTTACTTAGAGCAGCCATTGTCTTCTCGTCCAAGTCCCTGCGTGTCGCTCGCCTTAGCTCATAGTCACACAGCGCGTTGAGTAGGTTCTTTCTCGCTGGCTCCTCTACTTCAAGCGATGTTCTTTCCGCGAAGAACTTCTCGTACTCTGCGTTGGAGTACGGGTTCGACTGGTCCAGCGGGACCATCTTGCTCTCGAGCACGGCGAACTTCGACGACAGGACGTGATGTTGTGCGGCTTTACGGGCGTAGCCCACGACGAGGCCGATAGAGAGGATGACAGCGGCGGAGACGCTCGTGATCTTTAGGACACCTGCGTCATCGCCAAAGATGATCGGGAAGGCGCCAGTCAGCACCAAACTGGATGCAATGGTGGCGCTATGGAGGAACTCGAACCATGCTCGTCTTCGCGAGTGGTACCTGATTGACCTCTGGACGCCGAACAGCAGCTTGTAGGACTTCTTGTACTGCGGATCTACCCTTCTTCCTCCATTGGTGGATCCGGCGGATCCAGATCGTCCGGTACGCTCCTTGTTGCCCCCTCGCTCTCTCCGACTGTCGGAATCCGACGCTTCTCGAACCGCTCGTACTTCTCTATGCCCTCCTCCTGCGGCTGCCTTGGCTCCGGTTCCGGCCTTGGACGACTTGGAGTCTTCTTCTTTTCTGGCATTCATGGTCCCCTCTGGCTAGCTATTGACTCTGCGTAGTGGTGGGATCGGGTGTTTCGCAGAAGTTTCGGCATCTTCTTCTCACGCCGCTCTCCTCCCCGTAAGGTCAGCATACCGTAGCCTCTTCCCGTTCATCCCCAGTACGACCTGGGTCATCTGGTCGAGTGTATCAAGCTCCCGCTGGTTGTGGCGGCCGGTGAACTCGTTGACGTAGCGGTTCAGATGCCGCCAACTCATGCGGTGGTAGGTGCCCTTGTGGCCTCGCTTGAGCATGCTCCACATGGACTCGATGCCCTGTGTGTGCGCCCGTCCCCGGACGTACTCCCCGACGCTGTGGTTGACGGGCTCGTGGGTGTAGTCCGGCAGCTTCTTGTAGCCAGAGAAGTCGTCGGTGTAGACGGTAGCGCCAGCCTTGGCGCGGTTGCGGATGAAGGTCTGGAGCACCCACCGCTCTCGGTTGGGCACCACGGCGGCTTTGACCTTGTTGGTGGCGCGGTCCCTCATGCCTGCAACCACGACCTTGCCGCCCGTTCCGCCCCCGACCTTGAGGCGCTTCGAGCGGTGTTTGTTCTTCTCCAGTCCACCCATGAACGTCTCGTCGACTTCGACCGGCCCGTCGAAGCGATCTTCCCAGGGAGGGGGATCGCCGGCGTTCCATGCCTCTCGGATCCGGTGGGCGAGATGCCATGCGGTCTTCTGCGTGACGCTGAGATCCCTGTGGAGCTTCATGCTCGACTGTCCCTTCAGGTGCGTGCACAGCAAGTAGATCGCTAGGGCCCAGACCTGCAGGCCGAGGTTCGAGGCCTCCATGGGCGTTCCCGTGCGGACGGAGAAGAACTTCCTGCAGCCCCGGCACCTGTGCGGCATCGTGGGGTGGGTGGTCTTCTCCTGCACGTTCGTGTCGCCACAGCGTGGGCAGCACAGGCCCTCGGGCCACCGCTGGGCGTAGAACCAGCGTTCCGCCGCCTCGTCATCCGGGAACATCCGGATCATTTCGATCAGGGACAGGCCCTTTCGATAGAATTTCCCCGGTGCTTTCGCTGGATCCTTGCCTTCCACAACGAGGCAATTGTAGCGTTTTATGTTCCTAAAGTCAATAAGTTTCTTGCAGAAATTGATCGAAAAGCGCGGAAGTACTCGATCAATTCCTCCACCTCAGTGCGAAGCTCCGGAACATCGGGGCGTCCCTGTGGGCCCCTCCGAGCGTTCTCACTACGCTCTCAAGCTCGACCTGCCGAGCAAGCTCAAGGATGCCAGCCTCCATCTCCCTCGAGGCCGCGTCCTGTTTCTGGAGCGTCGCTAGGGCGTCCGAGACATCCGGGCCCAGATCACGACCTTGACGCTGGTACGCACGGATCCGGTCTCTGGAGATCTGGTTCACGTACACGACGCCCTGTGCTATCGACAGGGCACTGCCGAGAAGTACTTGACACGTGTCCTCGTTGAGCGACTGCAAGTTGCAGTTCGATGCCAGTCGCGAGTTGGCAAGTTCCCAGAAGTCCTTCTGCCTGTCATAGATCTCCCCCAAGTCCAAGATCATCTGAGTGACCTCGGCCCGCGCAGCCTCGTCCAGTTGCTCGTTGTCCGGCTGTGGCGGTGCCGGTGGAGGTGAGGATTCGACCTCAGGCTGGGTGGTGGCGGTAGGCGAAGGGCTCTGCTCGCTCGCTGTCTCTTGTGCGGGGAAGTCCAGGTCGTCGGGGAGTAGCGAGCCGAGGAACGCCAGTAGCAGGAGGATCCCCGCTCCTATGCCCAGGCAACCGAGGCATCCCTTGCCTGTGATCTTCCCTTCGTCCTGCTTCTCCTCCGGTTTCGTCGACTCCATCGTGCATGGTCCTCCATAGCGACGCGCCGACACCGGGATGGTGTCGGGCCGTTATGGCCGTCCATGCACACGAGTGACACGGTGGTCTCGCCTATTCGCCCAGGGCTGGGGAGCTACCCCGGCCCCGTGTGTCGGGCTGTTGTATTGAGCGAGTGACCCGACGCAGGGGCCACTCGTGTCGGACGGCCATGCGCGGAAGCTAGCACAGGCACTGAATGCCGAGATACACTCGCTGATTCTCGCCCCAGGGGGTCGCTTCCCGGGGCACCTACCACCATCAAGGAGGGTCGACTATGGCCGCGACCAACACCAGGGGCATCGAACGCATGCTCCACGAACTGATCCGCACCCTAGGGGAAACCAACAAACAACTACGCGAGATCGCTAGGGCGATCAAGAGGGGATGATCGGTATGGAAGGGAAAGACCCCGTTGGGACTCTTAGCGAGCGACTCAACTGTCTCTCCAACAAACTCGAAGCACTGGCTCGATCCATGCGCGATATCGAGAAGCACCTCGTAAACGACCAGGTCTCGCCTGCTGTAGTCTCCTTGCCCGATGGTTCGGGAGCCGTCTATGCCACCCAGTACCAAGATGCGGTGTCGGCTACGCAGAAGAAACTGAAGGCGATATGCCGGTCGGTGAAGAAGGCGAAGGAAGTCGTAGATGAACTGCCTCCGTAGTCGCCCCGGCGGATGGGAACTCCAGTTCTAGTAGCTCGTACACATCATGCAGGCACCGAGTTGCGGTGGAGAGCTTCTCGAGGATGATCTCCTGCCGTCTCAACTCCCGCTGGTCCTCGCTATCGTAGGGAAACATCCGCTGATGGCGTTCGACCGTCTCAAGCCGACGGCGTTCTATCTCGGCTACACGTCGAAGTGATGATGCGTCCACGACCGGCCTAGCTCGCTTCCCGTCTTCGCCGTGGCCGATAGAAGTCTGGGTCGGTAGCGTCGTCGGCATCCGGTCCCTCCGGCCCCACGGCCTCTAGTTCCTCAAGATCGTCCAGGGCCTCGTGGTAGTCCCGCCGAGTAAGGCGCACGTTGTCCCTTGCCTCGTCCAGTGCATCCAGGTACCGTTCATCCCGGTCCCGGCTGCGTAGATATCTGCGTCGCATGGAGATCTCCTCCGGTAGTTCCACCAAAGGGGTACCGGATGGATCTCGAACGAGTCAAATCGCCCGGTCAGGAATGGTTACTATCGAGTATAATCCCCTCTCCAATCGGGGCAAGCAGACGGCGCACCCGAGCGAGAACGGCGGTCTGCGCTAACGCATCCCCGCGGTGCCTCTCTATGTGCTCCGCGATTCCCTGGGTCTCGTCCTCGGCGGTTCCGAATGACAGTACTTCGACGACCGATGGGGAACCGGTAGATTCCCGCTCCGCAACCAGTGGTCTCTTTATGGGGTTACGCAACAGATTATGGGCTATGAGCCTGTTGGCGCAGGTCACAACCTCAGGCGGACAGCGAAAATTCGTCGGGACCTGCACTATCTCAGCCTCAAAATCCTCTCGGAACTCATCGAGTCGGCGATGGTCGGCACCATTCCACTGATAGATGATCTGATCGTCATCCGCCACCGCAAACACGTTGCGCAACTCTCCGCCGGCCATAGCTTTAATCGTCTCGTACTGAGCAAGATTCGTATCTTGAAACTCATCAATGCAGCAGTAGCGATACACCGAGCGATAGCGCCGAGCGAGCGCGGGGAAGCGCACGAAGAGACGGTACACGTTGAAGACTAGCGAGTCAAAGTCAAGGGCATTCGCCTTGCCAAGCGCCGCGTCGTAGGCAGCATAGAACGCTTCGAACTTAGCGCCGCGCCCAGCACTCCGGAATCGGCTCGCGACGCCCTTACTCGGAATCAGTTTGGCTTTCGCCCGATCAACCAACGGCAGAAAACTCCCATGCTGGGCTTCCAGACCGGCTTCCCTCCCCGCTTCGGACGCGATCGCAAGACTCCCGATCTCGGCGCGGTCTTCGGTCGTCGAGTAGATCCTGAAGTCCGTCTTGATTCCGAGATGCTGGCCGTGCTGCCGCAGAACATCTGCGCTGAAGGCATGAAACGTCCCGATAAAGAGCCGATGTTCGGCCTCCGGTGCCATCCGCTCTATCCGGCCGCGCATCTCGTCCGCGGCACGGTTCGTGAAGGTCAGCGCCAACACGCGGAACGGTGCATCCTCTGCCTCGTGCAACAGCCGCGCAATGCGAGTCGTCAGAATCCGGGTCTTGCCTGAACCCGGCCCGGCTAGGACGAGCAGCGCCCCGTCTTGATGTCGCACGGCACAACGTTGGACATCGCTAAGGCTCCCAAGAGCCCCCTCAAGCGTTGCCGGCTGCGCCATGGCTGGCCTCGTGCTCCAGAAGAATCTCCCGGAGACGCCCCAGCGCGTCCGGGAGGCTCTCCACCGTTGGCGGAACCCGTACGAGTTTCTCGCCCAATCGTCTCGCCCATAGGGGCTTCTGCGCACGCAAGGTCTTCGCGAGCACTGCGTCGTCGACTTTCTCCGCCATGCCCGAATCCGAATCCTTCGCAACCGCGAGGGCCAACGGCCGCCAGGCCGAGCTCACGACATGGTCCTCAAGGTCGGTATCGTTAGGTAGTTGCACCGTCCTCGCAGCGAGCTCCTCCTCACTGAAGCCAGCACTCCGCAAGCTGGCGAGCGTGTTTCGGCCTTGACCGTCACCGTCCGCAAGTAGCGCCCAAGGGAACCCGAAAGCCCGAGCAAGGCACGCAAAGGCACGAGCACTGCCGTTGTTCTGGTAGTCGATTAGAGACACACTTCGCACATCCAGGGGGAGTGCGAGAGCCTCGAACAGTGCCGTCAGAAGAAAGACCTCAGACTGGCCCTCGCAGAGTATCCAGAAGCGGGAGAAGAAGATCTCCCCCCGAAACCTACGCGCCCAGTCTTCCAGTTCGTCCAAGTCTTCGGCCTCCATCAGTGCATTCGAACACCTCTGGAGCCTCCGGATTGCCGAATGTTGCTGTCGACAAGCAGTACCAGGAAAGCACTTCAGGAGCTTGCGGCAGAGGTCCTCGCCGACGGGTCTGGAGGCGTGCAACAGGCCGCGTTCCAGATCGTACGAGAGTTGACCCTTGCGCTGGTCGGCCACAGCCAGAAGCTCGTCATTCGCTGGAAGGTCCACCGAAACGCTATCGCGGACGAGATGTACCCGGACACCGTCTGCGCCCCGGCGCAGTAGACGAATATCCCGAATCGGTACGTACTGTATGAAGTAGGGCGAGTGCGTGGCGACAATCTTCTGACCCGGTAACGCGTCAATCTGAGGCCAGAGAGCCCGCACAGCTTGCGGGTGAAGATGCACTTCGGGCTCCTCTAGCGCCACAATAGGCTCGCTATGTTCGGCAAACCTCTCCTTCAATAGGCGTCCGATGAAGGCATCAAACAGGTAGATGACCGACAGACTCTTGACGCCTTGACCGTGGCGCCGAAGCGGTAGCCACGGGGCGTCGCTCTCCCCCTTAATCACGACTTCAGAGCGGGCCAGAAGTTCCCAGACCTTCATGGGCAACGCGCGAATCGACACGTCTTCAGCGGCACCGTTCGCCACAACGGTCTGGATTTCCTTCAGGCGCTCGACTGTCTCGGCAACCCGCGGGTCCGCCGCAAGCAACCTGGCGTTCAGTTCCTCGACTGCCGTGTCGAGTAGTTGCAATTCGTCTGGTGGAATCTCGACAGCCTTGAGTAGACTACCCCAGAACTGCGACCGTGATGAGAACTCCTCGGAGGCGTCCCGCAGAGCCGACAGGAAGAACACCGGAACAAACTTAAAGAAGTTCTGGGTGTTGGTGGCGCGCCTGGCCTCCTTCGAGCCGATCGGATCGCCGTTGATGTCAAGAAACGCCCAGCCGGAATCGTAGTCTCTCTCGAGCAAGTTCAGTTTGTACGTCACCCGCAGCGTGATCGAGTTGAGGCCTGTCAGAGGATCGGTCTGGATTATCCCGAATAGGCCGCTTGTGATTTCTTCGGGCCACTCGTCGCCGGTCTGCTCAGTGAAGAACAACTCAATAGAGGTCTCCGCCGCTCCATCGGCCGCCGCGTCCGCACTCAGGAACGACTCCTCGCCTCCAACCGGCGACTCTTCCGAGCCAGCGTCCGTGTTTCGGATACGACCATTCCCGCCGGAGCCGCCGTCCATCCTGAGGTCATACTCCGAGAAGCCGGTTCCGCGCCGGCCCCAGCGTCTCCCGAGTGCTAGGGAGATGCAATCGAGCACTGACGACTTACCTGAGTTGTTCTCGCCGATCAGAACGGTAGAGCGGGAAAGCGGTATCTCCACGTCCTTCAGACCACGGAAGTTCTTGACTCTTATAGACGTGATGTGCAAGCGCCAGCCTCCTCATTTCGTGCGCGCACGCGGGCCCGCGCTGCGAAGAACACCACCCGAAGTTGGCGATGGTCGGCTTGTCGTTCAAGTCGAGGCGCGCGACCCGGCGTCTTCGATCTCTGATCTACAGCAGCTTCCCCGATAGAGGGCGTTGAGCGGACTGTCCTCTGCCTCGGGTCGGCGCCCGCCGTCAGAACCCCGTCCAACGCTGGCCAAGGTCTCGGCCCGAAGACGGAAGGTCTCGACCAAGGGTACGGACGGTACCACACCAGTCAGTAGCGGCCGCGAGGTACCGAACGCCTGGGCCAAGCAGCCAAGACTGACTGTCGCAAACGGTCAGTCTACGGCGGGGCCCGGCGCCAATGAAGACCCTCGGAGAACGTATCCGTCTCTGGAAGGAGAGCCGCTCTGAAGCAGATTGGCTCGTCACGACCTAACAGTTCAGGGCCAAAGCGAAGCACGGTTTCGTCGACCACCCATGTCTGGTCCGGAGGGGCGTAGGACTCAAAGAAGTGACAGTAGACCCACCTGAGGTCCTTGCCCAAGGCGTCGAAGTCCAGAACGGAGCGCACAATGCGGCCGAGCCGCTCCTCCTCGACGAGGGGGCCGTCCCACGTCTCAAGGCCGACGTGAACGGCGCATCTGGCGTCGGACGGGAACTGCTCGACGGCGCGAACAAGCTGACGCCTGACGTCGCGAGCCTTGTGCCGGATCGCCTGTGGCGCATCGGAGCTCCAGAACGAGCCCGCGGCAAAGGAGAGGTCCTCCAGAAACCTATTGTTGCCCGAGGCACCGCCAAACCGGACGAGGTCGCCCTTGGCGACAAACGAAAAGTCACGACGCGGGTTGCGGCAACCGGCTACAAGTTCCCGTAGCTGGTCGGACGGGAACCGGACGAAGTACCGCTGCAGATGGGCTCGGGCTCGGACGTAGTCGACGGGCTTCGCCGTCACGTCCCACGTGTCGTTCGAGACGATACGGCAGGGGAGAGAAAGAAGGTGGAGCTTCCCCGCCAGATGTTCCATCAGGTAGTCGTCGGCAAGTGTCGCGAGTTCAACATGGAACGTGATGTCGAACAAGAGGGAGTGCCCGTTCCGCACGAGGTGCTGAGCGAACGGCGACCACATGGCGAGCCACTTCTCTCGTTCCCGTTCGCTGTACTCGGATCGCTTCTGCAGTCGCTTGCACTCGACGAACCACTCCTCTCGTCCTGAACGGGCGAGAAAGTCCGGCGTCTTGCGGTGCGGGGTTTCGGGAATGAACTCCACCGTTGCGTAGCCGCTTCGCTTCCAGACCAAAGCGATGAGAAACTCGAAGAGGCCGCCATCGGGCTGACCGCGACCGGAGTCGAGCAAGCGCCCAACACGATCTTCAACGCCCCCGATACTCCTCAAGAGATCTAGGTCGGCCCCGAGCCTCTTGAAGATCGGAACGATCCGGGCACCCTGGATGGGTTCGTATCTCAGAGGATGGTGCTGCACCGCGTCTACCAGGTAGAGGTACCAGCCAATGCGGTCCGGCCCGGTGTAGACAGAATCGCCGCCTTCCGCACCGAAGCTGCTGGCTACAGAACTGAGGCCCCTCTCGACGTTCTCTTCGACCGCCGCAACTCGGGCCTTCCAGTCGTCGACGCTCAGAAAACCCAGAAACCACTCCAACGCGCCTTCGAGGTCGGCGTCGGCTGCACCAGCGAAAGGTGGCATCTCGCTAGTCATGTCTGGAATCTACGACGGGCCGTCGGTGGAACATGAGGCTCGAGTCTGGTGCAGGAGGCAGATTGGCCTCCTCGTGTCCCGGCCTGCTGAAGTGCCGGCGTTCTCGCACGGAAAGACCACCGACCCGGTCCCGGGGCCTAAAGATCGATGACCATCGGCTGCGAAACGCAACCCACGTGGGTGCGGAACTCAAGCGGCATCCGGTGCGCCTCCAACACCCAGAACTTAGAGCATCCGCGCTTCCCCGAGCACTCGGTCTCGGAATGCCGGGTGCAGGCTTCGCTCCGTCACCACGTGCACCCGCCGGTCGAGAAGAGCTTGCACGTCCATCAGGAGTGCCCCAAGCGCCAGACCGCTGCACCCGGCCGGCAAGGTGACCAGCAGGTCGACGTCACTCGCTTCATCCGCGTCTCCGCGAGCCATCGAGCCGAAGAGGCGGACATCGCGGAGGCCGTGTCGCGCTGCTAACGCGCGGATTTCCGCTCGGTGGGACTCGATCAGGGCGTGCATTGGCGCGCGTGGCTAGGCAGCCTACTCATACACGGCTGGGGCCAACTGGCCGACAACCGCCTTCTCTAGGGCTGCCCCGGTGGGAAAGCGAACCCTCTCCCTCGCCCTGACGACCTCATCGAACGCCGACACCAGTCGTGAACGGACGAACTGCCGAGGGTCCTCAGCCTTGAGGAGCCGCTGCAGCCACGCGCGGTCGCATCTCTCCCTGATGCGCAGTACCAGGCTCTCCAGTTCACCCTCGGTAAGCAGGTACTCAGACGCCAACCGCGTGGTTTCTTCCTCGAAGATGCGCCCCAACAACTGCTCCGGATGAGAGTTGACGATCTCCTCGAAGAGTGGCTTCAGTTCATCGCGGGCGAAGACCCGCCACTGCTTAGCGTCTCTCATTCGGCGGAGCCAAGCGGCGTCCACAAGCCTCGAGAGCTGACCGTCAGCTAAGGCCTTCTCCTCGTCGGTAAGCGCATACTCCGACACGAGCCAAGCGAACTCGTCCAGCACAATCTTCTCCACGAGTTCGGGCTTCCTTCCCAGGCTCTCCCGGAAGAGCGGCTCGAACTCAGAGCGAACGAACTCGCGTCGGTCCGTCGACTGGAACATCTGTTGAAGCCAGTCGGCAGTGGTCGTCTGGTCGATGTCGAGCGCGAGACGCCGCATTTCGTCCTCCGCGACCAGGTACTCCGACGCCAAGTGTTCCAACTCCTCCCTCAGGATCCCCTGGAGGACTTCCATGTCGTCCCGGATGAGCTGGTCCAAGCCGGCCTTTGCTGCAGCTCCAGCGCCAAGACCGCCGCCGAGGGTGCCCACGATTCCGCCCACGATCCCACCGATCGTCGTGCCGACTCCGGGTGCAACGGCCGTGCCGACTGCGGCTCCCGCAGCCGCTCCTCCAATCCACCCGGCCGTTCCCCCTGCAATCCCACCGGCATTGACCAGGGTGTTCTTCGTGAATTGCTGCCACGAGATGGTCCGCCTTAGGGCCGCCCGATAGAAGTCGGGAGCGCTCGTCACACCCAATGCGATCACACCGGTGATCGCGTTCGTCCGCAGTAACTTGGACACGTGGTTGACAGCTGCGGCACCGTAGAGCGGCTTTCCGGTGGACGCCCTCGCGATCCACTGGACCGCGGCTTTACCTGGACCCGAGCCTGACACCGACGATTTCAGCAGCGCCCTGATCGCAACGGTGGCTCCCGCCGCCGCCTTGGTTCTCGCAATCTGGGCGCTGAGAACACCGACGACAAGAGTTGCGAAGCCGCTCATGGATGCAGCACCGACAGCCGCCAAGGCGGCTTCCTTCCGGCCCTTTCCCTGCCAACGGGCCTGCGCGTAGGTGACAACCGCGGTGATGGAGAACACCGACGTGCAAACGACAGCCTGATTCGCGGCGTCATAGACCAACGACTCGACGGTGCCAAATCGAGCCACGTTCCTCGCTTGTTCGTAGGTGACGCTTCCCTGTCGAACCAGCTCCTCTGCCCGCCCCGGATCGCTGACGTTCGGCACTCTCCCCTCAGCGATTCGCTCGGCCATCAACTCGACGCACTCGGCGTACTGGTCCCTCGGAACCTCAAGGACCTGCCCGCGATAGCGATAGCCAGTTGCCGGATCGAACGCCGCCGCCACGGTCTTGGATGCGCTGGCGTAGTACTTCGTCTGAATACGAACGCCGTCAACCAGGCGATCCGCTCCCTGGGCTTTGTTCGAAGCTCCAATGACCTCGGCCGCCTTGCCCCTAAACCGGTCCAGAAGGGTGTTGACGTCCTCGGCAGCGAAGCCGTGGCCGCCAAGAGCGTGGTACTTCGCTATCTGGGTCCTCTCGAGGACCTGGGCGACGAAAGGAGCTGCGAAGCCCGTCAGCGGCCTCAACTTGTCTACCCCGCTTCCGACCGTCTCCTTGGCGGCCAAACCGGCGGTTCGAACGCGTCGCCGGACTACACCATCGCGCGTAGACATTGGCGCGGGAGTGTAGCAACGGCGTGCACCGCCCCGGCATCGCTCTGGTCGGCGAGGCGTTCGCGTGTTCCCCCCTCCGGCCTGGACCGTAGAATAGGGGCCATGACCGTCCGTCTCTTCAGTGAGGAGGAACTCGACGAGCTTCGGGTGTCGCCAAAGCGGCTCACCAATCCCGGCTCTCGCTGGACCGGGAAGCCAACGGAGGCCCCAGTCCATCGTCAACGGTCGTTCAAGGCCACTGGGGAGGACGCGGCCGGAACCAGGTTCGACATCTACCAGCGCCAGAACCTCCTCGACGAAGCGGACTTCTCCAGCGGCATTGCCCTCGTGTCGGTCGACGGCTCGCGCCTGACCCTGGCGCGCTACAACGGACCGAGTCACGAACATGGGGACATCTCCTATCGGCCTCATATCCACCGTGCGAACGCGGAGTCGATCGCCACGGGCGGCAAGCCTGAGCGCCATGCCGAAGAGACCGACCGCTTCGTCACGCTGGAGGGCGCGTTCGCGTGCCTGCTCGAGGACTTCAACATCGCCGGCATCTCCGCCACGCATGACGGCCAAAGGGCTCTCCCGCTATGACGTTCGATGTCGACGCGGTGCAGAAGCTCCTCTGCGAACGTCTCTGTGCCGAAGTGCGCCTCGCGCGGCGTCCGGACGACGCCTTGATGCTACGCACGCACTTCGAGTTCCCGGACGGCGATCGATTCCCGATCCATGTCTCCGAGACCGGAATCGGCGGGATCCGGCTCTCGGACCGTGGTCACACGCTCATGCACATCAGCTACGACCACGACATCGACGCCTTCCTTCAAGGGGCGCGCGGACAGATTCTCGAACGCATCGTCAACGAGACGGGTGTAGAACGAGACGGAGGCTCTTTCTGCCTCGACACGTCCATCGAGCGACTGCCTGAAGCAGTCTTTCGATTCGGCCAGGCGCTGACCAGGGTTCACGACCTGACACTGCTCTCCAGGTCCCACGTGAGGTCCACCTTCTACGACGATCTTGCCGACCTGCTGCACGGCCTCGTCGACGAAGACAAGATCCAGGCGGACTACTCGCCCGAGGGTCTTCCCGACCCCGAACCGTACCGCGTGGACTATCGGATAGACGGACGGCTGGATACGCCGCTGTTCCTGTACGGCGTGCCGAATCGCGACAAGGCCCGTCTGACCACGATCATGCTGTCCCACTTCCACCGTCACGAGATTCAGTTCGAGTCGATCCTCGTCTTCTCGGACCAATCGGAGATACCCCGTCTCGATCTGGCTCGGCTCTCCGACGTAGGCGGTGAGATGATCTCCTCGCTTGAATCGACCGCCGATCTGGAGCGGAAGCTGCTGCGGCGCGTCGCCTGAGCCCGCGAGGGGCACGCGAAGTCACGCGCCGCCGAGGAACTCCTCCTCGGTCATCTCGAACTCCTCGGTCATCTCGAAGTCATCGGCGAACTCGATCGTGACCTCCCCGTCGAGGAAGCCAACCTCGCGCCGGCCCGCAGACGCCGGTGCCCACGGAACGATCATGGCGACGGGCATCTTCGACCGCCCGTACAGGACGGCGATGCGCTCGCCACGACGCACGTCCGCGAGGACCTTCGAGAACCTGGCCTTCAACTCGGCCACCGAAAGCGCCTTCATGGACCGACTCTGGTGGCCGCCCCGCTAGGTTGTCAAGTCGAGGCACCGCTCTGGGTGAAGGCCCCGGAAAGCGCGCGAGAGCACGTCGAGAACGCCGTCATCTGGGGTCAGTTGGGCCCGCTCTATGCCGCCGCCATCCGTATGATCGAGACGCCCCGACGCTACGGCATCGAGCTGACCCTGGACTTCTAACCCACGTGCGATCGGGCCGCGCGCTTCGTCCTTCGACTGCCTGACCCAGGAGACTCCCATGCGCTTTCCCGCCCTTCTGACATCGGTCTGCCTCGCCCTTCCGGGCGTCGCCCTCGCGGCGGATTCGCCCGCGGACCGCTGCGACGCGCTCTACCTCCTGACCGACTCGGACCACGCGGTGGGGCCGGGCGTACTGGTCCCCGCCGCGGGCGAGGTCCCGGAGCATTGCCGGGTCCGCGGCACGATCGACGCGACGATCCGCTTCGAGGTCCGCATGCCGGCCGAAGGCTGGACGGGGCGGTTCATGTTCCACGCGCCCGGGGGTCTGGCCGGCGTGATCGGAGACACGAGCAGCCTGCTCGACGACGGCTTCGCCATGGCGACGACCGACACCGGCCACGAGCCGGACAACGACCCGTCCTTCTACCGGAACGACCACGCGCAACTGGACTTCGGCTTCCGCGCCAATCACCTGACGACGGTGCTGGCGAAGCGGATCATCCAGGAGTTCTACGGCCGGCCCGTCGAGCATGCGTATCTCTGGGGCTGCTCGAACGGCGGGCGCGCCGCGCTGATGGAGGCGTTGCGCTTTCCGGACGACTACGACGGGATCATCGCCGGGGCGCCGGCCGTCGACTATGGGTTCGGTCTGCTGACGTTCGCGCTCGAGACGAGCCGGCACCAGAAGCGGAACCCCCTCAGCGCGGACTCCGTGGCGTTGCTGGACGCGAACACCCGGAGAGCCTGCGACATGCTGGACGGCGTCGCTGACGGCATCGTCGGCGACCCCCGCAAGTGCGCCGTCGAACTGCTCGAACTCGAGGCTCTCGAATGCCGGGACAGTCCCGCCGTCGACTGCCTCACGGCCGGCCAGATCGAGACGGCGCGCTTCATCTACACCGGGATCACGGACGGCTCGGGCGCCGTCGTCGTGCCGGGCGTCTATCCGGGCGCGGAGCTGAACGGCGACTTCCAGCTCTGGGCGACGGGCCCCGTGCCGTTCCTCGAGGGGACCGCGTCGGACGTCACGGTCGACGTGCTCGTGGCGGCGATGCACCGCACGCCGGGCTTCGACATCGACGCCTTCGACCCGGTGAAGGACCTGCCGGCACTGAGAGACGCCATGGTCGCGGTCGACCTCCCGGCGCCCGACTTCAGCAGTTTCCAGGAGAGCGGCGGCAAGCTGATCATCTACAACGGCTGGCACGACTTTCCCTGCCGCGCCGCGGCGCTGGAGAAGTTCCTGGTGGAGGCCGGGGAAGTGAACGGCGAGATGGACGACTACCTGCGCACGTTCATGGTTCCGGGCATGATCCACTGCCTGGGGGGAAACGGCGCCTGGGCCGCCGACTACATCCAGGCGATCGTCGACTGGGTGGAGAACGGCGAAGCGCCCGACCGGATCCTCGCGGAGCACCCCGGGAACTTCACGTTCCTGGAAGGCCAGGTGGCCCTCGGCGACAGGACGGTCAGTTGGAGCGAGGCGATGCTCGAAGCCGGCGAAGCGCTGGAAGACAGGAAGCGCTTCTCCCGCCCGCTGTGCCCCTATCCGCAGTACGCGCAGTACAACGGGTCGGGGGACGTGAACGACGCCGTGAACTACGCCTGCGTCGCGGACTGACCGGCGCTTTCCCGATGACGACCGTTCGAACACGGCTCGGCACCGTGCGGGGCATCGACCGCGACGGCGTGTCCGTCTTCCTGGGCCTGCCGTACGCCGCGCCACCGACCGGCGGCCTGCGGTGGCGCTCGCCCCAGCCCGCGCCGCCCTGGAGCGCAACGCTGGATGCGACGCGGCACCCCAACCGCTGCCCCCAGCCGCCCTTCCCCGAGGTGCTGGCCGGGCCTGAGATTCCGGGCGAGCAGTCGGAGGACTGCCTCTACCTGAACGTGCACACGCCGGCCGCGGACCGCGCGGGCCGGCCGGTGATCTGCTGGATCCACGGCGGCGGCTATCTGCAGGGCTCCGCCAACGAGTACGACGGCAGCGTGCTCGCCCGCGAGCAGGACTGCGTGGTCGTCACCATCAACTACCGCCTGAACGTCTTCGGCTTCTGCGACGTCAGCGCCCTGGGCGACGCCTACGCGGGCAGCGTCAGCCGGGGCTTCGAGGACCAGATCGCGGCGCTCCGCTGGATCCGCGACAACATCGCCGACTACGGCGGCGACCCAGGCTGCGTCAGCATCTGGGGCGAGAGCGGCGGCGCCGGCTCCGTGCTCGCCCTGCAGGGTGCGCCGGCGGCCGAAGGGCTGTTCCACCGGTCCGTCGCCTTCAGTCCCGGCGACATCGACATCGGGATTCTGCCCGTGCCCGACGCGGCCGGCGCGCTGGCCGCGCATCTCGGGATCGAGAGCGATCTCGAGGCGCGGCTCCAGGCGCTCCCGGCGGACGAACTCCTCGCGCTCTACCTGCAGGGTGCCGCGCCAACCGCGCAGACGGTGGACGGCACCGTGATCACGCAACCGACGGTCGAGGCGATCGCACGCAAGGGCGCCGGCGGACCGCCGCTCATCGCCGGGAGCAACCGGGACGAGGGAAGCTACCTGGCCGATCTCGGCGGGCCGGCGCCGATGGGGCTCGACATCGTGATGGCCCTGTTTCTGCCGCTCATCAACCCGCACAGCCCCGAGGACTACGTCTCGCACTTCGACGGACTGCTCCCGGGCGCCGACGAGGTGGCCAGGGTGGCCCAGGTCTGGTGCGACCTGTTCCGTTCGGCGTCGCTGCGGAACGCCGAGGCGGCGACCAACGCGGGCGCCGGCGGCTGGGTCTACAACTTCGAGGTGCCCACCGGTCACCCTCTCGGCATCACCCACGGATGCGACATCGCCTTCACCTTCAACCAGTTCGCCATGGCGAAGCCGGGCCTCGTGTCATTCCACGAGAGCACGGACGAGAACCGCGCGATCGCCAGGCTCTGGGGCGCCTCGCTGGTCCAGTTCGCACGCACGGGCGATCCGAACGGCGCCGGCCTGCCGGAGTGGCCGCGCTATGACGGCGCGAGCCGGACGTGTCTGATCTTCGATGACGATCCGCACGTTGCCGCGGACCCGGATGGCGATGAGGTGCGGCGGGCGTATGGGTTGAGTTAGCCGGCGAGCTTCCTCAACCGGGCGTCGAGGCGTTGCCTGGCGGAGAGGGAGGGATTCGAACCCTCGGTCCGAGTCACCCCGGACAACTGCTTAGCAGGCAGCCCTGTTCGACCACTCCAGCACCTCTCCCGAGCCGGGGAGTGTAGCAGCGGCGGGCGGCCGCCAAGGCCGGGCGGACACCCGGTTGCGAGCGGCTGCTGACCCTACGCCCGCGACGCGACGTCTACGCGCGCCTGCGCGGTATCCACGCGGTCCTTGAGTCCCGCCTGGTCCTCAAAGCTGGCGCGGGCGTACTCCGCCGCCAGCTCGTCGCGCTCGGTCGTGGCGGCAGCGGCGTCGATGTCCTCGGCCGGCTCCGCGGTCTCGGTCAGCACGGTCACGGTGTCGTCCGCGACCTCGCAGAAGCCCGGCGCCACGGCGACGAAGCGGCGCGCGCCGCCGTCGGCCGGCTGGTAGCTGAGCTCTCCCGGCCGCAGCGTGCTGATCAGCGCCGCGTGGCCGGGGAGGATGCCCATGTCGCCCTTGCGGCCGGGCAGGCCGACGTCCGAGCACTCGATCTCGAGCAGCTTCTCGGCGTGGGTTACGAGGATGAGGTTCAAGCCCGCCACGTTCTAGGCCGCCAGGAGCTTCTTGCCCTTGTCGACCGCCTCGTCGATCGTGCCGACCATGAGGAAGGCCTGCTCGGGCAGCTCGTCGAGGTCGCCGGAGAGGATCGTCTTGAAGCCTTCGACGGTGTCCTCGATCTTGACGTAGCGGCCTTCGAGGCCGGTGAACTGGGTCGCCACGAAGAACGGTTGCGACAGGTAGCGCTCGATCTTGCGCGCCCGGGCGACAACCAGCTTGTCCTCTTCGGACAGTTCCTCGACGCCGAGGATGGCGATGATGTCCTGCAGGTCCTTGTAGCGCTGGAGCACCTGCTGCACCTGGCGCGCGACGGCATAGTGCTCGTCGCCGACGATGCCGGGCTCGAGGATCTTGGAGGTCGAGTCGAGCGGGTCGATCGCCGGGTAGATGCCCTTCTCGACGATCGCGCGGGACAGGGTCGTCGTCGCGTCGAGGTGAGCGAAGGCCGTGGCCGGCGCCGGGTCTGTCAGGTCGTCGGCGGGGACGTAGATCGCCTGCACCGACGTGATCGAGCCCTTCTTGGTCGACGTGATCCGCTCCTGCAGGGCGCCCATCTCGGTCGCCAGGTTCGGCTGGTAGCCGACGGCGCTGGGCATCCGGCCGAGCAGCGCGGAGACCTCGGAGCCGGCCTGGGTGAAGCGGAAGATGTTGTCGACGAAGAGCAGCACGTCGCGACCTTCGACGTCACGGAAGTACTCGGCGACCGTGAGCGCCGAGAGACCGACGCGGAGCCGGGCGCCGGGCGGTTCGGTCATCTGGCCGTAGATGAGCGCGGCCTTGCTGTCCTTGAGCGCACTGTGGTCGACCTTCGTCAGGTCGAAGTTGCCGGTCTCCTCGTAGTTCTCGAGGAAGCCCTCGCCGAAGTTGACGACGCCGGCCTCGACCATCTCGCGCAGCAGGTCATTGCCCTCGCGGGTGCGCTCGCCGACGCCGGCGAACACGGAAAAGCCCCCGCCCTGCACGGCGACGTTGTTGATCAGCTCCTGGATCAGGACCGTCTTGCCGACTCCGGCGCCGCCGAACAGGCCGGTCTTGCCGCCGCGGGTGTAGGGGTGCACCAGGTCGACGACCTTGATCCCCGTCTCGAACATCTCGGTCGAAGTCGCCTGGTCCTCGAAGGCCGGCGCCTCGCGGTGGATCGGCCAGCGTTCCTGGGCCTCGACCGGGCCCAGCGTGTCGACCGGTTCGCCGAGCACGCTCAGCACCCGGCCCAGGGTCGCTTCGCCTACCGGCACGGAGATCGGTTCGCCGAGGTCCCTGGCCTCCATGCCGCGCACGACGCCGTCCGTCGGCTGCATGGACACCGCGCGCACCAGGTTCGAGCCCAGGTGCTGAGCCACCTCGGCGGTCAGGTCGATGCTGCCGTCGTCGTTCTTGACGCTGACCGCGTTCAGGATCTCGGGCAGTTGCTCGGCCGGATACTCGATGTCGAGCACCGGGCCGATCACCTGGACCACCTTGCCGGTGGCGCCGGACGAGTTGTTCGTGTCGTTCACGGTTGATTCTCCGTTCTCGCTATCCCTCGAGGGCGTTCGCGCCGGACACGACCTCGATCAGTTCGGTCGTGATCTCGGCCTGGCGCGAGCGGTTGTATTGCAGGGTCAGTGTGTCGATCAGTTCGCCGGCGTTCTTCGTCGCGCTGTCCATCGCCGTCATCCGGGCCGCGTGCTCGGCCGCCTGCGACTCGAGCAGCACCCGGTAGATCTGGAAGGTGACGAAGCGCGGCAGCAGCTCGTTCAGGATCTCGGCCTCGGACGGCTCGTACAGGTAGTCGCGGTGGCCGTTAGCCGACGCGTCCTCGTCGCCGAGGACGTCCTCGCGGGCGATCGGCAGCAGGCGCTCCCAGCTCACCCGCTGGCTGAGCACCGAGATGAACTCGTTGTAGACGGCGTACACCGCGTCGTACTCACCGTCCGCGTACGCCTTGGAGATCTCGGCCGCCAGCTCCTGGGCCGTCGCGTAGCTCAGGTCCTTGAACACTCCCCGGCGGGCGCCGCGCATCGGCGCGCCGCGGTGGGTGAAGAAGTCGGCGCCGCGGTTGCCGAGCGCGAGGATCTCGCCGCCTCCGTTCAGGGCGGCCATCTCCTGCTCGGTCCGCCGCTGGACATGGGCGTTGAAGGCGCCGCACAGGCCCTTGTCGCCGGTGACCACGAGGACCAGGGTCTTGCCGGAAGCGGCCTTGTCGTCGCCTTCGCCTTCGTGCGGAGTCAGCAGCGGGTGCTCGACTTCGCCGGCCGCCACGGCCGCCAGGTGTTCCGTCACCTTGCGCAGCTCCAGGGCGTAGGGCCGCGTGGCGAGGATCTGGTCCTGGGCCCGGCGCAGCTTCGCCGCGGCGACCATCTTCATCGCCTTGGTGATCTGCTGCGTGTTCTTCACCGTGCGGATGCGCCGGCGAAGATCGATCAGGCTCGCCATCGTTCGGGCCTACCTCGGAACCTTCCCGTTCGTCTCGTTTAGTTCTCTTCCAGCGCGGCGTCGGGGTTCTCGGCCACGAAGAGCTGGAAGGCCCGGCCGATCGCCTCCATGATCTGGGCGTCCAGCTCGTCGCTGAGCTTGCCCTCCTCGCGGATCCGGTCGCGGAGCTCCGGTTCCTCGTTCACGAAGTGCCGGTGCATGAAGTCCTCGAAAGGCCGCACCGCCTCGACCTTCAGGTCGTCGAGCGCGCCGCGGGTGCCCGCCAGGATCGAGAGCACCTGGTCCGCGATCGACAGCGGCGCGTACTGCCCCTGCTTGAGAAGCTCGACGAGCCGCTCGCCGCGCGCCAACTGCTGCAGCGTGACGCGGTCGAGGTCGGAGCCGAACTGGGCAAAGGCCGCGAGCGACCGGTACTGCGCGAGGTCGAGCCGCAGGGTGCCGGAGTTCTTGCGCATCGCGCCGATCTGCGCGTTGCCGCCGACCCGGCTGACCGAGATGCCGACGTTCACCGCCGGCCGCACGCCGGAGAAGAAGAGGTCGCCCTCGAGGAAGATCTGGCCGTCCGTGATCGAAATCACGTTGGTCGGGATGTAGGCCGAGACGTCGCCGGCCTGGGTCTCGATGATCGGCAGCGCGGTGAGCGAACCGCCGCCGTTGGCGCGCGAGAGCTTCGCCGCCCGCTCCAGCAGCCGGGAGTGGAGGTAGAAGACGTCGCCCGGGTAGGCCTCGCGGCCCGGCGGGCGCCGGAGCAGCAGGGAGACCTCGCGGTAGGAGGCGGCCTGCTTCGAGAGATCGTCGTAGATCACCAGCGCGTGCTGGCCGTTGTAGAGGAAGTACTCGCCCATCGCGCAGCCCGCGTACGGCGAGATGAACTGGAGCGGCGCCGGCTCGGAGGCCGACGCGGAGACGACGATCGTGTGCTCCATCGCGCCGTTGTCCTCGAGCGTCTTGACCACCTGGGCAACGGTCGAGCGCTTCTGGCCGATCGCGACGTAAACGCAGATCACGTCGCCGCCCTTCTGGTTGATGATCGCGTCGACGGCGACGGCCGTCTTGCCGATCTGCCGGTCGCCGATGATCAGCTCGCGCTGGCCACGGCCGATCGGGATCATCGAGTCGATCGCCTTGATCCCGGTCTGCATCGGCTCGGACACCGGCTCGCGGTCGACGACGCCGGGGGCGATCCGCTCGAGCGGGTAGCTGTCGGCGGCTTCGATCGGCCCCTTGCCGTCGACCGGGTTGCCAAGCGGATCGACCACGCGGCCGACCATCCCCGGTCCCACCGGCACCTCCATGATGCGGCCCGTGCGGCGGACCTCGTCGCCCTCGTCGACCAGGCGCGACTCGCCCATCAGCACGGCGCCGATCTGGTCCTCCTCCAGGTTCAGCGCCAGTCCATAGACGTCATTCGGGAACGCCAGCAGCTCGCCGGCCATCGCCTGCTCCAGCCCGTAGACGCGGGCGATGCCGTCACCGACACTGAGGACGGTGCCGACCTCGGCGACGTCGACCTCGGCCTCGTAGCCCGCCAACTGGCGCTCAAGGACCGCTGCGATCTCATCGGCTCTTACCTGCATGTTCGTTCTACTCCCCTAAGGTGCGCTCCGGGAGGTCCGGAGCGTCTCGAAATCGTGACGTTTCTAGGCTTCCGCCGCCGCAGTCGCCGACTCGGCGGTCAATCTGGATTCCAGTACGGCCAACTGGCCGCGAACGCTCGCGTCGTAGCGGTAACTCCCAAACTGGGCCACGAAGCCGCCGATCAGGCTCGGATCGACGCGGGCTTCCAGCCGGACCTCGGCGCCGGATAGCTGTTCGAGCGCCTTCTCCAGCCGCGCGCGCTGTTCCTCGTCGAGTTCCTCGGCGGCGGTGACCGTGGCGCTGACGACCCCGTGGGCCCGATCGAGCAACTCGTCGATCGCCTCCAGGATCGCCGGCAGATGGACCAGCCGGTAGTTGTCGAGCAGCAGCCGCAGCATCCGCTGGGCCAACGCGCCCGCCCCCTGCATGCCGGCGATCTCGTCGACCACGGCGCGCTTGGTCGCCGGCGGCACGCCCGGGTTCGAGGCCATGCGGCCCAAGCGCGGCACGGCCCGCATGGCCTCCGCGAAGGCGGCGAGTTCATCGCGCGTCGCCTGCGCCACCTCGAGCGAGCCGGCGGCGCCCATCAGGGCCTGGGCGTAGGGCCTCGCGTAGCGGTAGATCATCGCGCGTCGGCTCCGGTAGACGCGTCGTCCGCGCGGCTCTCCAGGCTGAGCAGTCCGCGATCGAGAATCCGGCGGCGGGCGGCCGAGTCGACTTCGCGCTCCAGCCGCTCGGCGGCGAGCGAGGTGGCGAGCCGGGCCGCGTGCTGCGCCAGCTCGACCCGGGCGCGGGCCGTGCGGTTCCGGATCTCCGCGCGGGCCTGCTCCAGCATCCGCTCGCGCTCTCGCTCGGCCAGGGCCGCGATCTCCCGCGCGTCGCGTTCGCCTTCCTGCCGGGAGCGCTCCGCTGCCTGGGCGACTTCCGCCTCCAGGGCGGCGAGCTGGCCGTCGAGGCCGGCATGCAGCTCTTCCGCGTCCGCACGCTGGCGTCGTGCGGTCATCAGGCTGTCCCGGATCTGGTCCCGGCGCGACTCGAGCCCACGCATTGCCATCGGCCCGACCAGGTAGCCGAGACCACCGAAGAAGACGATCATGTTGAACCAGGAGAAGACCCAGCGCGGCAGGCCGAGGAAGGTCGTCGACTCGCCGACTTCCGCGCCGAACGCGGCGGCGACGCCGCCGAACAGCGCCCAGAGCAGCGCCAGCGAGGCGACTCTGAGGGTCGCGGCGCGCCTCACGAGGGGGCTCCCATCAGCTTCGCGGTCATGTCGGCCGCGAGCCGCTCGGCGCGGGCTTCAAGCGATCGGCGCTGTTCCGCGGTCTCGGCGTCGAGCGCGGCGATCGCCTGCTGGAGTTCGGCATCCGCCTCCTGGCGGGCTTCGGCGACCAGCGTCTCGCGGGCCTGCTGGGCCTCCTTGCGCATCCGGTCGCGGTGCGCGGCGGCCTCGGCGCGGGCTTCCTTCAGCTTCTCGCGCTGCGCCTCGACTCTCGCCTCGACCTCGGCCTGGGCCCGGTCGAACGTCTCCTGGGCGGTCACGATCTCGCTGTCGCGCTCCTTGAGCATGCGCATGATCGGGCGGACGAGGTAGAACCGGACCACCACATAGGTGGCCCAGAAGATCGCCATGATGACCAGGAGGCTGGCGTCGAAATCCACAGCTACTCGTCCCGCGGTCGTCCGGGTCTGTTTCGACGAGCGCAGACCTTTACCAACGCCTGCCAACCTGTCTCGCTCGCGCCCGAAAGCGGCGGTAACGTAACACGGCTGTCAGGGGTGGTCAACGGCCGTTGCGGGCACAGACCGGGCTTCAAGAATGCCGAGCTTCGCGAGCTGCGACCGGCGCTCGGAAGGACCCGGACCAAACGTCGACACTTTCCACTACAGTCGAAAATGTCCACGGACATTTTCGACTACGGTCGAAAATCTTGGTAGTCTCGCGTGCCGTGGCGACCGCAACCAGGTACCTGGCGGATCAGATCGAGCGAGACCTCGAGCGGAAGATGGTCTTCGTCGCCGGCCCCCGGCAGGTCGGCAAGACGACGCTGGCTCGCAGCCTGCCCGGCGCCGACGACGGCTACCTCAACTGGGACGTCGCCGAGGATCGCGAGCACATTCTGAGACGCGAACTCCCGATCGCCGATCTCTGGGTCTTCGACGAGATCCACAAGTACCGGGACTGGCGGAACTACCTCAAGGGACTGTACGACGCACGGGCCGCGGCAGAGCGTCGGCTCCTCGTGGTCGGAAGCGCCAGGCTCGACGCCTACCGGTTCGGCGGCGACTCCCTCCAGGGCCGCTTCCATCTCCTCCGCCTGCACCCACTGTCCGCCGCCGAACTCAAGCTGCGAACGACGAGTGAACTCCAGGACCTGTTGCTGCTTGGCGGCTTCCCCGAGCCCTACTTCGGCGCCAGCGAAGTCGAGGCCCGCAGATGGTCGCGCGAGCACCGCACCCTGCTGATCCGCGAGGAGGTGACGAGCCTGGAACGCATTCAGGACCTCGGCCGGCTCGAACTGCTCATGCTCCGTCTCCCGGAGCTGGTCGGCTCGCCGCTCTCGATCAACGCTGTGCGGGAAGACCTGCAGGTGAGCCACAAGGCAGTCGCCGACTGGCTGGGAGCGTTCGAGCGGCTCTACGCGATCTTCCGGCTGTCGCCCTTCGGCGCCCCGACGATCCGGGCGGTCAAGAAGCAGCAGAAGCACTACCACGTCGACTGGACGGTCGTGCCGGCGGACGCGCCACGCTTCGAGAACCTGATCGCCTGCCACCTGCTCAAGTGGGTGCATCATCAGCAGGACACCCAGGGTCTCGACCTGGAGCTTCGCTACTTCCGCGACACGGACGGCCGCGAAGTCGACTTCATCGTCACCGACCGCCGGCAGCCTGTGCTCAGCGTCGAATGCAAGTGGGCGGACGGGCGGCTCGACAAGAGCCTCCGCTACTTCAAGGTCCGGTTCCCGGACTGCGAGGCGTGGCAGGTGTCGGCCACGGGGACGAAGGACTTCGTAACGCCCGAGGGCATCCGGGTTGCGCCGGCCCTGGAGTTGCTGGGCCGGCTGGTGTAGCGCGGGCCTTGCGGCCCGGACGTCAGGGAGGGACCTCGCGGGCCTAGTCCGTTGGCGAAGGTGGGCACACGACCACGACCGTCGCGTTGTCCTGCCAGGAAAGCGCCCGCTGCTCGATCCGCCGGATGATTGCGGCGGCGATCCGCGACGCTCCCGCCGACCGGTGGTCGCCGCAAATCGCCGCGACCTCTCTGTCGGAAAGCGCCTCAATGCCGTCGCTGGCGAGAACAACGACATCCCCGGCGGCGAGGTTGACCGCGCCCTCCGCCACCTCGTCGAGTGGCAGGCCCATCACCGCGCTCGTGATTGCGGCGCGTTCCGGGTGAAGGGCGGCGTGCGTTGCGCTGATCACGCCGCGCGCGGCCCGGGCGTCGAGTTCGCGGCCGTAGGTGTGGAGCGGGTTAACACGCTCCAGGTCGCCGGCGCGCCAGTGGAAGATGAACGAATCGCCGACGCTGAGCCAGCGGAAACGGTCCCTGAAGAACAACGCAGCCACCAGGGTGGTACCCATGCCTCGAAGGGACGGATCGGCCTCGATCGCACGCGCCACCTCGCCGTTCGCGTTGGCGAGCGCGAAACGCAGGCGCTCAGCGGGCGGCTCCGGGATCAGCGCGTAGCTGCCGACGAAGCTACGGATCGTGATCCGGCTCGCCCGGTCGCCGGCCGGCATTCCGCCCAAACCGTCGGCGACCGCCACGAGTAGCAGCTCTTCGTCCGAACCGTCGTCGGACACGGGGCGGACGCTCCACGCGTCTTCCTGGCGTTTGCGCGCGCCGATCATGGTGGCCGCCGCGTAGTGGCGGCCTTCGATCACGCTTCTCCGAGGTCCAGGACCGGGATCTCCATCGCTCTGGCGGCTTCCGCCATGCGACGGTCGTAGGTAGCTAGCTCCACGCCTTGGCGTTGCCCTCGAAAGTAGTCAAGCGACGCCAGGTGCAGGGCGTCCAGTGTGCGAACCGGCGCCGGGAAGGCGCCCAACGCCCGGGTCAGTATGACCGGAGACAGTTCCAGCAGCGCGATCTGGCCGATCGCCTCCTCGGCGGCCTCGCCGTGGGTTTCTGCCCGTCCCCGGGCGTGAAGACGGTTCCAGACTTCGTACTCGACCAATCGGCTCGCCACGAGGCTCTCAGCCCAAAGATGTTCAGGTGGCCGCCGAATCTCCGCAAAGAGGTGCGCCAGCACGACCGAGGAGTCGATGTAGATCACCGGTCTTGCCGATCCGCTTCCAGATCCTGCAGCAGCTCATCCAACGACATGATGGGTGGCGGCTTCACCGGCGGCCCTGCTCCCTTCATGGCCGGCGGCGTCAACAGGCCCTTGCGCACGGCATCGGCCAGCAGCGCGTCGGCAATGAAGGGGCTGCGCTCTTCGCGCGGCGGCACGATCTCGGCGACTACGCGGTCTCTATCCGTAACCAGGATCGTCTCGCCCGCTGCAGCCATTCGCACATACCGGCTGAGCCGGTTGTTCAGCGTCTTGAGTCCCACAGATCTCATGGCGCAGAAATGTAGCTTCCGGTGGCCACCTTCGTCAAGGTCAGGCCGCGTTAGCCTGACCGCATGGTCCGCCTGGAGTGCGTCCCGAACATCAGCGAGGGCCGGCGCCGCGATGTCATCGACGCCTGTGTGGAGGCGGCTTCGACGACTGGGGTGCGGGTGCTCGACGTGTCTTCGGACCCCGACCACAACCGGACGGTTCTGACGTTGCTGGGCGAGGGCGGCGATCTGGTGCGGGCCGTGACGGCCTTGGCGGCAGCGGCGATCGAGCGCATCGACGTGGCCGGGCACTCCGGCGTGCACCCGTTTCTCGGCGCCCTCGACGTCGCTCCACTCGTGCCACTGGAGGCGCAGCAGATGCCCGCGGCGGTCGACGCCGCGCTGCGCGCCGCGGACGAGTTGGCCGCGCTCGATCTGCCGGTGTACCTCTACGGCGAGGCCTCCTCGACACCGTCGCGAGCCGCCCTTGCCGACCATCGCCGCGGCGGTCTCGCGCGACTCGGCGAACGGATGGCGAGCGGCGAGTGGCTGCCGGACCGCGGCCCGAACCGGCTGCACACGACCGCCGGCGCGGTGTGCGTCGGCGCCAGGCCACCACTGGTCGCCTTCAACCTGTTGCTCGACACGGACCAGGTCGCCGCGGCGAAACGGATCGCGGCCTCTCTTCGCGAATCCGGCGGCGGCTTGCCAGGGGTGCGCGCCCTCGGGTTCTTCCTGAAGAGCCGCGGACAGGCCCAGGTCAGCGTGAACCTGACCGACTGCGACCGGACGTCGCTGCTTGATGTCGTCCGGAGAGCCGACGAGCTGGCAGCCGCGGCTAGCGTACGCGTCGTCGAGACGGAGTTGGTCGGGCTGGCGCCGCGCCGTGTCGTGCCGGCGGGAGGCGCGGCGGCGCTAAGGCTGCCCGCGCTTTCCGACCAGCAGATCCTGGAGAGCCATCTGTAGACGGCGGGGCATGCCGTCGAAGGACCCCGACGACATCGTGACCAGGACGTCGCCGGGCCGGGCCTCCCCGAGGACCGCCGCGGCCAGTTCGTCGTTCGAGCTGCAGGCGGTGGCCGCCGCACCGAGGCGTTCGATCTCGGCCGCCACCTCCTCCGGGTCGAACCCCTCCTCGCCCAGCCGCTCGCGGTGGAACACGGGCGCCAGGAACACGCGGTCGGCCGAGGCCAGCGACGCCGCCAGGTCGGCGGCGAACTGCAGCCTGCCCGCGCTCAGGCTTCGCGGCTCGAACAGGGCGACCAGCCGGCGGCCCGGGAAGCGCTGCCGGAGCGCCGCGAGGGAGGCCGCGACCTCCGAGGCATGGTGGGCGAAGTCGTCGATGACGATCATCCCCGCGGCCTCGCCGATCACCTCGAGCCGCCGCTTGACGCCCCGGAAGGTGGCGAGCGCTTCCAGGACGGCGTCCCGCTCCAGTCCGTCGGCGCGAGCCGCCGCCCACACCGCCATCGCGTTCAGCGCGTTGTGCTCGCCCCATACGCCGAGGTCGACCGGCTGCCGCCGGCCCTCTTCCTCCAGTTCGAAGGAGATCCCACGCTCGCTGCTCTCGACGGGGCCTTCAAGCCGGATATCGCCCGCCCCGGCACCGTAGGTCACGACCCGGCACGGGCTCGCCGGCAAGAGTCGTTCCACCGTCGGATAGTCGGCACAGGCGACCAGCAACCCGGTCGGCGGCAGGCGCTCGACGAGATCGAGGAAGACCCGCTTCAGCCCCTCGAAGTCGGGATAGAGATCGACGTGGTCGTGCTCCAGGCTGGTCAGGATCACGGTCTCCGGCCGGTAGTGCCAGAACTTCGGTCCGCGATCGAAGTAGGAGGCGTTGTACTCGTCGCCCTCGATCGCGAAGCGCGAACCGCCGCCGAGAGCGAACCCCGAGGCCAGACCGATCGGCGCGCCCCCGATGAGGTAGCCGGGATCGGCACCCGCACGGGAGTAGACCCAGGCGGCCATCGCGGTCGTCGTCGTCTTGCCGTGGCTGCCGGCGACGACCAGCGGCCGGCGGTCCCGGAGAACGAAGCGGTCGAGCGCTTCCGGCATCGATAGCCGCGGCAGGCCGAGTTCCTCCGTCGCGACCGCCTCCGGGTTCGTCCGCGGCACCGCGTTGCCGACGATCACCAGGTCCGGCCGGGGCTCGAGGTGGGCCCGGTCGTAGCCGACCAGCGGCTCGATCCCCGCGTCGGCGAGGATGTCGCTGGTCGGCGAGTAGAGGGGCCCATCCGAGCCTCGCACCTGATGGCCCAGCTCCCGGAGCAGGCAGGCCAGCGGCGCCATGCCGGTGCCGCCGATCGCGATCAGGTGGATGTCCAGAGTGGCTCCGCTAGCGGCAAGGACCACCAGAGGCCGGCGCTGCGCGCCGGATGCCGGCGGGGGCGCCGGCGCACCCAGTCCCGGAGCTAGTCACGGGGAGGCCGCTTCCAGATGCTGGCCTCGTCCTTCGCCTTGGCCGGACCGCTTCGGCGACGCTCGAGCGCCTCTTCCATCTCCGTCAGCCGCGGTGCCAGGCAGCTCTGCTGCAGCTCGGTCAGCTCGGCGATCCCCGCCAGGGCCAGATCGAGAAGACCGTCGAACTCGGGTCGCGTGAACACGCGGCCCTCCGCGGTGCCCTGAACCTCGATCAGGTCACCCTCGCCGGTCGCCACCACGTTCAGGTCGACCTGGGCGTCCCGGTCCTCGACGTACTCCAGGTCGAGCAGCAACTCGTCCTGGCAGATCCCGACCGAGACCGCGGCCACCGAATGGACCATGGGCCACTTTTTCAGGTCGCCCTCGAGCAGCATCCTGGCCAGCGCCGCGACGGTCGCCACATAGGCGCCGGTGATCGAGGCGGTGCGGGTGCCGCCGTCGGCCTGGATGACGTCGCAGTCGACGGCGATCGTGACTTCCGGCAGCTTCCTGAGGTTGACCGCCGACCGGAGAGAACGACCGATCAGCCGCTGGATCTCCGCCGTGCGCCCCGAAGGTCGCCCGCGCGACACCTCCCGCCTCGAGCGGGTCAGGGTCGCCCGCGGCAGCATCGCGTACTCCGCGGTCAGCCAGCCCTGCCCCTTGCCGATCAGAAAGGGCGGCACCCGCCGCTCCACGCTGGCGGAGCAGAGCACCCTGGTGTCGCCGCACCCGATCAGCGCCGAACCCTCGGCGAACTTCATCGCGTCGAGTTCGATCGTCACCGGCCGCAGGGCGGAAGGCGACCTGTCGCTGCTCCGGCTGAAACCGCCGCCTCGATTCGTCACGATGTCTCGACCTCCCTGGTTTCGGTTCCCGGCTCGTCCACGTCGATCCACTCGAGCGTCGCCGACTCGCCGAGGATCCGCTCGGCAAGTCTGGCAAATCGCGGACCAGCGTCAGTGGCGAAGAGTCTCACACTTGCCGGTCCGCGCCCGGCGCCGTCGGTCCAGCCTCCGGCGCGCAGTTCCCGTTCCACCAGGGCGCCGGTCGAGGCGGCGGAGTCGACCAGGGTCACCTCCGGGCCGCAGACTCGCTCCAGCACGCCGCGCAGCAGCGGATAGTGGGTGCAGCCGAGCAGCAGCGTGTCGATCCCCTCGGCCAGCAGCGGTTCGAGATAGCGGGCCACGATGCGCCCGGTGATCTCGTCCTCCTCCCAACCTTCCTCGACCAGCGGAACGAGCAGCGGGCAGGCCCGCTGACTGACGCGGAGGCGCGGGTCGAGGCGGCGGATCGCCTCTTCGTAGGCGCCCGACCGCACCGTCGACTCGGTGGCGATGACGCCGATGTGCCGGCTCGCCGACGCCACCGCGGCCGAGGCGCCCGGCTCCAGCACGCCCCAGTGCGGCGCCCGCACGACGAGGTCGTCGAGCGCCATCGCCGAGGCCGTGTTGCAGGCCACGACCAGAGCGTCGACCTGCCGGCGCTCCAGGAAGTCGACGTTCGTCTGGGAGTAGCGGAGCACCGTTCGCCGCGACTTGGTCCCGTAGGGCAGACGCGCGGTGTCGCCGAGATAGAGGATGGCGGCGCCGGGCAGGCGACGCCGGAGCGCCGCGACCACGGTCAGGCCGCCGACGCCCGAGTCGAAGACGCCGATCAGGGGCTGGGCTCCGCGCATCGCTCAGAGATCCGCGGCAGGCTCCGCGTTCCGGTCGAGGTCGGGCAGCAGCGGCCGGCTCGTGTCGACGTGGCCGGCGAAGGTCAGGCGCTGTTCGCCGTTCCACATCAGCACGACGCGCTCGATGCCCAGGTTGCTCGCGGTCAGACTGTTCACCAGGCTGTAGACCGCGAGCAGTTCATCGCGCAACCCCATCGCCGGGCGCTCGAAGCCCAGCGCGGAGCCGGTCCGCGCGACGGTCAGGTCGACGTAGGCGACGCCGTTGACCAGGTCGAAGGCCTGCAGCCTGACGGAGGGCGGCAGCACGGGGAAGATCTCGTCGTCCAGCGGGTCGCCGCCGACCGGAGCCGTACCGGGACCGTCGATCAGGGCCTGGACGATCGTCGCCGCCGTCTCCTCGACGCTGCCGGCGGCCGGGATCGCCCGCGGCTCGCACCGGAGCAATCCGTCGGCCGCCGGGAAGCAGAGAATCGCGAAGAAGTCCTCGCCCTCCGGGACGAGTTCCACTTCGCCGTCGAGGTCGCCGTCCAGGTCGCCGCCGCCGCAGGCGCCAAGCAACACGAGCAGCACGACGGCGGCCAGGAGCCAGCGGTTGGAGAGCTGCCGTCTCACGATCGCGTCCCGTCGGCGGTCGTCTCCGCGGCACCGGACATGACGCCCCGGAAGAGCCGGATCGCCCGGCCGATCGCCTCGAAGACCTCACGGCCACGCGGTCCGTCGAAGACCGGCGTCTTCACTTCCTCGACTTCCTCGTACCCGAACTCGATCAGTACCGCCGGCATCGACGCCCCGGTCAACACCCGCAGCGGCGCGCGCTGGAAGCCCCGGTTCCGCAGGCCGAGGACGTCGCTGACCTGGGTCTGGATCAGCCGCGCCAGCAGCGCGCTCCGCTCGAACTCCGCATCGTGGACCCGGTCCCAGGGTTCGAGCGGCGGGATCACGATCGGCGGCTCCTCTTCCGCCGGTTCCGCCTCGAGGTCGCCGAGCTCCTCGTCCTCGAAGGTCTCCGGCTCCCGATCTGGTCGCGGTTCGTCCTCGGCGACCTTGGGACCGGCTCCGTCTTCCGACTCGGTCGCCTCCTCATCGAGCGACGCCGGAGGCGGATCGAGAACCCAGGTCTGAAACGCGCTTCCCGGCATGGCCGCCGCGGCGGCGCCCACGTGCAGCGACACGAAGAGGTCCGCTTCGTACTGGTTGGCCAGGGAGGTCCGGTTCTCCAGCGTGACCGTACTGTCACCGTTGCGGGTCAGCACCACCCGCGCCCCCAGTTCGAACTCCAGATAGGACCTGAGCGCCTCGGCGATCCCGAGCGCGAGGTTCTTCTCGCTCTCGCCGAACGGAGCCCGCACGCCGTTGTCCGTCCCGCCATGTCCCGGGTCGAGGACGATCCGGAACTCGCGCCGCTCCTCCTGCGCGCGCGACGTCGCGCGCGGCTGAAGTCCGGGCCGGCGCCGCGTGATGTCGAAGACGAGCTGGACCCGCGGGGGACGGCCCAGGAGGTACGGCTCGGATGCCTCGGCGAGAGGCGCCAGACCGACGTCGACCGAGCGCTCACGCACTTCGATCCAGCGCACGAGGGGATCGTTCAACCGCACCCGGCGGCGCGGCTCCAGGACCCCGCTCAGCAGCCGCAGCCGCACGCCCGCGCGGTAGCGCTCGACCTGGAAGCGAGGCCGATTGGAAAACGTCACGACCAGTGTCGTCGCGCCCAGGTCGTGGACACGGTCCACCTCGACGTCGAGGCGGCGTTCGCCCGTCCTGTCGACGCGAAGCAGGCCCCGCCGCCGGTCGAAGTCGAAGCGGTAGCCGAGGGTTTCCGGATACGCCCGCGCCAGCGCGTCGACCGGCACGAACAACTTGCGCGGCTCGATCGGCTCAGGGGGCAACTCGGGCTCTTCCTCTTCCGGCGCGGGATCTTCCTCCTCGCCGTCTTCCTCCTCCTCTTCGTCGGGGTACTCCGGCTCTGGCTCGATCCAGGGCCTGATCGACAGGTTGTGGACCTCGTCGTCGACCACGACCGTCCTGCTCAGGGGTCCGAGCACGACCACCCGCCCCGCTACGCGCAGCGTGTGCGCCTCGCCGAGCGGTCCCCTCTCGAGGTCCCCTCCAAGCACCTCGACCACGGTACCCAGCGCGACCAGCGGCCCGGAGGAAGAGCGGGCCCAGGGCAGTGGCTCGGAGTCACGGCCGACGACGATCGTCCCCGCCTCGTGGGAGAGGATCTCCGTCTCCGGCTCGTCGTCCCTCTGCGCCGACGCCGGCGCGAGCGGCAGGAGCTCCAGGGCCGCTGCCAGCAGTCCGGAGGCACACCAGAAGATGCCGCGTCGGAGAGACACTACGGCAACCTAACACCACCGCGGGGAGCCCTGATTCCGGGCCCGCCGGGGCGAACCACCCACACGCGCGCTGGTAGCCCGTACGGGATTCGAACCCGTGTTACTGGCGTGAGAGGCCAGCGTCCTAGACCCCTAGACGAACGGGCCACGCGTGCGCAGGGCCGCGCAATTTAGCACAGCGTGCCCGTGGTCAGGGCGCCTCGGACGAAGGACTGCTGACGGCAACCTGCGTGTCAGGATTCAGGTCCTGATTGGGGTCGACGAGATGACCACCCGGGAAGCTGACCGAGACCGCCGGGGCGGACGTATCGAGGCACAGCAGGTGGTTGTTGTCGTTGTCGCCCAGATCCGCGAGCGCTGCCGGGACGATCTCGTCGGTCGAGCCGTCCGTGCGCTCCACGGCCACGCGATAGAGGGCGCGCTCGGCGTCGCCAGCATCGGCGCCATCCGGCCGCCGTATGCCGCCGGCCCAGGTCGCCCGGACCACCTGCCGGATGCCTTGCGGACAGGCTGACCCACGGCTCTCCGTTGACCATCGGTCCTCGGGTACCACCTCCGCGAGCACGAGAGAGGGCCCGGCATCCAGCGGCGTGACGTCCGTCTCCGTTCCGCGGAAGTTCACCGGATCACCCGTTGCTCCATCCGAGAACAGGTCGCCGACCACGAGCACTCTCGCCGGTGGGTCGTCCGCCGCGTCGCCGAACTCACCGATGAGGAGTACGGTCCTGAGTTCGCCTGGATCGCCGGCCGGCCGGAGGGTTGAGCAGAGGGGAGTGTGTTCAGACCCGGACCGCGTGACAATCCGGAAGTCCTCGGCCTGCAGGGTGTCCGCGTCCACGGTATGGGACAGCACGATCGGCATGCCGTCCTGCCCGGATGCGCCCTGGCAGAGGACGTTCGCCACGCCCGGCAGGGCGTTGTCCAACCCGAAGAAGGCCGACAGCGGGCGCGCCGTTTCGCCGTTCGCGGCCTGCGCGACAGGCATCATCGCTGCCAGGCACCCTGCAACAAGGTAGAGAAACGTCTTCATGCGCTACCCACGCGGATCAGCTTACTCCGCAAACCGCCACCTCTCCGGCGCCACGAAACCGTCGCGGTCCTCCCAGAAGATCGGTACGTGCTCCTCGGGCTGCAGCGCACGGAAAGCAAGCGCCTTCCCGATCAGACGCTCGGCGATTTCCGGGTGCTCGGCTGACAGGTCGTGCTGCTCGCCGGGGTCGTCGCCCAGGTGAAAGAGCATGGCCTGGGACTCGGCGAGCGCCGTGCGGTCGAGCGGCTCCGGGCCAATGACGATCAGCTTCCAGTCGCCTTCCATCGCCATGAGCTGCTCGCGCTCGCTGCTCAACTGGCCGCAGTAGGAGTAGAAGTCGCGGTCGCCGGCGACCTCGCCGCCGCGAAGCGCAGGCAGGGCATCGCGGCCGTCCAGTTCAAGGTCGGGGCGATCCGAAGCGGCCGCGGCCTCCATAAGCGTCGGCATGACGTCGAGGTAGTTGAGCGGCGCGGAGACGGCGCCGCCGCCGCTCACCCCGCCGGCGGTCCAGCGGGCCGCCGCAGCTACGCGGATTCCCCCTTCGAAGACGTTGCCCTTGGAGCCACGGAATGGGCGGTTGTCGCCGATGCCCGTGTCGCCGCCGTTGTCCGAGAAGAACCAGACCAGGGTGTCGTCGGCCACGCCCGCTTCGTCCAGGGCATCGAGGATGCGACCGATGCCGACATCCATCGCGTGGACCATCGCGCCGGTGATCCTCCGGTTGCGGAGCCGGCCTTCCACGTCTTCGAGGCGCGCCCGGCTCATGGCGTGACCGCCGAACCACTCGTACTTCTCCGGCGGCACGCCCGCGCCGACGACCGCCTCGATCGGCACCGACTCGAGGTCCTCATAGAGCGGCAGATCCTCTTCCTTCGCCTGGAAGGGTGAGTGCGGCGCGTTGTAGGGCACGAACAGGAAGAAGGGTGCCTCGCCGGCGGCGTGCTCGCGGACGAAGCGCACCGCATGCTCGGAGATCAGATCCGTGCTGTAGCCGGGCTCGTTCACCGACTCGTCGTCGTGAAACCAGTCGACCTCGCCGTAGCGCTCGTGCGTGAAGTAGTCGAAGCCCCAGCCGAGGTGGCCGACGAAGCGCGTGAAGCCGCGCTCCAGGGGGTGGTACTCCCGGCGCGACAGGCCAAGATGCCACTTCCCGACGAGGCCGCGGTGCTCGTAGCCGGCCTCGGCGAGCACCTGCGGCACGATCACAGCCTCGGGATCGAGACCGTAGTCGTGGTACCCCATGACGACGCCGCGCATCATGCCGTAGCGAATCGGATGTCTGCCGGTCATCAGGCCGGCGCGCGTCGGCGAGCAGATGGGCGCCACGTAGAAGCGATCGAGCCTGACGCCCTCCGTGGCGATGCGGTCGACGTTGGGGGTGGCGATCTCGCCGCCGTTGAAGCTGACGTCACGCCAGCCCAGGTCGTCGGCGACGATGAGCACGACGTTGGGCGGCTGCCGCGCCTCCGGCGCCTCGATCTCCTCGCCCGGCGCACAGCCGAGCAGGACGATCGTCATGAGCAGGTTCCACTGCTTCGCCTTCGTCACCAATCCGTTCCTTCGTGGGGTCGGTTTGGAGCATACTCAGTCACGGTCCCAATCCAGGAGAACGAACGATGAGCACAGCCTCCCTCGCCTACCTCGGAGTCCGCTCGGACAAGCTCGACGACTGGAACGACTTCGCCTGCAACCTCCTCGGCATGCAGCAGGTCGACCGGGGCGGCAAGTCCCTGTCCTACCGGATGGACGACTTCGAGCAGCGCCTGCTGGTCTCGGACGAACCGGGCGACACGCTCTCCTTCATGGGCTGGGAGGTCGCCGGAGAGAACGATCTCGAGAGCTTCGCCACGAAGCTCGACGCGGCCGGCGTCGAGGTGGAATGGGGAAGCTCCGAACTCGCCGACCGGCGCTTCGCCGAGCGGCTTATCGTCTGCCACGACCCGGACGGAAACCGCGTAGAGCTGGTGTGGAATCCGATGCGCACGAGCGAGCCGTTCCTGCCGGGCAGGACGATCTCGGGCTTCAAGACGGGTCCGCTGGGCATGGGCCACGCGGTCCTGCACGTCACCGACATCGAGAGGCAACTGGCCTTCTACCGCGACCTGCTGAGCTTCGAACTCAGCGACTTCGGCAACATGCCGGTCCCCATCCACTTCCTGCACGTCAACGGTCGCCACCACAGCCTGGCGATGATCGCCTCCGGACAGAAGGGCTTCCACCACTTCATGGTCGAGTTCCAATCGCTGGACGATGTCGGACAGGGCTACGACCTGGCGGGAGCGACGGACGACCGGGTGGGCTTCACCCTCGGTCGCCACACCAACGACTTCATGACGTCCTTCTACGCGAGGACTCCCTCCGGCTTCTTCGTGGAGAACGGCTGGGGCGGCCGGATCATCGACCCGGCGACCTGGCAGCCCGTCGAGATCTTCGACGGCCCGAGCCTCTGGGGTCACGACTGGGTCGACCTGCCGGACGAAGCCAGGGCCATGGCGCTCAGCCAACGGATCGACCTCGCCTCGCGCGGCGTTCAGTCACCGCCCTTCATCGATTGCCCGTGGCTGTTCGAGCAGGTGGCGAAGACGTAGCCCGGTGGAGACGCAGGTCGCGATCATGGCTCGGGCTTGGATCCGAGGACTACCTGGGCCGCCACCTGCATCGCCTCGCGCAGCACCTCGTGATCGCCGATGTGGTTGGCCAGCAGCAGGATCAGACTGACGTTCAGCGCGTCGCTCTCGTCCCTCGAGCAGCCCTGGTGAAGATCAAGGAATTCCTCGTAGAAGCTGTCGCTATCGGGGATGTTGGCTTTGTTCTGGAGTCGGGTCATGGGTCGTCTGTCTCCCTCGCCCTCGCGCGCCGAAAAGCGTCGGCGATCCGCTCGGGGTCGTAGTCGGTGAAGCGCGCGGCGACGTGCTGGTCGGGGCGGAGAAGATACAGGGCGCCGGGAGCATCGCCCAGGTACCTTTCGTTCAGCAGGGGGTGCCTTCCGGCCGGCTGGCTGACGACTTCCAGGCCGGGCTCGTCGTCCGGAACATCGATGCCCAGCGCGGCAGAAGATCCAGAAGCCGGCGCTTCGCGCCGGATGCCGGCGGGGACGCCGGCGCACCCAGTTTCTGCCGCGCAGTTGCCCAGGGCCAGAAGCTGGAAGCGGTCGCCCAGCCGCGCCAGTAGCCAGCCGTCGCCGACCGGCGCGTCGACCGCGGGCGAGCCGGGCCGCGTCCGCGCGGGAAGACCGTCCGTGTCCGGGCTCTGGAGGGGCGAGTCGAGATACACGTGGGGCAACGACAGCCGTCCCGAGTTCACCAGGGGCCGCGCCATGGGCTGGGTCTCCGCGAGGTTCAGGACCGCGTCCCGGAACAGTCGGCTGGTCTCCGACTTCGGACTGATGAAGTCAGTCGAGCGCGTCGAGTTCAGGATGTTCTCGTCGGCTGCCGGTACGCGCTCGGCGTCGTAACTGTCGAGGAGCGAATCCGGCGAACGGCCGCGGAGGACGCGCTCGAGCTTCCACACCAGGTTGTCGACGTCCTGGATGCCGCTGTTGGCTCCGCGTGCGCCGAACGGCGAAACCTGGTGGGCCGCGTCGCCGGCGAAGAGCACGCGGCCGTGGCGGAAGCGGTCGATCCGCGCGCACTGGAAGGTGTAGACCGAGATCCACTCGAGCTCGAACTCGACGTCATCGCCGAGCATCTGGCGCAACCGCGGAACGACGTTCTCCGGACGCTGCTCCTCCTCCCTGTCGACGCCCCGCCCGAGCTGCAGGTCGATCCGCCACAGTCCCTCCGGCTGCTTGTGGAGCAGGGCCGACTGGCCCCGGTTGAACGGCGGATCGAACCAGAACCAGCGCTCCGTCGGAAAGTCGGCCTTCATTGTGACGTCGGCGATGAGGAAGTTGTCCTCGAACACCCGGCCCGCGAACTCGAGCCCCAGCTCGCGGCGCACGGTCGAGCCGGCCCCGTCGCACGCCACGACCCACTCGGCCTCCAGCCGGTACGGACCTTCCGGGGTCTCGACGGTCAGGAGCACGCTGGCAGCGGCGGGTTCGACCTTCGTCACCCTGCTGCCGCCCCGCAGCTCGACGGGACGGCCCTCCGACTGGAGATCGCGGAGGCGCCCCACCAGGAGTTCCTCGAGGCGATACTGCTGCAGGTTGATGAAGGCGGGCCGCCGGTGCCCTTCCTCCGCCAGGAGATCGAACTCGTAGATGCAGCGATCGCGGAAGAAGACCTTGCCGCGGCTCCAGGTCACCCCGTGGTCGACGATCTCGTCGCCGCAGCCGAGGCGGTCGAGGATCTCCAGCGTCCGCTTGGCGAAACAGATGGCGCGCGAGCCGTAGCTGACCCGGTCGTTCTCGTCGAGCAGCACCACGGGGATGTCGCGCCGCGCCAGGTCGATGGCGGCCGCCAGACCGGCCGGACCCGCACCGACGACGACCACCGGGTGACGGGCCGGCATGGAAGCGTCCTGGTCGGGACTCCGCTCGTAGGGGTAGAGCGGAGTCTCGAAGGTCCTCAATCCTGCAGCGCCGCCCACATCTCGAGGTCGCGCTGCGCGGTCCAGATGCGCGGCGTGTCGATCCCCCGCGCCTCGTCGTATGCCCGCGCGACGTTGAAGGGCAGGCAGTGCTCGTAGATCGCGTAGTCGGAGAACTTCGGATCGCAGACCGCCCGGGTGACCTCGAAGGCCTCCTTGAGCGTCCCGCCCCGGGCCGCGACACGCGCCGTCGGCCCGTAGGTCGAGTCGACGAAGTCGCGCGTGCTCTCGATCGCCGCGGCGACCATCTGCTCTCCCACCAGCGCGTCGCCGCGGCCGGGCGCGATCGCGCTCGGCCGGAAGGAGGCGATCCGGTCGAGCGTCCCGCCCCAGTCGAGGAAGTGCCCGTCGCCGCAGTAGCAGGCCGAGTGGTACTCCACGATGTCGCCGGTGAAGAGCACCTGCTCGTCCGGCACCCGGATGACGGCGTCGCCGGCGGTGTGGGCGCGGCCCAGCTGCAGAATGTCGACCCGGCGCTTGCCGAGGTAGACCGTCATCCGGCCCGAGAAGGTCGTGGTCGGCCAGGTCAGGCCGGGGATCGACTCGTGCCCTTCGAACAGGCGCGGCATGCGCTGGAACTCGCTGTCCCAGTCCTCCTGGCCGCGCTCGGCGACCATCGAGCGGGCGGCGTCGGACATGATGACCTGCTGCGCGTCGAAGGCCGACGCCCCGAGCACCCGCACCGCGTGGTAGTGCGTGAGGACCAGGTGCGTGATCGGCTTGTCGGTCACGGAGCGCACCTTCTCGATCACCTTGTTCGCGAGCAGCGGCGTCGCTTGCGCCTCGACCACCATGACGCGGTCGTCGCCGATGATCACGCCGGAGTTGGGGTCGCCCTCCGCCGTGAAGGCCCAGAGTCCCTCGCCGACCTCGGTGAAGCTGATCTGCTTCTCGGCGAGGTCCCCCGCCGACGCGAACGCCCTCGCCATCAGCCGTCGCCCGGGTCGAAGCGCTTCTCGAGCCCCGTCCAGCAGTCCGTGTAGTCGTCCTGGAGCGGCGCCTCCCGGGCCGCGAACTCGGTGAGGTGCTGCGGAAAGCGGGTCTCGAACATGAAGCTCATCGTGTTCTCGAGCTTCTTCGGCGCGAGTTCGGCCGACGTCGCGGCCTCGAAGGCGTCCGCGTCGGGGCCGTGGGGCAGCATCATGTTGTGCAGCGACAGGCCGCCCGGCACGAAGCCCTCCGGCTTGGCGTCGTAGATGCCGTAGATGTTGCCCATCAGCTCCGACATGATGTTCTTGTGGTACCAGGGCGGCCGGAAGGTGTGCTCCGCGACGCTCCAGCGATCGCGGAAGAGCACGAAGTCGATGTTGGCGGTGCCGGGCACACCCGACGGCGCGGTCAGGACCGTGAAGATCGACGGATCGGGGTGGTCGAAGAGGATCGCGCCGACCGGCGCGAAGGCCTCCAGGCCGTACTTCGAAGGCGCGTAGTTGCCGTGCCAGGCGACGATGTCGAGCGGCGACTGCCCGATGTCCGACGCGTGAAAGCGGCCGCACCACTTGACCACCAGCCGTGACGGGACCTCGCGATCCTCGAACGCCGCGACGGGGGTCTTGAAGTCGCGGGGATTGGCGAGGCAGTTGGCGCCGATCGGTCCGCGGTTGGGCAGGCGGAACTTCGCGCCGTAGTTCTCGCACACGAAGCCCCGGGCGGGGCCGTCCGCGACCTCGACGCGAAAGACCATGCCGCGAGGCAGGATCGCTACCTCGCGCGGCTCCAGGTCGATCCGGCCGAGTTCCGTCCAGAAGACGAGGCGTCCCTCCTGCGGCACGACCAGCATCTCCGAGTCGGCCGAGTAGAAGTACTCGTCGACCATGCTCTCGGTGGCGAGATAGATGTGGGCGGCCATCCCGACCTGGGTGTTCACGTCACCGGCGGTCGTCATCGTGCGCATGCCGCTGAGGAAGGTCAGCGCCTCCGCCGTGTGGGGCACCGGGTCCCAGCGGTACTGGCCGAGCGAGACGACGTCGTCGACGATGTGGGGCGCCGAACGCCAGTACGGCAGATCGATGCGCCGAAAGCGCGACGTGTGCCTGACCGAGGGGCGGATCCGGTAGCACCAGGTCCGCTCGTTCTCGCCCTGGGGCGCCGTGAACGGCGTCCCCGAGAGTTGCTCCGCGTAGAGGCCGTAGGCGCAGCGCTGCGGGCTGTTCTGGCCCTGCGGCAGCGCGCCCGGCAGCGCTTCGGTCTCGAAGTCGTTGCCGAACCCGGGCATGTAACCCGGTGTCGTCCCGCAGGGGGTTTCGGCCTGGACGATGTGGCGTCCCGTCATGGGTCGAACGCTCCCTCTCGCCGTACTTCGGCTACAGGGATTCTAGCTACTCGCCGATCAAGCCGCGCTCAGATCGATGGGCTCCTGCTTCACGATCTTCCGGCAGATCGTGAGGCACGGCTGGAAGCTGTCCCGCCCTGTCAAACGCTCGACGAGGCCGGCCACTCCGGGCCACCGCGACGCGTCGAGCGGCCCGGCGACGAACTCGAACTGAGCGATCTGACACGCGAGCGAGATGTCCGCGATCGTGAGCGCGTCTCCAACCAGGAACGGTCCGTCACCGACCTCGCCCTCGAGATAGTCCAGGCGCCGCGGAAGCCGTTCCTCATACGTCTTCCTGGCCGTGTCCACATCGGGCTCCTCGCCCATGAACCGTTTGAACTGGATCGGGCGGAAGATCCCGAGGCCGATCGCCATCGCCAGCTCGGTGTCGCAGTACTCCTCCAGCCAGACCGCACGGCCGCGTTCGTAGGGATCCGCAGGATAGAACGCAGGCTCCGGGAACTTCTGCTCGACGTAGGCGCAGATCGCGGACGAATCGGGGATCGTGCCGGCAGGACCTTCCTCGCCGACGTCCGTATCGCGCAACACCGGAATCCGGCGCGCCGGACTGATTTCCTTGAACCAGTCGGGCATCGGCATGATGTTGACGCTCTCGAGCTCGAAAGGCGCCCCCTTCTCACGTAGCAGGGCATCCGCCTTCCGAACGAAGGGAGAGAGGTGGGCTCCGTAGAGGATCAGGCTCATCTTGACTTGGTCTCCTTCGCGTCGCCGGGTACTCGGGTGTAGTCAGGGTTCTCTCGACGCGGAATCCACACTCGACTCGGGCAAAGTCGGCACCGTGATCGGGCCGCAGTGACGAGCCGCCGCCGCTTCCTTGTGCTCGTGCATCATCCACCAGCTTTCGGGATGATCGCTCGGCCGGGTCAGCTCTACGACTTCGCGCAGGCTGGGGTAGCGCACGATGTTGAGGCGCGTCCAGTGAGCGTCGGCAGAGTTCAGGGCGGCGGGCACTTCGGCGATGATGATGAGTTCACGGGGCACGTTGGCCAGCGGGCCACCGCCCTTGTAGCGCTCGTAAGCCTCGATGCCGGTTGATCCGGGGTACGAGCCGTCGGCGTACCGTGCCTGCTCGCGAAGCTCAAGGTGGTTCATGATGTAGATCATCGTGTCGGTGGGATCGTCAGGGCGCGACTGTCGCGTCGCTCTGACAATCCGGGGCACGGCCACCACAACGTGATCGTTCGCCACGGCCGCCTCACGATGGACGTACGCCGCCTTCCGCAACCCGCTGCCCTCGACCTTCTCCCAGGCACGCCAGCTCGGATAGTGCTTCACCACGACGATGTCCCAGTCGCAGCGCGTCCAGTGAACGTCGGGGCGTACCCTGTTGCTTCTCAACACGCTGTTGACGAGCAGGGTCTTGACACCGGCCTCCTCCTCGACCGCGGCCAGCGTGGAGAGATAGGCCTGGTAGGCGCCCGCCGGCGTCTTCAGTGCGCCGAACGTTGCCCCGTCCGGGTAGGCGACTCTCTCCCGGAGCTTCACGTCCTCCAGGCGGAGGAAGGTCTCGTCGCCATGGTGCTCGACGAGACGTGCACCCAACTCGGTCCGCGGTGCGTCCTGCGCCACCGCGGCACCGCCGGCCCCGAGCGACAGGGCGCCGAGCAGGCACGAGACAACGGCAAGTGGAAACTTCATGGTTGGCTCCGTGCTGCCCGACATCGAGTCGGAGGTGGTGATTGGCCGGCGGCTATCTGCGGCGACCCGGCATCACGAGCGGTTCGATCGGCGCCTTGAGCACGACCGTCTCTTCCTTCGGCACGTAGCAGACCGTCTCGCTGCAGGCCTGGTAGACGACGTCGACCGGGATCTCGATCTCGGTCGGCTTGTCCTGAATCGGCCAGTTCAGAATCTCGGCGTTCAGGGCGATCGGGATGGCGATGTCGGTCGTGCCTTCCTCGTAGACGTTGAGCGTCACGCCGAGCTGGGGGAACTCGCGCTCGGAGGTCGCCGGGTAGACCGGCTCGCCGAGCCTCACCCCCTTTGTCGGTACGACGGTCGCCGTGGACGCGATGAAGCCGTCGGGCAGGGGTTCCGCGTAGATGTGGTAACCGTCGGCGACCTCGAACCGCACATGGAGCGTGCTCGTGTACTCGAACTTGAGCGCCTCGTCGGCGAGGAAGACGGAGACCTCGACGTGCTCGTCGCCTAGTTCGGCGGCCGGAACCTCGTGCTTGGCGAGGATGCGGCCGATCGCGCTGTCGCGAATGGTCCCGGCCGAAGTGCGTGTCGCGTAGTGACGGTGGAAGAACTTCTCCGTCACCTGGCCGTCACGGTCAGTGACGTAGACGCCCGGGAAGGGAATGCCGTAGAAGCCCTTCTGGGTCGCCCGGTTGAGCACATCCGCGTCGGGATCGATCGTCGTGTTCAGAATGCCGAAGCGCTTGATGACCGCGGAGTCGGCATCGGAGAGCAGGTCGTAGGTGACGCCCCGATCCTCCGCAAAGGTCTTCAGTTGCTCCTGCGTGTCGTAGCTGATGCCGTAGACCTTGATGTCCTCGGCGTCGAAGAGTTCCAGGTTGTCTTGCAGCTCGACCAGCTGCGTGCGGCAGTACGGTCACCAGACGGCGGAGCGATAGAAGACGACGACCGCCTTCGAGTCGCCCCGGTCCGCGTGGAAGTCGACCAACTCGCCGTCCTGGTTCGGCAACTCGAACTCGGGCAGGCGCTCGCCGATGGCCGGGCCGGTCGGGAACTCGTGTTCCGCCGGGTAGCGGCGGCCCGGGTGGCTCGTCGGCACGGGAACCGTGATACCGAGATCGTCCTGCCGCGCCTCCGGCGACTGGTTCTCGTGCGCGCCCTTCACTCTCTCGTTCTCGTTCTCGTCGCCGTCCTGGGAAAACGCCGGAACGGCCAGGAACATCGTGACAAGGGCGAGCAAGGCAAGTCGGCCTCTCTTCATGGGTCGAACGCTCCCTCTCTCTGATTCGGATGCCGGAAGCGGCATCCGTCTTACTCTAGCCCCGAGCCCGCCTAGAACGGTGACCAGGCGGGGTTGCTGTTGGATCCTGTGCCCGTCAGTCGAATCGGATTGGAGCCATCCAGGTTCATGACATAGATCTCCCTCCCTCCGCCGCGCGAAGAATCGAAGGCGATCCGGGTGCCGTCGGCCGACACCGAAGGGTTGGAGTCGGCACCTGGGGCGGTGGTCAGACGGCGCTTGTCGGAGCCATCGACGTTCATGATGTAGATCTCATAGTTGCCGTTCTGCGGTGCCCCGTCGCGATCGGTGGAGTAGACGATCTGCCTGCCATCGGGTGTCCAACTGGGGACCTCGTCAAGAGCACGAGTGAACGTCAATCGCTGCTGGTTGGTGCCATCGACGGCGTTGGCCAGATAGATCTCCGGGTCGTCGCGGTCACGGTCGGCTTCGAAGGCGATCCACAAACCGTCGGGCGACCAGGCGACGAAGTTGTTTACGCGCCCCAGAGGATGGTCTTCGGTGAGCTGCGTGAGGTTGTAGCCCCAGTTTCCGGCGTCGACGTTGGTACGCCACACCTGAGAGCTGCCGCTGCGATTCGAATCGAAGGCGATCATCGAGCCGTCGGGCGACCAGGAGGGGCCGCCGTCGTTGGCCGCGTGGCTGGTGAGACGGACGACGTTGGAGCCGTCGGCGTTCATGATGTAGATGTCGGCGTTGTCGTTGCGAGATGATGCGAATGCGATCCGGGTGCCGTCGGGCGACCACGTCGGGGCACCATCGAAGCCCGGATTGTTGGTCAGCCGCGTCAGGTCGGAGCCACCTTCGTTCATGACGTAGATCTCCGGGTTGCCGTCCTGATTGGATACGAAGGCGATCCTGGAGGAGTTGTTCTGTGCCGCCGCTGGCTGCACATGTGTTGCAGTCGTGACGGCAAACAGAAGGCAGATGAAGAGAACGGGACCCATCGCGTTGATCTCGTAGGCTACCGCCCCAACCACTCGAAAGGACAAGAATGATGAATCGATGCGGCGCGCGACGCGGCCTGGTCGCCCTCGGGCTCGCCGCGGCCTTCGCGGCCGGCGCCACGGGCGCGGCAGCACAGTTTCAACCCGCCGAGATCGGTCCGACCCGGACGATCGACTGGCAGTCCGGCGCCGATCCCGAAGGACGGCCCGCCGGGGAGCGGCCGCCCAACATCGTCGTCATCCTCGCCGACGACCTCGGCTGGAACGACCTGACCTGGCTCGGCGGCGGCGTCGCGGGCGGCACGGTGCCGACCCCGCACATCGACTCGCTGGCACGTGACGGCGTTCACTTCGCCAACGGCTACTCGGCCAACGGCACCTGCGCGCCGTCGCGGGCCGCGCTGATGACCGGCCGCTACGGCACCCGCTTCGGTTTCGAGTTCACGCCGACGCCGCCGGGGTTCGCCACGATGGTGCCCCGCCTCTCGAGCACGGAAGGCAGGCTCCGGCAGACGAGCGGCAACCCGGAAGGGGCGACGGTTCCCATCGACGAGAAGGGCGTGCCGCCGTCCGAGATCACGCTCGCCGAGCTGCTCAACCCGGCCGGCTACCACACCGTGCACATCGGCAAGTGGCACCTCGGCACGGGCGACGGCACGCGAGCTCACGAGCAGGGCTTCGACGAGAGCCTGCTGATGAGGAGCGGCCTGTATCTGCCCGAGGACGACCCGAACGTCGTCAACTCGAAGCAGGAGTTCGATGGGATCGACCGCTTCCTGTGGCGCTTCGTGCGCTACGAGGCGTCGTTCAACGACAGTCCTTCCTTCGAGCCTGGCGGGTACCTGACCGACTACTACACCGACCAGGCGGTCCAGGTCATCGAGGCGAACAGGGACCGGCCCTTCCTTCTCTACCTGGCGCACTGGGCGGTGCACACGCCGCTGCAGGCGCTGCGCGCCGACTACGAGGCGCTGTCCCACATCGAGGAGCATCGCCTGCGGGTCTACGCCGCGATGGTCCGCTCGCTAGACCGGAGCGTGGGCCGGGTGCTCGAGGCGTTGCGCGAGAACGGCCTCGAAGAGAACACGCTCGTCTTCTTCACCTCCGACAACGGGGCGCCGGCCTACATCGGCCTGCCGCGCGTCAACGAGCCGTTCCGCGGCTGGAAGATCAGCTTCTTCGAGGGCGGCATCCACGTGCCGTTCCTCCTGAAGTGGCCAGCCCGTCTCAGCGCAGGCCAGGTCTACGAAGCCCCGGTGCACGGCTTCGACATCTTCTCGACCGCGGCGGCCGCGGCGGGAGTCGATCTGCCCGGCGACCGGAAGATCGACGGCGTCGACCTGGTGCCGCACGTCCTGGGTGAAGTCGAAGGCGCGCCGCACGACCGTCTCTTCTGGCGCACCGGCGACTATCAGGTCGTCCTCGCCGACGGCTGGAAACTCCAGATCAGCGAACCCCCCGGGGGGGTATGGCTCTTCAACATGAAGAAGGACCCCACCGAGCAGCACAACCTCGCCGACTCCGAGCCGGAGCGGGTCGCGGCCCTGAAGAAGCTCCTCGCCGCACACAACGAGGAGCAGGCGCCGCCGATCTGGCCCTGGGCCACCCAGAGCCCGGTCAACATCGACAAGACGCTGCTCGATCCGGACGCTCCGGACGACGAGCACATCTACTGGTACAACTGAGCGCGGCTTCCGCTAGCAAGCTAGCTGGACAAGTGCCCGTCACTCACGGAGGGGAAGGAGTGCCCCGGCGAGTCCGCGGAATCGAACTCGCCTTCCAGTTCATGAAGTCCTCCTACTCAGCGTAGAGCTGGCGCACCCCCCGCATGTAGGCGATGGGCATCACGGTCAGGTGGTCCTCGCCGGGGAAGATCCGGACGCTCAGTTCTAGCGACTCGTAGTTACGAGTCGCCAGGCGCTCGGCGACGAGGGCGACCGTCGACACGATCTGGGCGGCCGCCCAGACCGGATCGCTCGCCTCCGCCTCGCCGGCGCTCAGGAACACCTTCGCCTCAAGGTCCTTGTGCTCCTCGTTCCAGGCCTCCTCCATCTCCAGCCAAGGCTGAGAGACCGCAGGGCTGCTGAGAACGTACTTGTCGAAGCTCTCCGGCTCGTTGAAGAGCACGTAGAGCCCGAACTGGGCACCTCCGGAGTGACCGGCGTAGCCGTGATCCTCGGGGTCCATCCGGTACTCCTCGGCCAGTAGCGGTCTGAGCTGGTGCACCAGGAAGTGGAGAAACCCCGGCGCGCCACCGAACGTGCCGTCGGGCGCTGCAGCAAAGAGGTCTCCCATCAGGCTCCTGTCGGGGATGAAGTCGTACGAGCGCCGACGCTGGAACTCCGCCGGCGAAGTGCCCGTCGGGGCCCCGACGGCGACAACGATCAACTCCGGCGCCATCCCGAACTCGGCTCCCATCAAGGCGCCCTGGATCAGTTCGAGCGAGTTGTCGGTGACCCACAAGGTCGGATAGGTCCGATCGGAGCTGCGGTAGCTGGGAGGCAGGTAGATTCTGACCTCGTGGTCCCAGTCCCATCCCTCTGCTCGTATCCTGCGAGCGGGCTCGACGAACCCCCCGACGACCGTCTCATTGCTGAGCGTTAGCGGTAACTCCTCAGCTTCCTGCGAGAAAGCCAGGTCACCTGGAAGGACAGCCGCAACGAGTGCGACAACGGTCAATACTCTCGGCGGCATGATCATGGTTCCTCCATCTCCCAGGTGTGTCGGCCGTTACTCAGGTTGCAGGCGGCCAGCGCACCAGATCCGTTAGTCCCTTCGAACTGGCCTCCCGCTAGTCCTTTCTGCTCGGCGTCACACCGGTCAGCACCCGAACGTAGAGCGGCAGGAGCTCCCGCCGTCTGGCTTTCGTCTCTCCAAGATCGAGGGCGTAGTAGCCGACCTGGCGGAAGTAGGTGACCCGCGCGCGCACGAGCTGCCTCGAGTCACTTCCAGCCGAGCCGACTCAGGCGCCGGCCGGAGCGCGGCTTGGTCTTGGTCGTCACGATGGCCACAGTAAGCGAACCGCCTTCGAGGCGAAAGGGCCTCGCCTCAACCAAACACGCGTGAATGGTATCCCGTGCGACAGGAAGAGAGGAGACAGCGATGAGGAGTGGACCGGGCAAACGAGAGACGACGATGAAGCGCAGGGCCTTGCTGCTGTCGGCGGCGGCCGTCGGAGGCATTCTGATCTCCGGCACCCTGCGAACGGCGTTGGCGGCGCCGGCAAGTTCCTGAAGTTCCTCGAGGAAGAGCTCGACCCGTACATTCGGGCCCGTTACAACACGACCGATCGCCCGGCCGGCATCCTCGGCGTGGACTTCTACGAAGACATGGGCCGCAACTTCAACGCCACCGTCAGCGCCCTGGGCCGAACGGCCAACCCCGGCCTGACCTGGAAGTCACGCATCTACCCCGGTCACACGCACACCACCATCCTCGCTCCGGCGCTGAACGACGCACTGCTCTACCTCTACGGTCCGCATCTGCCCTGACCCGTCTTCGCGCGTCGAGGGCCGGCGACCGCTCTACGAGGACAGGTGCCGATCGAAGAAGCGCACGATCACGTTGTGCACCTCGTCCGACTCGGGCAGACGCGGGTTGAACGCGAAGGTCGCGTGCCCGAGGCCTTCCCAGACGTGCAGGTCGGCCTCGACGCCGAGGCTGACCAGCTTGTTGTGGCTGGCCAGTACGCCGCCGAGCGCGAAGTCGCGGGTGCCGCTGATCAGTAGCGCGGGCGGGAAGCGGGCGAGCAGGTCGTCGTGGTCGCCGGGAGCCACGACGGGGTCGCCGGCTTTCACGCCGCGGAAGTAGCCGCTCGGCTGGGGCGGCTCCGCCGGCTCGACCGGGCGCGGGAAGCCGCCCAACGCGGACACGAGGAAGGCGCTCTCGCTGCGGCCCATCTTGAACACGCCCGGGGTGTCGCCGTCGGTCGTCGGTATCCCGGCGCAGAAGAGACCGATCGCCCCCGGCAGCGGCAGGTCGTTCTCGAGGATGTAGGCGACCGTCTGCGCGGTGAGCATGGCGCCGGCCGAGCAGCCGTAGATGCCGATCTTCGACGCCTCGTAGTCCTCCAGCATCGCCTTGTAGACGGCGATGACGTCCTCGACGCCGGCCGGATGGGTGGCCTCCGGCGCCATCCGGTAGTCGGGGCTGATCACCTTGTAGCCGCCCATGTCGGCGACCTGCATCGCCTCCGTCTGGCTGAAGTAGCGGGCGCCGACGCGGAAGCCGCCGCCGTGGATGCTGATCAGCAGCCGGTCTTCCTTCTCCTCGGCGACGCCGCGTTCGGGGACGAAGACTTCGGTGTAGACGCCGGCGATCGTCTCCGCGGTGATCTTCACCGGGTGCTTGGCGACGGTGTCCCGGTAGATGGCCGTCTTGTAATAGCCGTCGGCGACGCACTGGCGCGCTGCCCGAATCGCCTCGGGGTCGTCGGCAACGTCGTTCAGGTTCGCGCAGCCCTGGGAGAAGGTGCCGAACTCCGGTCCGTAGACCTCGCGGAAGTGCTTCATCGCCGCCCGCGACTCGTCGCTGAAGTAGGAGGTCTCCGGCAGGTCGAAGGCCGGGACGTGAACGGTGCCGTCGGCCTCCACGCGGGGACGCTCCTCCTGCGCCGCGAGCGGCGAGGCGGAAAGGACGACTGCGGCGAGGGCGGCGACGACAAGGCCGAATCGGTTGCGCATGACGCGGATTCTAGAGATAGCCTCGATCCTCAACCGCAGGAGAAACTCCAATGAGCCATCGAGTCGTACGTCTCTCCGGGTCCCTGGGCGCCGAGATCCACGATCTGCCGCTGGCCGAGGCCGGCCCGGATGAGGCCGCAACGATCCGCGGCCTGCTGCTGGACCACCAGGTGCTGTTCTTTCCCGATCAGCACCTGGACGTGGCGCAGCATGTCGCCTTCGGGCGGCACTTCGGTGAGCTGGAAGGGCACCCGCACCTGAACAACCCCTTCCTCGACCACCCCGAGGTCTTCGAGCTGGTGGCCACCCGCGGCGGCGTCGCGGACGAGTGGCACAGCGACATCAGCTTCCAGGAGAGCCCCTCGGTGATGGCGATCCTGAACATGGTCAAGTGCCCGGAGGTCGGCGGCGACACGATGTGGGCCAACATGTACAAGGCCTACGAGGAACTCTCGCCGCCGCTGCAGGAACTCTGCGAGGGTCTCACCGCGCTCCACGACGCGACGCCGCACGGCAAGCCGGAGAAGATGACGATCCACCCCGTCGTCCGCGTCCACCCGGAGACGGGCCGCAAGTCGCTGTTCGTCAACGAGCACTTCACCCGCCGCATCGTCGAACTCAGCCACGAGGAGAGCGACCACCTGCTCGGCTACCTGACCCGCTGGGCGACGAACACCCGCTTCACCGTCCGCTATCGCTGGCAGCAGGGCACACTCGCCATGTGGGACAACCGCTGCACGCAGCACTTCGTGCTGAACGACTTCAACGAGGAGCGGATCATCCAGCGGGTCACCGTGATGGGCGACCAGGTCGAGGCGGCCGGCGAAGCCCGCTGGGAGCCCTACGTGCGCGCCCGCCACGCCGGCGCCACGAGCCGGTACGACCGGCAGTTGAACAAGTACCTGAACCGCAAGGTCCAGTCGCTGGAGTCGAACGCGAAGAAGGAAGTTGTGCTGGAGATGTAGGGGTGGTGGGAGACGGCATGGTCGTCCGGAGTGTGGTCGCCGCTTCGCGGCGCGTCTTCGCCAGAAGCCGGCGGGGACGCCGGCGCACCCAGTGTCTGGCGCTCTTGTTTGCCGTTGTGCTCGGACCGGGCCTGGTGCAAGGGCAGTCCGCGCCTGCCGGACAGTGCACGCCCGCGGGCGCGAACCCGCCGATGCCGAAGAGCGCCCGCGCCTACGCGGCGATGTGCGAGCCGCACTTGGGCGTGCCGCCGACGGTCGACTGCGGGCAGGGGGCGCGCATTCGCATCCGGCAGGACGGCCGGGAGATCTTCGAGGACCCGGGGCTCCACGCTTGCGACGACGGCAGTCTCCAGATCGGCGACTGCATGCCGGGTTCGAGCCTCCAGCGCTACGAGGGCCGGAACACGGACGGCTCGCCCCGCCCCGAGGTCGTGTGGGTGAGCTTCTGCCGTCACGACGGGCGCGACGACGTCTTCAACGTCGACATCGGCGACTCGGTCCAGATGATCGGCTACAACCGTGAGACGGGCGCCACCTGCTTCTTCGAGTCCGGCGACAACAGCCCCTGGACCCACGTCGGCGAGAACAACCGGCTGCTCGGCGTGCTCCCCGGCCCCGACGAACCGGACTTCGACGACGCGTACATGCCTGCCGGAGACATCCAGTGCGTCCGCTGCCACCAGGCGGATCCGTTCATTCACAACCCGTGGATCAAGTCCGCGCGACTTCCCGAGAACCCGCGCCAGCCGGTCGTCCCGGTCCTGCCCGGACCGAACCCGCCCTACTACGTCGTGGGCGCGCCTACGTGGGACATGCGGACGATCCACATCGAGGGCAACGGCTGCCTCGGCTGCCACCGGATCGCCATGGAGACGCTGGAGGAGTTCACGGGCGACTTCTGGGACCCCAACCAGCACATGCCGCCGCACGATCCCGGCTCACTGGCCGCGGACCTCGAGGCGCTGAAGCAATGCTGGGCCCACGGCCCGGAGAAGACGCCCGGCTGCGACTGGGTGATCCCGCCGGCCGGCGAGTGCGCCGGCGGCGTCGTGGGACCGGACTATCCCCACGCGGCGGAGACGTTCAACCGCGGGGCCAGGAGCGCCCCGCACAGCTCGGGAAAACGCTGGATGACGCCGCGCGAGCCCTAGCGTTACTGCTCCATCACCAGTAGCTGGTCGACGGCGACGTTCTCGCGCTCCGTGGTCGAGCCGTCCGGCCAGGTCACGACGACCGAACCGACCGTGGCGGCGTCGCCCAGGCCGAAGTGCTGGCGGAAGTCGTCCTGGGACAGGTAGCTGGTGCCGCTGCGGATGTTGCGGATCTGGCTGCGACCATCAACCGTCACCCGGATCACCGCGCCGATCGCGTCGGTGTTCCTGCCGGCCCCGACCAGCCGCACCTGCAGCCAGTGGCCGCCGCCGGCCTCGTTGCGCAGCACCATGGGCGAGCCGTCGAGGTCGTTGATCACCAGGTCCACCCGGCCGTCGTTGTCGAGGTCGCCCATCGCCAGACCGCGGCTGACGGTCTGTTCGAGGAAGGCCGGGCCCCCTCGCTCGGCCAGCTCTTCGAAGGTGCCGTCGCCCAGGTTGCGGTAGAGCAGCTTGCGCTGGCGGTAGCCGGCCGAGGCGCCGAGCCGGGCGCCGTCGAGCTGGGGATAGACGTGGCCGTTCACCACCACCAGGTCCTCCCAGCCGTCGTTGTCGTAGTCGAAGAACGCGGTCCCCCAGCCAACGAAGGGCAGGCTCGACGCGCCCGTCCTCGACCGGAAGGAGGCGTCGCTCGAGTAGTCGCCCTCGTTGCGGTAGAGCGCGTTGTACTCCTCGGCGAAGTTGCTGACGAACAGGCTCAGCCGGCCGCTGCCGTCGTAGTCGCCAACCGCGACGCCCATGCCTCCCTGCTCGCCGCCGTCCTCGCTCACCGCGACGCCCATGAAGAACCCCGACTCCTCGAAGGTGCCGTCCTTCCGGTTCATGTAGAGGTAGTTGGGCGTCGAGTCGTTGGCGACGTAGAGGTCGAGCCAACCGTCGCCGTCCATGTCGAGCCAGGCGATGCCGAGGCCGAAGTAGCCGTCCGGGTCGCGAACCCCCGCCTCCTCGCCGACCTCGGTGAAGGCTCCGTTCGCTTCCTGCCGGAACAGGAGGTCGGAGGTGCCCGGCAGGCCGCGCGGTCCGCACTGGACCGAGACACCGCGGTACTGGCAGGTCTTGTCGCTGCCAAACTCCGGCAGGTTGTCGAGATCGAACTCCACGTAGCGGCTCACGAAGAGGTCGAGATCGCCGTCGCGGTCGTAGTCGGCGAAGCCACAGCCGGTCGACCAGCCCGAGGCCGCGACGCCGAGTTCCGTCGCCACGTCGGTGAACGTGTCGTCGCCCGAGTTGCGATAGAGCCGGTTCCGGCCGATCCCCGTCACGTAGAGGTCCTGCCAGCCGTCGCCGTCGACGTCGGCGATGCACAGGCCCATTCCCCAGCCGGGGTGGGCGACCCCCGCCTCGGCGGCGATATCGCGAAACGTGCCGTCGCCGAGGTTGCGATAGAGCGCGCTGTGCGACGACTCCGGCTCGTTCGCCGTGTCGACCGTCAGGGAGTTGACGAAGTAGATGTCGAGCAGACCGTCACGGTCGACGTCGAAGAGCCCGACTCCGCCGCTCATCGACTCGACGATGTACTTCTTCTCGGGCGCCGAGTTGTGACGGAAGGCGATGCCGGTGGACTCGGTGATGTCGCGAAACAGCGGAGCGTCGCCGGCGCCCTGGGCGAGCGTCAACGCGGGGCAGACGAGGAGGGCCGCGACCGCTACGGCGGCGGCGACCCGGAGACCGGCGCTGTCGCGCCGGATGCCGGCGGGGGCGCCGGCGCACCCAGTGGCGGCCGGTCCAGGTCCCGGCCCGCCGGGTCCGCTCAAGGCTCTTTCCTCGATCCCAGCGGCGCCTGGGCGCGCAGACGCTCGATGTGCTCTTCGATCGTGGCCTGCGCCTCCCGGGAACGCCGCAGGTGGCGCTCCGCCCGCTCGCGGTCGCCGAGGCGGGCCAGAGCGAGGCTGAGCTGGTAGTGCCCCTTGATCGAATCGGGCTCGGCGGCGACCGCTCGCGTGAGCGCCTCCCGGGCGGCCTCGAAACGACCCTCCTTCAACCGGGCCGTTCCGATCGTCACCAGGGCCGTCGGGTGATCGGGGTTGACCGCCAGCGCACGTTCAGCCAGTGCCGTCGCTTCGGCCAGCATGCCAAGCCCCTCGGTGCTCTCCGACATGGCGGCCAGCGCCTCGACGTTGTCGGGCTCCAGCCGCAGGGCCGTGGCCAGAGGTTCCCGGGCCTCGTCGAACCGGTCCACCCGGTTGAGGGCCAGGCCGAGGGCGATATGGGTCAGGGCGCGGCTCCGGTCGAGGGCGGCCGCGTCGAACAGCGCCTCGGCGGCCTCCGCCATCTCGCCCACTTGCATGCGGGCCACGCCGAGCAGGTAGGCGTACTCCGCCTCGCCGGGGTGCATCCGCGCCAGCGGCTCGAGAGCCAGGGTCGCCTGGATCGGGTTTCCCCGAGCGAGCGAGAAGCGGGCGTAGGCGTTCAGGACGTCCTCGGAGTTGGGCGCCAGGGCAATGGCCCGACCGAGCGCCTCGGCGGCCGCGTCGGCTTCGTTCCGCGAGGCGAGGGAGCGGGCCTGGTCGAGCAGGCCGCGGACCGACTCCGTTGCCGCCGCTTCCGGCTGGGCGCTGAGACCGGCCGGCACAAGCAGCAGCGAGAACACCCAGTTCTTCACTGGTCCGACCTTCCTTTGAGTCTCTGGAAGATCTCGAACTGCTCGCGCGCCTTCTCCCGGTCGCCGAGCTTCTGGTACGCCTGACCGAGCTGGTTGCGGATGTTCGGATCCTCCGGCGCCAGTTCCGCGGCCGCCAGCAACTGCGCGGCCGCCTCGTCGACGCGGCCGTCCTCGAGCAGAATCTTGCCGCGGAGGTAGCCGGCATCGGCGAAGTCGGGTTCCGCGGCGAGGACCAGCTCCACCTCGCGGAGCGCGGCTTGGGGCTGATTGTCGAGTTCGAGGACGGTCGCCAGGACGTAGCGCGACCGGTTGTCGACGGGACGGGCAGCCAGTTCGGCACGTAGCGCGGCGCCGGCCTCCTCGAGGCGCCCCTGGCGGAGATAGATGTTGCCGAGCGTGGCCTGCGCCTCGGCGACGCCGGGACGAAGTTCGATGGCGCGTTCCAGGTGCTCCACCGCCGCGTCGAAGTCGCCTTCCTGCGCCGCCGCCTGGCCGAGCAGCACGTTGAGCTCGGGCCAGTCGGCGTGCTCGGCGAGCAGCCGGTCGAAGATCGGCTGCGCCTCGACGGTCCGGCCGCTCCGGACCAGGGCCAGACCGTAGGCGTACTGGAGCGAACGGTCGGCGGCGCGGCCCGGGTCGGTGGCCAGGAGCTCCGCCGCGCGATCGTAGACCTCGGCGTTCAGCCAGGCCAGCGCGAGCATCCGCCGCAGCGCCGGATCGCCGGGCGTTCCCTCCAGCGCCTTCGACAGCGGCGATGTCGCCTGTTCGAAGTGGCCCGCATTGAAGCGGGCGACACCCAGCGAGTACTGGACCCTCGGGAAGTCCGGATCGACCGAGGCAGCCTGCTCGAAATGACCCGCGGCCCGGGGGAAACGCCGGGCCTGCGTCGCCATGACGCCGAGATTGAACGAGGCACGGGCCAGAGTCGTTCGCGCCGTTCGAACGAGCTGCTCGCGAACTTCGGGGGAAAGGCCGGAGACCGGCGTCTCGCTGAAGACGGACAGGCCGACAACCCCGGCCGAGGGTTCCTTGCCGTGCCCGTCCAGGTAGTTCGACATTCGATCGCGCGAAGTCCGGGCCAGGGCCACCGAGAAGCGCTCGGCGGCCTCGAAGTGCGGCTTCGCCCGCGCCTCGTCGCCGGTGCGGCGGAGGGCCAGGGCGAGCTGGTAGTGGAGGCTCTCCATCTGGTTGGCGTTGAACGAGCCGCCGTAACCGCCTTCCGCCAGATCGATCGCGCTCTCGAGAGCGGTCGCCGCTTCCCTCGGCCGGTCGAGTCCGAGCAGGGCGCGGCCCAGGTGGTGCAGCGCGTTGGGTCGGGTGGACTCCGATTCCACCGCGATCTCCAGGGAGGTCAGCGCCTCCTCGAAGCGCCGGGCATCGACCAGGACCATTCCCAGATAGAGGGTGTTCACCGGATCCTCGGGCGAGATGCGCCGTTCCTCCTTGAAGTGCTCGATGGCCTCCTCGACGGCGCCGCGGCCCCGGTCCAGGAGCTCCACGGTCCCCAGGTAGAAGCGTGCCCGCGGCACCTGCGGTTCCTGCTCGATGGCGCGTTCGAGCGCCCCGCGGGCTCGCTCGTACTCGCCGTAGTCGCGATACGTCCTGCCGATCAGAATCCAGGTCTGCGGAATCGGACGCTCCTCGGCCACTTCGCGGAAGAGCTTCTCCGCGGACTCCGGACGCTCCAGCCGCAGGTAACCGCTGGCGAGCGCGAAGCGGGTCTCGACGTCTTCGGGCATCGATTGAGCGGCGCCTTCCAGTTGCTGCACCGCCAGCTCCGGCTGGCCGGTCGCGTTGAAGGCTCGGGCGAGCAGCCGCACGGCGCGACCGTCTCCCGAGCTTCGCGCGAGCAGGCGCAGGAGCACCTCCACCGCGCCGTCGGGATCGCCGCGCTCGAGCGCGAGCTCAGCGAGGGCGAGCAGGGGACGCCGCGCTTCGAGGGCCGAAACCAGGGCTCGCTCGTAGGCCGCCTGCGCCTCCGCCGGGGCGCCGCCGGCACGGTAGAGGTCGCCGAGCAGCAGCCAGCCTTCGAGCAGCGCCTCCCGGTACCAGCTCTCGGCCGCCTGCGGCTCGTCCCGGCGCAGCATGGTCTCAGCCTCCGTGAGGGCACGCCGCATGGCGGCGTCGGGTGGTGGTTCTTCCTGCGGTTGCGTCGCCGCCGGTAGCCCGGCGGCGAGGATCAGGCCGAAAGCGCCTGCGCGGATCAGCGGTCGCCCTCGCCCACGGCCAGGGTGGTCGAGACGAACGCGGTCTCGCGGGTGGCGTCGTCCCGGACGCCGACCGCGACCAGGTTGAGGCCATCGGGAATGTCGATGTTGAAGACCAGGTCGAGAGTACGCGTGTCGCGATCCGGGGGCGCTTCCACCAGAAAGGTCTTCTCGTCCCTGACCACCTTCGAGGTCTGGGCGTGCCGGCTGGCGACCTCGACCCTGATCTGCGCCATCTCCCTGTCCTCGAACGGAACGAAGGCGACCCGCGCAGCCGGCACCATGACGTGGAGCGGCAGTCGCCGCTTGCCGCCGCCGGCCGCCCGAACGCGGCCCGCGCCCAGCCGCACGCCGAGCCGATTCTCGACCAGGCCGAGATAGAGCGCGCCGTCGAGCTGCTCGCTCATCCTCTGGTCGGAACTCTTGTCGCGATAGCCGCGGCGGTGACGCACCTGCAGGTTCCGGCCCCGGACCCGAACGCGGATCTGGTGCTCGCCGCGGTCGCCGCCGTGGGGCGGGCGGTAGGCGAGCGAGTAGTAGCTCGCCATCTCGTTCGCGATCTGTTCGAGTTCGCCGCCGAACTGGTTGCGGTTGAAGATGGCGCGGCCGCCGGTCTCGTCGGCGAGCACGGCCATTCCCCCGCGCTCGACCTCGCGGACCGAGCTGTTGAACGGGTTCGCCCCCTGGAAGTCGATCGACGACTGCTCCGCCAGGCTCAGGAACGAGGAGCGGAGGCCGTTGGTCTGGAGCGAGTAGATCGTCACGCGGTTCGCGTTGGCGTGACGGGTCAGTTCGTGAAAGCCGGTGGACAGTTCCTCGACGGGGGTGAGCGAGCGAAACCGGTCGCCGGCGGGACACACGCCGGTGATGAAATCCCGCAGATCCGCGCCCGGAGAACGTTCCAGGGAGTCGCTGATGTAGAGCAGCGTCTTGAGGCCCGGCAGCGCGGCCAGAAAGCGAACGGTCGTCGTCAGGTGATCGAGCGTGGCGCCGATCCGGTCGCGGCCGATGCGGGCGGAGTTCTCGACCTCGGGCAGCGCGCGGCGCACGAACGATTCGCAGGGCGCCGGCGCCGTCGTCCGGCGGCTGCTGCCCGATGACGCGAGCACCCTCGCGTCCTGCCAGAGCTGGTTCAGCCTCTGCACCGCGAGCCGCTTCGCCTGCTGCGACTGGCCGCCCATCCCCGGCGAGGCCCCGATGCGTTCGAGCGCGATGTCCAGATCCTCGCTGCTGGAACCGAAGTAGGCCTCGGTGACCAGGTCGCGGTCCTGCCGGAAGATGAGGACCCGCTCCGCCGGGAACTTCTCCTCGTCGAGGAGCGCCCGCAGATCCTCGATCGCCTGCTTGCGGCTGGCCGGGCCGAGATGGAGATCGTCGAAGTAGAGAACGAGGTGCGCGGGTTCGGCCACAGCCCCGCCCGCGGTCGATTCCGGCTCGGGCGCCGGTACGCCGGCCTCTTCCAGGGGTCGGGCGGAAACGGCATCCGTCACTTCGCTGAAGAAGTCGACCGTCACCGGATCGCCGTCCTCGCGCACCTCGAAGTCCTCCGGACCCAGCCCGGTGACGGGACGGCCCCGGTTGTCGCTGACCCAGACCTCGACGTTGACGAGCTGGACGTCGACGACGTCGCTGAAGGCGGGACGATCGGCGTCCTCCGACTGTCCAGGAGCAACGGCGGGCGTGAAAGCGGCGAGCACCGCCGTCAGACACGTCGGGAGGAAAGCGCGGTCCGGACTGCCGGAAGTCATCGAATCAGTCTACTTTCAAGGTCGGGCCCGAGGTGGTGCGGCCAGGGCCGCGAGGCGGTTGAGAAAGCCGAAGAGAAGGGCGAGCAGAGTCAGCCCCGCGATCGGCGCGATGAACCCGGCGGCAAGCTGCTCGGCGCCACCGGCCAACCGGGCGGTCAACCAGGGCAGGACGGCGCCCCCCGTGCCCGCGAGGGCGAAGACCCAGCCGGTGGAACGGGACTGGGTCGAGGCGGTCAGTTCCGCCAGAAACGAGACGGTCAGTGGAAAGAGAGGCGCCAGGCCGGCGCCGACGGCGACCGCCGAGACGGCCACGCCGGGCTGCGATCCGCTGGTCAGGAGCCCGAGAAGGCCCGCTCCCGCGACGGCGAGCCCGGTGCCGTAGAGCACGCGCTCGGACATCCGGCGCAGCAGGAGGGGAGCCACGACGCGGCCGCCCAGGAGCGCCGCCCAGAAGCCGGATCCGATCCAGAGCGACGTCGCCGAGCGCGTCGGCTGGAACTGATCGGCGAGGCTGACGAGCCATCCTCCGACCGCGTTCTCGATCCCGACGTAGAGGAACAGGATCGCGGCAATCACGACGAGACCCGGCAACACGCCCCCCTGCCTTCTGGTCGGCACTGAGGCTGCGGGCGCCGCTACGGCAGCACCAAGGTCGCCGCCCTGCGACGCCTTCACTTCAGAAGCCGGCGAGGACGCCGGCGCACCCAGTGTGAAACGCCCTGCTGCTGCGGGCCGCACGTTCCATGCGAGACACGACAGCACGAGGCCCGCCGCCCCCGCCAAGACCAGCAGCACTGCGTCGCTCGACATCCCCCGCGGACGAACCGCGAAGGCGAGGGGGCATGCGACCGCGCCGGCGCCCCACACCAGGTTGAGCGACGAGAGCGCGGCCCCCCGCCTTGTCGGCTGCGAGTGCGCGACCCGGAGATTGGTCGCCGGGATCGCCAGACCGAGTCCCAACCCGATGGCGGCCACCGGCGCCAGGGCGAGCGGCCAGCTCGCCATCGCCAGGGACGACAGACCGATGGCGATCAGCAGGTAGCCGACTACCAGACTGAGGCCCTGCCGGTAGCTGGAAAGAAGGGAGCCGACGGCGCTGGCGAGGAACTGAGCGACGAAGAGCGGCGCCAACTCCGCCACCGGCAGGCTCCACTCCCGGGAGAGTTCGGGAAGCAGGGGACCGAGAAGGACCGTGACCACGCCGGTCAGCAGGAAACCCGTGTAGAGGGGCAACCGCACAGAGCTGGCGGAACCAGCGTCGAGCGGAGGACCGGTCGAATCAGGCACGATCGGGCGGAGGACCGGTCGAATCCCGGAGCACGAGGGTCGGCTCGATGGTGACCGTCGCCGGCGAGTCGCCTCCGGGCGCACCCAGCTTGTGCAGCAACTCGGCGGCGGCCCTCCGTCCCATCTCGTGCAAAGGCTGCCGCACGGTGGTCAGGCTCGGGTTCTGGAAGGCCGCGCTGAGAATGTCGTCGAAACCGACGACCGAGACATCGTCCGGGATCCGCAGCCCGCTCTCGACGATCGCCCGCATGGCACCGATCGCCGAGACATCGTTGAAGGCGAAGAGCGCGGTGAAGGGCACGCCCACCGCGAGCAGCTTCTGGCCGAACACGTGCCCCTCGCGGTAGCCCTCCTCGGGCGAGAACTGCTCGCCGGCCGTACCACCGGAAAGCTGGAGCGTCAGCCGCGGATCGATCTCGAGGCCGAGTTCCACGGACGCCGCGACGATCGCCTGCCAGCGTGACTCGGTGTCGGCCGAGTGCGGGTGCCCCTTGAAGAACGCGATCCGGCGGTGGCCGAGTTCGGCCAGGTGGGCCAGCGCAAGTCGCGCGGCTACCTCGTGATCGATGACCACGTTCGTCACGCCCGCCAACTCCCGGTGCCCGGCCACCACCACCGCCGGCAGCGACAGGGGCTCGTCCATCGGGGTGTTGACCAGGATCAGTCCCTCGACCGAGCGTTCCGTGAGGAGTTGCAGGTAGTCGTCCAGGAGATCCTGCTTGGAGTGGTGGCCGGCCACCAGGTAGAAGTAGCCCTCCTGGAGGAGCTGATCCTCGATACCGCCGAGAACGCCGGCCGCGTAACCCTCGCTGATCTCCGGCAGGAGCACGCCCACCGCGAACGTACGCTGGCGCCGGAGCGACCGGGCGATGAAGTTGGGGCGGTAGCCGAGTTCTTCCGCCGCGGCGCGGACCCGGTCCTGGGTCTCCGGAGGGATCCCGCTGGCAGCCGGCGAGCGGTTCATGACCAGCGAAACCGTCGTGGGCGACAGGCCGAGATGCGCCGCCACGTCCTTGAGACGGACCCGTCGCTCGGGCTTCGGCTCGCGGCCGCTGGCTTCTTCAGGTCTGTCGCTGCTCACTGGGGCTTCTTTGACGACTTCTTGACAAATCCTACGCGGCGTGTACAGTCCAGATTAGCATGCTAAAACGATTTAGCCCGACCCTTCCGTCTGCAGCGGCAGGATGCCGGGCGTTTTGTACGGCTAGCGGCTAAATCGGTTTACCCGTCAAGGAGGCACGAAGCCATGGCACGAAGACTTGCTCTCATCCTCATCCTCTCGCTGCTGGCGGCGCCCCTCGTGGCGCAGCGGTTCACGGCCAGCATCCGGGGCACCGTCACCGACCCGAACGGAAGCGCCCTGCCCGGGGTCACCGTGAACCTGGAAGGGACCGAAACCGGCCTCAACCGGACGACGTTCACCAACCCTTCCGGCATCTACACCTTCGGCGACCTGCCGGTCGGCGCGTACGAGATCACGGTCACGCTGGACGGCTTCAAGTCGTCCGTGATCAGCGACATCGCACTGAACGTCGCCGACGTCCGCGAGGTGAACGCGCAACTCGAACTCGGCGACGTCTCGGAGACCATCACGGTCGAAGCCGAGGCCATCCCGGTCGAAACGATGAGCGGCGAGGTCGCCGGCCTGATGACCGGCGAACAGATCCGCGAGCTGCCGCTCAACGGACGCAACTTCGTCCAGTTGACGCTCCTGCAGCCGGGCGTGAGTGCGCCCGAGGGCTTCGACACCAAGAACAAGGGCCTGCTGGCCGGCGTCGACCTGTCGATCAGCGGCAGCGGCACCACCGGCAACCTGTGGACGGTCGACGGCGCGAACAACAACGACGTCGGCTCGAACCGCACGATCCTCATCTACCCCTCGGTCGACGCGATCGAGGAGTTCAAGATCCACCGGAACAGCTACAGCCCCGAGTTCGGTGGCGCCGCCGGTGGCCAGATCAACATCGTGACGCGCGGCGGCACGAACGAGTTCCGCGGCAGCGCCTACACGTTCATGCGCGACGACTCCTGGAACGAGACGAACTACTTCCTGGAGCAGGCCGGCCTGGACACGGAGCCCCTCGACCGTCAGGACTACGGCTTCACCCTCGGCGGCCCGATCCAGCAGGACAAGCTGCACTTTTTCCTCTCCGGCGAGTGGAACCAGGAAGAGCGCGGCATCGCCCGCACGGGCTTCGTCCCCACTGCGGCCGAGCGCGCGGGTGACTTCAGCGGTCCGTCGATCCCCGGGTGCACCCCGGCGATCCCGACCGATCCCACCACCGGCCAGCCGTTCCCCGGCAACATGATTCCGTCGGACCGGATCAACGCCGGCGGCCAGGGCATGCTGAATCTCTACCCCCTGCCCAACGTGACGCCGGTGGCCGGCAGTTGCAACAACTGGGTCGAGGCCGTGGTTACGCCGATCGACTGGGACCAGGCGAACCTGCGGCTCGACTACGACGCCACGGACCGCAGCCGGCTGATGCTTCGCTACACCCGGGACAACTGGGTCAACGGCGCTCCGAACGCCGGCGAAGCGAACGGCCTGTGGGGCGACGACCCCTACCCCGCCGTCGACACGAACTGGGACCAGCCCGGCCACTCCCTCGTGGCCCAGCTCAGCCAGACGATCGGCGACAACAGCGTCAACACGGTCACCTTCTCCTACTCGGGTAACGAGATCAGCCTCAACCGGGGCGGCACCAACCCGGGGCTGAACAGCCAGATCAACGCGGCAATCCCCGCGATCTTCGACGGCAAGACGGGCGGCGCCGATCGTAGCCATCCGGTGTTCTGGGGCGCAGCCGGCTACGGCGCGCTGTGGAACATCGCGCCCTGGGAGAACAAGCAGGACCTGATGGTGCTCAAGGACGACTACTCGCAGGTCTTCGGCAAGCACTGGCTCAAGGTGGGCGCCCTCTACAGCGAGAACAAGAAGAAGGAGTACATCGGCGGCAGCTCGGCTTCCGAGACGCCGCAGTTCTGGGGCCCGAGCACCGGTCACAACGGCTGGGGCGCCAACACCGGCAACATCCTGGCCGACTTCCTGCTCCAGGACATGACATTCGGCTACGCGGAGAACTCGCACCAGCCGACGCCGGAGCTGAACTGGGAGGACGTCGAGTTCTACGTCGCCGATTCCTGGCAGGTGAACCCCCGCCTCAACCTCGACTACGGCGTCCGCTACTCGAACTACAAGTGGCCCTACGCCAGCGACGACCTGCTCACGGCATTCGATCCGAGAACCTTCGATCCCGCGCTGGGCGGCGACCCGTGCAACGGTCTGCTCCAGGTACCGGGAACGGACCCCTGCGGCGATGCGGGCCTGATGGGCGGCTCTACCGGTCCGGGCCGCGGGCTGGTGGACAGCGACACGGACAACTTCGCGCCGCGCCTCGGTCTGGCTTACGACATCTTCGGCAACGGCAGAAGCGTGGTCCGGGCCGGCTTCGGCCAGTTCTTCCAGCGTGACCGCGTGAACATCCAGCTCGAGTTCGCCGGCAACCCGCCCTTCCGCTCCAGCCTGAACGGCATCCGCAAGCTGGACGAGGCGCCGCAGCCGTGCCTCGATTGCGGGCTCGGAAGACCGCAGACGGGCATCGACCCGAACTTCCAGACGCCGTACAACCTGCAGTTCAACGTGGCCTGGGAGCAGCGGCTCGGCCGGAGCAGCACGATCGAGATCGCCTACGTCGGCACCCGCGGGCGCCACATCACGAGGCGCTCGGACATCAACCAGGTTGCCTCCGGCGACAACAACGGCAACGGCATCCCCGACCGGCTCGAGTACGTGACCGCCCCCGAGGGCGACGGCGGCGCCGGCGTTCGCGGCGCACTGCGACCGTTCTCGGTCTTCGGCGACGGCAACATCCTGTTCTGGGAGTCGAACGGCATCTCCGAGTACGACGGTCTCCAGATGCAGTACGTGCAGAGGTACGGCAACGGCTCGCAGTTCCAGGCCTCGTACACGCTCTCGAGCTTCAAGGCCAACGACCCGCTGAACGACGCGGGGGCCGGCTCGTTCGCCGGTCAGATCACGGATCGCGAGAACCCCGATCTCGACTTCGGCTACGCAGGCCTGCATCGGGATCACGTGTTCAACGCCAACGTGCTCCACAACCTGCCCACGCTCGAGAACCAGAGCGGCTTCGTCCGCGGGCTGTTCGGCGCCTGGCAGTTCGGCGGGATCGTCCAGTACTCCTCGGGCCAGGCCCTGACGGTGAGAACCGGAAACCTGACCGGGGTCAACGGCGCCGGCGGCACCGGCTACACCGAGAACATGCGGCCGCTCCTCACGGGGGTCGCGTGCGGCGGCAGTGGGTTGCAGGTCATCAATCCCGACGCCTTCACGCTGGTCGGCTGGCAGCTCGGCACGCTGAGCAACACCCGGCCCGGCGTGTGCGAGGGAGCGGACTTCTTCCAGGTCGACTTCTCGCTGACCAAGAACATCCGCATCACCGACCGCGTGACCGGCCAGTTCCGGTTCGAGGTCTTCAACGTGACGAACCGCGACAACTTCGTGGGCATCAACACGGTGATGAACCCGAGCAGCGTCACCTACGACAGCGACGTCGCCACGGAGAGAAGGGCGATCACCGGCTACACCCTGCCGAACAACTTCGGCGAGGCGCAGGCGGCCCGCGATCCGAGGCAGGTGCAGCTCGGCTTCAAGCTGCTGTTCTAGAGCACACCACGGGACGCCGGAAAACGGACGACTCCACGTCGTGACGGCCCCTCTGCTAGCGCTTGCGCTGGTAATCGCCTGGGCGGTTCCAGCGCCGGCGCAGCAGGCTCCGGCCCCCGAGGTTCGCGCCGAAGTCTGGCCTGAACTGACTCCGCCGCTGCCGGCCGACCCGGCGCTCGAAGCGCGGGTCGACGCTCTGCTCGAGCGGATGACCGTCCGCGAGAAGGTCGGGCAGGTCATTCAGGCGGAGATCCGCTCGGTGACGCCGCGGGACGTGCGGCGGTACGACCTGGGCTCGGTGCTGAACGGCGGCGGCTCGTTTCCCGACGAGAACAAGCACGCCTCGCCGGAAAGCTGGCTGGCCCTGGCCGACGCGTTCCACGAAGCCTCGACCGACACCTCCGACGGCGGCGTCGGGATTCCCGTGATCTGGGGCGTGGACGCGGTGCACGGCCACAACAACGTGATCGGCGCCACGATCTTCCCCCACAACATCGGGCTCGGCGCGACGCGCAATCCGGACCTGATCCGCCGCATCGGCGAGATCACGGCCCGGGAGGTGCTCGCCACCGGCCTGGACTGGAACTTCGGTCCGACCGTCGCCGTGGCCCGGGACGATCGCTGGGGCCGCACCTACGAGAGCTACTCGGAAGATCCCGAGATCGTCGTCGACTACGCGCGCGCGCTGGTCGAGGGACTCCAGGGCGCGGTAGGCAGCCCTGAGTTCCTGGGGGAAGAGCGGGTGATCGCCACGGCCAAACACTTCCTCGGCGACGGCGGCACCTTCGAGGGCCACGATCAGGGCGACACGCTGGCGAGCGAGGAAGACCTCCGCGACGTCCATGGCGCTCCCTACGTCGCCGCGCTCGATGCCGGCGCGCAGGCGGTGATGGCCTCGTTCAGCAGTTGGCACGGCCGCAAGCTGCACGGCCACGCCGGGCTGCTGACGGAGGTGCTCAAGGGCCGCATGGCCTTCGACGGGCTCGTTGTCGGCGACTGGAACGGACACGGCCAGTTGCCGAACTGCACGAACGACAACTGCGCCGACACGCTTCGCGCCGGCCTCGATCTGTTCATGGTCCCCGAAGACTGGAGGGCGCTGCACAGGAACACGCTCCGGCAGGTGCGTTCCGGCGAGATTCCCGAGCAAAGGCTCGACGACGCCGTCCGGCGCATCCTGCGCGTCAAGGCTCGCGCCGGCCTGCTCGACAGCGGCCGGCCGTCGGAACGCGTGCTCGGCGGACGGTTCGAGCTGCTGGGCGCTCCCGAGCATCGCGAGGTGGCCCGGCAGGCGGTGCGTGAGTCTCTCGTCCTGCTGAAGAACGACGACGGTCTTCTGCCCCTGCCTCCGACGTCGCTGGTGCTGGTCGCGGGTCCCGCGGCCGACGACATCGGCCGGCAGAGCGGCGGCTGGACGCTGACCTGGCAGGGAACCGAGAACACGAACGACGACTTCCCGGGCGCCACGTCCATCTGGACCGGCATCGAACGGATCCTCGAGGCGGCTGGCGGGCGGGCCGTCCTCTGCCAGGGATGCGCGTACAGCGGCGAACTACCGGACGCCGCCATCTACGTGACCGGCGAGACGCCTTACGCCGAGGGCCAGGGCGATGTGACGAGCCTCGAGTACAGCCCGGCGGACAAGTCCGACGTCGAGTTGATGGGGAGGCTTCGGGCCGCCGGCATTCCGGTCGTCACGATCTTCCTGTCCGGGCGCCCGCTGTGGACGAACCCGGAGATCAACGCCTCCGACGCCTTCGTCGCCGCCTGGCTGCCGGGCTCCGAGGGCGGCGGCGTCGCCGACGTCATCTTCGGCGCGGCCGACGGCGGAGTCGCCCACGACTTCCGGGGCAAGCTCTCCTTCTCCTGGCCGAGGTCGCTGGACCAGACGGTTCTCAACGTCGGCGACCCGGACTACGACCCGCTCTTCCCCTACGGCTACGGCCTGACCTACGCCGACGACGGCGATCTCCCCGAACTGGACGAGACGCGGCCGACCGGAACATCGCCCGTTCGCACGACCGACGCCGGCGCGTCGCCCGGGCGCGTTCTGTTCGAAGGACGGACGGCGGAAGGGTGGCAGTTCTACGTGGGCGACGAAGCGGACTGGCGGGTTACCGCCCCCGACGGCCGCGGCCAGACTCGCCGCCGGGTGTCCGGCGTCGTGCTTTCGGCCGTCGACCGCAACGTTCAGGAAGATGCCAGGAAGGCGGAGTGGAGAGGCCGCAACGAGGCCCAGATCTACCTCCAGTCGAATCCCATCGACCTGCGCGCCGAAACGGCGAGCGGCATGACTCTCGAGATCGACTTCCTGGTGGAGCAAGCGCCCGCGGGGCGAGTCCAGATGCGGATGGACTGTGGCTACCCTTGCACCGGCGGTCTCCTCGTCTCGCCCATCTTTGCGGGCGTGCCCGAAGGAGCATGGGACACCCTGCAGATTCCTCTCCGCTGCTTCGAGAATTCCGGCGCCGAGATGGACCGCATCGACACACCCTTCCTGATCACGACGGACAGACCGTTCACGCTTCGCTTCTCACGCATCGCGATCGCACCCGCCGATCCCTCCGCGCTGACGGCCGGTTGCTGAGCGAGGAGAGGGGGCCATGCTGACGGCGAAGATCACCACCCTCGACTGGACCGTCGTCGCCCTCTACTTCGCCGGCGTCTTCGCCATCGCGCTCTGGGCCATCAGGCGCGTCCGGCACGGCGAACGCACCTCGTCGAGCTACTTCCTCGCCGGCCGCAACGTCGGCTGGTTCGTCGTCGGCGCGTCGCTGTTCGCCTCGAACATCGGCTCCGAGCACCTCGTCGGCCTGGCCGGCACCGGCGCCGAGAGCGGCCTGGTCCTCGGCCAGTTCGAGCTCCAGGCCTCGCTCATCCTGCTCATTCTCGGCTGGCTGTTCGTGCCGTTCTACGTCAAGAGCGGCATCTTCACGATGCCCGAGTTCCTGGAGCGGCGCTACTCGCCCGCGGCCCGCTGGTACCTCTCGGTGATCTCGGTCATCGGCTACGTCCTGACCAAGATCTCGGTGACGATCTACGCGGGCGGCGTCGTCTTCGAGACGCTGATGGGGATCAACTTCTGGACCGGTGCCCTGGTGGTCGTCGTCATCACCGGGGTCTACACCGTGCTCGGCGGCCTCCGCGCCGTCGTCTACACGGACCTTCTGCAGGCCATCGTCCTGATCGTCGGCGCCTCCACGGTGACCATCCTCGGTCTCGCCGAACTCGGCGGCTGGCGGGTCATGGTCGAGACCGCCGGCGATGGCTTCTTCGACATGTGGAAGCCGATGTCCGACCCGGACTTCCCGTGGACCGGCATCGCCTTCGGCGCGCCGATCATCGCCGTCTGGTACTGGTGCACCGACCAGTTCATCGTCCAGCGCGCGCTCTCGGCGCGAGGCATCGACGACGCCCGGCGCGGGACGATCCTCGCCGGCTTCCTCAAGCAGTTGCCGCTGTTCCTGTTCGTGGTGCCCGGCGTGATCGCCTACTGCCTGTCGCAGTCCGGCAAGCTCGAACTCGCCTCCTCCGACCAGGCGCTGCCCGCCCTGGTCGTGGCGCTGCTGCCGGCCGGCTTCCGGGGCCTCGTGGTCGCGGGCTTGCTGGCGGCCCTGATGAGCAGCCTCTCCTCCGTTTTCAACTCGTGCTCGACGCTGATCACGATCGATATCTACAAGAAGCTCCACCCCGGCGTCTCGGAGCGGCGCCTGGTCCTGGTCGGACAGACGGCCACGGTAGGCCTGGTCGGCCTGGGCCTTCTCTGGATCCCGTTGATGCAGAACATCTCGGGCACGCTCTACCAGTACCTCCAGAGCGTCCAGGGCTACATCTCCCCGCCCATTACCGCTGTCTTCCTGCTCGGACTGTTCTGGAAGCGCCTCAACGCCCAGGGCGCGATCGCGTCACTGGCCGTCGGCTTCGTCCTGGGAATGGGCCGCCTCGTGGCGGAACTCAACAAGGACAGCCTGAGCGGCTTCCTCTACACCTTCGCCGACATCAACTTCATGCACGTCGCGATCTTCCTGTTCCTGATCTGCGCGGCCGTGCTGGTCGCGGTCAGCCTCTGGTTCCCGCCGCCCTCCGAACAGCGCGTCGCCGGCCTGACCTGGAGCCGGGCGGGCAACGCCGAGCTTCTCGCCGAGTCCGACCCGGCGAAGCGCCGGCTGGACCGGACGCTGTCGGTGGTCCTGGTGCTGATCGTCGCCGCGGTGATGGTCTACTTCTCGGGGTAGTCCGGCCGCGACCCCAGCAGAACCTCCATCATGCGATGCGCCGTTTCGGCGCCGCTGTTCTGGTTCTGACCGGTCACCAGGCGTCCGTCGACGACGACGCGGCTCGCGAGCATGTCGCGAAACCGCGTGTCGCTCTCGAACAGCGCTCCGGCGGCGCGCAGGTCACGCTCCGGGTGCATCGGGGTGAAGGTGATGCCGAGCTCCTCGATCTGCTTGTCCGAAACGGCCGAGACGCGGCGACCCCGCACCAGAGGGTCTCCGCCCGGAGTCACCGCCCGAAGCAGTCCCAACGGTCCGTGGCACACGCCGCCGACCACCGATTCGCGGGCGTACGCCTCGCTGACCTTCCTGCCCAGTTCTTCCGACTGGCCGAGGTCGTACGCGGCGCCCCAGCCGCCTGCCAGAAACACGATGTCGTAGGCGCTGCCGTCAACATCGGCGATCGCCAACGAGTTCTCGACCCTGGATCGAAACTCCGCATCCCGGAGATAGCGCTTGTCCTCCGGCGTGGCCACCGGCCACCGCACGGACTGGCCCTCGACCGGGATGGCGCCGCCCTGGATGCTCGCCACGTCGACCGACATTCCGGCGTCCGTGAAGGCGTAGTAGGGCACCGTCATCTCCGACGCCCAGACGCCGGTCGTCTTGCCCGAGTCGCCCAACGTGTCGTGGCTGGTGGTCACGATGAGGGCGCGGTGGCCGGCGAGATCGATCGCGGGAATCTCGTAGTGGGCGTGAAGGCCCAGGCCGACGAGCACTCTCGGCAATCCCAGCCAGACGGCGGCCGCCAGCACGACGACGGCCAGTCCTGCTCCGGTCCATACCCTGGTCTTCATGAAGGTCTCCTTTGCACGGTCGTAGAAGTAGTTGATCGCCAGTTGTCGAGTCGGCGAGTAGAAGGCCGGCACCTCGAGCACCCCCACGCGCTCGGCGTAGGCCTCGTAGTCCGCCAGCATCTCGGCGAACCGCTCGGGTTGTTCCGCGGCCAGATCGCGGGTCTCGCCCGGGTCGTTCGCCAGATCGAAGAGGCGCCAGCGGCCGTCGCCCACGGGAGCGCCGACCCGGACGAGCTTGTGGTCGCCCTTGAAGACGCCCCTGTGGCCCGCGGTCTCGAAGGCGACCGCCTCCCGCGGCGGATGGACCAGGGCCGAAGGATCGCGGAGCGCCGGGGCCAGGCTGCGGCCGTCGATGGGATGCTTGCCGGACGGAGTGGCGTCGCCCGCGCCGGTGAGCTCGAGAATCGTGGGAACGAGGTCCGTCACGAAGGCGAAGGCCGGAGCGATCCCTCGCGCCTCCACCCCCGGCCCGGCGATGATCAGGGGAACGCGAATCCCGCCCTCGCCGCCGTGGAACTTGTAGTACGCGAGCGGAGCGGCCGCCGCCCGCGCGAAGTGCGCGCCGATGATGCCGTAGCTCCCCTTCTCGCCGAGCGTCTCGAGGTCGCGGCGGTAGCCGACGCGCTCCGCCCACCGCTCGAACTGACCGCTCTGGGCCGGATCGCCCGCCTCCGGACCGTTGTCGGACAGCACGACGAAGACGGTGTTCTCCAGGAGCCCCTCCTGCCCTAGGTACTCGACCAGCCGCCCGAAGTGGTGGTCCATCGCTTCGAGCATCGCCGCGTTGACCGCCATGTTCTTGGCGGCGAACGCTTTCTCGTCGGGCGAGAGAGCCTCCCAGTCCGCCTGCTCGGGCGTGGTCGACGGCACGGCGCCGGGCGGAAAGACGCCCGCTTCGACGGCGCCGCGATGACGCTCCCTGCGCAGCGCGTCCCATCCTTCGTCGTACACGCCCTCGTAGCCTTCGATGAACTCCCGCGGCGCCTGAACCGGCAGGTGGACCGCCTGGAAGGCGAGGTAGGCGAAGAAGGGCTGTCGCTCCCCGTCGGTGACCCGATCCGTGTCGATGAACTCGACGAGCCTGTCCACGAGGTGCTCCGACGAGTAGAAGTCGTCCGGCAGCTCGGTCGGCTCGCCGTCGGCAAACCAGGGGGGCTCCCCGTAGATCGGCAAGTAGGGCTTCTTCTCGAAGTTGTCGGCGCCGGTGGCGTCGAGCGCAAACGTCCGATCGAACCCGCGCGCGCTGGGCAGCGAGGTCGGAGCGTGACCGAGGTTCCACTTGCCGCTCAGGTAGGTGCGGTAGCCGGCGGCGCGCAGCCGGCTGGCGATCGTGACCACGTCCGTGCTCAACTCGCCCCGGTAGCCGGGTCGGCCGCGATGACGAAGCGGCGTGGCCACATGCAGGCTGGCGACGTCGGTCAGGTGCGAGTCGACCCCGGTGAGCAGCATGGCCCGCGACGGCGAGCACATCGGCGAGGCGTGGAAGTTCGTGAAGAGGACGCCGCGCGAGGCGATCGCGTCGATGTGGGGGGTGCGAATCTCGCTGCCGTACGCGCCCAGGTCCGTGAAGCCGACGTCGTCCGCGACCACGACGACAACGTTCGGCCGGGGTGTGGCCGGGGCCTCGGATTCCGCTGCCGTCGACGCCGACGCCTGAAGGGCCGCGACCGCCGCGAGCGTCGCCGCCAAGACCCGCCGGCCTGCACGACGCCTCTTTCGTCGGCTGATGATGAACCCGGGTCTCATCGCTCTGAACCTCGTCTGCTAATGTCTATCATTAGTTCTGATGGAAGTCATTAGCACGCGAGAGAAGCTCCTGCGCGCCGCCGAGAAGCTGTTCGCCGAGCGGGGCGTCGGGCCGACCTCCACCCGCGCCATCCTGCGCGAAGCGGGCCAACGCAACGAATCGGCCCTCCAGTACCACTTCGGCGGCCGCGAGGGGCTCATCGACGCCATGTACGTCAAGCGCGGCGCGCAGATCGGGGAAGAGCGGGAGCGCATGCTGCGCGAGCTGGATGAAGTCGGCGGGACGCAGGACGTCCGCCGCCTGTGCGAGGTGGCGGTCATGCCTCCCGTGTGGATCGCCCGGCGGGATCCGGAGTTCGCGCTCTTCCTGAAGGTGATCGGGCAACTCGTGTTTTTGCCCGGCGAGGAGCTCCGCGAGGGCGCGACCCGCTACACGGGCGCGGGGGTGGGCGAAGTGGCGAAGCGCATCCGCGCCCGGCTTCGGATCCCCAGGGCGCTGGCGGACCGGCGGTTCGACCTGATGCACCGGATGGCGGCGCTGGCGCTCGCTCAGCGCGCGCTTTCGGGCGGCAGCTTCGACGGGCCCGATGCCGAGCTGTTCTTCGAAACGCTGCTGGACGCGATGGCGGCCGTTCTCGAGGGACCGGTTTCCCCTGCGACCGAAGGCGAACTCTCGAGGCAGTCTCGATGAGCCGGCGACCGCGTAGCCGGCGCACCGGTAAGGTGCCGTTGTTGGCGTAGATTCGTTACCTTCCTGCCGATTCTCCGGCGACAGCATGCAACCCACTCGACGCGACCTCCTGACCAGAAGCGCGGCCCTCGCCGCCGTGGCGGCGCTGCCGCCGCTCCGCAACACCTTCGGTCAGACCACTCCGGCCGACGAGGGCCCCGGCGCCACCCATCTGCAGCGCGACCTCGAAGAGGCGATCGCGCGCCACCGGGTCGTCGGCGCGAGCGCGGCCGTCTACCACCGCGGCGAGATCGAGACCGCCACAGCCGGGATCCTGAACGCGACGACCGGCGTCGAGGTGACCCCGGACACGGTGATGCACATCGGTTCGATCACCAAGAACCTGAACACGACCCTGGTCATGCAACTGGTCGACGAGGGGCTGGTCGACCTCGACGCGCCGGTGCTCGACTACTTGCCCGACTTCGCAGTGGCCGACCCTGAGGCGACCCGGGCGATCAAGGTCGGCATGCTGCTCAACCACACGAGCGGCATCGACGGCGAGATGATCCCGGACCACGGCCCCGACCAGGAGGCCATCCGCCAGGCGGTGGAGCGGGCCCGCGATCTCGGCCAACTGTTCGCTCCCGGCGAAGACTGCTCGTACTGCAACACCGCGATGGTGGTCGCAGGCCACGTCGCCGAGCGGGTGCTCGGGGACAGTTGGTACAACCTGATCGAGGACCGCGTCTTCGGCCGCCTCGGGCTCGAGCATTCCGTGGTCCAGCCCCAGGACGCCCTGCTCCACCGCGCCTCCGTCGGCCACTTCCTCGATCCGGCCACCGGCACGCAGCAGAGGACGTCGCAGGCCTTCCTGCCGCTGAGCTTCGCTCCGGCCGGCTCCACCGCGATGATGTCGGCGTCCGACCTGCTCGCCTTCGTCGCCGCGCACGTCCGCGACGGAGAGGGACTGAACGGCGAGCGCCTGCTCTCCGAGGAAAGCTCGAAGGCGATGCGCACCGGCACCGCGGCGGTCCAGGGGATCGGCGCCGTCCGCTCCTTCGGCCTCGGCTTCATGCTCGGACCCAACGGCGACTTCGGCCACGGCGGAGGCGGCCCGGGCATCCTCTCCTGGTTCTCGGCGCACGAGGAATCCGACTTCGCGATGGTCGTCCTGACCAACTCGGCGCACGGCGGGCTGGTCGCCTTCGAGCTCGTGAACGCCTGGATGAAGAAGGCCTCCGGCTTCGAGCCGCTGGCGCCGACGCGGTTCCCGGCGCTCGACATCGACATCGATCCGCGGCTCTACGCCGGCGTCTACGAGGACGTCGCCGCCGAGCACACGATCACTGAGCGCGACGGCCGCCTGAGCGTCAGCTCACGCGCCAAGGTCGCCTTCTACGACACGACCTCGACCGACCCGACGCCGGCCTTCCCGCTCGACCCGGTAGGCGAGCATTCGTTCGTCGTCTCCCTGCCGGAGGCGATCGCGGCCACCGCGCCGCAGACTCTTCTGTCGTTCGTCAATCCCCAGGCGGACGGGCGGATGCGGCATGTATCGACGGGTGGGCGGCTCTACCTGAGGAGGTCGTAGAGGTCGCCGCTTCGCGGCGGCGTTCTCCCGCCGGCTACCGCCGGCAGCGGGTCAGAAGACCCGCGCACCCAGTTGCTGGGACTGCTCCCACTCGGCGCGGATCGCCTCTTCGTCGAAGCGGAAGTAGGACCGCGGGGGCAGTTGGCCCCAGGTGTTCGAGGCGAAGGCGTCGTCGGGGAAGTGCCGGACCTGGTGGTTCGGACCGAGGACTTCCATGTCGGCGAAGAACTCGATGAACGTGTCTTCCTCGGGCATCCGCCAGTAGGCGAACAGGTTCCGGGCCATCCCGTGGCGGCCCGGCCCCCACACGATCGGGCGCCGGTGGGCTGCCAGGTGATCGAGCCCGACCCGCATCTCGCCCCAGTCGGTCAGTTCGAAGGCGACGTGGTGGATGTGGGCGTAGCCCTTGTCGAGGAAGGCGAGCACGTGGTGGTCGCGATCGGCGTGGAGCCAGCAGGCGTCGTCGCCGATCCAGTCGGTGATCTTCAGACCGAGGGCCTCGACGTACCAGTCGACGGCGCGCGGGGTGTCGGCGGTGAGGTAGTTCACGTGCTGGAGCCGGCGCGGATGGAAGCCGGGCAGGACGTCCGAGTGCTTGCAGACGTCGGGCCGCGGGTCGTCCGGCGCGACGTGCTCGACGACGGCCACGCCGTTGCCGTCCGGGTCGGCGGTGCGGAGCCCGAACCGGCCGGCCGGCAGCTCAAACGGCACGGCGAGCGTTCCGGCGTCGGACAGCCGGTCGCCGGCCTCGGCCAGGGTCACGCCGGCTTCGAGTTCGTAGGCGATGTAGTCGACGCAGCCTCGCTCGCCGGCGGTCAGGCGGACGCAGCAGTCTTCGTAGGCGCAGCGGAGCAGGGCGGAATCGAGCGAGGCTGCCGCCTCGCGCGTCTCCCGGCCGCCTGCGGCGGCAGCCGGCGGGGACGCCGGCGCACCCAGTGGTGAGGCACCGTCGTCTCCGGCCAGGGTCAGGCCGAGCAGACGTTGCCAGCGCGCCGAAGCCTCGGCGAGGTCGGTGACGGTGAGGCCGACGTGGTGGATGCCGCGGATCACGAGCCACCTCCTGTCCCGGCAGCCGCGAACGCGGCAGTGCGTTCGCAGACCGTCTTCACGTCGCAGTAGAAGTCGAACGAATGGCGGCCGCCCTCGCGGCCGATGCCGGAGTGCTTCGTGCCGCCGAACGGCGTCTCGAGGTCGCGGACGTAGAAGCAGTTGACCCAGATCGTGCCGGCGCTGATCCGGCGCGAGAGCCGGCCCGCGCGGGACTCGTCGCCGGTGAAGATCATCGCGGCGAGCCCGTAGTCGGTCGACTCGGAGAGGGCGATCGCCTCCTCGTCGCCCTCGAATGCCTGCAGCGTCAGCACCGGCCCGAACACCTCCTCGCGCAGGATGTCGGCGCCGGACGGCACGTCGGTGAACAGCGCCGGCGGATAGTAGAGACCGCCGCTGCCCTTGCCGCCGAAGCGGAGCGCCGCGCCCTGGGCCAGCGCCTTCTCGACGTGCGCCCCGACGCGCGCGAGCGCCCGCGGGTGGATCAGCGGACCGTAGGTCGTCTCGGCCTCTCGGGGATCACCGACCCGGATCGCCTCGACTTCCGCCAGGAACCGCTCCATGAAGGCGTCGAGGCAGCTCCGCTCCACCAGCAACCGGGTGCCGGCCAGGCAGACCTGGCCCGAGTTGTCGTACTGGTAGGCCGCGGTGCGGGCGGCAGCCTCCAGGTCGGCGTCGGCGAAGACGAGGAACGGCGACTTGCCGCCAAGCTCGAAGGAAACGGGGGTCAACTCCGCCGCGGCCGCGGCGCCGACCGTGCGGGCGGTCGCCGGCGATCCGGTGAAGGCAATCCGGTCGACGCCGGCGTGGCCGGTCAGCAGCGCGCCGGTCTCCGGCCCGCCATGGACGATGTTGAGCACTCCCGGCGGCAGTCCCGCCTCCTCGGCCAGGTCGCCGAGCAGCGAGCAGGTCAGCGGCGCCCACTCCGGCGGCTTGAGGACGACGGTGTTGCCCGCGGCAAGCGCCGGGCCGACCCGCCAGGTCGCCAGCATGAAGGGCGCGTTCCACGGCGTCGACACCGCGACGACGCCGGCCGGATCGTGCCGGACCGTGTTCCGCTCGCCGCCATGCAGGATGCGCGGCGTCTCCGCCAGACGCGACACCGCGTACTCAGCGAAGAAGCGGAAGTTCATCCCGCCGCGCGGGATCACCCGCTCCCGCATCGCCTCCAGCAGCGAACCGTTGTCGACCGTCTCGACCTGGGCGATCTCGGCGGCCCGCCGCTCGACTCCGGCGGCCAGGCGCAGCAGGTACGGCGCGCGCCCCTCCGGTCCCAGCGCCGCCCAGTCCGGGAAGGCTCCGCCCGCGGCGTCGACGGCGGCGTCGACCTCCGCCTTCCCCGCCTCGGGCAGCTCGGCCAGCTTCCATTCCCAGTCGATCGGCGAACGGACCTCGAAGCCGGCGCCCCCGCCGACCCGCCGGCCACCGATCAGGTGGCCCGTCGGAACGGAGACGCCTTCGACGTCGATGCGCGCGTCAGCAACGCCAGATGCCGGCGAGGACGCCGGCGCACCCAGTGTCGCGTCGGCCGTCACGAGCCCGCCGCCTCCGCCGCCGCGACGATCTCGGCCTCGTCCTCCGGCACGCAGAGCGCGACGTGCAGCGTGTTGCCGGTCACCTGGGGCTGCTCGCCGACCGGCTGCAGGTCCCGGTCCAGCTCGACGATCGGGTTGCGCAAGGTGCCGATCTCGTCGCACTGCACCTCGACCACATCGCCCGGTTCGACCGGCCGCGAGTTCGCCGGCGTGCCGGTCATGATGACGTCGCCGGGTTCGAGCGTGATCAGCCGGCTCAGGTCGGCGACCTGGTACGCGAACGAGAACAGGAGGTCCTCGCCCGTGTTCCCCTCCTGCACCACCTCGCCGTTGACCAGAGTGCGCAGCGTCAGGTCGTTCGGGTCGACATCGCCGGCTTCGACCAGGGCCGGGCCCATCGGCCCGAAGCCGTCCTGGCCCTTGACCCGCAGCATCGAGCCGCGGTCGGCGTGCCGGAAGTCGTGGATGCCGAAGTCGTTGACCAGCGTGTAGCCGCGGACGTAGTCGAGCGCCTCCTCGATCGAGACGCCGGTCGCCCGCCGGCCGATGACGACCGCGAACTCCCCCTCGTAGTTCAGGAAGCGGCAGCCGCGCGGCCGCGCCACCGGCGCTTCGTGGGCGCTCAGCGAGGAGGTGGGCTTCATGAAGTAGGACGGCACCTCCGGGATGCGCTCCATCTGGTACTCGACGCAGCGCGAGCGGTAGCTCAGGTGGACGCCGATGATCTTCGACGGCGGATCGATCGGAGGCAGCCAGGTACCGTCGTCCGATCGGCGTTCATGTCTCATCGCGGTGCGTCCTCAGGCCGTTGATGGATGGGATGAGCAGAAGTCGACGAGGGCGCGGAACAGCCGGCCGCCGTCCTCCGGTGCGGTGACCTCGGGGTGCCACTGGACGCCGAGGCAGAACGGAAGCCGGGGATCCTCCAGCGCCTCGATCACGCCGTCCGGCGCGGTGGCGGCCACGCGGAGCCCCTCGCCCAGCCGGCCGGCGCCCTGGTGATGGTGCGAAGCGATCTCGACCTCGCCCTCCTCCACGCCCGCCTCCATCGCCGCCGCCAGGTGGGTCCCCGGCTCGATCGTCACCATGTGCCGCGTGAACTCGCCCAGCACGTCGCGGTGCGGCTTCATGTCGAGCCGGTCGCCCAGGTGCTGTTCCAGATCGCCGCCGTAGAGGATGTTCAGGAGCTGGAAGCCCCGGCAGATCCCGAGGATCGGCATCCGGCGTTCGAGCGCGGCGCGGCCGATCGCCAGTTCGACCCGGTCGCGCATCTCGTCGTGCTCGTCGTTCTCCGGGTGCGGTTCCGCGCCGTAGATCCCCGCGTCGAAGTCCTTGCCGCCCATGAAGACGATGCCGTCGAGGTCGTAGAGCGCGGCCCCGGGTTCCTCGTCGTACGGCTCGACGCTCGGGATGATGACCGGCGCCCCGCCGGCGGCGGCAATCGCCGAGACGTAATCGTGCGGGACCATCGAGACGACCTCGTCCCACGGGCCGATGATCGCGTCCCGGACATCGCCGACGATGCCGATCCGCGGCCGCCGCCCGCGTCCGGAGTTGCGCGCCGCGCCTTCACTCATCGGTAGCGAACTCCCATGTGCTTGATGCCGTTGAAGAAGTTGGAGCGCAGCCGCTCCGGCTCCGAGACCAGTTCGAGGCGGCCGAGATGGGGCCGCAGCTCCTCCAGCGCGATCTTGATCTCCAGCCGCGCCAGGTACGCGCCCAGGCAGAAGTGCGGCCCGATCCCGAAGGTCAGGTGCCGGTTCGGCTTGCGGCCGACGTCGAATCGGTTGGGTTCCTCGAACACGTCCTCGTCCCGGTTGGCGCTCGTGTACCACATCGCGACCTTGTCGCCGGCGCGGATGACCTCGCCCCGCATCTCGACGTCTTCGGTCGCCGTGCGGCGGAAGTGGTGAACCGCCGTCACCATCCGCAGCACCTCGTCGGCGGCGGTCACAGCGATGTCCTCGTCGCCGGCGACGACGCGCTCCGCCTGGTCGGAGTGGCGCAGCAGTTCGCACATGCCGCCAGACAGCGAGTGGCGCGTCGTCTCGTTGCCGGCCGCCGCCAGCAGCAGGAAGTAGAGGTCGAACTCCTGCGGCGTGAGCGGCTCGCCGTCGACCTCGGCGAACACCAGGTCGGTCACGATGTCGTCGCGCGGTTCGGCGCGGCGCTGCGCCGCCAGCTTGCGTCCGTACTCGAACATCTCCAGGCTGGCTGGACTAGAGAACGGCAGGTGCTTGAAGCGCTCCCGCTCAGTCTCGTAGTCGTCGACGTACTCCGGGTCGGTCGCGCCGAGGATGCGGTTGCCGATGTCGACGATCAGCCGCCGGTCCTCCTGGGGCGCGCCCAGCATCTCCGCGAACACCCGCATGGGCAGCTCGACCGCCACGTCGTCGACGAAGTCGAAGTCGCCCCGGGCGATCGCGGCCTCCAGGATGCCCCGAAACAGTTGCCGGATGTGGTCCGAGAAGGCCGTGAGCGCCCGCGGCAGGAAACGCTTGCTGATCAGCGAACGCAGCTTGTAGTGGCGGGGCGGATCCATGTCGATCATCGACTTGCGCGCCTCGACGTGCTCCGGCTCCAGGTCCTCGAGCGACGTGCCGCCGACTTCGGACGAGAACCGCTTCGGGTCCTTCGAGATCCGCACGACGTCCTCGTGCCGCGTGATCGACCAGAAGCCCGGCCCCTTCGGCTCCGGCTGCCAGTACACGGGCGCCTCCTCCCGCAGCCTCGCGAACCACTCGTGCGGCACCCCGCGGGCGAACCGGTCGTGGTCGCAGAGGTCGATCTCGGCCGCGAGCGAGGCGTTGGCTGCGTGCGCCACCGGTTCGACGCCTAGAGTTGAATCCGGTACTCGTTGCGCTCCCAGTCGGTCACCCAGCCGTGGTAGCGCTCGAGTTCGAAGCGCTTGAGCGTCAGGAAGGCGTCGACGATCTCGCGGCCGACGCCGCCGCAGAGCAGTTCGTCGGCCTCCAGCGCGTCGAGGGCCTGGTCGAGGGAGCTCGGCAGCGAGGCAAGATCCTCCCGCCGGTAGGCGTCGCCCGCGGTCTGCTCGGGCGCCTCGAGTTCCCGCCGCACGCCGTCGAGCCCGGCCTGCAGCAGCGCGGCGATCGCCAGGTGGCAGTTCGCCGTGCCGTCGCCGACGCGGATCTCCAGGCGGGCCGCCTTGCCGCGCTCGGGCGGCACGCGGACGAAGGTCGTCCGGTTGTCGAGGCCCCAGGAGACGTTGATCGGCGCCAGCGAGTCGGGCGCGATCCGCTTGAACGCGTTGACCGTCGGGTTGAGGAAGGCCATCAGCGCCCCGGCATGCTCCAGCACCCCGGCGATGAAGGAGAGCGCGGCCGCGCTCAGGCCGTCCGGGCCCGCCGGATCGCCGATCCGGTTGGCGCCCTCGCCGTCCTGGAGGGACACGTGGAGGTGAAGCCCCGAACCACCCTGATCGTTGAAGGGCCGGCCCATGAACGTCGCCCGCATCTCCTCCAGCACCGCCATCTCCTTGACGGTCGCCTTGAGACGGAAGGCCCGGTCGGCAGCGTCGAGGGCGGGGCCGTGGCGGAGGTTGATCTCGTACTGGGAGTTCATGAACTCGTGGTTCGCGGCATACGCGCCCAGGCCCATCCCGGCGCAGGCGTGAAGCATCCGGCCCGAGATGCCGCCGGGATCGCTCTCGGCGCCGACGGTGTAGACGCGCGACAGCGTGTCGACGTAACGGGCCGCGCCCTCCGGGGCATCGTCGTCGGGCTTGAACAGGAAGAACTCGAGCTCCGGGCCGACGATCGGCAGAAGATCCAGTTCCGCGAGGCCGTCCGCCGACCGCCGCACCGCGCCGCGCGGGTCGAACGGATGGGGATTGCCCTCCTCGTCGACCAGGTCCACCAGGCAGGCGGCGACGTCCGGCGCCCACGGCAGCGCCGCGGCGGTCGACAGATCCGGCCGCGCGAAGAAGTCCGGGTAGCCGATCTCGCCGCCCATCACCGGCGTGTGCGCCAGGTCGGTGGTCATGATCGCCGAGCAGAAGGCGACGCCGTCCTCGATCTCGTGGCCGGCGTCGGCGAGGACGAGGTCCTTGCCGCGGGCGATCCCGTGGAGATCGGGATACATCACCCGCAGTGTTCTGGCCCCCTGCTCGATCAGGCGTTCGATGTCGCTCATGTGCAGTCCCTTTGACGTCGCGGCTTCAGCTAGGCCGCGTCCGGTGATTCGTCGATGAAGTGGCCCAGGCGTTCGTAGACCTCGGCGTCGCGGCGGCGGATGGCGGCCGCCCAGACGACGCCGCACACGAAGAAGATCGGCACGGCGGCCCACAGTGAGCCGGCCAGGCCGGTGCTCGCGCCGGTCAGCGCGTCCCAGTTGACGACGACGAACACCATCGCCGCCGCCAGGCCGAGCGCGCCTGAGCGGAGTGCTCCCTGGTCGTTGGTCATCTGGCCGCCGATCCTACGGCCGTCAGGCGGACCAGGGCGCCGGGGTTGTTGAGGAGCAGGTAGATCGCGCCGTCCGGACCGTACTTGATGTCGCGGATGCGGCCGTGGCCCTTGAACAGGAGTTCCTGGCGGGTGACCCGGCCGCCTTCGATCTCCAGGCGCCGGAGTTCCTCGAAGGAGAGCGAACCGACCAGGAGGTCGCCCCGCCAGCTCTCGAAGGCCGGGCCGGCCACGAACTCGATCGGGCCGACGGCGAGCGCCGGCGTCCACTCGACGACCGGCGGCTCGATGCCGTCGGCGTGGGTCCGGTCGCTGACGACCGAGCCGTCGTAGTTGACGCCGAACGTCACGACCGGCCAGCCGTAGTTCCGGCCCTTGACCAGGAGATTCAACTCGTCGCCGCCGCGCGGTCCGTGCTCGGCGGCCCAGATCCCGCCGGTCTCCGGGTGCTGGGCCATGCCCTGGACGTTCCGGTTGCCGAGGGTGAACACCGCGCCGAGCGCGCCGTCCTCGCCGGCGAAGGGGTTATCGGCCGGGATGCCGCCGTCGGGCCGGATGCGGAACACCTTGCCCGAGGGCATGGCCGGGTCCTGCGAGTTCATCGCCGCGCTCATGTCGCCGATCGAGAAGTAGAGGAAGCCGTCGCGGTCGAACAGCAGGCGGCCGCCCCAGTGCTTGCTGTCGGGCAGGTGGTACCCGGGATCGAGCCGGAACAGGTACTCCGTGTCCAGCCAGCGGTTGCCGTCGACGCGGCCGCGGATGATCCGGGTCAGCCCGCGGGCGTAGCGGTCGTTCGGGTCCTCCGAGTGGCTGATCGCCGCGTAGACCCATCCGTTCTCCGCGTAGTCCGGATCGAGCGCGATATCCATCAGCCCGCCCGTCGAGGTCGCGAGGTCGACCGGCGGCAGCCCCGTGACCCGGTCCGGGTACACCCTGCCGTCCCGGTACCGGAGCAGGTAGCCCGCGTCCTCGGAGATCAGCGCCTCCGACGGGCCCGTGAACTCGATGCCCCAGGGGTTCTCCAGTTCGTCGGTGGCCAGGTACTCGACCCGGAGCGTGTGGTGCTCCGTCTCGACCGCGGGCGGCAGCGGCTTCGCAATCCAGACCTCCTCCGTCTGCAGGCTGTAGATCAGCTCGACCAGCGCCGCCATCTCCTCGTCCGAGAGTTCGCCGAGATAGCCCGGCATGTCGGTGCCCGGGATGCCGTGCCGGATGTTGCTCTCTACCGAGAAGCCGTCCCGCCCGAACCGCCAGTCCGACTTGATCAGCGGCTCCGCGAGCCCGCCTTCGAGCGCCTGCCCGTGGCAGCCGCCGCAGTGGAGGCGGTAGAGGGCGCGCGCGTCCGGCTCGGCGGCCGCGACGGGAGCGGCCGCGAGCAACAGAAGCACGATCCCAAGGACGAGCCAGCCAGCACCTCGCGCGGCACAGACTGGGTGCGCCGGCGTCCCCGCCGGCTGCCGCCGAAGGCGGCCGGAAGCACGCGCCGGCCGAAAGGCCGGCTCCGCCCTAGTTCGCACCGGCCGTGTACACCCTCTCGCCGGCGATGAACGTCATTTCCACCTTCGTCCGATGCACCTCGGTCGGCTCGACGTCGAACGGGTTCTGCGAGGTGACTACGAGGTCGGCCTCCTTGCCGACCTCGATCGTGCCGACCTTGTCGCCCTGGCCCATCAGACGCGCGCCGTTCCAGGTCATGATGCGAAGAGCGTCCTCGAGGCTCACCTGTCCCTGGAGGCCGAGCGTCTCCTCGCTGCCACCCGGCACCTGCCGGGTCACCATCGTCTCGACGGCGAGCCACGGGTCGACCAGGGGCACCACCGGCCAGTCCGAGCCGGCGGCGACCAGGGCGCCCGTGTCGAGAGCGTCCCTGATCGGAACCCAGCGCTTCATCCGCTCGTCGCCGACCGCCTTGCGGATGTCGATCGCCGCCATCGGCGTGGGGAACCAGATGTAGGGCGAGAACTCCCAGGCCATCCCCAGCTCGCGCGGCCGGGGAATGTCGGCCGGGTCGACGAAGGTGCTGTGGCCGACGTCGTGCATCGGGCCGCCGAAGCCGTTCCGTTCCCGGGCAGCCGCGACCGCGTCGATCGCGGCTCGCACCGCGCCGTCGCCGGCGGCGTGCATCTTCACGTGGAGCCCCTGGCGGTCGAACGCCGTCACCGCGTCGTTCAGCGCCTCCTGCGGCACCAGGAGCAGCCCGAGCCTGGGCCGCGGATCGTCCTCGCCGGTCGAGTCCTCGTAGGGTGCGAGCATCGCCGCGGTGTGGCTCTCCGTCGGCACGCCGTCGAGCATGATCTTCACGCAGTCGACCTTCAGTCGCTCGCTCTCGTAGGTCGCCCGGATCGCGAGCTGGGACTCGGCGGCGTCGGCGAGCGCCGGGTTGTGCGACCAGGCGACGCAGGCCCGCACCCGCTGCTTCAACGTGCCCTCACGCGCCAGTTGCGCCAGCGCGCCGAGCTGCCACGAGTTCGCGTAGGCGACGGTGAACGAGGTGATGCCGTGCGCCAGCATCTCGTCGGTGGCGATCTTCATCCCCTGCATCTTCTGCGCGTCCGAGGCCGGAGGAATCACCGACGCCACCATGGCGTTGGCCGTCTCGCGGAGCAGGCCGGTCGGGTCGCCGTCCTGGTCGCGCTCGATGATCCCGCCCTCCGGGTCCGGCGTGTCGCGGTCGATGCCGGCGACTTCCAGCGCCTTCGTGTTGACCCAGACGCTGTGGTGGGACTCGTCGTAGAGGAAGACCGGGTTGTCCGGCGACACGGCATCGAGGAACTGCCTGGTCTGCTGGCCGGGCTCGAACACCGCCGCCACCCAGTTGCCGCCGTTGATCCACTCCCCGGGCTCGGCCTTCGACGCGCACTCCCCGACCGACTCGCTGATGATGTCCGGCGTCGCGCCCGGAGGCAGGCGGCACGAGAACTCCTGCATGCCCGCGATCAGCGGATGCACGTGGACATCGTGGAAGCCGGGGAAGACGGTCCGCCCGGCGAGGTCGATGACGTCGGTCGCGTCGGTACGGAACGCGGCGACGGAAGAGCTGTTGCCGACCGCGACGATGACGCCGTCGCGGATCGCGATCGACTCCGCCCAGCCGTCAGGCGTGTAGACGTTGCCGCCGTCGAGGATCGTGTCCGCCGGGTCGTTGCGGGACGGCGCCGGCTCGCCGTCCTGGAACTGGGCCAGGGCCGGTTGGGCGGCGATGGTCAGCGCGAGGAGGGCAAAGCGGATGCCGGCGGGGACGCCGGCGCACCCAGTGTGCGACGGCCGCAGAGGGTGGCGACCGCTTCTACTTCTCATGGACGATTCCTCCTGCATAAAGAGTCAACTCAACGCTCGTGTCGCTGACGTCCTCGATCGGCACGTCGAAGAGGTTGCGATCGAGCACGATCAGGTCGGCTGACTTGCCGGCGGCGATCGTGCCGGCCCGAGACTCGACGCGCAGCAACCGGGCGCCCGCGAGCGTGTAGAGCTCGATCGCCTCTTCCAGGCTCACCGCCTGCTCCGGCGCCAGGGTTCCCGGGTACCCGCCCCAGGGGTCGGCGCGGGTGACCAGCGCCTCCATGCCGGGCCACGGGTTCATGTCCGGGATGACGGCCGGCCAGTCCGAGCCGACGATGACGTGGGCGCCGGCGTCGAGCAGCTCCCGCACAGGCCAGGAGCGGTCGGCGCGGTCGCCGATGGCGGCGCGGATGGAGTCCGAGATCAGGGACGGGTACCAGATGGCCGGCGACATGTCCGCGACCGCGCCGAGTTCGGCGTAACGCGGCACGTCGTCGACTGCCACGAAACCGGAATGGGCGAGCTGGTGCATCAGCCCGGAGTCGCCGTTCTGTTCGCGCGCGAACTCGATCGCGTCGAGCGCGACGCGTACCGCCCGGTCGCCGGCGGTGTGGATGTTCACCGTGACGCCGAGCGCGTCGAGCTGCTGCAGCCAGGCGTTAAGCGCTTCCGGCGGCACCAGCAACTCGCCGTTGTGAGCCGGTCCGCCGGGCACCTCCGGCTCGTAGTCGTCGATCATCGCCGCCGTCCGCGCGACCGACGGCACGCCGTCGAGGAAGATCTTCACGTGGTCGGCGTCGAGGTTGTCGGCCCGGCTCCCCTCGCGCAGCCGCGCCAGGGCGTCGACGTCGAGGTCGAGCGTGCCGGCGACCAGTGGAATGGCGATCGAGGCCGCCATGTGCACGGTCAGCGCGCCCTCGTCGGCCAGCGCCTTGTAGGCGGCGACGCCGGTGCCCGCATCGCCCGCCTCCTTGATGCCGACGATGCCGAAGCGGTTCGCCGTACGGATTGACTCGCGGGCGGCGCGCAGGAACTGCTCCGCCGTCTTGTCGGGGATCGCCTGAAACACCGCGTACATCGCCGCTTCGAGCAGCAGGCCGTTCGGCTCGCCGGTCGCGTCGTCCAGCACGACCTCGCCGCCGTCGACGACCGTGCCGGCGTCGATGCCGGCCAGTTTCAGGGCCTTGCTGTTCACCCAGCGGTTGTGGCCGGTGTCGTCCGCCAGGCTGATCGCCACGTCGCCCGAGAACCGGTCCAGCCACTGGCGCGGAGAGCCGATGTCGTGCTCGACGAAGAAGTTGCTCGTCCAGCGGCCGCCCTCGATCCAGGCCGCGGCTGGATCGGCGGCGACGCAGCCCGACAGGGTCTCCTCGATCTCCGCCGGTCCCGCAGTGGGCGGGAACAGGCACTGGAGCAGCACCTCGGTGCCGCCGAGGACGGGATGAACGTGGGCGTCGTAGATGCCCGGCATCGCCATCCGGCCTTCGAGGTCGCGGACTTGGGTGTTCGGGCCGCGCCGTTCCAGCGCCTCGGCGGTCGAGCCGACGAACGTGAACTCGCCGCCCGCGATCGCGACCGCTTCCGCCCAGGGCTTCGCGGCTTCGAGGGTGTAGATGCGGCCGTTGGAGAGGATCAGGTCGGCGTCGCCGTCGGGCGCCGAGGTGCAACCGAGGGCGAGCGCGACGAGGAGACAAAGCGGTCGCCGGCCTTGCGGCCGGCACGTTCTTTCCGCCGCCTCCGGCGGCAGCCGGCGAGGACGCCGGCGCACCCAGTGTGCGACGACCTGCACGCGTGGTCAGAACACCGTCGCCGCCGGCTTGACCTCGAAGGTCACGTCCCGCGGCGGCTCGGCGCCGAGCAGGTGCTCGACGAAGTAGTCCCAGGTGCGGAGCAGGGCGTACGGCTCGGCGCCGCCGCCGTGGTTGCGGTTCGGAAGGTAGAGCAGGTCGTAGGGCTTGTTCGCCTTGATCAGCGCGTCGACCAGCCGGAAGGCCTGGGCCGGCGGCACGTTCTCGTCCATGTCGCCGTAGACGATGAGGAGCCGTCCCTCGAGATTCCCGGCCATCGCCGTGATGTCGAGCGGTTCCCAGCTCTTCGGCGCTTCGTCGGGCCGAGTCCGGGTCCTGCCTCCGTCGGAGTAGACCGCCGGGCCGGTGAAGGCCTCGAAGCCCGGGTAGATCGCGGCGTAGTCGTAGACGCCGGCGCCGGAGACGGCCACGTCGTAGAAGTCGGGCCGGCTGAGGATCGCCTGGGCGGTGAACGTCCCGCCCCAGGACCAGCCGTAGATGCCGACCCGCTCCGGATCCATCTCGGGCTTGAGTTCGGCCCACTGGCGGATGACCGCCACGTGATCGTCGACGCCGACCTGCGTGAACTCGGGGTAGCCCGCGTCCCGGAACGCGCTGGAGCGGCCCGGCGTGCCGCGGCCGTCCGTGACCACGACCGCGAAGCCGAGGCGCGCCAGCGCCGGCTCGGCCGCCGGGTTGCGCGCGCCCACGGCCTGGACGAAGTTCCGCGGCGCCACGAACACCTGCGGACCGCCGTAGACGGCGTCGATCACCGGATGACGCCCGTCCTCGACTTCGCGACGGGGCGGGAAGTAGACGGAGTACACCTCCGTCTCGCCGTCGGCGGCGACGAAGGCGCGCCGCTCGGGCGCCACGAACCCCGCCTCGAACAGCGCGGAGGCGTCCGCCTTCTCGACCTCGGCGAGCAACTCGCCGTCTTCGGTCGAACGCAGCACCGTGACCGGCGGACGGTCGACGGTCGAGTAGGTGTCGAGGAAGACCCCGAGATCGGGCCGGATCCGCGGCGGCGGTGGAGCGAGGCCGAACAGGACCTGCATCATCGGCACCGGCGCCGGCTCGAAGTGGTGGTCGGCTTCGTTCGCCGTCAGCAGCGTCACCTGGCCGCCACGGAGCTCGGCCGGGTCGAACGGAGCGCGGTAGAGATGGCGCAGGTACGGGTCGCCGGGCTCGCGGCCGCCGCCCGTGAAGTAGACCTGCTGGCCGGCCTCGTCGACGTGGATGATGTCCAGCACCGTCCAGTCGCCCGCGGTCACCGTGCCGACGAGATCGGCCGAGCCGTCGTCGGCCAGCTCGTAGAGGTAGAGGTGTCCCCAACCGGTACGGTCCGAGTACCAGAGCACCCGCCGTTTGTCGTTCGGACCGCGCACGAGGCGGACGTTGGGCCGGTTGTACATGTGGGTGTTCGCCTCGACCCGCGTCTCGTTCGTCTCCCACACCACCGGCGTGGCCTTGCCCGACTCGACGTCGACGGCGACCAGGGCGGCACTCTTGCCGGCGTAGGCGGACCCCAGCATGTACAGGCGGTTCCGCTCCAGGTCCCAGCCGATGACGCCGCCGCCGAGCGCCGGCGTTTCGATCCCTTCAGGGAGGGAAGCGCCATCGAACTCGACCCGGACTCGTCCGCCCTTCTCCGTGTCGAACAGGAACCAGTCCAGGCCCATCTCGTCCTCGTCGCCCGCGACCGGTTCGCGCAGCAGGTGCACGACCGGCCGCCGGCTGCCGTCGGTCGGCACCCACTCGACGAACGGCACCGCCTCGAGCAGCCGCTCGTCGATGCGCGGCGCGAGCAGGAAGCGGCTATCCGGCGACCAGCTCGACAGGTAGGGCGGCTGGCGTAGCCCCGTCTTTCGGGCGACCACGGTCAGCAGCGAGGAATCGGGCCACTTGCCGTAGGAGAAGTACGGCTTGCCGTCGTGCGTGAGGCGGGTTTCCTCGCCCGTCTCGAGCTTGCGCACCAACAGGTTGTCGCCGCGCCTGAAGGCCACGCGGGCGCCGTCCGGAGACGGCAGCAGGCCGGGCTCCGGTGGCGTGATCGCCTTCGCGGCGCAGCCGAAGTCGGCCACCGAGCAGGTGATGCGATGGGCGCCGTGGCTAGCGGTCAGCGTTGCGAGGTCGTCGGTGAGCGAGAGCCCGAGGAGCCCCTCGAGGCTGGCCTCGTTCCCCTGCTCCGCTGCCGCGTCGGCGCCGGCCAGGGCATCGAAGATGACCGCCGCCATCCGGGCATGGTCGAACGCGGGCCGGCGCGATTGCGTCTCCAGGTCGAAGACCACGAGTTCCGGACCCGCTTCGCCGTCGCGGCCGTACCAGAAGCCCGGCGTGCCCAGGTCGGCAGCGAGCCAGTGCGGCGTGACGTCCGCGTTACGCAGCAGGGCCAGCAGGTTGCCTTCGACCAGCGCGGCGGCGTCCTGGTAGTCGCCCGCGTCCGGCCCGACGGCCTCCTGGGCGCTGTCGGCAGCGGTCGCCGGCCTTGCGGCCGGCGCGTTCACCTGGCCGCCTGCGGCGGCAGCCGTCGAGGACGCCGGCGCACCCAGTGTGCGACCACCTGCCAGACCGACGATGAGCGCCAGCGCGGCAGCTCCACGGGCCCAACGGCTGCGGTAAGCTCGCACGGATCCAGACCTGTTCTGCAAGGGAGTAGCGATGACGAGTCGACGCCTGGTTGGGTTTGCGCTCTGCCTGCTCTTTGCCGCGGCGGCCCACGGCGCTGCTGGGGCGGAAGGGCCGACATTCTATGAAGATGTCCTGCCCATCCTGCAGGAGAACTGCCAGGAGTGTCACCGGCCGTCGGGCGGCAAGATCTACCGTGGCGGCGTGCCGATGTCGCTCACGACCTACGAGGATGCCCGCCCCTGGGCGCGCGCGATCGTGCGCCAGACGGCCTCGAAGGAGATGCCGCCCTGGGACGCCTCCGAGCACTTCGACGGCGTGTTCAGGAACGAACGCGGCCTGACCGACGAGGAGATCGCGACGATCCGGCGCTGGGTCGAAGGGGGCGCTCAGCCCGGCCGGCCGGAGGACGGGCCGGAGCCGATCGAGTGGCCAGACGACGAGGGCTGGGTGTTCACCGATCCCGACCTGGTGCTCAAGATGCCGGAGCCCTACTACGTCGAGGACGACATCAAGGACATCTACACCAAGCACCGCCTGGTGCTGACGCCGGACCTCCTGCCCGAGGACAAGTGGGTGCAGGAGATCGAGTTCCGCCGCGGCAGCGAACTCGTCCACCACTTCAACATCTTCGTCAAGGGGCCCAACGACGAGGAGACGCGCGGCGACGGCCACTTCCTCGGCGGCGCCACTTCCGGCTCGCCGCCCCACGTCTGGCCCGAGGGCTACGGCTCGCTACTCGAGGTCGGCGCGACGCTCACCTTCGACCTGCACTACCACAAGGAACCGGGCCCCGGCAGCGGCGGCTGGGACCAGTCGTCGATCGCGCTGAAGTTCGCGACCAGGCCGGTGACGCACCCGGTCCACTTCTTCCCGATCAGCAACTACGAGTTCGAGATTCCGGCCCGCCACGCCTACTGGCACGACACCGCCGAGCGCACCTTCGACCGGGAGGTCACGGTCCTCGGCATGCTCCCCCACATGCACATGCGCGGCCGCGAGTCGAAGTACACGGTCTTCTACCCGGACGGCAGCGAGGAGCAGATCCTCCACGTTCCCGACTGGGACTTCGACTGGCAGGAGATCTACTGGTACGACGAGCCCAAGGTGCTGCCGAAGGGCACCCGCCTGCGGATCGACATGTGGTTCGACAACTCGCCCGAGGAGGCGGAACGCTGGGGCTTCAACCCCGACCGCGACGTCGTGTTCGGCCCGATGTCGACTGACGAGATGTTGATGGGGTTCATCTCCTGCGTGTACAGCGACGAGGAGCCGCCCAAGGCGCGCGGGCCAGGTCGAGCGACCGAAACCGCCGGGGGCGAATAGCCACCCGTCGACAGCCGGCGTCGACTCCACCGCGCCCTCCTTGAACGTGGCCAGGACCCTGCTCGTCTCGTGTTGCGCGGCGCCGCTGCTCGTGGCGGCTGTCGCGACTGCCGCGGACACCGACTGGCCTAACTTCGGCAACGACGCCGGCAACTCGAAGTACTCGCCGCTGGCCCAGATAGACGCCGACAACTTCGATCAGGTGCGGGTGGTCTGGACCTGGGAGTCGGTCGACAGGCAGGTTCCGAACCTGCCTGACTCGATCAGGCCGCGGTCCTTCAAGGCCATTCCGGTCGTCATCGACGGCCGCATGTACGTGAGCACCCCCCTCGGCCAGGTGGCGGCGATCGACGCCGCCTCGGGCAAGCCGCTGTGGGGCTACGACCCCCAGAGCTGGGAGGCGGGACGGCCGGCGAACATGGGGTTCCATCACCGCGGAGTGGCGGTCTGGCGTAAGGGAACGAAGCAACGGGTGATGATGGCCACGCACGACCGGCGCCTGATCTCGCTCGACGCGTCGACCGGCAGGCCCGATCCCGCCTTCGGGAATCGGGGCGCACTGGCGATGACCAGGGATCTGGGCCGCAAGGTCCTCGAGTCGCGAACCACACACAGCTCGCCGCCGGCGATCTGTCGCGACACCGTGATCGTGGGCTCGATCGTGGCCGACATCGCCACACATCAAGAGGCGCCGCCGGGCTTCGTGCGCGCCTATGACGCCGAGAGCGGCGCCCTGGCGTGGGTCTTTCACACGATCCCCCAGCAGGGAGAGGAGGGCACGGAGACCTGGGAGAACGAGTCGTGGCGCTACAGCGGCAACACGAATGTGTGGTCGATGATCACCGTCGACGAAGAGCTCGGCCTCGCCTATCTGCCGATCGGCACACCGACCAGTGACCTCTACGGTGGTCACCGCCTTGGCGACAACCTCTACGCCGAGAGCCTGGTGGCGGTCGACTGCGAGACCGGCGAAAAGCGCTGGCACTTCCAGATCGTGCACCACGGCCTCTGGGACTACGACCTGCCACCGCCGCCGAACAGGATCGATCTGATGGTGGACGGCAAGCTCCGGAAGGTAGTGGCGCAAGCCAGCAAGCAGGCCTTCCTCTTCGTCTTCGATGCGGTGACGGGAGAGCCGCTCTGGTCGATCGAAGAGCGTCCCGTCCCTCCGAGCGAGGTGCCCGGAGAGCGCGCCTCGCCGACCCAGCCCTTCCCCACCAGGCCCGCCGCCTACGATCGCCAGGGCATCACCGTAGACGACCTGACCGACTTCACGCCCCAGCTTCGGGAAGAAGCCCTCGAGATCGCGAGTGCGTACGAGCTGGCGCCTCTCTACACGCCGCCTCGGGTCGCGGGCGAGGGCAAACCGGTGATCCAGCAGCCCGGTCCGGGTGGAGGCACCAACTGGACCGGCACCGCGGTGGACCCCGAAAGCGGCATGGTCTACGTGCCTTCCTACTCCACGCCGAGATCCGTTTCGCTCACCGCGCCCGACCCCAATCGATCGGATCTGCGTTACGTACCCGACGGCTGGTACGAGCACGTCGAGGGGCCTCGAGGTCTGCCGCTGGTCAAGCCGCCATACGGACGCGTCACCGCGATCGATCTCGCTACCGGCGAGCACGTCTGGGTCGCGGCCCACGGTGAGGGGCCGCGCAACCACCCGGCGATCAAGCACCTGGGCCTGGATCGGCTGGGCTCCCCGAACCGGAACGCAGCGCCGCTGGTGACCAGGACCCTGTTGTTCGTCACCCATCATGCCGAAGACACCACCGCCGCCGATCCCCCCAACACGGATCGACCGGCCGAGATCAGCGTCTACGACAAGAAGACCGGAACCTACCTCGGCGGCATCGAGCTCCCCGACACCCCCAATTCGAACCTCATCACTTACGAAGCGGGGGGTCGTCAGTATCTCGCGGTAAGCGTCGGCGGCGGAAGAGAAGCTGCCGAGGACAGCATTCCTGGTGTGGTCGCACTCGCGCTCCCCTCCGGAGGTGACTAACAAAGTGATGATGGCGCTTCGATTCCGAGACTGCGCGCTCGCCGCGGGACTGATCGCCGCGTTCGGCTGTCAACCTTCCGAGCCACGACCGGAGGCCCCGGTTCCCCCACCGGCGCCACCGCCGCCGCCGAACATCGTCGTCATCGTCGCCGACGACCTGGGCTACGGCGACATCGGTGTGTACGGCTCGCAGATCCCCACGCCTCACATCGACCAGTTGGCACGCGACGGCGTGCGCCTGACCGACGGTCATGTGTCCGCAGCCGTCTGCAGCCCGATGCGTGCGGGTTTCCACACCGGGCGCTATCAGAATCGCTTCGGCTGGGAGTACAACCCAACCGACCACGACCTCGGACTTCCGCTGGATCAGAGAACGGTCGCCAACCACTTTCAGGACGCCGGCTATGCCACCGGCCTGATCGGCAAGTGGCACCTGGGCGTCGCCGAGCCGCACCATCCACTCCACCGCGGCTTCGACGAGTTCTACGGATTGCTGGGAGGCGCCTCCAGCTACATCGACTCCCGACTTCCAGGCACACACGAGTGGCCCGCCGAGGGAGCCCCCACCACCCGCACCAGCGCGTCGCGTGTCATCCGCGACGGCTTCGAGGTGATCGAGGTCGAGGAGTATCTGACGGACGTCTTTGCCGAGAAGGCGGTCGACTTCATCGATCGCCACGCCGACGAGCGCTTCCTCCTGATGCTGACACCCAACACTCCGCACACCCCGCTGCAGGCGACCGACGAGTACATGGAGCGGGCGCAGCACATCGAAGGCGATGGAGCGCGCGTCTACGCCGCGATGGTCGTCTCGCTCGACGACTACGTCGGCGACGTCGTCGCGGCTCTACGCAAGCACGACCTCGAGCGCAACACGCTGGTCGTCTTTCTCTCCGACAATGGGTGCATCAACTACATGCCCGAGCCGATCTGCACCAACGCGCCGCTGGCGGGGCACAAGCGCTACCACCTGGAAGGCGGTCATCGCGTCCCCTTCATCCTCAAGTGGCCGGCGGGCCTTCCTCAGGGCGAGGTCTACCACGGGCTTGCCAGCGCTCTCGATCTCTACGCCACGTTCGCTGCCGCGAGCGGTTTCGTAGCGGATAGCCCGGACAGCGTCGATCTGCTTCCCCATCTGCGCGGCGAGACCAGCGAACCGCCGCACGAGTTTCTCTATTGGCGGGCGGCACCGAACATCGCCATCCGCTGGGGCAAGTGGAAGATGTGGAAAGTGAACAACACCGATATCCGGATCCCAGCCGGGCCGCCGGGCCAGGTCCTGCCGGGGGCGGCGTACCCGCCCGACGACTCACCCATGGGTCAGACCACCGTTCTGTACGACCTGGAGGCCGACATCGGCGAAACCAGCAACATAGCCGATCGACACCCCGAGATCGTCGAGCGCCTGGAGAGCGAGCTGGCTGCGTGGGAGGCTGAACTCTCCGAGCCAATGTGGATCAACCATCGCGGAACCCTGCACTCGCTTCACGGTCAGACGGTTCAGCTCTTCTTCTGAGGCCCGGTGGCCTACTCTCCGGAGTTCCCCAACGCGTCCGCCTCGAGCACGCGAGCGCCGCGCAGGATGTTCCCCAGGGAGTAGTTCCCCTCGTGGCAGGCGTACTCGAAGACCCGGTCAGTCGTCGAACGCAACACATACTCGCCGGTCCAGGGCGCTGTCCACGATGAGGGATCGTCCACCGTGAAGCGGTAGAGCACGTCGCCGTCCTCGAGCTTGGTAAAGCGCTCGACTACGTGCATCTCCGTGGAGCCACCAAGGAGAAACGCGTCGGGATGGAAGTTCGTCGTGTCGACGACCAACGTGTCGCCCTCCCACCACCCGATCGAATCGCCGGCCCACTTCTTGATCTCCGACGGCAGATGCTCTACGGCGCGTCCCTCGGACTTCATCCGCACCACCCGCGCGTCGTGAACCATCTCGATCAGAATCATGACGTGATCCTCGGTCTGGACGATGGTCTTGTAGTTGTTGTAGCCGCTGGGGAGCGTCGGCGCGGCGCCGGTGAACCCCACGATGCAACGCTCCTGGGCCAGCAGCGACTCCGGACCGTCGAACGGTCCGGGCTCGTCGCTGTCGAGCCAGAATGCCGTGCCGTCGTTGTCGCCGCGCACGATCTTTGCTTCGGTCGCGGCCCTGCGTTTGGCCGCGCTCTCGGTCATCGGTGGAAAACGACCGTTCGGTGGATCGATCAGAATCGAAGTACGAAACCTGCCATCCACCGCGAAGGCCTCGGTGCCCCGGTCGAGCCAGAAGAAGTTGTAGCCGCCGACGTTGCCAGAACCGCCGTCCGATCCGTCGCCACCCTCGGGTGGCGCCTCACGATCCGGGTCGCTCGCCTCGGATTCCTCCTCGATTCGCGCAGCCATGTTGCCCTCGATCCGCGCCACCTCCTCCTTGCTGAGATAGAGGTTGTCACCGTAGCGTTCCGGGCGCTGGAGCGGGGTCACCGTCGCCGCGTTGTAGTTCCCCGTGAGATCGGGACGGCCACTGGCAGTCCGCGGCACCCCGTCGCCGGCGGCGGCGATTCCAGGATTCAGGCCGAGCACGAGCGCGACAGTCGACAGGGATCGGACGACTCTCTTCACGCGTCCTTCCTCTCATGCATCCTGATCAAATCGTGACATCAACCCGCAAGCCTAACACCGGGCCCGACGTCTCGAGTATAGTCGTACGGTTCCGGGAAACCGTGTGTTTCATCGGCCCGCTCGGTACGGGAGAATCACCATGAAAGAAAACGCGACCCGCTCGGGTATCAACCTGTCACCCGTTTACGGGCCCTCCGATGCGAATGGCGACTACAGCAGGCGCTTCGGCAATCCGGGGGAGTACCCGTTTACCCGCGGCACCCGTGCCTATTCCGGGCGGGGCTGGATTCAGCGCGAGTTGTCCGGTGAAGGCGATCCCAAACGCTCAAATGAGCAGTTCAAGTATCTGATGACTCTGGGCCAGACCGGTCTCGATGTGATCGGTGACAGTCCAACGATGTCGTTGATGGATCCCGATCACCCACTCGCGCGATACACCGTTGGCACGCAAGGCGTCTCACTCTGTCGTCATGATGATTACCGCCAACTGCTCGACGGCATCCCGCTCGACCAGATGTCGATTTCGAGTTCCGGGCCGTCGATGTTCACGGTGGCAAGCCTCTATCTGCTCGCGAAGGAACGCGGTGTCTCGCCGGGCGTGCTCCGCGGTTCCGTGATCGAGTGGCCGTTCTACTCCGAACACTGCTCCTATGCGTACAAGATGCCCTTCGATCTCCACCTGCGGATGTCCTGCGACGTCATCGAGTTCTGCAGCAAGGAGATGCCGAAATTCCACGGTTTTCTCGAAGACACCTATTTCTTCAGTGAAGCGGGCCTGAACGCGGTCGAGGAGGCGGCCCTCGGCTTCGTCGAGATACGGCACATCGTGCGCGCGCTTCTCGCACGCGGTCTCGACATCGACAGCTTCGCCCCGCGCATCGCCATCCTCACCAATTGCTCGATGGACTTCTACGAGGAGATCGCGAAGATCCGCGCCATGCGTCGCATCTTCGCGCGCATGATGAAAGAAGAGTTCGGCGCCAAGGACCCGCGCTCACAGGCGGTCAACATCGCCGTGCACACCTCGGGACTTTCGCTGACGACCGAGCAGCCAGCCAACAACATCGTGCGCGGCGCGGTCCAGACGGTCGCACTCGGACTGGCCGGGGTCACCGCGCTCGAGATCTCGACCTTTGACGAGGGCTACCGAACCCCCAGCAAGGAGGCGCATCTGGTCGGGCTGCGCACGCAGCAGGTGATTGACCTCGAGACGAACATCAACAGCGTGCAGGATCCGTTCGGTGGATCGTGGTTCATGGAGTCGCTCACCGATGAGGTCGAAGCCAGGATTCTGGACATGGTCAACGAGATCGAGTCGCTCGGCGATCCGGCCGAGCTGGTCAGCAGTGGTTACTTCAAACAGTTCTTCCACGGCACGATGGGCCGCTACCACCGGCAGGTCCACGACGGGGAAGTGCTGAAAGTCGGAATGAACGTACACCAGATGCCCGCCGAGCAGGACACGCTGCTGCGGGATATCAGCGAGGAGAAGATCGAACCCCTCTTCGATCGGGTTGAGGAGATATCGGCTTACCGCGACAAGCGCGATCACAAACCGTTGCTGGACTCGCTTCAGCGCTTGCACGACGTCGTGCAGACCGACGAGAACATGCTTGAAGCGGTGCTCGAGTGCACGCTGGCCGGGGCAACCATGGGTGAGATCGCCGGCATTCTCCGTCAGGCCTGGGGCACACCCTACGACCCCTACGGTCATCTCGAGTCGCCCATCGGAAGTGCGCAGTGACCCCGATTCGCGTGCTGGTCGGCGTGCTGGGTATGGACCAGCACGAGCTGGGCGCAATCGGCATCGCCAGGATGCTTCGCGACCAGGGTATGGAGGTCATCTACACCGGTTGCTTCAACACCCCGGAGACCATCGTGCAGGCTGCCATGCAGGAAGACGCGGATGTCATCGGCATCAGCTCTCATTCCTGGGAGTATCTGTACTACACACCCGAACTCCTCGAGCTGCTGAAGCAGAACGACCTCGACGTGCCCGTGGTTCTCGGTGGTTCGGTCATTACCGAGGAGGACGCCGGGAAGATGCTCGACAAGGGTGTCGCGGCAGTGTTCGGCTCTGGTAGCGCGATGACCGACATGATCGATACCGTCAGAAACCTGGCGGCCAGTGCCGCGACGTCCTGAGCCCCCAGTCGTCTATCTTGATGCCGCCAATGCGGCCTCTTCTGCCCGCGCCCCGGCGAGGATCCCCTCCAGGCCGTAGTTACCCTCGTGACAGGCGAACTCGAAGAGATCGTCGGGCGACTTCCTGAGCGGGATCATCACGGTCCACGGCTCCGTCCAGGTCTGCGGATCGTCGAGCGTGACCACGTACTCCAGGGTCTCGGGCCCCACCCGAGTCAGCCGTTCCACGAGCTGCAGGTTGCCGGTCGCTCCCCGATAGCCACCGGTGTCCGAGAAGTTGCGGGTCTCGATGACCAGAGTCTCGCCTTCCCAGTGACCCCTCGAGTCGCCGTGCCAAAGCCGGACGTCCTCCGGCAGGTGGGGCCTGCCGTCGATCGGGACGACGCGCGCGTCGTGGATCATCTCCATGAGCAAGACGACATGGTCCTCGCCCTGAAAGATCTGGGTGTAGCTGTTGTAGGCGGCGCGGAGGCGAGGTACGCCGAAGGAGATGCAGCGCTCGGTGAGGCTGCGATCCTCCGGACCCGCTGCCCGTGCGTTTCTGGCCGCACGAAGCACGGCGGCACGCTTCTCGCCTTCGTCCGTCAGGGGGGGCAGGCGGCCGTTCGGAGGGTCGACGATCAGCGAGGTGCGGTTGTCCCAGTCGCGCTCGGCGACCCAGAACTGGTTGTAGTTGCCGGTGGCGGCGTCCGTCGACGTGAACGACTCTGCCTCGTTCAGAGCGAGGTTGAAGACGCTGTCGCCAAACGCGGCATCGTCACTATCGAGACCGAAGAGCGACTCCGCCCTCTCCCGGATCGCGGCCAGCTCGGCGTCGGTGAGGGTCTCCCGACCGGCCAGGGCCTCGGGCCGCTCGAGCGGAGTCGCGATGTTGTTGGCCCAGACCCCCTGAAGATCAGGCTGACCGAAGGCGTTGCGCGGCGCTTTCCAGCCGCTGTCGTCGGCCGCCCAGGCTGCGGTGCCGGCCGCCACGATCCCAAACACACCTACGAGGGCCAGGGCGAACGGCAGCCGGGTCAGCGGCGTACCTGCGCTACGGCAAGTCATCGCGATCTCCTTTCGCGGCCGATTCCGGCCTTGACGGTCTCTCTTCGCATCTCGCCAACCAGATCGAACTGAGAACGACACTGAGGTTACACTGGACAATACAGGGTCGCCGGCGCCAGCACCTTCCGGTCCTGTCCTGCTATCGGGCTTGGACCGAAGTCGATCTCGATGGTCATGTAACGAGCCAGCTCAAGCCCCAGATCGATCTCATCAGGAGGACGGCTCGGCCGGTACAGGTGCAACGTCATCGCGGTACACGTTTCCACCTTGACTCCCTGCGCGCCCGACACCATCTCGACATGGAACATGTCTTCGAAATGATGCTCGAGGTAGTACTCGAGAGGGATGAATCCACCGGGTACTTCTACAAAGGCAAGACTGTACCCCGTATCCATCCCGATCAGGTGGCACATCCCCATTGAGTCCGCGTTCCCCTGAAACAGTTGCCGCAAGACGCCAAGGTAAAGCGGCAGCTTGTCAGGACTGTACTGACGCGCCCCCTGCTGCTCGAACCAGAGAACCGGCTGGGCGATTCGTTCTGGGATGAGCGCGCTGCTCAACACATCCTCGGCCATGCCATGTGGCAGAAAGGCAAGACCGCTCATCAGGCAGGCCATGATCTCCGCGAGTACCGCGCGGTCCGTTGCATCGGGTTGCAGCTCCAGGGTCTTGCACAAGGCCCTTCGAACCAGCCCGTCGACGGCCACTCCCTCCCGTGATAGATCACGAAACACCTGATCCATATGGCCCTGAGCATCCAGGGCCAGGTAGTGGACGACGCCAGGACCGCGCGCCATATGCCGTCTCTTGATGCCAAGCGCGCCGATACCTACACCACACCCTGTTTCGATGATGACGGCACCAGGCGGTGCCGTCAGAACCCTTTCAAAGACAGGACCGAGGTTCCGGCGGTAGAGGCTCGGCGGGCGGATGACTCCGCACTGAGCACTGTATTGCCGATAATCTGCCGCGAAACCGACATTGTCGTTCCCATGGGCGTTGGCGCTTTGAGGGCGCTCGTCGACAACTTTGAATAGCACGCCCGCATCTGACTCTCGTGGCGGATACCAGGTTGTCTGAACGAGATCGGCGTAGTTCTCTAGCGCCATGCCCTTCTCCTGGATTGAACGAGGTGTAGAGTCATCGCTGGAGGTTGACATGAAGGGTCGCGCATTGGTCACAGCCTACATATGCGCTGCCTTCGCCATGGCGACGGCGAATCTCGCCCAGGCCCAGGGCCGGGACTTCACCCCGGTCACCGATGCGATGCTCCAGAATCCCGACCCGGGCGACTGGTTGAACTGGCGGCGCACCCTGAACGGTTGGGGCTACAGCCCGCTTGACCAGATCGACCGGAGCAATGTAGGGGAACTCCGGCTCGCCTGGTCCTGGGGCCTCGAACGCGGAGTGTCGCAGACGACGCCCATCGTGCACGACGGCGTCATGTATGTCGCGAACCCGGGCAACGTGGTCCAGGCGCTCGACGCGCGCACCGGCGACTTCATCTGGGAGTACCGCCGTGAGCTGGACGTGCGACGCCGAAGCGCGGCGCAGACGCGCAGCATGGCTGTCTACCAGGATCTGGTGATCCTGAACACGGTCGATGCGCACATCGTCGGGCTGGATGCCCGGACGGGCGAGGCGCGTTGGGACACGCCGGTCGGGGGCGATCAGGAAGGCTTTACCTTTTCGAACGGACCGATCGTCGCCGACGGGACGATCGTCTCCGGGCTGACAGGCTGCGGGCGTTACCGTGACGACACCTGCTACATCGTCGGCGTCGACGGCCGCACCGGCCGGTTGCTCTGGCGAACCTCGACCATTGCCCGGCCCGGCGAGCGCGGCGGCGACACCTGGGGCGACTTGCCGCTCATGTTTCGCGCGGGGAGCGACGCCTGGATGACCGGGAGCTATGACCCGGTCACCGGGCTCGTCTACTGGGGTACGTCGCAGCCGAAGCCGCACAACCGCGACGCACGCGGCACCGACGGCGCCGCCCTCTACAGCAACTCGACGCTCGCGCTCGACCCCGCGACCGGTGAGATGAGGTGGTACTACCAGCACATCCCGGGCGATGCGCACGACATGGACGAGTCGTTCGAGCGCATCCTGATCGACTACGACGGCAAGCGTTCGCTGTTCACGATGGGCAAGCTCGGGATTTTGTGGGAGATCGACCGGGTCACGGGCGAGTTCGGGCGCGCGACCGACCTCGGCTATCAGAACATCCTGGATGTCGACTCGCGGACCGGTGAGGTGACTTACCGGGACGGGATGCTAACTGACGTCGGCGAGGAGCTCTCCTTCTGCCCCAGTACTGCTGGCTTCAAGAGCCTGCGGGCGATGGCGTATCACCCCGGGACCGAGGCGTTCTACGTGCCGCTCAATCTCAGTTGTCAGACCGTCACATTCGGCCCGGTCGAGAAACGCGCCGGGGGCGGCGGCGGAGGCAGCAGGCCCGGACGGACGAATCACTTTCATCCGCAGGCGCCGAACGAACTGGGCGAGTTTCGAGCACTGGACCTGCGGACCGGCGAGACCCTCTGGCGCCAGCGCCTCCGGGTGCCCTTCAACACGGCGGCGCTGACGACCGGCGGGGACCTCGTGTTCATCGGCGACTGGGGCCGCCACGTCTACGCCTACGACGTGCGAAACGGCGAGCCGCTCTGGCAGAGCCGGCTCCCGACGATGGCGAACGGGTTCCCGATCACCTATGCCGTGGACGGCAAGCAGTTCGTCGCGTTCGTGGCCGGCCGGTCGATCAGCCGATCGAGCTGGGCGACGCTTCTCCCAGCCGACCTCGTACCCGACGAACACAACCCGCGAGGCGGTAGCGGCGTCTTCGTGTTCGCGTTGCCCTAGGCTGGTCGGAGGACACCGCCATGCCGAGACTCCTGCGTCCTTCGTTGATGATGGCTGTGATCCTGACGCCCGTGACTGGATGGGCCCAGCCAGGCGGCTCATTATTCGAGGAGCACTGCGCACCCTGTCATGGAAACCCGGAGCCCGGCTCCCAAGCCCCGGATCGGGAGGCGTTGCGGCAGTTCACCCCCGAGCGGGTGCTCGAGTCGCTGACGACAGGCACGATGTCGGTGGAGGTGCCCGGACTGACCGACGAGGAGAGGCGAGAGGTGGCTCAGTGGGCCGCGGGCCGCGCGCTTGGGACGGCCGGTGGGGATGCCGCATCGATGCCCAATCCGTGTCCGAGCGAACCATTCGGCGACCCGTTCGCCGGCGCGGGGTGGAACGGCTGGAGCCCGGATGTTGGCAACTCGCGCTTCCAGCCGGCCACGGCAGCCGGGTTGACCCCGGACCAGGTGCCGCGCCTGACGTTGAAGTGGGCATTCGGATACCCGGGCGGGGTCAGGGCCGCCGCTGGTTCGCCGACGGTCGTGGGGGGAAGGCTCTACGCGGGATCCGACACGGGCTATGTCTACTCGTTGGATGCGGCGACCGGCTGTGTCTACTGGTCGTTCGAATCGCGATGGGTTGTCCGCTCCTCCGTCACCATTGGACCCGTCACCGGCGCGGGGACGGCGCGCTACGCCGCGTACTTCGGGGACGCCAGGGCGAACGTCTATGCCGTCAATGCCGAAACCGGTGAGCTGCTGTGGACGCAACGCGCCGACACTCATCCGATCGCGCGCATCACCGCCGCCCCCAGACTTCACGCCGGCCGGCTCTACGTGCCCGTTTCCTCACTCGAAGAACTGGCAGGCCGCCACCTCTGGTACGAGTGCTGCACATTCCGGGGCAGCGTGGTGGCGTATGACGCGAACACCGGCGAGCAGATCTGGAAGAGCTACGCGATTGCCGAAGAACCCAGGCCCACGATGAAGAACGCGCAGGGCACTCAACAGTGGGCCCCGGCCGGGGGGGCGGTCTGGGGCGCGCCGGTCATCGATGCTGCTCGAGGGGCCTTGTACATCGGTAGTGGAAACGGCTACACCGCGCCCGCGGCCAGTGACACCGACGCCGTCATCGCCTTCGATCTCGAGACCGGGAAGCGGCTGTGGCTGAACCAGTTGACGGCCCTGGATGCCTACCTCAGCAGGTGTCCCGGCCGGATCGATGTGCAAGGCCGCCCGAGGGATCCCAAGCGAGCGGATCCCCAGCGCATCGCGAACCTCAACTGCCCCGACCCCGAGAAAGTTGCCGAAAACGTCGATGTCGATGTGGTGGCGGTCATGCTTCACATGCTGCCGGACCGGCGGACGATTCTCGTCGTCGGGCAGCAGAACGGCCGGGTCTATGCGCTCGACCCTGACCACGAGGGGGCGGTGCTGTGGGAACTCTACGCGGGCGCGGACACGGAGAAGCGCGCGAACATCACGTTTGGTGGCGCCACCGACGGGCGGCTGGCCTACTTCCCCCTCCTGTACCAACCGTCGGAGCACCGCGGAATCGCTGCGCCGTCGCGGTCGAAGGGCGGCCTGGCCGCGATTCGCGTGGAGACGGGCGAGCTGGCGTGGCACACGCCAACGCCGGCGGCCAACTGTCCCGACTCCTCCCCGCAACGGTGCGGCTCCGGGCAGGACGCGGCGGCGACGGCGATCCCGGGCGTGGTCTTCGCCGGCGCGATGGACGGCATGCTTCGCGCGTACTCGACCGCCGACGGCCGCGTCATCTGGGAGTACGACACGGCCCAGGAGTTCGAGACCGTCAACGATGTGCCGGCCAGGGGCGGCATGCTGAACGGTCCGGGGCCAACCGTCGTCGACGGCATGCTGTTCACGGGGTCGGGCTACGCGTCAGGGACGGGCAACGTGCTGCTGGCGTTCGGACTCGAATAGGCTAGCGCGGCAGAAGGTCCAGAAGCCGGCGCTTCGCGCCGGATGCCGGCGGGGACGCCGGCGCACCCAGTTTCTGTCGCGCAGGCTCCTAGGGGACGTACCAGATGGGCGACGACCAGGCACGCTCCTGGATGGTGGGAGGCAGGCCGGGCTTCGGCGCCGTTCCCGCCCGGATCGCGTCCCACGTCGACCAGCGGCAGGTCGGATTCTGCAGCACGCGAACGTAGTAGAAGGCGCGTTGGCCAGGATCGAAGTCCGGGTCCTGCCACAACGCCTCGAGTTCTGAAGCACCTCGGCCTTCCGTCGTCGCGCAGGTGCTCAGATCGACCCTGGCCCCGTTGTCGGGGCAGCGATGGGTGTCGTCCGGAGTCGAGCCTTCGGAGCAGGCTGCGTCGTAGACCCGCTCATGCTTCGCGCCGTCCGCCGTCCATCCCTTGATCACCTGTAATCGAGCAAGGGGAGCGGCGGTGGGATCCCTGGTCGCCCACAGCAGAAAGCGCGGAGCCCGTGGCTCGCCATCGGCTATCAGGTCTCCTCCCATGGGGACGCCGCCGGCGTAGGCCCTGGTGAGCCTGTCCGATCCAGCCAGCGTCGTCTCGTCGAGGTCGTAGCCGGCGAAGAAGCGGACCCGCATGCGAGGGCCGGTAGTGCCAAAGGTCTCCTTCCGCTGCAAGGCGCGAAAGATGTCCTCCCTGGTGTTCGATTCGGCCCACACTCCGGCCAGACCCGAGGCGCCCCAGTACTGGCTGGACCCGTCGCCGTACTCGCCGGTTTCGGCCCGGGGAACCGACCCTCGCTGCTCCGGTGTGATGTCCAACAGGCCGGCCTTGCTCCAGTAATCCTCTTCCCGAAACGACCCGGCTGCATTGTGGGTATCCGAGGAGCCGATGAGGCCGAAGCGAAAGGGATTGAAGCCCTGCTCCTCTTCCATGGCCAGGCCGTTCAGGTAGGCATCGCGTACGTAGCTGCCCTGGGGCCTGCTCTGAGAGTCATTGCCGATGGTCCCTTCGATGATCCCGAAGTCAGCCCACTCGTCGTTCGGAGACAGGAGCGGATGCGTGTCAGAGGTGCCCTTGACCTGGGTTACCTCGACCAGCGGCTCGTTTCGCATCCGCTGCTCGGCGCCGGCCTGGTCGAGAGCATTGCCTTCTCTATCGGTCAACCGGAACATCCATCCGTCTGAACCGTTGGAGTTGTGGGGGATCGCCAGAGACTCGATGCCCTGTTCGCGCTGCCGGTCCATCCAGTCCCACAGCTTCTCCGGGTTGTTCCTGGCGTCAATGCGACTGAAAGGAATGTTCGGCACGTTCGAGCCACGGAAGATCACGTTTCGATGCAGGTTCTCCCCTGTGGGACCGCTGGCAGTGAACTCGTAGGCGATGAGGGTGGTGAAAGTGCCTGGATCGTTGTGGCGCTCAGCGGCGGCGATGATCTCCCGCCATGCGCTCGCTACGATGCCGAGATCGAGCAGGTCGTCCGAATCGACATAGCCTCTCTGACGCGGCATTACTTCCCGGAAAACGGCGGTGCGATCGTCGGGCGTTTCGGCGCTTCGGAGTGCGATCGACAGCGGATGTCGGCCAACGTCGGAATCGGGGTTGTCCATCTGCTCGAACATGCCCAGGTAGGTGGCATGGTCGGCAACCGCGAGGAAGTCGAGCGGCGCCTTCAGGCGCATTTCGATTCCGGCTGGGTGGGTCAGCGCTTCTCCCCTGGCGAACCTGTAGGCGTCGTCCGGATCGTTTCGGGTGCCGTAGATGTAGGCGTCGAAGGAGTACTTGGTGTGGACGTGCAGGTCGCCGAAGTAGGCGTTTCGAGTCGATGATCTCTGCTCCACCGAAGCGGCCCCTTCGCTGGCTCGAGCCGGGACCTCGGCAGGTTCATCCGCACAACCGAGAGACACGAGAAGAAGAGCTGTCAGCCAGACGCCGCTACGCGCACACCTCGTCATTCGACGCCTCTGCAACGGTTACCCCCGCGTCAGTAGGACAGGTTCTCCGTGACGCGCACCCAGCGTCCGTCCTGTACCTCAGCGAGGAACGACTCGTCCGAGCCGACACGCTTCTCCGGCCCGAAGCTCAGGACCGGGCCACCGAAGATGTCCTGGTAGTCGTCGATCGACTCGATCGCGGCGACCAGCGAATCGACCGTGAGGTCCGGCCCGGCGTCGCGTAGAGCCCTGACCGTGAAGTCGGCGACCAACCAGCCCAGGAGCGAGCCGGTGTTGGGCTCCTGGCCGTAGCGTTCCTCGTAATCGGCGAGGAAGTCGCGGACCTCCTGACTGGGATGATCGGCGTAAGGAAACTCGAACGACGTCATCGCGTAGAAGCCATTGGTCACACCGCCCTCCGCCTCCGCGACCTCGGACTCGAACGCCGCGATCGGGCCGACGAAGTCGACGTCCCAGTCGATCCCCCGTGCCGCCGAGATCGCCAGGATCGTGTCGCCGATGATCGTTCCGAGCACGATCAGATCGCAGTCGGCCTGCCGAAGCTTGAGGATCGCCGCGCTGAAGTCGGTGTCGAGAGGCCTGTGGGCGGTCGAGTCGATGACCTCCCGGCCCATCTCGCCGAGCTGATCGTTCGCTGCGTCGGTCATCTCCGTTCCGTAGTCGGTGTCCTGGGTCATCGTGCAGATGCGCTCCTTGCCCCTCTCCTCGACGAAGTACCTGATGGCGGCGCGCATCTGGTCGTAGTAGGTGGAGATGCCGGCGAACTTCAGCCGATGCAGCGGTTCCGCCATCGAACGCGCGCCAGAGAGCGGGAAGATGTTCGGAACGCCCGCCTCGAACTGGCTGGTCATGACGGCGTTGTTCATCGGCGTCCCGAGGGCGCCCACCATGGCGAAGATCCGGTCGCGGTGGATCAGCTTGTTGGCCGCCTGGACCGCGCGAGGCACCTGGTACTGATTGTCCTCGACGACGAAGCGGATCTGGCGGCCGTGGATGCCGCCTTCCTCGTTCACGGCATCGAAGATCATTCGCGCCGCGTTGATGCTGCCGACACCGATGGCCGCGGCCGGACCGGACAGGTCGGTGTAGGTGCCGAGCACGATCTCCCCGGCCGTTTCCGAGGTTTCGGGATCGGAGCTTCCGCATCCCGCCAGGACGGCGCCAAGCAACAAGCAAGCAACGGTGAGGGAACGGTGTCTATCGGTCATGCCTGCTGTCCTCCGTACATCGAATCGATCAGGGGTCGGTACTTCTCGTTCACGAACTTGCGTTTGAGCTTCATCGTCGGCGTGAGCTCGTCGTCCTCGGGGGTCAGCTCCTGGTCGATGAGGCGGAACTTCTTCACCTGCTCGACGCGCGCGAACTTCGCGTTGACCGCCTCCACCTCAGCCTGGATCAACTCGACGATCTCCTCCGCGGCACACAGGCTCTGGTAGTTGGTGAAGGGCACGTGATGATCCTGAGCGTACTTGACGACGTTGTCGTGGTCGATCATCACGAGACACGTCAGGAACTTGCGCTTGTCGCCAATCACCACCGCGTCGGCAATGTAGGGCGAGAACTTGAGCTGGTTCTCGATCTCACTCGGCGTGATGTTCTTGCCGCCGGCCGTGATGATGATGTCCTTCATCCGGTCGGTGATCTTGAGAAAGCCGTCCTCGTCGATCTCGCCGACGTCGCCGGTGTGGAGCCACCCGTCACGAATCGTCTCGGCCGTCTTCTCCGGCTGGTTGAGGTAACCCATGAAGACGAACTCTCCGCGGATCAGGATCTCGCCCTCCCCGGAGATCCTGATCTCGCCGTAGGGAACGGAGCGGCCGACGGTGCCGGGCCTGATCTCGCCCGGCTCCAGGATGGAGGCGATGCCGGTGTTCTCGGTCTGGCCGTAGCCCTCCACCATGTCGATGCCGAGTGCGAGATACCAGCGGATCAGATCGGGTGAGATCGGCGCGGCTCCGGTGCCGATCCAGCGACAGCGGTCGAGGCCCAGGAACTTGCGAATGTTGCGCAGCACGAGCGCATCGCCGAGGCGGTAGGCGAGCTCCAGGACCGCCCCCGGCTTCTCGCCCTCGAGGCGTTTGTCCGCCCGCTTGAACCCGATCCCGATCGCCTTCCCGTACGCCCATTTCTGCAAGGAGGTGGCGTCGGAGAGGGCGATGCTGATGGCCGAGTAGAACTTCTCCCACACGCGCGGCACCGAAAAGAACAGCGTCGGCTGGATCTCCTGAGCGTTCTCGGGCACCGTTTCCGGATTCTCGACGAAGTTGAGCTTCGTGCCGGTGTAGAGCGAACCGTAGACGAAGATCCGCTCAGCGATGTGGCACAGCGGCAGGAAGGCCATGCGCTCGTCGTCCTCGTTCTGCGAGAGGACGTGCGGGGCGTTGACGCACTGGAACACGAGGTTGTGGTGGCTGATCATCGCCCCCTTCGGAGGCCCGGTGGTGCCGGAGGTGTAGACGAGGATCGCGAGGTCCTCGGGCTTCGCCAGCTCGAGGCACTCGGCCCAGGCCTCGGGGTGGAGCTCGTCCTGTTCGCGTCCGAGCGCGAGCAGGTCGTCATAGCTCATGGCCCGCGGATCTTCGAAGTCCCGCAGGCCCTCCATGTCAAAGATGACGATCTGCTCGAGCGTCGGGCACTTCTCACGCACCTCGAGCACCTTGTCGAGCTGCTCCTCGTCTTCGACGAACATCACCTTGCAGCCCGAGTCGTTGACCAGGTAGTCCACCTGCTCGGCCGCATCCGTCGGGTAGATCCCCGCGCACACGCCGCCGACGCCGAGCACCCCCATGTCGGCGAACATCCACTCGGTGATCGTGTTGGAGAGGATGCAGGCGACGTCGCCCCTGCCGAAGCCGAGCGACCGCAGCGCCAGCCCCGTATGGCGCGCCTTCTCGCCGAAGGTGCGCCAGGAGACGTCCTGCCAGATGCCGAAGTCCTTCTCCCGCAGTGCTGTGCGGTCGCCGTACTTCTCGACGCGGCTCCAGAACATCGTCGGCACGGTGCCGGCGAAGCTGGTGTCGCGCCAGAACACGAGCTCGCGGCCGTCGTCGGCCGTGCGCGTCTCACGCACGAGATCGGGGTTCGATTCGGGGCCGCCCATGCTCACCTCCAGGTCTTGCGCTTCTTCCACCGGCGGACCCCCCTCGGCATCTGGTCCTTCATGCCGAGATAGAACTCCTGAATGTCCGGCGAGCTCTCGAGCTTCTCGCACGTGTCGTCCATGACCACCCGTCCGTTCTCGAGCACGTAGCCGTAGTGCGAGTGTCGCAGCGCGACGTGGGCGTTCTGCTCGACGACGAGGATCGTCATGCCCTGCTCCTCGTTGATGCGGTTGATGATCTCGAAGATCTGGTGGACCAGGATCGGAGACAGCCCGAGCGACGGCTCGTCGAGCAGCAGCATCCTCGGATGCGCCATCAGGGCACGGCCGATGGCGAGCATCTGCTGCTCGCCGCCGGAGAGCTGGCTCGCCTGTTGCGAGGCCCGATCGGCGAGTGCCGGGAAGTAGTCGTAGACGCGCTCGAGATCGTCGGCGATGCGGGCGCGGTCGCGGCGAGTGAAGGCGCCCATTCGGAGGTTCTCGCTCACCGAGAGGAAGGGAAAGACCTCCCGGCCCTCCGGCACGTGGCTCAGGCCGAGGCGCATGACGGCGTCCGGGTCGCGGCGCGCGATGTCCTCGCCGGCGAAGACGATCCCGCCCTTCTGGGGATCCATCACGCCGGAGATCGTACGGAGGATGGTCGTCTTGCCCGCGCCGTTGGCGCCCAGAACGGCGACGATTCGGCCTTCGGGCACCGCGAGGCTGACGCCGCGGATCGCCATGATCGGACCGTAGTAGGTCTCGACGTTCTTGAGCTCGAGCAGCACCTAGTCCGCTCCCAGATAGGCGTCGACGACGGCGGGGTTCTTCTGCACGTCCGCGGGGCTGCCCTCCGCGATCACACGACCTTCGTTGAGGGCGAGCACCCGCCCCGCCACCCGGCTCACGAGACCCATGTCGTGCGCCACCATGACGACCGTGACGCCGAGGTCGCGGTTGATGTCCTCGATCCAGAATCCCATGTCCTCGCTCTCCTCGGGGTTCAGCCCGGAAGTCGGCTCGTCGAGGAGCAGCAGCTTCGGCTCCAGGCAGAGCGCGCGGCCCACCTCCACGACCTTGCGCACCCCGTAGGGCAGGTTCGCGATCCTCTGCTCCCGGTAGTGGGCGAGCTCGAGGAGGTCGATGACGTCTTCCACGCGGCGCCGGTGCTCGAGCTCCTCCCGCCTCACCGCGGGGAGGAACAGGAGATGGGACAGCGCCGTCGAGCGCCGGTGGACATGACGGCCGATGAGAAGGTTCTGCAGAACGGTGGCGTGCTCGAAGAGCTCGATGTTCTGGAAGGTGCGCGCGAGGCCGAGCGGCGCGATGCGATGCGCCGGCAGCGAGGTGATGTCGCGGCCCGCGAACCGAACACTCCCGGCGTCGGGGAAGTAGATGCCGCTCACCAGGTTGAAGAGCGTCGTCTTGCCGGCTCCGTTCGGTCCGATGATGGCGAACACCTCGCCCTCCTCGACGTCGAAGCTCACGTCGTCGACGGCACGAATGCCCCCGAAGCTGATCGACAGGTCCTCGACGGCGAGGTAGCTCACCTCAGTCGCTCCGTGCGCAGGTAGGTCTTCTGGCGCCGGTGCGTCGCCCGGCGATAGAGCGGGAACAACTGGAAGTAGCTCTTGATCTTGAGCCAGCGGCCGAAGATGCCCTGGGGCTCGAAGAGGATCACCAGCACGAGGATGAGGCCGAAGATGCCCGGCTCGAGTCCGGGAGCCTGAGCGATCTGCGGCGGCAGCGTGTCGCGGGCGATCGCGAGGAGTTGAGGCAGGAAGCCGATGAAGAGCGCGCCGTAGATGACGCCGCGCATCGAGCCGACCCCACCGACCACGACCATCAGGAGGAGTTGCAGCGAGATGAGGAACGTGAAGGCGTCGGGCGAGAGGTAGCCGAGGCGATGCGCGAAGAGAGCGCCGGCGAGGCCGGTGATGCCGGCGCTCAGAGCGAAAGCGAGGGTCTTGTAGACGGCCAGGTTGATGCCGACGCTCTCCGCCGAGATCTCCGAGTCACGGATGGCGACCATGGCCCTTCCCGTCGAGGACCGCAGGATGTTGAGCGCCGCGAGGAGGGTCACGACGAGGAGCGTGAGCGTCACGTAGTAGTGCTGCCAGCCCTGCGTGAGCGGCATCCCGAAGAGGCTCGCCTGCGGAACGGCGAGGCCGCGAAAGCCCCCGGTGAGCCACTCCGCGCGCGAGATCGTCTGCTCGGTGAGCATGGCGAAGGCCAGGGTGGCGATGGCGAGATAGATGCCGGTCATCCGGAGCGCGATCCACCCCACGCCGGCGCCGACGAGCGCCGAGACCAGAACCGCCGCGACGATCGACAGGAGGAACGGCAGACCGGCGCCCAGCAGGAGCGAGTGGGTATAGGCGCCGATCGCCAGGAACGCCGCGTGGCCCAGGCTCACCTGGCCGGTGTAGCCCACGAGCAGCATCAGACCGACGCCGGCGATGGCGTAGATCATCACCAGGTTGAGCTCGCCCAGATAGAAGGTGCCGAGCGCCGCTGGCGCCGCGGCGACGAGCACCAGGAGCAGGCCGTACCAGAACCGGTCGCCACCGTGCTTGAGGTGGTCGATGTCCTGGTTGTAGTGGGTCTTGAAGAGGAACCGCATTCGATGCTCGCCGCCCGTCAGACTTTCTTTCGCTGAATCTGCGCGAACAGGCCTTGGGGCCGCAGGATCAAGGCCAGAATGAGAATGCCGTAGGCGGACATCTCCTGGAAACCGGCGGGCAGGTAGACCCCCGCGACCTGCTCGGCGACGCCGATGATCCAGCCGCCGAGCAGCGCGCCGGGGATCGAGCCGAAGCCGCCGATCACCGCGGCCGCGAAGGCCTTGATCCCGATGAATCCCATCCCGGGCTGGACGAGCGAGACGGGCGCCAGGAGGATCCCGGCCACGGCGGCGACTCCGGCGGAGATCGCCCACACCAGGGAGAAGACTCGCTTGACCGGGATGCCGACGTAGTACGCCGCGAGCTGGTTCTGCGACGTGGCCTGCATGCCGATGCCGAGCCGCGTGTGGCGGAAGAAGAGGAACAGCACGACGCAGAGGATGAGGGTGCCCAGCAGGATCGCGAAGTTCTCGTAGCTCACGACGACTTCGCCGACACGCAGCGACTTGCCGGTGTACGGAGTGGGAAAGCTCCGCGGGTCGTAGCCCCACACCAGTCCCGCCACGGCGCGGAAGATGAAGCCCAGCCCGATCGTCAGCATCACGATGGCGAACTGCGGTTCGCCCAGAACGCGGCGCAGCACGAAGGCGTCGAGCAGATAGCCGAAGACCGCCAGCGCCAGGACCGACAGCAACAACCCCAGCGCCCAGGGCAGACCGAAGTCGCCGATCAGGGTCACCGCCATGAAGGCGCCCAGCATCATGAGATCGCCCTGGGCGAAGTTCACCATCTCGGTCGCCTTGTAGACGAGGACGAAGCCGAGAGCGATCAGACCGTAGATACAGCCGACGGCCAGACCATTGACGAGAACCTGCAGGAGCTGACTCAGAGTGACTCCCTCTGCTGGCCCGGGTCCCGCGTGTGGCTCTCGCTGTTCATGCGGCGATGCTAGCGCCGGATGCCGGCGGGGACGCCGGCGCACCTAGTGTGGAGCGCTGTCGTTGCACGGTGCCGGTTACTGGACATACGGCTCGACGCCGGGCATCAGGTCGTCCATGTAGACGCGGGGGACCATGGCGCGGCGGCCGAACATGTGGAGCGCCGGGTGTTCCGAGCCGGCGAGCCGCACGCCGGCTGCGCCGATCAGGCGGGCCAGCGCCGTCTCTCGCCAGAACCAGTCCCGCAGCTCGAGCGAAGTCGCCCGGCCGGGGCGGCCCTGGGCCGCCTCCATGTACCAGGTGCGCAGGTCGTCGCAGCCCAGGCGCACCCATTCGGGGAGCGGCAGGTTCGTGGCGACGGAGGGGTCCCTGGCGCCGGCGGCCACTTCGCCCAGTCCGCGCACGATCTGCTCGTGGCTCAGTCCGCTCGCCGCCGGCGCGGACCGGCCGCGCTGCGCCACGTACGTCTCCTGCCAGGGAGCGAGGCGGCGCAACTCCGCCAGGACTTCGCTGACCAGCCCCGCGTCGTCGTCAGAATTGCCGCCGAACGAGACGGGGCAGGACCACGCGGCGCCGCCGACGTCGCCGGCGGGAGCCTCATCGGGAAAGTCCTCCAGGATGACGGGGCCGTCCCGCCGCTCCAGCAGCCCGAGCGCCGCGCGCAGAACCCGGCGCTGAAAGTCCGGCTCGTGAGGCGCGCCGAACGGACGCCCCAGCTCGAACGGCACCCACAGGAACCGGGGCAGCTCCATCCGCTCCGTGTTGTTCCGCACCAGGCTGATACCCGTCGTCGCGATGCCTTCGTCTTCCAGGTAGTGACTTGCCGCGCCCACGGCGCGGGTGCAGTTCGGTCACACGGGACAGAGGCAGACCGCCTCCACTCCGTCCTCCCTGAGCCTTGCGGCGAGTTCGCGCATCGTGGCTTCAATCGCCTCGGGCGGCCAGCCCGCGCCCATCAGCGAGTAGTGGTAGCCGGCGACCGATCCGATCGTCCCCTCGCTCTCCAGCTCGCGCAGGCGATCCAGGGGAAACACGACGTTCACGTCCTCGCGGAAGCCCGTCCGATCGAAGTGGACGGACGAGTGCGTCATCGTCAGGTCGTTCGTCGAGATCGAGCCCGGAATCACGCGGTAGCTCAGGTCGACCGTCGAGAAGGCGCGATCGCCGACCCGGTGCAGGCCGGCCGAGGTCACGAGCGCCACCCGCCGTTCCGCCAGCGGCGGACCCTCCACCCAGGGTCGCGTCGCGAACGGCACGCACTCCTTCGCCACCAGGTGGGCGGCTTCGACCTCGGGCATGTCGGACAAACGGACCATCGGTCTCCTTGCGACCCCGCGAACGAATCTTCTCCGCGGCTGAGAGAATCTAGCCGCTTTCGCGACAGCCGCCGGCGATCTGTAGGATCACACTGGGTGCGCCGGCGTCCTCGCCGGCAGTATCCGCGGGTCTTCTGCCCCGCGGGAAACAACACGCCGCGAAGCGGCGACCACGAGGGAGTGACGTCCATGACTACTGCCACCTCCGTAGCCACCCGAGTCCCGGCCGACCGCATCGACCTGACCGACCCCGGCCTTCTCCGCGACCAGGCCTACATCGACGGCCAGTGGGTCGACGCGGACTCCGGCGAGACCCTCGCCGTCGAGAATCCGGCCAACGGCGAGACCCTGGCCGAGGTCTCCTGCTGCGGCGGCGCCGAGACGAGGCGCGCCATCGAGGCTGCCGGAAGGGCCTTCGACCAGTGGCGGCACACCACGGCCAAGGAGCGCGCCGCGCTGCTGCGCCGCTGGTTCGACCTGATGATGGAGAGCCAGGAAGACCTGGCCCGGATGATGACCGCGGAACAGGGCAAGCCCCTCTTCGAGGCCCGCGGGGAGATCGCCTACGGCGCCAGCTACGTCGAGTGGTTCGCCGAAGAGGCCAAGCGGGTGTACGGCGACACGATCCCCCAGCCCGCCAACGACAAGCGCGTCGTCACCATCAAGCAGCCGGTCGGCGTGGTCGCCTGCATCACGCCCTGGAACTTCCCCAACGCCATGCTCGCGCGCAAGATCGCGCCGGCCCTCGCCGCCGGCTGCACGGTCGTCTGCAAGCCGGCCAACGAGACGCCCCTGTCAGCCAATGCGCTGGCGGAGCTGGCGGAGCGGGCGGGCATCCCGGCCGGAGTGATCAACATCCTCTGCGGCCAGACCGAGGAGATCGGCAAGGAACTGACGTCCAATCCCACCGTCCGCAAGCTCACCTTCACGGGTTCCACCGCGGTCGGCAAGCTGCTCATGTCTCAGTGCGCGGGCACGATGAAGCGGATGTCGATGGAACTGGGCGGCAACGCGCCCTTCATCGTGTTCGACGACGCCGACCTGGACGCGGCGGTGGCCGGCGCCATGATCTGCAAATTCCGAAACGCCGGCCAGACCTGCGTCTGCGCCAACCGCATCCTCGTCCAGGAAGGCGTCTACGACGAGTTCGCCGAGAAGCTCGCCGCGGCGGTGGCCGGGATCAAGATGGGCGACGGCGCCGAGGACGGCGTCACCGTCGGCCCGCTGATCAGCACCGAGGCCGTCGCGAACGTGACCAGTCGCGTCACCGACGCGGTCGACCGGGGCGCCACCGTCGAGATCGGCGGCGGCCAGTCCGATCTCGGCGAGTGCTTCGTCCAGCCCACGATCCTCACCGGCGTCACGGACGACATGCGCGTCTTCCGCGAAGAGATCTTCGGCCCCATCGCACCGCTGATGAAGTTCAGCACCGAAGAAGAAGCGATCGCCATGGCCAACGACACCGAGTTCGGCCTGGCGAGCTACTTCTACGCCCGCGACGTCGGCCGCATCTGGCGGGTCAGCGAGGCGCTCGAGTACGGCATCGTCGGCATCAACGAAGGCATCATCTCCAACGAGATGGCCCCCTTCGGCGGCATGAAGGAATCCGGCCACGGCCGCGAAGGGTCGAAGTACGGCCTGGACGACTACCTCGAGATCAAGTACATGTGCATCGGGGGGATCGAGGGGTAGCGGCGAGCCCTTCAGCAGAGCTCGCGAACGTCGCCCACCGCCTCCAGACCCAACGACAACTCCCGCAACCGGTCGCTCGCCTCCGCCCCAAGCAACGGCGCCGTCAGACCCGTCATCTTTGCCGCCAGCTTCGCGCCCTGCGCCGCCAGGTCCGTTGCCGGAATCCCGGTGTCATGGAACTCCTCGAGCGAATGCCCATTCGCCCGTAGCTCGACGCGCGCCTGGGTGTGCCCGAGACCCCGATCCGTCCGAACCTCGACCCTGTCGATCATCCGGGCAACCTCCGGATCGTCCAGCGTCTCGTCAACGAACGTCCCGGTGGCGGTCGTGTCGATCCCCAGCATCGCCAGCGACGTCGTGGCGACCAGACTGAACTTTGCCTCCAGGCCGGTCTTCGGTTCCGGAATGCCGCAGACGTCGAGCAACCCCGGATGCACCGTGACAATCGCCTTCTCGACGTCCCCTGCCGCAACCCCCGCGGCCGCCAACTGCGGACGCAGCCGCCCCACCGACTCGATCGCCGCGTGGGTCAGGTAGCAGGCGGCGTGGTACTTGAACAGCGTGTCCTCGATCAGGAAGCGGCCGTCCTGCTCCTCGAGCCGCTTCCAGTTGACTTCCTCGTGGCCCTTCGCCGCGGCGTCGGCGTAGCCCTGCCGGCCGTCGACGGCCTCGGGGTTCGAGGTGAAACCCCGCATCGCGAGCCGCGCCGACAGCAATCCGCGCTCGGCGGCGTGACCGGCATGGAACGGCTTCGTCATCGTCCCGAAGTTCGCCTTGAGACCGCTGGCCTGGGACGCCGCAAGGCCGAGCGCGTGAGCGAACTGCTCGTTGCTCGCGCCCAGCAGGTGGCACGCGGCCGCCGCGGCGCCGTGGACGCCGATCGTCGAGGTCGAGTGCCAGCCCTTGACGTACGGCGCGCCGCCGATGAGCGCGCCGACGCGCGACTCGACCTCGATGCCGACAACGAAGGCCACCAGCAACCGCTCGCCGCTCGCGCCCATCTCCTGAGCCTGCGCCAGAGCGGCCGGGAACACCGGCACCGTGGGATGGCCGCCCATCATGCTGTGGGTGTCGTCGAAATCGAGCGCATGACTCGCGGCGCCGTTGACGAGCGCCGCGACGCCGGCAGCGCAGTGCAGCTCCGTGCCGACGATGGAGCACGGCCCGGCCTGACCGCCCAGCTCATCTCGCAGGATCCCGGACAGCGGCTCGCGGCTACCCGCGAGCGCGCAGCCGAACCAGTCGAGCACACACTGGCCAGCCACAGTACGCGCTTCCGCCGGGATGTCGTCAAGAGCCAGGCCGCCGAAGCGGTTCCACAGGTGATTGGCGAGTCTCATTGCATCGTCTCCTCCCGGAGCCCCGGTTCACGGCAGGCACCGAAACGGAAGGTTACCTCCCCGAGTTCGGCGCCGCCTCTTCCCGCCCTCGTCCCGGAGACCATTTCCGGTATTGACACTCAGGGGGCCCTGTGTTCTCCTCCCGCGCGACGAAAACGCAAGTTCAGGCGGCCTGACCCCTCGGGCACGTCGGCCGCCTTGGATACAGGGGAGCCCCTCTTGATCTCCATCTCCTCGGGAACGGTAGAAGTCCACGAATCCGCGCCGGCCGAACGTCGCCGCCTGGGCCGCAACGGGCGTATCCGTGCGCCGTCTCCCCCTCGCCAGTAAGACCATTCCCACAGAGGAGTCGGAAGGTCGATGGTGCCTCGGCGCCACGACGCAGAGCTTTGGCGTAAGCCCGGCGCCAGGCGTCGGCCCCCGCTCGCCCTGCTGACGGCCTGCGTGCTGCCGGTTTCGCCGGCCATCGCTCAGTCGGCGCCCCAGGTCACCGGCATCGAAATCACCTCCGATCCGGGCAGCAGCGGCTTCTACACCGACGAGGACCTGATCGAAGTCACGGTGACTTTCGACCAGAACGTAAGCGTGTGGACGTCCGGTGGTTATCCCTCGGTCGACATTCGGATCGGCGATGTCGCCCGACGTGCGGGTCTCCAGCGGTCCAGGGACGACTGGATGGTCTTCAGCTACCAGGTCCACGTCGGCGGCTACCCACCCGAAGCGGCAACCATGATCAACCACCACCACCTCCAAGCCGCCCACGGCGGCGAGGAGGACCTGGACGGTGTGAGCATCGAGGCAGGCTCGATTTCGCTGAACGGCGGCACGATCACGAACGCATCGAATCAGGCGGCGCTGCTCACCCACCCCGGCCTCGCCGTACAGCCGGGCCACAAGGTCGACAGCATCCGGCCCGTGTTCAGTCGCCCACCCGTGGTGAACGGCGACACGGTCACTGTCTTCTATCGGGAACCGCTCGACTCGACCGGGTCGCCGCGAACCAGCGACACCACCGTTCGTGCGATCTCCACCGAGGTCCGCAACTGGAAGGTGACCAACGCGGTGGTGGCCGGCAACGAACTCAGGCTGACCCTCGACCAGCCCGTGGAGCACGACGATGCCGTGGTCGTCAACGTGTCCTACACGAGCGAGATCCGGGATCCGGCCGGCCAAAGGGCCTTTGGCGGTGGGGGAACGGCGATGAACCAGACCCCGGAGCCGGAACCCGCATCCGCCGAGGGACCGACTGTCACCGCACTCGCCTTCGACTCGACGCCCAGCCTGGGCTCGATCTACCGCGGCGGTGAATCCGTCGACATCAAGGTCACCTTCGACGGAGAGGTCACCGTGACCACGTCCGATGGCACTCCTTCACTCCAACTGAAGGTGGGAGGTCTGCTTCGAACAGCTCACTACGTGAGCGGCTCGGGAACAACGGAACTGACCTTCCGCTACGAGACAAGCGAGGGGCTTTCGCTTCCCGTCGCCACCTTCCTGACCTATCACTGGAGGCAAACCGTCGCTACGGGCGACGAAGACAGCGACGGTCTGAGCGTTCCAGCCGGACGATTGCGGCTGAACGGCGGCACGATCACCGGCAGCGGAGGCGATGCCGACCTCGACCATCCCGAGCTGCCGGCGGACGCCCGGCACAAGGTGGACGGAGTGAAGCCGCTGCTGGCCGGTACGCCCGAAGCGGACGGCAACGTCGTGACCCTGAACTTCTCCGAGGCTCTGGACCAGTCCTCGACCCCGGACTCCGGAGCCTTCCAGGTCCAGGCACGGCGAGCTGACAGGGATCGCAGGGTCTTGACCGCCTCCGTCGACGGTTCGACCGTCGAGCTGGTCGTCCTCCCCCCGCTGATCCACGGGGAACGTCTGTGGGTCACCTACACGCCGGGCGCCGCCGCGATTCAGGATCTCCGGGGCAACACGGTCCCGAGCGTGCCCCTGTCGCCAATCGTCAACCACACGACGAGGCAGTCGGGATTCTCCCCCGACTCCGGCGCCGCCAGCGTTGGGTCGGTCGGCATCGGCTCGACGCCCGGCACGGACGGGATCTACGCCGGCGGAGATCGGATCGACATCGACGTGGCCTTCGACGGCGACGTGACCGTGGACACCACGAACGGTGATCCGCTGCTCGAGCTGGAGGTAGGTGGACTCGTCGAGCATGCTGCCTACCGGACGGGCTCGGGAACCTCGGCTCTCACCTTCAGCTACGACATCGCTGAAGGCTGGCCTCCGGGCATGGGCGATCAAATCCGGTCGGCGGGTGTGATCGCCCGGATCGGCGACCTCGACACCGATGGGGTCCGCGTCCCGGCCGGCGAGATCGAACTCAACGGGGCGACGATCATCGACGGCTCGAGTCGCAACGCCAACCTGACCTATCCGGCCCTGGGGCCACAGCCCGGCCACCGGGTGGACGGGGTCAGGCCGTACGTGCTGCCCGGTGACAGCGTCGTGCACACGTCGACGATCGCTGTGGCGTTCAGCGAGGCCCTCAAGACCGGGAGTCCTGATCTCACCGGCTTCACGGTCGAGGCCGATGGCGATCGGACCGTTGCCGCCGTGAGCGTCGCCGGCAGCACGATCACCTTGACGGTCACTCCGCCGCTCCGCCCGGGCGAACAGGCGACCGTCACCTACACGCCGGGATCCGATCCGATCCGGGATCTCGCCGGCAATCCGGCCTTCGACGCCGTCTTCAAGGCGACCGTCAGAAGCGGCGGTGGTGGTGG
>VYDI01000007.1:27094-44083 GCA_009843505.1 Holophagales bacterium | reverse complement strand
GGCGCGGCCCTGGGCGTCGAAGTTCGCGGTGTCGAGCGCACCCGGGTGGGGGGCGCGGCCTTGGGCGTCGAAGTTCGCGGTGTCGAGCGTACCCGGGTTGGAGGCGCGGTCCTGGGCGTCGCAGCCCGCGGTGTCGAGCGCACCCCCGTGGGAGGCGTCGCCCTGGGCGTCGCAGTTCGAGGCGTCGACCGCACCCGCGTTGGGCTCGCACCAGAGTCCCTGCTCCGAATGGCGTCCAGCACGCGGCGACCGGCTGTGGGCCGTCGGCTCGGTGCAGGCGCTGCGCCCGGGCTCGCGGGCGCGGCTTTCCTGATGGACACGCTTGGCTTCGCAGGTTCGTCGTCCTGGGTGGCGGAGACCGGGGCGCCGCGGCGGATCCCGACGGCCGCGCCGCCGTCCCGCGCCGGCCGGCTTGAGGGAGCCGCCCGGACGCCGCCGGCCGTGACGCTCGTCAACCCGGAGTCCCCGGAAGGCCCGGCACGACGTACCGACACGACCGCGGGGTCGGTGTCGCTGCGCCTGATCTCACTTCCGAACGTGGGGTCGAGGTCGGGCCGCCGCGCCACGAAGCTGTCGGCGTTCGGGATCTCGCTGCCGTCCAGTCCGCCGCGCCGGTTGATCAGGACCCGCTGGGTCGCCGCCGGGTCGCGCCAGTTCCGGCGGTCGATGCCGCGGGTGTCTGTCGTGATGATGCCGCGTTCGAGTTCGGCATGGCGACGCCGCAGGGAATGGCCGTAGGTGTAGCCGCGGCCGTAACCCAGGTAGCCGGTCGGGCAGAAGATCCAGGTGTTGAACGGATCCCAGTAGCCGCCCGCCCAGCCGTAGAGCCCGAAGCGGAGGCCATAACCCAGACGCCGGTAGTAGTGGTGGTAGTAGCCGCTCGGAATCCAGCCGACGTAGGACGGTCCCCAGTACCAGTAAACGTGGCTGGGGGCGTACGCGAAGCCCGGGTACCAGATCCAGCCCCAGGCCGGATGCCGGTTCCAGCTTCCGTAGTGATAGGTGAGCGGCCCCCAGGGATCCCGCGCCACCCAGTACAGCCCGGCGGGAGTGTCCGTCCACCGGCCCCGGCTGTAGGGCTGCCAGTTCTCTTCGACGCGCGGCTTCCAGGCCCGTCGATCGTCGACCTCGACCCACTCGCCATGGGCGCCCAGGGTGTCGCGGTAGCCGCCGGCATCGACGGCGGCATAGGCCACGAGACTGGCGCGATGACCTGCGGTCCATTCATCCAGGGCGGCAGCCGCCACTCCCGCACCATTCTGGAGTTCGATCCAGGGATTGTCGAGACCGTTGGCAACGAGCGTCTCACCGCCGCGAACGATCACCGACCCGCGCTGCGTCACGACTTCCGCGAATCCGGCGAGAACCGTCACCTCGGTCCAGCGGCTGCCATCACTGTGAATCTGGTAGCGGCCCCCCTGCTTCATGTAGACCCTGGAGTTCGCGGTGTCCACCACCGGCAACTCCGATTCGAGAAGGTGGTCTTCGACCTCCAGACTCAGCCGCCCCCGATGCAGGACGTAGAGCGAGTCCTGATCCTCGCCGTCCGGCGATCCGGCGATCCGTTCGAGGGTGATCTCGGAGTCGTGATCCAGAGCCAGGATCGAACCGTCCGACATGAGCACGGCGAGTCGCGCGTTCGGCGTCGTCCAGATCCGATCACCTCGCAGAATCGGCAGATGGAGTTCGAGTTCGCTCTGGGCGCCGGAACGAGCCGCGAACAGGGTCGCGTCTCCGTCCAGCGCGCCGACGAAACTGTAGACGCCGGCGAGTCCGTCCGTCTCTTCCTGGCCTGGGGTGTTCGCTGCTTTGGCGCCGGACGCGGCGAAGACGATCGGAAGCGCGAGAATGCTGATCGGAAGCGGGTGTCTCATCTCACAGTCCCCCAAGGAATCGGAGCTAAGGGAAGCTACCATTTCTGGGATTGAGCAAACGGCGTGCCAGGTGGCTGGCTCCGGTTCGTCTCGGGCAATCCGGGCATTCGAACCGTCCAGGACCGTCGACCGGGACATGCCCGTCACCTCCAGAGGACGGGCCGGAGCGTAGCTGGCGCCTTTTCGTATGATTCCCTCAAGCCCCTGCGTCGGCCGCGTAACGCATGCCCGTTCTTCCCATTCGTCAGTACCCGGATCCGGTGTTGCGGGCAAGGTGTGCGCCGGTTGAGGACTTCGGTCCCGATCTGAAGCGCCTGGTCGACGACATGATCCAGACGATGCACGAGGCTCCCGGAGTCGGCCTTGCGGCGCCGCAGGTCGGCGTCGAATTGCGCGTCGCGGTAGTGGACGCCACCGCGGGGGTGGATCCGGAGGCGGTCCGGGTGCTCGTCAATCCGGAGATCCTCGATGCCGGCGGCGTCGCTACGGACACCGAAGGCTGTCTCTCGATTCCCGACTTCACCGATCAGGTCACACGCCCCGCCTCCGTCCGCGTCGCCGCTCGCGACCTGCACGGCGAGGCATACGAAATCGACGCAGACGAACTCGAAGCGAGGGCAATTCAGCACGAGCTGGACCATCTGGACGGCATCCTGTTCGTCGACCGTCTCCGGGGGTTGCGCCGGCAGCGCGCGAAGAGTTTCCTGCGCCGTTTGCGGTCGCCCGAACCGGCCGTCGCCGGCGGCAACTGAGAGCTTCCGCTACCGTCGCGACCGGTGCGCGTTCCGATGGCAGCGACGGTGCTCGCGACGATGAGCCTGTTCGCCTGCGAGAGCGGGGGAGGGAGTCCGACTGCTCCGGTGAGTCCGGTCACAACCGGCGGGGTCAGCTTCTCGCCTGCGATGCCTGACGACGACGCGATCGCTCTTCGTGGCAGCTCCAGCGGGGCGACACTCGAACTCGAGGTCTACGCGGTAGGCGTAGACGACCTGTACGGACTGAGCTTCGAACTCCGGTTTCCGGCGGACCTGCTGCGCTACGAGAGTCACGGCGGGGGCGTCTTCCCCAACCTGGAGGCGAAGGAGGCGGCAGCGGGCCGGCTCCTCGTCGGCGCCACCCACCTGGGACCGGTCTCCGGTCTGTCGGACGGCGGCACCATCGCCGTCGTTCGGTTCACCGCCATCGCCAACGGCAACGGTCGATTGGACTTCAGCGGCGAGGAGGCCCTCGACAGCTTCGGCGACCGGCTGGCCCTGGACTGGCACGGAGGAACGGTCTCGATCGACCTTTGAAGCCGACCCCCCGAACCGGCGACATCGACGTCTGGACCCGAGTCGACACGCGTTGCTACTGTCGCTCCTTCACGCCGGACTGCCCCCGGTTGCGATGAAGCCAGTGAAGCTTTTCAACTCCCTCGGACGGCGCCTGCAGGAACTTGAGCCGCTCGAGCCCGGCCATGTTCGTCTCTACACCTGCGGCCCGACGGTCTACGACCGGGTACACATCGGCAACCTGCGGACGTTCATCTTCGAGGACATCCTGCGCCGCACGCTGCGGTTCTTCGGCTACCGGGTCACCCAGGCGATGAACCTCACGGATGTCGAGGACAAGATCATCGCCGCGGCCGGCGAGGCGAATGTCGACATCGGGAGCTTCACGGCGCCCCACGTCGCGTCATTCTTCGAGGACCTGGCAACCCTTCGCATCGAACCGGTGGAGCACTATCCCCGGGCGACCGAGCATGTGGCCGAGATGATCACCATGATCGAGCGTCTACTGGCGGCGGGCTACGCCTACCGGGCCGACGATTCGGTCTTCTTCCGGATCGCCGCCGACGAGGACTACGGGAAGTTGTCAGGGATCGATCTCGATCAGGTGCGGCGCGGCCAGCGCGTGGAGAGTGACGAGTACGCCAAGGAGGATGCGCGCGACTTTGTTCTCTGGAAGGGGGCGAAGGAGGGCGAGCCCGAGTGGCCATCGCCCTGGGGTCCGGGACGTCCGGGATGGCACATCGAGTGCTCGGCGATGAGCCAGAAGTACCTGGGAACCACCTTCGACATCCACTGCGGCGGTGTGGACAACCTCTTTCCCCACCACGAAAACGAGATCGCCCAGAGCGAGTCGGCCAACGACAGTCCGCAGGCGCGCTACTGGCTCCACTCGGAGCACCTGACGGTGGACGGCGAGAAGATGTCCAAGTCCCTCGGCAACTGCTACACAATGGGCGATCTTCTCGACCGCGGCCTTTCCGCCCGTGCGATCCGCTATCTGCTGGCATCGGTGCACTACCGCCAGCAACTGGACTTCACGTTCGACAAGCTGTCTGCCGCCGGCCGTGCGCTGAAGCGCATCGACGACATGCGCTTCCGGCTTGCCCACGAGGTGGAGAAGGAGAGCGATCCGGCTCCACTGGATCGGGCCGCCAGCGACTTCGAGAGCGCCTTCACGGCGGCGCTCGCCGACGACCTGAACACCGCCGGCGCTCTGGGCGCGGTCTTCAGCTTCGTGCATGAGGTGAACGCGTTTATCGACCACGGGCTGCCAGCCGGCGGCAGGGCTCGGGTCGAGGCCTCGCTCGACCGGGCCGATCAGGTCCTGGCCGTACTCGACGGCGGGGCCTGGGCCGAGTCCACGGAAGTCGGTGGCGCGCTGACCGACGCCGAGATCGACGGCCTGGTCGAGGCCAGGAGCGAAGCGCGTGCCAGCCGCGACTTCGCTGCCGCGGACCGCATCCGCGACCAGCTGAGCGAGGCCGGAGTCGTGGTGGAAGACGCCGCGGGCGGCAGCCGCTGGAAGCGATCCTGAAAGAACCGCGTGCCGTGCGCCCTGGCAGAGAATCGCAGCCGCGCCTGAGCGGCGCGGAAGCCGAGCGGGCCGCTGCCGAGTTGCTCCAGGCCCGAGGCCACCGGATTCTGGAGCGGAACTTCGACTCACCGGTCGGCGAACTCGACCTGATCACGATGGACGGCGAGACGCTCTGCTTCGTGGAGGTCAAGGCCCGTTTCGACCCGCGATTCGGGGGCGCCGTGGCTGCGGTGGACCGCCGCAAGCGGGGGCGTCTGGTTCGGGCCGCGGAGGCCTTCCTGTGCCTGCCGGAGCAGTCGGCTCTCCGGCGCCGCCCCTGCCGCTTCGATGTCGTCACGGCGACCTGGTCGGCCGACGAAGGCGCCTGGACCTTCACGCACTACCCCGACGCGTTCACGGTCGACGACTCCGGACGCCGGAGCTGGCTCTGACCGGCGCTCCGGCTTCCGGAGTGAGTTGACACTGTCCAGAGGCGGGCCGTATTCTCGCGAATCAGGGCCTGCCGGTTGCACGGCTGGGTTCGCTCGGGCGCGGGAATAGCTCAGTGGTAGAGCACAACCTTGCCAAGGTTGGGGTCGCGGGTTCGAATCCCGTTTCCCGCTCCACGCGATCCACGCGGCCTGAGACCGGTAGCGAGGTCCCCGAGGCGACGTGGCCAAGTGGTAAGGCGAGGGTCTGCAAAACCCTTATTCGCCGGTTCGAATCCGGCCGTCGCCTCCAGACTCTCGACTCGCATCGCAAGCGCCGGAGTGGCGGAACGGCAGACGCAGGGGACTTAAAATCCCCCGCCCCTCTGAGGGCGTGCGGGTTCGAATCCCGCCTCCGGCACCACCCGGCTGCCACGCCACGGCGTCCCCTGCGGGGACTTGCTGCGCTCTTTGCTCCCCCGCCCCTCTGAGGGCGTGCGGGTTCGAATCCCGCCTCCGGCACCACCATTCCCGGATGACAGGGGCAAGCTCGGTTCGAAACTGGTACTCTCCCGGTCCGAAATGGACCGAACCCTGGCCGACGTGGCCGACGCTCGCGACGGGCGGTTGCTTGAGATTGCCGAGGTAACCGGCACCGGTGCCGCCAGCAGACGCCTCCGGGAAATCGGCTTCTGCACCGGAGCGCCGGTGCGGTTCCTTCGCCGGGCGCCGCTCGGCGATCCCGCGATGTACGAGCTTCGGGGCGCGCTCCTCAGTCTGCGCCGCAGCGAGGCGCAGCGGATTCGGGTCCATCGGGCCGCCCCATGACGGCACTGGTCCGGTTGCGGCCGAGCGAAGCCGCCAGACGACCGGGGCGTATCGCGATCCTGGGAGCGCCGAACTCGGGCAAGACGACACTGTTCAACGCCCTCACCGGGCATCGGGCGAAGGCGGGAAACTACCCGGGGGTTACCGTCGATCGTCGTGAGGGCGATCTCCAGAGCAGGTTCGGTGCCGACGATGTCCGGCTGATCGATCTACCCGGCGTCTACAGCCTCCAGCCCCAGTCGGAAGACGAGACGGTCGCGGTGCGGGTGCTAGAAGGTGGTTTCGGCGAGCCGGCGCCGGAGGGCGTCGTGGTGGTGGTTGACGCCACGACGATCGAACGGGGATTGCCGCTGCTGGCCGAAGCGGCCGCCCTGGGCCTGCCGGTCTGTGTCGCCCTGACGATGATCGACGAACTGAAGGCGCGACACGGCGAGATCGATCCGAAGGAACTCCAGGAGGAGCTCGGCGTGCCGGTGGTTGGAGTTGTCGGCAACCGCGGCCTCGGCATCGACGATCTCGGCGCGCTGGTCAGTTCGCCCTGGGACTGGACCGCCAGCCCCAGCCTCTTGCACGGTGCGGAGGCGAGAACGCCGGAGGACCGGTTCGCCTGGGCGCGCGCAGTCCTGGGGGCCTGCCGCCGGCAGGCGCCGGAACCGAATCGCTGGACCCGGCGCCTGGACCGCCTCCTGCTTCACCCGATCGTCGGTTCGGCCGTCTTTCTGACCTTCGTGGCCTTCTTCTTCCAGGCCATCTTCACGTGGGCCACTCCGGCCATGGACTTCCTGTCCGGGCTCATGGACGGACTCGCCGACCAGGTCCTGGCAACGCTGCCGGACACGGCGCTCACCCGCCTCATGGCCGACGGCGTGATCCGCGGCGTGGGCGCGGTGATCGTCTTCCTGCCCCAGATCGTGCTCCTCTTTGCGGTCATTCTGTTTCTGGAGGGGTGCGGTTACATGGCCCGAGCCGCTTTCGTGGTCGACCGCGTGATGGGCTGGGTCGGCCTGGAGGGCCGTTGCTTCATCGCCCTGCTGTCCTCCTATGCCTGTGCCGTTCCCGGCATCATGGCGACCCGAACGATCCCATCGCCGCGCGATCGATTGACCACGATCCTGGTTGCGCCGTTCGCGACCTGCTCGGCCCGGCTGCCCGTCTACCTGCTGCTGATCGCGGCGTTCATTCCGGCTGATCCGGTCCTTGGCCCCTTTACCTGGCAGGGACTGACGCTGATGGGCCTCTACTTCCTGGGCACGGCGGCCGCGTTGCTTTCGGCGGCCGTGTTCAAGCGCGGCCTCCTTCGCGGCGCCGCCCTGCCGTTCTATCTCGAGCTCCCGCCGTACCGGCTGCCTCGACCCAGCGACATCGCTCTCGGAGTCTGGGACCGGGGAAAGCTCTTCCTGCGCCGCGCGGGCACGATCATCCTTGCCGTCAGCGTCGTTCTCTGGTTCCTGCTCAACCTGCCGCGACGTCCGGCCGACCCGGAACTCTCCGTGGTCGAGAACCAGCGGATGGTCCTCGAAGGGAGCTACGCGGCTTCCGCCGGGCGGCTGCTGGAACCCGTTTTCGCGCCCATGGACTTCGACTGGCGAGTCAACGTCGGCCTGGTTGCCTCGCAGGCCGCCCGTGAGGTGATGGTTGCCACTCTGGCCCAGATCTACGCCCAGGAGGGGCAGGACGAGGAAGGCCTCGGCGTTCTGCTCGCCGGCAGCGGAGAGGGGGGAACCGCGCCGCTCCTGTCCCGGGCTTCAGCGCTGGCCCTCCTGGTCTACTTCGCCTTCGCGATGCAGTGCATGTCGACACTGGCCGTGATCCGGCGCGAAACCGGGGGCTGGCGATGGCCGGCCTTCACGTTCGCGTACATGAACGCCCTGGCCTGGCTGGGGGCCTGGCTGACCTTCGTCCTCGCCTCGGCAGCCGGCGCCTGATTTCCGTCAGGCGCCGACGAATCGCGGCGGGCGCCGCTCAGTCATGGCGCGGACTCCTTCCGCGAAGTCGGCGGTCTGCCTCAGGCGGTTCTGCTCCGCCTTTTCATGGTCGGTTGCGCCGCGGATTTCGGTCGCCAGCCGTCCCCGCATCATCTCCCGGATCGAACGCACTGCGAGCGGCGCCGAGATCGCGATCTCCCGGGCGAGCTCACGCGCACGCACACGAACCTGGTCCAGTGGCACGAGGTCGTCGCAGAGGCCGATTCGGAGCGCTTCTTCGCCCTTGACTCGGCGGCCGGTGTAGAACATCTCCATCGCCCGCTGGCGGCCGACCAGCCGCGGCAGCGTCACGGTCAGGCCGAACCCCTGAACGAAGCCCAGGCGAGCAAAGTTGGCCGAGAAGCGGGCTTCGGGGCAGGCAACGCGAAAGTCGGGCATCAGTGCCAGTCCCAGGCCGCCGCCGACCGCCGCGCCCTGGACCGCGGCCACGATCGGCGTCTTCGTGTCGAACAGGCGAACTGCCTCGTCGTAGAGATGGCGTTCACCACCGTCGCCGGTCGCGTCTCGCCGCGCGTTCAGGTTCGCGCCCGCGCAGAAGTGCTTGCCCTCGGAGCAGAGGACGGCCGCGCGGCAGTCGTCGCGCTCGTCGAGTTCCCCGATCAGACTCGCCAGTTCGCCGATCAGGTCGAGATCGAAGAAGTTGTTCGGCGGCCGGTGAATCTCGATCTCGGCGACCAGGTCACCACCGACCGCTACCGTCACTTCGCCATTGCCCGGACTGCTATCGCTCATCTCGCGCCTCGCTTCCTGGTTTTCTCGTGGCCGTGGACTCTATCGGCCTGGAACCGGCGCCGCAGTGCCCTGGCCCCGGTAGTCTCCGAACAGCATCTCGACTCCGAAACGCAGGATCGGTACGGAGTCCCGGGGCACACCGGGTTCTTCGCGACGCCAGGCCAGGGCGGGACCGATCTCGAGGAAGAGCCACTCCCGGAGAATCTGCTGCCGGTAGATGAACCGCACGAAGTAGTTCTCGACCAGGACCGGCGCGCCCGTCTCGCCGTTGGCGCCGACCTGGTGCGCGAGGGCGCGGCGGCGGCCCAGCCGGTGGTAGTAGCTCAGCTCGCTGAACCAGTCGACTCCGCTGGTGATGTCCGAGAACTTCCCGGCGCCGCGCCATCTCAGCATGGAACCGGTCGGGAAGGCGTGCTCGTAGTCGATCCGGGTCGCCAGCCCCCAACCGTCTTCCCGCTCCCAGAACAACGTGTGCCGGAAGCGGACGAGATCGGTTTCCGAGAGAAATGAACGGTGCTTGTAGCGGGCGCGGACCCAGGGTTCGACCGGAAAGTTGAAGTTCATGCCGAGATCGAAGTCCAGGTCGCCGTTGCGGCCCGAGATCGGCCGGTAACCGAGTCCCACCAGCCACTCGTCGTCTTCCGGGTCGAACATCCGGGGCAGGGAGGTCGCGCCTCGTCGCTGGACGTCCTCCAGGACATCCTCCCGGTCGTCCCGACCGATGAAGGCGTTGAGACGCCGCTCCATGTTCGGGAAGTGGAGGCGGGCGCGAAAGCTCAGCTCCTCCTCGAACCCGTAGTGCTCGTCCCAGACCACTCCGACGAGGGCGCGCCCGTAGGTCGCTTCCAGTTCCTCGTCCAGACGGTAGTCGCCGAACAGATGATCGAACCACAGCGCCGTCTCACACGCGGTTCGGTGGAGGCGGCGGTTCAGCCAGTCGATCCACGAACGTCCCTCGAGGTACTCGGAGGCGCAGGGGTCGGTCTCTTCGTCGGCGGCCTCCGTATCCTCGGCCTCGGTGCCGGCCCGCGGGTCGCCCTCCTGCTCCTGGGCGGCGGCGGCGGCGCAGATCAACAGACCGAGACAGACAAGCGTCGGCCAAGCGAGTGACGCGAACGGAGAGACACGTTGGTCCATGGACTCTGGGGCACCCGGCGGCGGCGCCCGGACGCGATTTCGGCGCCGCCTCATCTTGGCACGGCTCACGAAATCCGCAGCTTCGTCGCCGGGGCCTGCGGAGGCCGTCGCGGCGCTAGGCTAGGGCTCCGGAGGAGCCGTGCGCGCACCCGTCGAGGACACCCACAGTCTGCCGCATAGCGAGGAGTCGGAGCGTGCGGTGCTGGCCGCGATCCTGCTCGACGCTGAGCGGCATCTGGCCCCCACCTCGAGCCGGCTGAAGCCCGAGGACTACTACTTCGAGCGGCACAGGCTGCTGTACGAAGCGATGCTGGCGCTTCAGGAGGCGGAGAGTCCCATCGACCTGCGTACGCTCCAGGCACGCCTGGAGCAACGCGGCGAGTTCGAGTCAGCCGGCGGCGTTGCGTACCTCGCCACGCTCGAGGTGGATCTGCCCGATCTCGGCCGGGTCGACGCCTACGTCGAGATCATCAAGGAACGGGCTCTGAGGAGGCGCCTCCTCGACGCCTGCACGAAGATCTACACCAAGGCTCTCGATGGCGGCCTGGAGGCCCAGGAAGCCCTGGCCGAAGCCGAGCGGCAGGTTCTCGACCTCAGCGAGGATGCGGTCTCGCGTTCGTTCGTCTCGCTCGAGGAAATCTACGAAGCGACACTCGAGCAACTCGAACAACTAGGGGAGCGGGGAGCGGGCGAGCTAGCCGGCCTGCCAACCGGATTCGTCGACCTCGACCGGATGACGCACGGTCTCCAGCCGGGCAACCTGGTCATCGTCGCCGGCCGTCCCGGGATGGGAAAGACGAGCCTGGCGCTGAACATGGCAGTCCACGTCGCCCAGGACGAGAAGAAGGTCGCCGGCTTCTTCTCGCTCGAGATGAGCCAGCGCGAGATCGCCATGCGGGTGCTGTGCTCGCGGACGGACATCCCGTTTCACAAACTGCGAAGCGGCCGCCTGTCTGGTCCGGACTGGAAGCGTCTCCTTCAGGCGAGGAAGGACAGCGAGAGCACGCGGCTGTTCGTCGACGACTCCGCCAATCCATCGCTGCTGGAGGTGGCCTCGAAGGCGCGTCGGCTCAAGGCACAGGGCGGGCTCGCCCTGCTGGTAGTCGACTACCTCCAGTTGATGAACGCGGGTGGCCGTTACGAGAACCGAAACCTGGAGATTGGCGCCATCACCCGGGGACTGAAGCAGCTGGCCAAGGAACTCGAAGTGCCGGTCGTGGCCCTGTCCCAGCTTTCGCGGTTGCCCGAACGACGAGGCAAGGACCACCGTCCGCAGCTTGCCGACCTTCGCGAGTCGGGAAACATCGAACAGGACGCCGATGTCGTCATGTTCGTCTACCGCGAGGAGGTCTATGAACCGGACAATCTCGAGGTGGAAGGGATGGCCGAACTGATTATCGCCAAGCACCGCAACGGCGAGACCGGGTCCGTGCAGCTCGTCTTTCTCGGGGATACGACCACGTTCCGCAGCTACGACGGGTACCACGCGCCGCCGGAGGGGCCGAACTGAGTCTCAGCGCAGGCGCGCGGGTCGAGATCGATCTCGACGCCCTTGCAGTCAACCTCCAGGCGGTGCGGCGGGCGGTAGGGCAGGCGGCCGTCTACGGAGTCGTCAAGGCGGACGCCTACGGGCACGGCGCGCCGGCAGTGGCTTTGGAACTCGAGAGGCTCGGCATCGACGGCCTGGCGGTGGCGCGCGCCGCCGAACTCGAGGAACTTCGCGAGGCGGGGTGTGGCGGCCGCCTCCTGCTGCTCGGCGGTCCGGAGTCGCCCGAGGATCTGGACCGCGCCGTTCGCTGGACCGCGATGCCGGTGCTCACCCGCCTGGACCAACTGGCGGCCTGGCGCGGTTGGCTGCGCCGTAGCGGGGCGGGCCGCGGGCCGGCACTGGACGTCGTCGTCGAACTCGATACCGGCATGAGCCGCTCGGGCCTCCAGCTGAGTGACTGGCCGGCTGCGCTGGACGATGTGCGGGCCGCTTCCGAGTTCCGGCTTGCGGGCCTGATGTCGCACCTGGCCGAGTCCGAACTGGCCGCGAGCTCCTTCACCGGAGAGCAGGAACGCCGTTTCGCGGCCGCCGTCGAGTTGCTCGACTCGAGTGAGCGGCGTTCGGCTCCGGTGCACCTGGCGAACTCGTCGGCGGCGTTGCGGCGCGCCTCCGCACGGTGGACCGCGGTGCGTGTTGGCGGCGCCCTCTACGGGCTCGACCTGGCGACACTGGTCGACGGTTCAACCGTGTCCGGACTCCGGCCGGTGATGAGCGTCAAGGCGCCGATCGTTGACGTGCGGCACGTACCGGCCGGGGCCGGCGTGGGCTACCGGCGCACCTGGCGAGCACCTGGCGCGGCCAGGATCGCTTTGGTTCGGGTCGGCTACGGAGACGGTTTCGGCACGGGACTCGGCGGCGGCGAAGTCCTCGTCAGGGCGGTGCGTTGCCCGATCGTGGGTCAGATCAGCATGGACTCGCTGACCGTCGACGTGACCCGGGTTCCGGACGTCGCGATCGGCGATGAGTGCGTTCTCCTCGGAGAACAGCGGGAGCAGCGGATAGGCGTCGGCGAGCTGGCGGAACGCGCCGGCATCGCGGCCTACGAGGTCTGGTGCGGTCTGGGCCTCCGTCTGCCGCGCCGCGTGATCAATCGGGGCAACGGAGAAGTCGACAGCTAGAGGACCGGTTCCCGGCCGGTGACCCTGCGGAAGGCGTCGACATAGCGGTCCCGCGTCTCGTCGACGACTTCGGGCGCCAGTTCCGGCGGCGGAGAGGCCTTGTCCCAGCCGGTCCCGGCGACCCAGTCGCGGACCGGCTGCTTGTCGAACGAGACGGGTTCGGTGCCCGGGCTCCACTGGGCGGCGTCCCAGTAGCGCGATGAATCCGGAGTCAGCACCTCGTCGATCAGGATCAGCCGACCCTCGACGAGCCCGAACTCGAACTTCGTGTCGGCGAGAATGAGGCCACGGCTGGCCGCGAGCTCCCGACCCCGGTTGAAGAGCTCGAGGGTCACCCGTCGCAGGGTCGCCGCCATCTCGTCGCCGACGCCTTCGACGAGGGTCTCGTAGTCGATGTTCTCGTCGTGGCCTTCCTCGGCTTTCGTCGCCGGGGTGAAAATCGCCTTGTCCAGTTGCGCGGCCCGCACCAGCCCGGGCGGCAGGTCGTGGCCACAGGCGCGTCCCGTCTCCTGATACTCCCGGAACGCGCTACCGGCGAGGTAGGCCCTGGCCACGCACTCGTAGGGCACGACTTCCGCCTTCCTCACCAGGACCGACCGGCCGTCCAGATAGCGGGCGTGCGGCTGGAGGCCGGCGGGGAAGCGGCGCACATCGGTCTCGATCAGGTGATTCGGGATGACGTCGCCGAGCCGCTCGAACCAGAAGTTCGTCAACTGGTTCAACACCTTGCCCTTGTCCGGAATCTCCGGGGACAGGACGAAGTCGTAGGCGGATACGCGATCGCTGGCCACCAGCAGTAGCCGGTCGCCGAGGTCGTAGATGTCGCGAACCTTGCCGCGGCGGGGCTTTGGAAGACCTTCGAGGACGTTCATGGCGACGGGAATGTAGCATGGCGTTCACTGGCAGAAGGAGGCCGGGACGATGCGAACGGGAGGGCGAAAAGGAGCGGTCGCATTGCCTGTCGGAGTGCCTCCGGCTTGAAGTACGACATCGCGACTCTCCGCGGCGATCTGTTCGGAGCGCTGACAGCCACCGTCGTTGCTCTGCCGGTCGCGCTGGCGCTCGGTGTCGCGTCGGGCATGGGAGCCGTGGCGGGCTTGCATGGCGCCATAGCCGTCGGGTTCTTCGCCGCGGTGTTCGGCGGCACGCGGTCCCAGATCTCGGGGCCCACGGCGCCCATGACCGTCGCCATGACGGTCATCCTCACGACCCATGCATCCAACCTCACGGAGGCGCTGACCGTCGTCGTCCTCGGCGGCCTGCTCCAGATGCTCCTGGGCCTGGCGAGGATCGGCCGCTTCGTCGTGTACACGCCCTACGTCGTCGTGTCCGGATTCATGTCCGGAATCGGCGTCATCGTCATCCTGATCCAGATCCTGCCGTTCCTCGGGGCGCCGCCCGCGGCGGGTGGAGCACTGGGCGCCGTCCGCGCCGTTCCGGAGGCGGCCGCCGGGGCGAACCTGAACGCTGTCGCCATCGGCGCCGTCACTCTGGCGGCCGGCTTCCTGTGGCCCCGCCGGCTTTCGCGCTACCTTCCGGGGCCCCTGCTCGCCCTCGTTCTCGGCTCCGTCGTGGGCGTCCTGTGGTTGAGCGGCGCTCCGGCGCTCGGTCACGTACCGACGGGTCTGCCGACGCTCAAGATCGGTTTACCGAGCGCGGGCTTCCTGCTGGAAGCGTTCCAGCCGGCCCTCATTCTCGCGTTACTGGGGTCGGTCGACAGCCTCCTGACATCCCTCGTGGCGGACTCGCTGACCGGAACACGCCACAACCCGAACCGCGAGCTGGTCGGCCAGGGCATCGGCAACATGATCTCCGGCCTGGTCGGCGGCCTGCCCGGAGCCGGCGCCACGATGGGCACGGTCGTGAACATCCGTGCCGGCGGCTCGACACCCGTTTCCGGCTCCCTGCGGGCGATCTTCCTGCTGCTTCTCGCGCTGGGCCTCGGGCCGCTCGTCGAGCCGATTCCCCACGCCGTTCTCGCGGCGATCATGATGAAGGTGGGCTGGGACATCATCGACTGGCCGCTGCTCGCACGCGTGCACCGGATTCGCCGGGAGCACCTCTTCGTCATGTTGTTGACCCTGGGTCTGACGGTCTTCGTCGATCTGGTCACCGCGGTCGCCGTGGGTCTGATCGCGGCGGGGATGGCGCACGCGCGGCGCCTGGAGGGGCTCGAACTCGACAGTGTGGTCTCTGTTCCGCTCCTCGACCGGACGTTCTTCAACGACGGCGAGGATCAAGCCAACGTCGACCCCTACTCGGCAAGGGTGGGTCTGGTGGCGCTCAAGGGGACCCTCACGGTCGCCTCCTCGAACAAGTTGTCGACGGTGATCGGCGGGGACATCAAGGACCACCAGGCCGTCATCTTCGACTTCTCGGACGCGGTCTACCTCGACGACAGCGCGGCAATGGTGATCCAGCGGCTCCTGAACGTGGCGGCGGAAGAGGAGACTGACGTCATCGTCTGCGGTCTTGAGGGTTCCGTCGCGAGGACTCTCCGGACGCTCGACATTCTCCGCGATCTTCCCCCGGATCGGCAGGTCGGCACGCTCGAGGAAGCGCGCCGCATCGCTCTCGAGCTGATCGACGGCTGACGCTCGCCGAACGTCCTCCGGTGGCGCGTTCCGCGGGCCTCGCCCCGGCATCGCTTAGGCTTGCCCGCCCGGCGCGCCAGACCGGTGCTCCGGCACGATCCGGCGTAGGGTTGTTGAAACAACCTCGCGCCTCTCGCGTCAAAGAGGAAAGACACGACGCGCCGTACCCGTTGCGGTCAGGGTGCCGTCGAAGGAAGGAACACAGCCCGATGAACCTGTTCCCAATGCAGAGCGTCCGGAGATCCGCGGCGCCGATCATCGCTTTCTGCACTGTCCTCGCTCCGGCAGCGGTCTGGGGTCCCCCGGCGGCGGGGCAGGTGCAGGTCGGTTCGACCTGGATCACCCAGCCGATCGCACCCGATCTGGAGATTGCCGATGGACAGCTCCGGCTCGAACTGGACCAGGCGATCGCGATCGCCCTGCAGAACAACCTCGGACTGCTGGTTCAGCGCTACCAGCGCTCCCAGTCACTGTTCCAGGTCAACCAGGCGTACGGCATCTACGACACGGTGCTCGGGATCAACACCAGCGTGAACAGCGACAGCCGGCCCTCGGCCTCGCAGCTCGACGGCGCCCTGGTCACCGAGAACGAGACGATGACCGCGAACGTCGAACTCCAGCAGCCGGTTTCCTCGGGCGGCACCTTCTCGATCAACTGGCAGAACAGCCGGTTCGAATCGAACTCCCGGTTCTCGGACATCAACCCGAGCCTGCGGTCCAGCCTGCAGTTCGCCTTCGACCAGCCGCTGCTGCGCAACCGCGGCAAGAGGATCACGGAGCGGAACCTCGCGGTCGCGTCGCTGAACAGCGACATCAGCATGGGCGATCTGGAAGTCCAGGTCATCGACACGGTGCAGACCGTGGCCAACGGCTACTGGGCCCTGGTCGAGGCTCTGGAGCAGTTGAAGGTGGCCGAGGAGAGTCTGGCCCTGGCCCGCGAGCTGCACGAGATGAACCGCATCCAGATCGAAGTGGGAACGCTGGCGCCGCTGGAACTCGTTCAGAGCGAGGCCGGCATCGCGACCCGCGAGGAAGAGATCATCCGGGCGCAGGCCCTGATCCAGGACGCGGCGGATGAACTGCGGCGGCTGCTGAACCTGGACGAGCGTTCTCTCTGGGACCTGGAGATCGTGCCGACGACGTCTCCCGAGATCTCCCGGGTCGCGATCGACCTGGAGGCGTCGCTCAGTTCGGCGCTCAACAAGCGGGTGGAGATCGATCGCCAGGAGTTGCAGATCGAGTCGCTGGAGATCGACTCCGTGTTTCTGCGCAACCAGCGCAAGCCCGACCTGAACCTGAGCGTGAGTTACGGGCGGAACGCCCTGGGCGGGGACCGGACCGTCTGCGAGCGTCCCGGGCCGCCCAGCATCGCGGATCTCTTCGAGCCCTGCCCGGAGGAGTTCATCCGGGTCGATTCGCTGGACTTCCTGTCGACGCTCGGCCAGTTCTACGACGGGATTCTGGGCCAGGTCTTCGAGGGCTGGACCGTCGGCCTGAACCTGTCGAAGCCGCTCCAGAACCGTTCGGCGCGGGCGCAGAGCAGGATCGCGGACCTGGCGCTCGACCAGGGCCGGCTGGAGCTTCAGGACCTGATGCTGACCATCCGCACGGAGGTGCGGACGGCGGCGCGTGGCGTGGAGACCGCGGGCAAGCAGATCGACTCGGCCAGGGTGTCGAGGGAACTGGCGGAGAAGAACCTGGACGCGGCCCAGAAGCGCTACGAGAACGGGCTATGGACCAGTTTCCAGGTCCTCGAAATCCAGGAGGACCTGACCGCGGCCCGTACCCGAGAAGTCGAGGCGATCACGAACTACCGGCGCGCGCTACTGGCCTACTTCCGCGCGATCGGCGTGCTGCTCGACCAGGAGGGCATCGAACTCGTCGACGACGCCGACGCCGATAGCTAGCAGTGGTGCCGGAGGTGGGAGTCGAACCCACACGCCCTTGCGGGCGGGGGATT
>VYDI01000007.1:0-26994 GCA_009843505.1 Holophagales bacterium | reverse complement strand
AGCAGTGGTGCCGGAGGTGGGAGTCGAACCCACACGCCCTTGCGGGCGGGGGATTTTGAGTCCCCTGCGTCTGCCATTCCGCCACTCCGGCACGAACTCCGCGAGCAAAACGCTCGCGCGGAGAAGGTGACGGACAGTAACAGCACCGCCGTCCCGGTTCCAGCCGGAAGGCGCCAAACTCAGCGTTGTCAGTAACTTAGGGCAAACGCCTCGAAACCGGCGGAAACGGGGCGGGAACGACTTGACGATTCGGCCCTCGGAGGCTACAATGCGCGACCGTTAAGTACGTGATTTTCTGTAACTTAGGCACAGGGCGTCAGACAAGCAACTCGCGGCCGATCCCGGCAAACAACTCGCGGCCGATCCCGGAAGGGAAGCCTGCGTTCCGGCGATCCTGCCGAAGTGTGCACCTGCCACCGGTTTGAAGGGAGATCAGAGTGTTCCGAGTGGGTGAGAAGGTCGTGTACCCCAACCACGGGGTGAGTGTGGTGGAGCGGATCGCGGTGAGCGCACCGGATGGCGGTGAGAAGCAGACCTACTACCACCTTCGCCTGCTTGCGAACGACTCCAAGGTGATGGTCCCCGAAGAGAACCTGGACCGCGTCGGCCTCCGACGTCTGGCCAAGGAACGGGAGATCAAGGATCTGCTCGCTCTGATCGAGGACGGCAACATCGACGTCTACAAGGACTGGAAGGGTCGCTACAAGCAGAACCTGGACAAGATGCGAACCGGTGAGTTGACCGACGCTGCCGAGGTTCTCAAGAACCTCCGGCTCGTGAGCCAGAAGAAGAGCCTTTCGTTCCGCGAGAAGAAGATGTACGAGAAGGCCAGGTACTTCATCGTGAGCGAGGTGCTCCACGTCCGTGACATCAGCGAAGAGAGCGCCGAGGAGTTGGTCGAGAAGGCGCTTACCACCAGCCTGGACAAGATCTCGAAGGCCAAGGCGAGTTGAGCCCACGCGGCTGCCGCGGTCCCCGCTGCTGACACCCGGCCGGCGCAGGTTCGATCGGAAGCCGGGCGCTGCTCCCGAAAGCCGCCACGGGTTTGGGACACGGTGACCCGGCTTCTCGTCATTCTGATCGCCATCCTGCTGGCGTGGATGTGGATCGCGCGGATGATCCGCGGAGCGTTGAGATCGCCCCGAGCCGCGGAGGCGCGTTCCCTGCTGCGGCTGCTGCAGGTACTGCGCCGTACGGCTGGCGGCGGTCAGGCCGGCGGCGGGAGAGCGCCGAGCAGTCGTCCCGCGACGGGCTCGGGCGGTGACCGACCGAAGGCCCTGCTCCGATGCAGGCGATGCGGAGTCCACGTGCCGGAGGTCCAGTTGACGGACGGAGTGTGCGGAAGCTGCATGAATGAGGACCGAACGGCCCAGGACTGAGGCGACCGAGTACGCCGCCGTTGCGGTTCCGGTGCCGTTGCTCGAACCTCTGACGTACCGGGTGCCGCGGCCGTGGCGCGTGCTCGCCCGGGTTGGAGTGCGCGTACGGGTACCGGTCGGACGGCGCCGGCTGGTCGGCTGGATCGTCGATCTTCCCTCTGGGCCTCCCGCAGGGCTGGAGAAGGAACTGCGATCGATCGAGTCGGTCGTGGATGTCGAGCCGCTGCTGCCCGACGACCTGATGCAGCTCGCCGGCTTCACGGCCTCCTACTACGCGGCGCCGATCGGCGAAGTGTTGAAGAGCCTGTTGCCGGGAACGCTTCCTGCCTGGGGCGACCGCCGCGTGGAACTCACCAACCGCGGCGCTCTGGCGGACTGGCACGATCCGAAGGACCAGGCGCTTCAGCAGCTTCTGCTGGAGCGGGGCCGCGTCGCCCTGACCGAAATCTGGGGCGAGCTCGGCAACACCGATCTGCCGGGCCGGGTCGACCGCTGGCGCGAAGGCGGGAACCTCCGAATCCACGAGCCGGGCGGCCGAAGCGCCCGCTACCGCCCGGCGGTCGAATTGCCGCCGGGAGACCGCGAGAGCCAGCTAGAGCTATGCGGTCGCTCGCCTGCCGGTAGGGCGGTCGTCGACTACCTCGCGGTCCTTGGCCGGCCGGCCACGATTCGGGAAGTGTGTGCCGGAGTCGGTTGTTCGGCAGCGGTCGTGCGCCGGCTGGTGACCCTGGGGGTCCTTCGTTCCTTCACCCAGATCGAGTCGATCGATCTTGCGCGACACCGCCTCCAGGGGAACGCCGTGACGGTGCCTTTCGAGCTAAGGCCCGATCAGGCGGCAGCCGCGCGGGAACTCGTGCGGCAGGTCCGTAGCGGTCGCTTCCGGCCCTGCTTCCTGGGCGGCATGACGGGGTCCGGAAAGACCGAGGTGTACCTGCGAGGGGCCGCCGCGGCGCTGCAGGAGGATCGTTCCACCGTCATCCTGGTGCCTGAGATCGCCCTGGTGCCGGCCTTGGCCCGCTCTCTCCGGGAGCGCTTCCACGACCGCGTCGCCATGCTGCACTCCAACCTGGGCAGCGCTGAACGACACCAGGAGTGGGAGCGGATCCGTAGCGGCGAAGCTCGTGTCGTCGTCGGGCCGCGTTCAGCGGTCTTCGCGCCGGCCCGGAACCTGGGCCTGATCGTCGTCGACGAGGAACAGGACGGCGCCTACAAGCAGGACACCCGTCCACGGTACAGCGGCCGGGACCTGGCCCTGGTGCGAGCCCGGACCTCAGCAGCCGCTGCTCTGCTGGTTTCCGCGACGCCGAGTCTCGAGACGCGGCTGAACGTCGAGCGGGGCCGCTATCGCGAGCTCCGGCTGACCGCCCGGGTTGGCGTTGGTGCGCTTCCCGAGGCGATTCTCGTCGACCTTCGCAAGGAGCCCGGCGATGGGCCCCGGCGGCCCGGTGACGTCGCCTTCTCACGGGTGCTGGTCCAGGAGATCGAGGACAGTCTGAAGCGCGGCGAGCAGGTCATCCTGCTGCGGAACCGTCGCGGGTACTCGCCGCAACTTCTGTGCCGCGCCTGCGGCGAGAACATGCCGTGCGAAGACTGCGGCCTGCCGAAGAGCTACCACCGCCGCGAAGGACGGCTGATCTGTCACTACTGCGGCGGCCACGCGCAGGCGCCGAGGGTTTGTCCCGAGTGCGGTGAGGATGCGCTGCAACCGATCGGTGCGGGCACGGAGCGGGTGGAGGAGGAGGTTCGAAGACGCTTCCCGGCCGCTGCCGTGGACGTTCTCGACCGCGATACGACGCGGCGGGTCGGCGGCGCCGCGGCGGTACTCGAACGGTTCCGATCCGGGCGTACCGAGATACTGATCGGCACGCAGATGATCTCCAAGGGCCACCATTTCCCGAATGTCGCGCTCGCGGCCGTCCTGACCGCCGACTCGTACCTCGGGTTCCCTGATTTTCGCGCTGCCGAAAGGAGCTATGCGCTGCTGACGCAGCTTGCCGGCCGCGCCGGTCGAGGCGAGCGCGCCGGCCGGTTCGTCATTCAGACGTACCATCCGGATCACTACGCGATCCAGGCCGTCCTGAACCATGACGACGAGGCCTTCGCCAGCCACGAAATGCGCTTTCGCCGCACCTTCCACTACCCGCCGTTCACCCGCATGGTCCAGCTCGTCGTGCGTGACCGGAACCGTGACCGGGGTCGTTCGCGGATCGAGGAACTCGCGGCCGCGGCCCGGAGGCACGAGCTCGCTCCCGGCGTTCGCTTCTCCGGACCCGCGCCGGCGCCGCTGGAGCGTCTCAAGGGGCAGTGGCGCTTCCAGTTCCTGATGCGCTCGGCTAGCGGAGCGGACGTAAGGAACCTGGCCAGTGCCGTGGCCCCGGCACCCGCGGCCGACCTGACCGTCGACGTCGACCCCCAGGACCTGATGTGACCCCTCGGCCTGCCGTGGAGGAAGAACGAACGGAGAGGGCGGAGTGGCGCGAGAAACCGACGCCCGAAACCGCTGGGGCGCTGGCGGAGGCGGGATACGGTCTGCTGGCCGCGCCGCTGGCCCGTAGAGGTGTCGCTACGCCAGCGGAGGCCGACGCCTTCCTTGCGCCCCATCGACGCGATTTACACGATCCCTTCCTGCTGCACGGCATGGAGGAGGCGGTGGAGCGTCTCCGGAGAGCCTGTCGCGACAGCGGTACGGTAGCCGTCGTCGGGGACTACGACGTGGATGGCGTGACCGCCTGCGCCCTCCTGACCGCGGTACTGCGCGCCCTTGGCGCGGAGGTTGTTCCGATCCTCCCGAACCGGCTAACGGAGGGCTATGGCTTCCAGGTCCTTCAGGTGGAAAAGGCCCACCGCGCAGGTGCCTCCCTGATCGTCACCGTGGACTGCGGAACGACCTCCGCCGACGCGGTGCTGGGGGCGATCGACCGCGGTATCGACGTGATCGTGACCGACCATCATGTCGCCGGCAGTGACTTTCCCTCACAGGCGATCCAGATCAACCCGCTCCAGGATCACTGCGGCTATCCCTTCCGCCATCTCTGCGGCGCCGGACTCGCCTTCAAGCTGGCGCAGGGGGTGCTGCGGCGAAGCGGGCGCGAAGAGCCGCTGGCCGCCCTGCTGCGGATCGCGTGCCTGGGCACGATCGCCGACGTCGTGCCGCTGGTGGGAGAGAACCGCGTGATCGCCGCGCTCGGCCTGCGGGCCCTCTCCGAGGCGCGCTCACCGGGCTTGCGGGCGCTGATGCGCGTAGCGCGCATCGAGGGCGCCGTGTCGTCGACCGAGGTCGCGTTCCGCCTCGGACCGCGGATCAACGCTGCTGGACGACTCGCCGACGCCGGTCTCGCGCTTCGGTTGCTCCTGACCCGGGACTCGGCGGAGGCGGCCCGTCTTGCCGGCAAGCTCGATGCCCTGAATCGCAGCCGGCAGGCCGAGGAGAGGCGGGTCGTCAAGCAGGCGGCCGAACGCTTCGCGGATCGTGACCCGTTGCCAGGCATTCTGGTGGCCTGGAGCCCGGAGTGGCACCGGGGCGTCGTGGGAATCGCTGCCGGACGCCTCGCGCGCGAGTTTCACCGCCCTGTGATTCTCCTGGGAGTCGACGGAGACACGGGCACCGGATCGGGCCGGAGCATCCCGCATCTCGATCTCCACTCCTTCGTGGCCGGTTTTCGGCATCGGACGACCCGGTTCGGCGGCCATCCCCAGGCCATCGGCCTTTCGGTGGCCGTTTCCGAGTTGCCGGACCTCAGGAACGCAATGGAAGAAACCGCCGAATGGCCGCCAGGAGTTCTCGTGCGGCGACGCGAGTACGAACTGGACCTCTCCGCCGAGCAGATCGGTTCCGACCTCTACGCGGAGCTTGCCAGGCTGGAACCACACGGCGAAGGGAACCGGCGGCCCCTGATCCGGCTCGGTCCGCTTGAGCGGGTCGGGCCGTTGCGTGAGTTCGGCGAAGACCACCTCAAGCTGCGTGCGCGGGCCGTGGGGGGCGAGGCTTCGGAAGCAGGCCGGCCCGTCTGGCTGCTCGGATGGGGCTGGAGGGAGCGGGCGGGCCGTCTGGACGGGCGTTTCGAGGCTCTCGGCGCCCTGGAGTGGGATTCCTACCAGGGCGGTCCGGTGGTGAGACTCGAGGACGCCCGTCCAATCGGAAACGACCGGATGCCGGAACGTAGAATGTCGGCATGACGCCGGACGCTCCTCACGGGCCGCGGAAAGCGACCTCCCCGGGGGCGACTTCCCCGGCGGAAGGGCCCAGTTCCGCCTACGGACCGAAGCTGCGTCGGGCCCCGAATTTCGGGAGACGCCGGCAACTGCGCCACCGCCTGCTGAGGGCCATCCTGCTGCTGGCGCTGGTAGCCGGCGTCGGGGGCCTGACCGCGGTCTTTCTGCAGGGACGGGAGGAACGTGCCGCAGCCGAGCCGGCGGCTATCGCTCAGGAAGCCGCCGACGTGGTTGAAGGGCCGGAAGCGATCGTCGAAACCGCCCAGCTCAGCGCCGAGGAGTTCGAGTCGACGCTCGAGCGCGAGGGCATCGAAGTGTTCCGCATCCGCGGCGCCGAGACCAGCTCGGACGATCAGGGCAACGTGCACCTTAGCCAGGTCGATGTCGACTACCCGCAGGGCGAAGAGCACTACTCCCTCCGCGCGGACAGCGCGACCTACAACGAGGTGACGAGCGCGACCCACCTCGAGGGTTCGGTTTCTCTCGAAGGGACCAACGGCCTCGCCGTGGCTACCGACTGGATGGAGCTGGCGGAAGGCGGCATGTTCCTGACCGCGGCGGACGACAGCCGCTTCAGTTTCGAGGGCGTGACCGTTCAGGGGAACGACCTGCGGATGAACTTCCGCGAGGAGATCGCCCGCATGGACGGCGGCGTTCGTCTGGTCGGCGCGGACGAACCCGGCAGCGATGTGGAGGCCGGAGCGTCTGAATCGGTCTCTCTGGCCGCCCAGACCCTGGAGTACCGCTGGCGCGAGGGTGTCATGCGGGCTCTCGGCGGAGCCGAGATGCAGCTCGGGAGCTTCACGCTGGCCGCTCGCGCGCTGACCTTGCAGGAGGGCGAGACCGGCGGCCTCGTGGGGCTCGAAGCGCGCGGCGGGATCGAGCTGAGGGCTCCCTTGGGAGCCACCGAACTGGAGGCCGAAGGCGCCGGCCGCCCGGCTGAACAGTCCACTCTCGTCCTGCGCGGTGAGGCCCTGGACGTCCGGTTCGACGAGGCCCAGTTTCCCGCACGGGTCAACCTGAGTGGACCGAGTTGGGGCGGACCTGCCGTGTTGCGCATCGACCATGGAGACGGATCGCAGCGACGCATCCGGGCGAGACTCCTCGAGTTCAGTTTCCTGGAAGGCATGCTCTCCGAGTTCTCTGCGCGCGGCAGGGTCGAGCTTCAGGAACTCGTGCCGGGCAGGCAGCGCCCGCTGCGAGAAGCGTCGAGCGTCGTTGCCGGCGGCCGCTTCGACGCGGAAGGCGTCCTGACCGAACTGACGCTCGGGGGCAATGTCGTCCTGACCGATCGAAGCGAAGCACCGGTAACCGCCAGCGCCGACGAGGCGGCGATCGATCCATCAACGCAACGCGTCGATTTCCGCGGGCAGCCCGCGAAGCTCGTTCACTCTCAGGGAGAACTCGAGGGTTCGACGGTCCTCTACGATCAGGCGAAGGGCTGTTCCGACGCGAGCGGAGGAGTGCGCCTCACGCTGAGCGGCAACGATGCGGCGGGTGGCGCACTACCGTTCAGCGGGGACGAGTCCGAGGCCGGCCCGTCGCTGATCACGGCCGGCGAAGCGCTGATCTGCGAAGCGGGCGAAAGTCGGTTCCGCGATGACGTGGAAGTGCGACGCGGCTCCGACCTCCTCGCGGCCGCCCAGTTGCGCATCACGGAGGACCGCCGGCGGATGGTCGCGAACGGCGACGTTCGGACGGTCTGGCACGCTCAGCCGGTGGCCGGCGCCGCGACCACTGAAGGAACCGGGACGGAGAGCGCTACGGAGCGCTGGTCGATCGCCGCGGCTCGCATGAACTACGACGAAGACAGCGGCGAACTGCGCTACAGCGGAGGAGTCGCGGCAGTCCTGGGGGAGCAGAGTCTGGAGTGCGACGAACTGACGGTCGAGGGGGCTTCAGGCGACCGGGGTTCCGCAATGGAGGGCTTTCAGGCTCGCACGCTCTTCTGTCTGGGTAACGCCCGCCTCGACGACCTCGGGGACGGTCGCAAGGTGGAGGCGAACCGCGCGATCTACGCATTTGCCGAGCGGATGATCCGGCTCTCCGGCAGCGTCGTGTTCCGTGTGGGAACGGACGAGTGGCGCGGACCCGGCCTGATCTACTGGATCGACCAGCGCCGCTATGAGATGAGGCCGTCCGGCAGTTCGGCTGCCGGAGCCGGCGACCCGTGACGGCGCAATCCGCATCCCGGCACCGCATCCGCACCCAGGACGTGCGGAAGGTGTACCGGGGTAGACCCGTCGTCCAGGACGTGTCGATCGAGGTCGCCCAGGGGGAGGTCGTCGGGCTGCTGGGGCCCAACGGCGCCGGCAAGACGACCACGTTCTACATCGTCGTCGGATTGACCCGGCCGGACCAGGGCCGAGTCTTCTTTGATGACATCGAGATCACCGATCTGCCCATGTATCTCCGGGCGCAGCAGGGGATCAGCTATCTGCCGCAGGAGCCCTCCGTCTTCCGGCGATTGTCCGTCGAAGGCAACCTCCGCGCCGTGTTCGAGACCCTGGGTCTCCGCCGCGCCGAGCAGCGACGCCGGATGAACCAGTTGATCGCCGACTTCGACCTCGTCGCGGTGCGACGTTCGAAGGGGAACCAGCTCTCGGGCGGTGAGCGGCGTCGCCTGGAGATTGCCCGGGCGCTGGCGATCGGACCCAGTTTCATCCTGCTGGACGAGCCGTTTGCCGGAATCGATCCGATCGCCGTTCTGGACATCCAGGCGATCGTCCGCCAGCTTCGCGACATGGGCATCGGGGTCCTGATCACCGACCACAACGTTCGCGAGACCCTCAAGATCACCGACCGCGCCTACATCATCAACGACGGCAGGATCCTGCGCACCGGCACTCCGGCGGAGCTGTCGGCCGATGAGACCGTACGCAAGATCTACCTCGGCGCCGAGTTCAGTCTCTAGCCCAGCGGGTGCCACGGTGGTGATACCGTGGACTTGGCACTACTCTTGCTGCGGCCCCGAGGGACCGCCGCATTCGGTAAGCGATCATGGTGCTCCAACAGAGGCTTTCGCTCAAGCTGGCCCAGCGGCTGGTGATGACGCCGTCCCTGCAGCAGGCGATCAAGTTGCTGCAGATGACGCGGCTGGAGCTTCAGGGGGTCCTCAACCAGGAAATGGTGGAGAACCCCATGCTCGAGGATGTCGGGGACCAGGAGGACTCCGAAGAGGCCGAGGACCAGAGCCCGGAAGAGGAGCCGTCGATGCTCGACATCGATCTCGACGCGTACTTCAACGACTACCTGGGATCCGAATCGACCGCCCCGAACACGTTCGAGGCGAGGGATGCGGTGCCCTTCGAGAACAGCATCAGCCGGGAACCGGACCTCTACGATCACCTGCTCTGGCAGTTGCGGCTCTCCGACGCCAAGCCGCCGGTGCGGGACATCGCCGAACTCGTTATCGGCAACCTGGATGCGGACGGGTTCCTCCGGGCCTCGATCGAGGAGCTCCAACTCCTCGGCGCCCAACCCGCCGAGGTCGAGCGCTACCAGGCGGAGGTCGCGATCGCCCGGGAGATGGCGGAAGCGTTTTCGGCCAACCACGACGGGAACGGAAACGTCGCCGCGGCGCCTGGAGGCGAAGGGACGGAATCCGGGCCCGAGCCGGTGCCGGTGCCTGGATACCCCGCCGAGTGCGTGGACCGGGCACTGGCCCTGGTGCGGCGCTTCGATCCCCCGGGAATCGCCTGGCAGACGCTCCCCGAGTGCCTGCTGGCCCAACTCGAGGCCCGGGACGAAACCGGGAGCCTGGCCTGGCGCATCGTCGACGAGTGCTGGCACCTGCTGGCCCGGCGCCAGTTCCGCCAGATCGCGCGATGTCTCCGTACGCCGCTGCCGGCCCTTGAAGCGCCCATAGAGGCGATCAAGGCCCTGGAGACCCGCCCGGGCCGTCTCTTCTCTCACGAGCGCACGGAGTACGTCGAGCCGGACGTCGTCGCCGTGAAGACAGGAGGGGAGTGGGCGATCCAGTTGAACGACGACGGCCTTCCGAAGCTCCGCATCAGCCGCGCCTACCGAACGATGCTCCAGCGCATGCAGCGCGAAGAAGGCGAGGCCGAGGCTCGCGAGTTCCTGAAGGACAAGATGCGTTCCGCCATGTGGCTGATGAAGAGCCTGGACCAGCGGCAGAGAACGATCTACAAGGTCGCGGAGTCCATCCTGCGGCAGCAGCGCGGCTTCTTCGATCACGGCATCGAAGAACTCCGCCCCATGGTCCTCCGCGATGTCGCCGACGACATCGGAATGCACGAGTCGACGGTCAGTCGGGTGGTGTCGAACAAGTACATCCACACGCCGCGCGGTCTGTACCCGATGAAGTTCTTCTTTCACAGCGGCATCGACTGTGACCGGGGCGGTGAGATCTCCTCCTTGACGGTGAAGCGAAAGCTCCGGCACCTGATCGACGACGAAGACGGGCGCAAACCACTCTCCGATTCGGCGTTGACGCGACAACTCCAGGGAGAGGGCATTAACATCGCCCGGCGGACAGTCGCCAAGTACCGCGATGAACTTGGCATTCCGTCATCGAACGACCGCAAGCAGATCTTCTGAGACGAGTTGAGAGGAGACAGCGGAGCGACGATGGATCTGGCAAGCCTGGCGAAGCCGCAACTCATCTTCCCGGACTTCGAGGCCAAGAGCCGGGACGGCGCCCTGCGCGCCCTGACCGAGCGGATCTGCCGAATACTCGGGCTGGCGGATCCGGATGTCGTCCTGTCGGCTCTGCGCGAACGGGAAGAGCTGGGCTCAACCGCCCTCGGAGACGGCCTGGCCGTGCCCCACGGACGGATCCGCGGCCTGAGGGACATCGTGCTGGCGGTGGCGGTCTCCAGGCAGGGCGTCGACTACGGCGCCGAGGACGGCCGGCCGGTGCGGGTCTTCTTCGTTCTGCTCTCGCCCCAGGAAAGCGCAGGCCGCCACCTCAAGGCGCTCGCGGCCGTGTCGGAATGGATGAACCACGGCGGCCGGGAGCGCCTGCTCAAGGCGAGGAAGCCGCAGGAGATCTACGAGCTGCTGTGCGCCAACGGGCGTGTCTGAGTTGCCGGTCCGCCTGTTCGTCATCACGGGCCTTTCCGGCTCGGGGAAGAGCACGGTGGCCCGCTGCTTCGAGGATCTGGGCTATCACTGCATCGACAACCTGCCGCTGCCCCTGCTGCGCCACCTCGTCCAGGAACCGGCAGCCGCCGCACCCTCCCTCGACGCGATCGTCCTGGTCACGGACGTGCGCACGCCTGGCCTCGCGGAGGAGCTGCCCCGACTCCTGGACGACGCGGATCCGGCGGTAGTCGAACCGGTACTGCTGTTCCTCGACAGCTCGGACGACGTTCTCGTCCGGCGCTACTCGGAGACGCGTCGGCGTCATCCTCTGACCGCGGCGGGGGAGCGGGTCATCGACGGCATTCGGCGGGAACGGCGGCAACTCGCCGAGCTGCGAGGCCGGGCCTCCCGGGTTCTCGACACGACGGATTCGACGATTCACGAACTTCGAGCCGCCATCTACAACGAATTCGCCTCGAGCGACGCCGGCGGACTGACGGTCAACATCGTCAGCTTCGGCTTCAAGTTCGGCGTCCCCTCCGGCGTCGACCTGATGTTCGACGTCCGCTTCCTGCCGAATCCGTACTTCGTCGCGGAACTGAGGGACAAGCCCGGCACGGATGCGGAGGTGCAGCGGTTTCTGCACGGACACACCGCCTTCGGCGGGCTCGTCCGGCGCCTCGAAGACCTCCTCGCCTACCTCCTTCCCAGGTTTCGCGACGAGAAGCGGAGCTATCTGACGGTCGGGATCGGCTGCACTGGCGGTCGGCACCGTTCGGTCGCGGTCTCCGAAGCCGTGGCCGATCGTCTTGCGGCAGGCGCCTGGCAGATCCGCCTGCAGCACCGCGATGTCGAACGTCACCGGATGGCCCCAGCCGCCGGGCCATGACGGTTCCGGTTCTCATCGTTTCGCATGGCGATCTGGCCCGCGAGTTGCTCGCATCCGCGAGAGCGATTTCCGGCCAGCATTCGAGCGCGGGAAACGCGCCGATTCACGCGCTATGCGTCGACTGGCGCGCCGGCCCTGCGCAGGCGACTCGCCTGATCGAAACCAGGATCCGCCAACTCGACCAGGAGCATGGCTCCGGCGTACTGATCCTGACCGAGATGTTCGGCGACACTCCCTGCAACAGCGCGCTGCGCGCTGCCGGAGTGGCCAGGGCGGCCGTGGTCACCGGCGTCAACCTGCCGATGGTGCTCAGCCTGTGTTGCGGCGCGCCCGACCTGGACCTGCCCGACCTGGCGGACTGGATCTGGAGTAATGGCCGCAAGAGCATCCAACTGGCGGCGACTGGTCTGGCGCGGCCCGCGGAATGAGAGAACGCGTCGTCGAAGTCGTCAACGAGCTGGGTCTTCATGCGCGGGCCGCGGCAAGGCTGGTGCATACGGCGAAGCAGTTCCAGTCCAACGTGGTGCTGCGGGCCAACGGCCGCGAGACGGAAGCGACGAGCATTCTCGGTGTTCTCCTGCTTGGTGCGGGGCACGGCGCCAGGCTCACGGTACGTTGCCGCGGCGAGGACGAGCAGGCCGCCATGGCCGCCGTTTGCGATCTGATCCGGGCCCGCTTCGGGGAAGACGCATGAACCGGCCGGGAAGGAGCCGGATCGTTCAGGAGACGCTCCAGGGTGCGGCCGCCGCCCCGGGTGTCGCGATCGGTCCGGCCGTGTGTCTTCGTGGTCACGGTGTCCAGGTCCTTCGGGTGCCGATCCGCACCGGCGACCTGGACCGCGAGGTGGAACGATTCGGCGCCGCCGTGCGCACTGTCGAGGCCGAACTGGAGGCCACCGAAAGCCGGATAGCCGAGACGTACGGCAGCGACCTGGCGTCGATCTTTCACGCTCATTCGGTGATCCTGCGAGACTCCTCCTTCGCGCGCCGCATCGACCGGACGATCCGGGAAGATCGAGTCAACGCCGAGTGGGCGGTGCAGGCGGTGGCCGACGACCTCGGTGAGAAGTTCGCGCAAGTCAAGAGCCAGCATCTGCGCGAACGCGGCGAGGATCTTCGAGACGTCACCCGCTACCTCCTGCGCGCGCTTGCCGGCAAGAAGCAGACCCCCGGCGTCGGAGTCGACTTCGATCGCAACGTGGTCGTCGTCAGCCACGAGCTGACCCCGGACGAGGTACTGCGCCTGGGCCGTCACGGTGCGGTGGGCTTCGCGATCGAGGTCGGGGGCGCCAACTCCCACACGGCGATCGTCGCCAGGGCTCTGGACGTTCCTCTGGTCACCGGCATCGTGGACGTCACGAACCGCGTCGCTGACGACGATCCGGTGATCGTCGACGGCGAAGAAGGACGCTTTACCCTCCACCCGACCCCCGACACTCTCGAACGCTACGGGGTTCTCCAGCGTCGCCGCCGCCAGAAGGAGGAGGTGCTCACGACGGCAGCGAGAGAACTCCAGGCCAGAAGCCGCGACGGCGTCGAAGTCGAACTGCTCGCCAACGTGGAACTTCCCGAGGAGATCGAGGACGTGCAGCGCTTCGGCGCCGCCGGCATCGGTCTCTACAGGAGCGAATTCCTCTACCTCGAGAAGAGCCCGGAGCTTCCCACGGAGGAGGAGTACCTGGCGGTGGTCGGAGGGCTTCTGGAGGTTCTGGCACCCCAGCCTGTCGTCGTCCGCACGCTCGACCTCGGCGGAGGGAAGACGACGCGCGGCCTCGACGAACAGGAGGAGGAGAACCCGGTTCTGGGGCTGCGCGGCATCCGGTTGACGCTTGCCCGCACGGACATCTTCCGCAGCCAGTTGCGCGCCCTGTTTCGCGCGGCGGCCTTTGGCAACCTGCGCATCATGGTTCCGATGGTGACGGCGGTGGAGGAGATCCGCGTGCTGCGCGAACTCTGCGCGGAGGTGTGCTCGGAACTCGAGGCCGAGGGTATCGACCACCGACGGGACGTCGAGATCGGCGCCATGGTCGAAGTACCGGCGACGGTTCTGATCGCCCGGCAGCTCGGGGCCGAAGTGGACTTCCTGTCGATCGGCACGAACGACCTGATCCAGTACGCGCTGGCGGTCGACCGGACGAACGAGCAGGTGACCGACCTGTACCAGCCCCTGCACCCGGCCATCCTGAGCATGATCCAGCTCGTGGTCGAAGCCGGTCGCAGGCAGCGAGTGCCGGTGGCGCTCTGCGGCGAAATGGCCGCCAGTCCCGAGTGCGTTCCGCTGCTGCTGGGACTGGGCCTGCGTGAGCTTTCGATGAGTCCCCGGAACATCCCGCTGACGAAGGAGGTGGTGCGCACCGTCGACGTCGGCGACGCGGAGGAACTCGCCAGACGTTGCGTCGCCGCTTCGACCGCCGGCGAAGTCCGTGCGCTGCTCGCCGAGGCTCACGCCGCCTCGACGTAGCCCGCACATTCAGCGCCGCCGGTCCGCCTGCTTCCGGTCGCGGGTAGTAATCTCCGCCCAATGGAGCGCTTCTACATTGAGACGTGGGGCTGCCAGATGAACGAGCTGGACAGCCAGCGAATGGCAGGTCAGTTGATGCAGCAGGGCCTGCTGCCGACCCGCGCCCTCGAAGACGCCGACCTGATCCTCCTGAACTCCTGCTCGGTCCGCGAGAAGGCCGCCCAGAAGGCGTACTCCCGGCTGGGGGAGTACCGGTTGCTCAAGCGCGACCGCGAGAACCTCCGGATCGGATTCTGCGGCTGCGTCGCTCAGCAGGAGGGCGAGGAAGCGTTGCGCCGGATTCCCGATCTCGACTTCGTCGTCGGCACCGGCCGGGTGGGGGAGCTCGGTTCGATCCTCGGGCGCAGCCGCGACGGCGAGCGGGTGCTGGCGGTCGGCTTCCCGGAAGAACGGCCTTACGACTTCGAGGCGATCAGCCGCGACACGGCCCACAAGGGAATGGTCACGATCATCGAGGGTTGCAACAAGCGCTGCACCTTCTGCGTCGTCCCGAACACCCGGGGACCGGAGCGCTGCCGGCCGATCGCGGACATCCTCCGCGAGGTCGAGCACCTGCTGGACTACGGCTTTCTCGAGATCGAACTCCTGGGCCAGACGGTGAACCACTGGCGCGAGCCGGCGCCGCCGCTCGGCAGCGGCCGCGACCTGGACTTCGCCGACCTGCTCAACGCCGCCGCCGTCCTGCCGGGCCTGAAGCGCCTGCGCTTCGTGACTTCCTATCCGCGTGACTTCAGCGACGGGATGATCCGCGCCGTTGCACGTCACGCGAAGATCTCGCCTTACCTTCACCTGCCGGTGCAGTCAGGTTCGAACCGCGTGCTGCGCCGGATGGGCAGGGGATACACGGTGGAGGAGTACCTCGGGCTGGTGAACCGCCTGCGAGCGGCACGCAGCGGACTTGCGCTGTCCACCGACCTGATCGTCGGCTTCCCGGGGGAGTCGGAAGAAGACTTCCAGCGCACCCTGGAACTCGTCGAAGCCGTGCGCTTCGCGACGGTGTTCGCGTTCAAGTACAGCCCCAGACCGAACACGGCGGCGATCCGGTTGCCGGCGTCGGACGAAGTGGCGCGCGAGGTCGCCGACCAGCGGCTGCAACGTGTCTTCAGGACACAGTCCGCGATTCAGCGCGCGCTGAACGAGGAACTTGTGGGTTCGGAGTTCGACCTCCTGGTCACCGGCTGGAGTCGACGTGCCGGACACCAGTCGGGACGCACGAACTGCCACCGGATCGTTCACTTTCCCGTCCCCGAGCCGCCGGCTGAAACAGGTTCCCTCGTACGGGTCCGTGCACTCCAGGCCTACGACCACTCGCTGATGGGCGAAGTTCTCGCCCGTGGCGTAGGATGACCGGGATGACGGCGGACGAGGTCAAGGCCGGGGCGACCCGGGAGGAATCCGAGGATCGGAAGATCCCGGCCGAGGTCCACGGCCTGATGATGGAGCCGAACTCCAACCAGCCGATCGTGATCCTGCGGCTGCACGAGCACGACCCGGAAGAGAGTTCGGTCGTCCCGATCTGGATCGGCATCTTCGAGGCGGGCGCCATCCAACTTGCAATCGAGGGCAGGGATCCCGGTCGGCCGATGACCCACGACCTGCTGAAGAACGCCCTCGACCTGGTCGGCGCCGAGGTCATCGAAGTGGTCGTCAGGGCGATCGAAGGAAACACCTTCCTGGCGGTCGTCGAGCTCGTCGAGCGCACCGGCGAGCACCGTCTTCTCGACGCGAGGCCGAGCGACGCCATCGCTCTCGCCCTGCGCGCCGGCGCGCCGCTCTTCGTGCGGCAATCCGTGGCCGATCTCGCCCGCGTCAAGCAGTCCGACCAGGACGACGGCGATGGCGCCGGTAAGGCTCCCGCGGCGGGAACGGACGAGAAGAAGATGAAGAAGTGGCTGGAGGAACTCGACCCGAAGACGCTGGGAAAGTACGAGATGTAGCCGGCCGATGCCGACGACGGAAGGCGAGACCAGACCCGACACCGCACAGACCTTCGGGGAAGTCCGCCGTTCCGCCGGGCGCACGGTGGGCCGGATGGTGCCTCTGGCCAGGATCGAGCCCGATCCGGAGCAACCCCGGCGCGATCTCGGCAGCCTGGACGGGCTGATTGCCTCGATCCGGGCCAGAGGTGTGCTGGAACCCATCCTCGCGCGTCCGGTCGAACAGGTCGGCCCGGACGGAACGACGACCCGGCGCACGTACAGGATCATATCCGGTGAGCGCCGGTTCCGGGCCGCGCGGCAGGCCGGACTCGGGGAGATTCCGTTGATCGAGATGGACGTCTCGGCACGGGACGCCCTGGAGATCGCCCTCGTCGAGAACCTCCAGCGTGCGGATCTGACACCGTTCGAGGAGGCGGAGGGCCTTCGAAGGCTGGTCGAGCGTCATGGTTACACGCACGATCGGGTCGCCGGCGCGGTTGGCCGTTCCCGGGTCAGCGTGACGGAGTCCCTCGGGCTCCTGCGCATGCCCAGGGCCGTGCGCGAAACCGCGGTCGCGCTCGGCGTGGCCTCGACGAAGTCCATGCTGCTCGAAGTGATGAAGCTGGGTACGGAGGCCTCGATGATCCGGATGCTGGAGCGCATCGCGGAGCTCGGGCTCACGCGCGCGGAAGTGCGCGCCGAGATCCGGAAGCGCCGGTCAGTCGCGGACGAGGAGTCCCTGGCCGCGAAGTCGGGCGACCCCGGGAAGACGAAGGCTCACGTCTTCCGGTTTCGATCGGTCGATGACCGGTTCAGCGTCTCGCTCAGCTTCCGACAGGAAGTGGTCGAAGAGAGGGACCTCATTTCGGCGCTCGAGGAGCTCCTCGCCGAACTTCGTCGCGGTCGGGACGAACCGACCGTTCCCTAAGGGGCTTTCCGGGCCTGGCACCGGCTCTTTCGGGAGGCGCGCCGTTCTCGCGTGGCGAGAGTCTGATAATGTCCATTATGTAAACAACACCAAGGCGACCGCCCAAGCGGGCCGATGAGTCAGAATGGCGGCGGAAACCGCGATGTACCGACTCCTCGACCGCTACATCCTCCGCGAAACCACGGGTCCGCTGGTTCTCGGCCTCCTGGTCTTCACGTTCCTGGCGCTGATGCAGGAGCTCTTCCAGTACGCGGAGATGATCATCGGCCGCAACGTGGAAGCCGCGGTCGCCCTGCAGCTTCTGGCCTACAGCCTGCCGCACATCGTCGTCCTGACGATCCCGATGGCCTTTCTGTTCGCGATCCTGATCGCGATCGGCCGCCTGGCGGCGGACAGCGAACTGGTGGCGATGAGGGCCGCGGGAATCAGCCTGTGGGCGATCTACAGGCCGATCCTGCTTCTGAGCCTGGTGCTGGCCGGACTCACGGGCTATCTGACGACGGTCACGCTGCCCGCGGGGAACAAGGCGATCAGCGACCTGCGCCTCTCGATCCTGACCCGGAACGTCAGCCAGCAGGTGAAGCCGAAGGTCTTCTACGACCAGCTTCAGGACCGCGTCCTCTACGTCTTCGAGGCGCCCGAGAACGAGGACGGGTGGCGAGGGGTCTTTCTCGCCGACGCGGTACCGGGTCCGGAACAGCAGGTGATCGTGGGCGAGACCGGGGAGATCAACCTGAACCAGGCTACCGGCCAGGCGGTCCTGCGCTTCGGCGTCGCCGACGTACACGAAGTCGACACGAACAATCCTGGCGCCTACCGCCTCCAGCGACTCAGGGACGCGAACATCGCACTCGAGGACAGCCTCTTCCGGCACGAGGAGCGTCTGGTTCTGGCCAAGGACGTGCGTTCCATGACACTCACCGAACTCCTCGAGCGGGCCGCGGAGCCCGGGAGGACGGGGTCCGAGCGCAACAGGGCGCTGGTCGAGATCCACAAGAAGTTCGCCATACCCGCGGCCTGCCTCGTGTTCGGGCTCTACGGGATCCCGCTCGGCTTCCGGAACCGGCGCGGCGGACGCTCGTCCGGTTTCCTCGTGTCGGTCGGTATCTTCCTCTTCTACTACGTCCTGCTGGGGAACGGCGAGGAGGCGGCCGCGAGCGGCCAACTGCCCCCCTGGCTGGCCATGTGGGCGCCGAACATCATTCTGAGTGTCCTCGGCACCTTCCTGCTGTGGCGCCGCAACCGCGACAAGAGCCTGATGATCAGCGCCGTCGACCGGCTCACGCGGGACCACCTGTGGCGGCGTCTCGTTCGCCTCGGACGCCTGAGGGAACTCCGGGGACGCAGGCGCCGCGCACGCGAGCACCGGCTGGCTCTCGCCCAGCCGCAGTCGCTGCCCTCCTCCCCCGCCCGCGCACGGGTGAAGGTCCGGGTCGAACCGCCGGGTTTCCGGTTCCCCGGGGTTCTGGACCGCTACATCTTCGGCGTGTTCGTTCGGGTGCTGGCGGTCACGATCGTCGCCGCCCTGGCCGTCTTCATCGTCTCCGACTTCACTCAACTCGTCGACGAGATGCTCCGGAACGCCGTTCCCTCCAGCGTCTTCTTCGAGTACTACCCGTACCTCTCCCTCCAGGTCTTCTACGACAACGCGCCTGTCCTCGTTCTGGTCACTACTCTCGTCACCTTCGGCCTGCTGTCCCAACGCAACGAAGTCGTCGCCGCCAAGGCGCTTGGCTTCAGCCTGTTCCGGCTTGCGGCGCCCGCGCTGCTCGCGGCGCTCGGCGTCGCCGTCCTGAGCGCCGCGCTGGAGAACTCGGTGCTGCCGGCCTCGAACGCGAAAGTCGTCGAACTAAGGGATCGGATTCGGGGCAATGCCGGTCCCGTCAAGAGCTACCACCGGGCCGACCGCCAGTGGCGCTTCGCCCAGGAAGAGGACGGTGGCGGCTACATCTACAACTACCGGCACTACGACGCGGACCGAGCTACGCTGCAGCGCCTCCAGGTCTTCCGGTTCGACGCCGAACACCGGCTGACGCGACGCCTCTACGCGGCGGCGGCCCGATTCGTGCCCGGCGACGACAGGGGCCGCTGGGAGTTGGTTGACGCCTGGATTCGGGAGTTCGACGGCCTGGCGATCACCAGCAGCCAGCGGTTCGCCGGTCCGCAGCCAGTGGATCTGCCCGAAGAGCCCGAGTTCTTCAACACCGAGGTGAAGTACGCCGAGCAGATGAACCGGATCGAACTTCGCCGCCATATCGACGAACTTGTGGCGGCGGGCACCGACGTGCCGGACCTGGAGATGCAGCTCCACAACAAGACCGCGATGCCCGTGGTCAGCCTGGTGATGGCGCTGGTAGCCCTGCCTTTTGCCTTCCGCCTGGGGCGCCAGGGCGCGCTCTACGGCATCGGCATCTCGATCGTCGTGGGAATCGTGTACTACACCGTGATCAGTGTCTTCACGACCCTGGGCCAGTCCGAGGCCCTGCCGCCCCTGATCGCCGCCTGGAGCCCCAACGCCCTGTTCGCGACCCTGGCGCTCTACCTCTTTCTGGGCGTACGGACCTAAGGGGCCGCCCGGTCAGGCGACCGCGCGGCGAAGCGTGGGCACGCGGTCGACCTGCTCCCAGGGGAACTCGGGCCGCCCGAAATGGCCATAGGCCGCGGTCTGGAGGTAGCGCGGCTGACGCAGATGCAGTTCGTCGATGATCGCGAGCGGTTCGAGGGCGAACTCACTCACCACGATCTCTTCGAGGAGCCTGTCGGAGAGCCCCTCACGGGCGGTGCCGAAGGAGTCCACGTGGACCGAAACCGGCTTGGCGACACCGATGGCGTACGCCAGTTGCACCTCCAGTCGATCGGCCAGGCCGGCCGCCACGAGGTTCTTCGCCACGTAACGGGCCATGTAACTGGCGGAGCGGTCCACCTTGGTCGGGTCCTTTCCGGAGAACGCGCCGCCGCCGTGGTGGCCGACGCCGCCGTAGGTATCGACGATGATCTTCCGCCCCGTCAGCCCGCAGTCCCCCTGCGGACCGCCGACCTCGAACCGGCCAGTCGGATTGACGAGGAGCTTCGTTTCTTGCGTGCCGCTCTCGCGATAAAGGTCGGCAGGCATCGTCGGCCGGACCACGAGTTCCCGCACGAACCCGCGGATCTCGTCCATGGCAACGCCCGGCGCATGCTGTGTCGAGACGACGATCGTGTGCGCGCGTAGTGGCGACCCGTTCTCGTCGTACTCCACCGTGACCTGGGACTTGCCGTCCGGCCGCAGCCAGTCGGCTTCGCCCGAGCGCCTCAGTTCGGCGAGACGCCGGGTGAGCGCGTGCGCGAGCTGGATCGGCAACGGCATGAGTTCCTCGGTCTCCCGGCATGCGTAGCCGAACATCAATCCCTGGTCACCCGCTCCACCGGTGTCGACGCCAAGGGCGATGTCCGGAGACTGGGGATCGAGCCGGACCTGCACTTCGCACTCGTCAGCGGCGAAGCCAACCCCGGTCTCCGTGTAGCCGATGTCCCGGATGGTCTTCCGGGCCACCGACTCGAAGTCGATCCCGGAGCCGCCGGAACGAACCGTGATCTCGCCAGCGAGCAGCACCAGATCCGTGCTCACCAGCGTTTCGCACGCTACCCGGGCCTCCGGATCGCGGCTCAGGGCCGCGTCGAGGACGGCGTCCGAGATCTGGTCCGCGACCTTGTCGGGATGTCCTTCGGTCACCGATTCGGACGTGAACAACCGGCGCGTTCCGCTCGCGGGCCTCAGCATGGGGCGCGACACTAGCAAGTTCCACGGCAAGATCCACGCTTGCCGACTCCTTACCTCGCCTGCGCCGATCCATAACATCGCCACACCATGATCCGCAGCCCGGGCAACCCACAGGTCAGAACGATCCGTCGACTGCGCAGCAGCCGCGGACGCAGAAACACGGATCTCCTTCTGCTCGAGGGCCCGCACCTGGCAAAGGCCGCCGCCGAGGCGGGTCTCACCCTGCGTCACCTCCTGGTCACACACGACTTCCAGGCCCGCCACGCGGAACTCATAGACCACGTCGAGCACGAGTCCGGCACCCGCGCCGCCTCGATCGACCCCGCACGCCTCCGCGAGCAGGCGGACGCGGACGCTCCCCAGGGAATCGCCGCCATCGCCGAACCGCCTCGTACCTGGAAGACGGCCCAAGGCACAGCCCCCGTGCTTGATCCCGGCCTTCATCTCTACGTTGACGGCGTCCAGGACCCGGGCAACCTCGGCGCCATGGCCCGGTCCGCGGAAGCCGCCGGCGCCGCGTCTCTGCTTCTCTCCCCGGGCACCGCCCGACCCGGCCATCCTCGTGCTCTCCGAGCCTCCGCCGGAAGCCTCCTTCGGATTCAGCTATGGACCGACGTCGGAGTCGACCAGCTCCCTCCGGGCGCCCGCTGCCTGGCCCTGACGCCCCACTCCCTTGACCCGGAGTCGCCGCCCTCCGTCCCCCTGTTCTCCAGCGACGGCGAACCCGTGCCGCTCTCCCCCACCGACTCGATCGTCCTGGCCGAGGCCTATCGGCCCCACTCCTGGATCGCGCCGATCTTCTCCTCTCCATTCCCACTGTCGCTGCCGTCCAATCCCTGAACGCCACCGTAGCCGCCTCCCTCGCCTTGTTTGAACTCCGCCGCTTGCTCGACTAGTAGCAGCCACTCTCTCCGACCAGCCAACCCGTCCGGCGTTTCCGATGGCGCGCCGGCCCGCGGCTGACGGGTGTTCAACCCGAACGTCGCGCCTCCAGTAGACGCGTCAGCGCGGGCGCGACTTCGTGGAGGTCGGCGACGATGCCGTAATGGGCGACGCTGAAGATGGGAGCTTCGGGGTCCTTGTTGATCGCGACGATGATGCGGGAGCCGCTCATGCCCATGAGGTGCTGGATCGAGCCGGATACGCCGAGGGCGACGTAGAGGTTGGGGGTAACGATGTGGCCGCTCGAGCCGACCTGGTGCTCGCGGGGCAACCAGCCGTTGTCGACCACGGGCCGGCTCGCCCCGAGCTCGGCGTCCAGCGCCGCCGCCAGGTCGGCCGCGACGGAGACCTCGTCCGGTCCGCCGACCCCGCGGCCGGCGGTCACGATACGCTCCGCGCTAGCCAGATCCACGCCGCCGGCGCCTGCCGCTTCCCGGCCGAGAGTCTCCCGCTCCCGGTGTTCATCGATGTCGGCCGGCCGACCGACCTCGACTACGTGGTCCGGCGGCCCTGCCGACTCGGCGCCGCCGAACGCACCGATCTGCACGGTGGCGACCACCGTGCGCGTCTTCGGCCGGACCTCGGCCTGGAGCTTGGCCTGAAGGATGGACCGCCGGAAACGGAGACTGCCGCCATCGTCGATCGTCGCCCCGCTGACCGAAGCGATGTAGGCGGCCCCGAGCCGTACCGCAAGTCGTGGCGCGTACTCGGCAGACTGGTAGGTATGCGGCAGGAGAACGACGATCGGCACCGCCGGTGCCTCCCCGTCCTCCGGAGCGATCAGGGCCCGTAACGCCTCGGCGTAGAGGCCCGGCGCGTAGGGGCCGAGACGCTCTTCCTCCAGAAGGGCGCCCCGGCAGTTCCCGCCGAGCGCCTGTCCACAGGTTCGGACTTCCTGCGTCCCCGGTCCGCCGCCCGCGGCTTCGACCAGCCACACGGCGGGCGCCGCCGCGCTCAGAGCACCGCCTCCCGCTGGAGGTGAGCGACCAGTTCCTCCGCTGCCGCCTCGGCCGAAGCCCCCTCGATCACCACGCCACCGGCGCCGGCCGGCGGCAGGGTGACGGATTCGGTTTCGATGCCCGCGCCCGCGGCGCCCACCAGGCCCGCATCCACCCCCAGACCGGCGCGGTCCTCGACGCGCAGCGGCTTCTTGCGGGCCTGGAGGGTTCCTCGCAGGGAAGCGAATCGCGGTCTGTTGATGCCGGCCTGAATCGCCAGCACGGCCGGCAGCTCCAGCCTCAGTACCTCGTTCATGCCCCCCTCGAGCTCCCGCACGACGCGCAGCGAGCGGCGGCGCCGGTTCAGTTCGACCGCCATGACCAGCCAGGCGTACGGACAGCCCAGGATTTCTGCGATCACCGCCGGAGTCGCTGCCTGTCCGAGGTCGTCCGACTGGGCTCCCGTCAGTACGAGATCGCAACGTTCTCCCGCCACGGCCGACGCCAGGGCGCGTCCGTCGGCGAGCGCGTCGCCTCCCTGCAACGCCTCGTCCGCAAGGTGAACGGCGCGGTCGGCGCCCAGCGCCAGGGCCTTTCTCAGAGCTTCCTCTACGCGTGCCGGACCGAGGCTGAACACGACAAGCTCGGGGCGCTCCTCCCCGCGCGACACCTCCGCTTCGGCAAGCAGAAGCGCCTCCTCCAGCGCACACAAGTCACAACTGGAGATCACCCAGTTCAGATCGCTGTCGTCGATCCACCGTCCGGAGTCCGCGATCCGCAGTTGCGAATCCGTATCCGGTACCTGTTTGACGCAGACGCCGATCCTCAACCCTTCCTCCCGCGCCTCTCTCCAAAGACACTCGCCTGTGGCGCGCGAGCATAGCGTCGCACCCGCGAGTGCCGAAGCCGGCTCCCGGCCGGGCCCGGTACGCCAAGCTATAGACGTCTGTCTATCTCTCTGGTACCTTTCCTGACGGTGCTTTTGTACGCCATTCCCGTTGCCACCCTGATGGCCGCCGGCGATTCCGCGGTCATCCACTTCTTCCTGCGCTCGGGTCCGGTGGCGTGGATCGTGCTCAGCATCCTGGCGCTCATGTCGCTTTCCTCCTGGTACGTGCTGTTCCAGCGACTGATGCTGTTCCGGCGCACCGGCCGGCAGAATCGGAGTTTCCTTGCTCTCTTCCGCAAGGCTGCCCGGTTCAGCGACATCGGGAAGGCCGCGTCCGATCACCGCGCCGCTTCCCTGGCCGGGCTGTTTCAGGCCGGTTACCTGGAGATCGACACGCAGATCAAGGCGCTGCGCGAGCCACACGGAGACGACGAGAGCCTGCGCCTGCAATCGCTGATGGGCCTCGAGCGGACTCTCCGCCGTGCGTCGAACGTCGAGCTTCGGGTTCTCGCGCGCAACACGTCCTGGCTGGCAACGACCGCCGCGGCGGCGCCCTTCATCGGCCTGTTCGGCACGGTCTGGGGAATCATGATCGCCTTCAACGACATTGGAACCACCGGCACGGCCACGATCACCGCGGTCGCTCCCGGCATCGCCGAGGCGCTGGTGAACACGGCCGCCGGCCTGGTCGCCGCGATTCCCGCCCTGGTCGGCTACAACTACCTGGCCACGAGGCTCCGCCAGTTGCGCGCCGAAATGGACGACTTCACGCTCGAGTTTCTGAATCTGGCCGAACGCAACTTCGGCTGAGCCCGCTCCCGGAGGGAACAGAATGGCGTTCTTCCAGGACACCGACAGCGACGATTCGGTCCTCGCCGACATCAACGTGACGCCCCTGGTGGACGTCATGCTCGTCCTGCTCATCATCTTCATGATCGCGACGCCGATGCTGCACCAGGGCGTCGAGGTGACGCTGCCGGAGATGGAGTCTCCCGCGTCGCTGGCCATCCGGGACGAGGATCCGCTGATTCTCACGATCGCCCGGAACGATCTCGTCTACATCAGGGACGAACCGGTGGCCACGGCGCTGCTGGTCGACCGGCTGCTCCCGATGCTCGAACTGCGCGACTACGAAGCGGTGTTCGTCAAGGGAGACGAGGAAGTCCCCTACGGAAGAATCATCGACGTGCTCGACGTTCTTGAGCGTGCGGACATCCATCGTGTGTCCCTCGTCGTACAGCCGGTGGATTGAGGCCCGAGGCCCCCTTGCAGAAACAGGACGACCGCACGCTTCCGCTCGAACGCGCTCTCGCGGGCCGGGAGCGGCGCGGCCTGGGTCTGAACCGGCCTTGCCTGGCGGCATCCCTGACGCTGCACATCGCGCTGATCGGCGGCCTCCTGTTCGGACCCGGGCTGTTCGCCGAGCGAACCCATCTGGAACGACAGCCTCTCGAAATCGTCCGCCTGCCGACTATCCGGCCTGAGCCCATTCCGCCACCACCGCCGCAGGAAGAAGCGGAAGCGGAGCCCGTTCTCGAACCCGAGCCGGAACCGGAGCCCGAGGAGCCACCGCCCGACGTGCCGACCCTCGCCCCCGAAGAGCCCGAACCTGAACCGGAGCCCGAGCCGCCCCCTCCGGAACCGGAGCCGGAACCCGCACCGCGTCCCCGGCTGGAGCGTCCGTTTCAGCCCGCACGCACCGTGGACGACGCGCTGGCGGGTACTGACGATGCCGAAGCGCCCGTGGTGGGCTACGACAGCGAAGACTTCACCTACGCCTACTACACATTCCGGCTGATCGCCGCGATCAAGGCCCGCTGGACCAGGCCACCGATCGAGGGAGTGGAGGCCGTGGTCTTCTTCCGGATCGCCACCGACGGCACCGTCAGCAACCTGGAGCTCCTCCGGTCGTCCGGGGTCACGCGATTCGACAGCGCCGGTCTGCGAGCGATCGAGCTGGCATCGCCGGTGCCGCCGCTTCCGCGGAGCTTCCGGAAGCCGAGCCTCGGTGTAACGATGACGATCCGGTGACGAGGAGGAGCAGAGAATGAGAGTTCCAAGCCTTCCCATCATGGTCCTTGCGACTGCGCCCTGTCTCCTTGCGGTGGCACCTGGACTGGCGCAGCCGGGGCCGGACGCCGCAGCAGCCGCTCCCGCTACGAACCCCTCGGACCTCCAGCTCGTCCTCGAACCCGACGCGGCGGTGCGGCTGAATCTCGCCGTGCCGCGGGCCGGGCGCCCTCCCGGTGCGAGACCGGAGTTCCTCGACGCGATGGACGAACTCGAACAGACCCTGCGCGAGGACCTGGCGTTCACCCAACTGTTCGATGTCCAGGGTCCGGAAGTTCTCTCGGGCATCCGCTTGAGCGGCGATCGCGCCAAGGACCTGGAGCAGTACCGCGCATACGGAAACGAGGTCGCTCTCCTGACCGAGTTCAAGCTGAACGCGGATGAGCTGATCCTCGAGGGACGGGTCTACGATCTGGCGAGCGGCCAGTTCATCCTTGGCAAGCGGTTCAGCGGCGGCATCGACCTGGCGCGGCGCATCGCGCACGCCCTCTCCGACGAGATCGTCCTCTACTTCACTGGTCGCCGCGGCATCGCGATGACTTCGATCGCCTTCGTCTCGGACCGTGAGGGCCAGGCGAGCAAGGAGATCTTCCTGATGGACTACGACGGTCACGCCCAACGCCGGATCACCGGCCACATCTCGACCAGTCTCTCACCGGTCTGGGCTGTCGATGGCAGCGGACTGGCCTACCTTTCGTACTTCCAGGGGCGTCCTGGCGTCTACTGGGCGGACCTTACGACCGGCCGGAAGACGCCGATCGTCTTCGAGGAGCAGCCCGCGTACTCGCCCAGCGTCTGCCCGGACGGCGAGACGGTTCTCTTCTCTCGCCCGGTCCGCCGTGGTGGCAAGAGCAGCACCGAGGTCTTCTCCGTTGGGCGCGGAGGCGGCACACCGAGGCAGATCACCCGGTCGAGCGGCGAGGATACGAATCCCGAGTGTTCACCCGACGGCAGCCGGATCGCCTTCACCTCCAGCCGCTCCGGAACCCCGCAGATTTACGTGATGGACATGGATGGCAACGATCTTCAGCGGGTTACCTTCAAGGGACGGTACAACGAAGGGGCCTCCTGGCACCCCGACGGCAGCAAGCTCGTCTACGCCCGGCGTACCGAGCGCGGCGACCGGTTCGACATCGCGGTGGTCGACCTGGTCACGGAGCAGGATCAACTGCTGACGACCGGGCCCGGCAGCCACGAGTACCCGACCTTCTCCCCCAACGGCGAATGGGTCGTCTTCGAGTCGCGCCAGCGGGGACGCGGTCGCCAGATCTTCATCATGAGCGGAGACGGCCGCTACACGCGCCAGGTAACCACGCGCGGGAACAACTACTCGCCCTCCTGGTCCGGGTACTTCGACTGACACATTGAAGCCCCGGAGAATCCGCTGTTGCCGCCCGAGCACCGCTCTGGTAGTGTCCATGGAACCGAAACGACCCAAGTTTCCAGGCTTTAGGAGTAGTCCCGGTATGTTGGCCAGAAGGTTCTCTGCACTCTTCCTG
>VYDI01000031.1 GCA_009843505.1 Holophagales bacterium | reverse complement strand
CGGCCCCCCCGCCCCTCGCGCTGCGGAGACCAGGTGTAGGGCTCGGTGGCGATCCGGAGTTCCTCTTCGTACTCCGCGTAGATTGGCCCCTGTTTCCGCCCGTCAAGCGAGGATCCCCGGACCCGGCGGCTGAAGCCGCGCCGTTCGAAGGAGAGCGTGGTCTTCGCCACGTGCCAGCCGTTGCCCTCGCCGCCGATCAGGTCCTCGGGCGCCACAACGGCATTCGTCATGAAGACCTCGTTGAACGACTGGTGGCCGTTCATCTGCCTGAGCGGCCGCGCCTCGACACCGGGCTGGCGCATGTCGAGCAGGAAGTAGCTGATCCCCTGGTGCTTCGGCAGGTCCCAGTCAGTGCGCGCGACGAGCAGCCCGAAGTCCGCGTGGTGCGCGCTCGTGTTCCAGACCTTCTGGCCGTTGACGATCCACTCGCCGTCCTTGAACTCGGCGCGCGTGCTCAGGCCCGCGAGATCGGAGCCGCTGCCCGGCTCGCTGAAGAGCTGGCACCAGGTGTGCTCGCCGGTCAGGATGGGTCGCAGGAAGCGCCCCTTCTGGTCGTCCGATCCGCAGGCCAGGATCGTCTCGGAAGCCAGTCCCCGCGGGCCGACCTGAGCGGCGGGTACCACGTCCTTCTCCCGGAAGACCTCGGCGACGACCGCGGTCTCGTTGAGCGTGAAACCGCGTCCGTACCACTCCTCGGGCCAGTGCGGCGCCGCCCAGCCGCCTTCGAGCAGGAGCTCGCGCCATTCGATCAGGGGACGGTCGACGCGCCACTTCTCGTCGAGCCAGGCCGAAACCTCGCGCCGGATCCCCTCAGGAGTCATGCCGCGCCCTCCAGCATCGTCATCATCCGTTCCCGGTGGATCGCCGGCGTGCCGAACAGCACCTCGGAACCCTTGGCCCGCTTGAACCAGAGGTGGGTGTCGTTCTCCCAGGTGAAGCCGATCCCGCCCCGCAACTGGATACCGGCTCTCGCGGCGCTCATGTAGGCGTCGGCGGCTGCCGCCTTCGCCATGCTGGCGGCGTAGGGCTCCCCCTCGCCGGCGCTGAGGCAGCGCGCCGAGTGGTGGGTGAGCGCCCGGGCGATCTCGATCTCGAGCAGCAGATCGGCGCAGCGGTGCTTGAGCGCCTGGAAGGAGCCGATCGGCCGGCCGAACTGGTAACGCTCCTTCGTGTAGTTCACCGTGGTCTCGAAGAGATGCTGCGCGCCGCCGATCATCTCGTGGGCAAGAGCGGAGCAGATCCGGTCCCAGATCCGATCCAGGGCGTCGCCGGTCACATCGCCGACGCGGCGGGCCGGAACGTCGGTGAACACGACCCGGGACAGCTTGCGGGTCGGATCGACGACCTGGAGAGGCTCGACCGAGAGACCGGATGCGCCGGCTTCGACCGCGTGAAGCCCGAGTCCGCCGGCGCCGCTTGCTGTGACCAGCAGCAGGTCGGCGACATGGGCATCGACGGCCATCCCGGCCGTCCCGGACAGCTTCCCGTCCTCCGCCGCGCGGATCGACCCGCCGACGCCGGCCGGACCGTTCAGGTCGTCGAGCACCAGGGTGGCGATCGTCGAGCCGTTGGCTATGCCCGGCAGCAGCGCCTGCCGCTCCGACTCGCTCGCCGCCTCGAGCAGCGCGGTCCCGGCCATCACCGCCGAAGCGAACCAGGGACCGCAGAACAGCGTCCGCCCCATCTCCTCTGCGACGATGCCGAGTTCGACCGCGCCGCCGCCGGCGCCGCCAAAGGCCTCCGGGACGTGGACGCCGGCCAGCCCGGCGTCGCCGCAGAGTTCCTGCCAGACCGCCTCGTCGTAGCCCCGATCCGAGGCCATCTGCTCGCGGACGGCCGTCGCCGGTGACTTGTCGCGCAAGGCGCGCGACACGACGTCGCGGAGAAGGTTCTGCTCCTTCGAGAACTCCGTCTGCACGCTACCTCCTGTCGCCACGCATCAGCCTGGGTCCGCAGCGTACCCGAGGGGGATAGAGTCGCGATGGCCCCGGAGCCAGCATCTCCTGAGTGACCAGCCACCACTTTACTCGCGCCAGGCCAGGCATGACAGAGTCCAGCCCCTTGAATTCGAGAACCGACGGCCAGGCCGCGAGGCGACCACGCCGTACCCAGGCCGAACGGCGGGCCGAGTCGGAACGCGAGATTCTGCGCGCGGCCGCGACGCTGTTCGGCCGCCAGGGCTACATCGCAACGACGCTGGAGCAGATCGGCAAGGAAGCCGGGTACTCGAGCGCCCTCGTATCGCTCCGCTACGGCTCCAAGGAAGGGATCGTCGAGGCGATCGTCGATCGCTCCCAGACCAGGGCGAGCGACGCTGTCTTCGAACCGGAAGAGGGCGTGACCGGCATGGCCGCCCTGAACCGCATCTTCACCGGCTACTCGGAACTGCTCCGCGACGCCGAGCAGTGGATGCGCGCGCTGTTCATGCTGATGACGGACTCGCTCGGGCCCCTGGATCGGAAGATCGACCTGTTTCGCGCCGCCAACGACCGCTTCGCCGCCGCCATCGAGCAGGCCGTTCGCGAAGGGCAGGAGGCCGGCGAGATCCGGACCGATGTCGATTCGACCGGGACGGCGTTCGAGATTCTCGCTTCGATCAGAGGCACGACGCTCCTCTGGCTGCTCGACCCGGAGAAGATCGATCTCGTCGCGGCCGTCGAGGATCTCCGCGCGAGCGTCGAGGACCGACTGTCGACCTGAGCCGGCGACGCCTCCTCGGGCGTCAAGCTTCAGTCCGCTTCCGGCTCGAGCTTGTCCTGAGTCTTCGTCTGGAAGTCGGCCGCGCCGTGACGCTCGCGCAGCTGGGTTTCCGGCGGTCCCCACGCGCGGTTCACCATCCGGCCGCGCTTCACGGCCGGACGCTTGGCGATCTCGCGGCCCCACCGGTTCACGTTCTCGTAACTCTGTCCCTCGATGAACTCGCCGGCCTCGTACAGATGACCGGCGGCCAGCGCGCCGTACCAGGGCCAGATCGCCATGTCGGCGATGGAGTACTCGTCCCCCGCCATGTAGCGGGCGTCCGCCAGGTGACGGTCGAGCACGTCGAGCTGACGCTTCACTTCCATCGTGAACCGGTCGATCGCGTACTCGATCTTCTCAGGCGCGTAGGCATAGAAGTGGCCGAAGCCGCCGCCCAGGTAGGGCGCGCTCCCCATCTGCCAGAACAGCCAGGACAGGCACTCCGTTCGGGGGCCATGTTCCCGCGGCAGGAAGTCGCCGAACTTCTCAGCCAGGTAGATGAGGATGGCTCCCGATTCGAAGACGCGGGTGGGCGGCTCCGTGCCGTGGTCGACGAGCGCCGGGATCTTGGAGTTCGGGTTCGCCGCAACGAAGCCGCTCGAGAACTGGGCGCCGTCGCCGATGTTGATCAGGTAGGCGTCGTACTCCGCGTCGCGACCAAGCTCCAGGAGCTCCTCGAGCATCACCGTGACCTTCACTCCGTTCGGAGTGGCGAGCGAGTAGAGCTGAAGCGGATGCTCGCCCACCGGCAGCTCCGCGTCGTGCGTTGGGCCGGCGATCGGCCGGTTGATCTTGGCGAAGCGGCCACCGCTCTCGGTGTCCCACTTCCAGACCTTGGGCGGGGTGTACTGCGAGTCGTTCATGGCAGTGCCTCGTGAAGACGGTGGTGCACCCTGGAGGAGTCGAACCCCCAACCTTTGGATCCGTAGTCCAACGCTCTATCCAGTTGAGCTAAGGGTGCATTTCAGGCCGCCGCACCGAGCGAGTGCGGAACCCTAGCAGCTTGCCGATGAGAAGGGGAGCGGCGCCGGCTCCTAGCCGGAGAGGTCGATGAAGCGGTCGCACTGGGCCCGCACCAGCGCGTCGCCTCCAGCACCCCCGAGACCGATCACGGTCACGCCGTTCTGTTGCAGCTTGGCGACCAGAGGCAGCATCTGCAACGACGTCGCGCCCAGCACCACCGTGCCCACGCCGCGCTTCGTGTAGCAGAGTTCCAGAGCATCCACGACGATCCGCACCGCGGCGGAGCAACCGCGCACTTCCGTGCCCGAGGGCACGTCGACGACTTCGACCCCTCCGCCGTGGAGCGCCTTGCGATCGAGTCGCTCGTCGCTCGCATCGGCATAGACGCGGCGCAGGACGAGCTGTCCGAGTTCGCCGTCCAGCCGGGCGAGCAGCCCCTCCGTATCGAGCTCCGACTCGCCCTCCAGGCTGCGCTCCAACCCGCCGAGGTCGAGAAGTGCGGCCGCGCGGCCCGCTTTGCCGGACCTCGCTGCCGGCGGGGTGGCGCCGCCGCGGCGCCCGCCGCGGCGCCGACGCCGGCGTCGTTTTGCCGGTGCGGGTGCCGCGGCCTCAGCGGCCTCCGTGGCTTCAGCGGCCTCTGTGGCCTCCGTGACCTCCGTGGCCTCCGTGGTCACCTGGGCCTCCGTCATCGCCTGGGCCGGCTCCGCCGGTTCGGTCGCCGCCTCCAGCGCGGCGGACACGGCGGGCTCTACGGGTTCCGCCGGCGCGGCGTCCTCAGCCGCCGCGTTTGAGCTGCCTTCCTTCGCCTCCTCGGGCTGGTCCTCGCTCTCGGCGCTTACTGCTGCCTGTCGCGCCGTTTCACGTCTCTCCTCCGCCGCCGGTCTCCGCCACCAGGGATTCACTCTCTCTCCCCCTATCGGAAGTCCTGTTCGGGTGCTCCGGCGCGGGCTGAAACCGGCGCTGACACCCTGCTCGTCGCCGCTGCGGGATTGTATAGTCCGGGCAGTGCCCGTGGACGCGCTCCCGTATCGGTACCTGGCCGTCGACGGACCGATCGGCGTAGGCAAAACGACCCTGGTCGAGATGCTCGCGCAACGCTTCGAGGGGGTGAAGATCCTCGAAGACGTGGACAACCCGTTCCTCGAGGCGTTCTACCGCGACCGGCCCGGCACCGCCTTCCAGACCGAGCTCTACTTCCTGCTGACGCGCTACAAGCAGCAGCTCGACCTGGCCCAGGAAGAGCTGTTCGAGCCGGTACGCCTCGCCGACTACACCTTCGCGAAGAGCAGGCTGTTCGCCTACCTGAACCTGACGGACGGCGACCTGATGCTGTTCGAGAAGCTCTACGATCTGCTCGAGCCGCAGTTGAGCCAACCGGACCTGCTGATCTTCCTGACCGCCGACATCGACACCTGCATGGCGCGGATTCACAAGCGCCGCCGCGCCATCGAGCAGAACATCTCGGCCGACTACCTGGGCGAGCTGATCGAGGCCTACAATCACCACTACTACCACTACGATGGGTCGCCCCTGCTCGTCGTCGACAGCCGCAATCTGGACTTCGAGCACAAGCCGACCGACTTCGAGGAGCTGCTTCACCACATCTCGCGGCAGGTCCGCGGTACCGAGTACTTCGTGCCCGCGCGCAGCACCTGAGACCCAAATGAAATGACCACTCCAGAGCCTCTAGTCATCGCCGGCCGCGAGTTCCATTCGCGCCTCATTCTCGGCACCGGCAAGTACAGCGACGAACAGGTGATGATCGACGCCTTCGACGCCTCGGCTACCGAGATGGTCACGGTGGCCCTGCGGCGCGTAAACCTCGACGACCTGGGCAAGGGCTCGCTGATCGACCACATCGACCAGGGCCGCTACCTGCTGCTGCCCAACACCGCCGCCTGCTACACCGCCGACGAGGCGGTGCGGACAGCGCGGCTGGCGCGCGAGCTGGGCGGCTGGAACTGGGTCAAGCTGGAGGTGATCGGCGACGAGAAGACCCTCTTCCCGGACAACGAGGAACTGCTTGCGGCAACCCGCGAGCTGGTCGCCGACGACTTCATCGTGCTTCCCTACACGACGGACGATCCGATCACCTGCCGCAAGCTCGAGGACCTCGGCGCGGCGGCCGTGATGCCGCTTGCGGCGCCGATCGGCTCGGGGATGGGCATCCGCAATCCAGCGAATCTGCGGATCATCGTCGAGCAGGCGAACGTACCGGTCATCGTGGACGCCGGCGTCGGCACCGCGAGCGACGCCGCCCTGGCGATGGAGCTGGGCGCGGACGGCGTGCTGATGAACACAGGCGTCGCCGGCGCCCGGGATCCGGTACGGATGGCCCGGGCGATGAAGCTGGCCGTCGAGGCCGGCTGGCTGGCGGCCAACGCCGGCCGCATCCCGAAGAAGCTGTACGCGACGGCGTCGTCGCCTGCGGAGGGCGTGTTGGGCTAAGGCCACGGCCTAGCCCCGCCTAGTGACCCGGGTCTTCTGACCCGGGCACCGCAAGAGCGCCGTCAGGGGCGCGCTAGAAAGGGATCCGGCTCTCGGCGTCGGCCGAGCGGGGATCGTCGGTGTCGCCGCGACGGAGGCGCAGCAGACCGGCGTGGGCGATCATCGCCGCGTTGTCTCCGCAGTAGCGAAGCGGGACGAGCAGCACGTCCGCGCCGCGGCGCTCGCCCCAGAGGGCGACCTCCCGCCGCAGCAGGCGGTTCGCCGCCACGCCGCCCGAGACGGAGAGCCGCTCCACCGGCCGCTCGTCGCTGAGCCGGTCCAGGCGGTCGATCAACTGCGCAACCGCGGCGCGCCGGAAACCCGCGAGGAGATCGAGCACGTCCCGCGGCCAGGACTCGTCGTCGCGCTCGATACCCGCAGGGTCGGGACCGCCCACTGGGTGCGCCGGCGTCCTCGCCGGCTCCGCTTTGGCGGCCGGCTCATCTCCGTAGCCGTCGATCTCGCCAAGCGCGCGCAGCGCCTGGCTCTTCAGTCCGGAGTACGAGAACGCCAGCTCGTCGGACTTGATCCTGGCCACGCGGAACGGCTGGGCCGCCGGATCGCCGAGCTCGGCCAGCCGATCGACCTCGGCGCCGGCCGGGAAGGGCAGGCCGACACGGTGGCCGATCTTGTCGAAGGCCTCGCCGATCGCGTCGTCCCGGGTCTCGGCGAGGCTGGTCACGGCGCCGGACGGACCGTCGACGGCGAGCAGGCTGGTGTGGCCGCCGGAGACGACCAGGCCGACCATCGACTCGGGCACGGACCGGCTCGCGCCGCCGGTCTGAAGCAAGGGCGAGAAGAGGTGGCCCTCCAGGTGATGCACGGCAAGGAAGGGCACTCCGAGCGAGTAGCTGATCGCCTTGCCGAGAGAGAGTCCGACGAGCAGCGAACCCACGAGGCCAGGCCCACGGGTCGCCGCCACCGCGCCGATGTCGGACCAGTCCACGCCCGCCTCCTCGAGCGCCGCCGCCGACACCGCGGGCCAGTTGCGGAGGTGCTCCCGCGACGCGGCCTCCGGCACCACGCCGCCGAACGGACGGTGCACGTCCAGTTGGCTCGAGACGACGGAAGAGAGCACCCGGCCCTCCGCGTCGAGCACCGCGCAGGCCGTGTCGTCGCAGGACGTCTCGATGCCGAGGACGAAGCCCTCGAAAGGGGTGGCCGCTACGTTGGCCGTGGACATGCCGGCGACGTTATCCTCCTCCTTGACCGACGCCGGCCGGCGCGGCGGCCCACCGAGATCGCGACCTTTGATCTTCCCACCGAGCTTCCGTGACGGCTCACTCGCCCTGCGAGGCCGGCGCGTCATCGTCCGGGTCGACTTCAACGTGCCGATGGACGGCGAGCGCGTGCTCGACAGGACCCGCCTGCGGGAAGCGGCACCCACGATCGAGACCCTCCGCGACGCGGGCGCCCGCGTCGTCCTGCTCTCCCACCGCGGCCGGCCACGGGGCAGGGTCGACGCGGAGTTCAGCTTGCGCCCGGTCGCCGGCGCCCTGTCTTCGATTCTCGACCGGCCCGTCGCCTTCGCCTCGGACTGCGCCGGAGCGGTCGCCCGCAACGCCGCCGCCGCTCTCGACGACGGGAGCGTCCTGCTGTGCGAGAACCTCCGCTTCCACGCCGGCGAGGAAGCGAACGACCCGGCCTTCGCCGCCGAGCTGGCCGCCCTCGGCGAAGTCTACGTCAACGACGCCTTCGGGACCGCCCACCGCGCCCATGCCTCCACCGCGGCCATCTGCGGCCTGGTCGAGCAGGCCTTCAGCGGGCTGCTGCTCGACCGCGAACTGCGGCAGCTCGGCCGGTTGCTCGACGACCCGCCGCGGCCGTTCGTGCTCGTCACCGGGGGCGCGAAGATCCGGGGCAAGATCGGCGCCCTGCGACGCCTGCTGCCCCTGGTCGACCATGTCCTGGTCGGCGGAGGCATGTCGAACACGTTCCTGGCCGCCCGCGGCGCCCAACCCGGTTCTTCGCTGGTCGAGACTGAGAGCTTCGAGCTGGCGGGTGAGATCGAGACCGAGACGGCGGCCGGCGGCGCCGAGCTGCTCCTGCCGATCGACCTCGTGGTCACGGACTCGCTCGAGGCAGCGCCCTCGAAACGGCGGGTCCGCACCGTGCCGGTGGAGGACGGCGTGCCTGACGGATGGCTCGCGGTCGACATCGGGCCGGCGACGCGAGCCGCTTTCGAAGCCACGGTCGCCGGCGCGGCGATCCTGTTCTGGAACGGTCCGATGGGCGTCTTCGAGACACCGCCCTTCGATGCCGGCAGCCTCGCCGTAGCCCGGGCCGTCGCCGCCTGCGACGGGTTCACCGTGATCGGCGGCGGGGAGACTGTGGCCGCGGTCCGGCAGGAGAACCTGTCCGGGAGAATCGATCACGTCTCGACCGGCGGCGGCGCCTCCCTGGCGCTGCTGGCCGGCGAGAGACTGCCGGCCGTCGAGGCACTGCACGCGGGCGGCGGGGAGGGAGCATGACGCGCATACCAATCGTCGCCGGCAACTGGAAGATGAACCTGCTCCGCGCGGACGTCGCGGCCTTCGCCGAGGCTATGGCGGCCGCCGGTCCGCCCGAGGCGCAGGTCGACGTCGTCCTGTTCCCGACGCCCGTCTACCTTGAGCTCGCGGCGGCGGCCATGCCCGACTGGGCCGCCGTCGGCGCCCAGGACGTCCACACCGAGGACTGGGGCGCCTACACCGGCGACGTTGCCGCCGCGCAGATCGTCGACGCCGGCGCTTCCTGGGCCCTGGCCGGCCACTCCGAACGGCGCCAGTACCACGGCGAATCGAACGACGACGTGGCGCGCAAGGCCCGGCGGGCTCTCGGCGCCGGTCTGATCCCGGTCGTCTGCGTGGGCGAAACCCTGGAACAGAGGGAGCGAGACGAGACCGAGGCGGTCCTCGACGCCCAGTTGGGAGCCGTCCTGGAAGTGCTGGCCGCGGCCGACGGCGCCGGAGTCGGCGCCGTCGTCGCCTACGAACCGGTGTGGGCGATCGGCACCGGCCTCAGCGCCTCGCCCGAGATCGCCGCCTCCGTGCACGGCCACCTGCGGGCCCGGCTCAACGGCAATCAGACGGGACTCGGCGACTCGACCCGAATCCTCTACGGCGGCTCGGTGAACGCCGACAACTGCCGGGATCTGATCGGCCGGTCCGACATCGACGGCTTTCTCATTGGCGGCGCAAGTCTTGATCCTGCCTCGTTCCTGCGTATCATTCGTCTTTCCACGGGTTCCGCCAGTGGCTCCTGAGCCCTGACGAACGGAGCCGTGCTCGCGCTGCGGATACTCCAGAGGGGAGATTGACTTGATCTTCGTGCTGTATGCCGTCCACGTGACGGTTTCGCTGTTTCTGGTCCTCGTCGTCCTGCTGCAGCAGGGCAAGGGGGCCGACCTGTCCGTGTTCGGCGGCGGCGCGTCTCAAGCCGCCTTCGGCGCCCGCGGCGCGGCCACGCTCCTGCACAAGCTGACCGTCGGCTGCTTCGTCCTCTTCATCCTGACGACCCTCTCGATCGGCTTCCTGCAGAAGCAGGACACCTCATCGGTCATGAGCGGCGTCGGATCCGTCATGGACGAGGTCCAGACGACCGAGCCGGCGGAAGCGCCGGTTTCGACGGCGCCGGCCCAGGAACCCGAGAGCGCACCGGCGGAAGGCGACTCGACCGATGCCGGAACCGAAACCGGCAGCAACAACCAGGGCTGAATCCAGCAGACCCGCGCTGACCGAGAGAACGACGTGGCCAGAGCCGAAGTGGCGGAATTGGTAGACGCGCACGGTTGAGGGCCGTGTGGGGCAACCCGTGCCGGTTCGAGTCCGGCCTTCGGCACCACCCTCCGAGAACACGCGCCGCGGCGTGACCGGCGCAGCCGGCCCCCGGCTGCGGCGGCCGCCCTACTGGCGCTTGGCGCTCTTGATGGAGACAGTCTCGACCGGCACGTCGCCCATACCGTTCTTCACAGCGGTCTCGACCTTCGCGATGGAGTCCACAACGTCGATGCCCTCGACCACCTTGCCGAAGACCGCATAACCCCAACTGTTGGCCGCCCCGTCCAGGCCGTCGTTGTCCACGTGGTTGATGAAGAACTGCGCCGTGGCGCTGTGCGGATCGCCGGTCCGCGCCATCGAGATCGTGCCGCGCTCGTTCGAGAGACCGTTCTTCGACTCGTTCTCAATCTCCGGGCGGGTGATCTTCCGCTGAAGATCCGACGTGAAGCCGCCGCCCTGGATCATGAAGTCCTCGATCACACGGTGGAAGATCGTGCCGTCGTACCATCCGCGGTCCACGTAGTCGAGGAAGTTCTCGACCGTGATCGGCGCCTTCTCCGGGTTCAGTTCCAGCACGATCGTGCCGTGGCTCGTTTCGAGGGCTACTCTCGGGGGCGTGTCCTGGCCGATGCCCGGCGCGGCCAGCAAGACGGTGGAAGCGGCGTAGATCAAGAAACGACTCCAGGGTCCGGTTTGTGAACTGTGCATCTGGTCGATCTCCAGAGATGAAGCCGCCCGGGCCGGATGCCGCGGGCGCGAAGCGCGGGGAGCCTAGCAGTCCGCGCCCGCCAATAGCCGGCGTCGTCCTGGCCGGCGGCGAAGGACGCCGGTTGGGGCGGAACAAGGCCGTCCTCCGCCTCCCCGGCTCGCGATCCGGTGAACCGGGACCGACGCTCGTCGACTGGGCGGTCGCCCGGCTTGCCGCCGTCGCCGACGTCGAGGAGATCCTCGTCGCGGCCGGTGACCTCGGCGCCGAGGTCCGTCCGGTCGACGGCGGTCTCCGCGTCTCGACGGCGCCGGACGGGCCCGGTGCCGGTCCCGCGGCCGGAGTGCTGGGAGCGGGCCGGTCCCGGCCGGGGCATCGCCTGCTCGTCCTGGCCTGCGACCTGCCGCTGGTTCCGGTCGCCCTGCTCGACGATCTCGCCGCCTCGGACGCCGAACTCGCGCCCGCAACGACCGATCCCGGCGACCCACGCTGCATGAACCCGACCTGCGCACTCTGGGCGGCGCCGGCTCTCGAACGGCTGGCGGCGCGGGTCGAAGAGGGCGACAACCGTCTCTACTCGCTCACCAGATACGCCGGCTTGCGGGTCGAGCCGGTTGACGCGGGTCGGTTCGGAGACCCGGATGACGTCCTGCTGAACGTGAACACTGCGGCCGATTGGGAGCGGGCCCGCCGGCTGGTCGAGCGGGAGTCAGCCCGGCGCCGCCGGCGCGCCGGCGGCTGATCGCCGCTCGCGGCACTCCTCGCAGGGGCAGAGGCTCCGCAGGAAGTCGAAGCGGTAGATGCCGGTCCAGTGACCGTCCGACCAGGCGATGCTGAGCGCGTAGTTGCCGACCTGGGAAACGGTCTGCGCCGTCACCGGCCGCGGGGGCGGCTGAAACCGTAGCGGGCCGGCGTTGTGGCCCTGGCACATGGCGCAGGGGCAGTAGCCGCGCAGGACGTCGTACTCGTAGTCGCTTCGGTGGCCGTCCTGCCAGAGCACGCGCAGCAGGCGCGCCTCGTGGTCCCGGCGGACTTCGGTAGGCCAGGTGGCCATGTCACTCGGAAGCCGGCCGGAGGGCCGGCGCGCCGGCAGCCGCTGCCACGGTCGGCAGATCTACCGTGCCGGCCGGCGTCCAGGGGCCGCAGCGGACAAGCCGGGCCAAACCTCGCAGACTGCCCGCTGCCAGTCCGCGATCCCGGATGGTCGTCCGCGTGTACTCGCTGCAGGTTGGCTGGAAGCGGCAGTGGACTCCCGCGCGCGAGAGCAGTGGCGAAACGGTCGCCTGGTAGGCGCCGATCAGTGCGTCGGCAGCGCGGGCCGCGACCTGGTTCTCCGGCGGCCTCGCCATGTCGAGTGCAGCGATGGCAACCAGGGCCAAGCCAACGAACAAGAGCACCCGAAGGGTCGCCGCTTTGCGGCGCGTCTTTCCCACAAGCCGGCGAGGACGCCGGCGCACCCAGTGTGAGGCCGGTTCCCGGGCTCGAGTCAGAAGCGCTCGACCAGCGGTGTCAACACCGGTATCTGAAGGCGGCCGCCGTTGACCCCTCGCACGATACAGGCGATCCGCACGAGGACGAAGGCGACGAACAGCATGAAGATGAACGGCGCCAGGAAGCAGCCGATGCCACCGGTCGCGAACAGGGCGATCTGGAGGACGACCCACAACATGAACTCAGCGCCCATCAGGACCAGACCGTGCTTGGCGTGCCAGCGGACCTCCTCGTCCCGTTCCTCGATGAGCAGCGGGACCAGGACGAGGACCCAGAGATAGGCAAGGACCACCATCAGGTTCCGGTTCGACGAGGGGCCGTCCGAACCGGGCGGCTCGGGCGGTGCGGGCGGCTCTGAGGATGAGGGTTGCTGCGTTTCCGGTTCTGTCATGCCTCTACCTTCTCGAGGAGCGGACCGTCCTCGGATGCGGCCGCTCCACCGATAGTCAGTGTAGCGCGGTACAACTCCCGGTACCGCGCGACGATCCGGCCACGGTCGAAGCGCGAGCGCGCCCACTTGCGGCCGTGCGCCGCGAAGGCCTGCCGTCGTGCGGGGTCGCTCAGGAGGGCCACGCAACTCGCCGCCAGCGCCTCCACATCGCCGACCGGGCAGAGCAGCCCGTTGCGGTTCTCGCAGACCACTTCCGGCACCCCCCCGGTGCGCGTCGCCACCACCGGCACGCCGAGAGCCAGGGCCTCGAGCGACGCCAGGCCGAAGCTCTCGCTCTCCGAAGCCGAGAGGAACAGATCGCCCTGCTCCAGGATCGGTTCCACGTGGGTCTGGTTGCCGAGGAAGGTCACGTGGTTCGCGATCCCCAGTTCCCGGCACTGGCGCTCGGCGCCGGCCCGCTCCGGACCATCTCCCACCATGCATAGTCGCGCCGGTATCTCCCGCCGCACCAGCGCGAAGGCCGCGACGACGTCCGCCGCCCGCTTGACCGGACGGAAGTTCGAAACGTGGACGACCAGCCCGGACTCGGCGGCTTCCGGCGCGGGGCCGGCCCGTCGGCCGGCGGCGGCCGGCGGCACGAAGTTGGGGATCACGTCCACCGGTTCGTCGAGGGAGAAACGCTCGGTCGCCTCGCGTGCCAGGGCCTCGGATGGCGCCGTGACCCGATCGCTGCTCCGCAACGCCCAGCCGACGACGTCCCTGTAGCTGGAGCGCGCGCCCACCAGGGTCACGTCGGTCCCGTGGACCGTCGTGACGATCGGGCACGGCGGCTGATCGCCTGTGCCTTCCGCGAGCAGCCGCCTGGCCAGCAGCGCGGCCACGGCATGGGGCGCGGCGTAGTGGGCGTGTACCACGTCGAGGCGGGCGGACGCGGCGACCTCGGCCAGCCGGTTGGCAAGGGCCAGGGTCTGCAGCGGCCGATCGAACAGACCGTACTCCTCGATCTCCGATCCGTCCACGCGGTGAAAGTAGACGCCCGGCCGTTCGCTCAGGCGTGGGGGCCTGTCCGAACTGACGACATGGACGACGTCGCCTCTTTCCGCCAGCGCAAGGGCCAGCTCCGAGGCGACCACGCCAGAGCCACCGAAACTCGGAAAGCAGCAGATTCCTACTCGCATCGGATCCTCTTCTACGCGCGCGGAGGAAAACCGGTTTCGTTCCTGGCCGCTGTTTCGCCGGCGGCCGGGCCGGCGCGGTCCAGCGACAGGGGTTGCAGATGCCGCGGATCCCGGTCGATCGACCCGAGCTCCCGAACCAGCGCGCGACCGTACGACGCCAGACAGTGAAGGGACGTGAACTCCCGTTCCTGGAGTTTGCCGTTCGGCAGACAGTGCGCGCGAAGCCTCATGACCCGTCCGCGCAGCACGTCGTCGCGGCGCGCGGCCGCGGCGACGACACGACGCTCGAAGAGCGCGAACGTCCGTTTCAGGTTCGCTCCGGTCTTCTGCCACGCGCTCCCCAGGGACTCATCGACCGAGGTCTGCCCCGCCGCCAGATCGTCGATCGCCGCCTCCAGCTTCTCGCCTGCGGCACCGAGGAAGTCGAGGTCGAGGCGGGAGGCCAGGAGCCCGTCGAGCTCTTCGGGCCGGGAAAGCACGGCGGCCAGATCGATTCCCTCCGCCTCCAGTCCGTCCAGCCAGCGGCGCTCGCGAGCGCCGAGCAGGACGACCTGGGGACGCAGGACGATTGCCGGGGCCGGCACGTCGACTGCGCCGTAAAGAGAGCGCGCCTGGGTCATGTAGGCGAGTTCGCCCGGACCGAGGATCTGAAGCGCCGTGCCGAACACGGCGTCCTGGACCACGGGGCGCGCCAGCACGCCGGGACTGACGGACTGCGGCTGCCGGTTGAGGCCATCGAGCAGCGCCGCGACGTCGCCGGCGCCGCCGCCGCGCAGCCGGTAACCGCCGTTCTGCGTCCACACCACCCGACGCCGCTCGCCCGCATCGTCGATCAGGAACAGGGGCGCTTCGCCGCCGCGCGACCGGACCCGCAGCCGGACTCCGCGCCGGTCCAGTTCCGCCGCCGCCGATGCGAGAGCTCCGTCGACTTCGCGCCGGCGTTCGATCAGCCGGCGCAGCACCGGAACCGACGCCTCTTTCAGGGCCGGAAGCTGCGAGTCGACGAGCAGCGGGCAGCGATCGCCGAGGAACCGCGCCATGAGCCGCGCGAAGGACTCCGCGAAGCAGCGATCCGGTTCCAGGTCGTTCCGGCAGTCGTCCAGCCGGCGACGGTAGTCGTCGTTCGGCGCCGCGTCCCGGACCCTGGCCAGCAGAGCCGCGGCCTCCGGACCGAGATGGCGGCCGCCGACCGGCACGAGAGGCTCCGGGTCCTCGCCCAGGGTGAGCGGCTCCGGGCCCGCGGGCGGAAAGAAGGCGCGGGCCACCTCGGCGTAGTCGTGGTCCTCGGACGCCATCCAGAACAGGGGCACGGCGCGCCGGCCGCGGCGCGTCAGCGCCTCGGCCCACCGGACGCAGGCCGCGGCCTTGGTCAGGGTGAACAGCGGCCCCGCCCCCAGGCCGCATTGTTGACCCGTGATGACGACCAGGGTCGCCGGGTCGGCAAGGGCTTCGGCGAGGCCGGCGGCGCCCAGGTGGCCGTAGCGGGTGTTGGCCTCGGCAAGGGCCGCGGCGACGGTTCCGCGTTCGGCCGCCGGACCGGAAGGCGCCCTTACCTGGTCCTCCTCGCCGGGCAAGACGAACCGCAGCGGCTCGAGCAGGTCGAGGTCCCGGCCGTCAAGAAAACGTCGCGGCAGATCGCCGAGCAGCCCGCAGGCGCAGAGGTCGGGACCGCTCGAGGCGGCGCTCGTAGGGCGGTTCGGCACGATCGCGAATCCTACAGCCGCGCCGCGAACCTAAGTGGCTTCACAGTGGAGGCGTAGAATCGGCACCGTGACTGCGTCTTCGCCAGCTATGCCGGCGCTCGGTCCGATCGTCATCGGCCGGGGCGACCGCGCCGTGACGATCGACCCGCCCCTGTTCCTGGCGCCGATGGCCGGCGTGACGGACCGGGACTTTCGGTTGATCGTCCGCCGGATCGGCGGCGTCGGCCTCGTGTCGATGGAGTTCATCTCCTCGCGGGCGATCGTCGACGGCAACCAGCGCACGCGGGATCTCATGTACTTCGCCGAGGAAGAGCGGCCGCTGGCGATCCAGATCTACGGCTCGGACGCGGAGACGATGGCCGAAGCGGCCGAAGTCGTCGAAGAGCTCGGACCCGACGTCTGCGACATCAACATGGGCTGTCCGGCCAACAAGGTGCTGAAGGGCTGCGCCGGCGCCGCCCTGATGGGCGACCTCGACCTGGCCGGCAGCATCATCCGCGAGGTGCGGAGCCGGATCCGGATTCCGTTGACCGTCAAGTTCCGGCTCGGTCTCAACCACACCGAAACCAACTACCTCGACCTGGGGCGCCTGTGCGAGGACCTCGGCGTCGACGCCGTCACGATGCACGCGCGGACCGCGAAGCAGATGTTCCGGGGGGAAGCGGACTGGACCCACCTGGCCCGGCTCAGGGAGGCTCTCACCATCCCGGTCATCGGCAACGGCGACATCACCGCCCCCGAGGACGCCGAGCGACTGCTACGGCAGACCGGCTGCGACGGCGTCATGGTGGGCCGCGGCGCGACCCGCAACCCGTGGATCTTCCATCAGATCCGGAGCCACCTGCTCGGCACGGAGGCGCCGGCGCCCACCCTGATCGACCGGCGCGACCTGATCCTGGGCCATTTCCACATGGTGGCAGAACGGGAAGCGAACCGCTTCGCCTTGCACAAGCTGCGGAAATTCACCGGCTGGTACACCTACGGACTACCCAACGGCAAGCGCCTGCGCCAGCAGATCCAGCAACTCGACACGGTGGAAAAGTTCCTGGTCGCGGTCGAGGCCTTCTTCGACGAGCAGCTAGACGAGCTGGCCGCCTAGGGCGCCACGCGCGCCGCCCCACCGTGGATCGACCGGTCGAAGTCGAACTCGATCTGACGCTCGACGAGGCGCTCGAGGCGCTCTCGGACGGCGCCGATGCCTGGAACGGAACCTGGCACCGGCAGGGTACGGGCGGCCAGTTGACCCTGCCGGTCGCGGCGGGCGTCCGTCACGGTGTCCTCTACGGTTCCGTCTCCGTCCGGCCCAGCGCCGAAGGAGTCCGCGTGACCTACCACGTCGACCGCTCGGAGTACGCCACGAACGCCGGCGCGGTCGGCATCCTGGCCTTGGGCGCCCTGGGTGTCCTGGCCATGCTGGCCTGGCCCCTGCTGCCGGGAACGTCGCCGAACCTGGCCGGCAGTGGCTTCATCCTGATCCTGCTGGCCTGGCTGGTCGTCGGGTCGAGGCTGAGGCACAGGAGCGCCGCGGATTTCCTGGCCAGCCTCGGGCCCCGGCCCGGCGAAACTCCGAAGGGTCCCTTCGCTCCGCGGCCCTGATGACCATGGTCATGACCATGGCCCGCAGATCTGATACGGTCGGCGGCGCCATGGAACGGACGATCAAGGCCTCCGAGTTCAAGGCCACCTGTCTAAAGCTGATGGACGAGGTCGCCGAGACCGGCGACGAGGTCGTCATCACGAAGAACGGCGAGCCGGTGTCGCGGCTCGTGCCGTACCGGGAGAAGCCGAAGAGCCTCTTCGGTTGCCTCCGGGGCCAAATGGAGATCACGGGCGACATCATGTCTCCTCTGGACGAGGAGTGGGCCAAGTGGGACGAAGAGCGGAAGGTCGCCCTGATCCTGGGCGAGGATCCCGACTGAGTAGGAGCGTCCCCTGCTACTACTCGATACGCACATTCTCCTGTGGATGACCTTCGGCGACCGGCGCTTTGGTCCCGCTACCCGCCGTGCCACTGATGAAGCGCTCGTCGCGGGCGACGCCGCAGTGTCGGCGATTTCGTTCTGGGAGATCGCGTTGCTCGTAAAGAAGCGCCGCATCAGATTGCCTTGGGAAGCAGAAGCACTAAGGCGGTACTTGCTCGATCACGGTCTCAAGGAGCTCCCAGTGGACGGAGAGGTCGGGGTGCGTTCAATCCTCCTCACCGAGCTTCCCGGCGATCCAGCCGACCGGATCATCGTTGCCACCGCGCTGAATGGCCACCGTCTGGTGACCGCCGACCGGCAGTTACTCGACTGGCCCGGCCAGATTCAGCGGCTCAGAGCCACCGACTGAGAGCAAGAGCCAAGCCGCGCGTGCGATTACTCGCCGGCCCGATGCGCTTGAGTCACTCCTGGATGAGCCGGCTCGCTACGGCGGTCCTCGCACTGGCCGCCATCGGCTGCGCGGCCGAGCCGGAAACCGGGCAAGACCCGCAGGCAGGCGCTAGCAGCACCCATGACGCACCCGCCTGGGCCGCCGACGTCGTCATCCACCGCGACGAGTGGGGCGTACCGCACATCAAGGCATTCACCGACGCCGCGGTCGCCTTCGGCTCCGCCTGGGCCCAGTGCGAGGACCACTTCTTCCAGCTCGAGGACACCTACATCAAGGCGCTCGGGCGGTACGCCGAGGTCGTCGGCGAGTCGGGCTTCCGCAGCGACCTCGAGGTCGCCCTCTTCGACCTCGTGGGGACCTCCCGCCGCGACTTCCCGAACCTGCCCGAGCACATCCGCCAGATCGCCGAGGCCTTCGCGGCCGGCTACAACTACTACCTGGAGCGGCACCCCGAGGAGAAGCCGCGCCTGCTGACGCGCATGGAGCCCTTCCACGTGCTCGCCTTCGAGCGCTACATGATCCTCGGCCGGCTGCTCGGCGCGGCGCACGCCCCGCGCGGCCGGCTGCCACGGCTGGCGGAGGAGCTGGCAGCGTCGCTGGGCTCGAACCAGTGGGCCGTCGCTCCGTCGAAGACCCGCGACGGCAACGCGATGCTGTTCATCAATCCCCACCAGCCCTGGTACGGCTCGGGCATGTTCACCGAGATGCACGTGGTGAGCGGCGAGGGGCTCAACTTCTCGGGCGCGATGTATCCGGGAGGCCCGCTGCCGACCGCCGGCTTCAACGAGCGGCTCGGCTGGGCGTACACGGTCAACGCCGCCGACATCTCCGACACCTACCGCCTGACCTTCGACCACCCGAGCGACCCGCTCAAGTACCGGTACGGAAAGGGCTACCGCGACGCTGAGGAGTGGCGCGCCACGATCCAGGTCCTCGGCGACGACGGCAATCTCGAACCGCGCGAGGTCGCCCTCCGGCGCTCGCACTACGGCCCGATCATCGCCAGGGAGGACGAGGAGCACTACCTGGCCGTCCGCGTGCCGCGGCTCTACGAGGGCAGCCGCATGGTCCAGGCACTGGCGCAGGCCAAGGCGCGGACCTTCGAGGAGTGGTACGCCGCCGTCTCGATGCAACTGCTGCAGACCTTCAACACGACCTACGCCGACGCCGACGGCAACATCTTCTACCTCTACAACGGCACGTTCGCCCGCCGCGACCCGTCGGTCGACTGGACCAAGCCCGTCGACGGCGCCGACCCGAACAACGAGTGGGGGCCGTTCCACCCCCTCGAGGAACTGCCGCAGGTCCTCAACCCGCCGTCCGGCTTCGTCCAGAACTGCAACTCGACGCCCTTCACGACAACCGACGACGGCAACCCCTCGCTGCTCGACTTCCCGCCCTACATGGTCGAGGACAAGCACGACGACAAGCGCCGCGCCAAGGTGGCCCGCTACCTGCTGCGCAACGCCCGTGATCTCACCTTCGAGGACTTCCAGGACCTCGCCTACGACACGACCCTCTACTGGCCGATGACGGAGATCCCCGCCTACGCGCGCCGCCTGGAGCAACTCGAGCGCACCGACCCGGACCTCGCCGCCCGCGTCCGCCCCTACCTGGAGCACCTGCTGGACTGGGATTACAAGAGCTCCCTGACCTCCACGCAGGCCACCCTGACGGTCGGCTGGTACGAGGAGCTCTACGGCCGCGGCTACCCGGTCGAGACCCTGAAACCCGAGTACGTGAACGACATGGCCGCGCGATTCGTCGCCCTCGGGCGGGCGGCCGAGAAGCTCACCGAGCTCCACGGCGACTGGCGCGTGCCCTACGGCGATATCCACCGCATCCAGCGCCACGCGAACCAACCCTCAGCCGGAGGGGTCCCCTTCTCCGACGACGAGCCGAGCCTGCCGCTCGCCGGCGTCCGCGGGCCCCTCGGCGTCGCGTTCACGCTCTACCACTCGCCGCCGACCACCCTCGAGAACGGCGAAGAGCGCAAGCTCCGCTACGCCGCGACCGGCGCCTCCTACATGGCCGTCTACGAGTTCGGCGAGAAGACCCGCGGAGCGAGTTACCTCCACTACGGCCAGAGCCACCGCCCCGAGTCGCCGCACTTCTTCGACCAGGCCCGGCTGCTTTCGGAACGACGGTTCAAACCGGCGTGGATCCACTGGGAGGACGTGGAGGCCAACACGGTGCGGGCGTATCGGCCGGGCGACTTCTAGGGACGCCCAGGATCCCTCTTGAACGGCCTCGCCGCCGGCGGGCCCTGCTACGCTGGCGAGCGTGAAGGTCGGCCGCCACCTCGTGCTCTCCATCTGCACGGCTCTTGTCGCTACGGCGACCGTCGCCGACTGCGAGGAAGGCCTTGCCGCTCTCGAGGCCGGCGACTACGAGGAGAGCAGCGGCCGGACCACGGAAGCGATCGCCGCCTCCGAGCTGGCGATCCGGAGCGCCATCTCCGCCGACCCGGGGTGGCGAGCACATTGCGCCCTGGGTGAGGTCCTCACCCGCCAGGGCCGGTACCGGGCCGCCAAGAAGGAGTTCAAGACAGCCCTGCGGCTTGTCGCCGGCTCAGACCGAAAGGTGGTCTGGAGTTGGCTCGGCAATGTCTACTGGCAGCAGCAGCGGTACACCAGGGCCGAACGGGCATGGGAGAAGGCAGGCGAGTTCGCACCCCCGGCGAGGGTGCGTGAGCGCATCCGCCGGCAGCCCTTCGGCAACGGGATCATCGAAGTCAACCATCCTCGACAAAAGGGGCCCGCCTGGCTGCCGCGCGGCGCGCGGCCCGCGCCGGTTCCGGTGGACGGTTGACCGCTCGACTGCAGCAATACGGTAGAATCGCGGGTCCCTGGGGGCGCATGGCTTCGACGGGAGATCATGCGGTTCGGGGGTTGCGTGCCGAGTCCGACTCGTTAACCGGATTTTGATACTCGCCAACGACGAATTGGCACTGGCGGCTTAAGAGCCGTCACGGTCCTGCCGGAGCCTTGATTCGCGGCGCCGTCAGGAGCGACACTCAAAGTGGATCAAACGTCTGAGCGCTGCTCCGAACTCAGGCCGGATCACTTCGGAGCTAGACCGCGGGCCGTGGTGGCCTTCTACCCAAGCCGGCGGCGACTGATCGAGTGAAGGCTACGCACGTAGATCCCTCGCGCCGAGTCTCGCGGACGTGGGTTCGATTCCCACCGCCTCCACCATCCCGCTCCATCGGTCGGGCCATAATGCCCGTAACACCTACCACTTGGGAGGTACTGAACCGATGGACGCCTCACACCCTGGACCACGACGACTGGCCCTCGCCGCCGTACTGCTGGCTGCCGCCGCGGCGGCCGCGACAGCTCAGACCACAGGAACCGTCGAAGGCGTCGTCGTCGACGCGGACGGCACTCCGCTACCCGGCGTCACGGTGACCGTGACCGGCCCGGGCGTGCGCCAGGAGCGGATCACCCAGAGCGACGGCGCCTACGCGAGCGCCGGTCTGGCGGCAGGCGACTACCTAGTCACGGCGACTCTGCTGGGCTTCGAAACAGCCGAGAGTCCGGTTTCGCTCGGCGCAGGCGCCACCGAGAACGTCCGACTCGTCCTCCACCTCGTCAGACTGCTCGAGACCGTGACCGTGGTGGCCGAGGAACCCCGGACGTTCGCCCGGAACATCGTCTCCCAGCCGATGCTGCTCCAGCAGTCGAAGATCACCAACGTGACGTCGGTGGTGGACAACCTGCCGGGAGTCTCCGTCCAGGAGGGAGACTCCTACGGCTTCGACGACTGGTCGGCCAACGTCGCCATGCGGGGCTTCCAGGTGACGATCAACGATGTGCAGATCGGCACCACGATCGACGGGTTCCCGAACGGCACGTCGGACTACTGGAGCGGCGCCAAGGCGAACCGGTTCGTCGACCCGATGAACCTCGGCGGGGTCGAGGTGTCCCAGGGGACCGCCGACATCGCTTCGCGTTCCGTCGAGGCGCTGGGCGGCACGTTCAACTACCTGACGGACGATCCGGCAGACGAGCGCACCTACACGGCGTCGATGACACTGGGCGAGTACCAGGGCCAGCGCTTCTTCATGCGGGTCGACACCGGGCCGATCTTCGGAGGCAACGCCCGCGCGTGGATCGCCGCGACTCGCCAGGGAGCCACCGACTGGATGGAGGGTTCGGCGCTCAACGAGCGCGAGCACGTCGCGATGAAGCTCGTCTCGTCCCAGGGCCGGGTCGATCTGACGAGTTACATCTCGTACGACAACATCCACGAAGACGTCTACCAGCGCCTCTACAGCGAGAGCGACTACCGGGCCAATCCGCGCTGGGACCGCCTGATCGGCGACTGGCCCGGCGTGCCCTACCTGAACCAGTTCTACCGGCGCGGCTGGCAGACCCGGCGCAGCAACACGTTCGGCTACCTGAAAGCTGACTGGTCGTTCGGCGAGGAGCTCTCGCTAAGCCTGGCCGGCTACTTTCATCGCAACCGGGGCCGCGGCGACTGGCTGCCGCCCTACATCGTCAACATCACCGACGACGGGGGCGGCGCCGAATCGGAGCTGTTCGGCGGCCCCACGGTGCGAGGCGGCTCGCAGCTCGGGTTCATCCGTTTCGTCGGCCCCGACGGCGCCGCGGTGGGACCGACGCCGGGTTGCACCTCGTCGTTCCTCTTCAACTACTACGGCCCGGGCGGCCCGGAAGTCGATCCGGCGTGTCATCCGGGCGCCACGGCGGTGCAGTCGTACCGGCACAGCCACTACGGCAAGGACCGCGTCGGGGTCACGCTCGACCAGGAGTGGCTCACGACGATCGGCAACACCGGTAGCAAGCTACGCGCCGGCATCTGGTACGAGGACTCGAAGCGCGACCTCGGACGGGACTGGCACCAGATCCTCGATCCGGTGATCAACTTCCAGTGGCACGCGACGCCCTACTGGCACCAGTACCAGTGGGAGTTCCCGCAGAGCGTCATGATGCTGTACGCGGAGGAGACGCTCTACGCCGGGCGCTTCACCCTGGCCGGCGGTCTCAAGAAGTACCTGGTCGACGTGTCCCGCGAGGACCAGTTCCTTGTCGACCCGAACCTGACGGTCGATTCGGATTCGAGCCTGCTCGTCTCGGGCGGCGTCACCTACGAAACGCCGGTCGACGGCCTGGACCTCTTCGCCGGCTACACGGAGAACTTCCGGGCGATCGGCAGCACGCTGCTCGAGGTGCCGGGGCGCAGCCTCGCCGCGCTCGAACCCGAGACCGCCTCGAACATCGATGTCGGGCTCCAGTACTCGGCCGAACGTCTTGCGCTGAGCGCGACCGGTTACGTCATCGACTTCGACAACCGGATCTTCTACCTCGGACCGCAGACGCCGGCCGGCCCCAACTACCTCATTCCGGGGGGTGGCGCCTACTTCAACGCGGGCGGCATCGAGACGAACGGCGTCGAGCTCTCGGCGACGGTGCAGATGCCGCACCAGCTCTCCCTCTACACGGCCTACACGCTCAACAACTCCGAGTACGTCGGCAGCGGCGACGCCCTGGTGGACGCGAACCAGAACATCATGCCGGGGACGGACGTCACCGGCGTGCCGGACCGTCTGTGGGTCGTCTCCCTCGCCCGGTCCGGTCCCTTGAGCGCGGGCATCAGCGCGAAGTACACGTCGGCGCGGCGGGTTAGCCTGGTCGCCGACTGGTACACGGACGACTACTGGTTGATGGACGCCTACGTCGTGTTCTCAGGCGAGGTGCTGAGCGACCTGCTCCGTTCGACGACGTTCGAGCTGGTGGCCAACAACCTGCTCGACGAGGCCTACCTCTCCGCGATCACCGAGAACGCCGCCTGGCTTGGGGCGGCGCGGTCGGTGTCAATGACGGTCACCTTCTCGTTCTGACCAGAAAGGGCGCCGGTAGCGAGCAGGCGGCGGAGCCTTCATCCGCCACCCTGGGGCTGGCGCCAGTCGATCCACCAACCATGCGGCGAGGCCCGGGCGAGCGACTCCGTTTCGCCGGAACCGCTCCGGTACCGGGTCAGCGTCAGGCTCGGCCGATGGGCGCCTTCGAGGGCCACCCGCCAGACGGGCCGCTCCCGGCTCCGGACCTCCAGCCCTTCCGTGATGCGCCGCCGGCCCTCACGGGGAACCTGGTAGAGAGCGATCGTGGAGTAGACGACCAGCGCCGCTTCGTCCGGGACTCGCTCGAGCAGGTGCAGCAGATCCCGAGAAGCGTCGCCGCGATGGAGACGGATCGGGCTGCCCTTCAGTTCGGCCGCCGCGTCCATGAGTTGGACGTGTCGCTCCACGTGCTCCGGCCAGATCAGCGCACGCAGCCAGAGCAGTTCATCCGGGTCGGCGAGGTCGATCGGGTTCAGGTCGATTCCGTCGCGGCTGGCTACAGGGATCTCCGGCGGCGGCTCCGGCGGTGTGCCCGGGCCCCGCAGATCTGCTTCGAGGTCGACCCGAGCCGCCTCGCTTCCCCAGCGCAGAACCTCCCTTCCGGCTCGCAGATACCGGTAGCCGTAGCGGTCGAAGCTCAGGTTCAGGCCGGCGCTGGCGCCGACATCGATCAGGGCCAGCGGCGCCCCGGCCTCCCGGTGGACCAGGCCGAACGCGGGAAGCAGACAGGTGCAGCGCCGCACGACCTGGGTCTGGGTGCGGCGTGTCGCGATCAGGTCCGCGACCGCCTCGCGGTGTTCGAGGCAGAACGCCCGGAAGAGCGGGAAGGCTTCGCCCGGCGGCCGTTCCGGGCCCGAGAGGACCGGATAGTGCGCTGCCAGCGGATGTTCGACTCCCTGCAGGAGCAGGTACTGCACTGCCCCGAGGAGCATGTTCGGCGCCGGTTGACCACGTTGCCGCACCGCCGCGAGCGCCAGCAGTTCGTCGTCTCCCGCCACGCCCGCGGCGAACGCCGCGTACGTTGGCGAGTCGAGGTCCGGCGCTTCGACCCGCGCGAACTGCTCAAACGCGGCGCTGAGGTCCGGATACCCGCTCAACGGCCGGCAACGCCTCGGTCGGCTTGCCGCGGCGCACGCAGCTCGGCGGCGCTACCCATATGATGGCAAGACAACGACAAGCAGCACTCCGGGGGACACATGATAGCTACCCGCAATCTTCTGGTCGTACTGGCGCTCCTCCTCGCGGGCTTCGTCCTGTATCTATTGCTGCCGAGTGAACCGGGAGGCGATCCGGCGGAAACCGGGACAACTCGGACGGTCGCGAGCAACGACTACGCCGACCTGCTCTCTCTCTTCGGGGAGTTTCGTTCGTTCCAGCAAGGCGACTCCGGCAACATCCAGTCCTATTCGCAGAGCGGCTGGATCCTGTCGAACCTGGACGCCGCGCCCGATTTCTCTGCCACTGCGATGGCAGAACAGTACGGCGAGCTTGGGACGTTTCAGGCCCGGTTGCAGTCGATCGATCCAACGGACTGGTCGATCTCACAACAGGTCGACTACCAGCTCGTCCGGGCGGAGCTGAACGGCTACGAGTTCCAGCACCGGGTTCTCAGCCCATGGTCCAGGGATCCCGGGTTCTACAACGACGTGATCGCCACGTTCGCCTGGGTAGCTGAACCGCCTCTGCAGGGGAGCGAGGTCGCAGTTCTGCAATCAAGGCTCCAGTCTGTACCCGATCTGGTGCAACAGGCGAAAGCGAATCTCACCGACTTCTCGCTGATCGCCGCCGACCTGGCCACTCTGGCGATTCTCTCCATCGGAGATACCAGATCGGACTACGAAGCGCTCGCGGAGGGCCTGAGGGTCCATCATCCGGAACTCGTGGCCGACGTGGACTCGGCACTGATTGCTATCGACGACTATGAGGACTGGATACGGTCCAACGAGGATCGGATGACGGGCACGATCGGTGTGGGCAGGGAGAACTACAACTGGCTGCTCAGGAACGTCTATCTCTTGCCCTATACCTGGGACGACATTCGAACGATCGTCGAACTCGAGGACAACCGCGTGATCACCTTTCAACGACTGGAGGAGAACCGGAATCGCGATGTTCCACCCATCGTACCGGTCGGGTCACAGGTCGAGTACAGGGAAGGCATCGAAGAAGCCGTCGATCACATCATGAGCTTCCTCCGCAACGAGGAGATCTTCACTGTGCACGACTTTCTCGTGCCGGATGACTATTTCGACTCGCGGCTCTACGGAAAGGGGTACTCCCTGGAGGATCCCTGGCCGGAGAAGCACGACTACTTCTTCAACTTCTCTCACCGCGAGGCGGTGATGGAGAACACCCATGAGCTGGTCGGCCATCATTTCGACATGCTCAGAGCAGAGCGCGACAGTCACCCGATCCGTGGCGGAGAGCGGCCGTACAAGATCTCGACGGCTCGCGACGAGGGGCTCGCGTTCGCCCTGGAGGAACTGCTGATGCATGCGGGATACCTGGACGGACGCAATCCTCACGGCAGGGAAATCACCTATGAACAGGCGGCTTTCCGCACCGTCCGCGCGCTCTCCGACATCTACATGCACAGCGGCGACTGGAGTCTGGAAGAAGCGATGCGGTTCTGTGTCGCCAATGCGCCGCATGGCGAGTTGCTGGACGGCAGCCACCATCTGTGGTTCGAACTGGACACGACGCTGCGCGGCGTGGGGCACCACATGCTCATGGTCCTGGGGAAGGTCCAGTTCATGAAAGTGATGCGAGACCGCGCCAATCAACTCGGCGACGACTTCAACTTGCGCGAGTTCCTGGACGAGGTCTACGCCGCGGGCCAGATCCCCTGGTCGCTCATGCGGTGGGAGATGACCGGGTACGACGACGAGGTCTCACGACTCTGGTGACGCAGGCTGCCTGGTCAACGGCCGGCAGTTCCTTGATCCCTGAACGCTGAGGCGATCGACTCCCCGTAGGGCGGCCGGAGCACGCCCGCGTCCGTGATCAATGCGGCCACCAGCTCCGCCGGCGTGACGTCGAACGCAATGTTCAGGGCCTCGGTGTCCTGGGGCGCGATCCGCTTGCCGAAGGCGTGGACCACCTCCTCGGCATCGCGTTCCTCAATCGGAATCTCGGCGCCGGACGCCGTGTCGCGGTCGATCGTCGACAGGGGCGCCGCGACGTAGAAGGGAATCCCGTGACGGGCCGCCAGCACGGCGACCGGGTAGGTGCCGACCTTGTTCGCGACGTCGCCGTTGGCGGCGATCCGGTCGGCGCCGACGACGATCTTCTGGACCCAGCCGCGCGCGATGACCGCGCCGGCGCTGTTGTCCGTGATCAGGCGGTGAGGGATCTCGAGCCGGCTGAGTTCCCACGTCGTCAGCCGGGAACCCTGGAGCAGCGGCCGCGTTTCGTCCACCCAGACGCTCGCCAACCGGCCCGCCGACCACGCCGCCTCGACGACGCCGATCGCCGTGCCGTAGCCGGCGGTCGCCAGGGCGCCCGCGTTGCAATGGGTCAGGACGCGATCGCCCTCCTCGAACAGCCCGCGACCGAATGTGCCGATCCGGCGGTTCGCCTCGACGTCCTGCCGGTGCAGGTCACGGGCCCAGTCCAACAGTCGCTCCCGAAGCTCCCGCCCGTCGCCGGCTTCGACGCAGCGGTCGCGCAGTGCGCGACCCCGGTCCAGAGCCCAGCGCAGGTTGACCGCGGTCGGTCGGGTCGCGAGCAGCAACTCGTAGGCGGCACCAAAGTCCCCGGCGCCGAGGACCAGGCCGTAGGCCGCCGCGACACCGATCGCCGGCGCGCCACGCACCGAGAGACAGCGAATCGCACCGGCTACGTCTTCGGGCCGGCGGCAGTGGAGCCACTCTTCCTGCTCCGGAAGCAGAGTCTGATCCAGCAGCAGCAGCTCACCGTCGCTCCACCGGATCGGCGAGAAGCCGTCGGCCATCACGGAAGCCTAGCGCGCGCCGCCTCAGGCCGCCTTCCATCTCTCCCGATCCCGCACGTAGCGGAGGATCTGGATCTTGCCGGTCCGGTTGTAGACCCGAACCGCGAACAGGTGGTAGCCGTCGGTGACGAAGACGGTGCCTGGACTCGCCGTGCCGAGCGGCCCGAACGAAGCAAGGTCGCTGCGGCCGAACCGCACCGGGTCATCCAGCCGGTCCAGCCGCTCCGAACCGGTGAAGCCGCGGGGCTCGAGGTCCTCCGGGAAACCGAAACGAACACCGCTGCCGACGTGGAGCAGCCGCGCCGGTCGCCGAATCCGCGGGTCGGTTCCCGTCCTGACGTCCGCCGTGCGCACACCGTCGCCGTCACCGTCCGCATAGAGCGAGAAGGCGGAAGGCACGCCGTCCGGCGCCGCTTCGTCAACTTCGAACCGAACCGCGATCGCGACTCCGTGCCGGACCGCGCTGGCGCGGGCTGTCCACAGGGCCGCCGCGACTTCGGATGCCGCCAGACGCACCCGGTGCTGCGAGATCTGCTGCCGCAACGGCGGCGCCGCCAGGGTCGCCAGCAGGGCGAGTACGGCGGTCGCGATCAGGAGTTCGATCAGCGTGAAGCCGTGGAGCATGGAGGCGGACGACCGTCCGTCCGCCTCCATGCCGCCGAGGGCGCGGCTCCGGTCAGGGACCGTCGGAGGGGCCATCCGACCCCGAACCGCCGGCCGGTGCCGTCTCTTCCCGGGGGATTCGCACCTTCTCCGTCAACGTCGTCTCGCCCTCGATCGTCACGTAGGGCCGCATTCGCTCGAACGAGCGCTCGCCGATGCCGCGTACGAGCATCAGATCGGTCGGCGACTCGAACTCGCCGTTCTCGGTGCGGAACTCCACGATCCGCCCCGCCGTCGAGGGCCCGACGCCCGGCAGCAGGGAAAGGGCGGCGGCATCGGCCGTGTTGATGTTGACCACACCGTCCGCCGCTCCGGCGGGCAGCGCCGCCAGCAGGCTGAGCAGCGTCACTGCCAGTAGTGCGGTCCTCTTTCGTCTTGTCATGTGCATCTCCGTTCGTCCCCCAGTACTTGGGTGTTGTTGGTCTTCCGACGGTGACCCGATTCAGGAGCGAGCCCGGGGAGTTAGGGGGGCACCGGAGTGCCCCCCTGATCCCTTGCCAACCTGGCTTTTCGGTAAACCCTTGGGCACCTCCTAGCTCCGAGTCCGTAGATGCCGCTCCTCCCTTTCAAGTTCCCGGCCAACCACGCGCCACCCGTCCAAGTGCGGCAAACAAAAGACGTTGGCGAACCCAGGCGACGCCGTGGACTGAACGGATTCGTCAATGCAACTTGACTCGCCCCTCCCCCCGAACGGGCCGGATCTCACTGAGAGCGTTGGGCGGAGCGGCCGTTCGGTGGCGGGTCAAGAGAACTGGACGGACTCCAGGTCGTCTGACTCCTGGCCAGCGCATGGGCAGACGAAAGCCCAGGCCCCTGCCGACTCGTTGTAGATTAGCCGGCCGATGGCACGCGACCAGAAGAAGGCGCCGGAGCACCCCGGTGCGCGCCGCACGTCGGTGATCCGCGAGTACGTCGAGGCTCTGATCGTGGCCGCGGTGTTCCTCGGGTTCACGAACAACTTCGTGCTGAAGACCTTCTACATCCCGAGCGGTTCGATGGAGAACACGCTGCTCATCGGCGATCACCTGTTCGTCAACCGCTACATCTTCGGGCCCCGTCCCACGATGCTCGAACGGACGCTGCTCCCGGGCCGCGAGGTCCAGCGTGGCGACATCGTCATCTTCCGGTCGCCCGAGACGCCGAAGCTCGACCTGGTCAAACGATGCATCGGTCTGGCCGGCGACGAGCTGAACATGGTCAACAAGCAGCTCTTCGTAAACCGCAAGCCGGTCGATGACGACGCCTACGTGATCCACCGCGATGCGAAGGTCCAGCCCGCGACGTACGGTCAGTACGCCAAGAGTCGAGACAACTGGGGACCGATCACCGTTCCCGACGATCACCTCTTCTGCATGGGCGACAACCGCGACGAGTCCCACGACTCCCGGGCGTGGGGAACGGTGCCGATGAAGCTCATCAAGGGCCGCGCGGTCATGGTCTACTGGTCGTACGGCGGTGAAACGTCGGACGGCACCTGGCACGGCTTCGGCCACCGCCTGAAGCAGCTCATGAACACGGCCCTCGGATTCCTGACCAAGACCCGCTGGGAGCGGACGTTCAAGCTCATCCAGTAGGACGCTGAGGCAGGTGACGCCGAACGTCTCGTGGCACCGCAGGATAGCGACCGAAGTCGCGGCGGCGCTGCTCGTCGCCGCCGTGTTCGCTCTTTTCACCAGGGCGTTCCTGGTGCAGGCCTACCGCATCCCGTCCGAGTCGATGGAGCCAACGCTCCTGGTCGGCGACCACCTGTTGATCAACAAGTTCATCTTCGGCGCCGGGGCCGGCCGCTGGGGACCCCTCGTGCCTCAAAGGGAAGTCCGGCGGGGCGATCTGGTCACGTTCCAGGGCATGGAGGACCCGTCCCAGGAACTGCTGAAGCGCTGCGTGGCGACCGCCGGCGACGAAGTGGAGATCGATGCCAAGAGACTCCGCCTGGGCGGAGCCGCCGTCGACGAGTCGGCGTACGTGGTGCACTCGGACGAACTCGTCTATCCGCGATCCGACTTCCTCCACGAAACGGTCTGGCGCCGGGACTCGTTCGGTCCCGAGAGAGTGCCCGAGCGGAGCCTGTTCTGCCTCGGTGACAACCGGGACATTTCGCGTGACTCACGCTTCTTCGGCTCCGTCGGAGCAGACCTCGTGCGAGGCCGACCGCTACTCGTCTACTGGTCGCGGGACCGGGAGGCTGGCCCTTGGCGCTTCCGCTGGCGGCGTACCCTGCACGTTCCGCGCTGAACGCGAACGCACCGGGCCGGCGAGGATTGTCAGAGCGCTAGTCGCAGGCTTCAGCCAGCGCCGTCAGCGCTGCTTCCGGGTCGGGCGCCTGCGTCAGGGGCCGGCCGATCACCAGCAGGTCCGCCCCCGCCCGCAGTGCCGCCGACGGCGACGCGACCCGGCGCTGATCGTCGGCGCCGGCCGCGGTATCGAAGCGGATACCAGGGCTCACCAGCAGCAGCTCCGGGCCCAGCCGGGCACGAAGAGTCGCCAGCTCGAGAGGCGAGCACACCACGCCGGCGCAGCCCGCAGCCTTCGCCGACCTGGCCCAGGACAGTACACGGTCCCCCGCCGCGCCGGGAAGGTCGAGGTCCTGGAGATCCTCGGCGTCCAGGTGGGTGAGCACGGTGATCCCCAGCACCCGCACGGCGTCTCCGGCCTCCTCCGCCGCCGCCTCGAGCATCCGACGCCCACCGCCGGCATGCACCGTCAGGTACGTCACGCCGAGTTCCTTCGCCGCGCCGACCGCGCCCGCGACGGTGCTCGGGATGTCGTGGAACTTCATGTCGAGGAAGACGTCCGCGCCCGTCGCGGCGGCCTCCCGGACGGCGTCCCGGCCCCATCGCAGGACGACGCGCGGCCCCACCTTCAGCACGCCGACGCGCGGTCCGAACAGGCCGCACCAGCGGCTGTAGGTGTTGCGGTCGTCAGTGTCGAGGGCGACCGCGACGCGCTCCAGCCGCGTTTCGGTCATTCCGGTCTCGCCGCCGCCCCGATCAGGGAATCGACCGAGGGGATGCCATCGGCCCGCAAGCGCTCTCGCAGTCCGTCGACCAGCCGTTCCGCGGTACGGGGGTCGCGGAACAGGGCCGTGCCTACCTGCACGGCCGAGGCGCCGGCCAGCAGGAACTCCAGCACGTCGTCGACCGTCTCGATACCGCCGATCCCGATGACGGGAAGGTCGACCTCGCGCGCGACATCGAACACGATGCGCAGCGCCAGCGGCTTGATCGCCGGCCCCGACAGACCGCCGCGGATCGTCGACAGGACCGGGCGCATGGTCGCCGTGTCGATCGCCATGCCGACGAACGTGTTCACCGCCGACAGGATATCGGCGCCGCCTTCCTTCGCCGCCCGCCCTAGCGCCTGCGGCGAGGTCACGTTGGGCGACAGCTTGACGACGATCGGCTTGCCGGTCGCCGACCGGACACGTCGCACCAGGGCGGAGAGGATCTCCGGATCGTGTCCGAACTCGATGCCGCCCTTGCTCACGTTCGGGCAGGAGACGTTCAGCTCGACCGCGGCCACGCCCTCGTACGGGTCGACCCGCTCGGCGAGCCGCACGTACTCGTCCTGGGCGTAGCCGAACAGGTTGACGACCACCTTGGGCGGCAGGTCCTTCAAGCCCGGCAGCACGTCGCTCAGGAACCGGTCGACGCCGATGTTCTGCAGTCCGATCGAGTTCAGCATCCCGCCGCGGGTCTCGGCGATCCGGACCGGCGGATTGCCGGCCAGGGGCTCGAGCGACAGGCCCTTGGTCACCAGGCCGCCCAGGCGATGGAGGTCGGCGCGCTCGGCGAACTCCAGGCCGTAGCCGAACGTCCCGCTGGCGGTGAGGATCGGGTTCTGAAGCCGAAGCGGACCGACCCGGGTCGACAGATCCGGCGACCGGAGGCTGGACGCTCCGGCGCTCACCACGCCACCTCGTCGAGGCGGAAGACGGGCCCCTGGCGGCAGCAGAGCGCGTAGCCGCCGTTCTTCAGCGTCACGGCGCAGCCCAGACAGGCGCCGTAGCCGCAACCCATGGGCGTCTCGGTCGCGGCTTCGCCGGCGACTCCGCCGGCGGCCGCGATCCGGGCGACCGCCGCCATCAGGCCGTGCGGTCCGCAGGTGAAGACCGTCGTGTAGCCCGCGCCGGCGCGCAGGCCTTCCTCCAGGGGCGTCGTGATCAAGCCGCGCTCGCCCGCGCTGCCGTCCTCGGTCGTCCTCACCAGCCGCCCGCCCGTGCGCTCGCTGAGACGCCGGAACGTCTCCGCCTCGACCAGGTCCTCCGCGCTGCGACCCCCATAGAAGAAGTCGAAGGACCGTCTGGCCCGCTCCAGGGCCTGGGCCAGCAGGCCCAAACCCGCGGATCCGATCCCGCCCGCGACCAGCGCCGCCCGACCGGACTTGGAGGCATCGTCTGCCACACTATGAAATCCAGTGCCCAGAGGACCGAGAACCGGGATCCGTTCGCCGGGGACACAGGCGGCAAGGGCCTCCGTACCGCGACCGATGACCTTCCCGAGCAGCGAGATGACCAGCGAACCGTCGGACGCGGGCTCCTGGTCGTACACCGAGAACGCCCGCCGGAGGTAGGGCTCGGGACGGTCGGCGCCCGCCACCATGACGAACTGGCCGGGTTGGGCGGGCTCCATGGCCGCGACCCGTGCCCGCAGCAGGAAGTACGGCAGCGGCAACGCCTGGACATCGAGCACTTCTCCTCTCGAGTCCACTGCCGCCATGGCGCGGCGAGGGTAGCACCGTCCGGGGAGGCCGGCCCACGGGCGGGCGAGCCCGGCCAGCTAGAGTCGCTTCAGTGAATCGGGAACGCCTGCTCGCCGGGAGCGCTTGCGCGGTGCCCGGCCTCCTCGCCGGGATCCACCTCACCGGACTTCTCTTCTTTCTCAACCCCCACCTGCCGTTCCACCCCTGGCCGGTCATCCGGACCAGCGCGTACTACGGAACTCTGGGAGCTCTCGCAGCCTGCGCGTTGCTCCTCGCCGTGTCCTGGCGCCGTCCCGAGCGCGCCCTGCGGCTCCTGCCATGGTCGATGGCCACGGTGTTCGCCGCGGCCTCGGTGCTCGACCTCACGCACGCGGCCCGCTACGAGCACTTCCTGCCGCCTGGCATCCACGATCGCCTGATCAAGGCCGGCCTCTGGCTCGCCCTGGCGTCCCTGATCACTGCCTACACCGCGTTCCTCCACACCCACCGGCGGAAGCGCCCCTACGGCCCCCGCTCCCGCTTCGGCATCGCCGGCCTCGCGGTGCTGACCGTCTACTCCGTCTTCGAGCGGCGCGAAGCCTTCGATCCGCCGCCGCCTGCGACGCCGCGCGCCGCGGCGATCGACTCCGCACCGCCGCCGAACCTGCTGATCGTGGGCCTCGACGGCGCGTCGCTCGACGCCATTCTGCCTCTCTCGGAACAGGGTCTGCTGCCCTTCTTCTCCGAGACCATGCGTGCCGGAAGCTATGGCCGGGCCGAGTCGATCGAACCGGCCGTCCGACTCTCGCTGTGGACAACCGTCGTCACCGGCAAGTACCCCTTCCGCCACGGCGTCGTGGCGGAACAGACCCGCGGAGTCCCGTCGCTGCCGGGCGAGCGCTTTCACCTGACCCCGGGCGCCATCGCCTTCAGCATCTGGGGCGACCGCGGCGCAAGCGATGGTGGACCGTTGATCCAGGCTTCGGCGCCGCCACTGTGGCAGATCGCCGGGGGATTCGGCCTCGATTCGGTGGTTCTCGACTTCGGTGTCGGTCTCACCGACGTCTCGGGCGCGCGCGCCGCGGCTCTCGGGTCGGCGATGGTGGATGAGCGGCTCGCCCGCCTCGGCGACGGTCCGCCGTCGGCCCTGTACACGGCGGCGCTTCGCGATCTGGAGACCCAGAGCCAACTGCTGGCGACGCTCGGGTCGCGCTCCGAAGAGGGCGTGCGCCTGGTCGTCTTCGCGTTGATGGACGGCCTGGCGGACGTCTCCCGGCTCTACTACGACTCGTACGAGGCGGTTCAGTTCGACGGCGACCAGGCGCAGGTTCGCCTGGACCGGGCACGGTGGCTGTCTGCTTACTACGCGTTCCTCGACGGACTGGTCGCCGAGGCCTGGGAAGAGCTTCCGCCGCCGCGCATGCTGGCCGTGGTGAGCGCCTACGGATTCGAGCGGTCCGGACCCATCCGCCGTCTTCTCGGCCGCTGGAACGAGGCGCCGGCGATCCCGGGCGGCGGCTTCCAGACCCCGGACGGCCTCCTCCTGCTTCGCGGCCAGGGCATCAAGGAGGATTTCCTGCTGACCGGGCTGGGGATCCAGGACGTGGCGCCAACGCTGCTCTACGCCCTGAACCTGCCGGTAGCCCGGGACATCGACGGCCGCGTCATCACGGAGTCGTTCGAGCTCGCCACCCTCGCTCGCCGCCCGATCGCGTTCGTCCCATCATATGAAACGAATCCGGGCGACACCGGCCAACGCTAGTGCCCCCCGCGGCTGCTCCGCGGGCGCCTAGTGTGCGACGTGCTCGTCGGTTTCCGGCTTGCTCTCGCCCTGAGCTGCTTCGACCATCGCGGGCTCCGCGCTGGCGGGAGGCCGGGAGGGCTTCGATTGCATCGTGCACTGGCCCTGGAAGAAGGCGCCGCTCTCGATGACGAGGACCGGAGCGTTGATCTCTCCCTCGACCCGGCCGTTGGCGCCGATCTCGGTCCGTCGCGTGGTCTCGACCCGCCCCTCGAGGCGGCCCGATACATGGAGTTCGCCCACGGCCACAACGCCTTCCACGACACCGCCCTCGCCGATGATCAACTGGCCTTCCGATTCCACGGTGCCCTTGAACCGGCCATGCACCCTGAAGGTGTTCTCGAATCGGAGTTCCCCGTGGACCTCGCAGCCGGCATCAAGAAAGCCATTCAGTTCTCCGGAAGATCCGGTTCTCAAGGTTTTGGACATAGCTCAGCACGCTCCGACGTTGGTCACTCCGCGGACAGCCGTTCGTACAACCGAATCAGCTCCGGCTCGGAGTGGAAGTGGATCTTGAGTACGCCGCCGCCACGCGCGCGGCGGCTGATCTCGACTCGTGTCTGCAGTTTACGCGTCAGTCGCTCCACCGCGTGCGCGGTGTCGGGGTCGCCCCCGGCGGCCTTGGCGGTCGCGGCGGATCTCTTCCGCGGCCCGGCGGAGACGATCCGCTCCAACTCTCGCGCACTGAGCGACTCCCGCTGGGCCCGCGCCGCCAGCTCCACCTGGCCTCTCTCGTCTCCGAGTGACAGCAGCGGACGCGCCTGGCCCGCGGTCAGCGCTCCCGACCGGATCTGATCCTGAACGGCGCCGGGAAGGCGCAACAGACGAAGGGAGTTCGCGACGGCGGCCCTGCTACGGCCCACCCGGTCCGCGATCTCCTGCTGCGACAGCTCGAACTCCTCGCTCAACGCCCGGAACGCCTCGGCCTCTTCCAGTGCGTTCAGATCGGCGCGCTGCAGGTTCTCGACCAGCGCGAGTTCGAGGAGTTCGCGGTCGCTCCCTACTTCGCGGAAGACGACGGGTACCGTCTCCAGGCCTGCCTTGCGGGCCGCGCGCCAGCGGCGTTCCCCAGCGACGATTCGATAGGCGCCGCCGCGGGCGGGATCTCCCGTGACGACCAGAGGCTGGAGTACTCCCTGCTTCGCTATGGAGCCGGCGAGATCCGCCAGCTCGGCATCATCGAACCGGTCGCGCGGCTGACGACTGTTCGGCTCGAGCTGAGCGACAGGCAGCTCCCGGACGGCGCGCGGAGCGGTCGGCGGAAGAGCGCCGCTGTCGGCGAAGAGGGCATCCAGCCCTCGGCCCAGTCCCGGGCGCCGGCCACTCATCGGGGACGGCGGCCCGCAAGTTCGTGCGCCAGACCCAGGTACGCCTGTGAGCCTTTACTCTTGATGTCGTACTGCAGGACCGGCATACCGTAACTTGGGGCTTCCGCAAGACGAACGTTGCGCGGGACGATCGTATCGCAGACGACCGATCCGAAGTGTCTGCGCACTTCCTTCGCCACGTCCCGCGACAGGTTCGTGCGATCGTCGTACATGGTAAGGACGACGCCGGCGATCTCCAGCTCGGGCCGCCCCAACTCCCGCACCCGCTGCACGGTCGCCAGCAGTTCGCTGATCCCCTCGAGCGCGAAGTACTCGCACTGAAGCGGCACGATGACGGCATCGGCGGCGAACAATGCGTTCAGGGTCAACCGGCCCAGCGCGGGAGGACAGTCGACGAAGATCCGCTCGTACCCGCCGTCCAGTTCCTCGAGCGAGGACGCAAGCCGCCGGATCCAGTCGGCGTCGCGCTGGAGGCCGAACTCGGCTCCGACCAGGTCCCGGTTCGCCGGCAGCAGGTCGAGATAAGGGAAACCGCTGGCGACGACCACCTCCCCGGCGCTCGCCTCGCCGGACAGCACGTCGAACAGCGTCGGCGGCCGGCCCGACCAGCCCACGCCGCGGCTCGCATTGCCCTGCGGATCGCTGTCCACCAACAGCACCCTTCGCTCCATCGCGCCGAACGCCGCCGCCAGGTTGATCGCGGACGTCGTCTTGCCGACGCCGCCCTTCTGGTTGGCCACCGCCAGGACGTCAGCCACGGCGAAGCGGCCGGAGGCAGAGAATCCGCCGGTGCGGTCTGTCAGGCGCATTCATCTCTTGTTCCACAACACAGGTATCCAGCAGCCCGGTCGCAACGCACCGGCCGACCCAAACCACGAGGCGCCCCTCATCCGGCAAGGCTTCCACCAGGCGAGCCATCGTGGGCTCCGGGAGCCGAAGGCCACGAATCGTCGCGCACTCTACCGCCCCCCCGAGCCGCTCTGCGAGTTCGGCATCGAAGCGCTCCCGGACGACCCGCACGTTGGGCAGACCGAGCTCGCGCACTGCCTCCGCCAGAAACGCGGCCTTCCGTTCGCGTACCTCGACAAGAGTCACCGGCCGCTCAGGATGAAGCGCCGCGAGGATTAGCCCGGGGAAACCCGCGCCGCTGCCGATGTCGAGAAGCCCGGGCTCGCTGCCGCCTTCTCCCGTCGAGCCCCGCCAGTACGCCCTAGCCGCGACCGATTCCGCGTAGTGACGACGAATCCACTCCCCGGGCTCCGCTTCGCCAACCAGCCGCACCACCCGGTTCCACCGCTTCAGGAGCTCAGCATGGCACGCCAGCCGGTCGACTACTTGCTGCGGCAACTCGGCGCCGAACTCTCGCTGAAACAGGTGGCGGTGTTTCACGTGAAACACCTGCGAGGCCGTTGGCCTGGGTGTTTCACGTGAAACATCACGAACCGTACGCCCGCCGCTGACCATTCCCACCGCACGAGTCCGGCGAGGCTACCTTTCCCGTACAAGGAGCGAGGCTGACGCCTCGCGCGATCTGCCCAAGGGCCGGCGAGGACGCCGGCGCACCCAGTGTGGAGCGCCGTGCCCAGCTTGTCTGGCACGGCCTCCAGTCTGCCGCGGAGGCCCGAGGGGGAGGGTCCCCAGCGGGCTGGAGGCAAGCGTCTCCCGAGATCGTCACCTCCACCAACGACCTACCGCAGCGCAGCCGACCGAAGCGAGCGCTGCCCTCCCATCCACCAAGAAAGCGTGAGCGGCCGATGGGGACCTCCCCCTCGGGCCTCCGCGGCAGACGGGCGCAAGCCGACATACTCCAGTCAGGAGTGGGGTCCGGAGGGGAGGGTCCCCAGCGGGCTGGAGGCAAGCGTCTCCCGTGATCGTCACCTCCACCAACGACCTACCGCAGCGCAGCCGACCGAAGCGAGCGCTGCCCTCCCATCCACCAAGAAAGCGTGAGCGGCCGATGGGGACCTCCCCCTCGGGCCTCCGCGGCAGACGGGCGCAAGCCGACATACTCCAGTCAGGAGTGGGGTCCGGAGGGGAGGGTCCCCAGCGGGCTGGAGGCAAGCGTCTCCCGTGATCGTCACCTCCACCAACGACCTACCGCAGCGCAGCCGACCGAAGCGAGCGCCGACCTTCCCTCCAGCAAGAAAGCGCAAGCGTCCGCTGGGGACCCTCCCCCTCGGGCCTCCGCGGCAGACGGGTGCACGCCACGCCGCGCGGCGCGCCGGCCGCTACAGCAGGCGGATGCTGACGCGTTTGAAGTAGCCGTTGCCCTGGCTTTCGGTTTCGACGTCCGGGTCGTCGGCCAGGGTGAGGTGGACGATGCGGCGGTCGGCCGGGTTCATGGGGCGCAGGGTGCGCGTGCCGCCGCGGCTGACGACCTCTTCGGCCACGCGGCGGGCGAGGCCGCGCAAGCGTTCCTCCTTCTTGCGCTGGTAGCCGCCGCTGTCGAGACGGCACGGGATGATCCGTCCGAGCTGGCCGTACATGACCCGCGGCAAAAGGTGCTGGAGCGCCAGCAGGACCTGGCCTTCGTCCTCGACGAGGAGTTCTTCGTCCACGCCTTCGATCTCGACTTCCAACCTCTCATCGGTCAGGACGATCTCCGCCGAAACCTCGAGATCGGCCAGTTCCAGCAGTTGCTCTAGGGCCGCATGCGCGATCGAGAGGACCTCCTCGGAGGCCTGTTCGGGCGCCTCCGCCTCAACGGCCTCCGTCGCATCTTGCTCCGGCGGCGACGCTGGCTCTGGCGCTGGCTCTGGCGCTGGCTCGTCGACGGCGGGAGCCGCCGCTTCGACGACAGGGTCGGTCACCACTTCGGCGGGACTTTCATTCTCGACGGCGCCACCCTCAGCGCTCCGGTCGACGCTGGCCGGGTCGACGCGAATCACCACCCGGCGATGCTTCACGAAGCCGTGCCGTTTCTCCACCCGGTCGAACACGATCTGCTCCGGCGACACGCCGAAGTGGTTCGCCGCCGCCAGGATGGCCCGGGACTCGGTCTCTCCCGAGAAGAACATGCTGTTCATCGCATTCATCGCTGCTGCCTTGCCCTCACTTCTTCTTGGTCTCGGTCGTCTGCGCGGCCGGTTCGCCGCCCAGGTAACCCCTCTTCTTCAGCTTGTTGTAGACGCCCGTCTGCACGATTCCCAGCACGTTGTTCGTCAGCCAGTAGAGAACCAGACCGCTGGGGAAGCTGAACGAGAAGATCGTGAACCAGATCGGCATCGTGTTGATGATCAGCTTCTGGGTCTTGTTCGCCGGCGGCGGCAACATCCGCTGCTGGAGGAACTGGGAAGCTCCCATGACGAGGGGCAACACGTAGATCGGATCCGGCAGGGCCAGGTTCCCGATCCACCCGAGCCAGGCTGCATCCCAGAGCTCGACCGCCTCGCTCAGGAGACGGAAGAAGCCGAAGAAGACAGGCATCTGGAACAGGATTGGCAGGCAGCCGCTGGCCGGGTTCACGCCTTCCTCCCGGAACAGCCCCTGAATCTCCTCGTTCATCTTGCGCTGCTGGTCCATGCGGGGCCGGCCCTTGCCGTCCTTGAGCTTGGGCCGGTACTTCGCACGGATCGCCTCCATTCGCGGATTCAGCTTCTGAATCCGCTGCATGGAAACCTGACTCTTGTGGGTCAGCGGGAACAGAACGAGCCGGATCAGCACCGTCATCAGGACGATGCTCCACCCGTAGTTCGCCACGATGTTGTCGTAAATCCAGCGTAAACCAAACTGGAGAGGACGCGAGATCACGCCGAAGAAGCCGTAGCGAACCGTCTTCTCGAGTCGCACACGCATGCCAGCCAGCGCGTCGTACTGCTTGTCGCCGAAGTACGCTCGTCCGGCGAGCTGGCCTCCAGAGGCTTCGAGCACCAGCATCAGGTCGCGGGTCAGGTCTTCCGTCGTGACGTCGCCGGCCTCGAACAGCGTGAAGCCGCGCAGGCTGCCGTCGCTTTCGTCAAGATTGGCCACGGGCAGCGCCTGCACGGTGCCGCGCGCCCCCGACGGAATGACGGCGGTGATGAAGTAGCGGTCTTCGAGCGCCACCCAGCGCGCGCCCTCGCCGAGTTGCTGCGGATCGTCCGCGCGGCGCGGCTCGAGGGAGTCCATCTCGCCGCCCGCGAACCACGTCGCAGCCCGCCGCTGCTGGCTCGACAGCCGGCTCTGGAGTTCGTCCACGCTCGGGTTCCGGATGCCGGGACCGAGCACCAGGCCCCAGGCGTCGCCCGGCGACTCGACCTCGTAGAGGAAGGTCAGGCCGCCGCCCTGGGGGTTCACCGTCGGAAAGCGGAACGTCTTCGTCGCCGAGCCCCGGTCTCCGCTATAGCGGAAAACGACCCGCTCGTCACCGTTCTCCCGGGAACGCTCCACGACGAACAGGGCATCGTTGAGCGGGGAGTCCCGCTGCGGCCCCGACAGACCGAACGGATACGGCTGGCCCGGCTCGCGCCGGCGTACGAGTTCGACGGGCTCGGCGCCGTCCGGGCGCAGCAGCTCGAAGGACAGCAACTGGGCGCCACGGTTCGTGAACTCGAGTCTGGCGTTGCCCGACTCGATGACCACCCTCTCCTCCAGGGAGGCTTCCACCCGTTCGAAGACCGACACCGGTGCCGCGGTCTCGGGCTGCGCCGTCGGAGCCGGCGCCGTCGTCTCGGGCTGTGTCGCCGGCGCTCCCTCCCCGACGACGACCGGAGCCCGTTCCACCGGCGGCGGAGGAGGAGCCACGAACGTCGACCAGAGCAGGAGGACGCCGAGCGACAGCAGCGCCGCCAGGAGGAGTCTGCGGTTGTCCATCGGTCTCTGCTAGGCCTCGGCGGCCCCGGGTTCCACTTTCCGCGCCGCTGGCGGCGGCAGATCGATTCCGCCGCGTCCCAGAGGCTGGCAGCGCAGGAGCCTGCCGAGCGTCAACCAGGTTCCCACGATCAGACCATGGCTCTTGAGTGCGATCTGGCCGTACTCGGAACAGGTAGGACTGAAGCGGCAGGCCCGCGGGAGCAACGGCGAAAACCAACGCTTGTACCCGCGGAGCATCGCCACGGCGAGCCTCACCAGCGGGTTCACCGCCGAGACCTCCCGCGGTCGCGAGACCTGCCGCCGGCACCGCTCTTCCTCGCCACCGTCTCGAACAGCCGGTCCAGTTCACGGTAGAACGCCCGGCGGTTCGCGGCGGCCGCGGTCGGCTTCAGGTGCACGACCACATCGACAGCCGGTAGCCGCTCGCGCGCCACGACCTGGCGGTAGTGCTCCCGCACCCGCCGGCGGAGCCGGTTGCGCGCCACCGCGCCGCCCACCCGGCGACCGGCGGTGAGCCCCAATCGCGCGTGGTCTCCGTCGTTGCGGAGCACGTGGAAGACGGCGAACTGGCCGTGCAGCCGCCGCCCCCGGCGGTAGGCCCGCCGGTAGTCGCTACTCGACCGTATCCGCCCGTCCCCCCGCTCGAAGCCGGAGGTGCGAGCGGGGTTCCCCGATCGGTTCAACGTCAGACCGTCAGCCGCTTGCGGCCCTTGCGGCGGCGGCGCGACAGGATCGCGCGACCGTGCCTGGTCCTCATCCGCAGACGGAAACCGTGCTTCTTCTTGCGACGCCGATTGTTCGGCTGGTATGTCCTCTTCACGTTCCTTCCTTCCCTGGAGCATGTGGCGGAGAGGAGACCGCCCGGCGGCCGCAGCGGAATGGCGGAGAGGGTGGGATTCGAACCCACGGATCGCGTAAACGATCAACGGTTTTCGAGACCGCCCCATTCGACCACTCTGGCACCTCTCCCCGTTTGCGGGCAGCCCGGCGCATCTCGCCCTCCACCGCCCTGGTCATGGCGGAGAGGGTGGGATTCGAACCCACGGTAGAGTTGCCCCTACACATGCTTTCCAGGCATGCACCTTCGACCACTCGGTCACCTCTCCTCAATCGAAAGCCCGCTCGACCGTAGACGCCGGAAGAACGCGCGCAACAAGGCTGAGCTCTCCTCCGCCAGGACGCCGGAGCATACCGTGATTTGGTGATTCAGTCCTGGTTCGCGAGCGACGTTCCCGAGCGAGCCGCAGAAGCCACCCTTCGGATCCCGGGCCCCGAACACGAGGCGGTCCACCCGGGCGTTGACCATGGCCCCGGCGCACATGGCGCAGGGCTCGAGCGTCACGTACACCGAGCAGCCGTTCAGCCGCCAGCCCTCCTGGCCGGCCGAAGCCTCCGCCAGGGCGATCATCTCGGCATGCGCCAGCGGGTCTCCCCAGCTCTCCCTTCGGTTGTGCCCGCGCCCGACGACCACGCCGTCGCGCACCACCACCGCTCCCACCGGAACCTCCCCAGCGGTCGCGGCCAGCCGAGCCTCATCGAGAGCCAGCTCCATGGCGGTCCGATCGTCCAAGCCGCTCACGCTAGCAGCCCCCGGACGGGGTGATTCGCTGGTACCATCCACTACGGTTCCCGTGGCGGCGACCAGGCTCGGGATCGAGAAGTGACCGAAGGGTTCGGGCCCTGTGTATCGAACGGCCCCGAACCTCGTCAGGCCCGGAAGGGAGCAGCGATAGGGTGTTCGTTTCGAGGGCGCAGTTCAGCCGGAACCCTTCAGTGACTTCTCAATCAGGCGCCCCGTTCAGGTCATGACCTACCAGGCGCTGGCCCGCAAGTGGCGGCCTCAGACGTTCGCCGACCTGGTCGGCCAGGAGGCGATCGTCACCGCCCTGGGCAACGCACTGCGCGACGGCCGCATCGCGCAGGCCTATCTCTTCTCCGGCATCCGCGGCGTCGGCAAGACGACGGCCGCGCGAGTCCTCGCCAAGGCCCTGAACTGCCTCGGCGCCGACGGCTCCGCCAGGGGCCCGGTGCCCGAACCGTGCGACACCTGCCTGGTCTGCACCGAGATCCGGGAAGCGGGCGATCTCGACGTGATCGAGATCGACGCCGCCACCTACTCGAAGGTGGAGCAGGTCCGCGACCTGACCGAGAGCCTGAGGTACGGCCCCGCCCGCGACCGCTACAAGGTCGTCGTCCTGGACGAGATCCACCGGCTCTCCGGCTCGGCCTTCGACGCGCTACTCAAGATCGTCGAGGAACCGCCGTCCCACCTGACCTTCATCTTCGCGACGACGGAGATCGAGAAGGTACCCGCCACCGTCCTCTCCCGCTGCCAGGAGTTCCACTTCCGGCGCGTGCCGCCCGAGCCGATGGTGGCCCACCTGCGACGGATCTGCGAGGCGGAGGACTTCGAAGCCGGCGGCCCCGCCCTGCGCCTGATTGCCCGCGCCTCCGAGGGCAGCGTTCGGGACGCGGTCGCCCTGCTCGACCAGCTCGCCACCTTCGGCAACGGCAAGCTCGCCGACGAGGATGTCGGACGCCTGCTCGGCGGCATCGACGCGGCGCTGCTCTCCACCCTGCTCGAGGCGATCCTCGCCGGCGACGGCGGGCGCGTGTCGACGGCGATCCGCGAGGTCGAGGACGGCGGCAGCGACCCCAGGCAGGTGTTCACCCACTTCCTCGGCTACCTCCGCAGCGCGCTGCATCTCGCTCAGGGTCTCGACCCGGAGCTGCTCGACCTGCCCGCCGAAGCGGCGGGGGACCTCGGGCGAACCGCGGCAGCCGCGGGCTACGAGAACCTGCTCAGGCTCCTGCACCTCCTTCTCAGCAGCGAGACGATCGTCCGGCGCGCGGACGCTCCCGGCCTCGCCCTGGAAGTGGTTCTCCTGAGGGCGGCGGAACTCCCGAGGCTCGTGCGAATCGAGCGGCTGGCGGCCGGTCTCCCCGCGGACGCGGAATCCCCCGGCGCCGGGCCGCCCGGCGCCCGAACCGAAGCCCCGACACCGCGCCGCGATACGGCAGAGACCCCGGCCGCGGCATCGCCCCCGGGCGACGCCGCTCCGGTCGTCACACGGCTCGAAAGCGAGAGCCCCCGACTGGCGGGCCTGCTCGACTTCCACCGCGCCCGCCTCGAGATCCGCGACAACACCTTCGTCATCGAGGCCGGTCCGGAACTCAAGCGCGCGCTCCAGGACGAAACCCGCACCGCTCAGCTCGACGATGCCGTGCGCTTCGCACTCGGACCCGAGGCCGCCTGGAAAGTGACGCCCGCGGTTCCGGCAGGAACGGCCGCGCCATCGCCTGCCACCCCGGCGCCGCCTCCCCGAAAGACGCCGCCGCGCCGCGAGCCGAGCCCTCCGGCTGCCGAGCGCAAGCCTGCGCGGCGTGCATCGGGCCCCGGCAACGAAGCACGAAGGGCCGCCGAGGCCGATCCCGGCGTTCGGGCCGTGCTCGACGTCCTCGGCGGCCGCGTACTCGACGTCCGACCCAAGACCCCTTGAAAACCCACTCACGGAGCATAGGAACAGCGATAGATGAACATCCAGAAGCTGATGCGGCAGGCCCAGGAAATGCAGGAGCAGATGCGGCGCGACCTGGCGACCGCCGAGTTCACGGCCAGTGTCGGCGGCGGCATGGTCGAAGTGCGGGTGAACGGCGAGAAGGAGGTCCTGGCGGTACACATCGACGCCGAGGTCCTCGACCCGGAGGATCCGGCCATGGTCCAGGACCTGGTCCAGGCCGCGGTGAACGAAGCGGGACGCAAGGTGAACGAGTACGTGGGGCAGCGGATCGGCAACATGGCCGGCGGCATTCCCGGCCTCACCTGATGCCGGCCGACCCGCTGTCGAACCTGGTCGAGGAGCTCTCGCGTCTCCCCGGCATCGGTCCGAAGACGGCGCGGCGGCTCGCTCACCATCTCCTCCGCGCCGACCGGTCCCGCGCCGAAGCCCTCGCCCAGGCGGTCATCGACGTCAAGGAGCGCATGATCCACTGCTCGACCTGCCACCAGATCACGGCGGTGGATCCATGCTCCATCTGCAGCGATCCGCAACGCGACAAGACGAAGCTCTGCGTCGTCGAGGAGCCCTTCAACATCGAGCCGATTGAACGCACCGGCGAGTTCCACGGCCTCTACCACGCCCTCCTGGGCGCCCTCTCCCCCCAACGCGGCGTAGGCCCGGACGAACTCACCGTCGCCTCCCTCCTCGACCGTCTCGAAGACGTCGAAGAAGCGATCCTCGCCATGAACCCCAACGTCGAAGGCGAAGCCACCGCCCTCTACCTCGCCAACCTCCTCAACCGCCGAGGCGTCCGCGTCACCCGCCTCGCCTTCGGCCTCCCCGTCGGCGGCGACATCGACTACGCCGACCAGGTCACCCTCGCCCGCTCGCTGGCCGGCCGCCGCGATCTCTAGAGTTCACCCGCCTGGAGCGGCCCACAGGGGGAGGGTCCCAGACGGACGCTCACCCCCGCTTGGTGAATGGGAGGTTGGGGTTCGCTTCGGTCGACTGCGCTCCGGTCTGTCGGAGGTTGATGAAGGTCATCGGCAGTCGCTTGTCTCCAGCCCGCTGGGACCCTCCCCCTGTGGGCCACTCCAGGCTGGAGATCCCGGTGGGCGGGGGGCGTTGAGCTGGGCTTCGGGATAGAACGGCGGCCCCGCTGGGTGCGCGGGTCTGTAGCCGGGGGTCTTCTGACCCCCGGTGAATCTGCGCCGAAGGCGGCCAGGAAGACGCGCCGCGAAGCGGCGACCATTCTCCGGCGCTACTCGGCGAGGACCTCGTGCAGGACCGCTACAGCGTGGTCGAGTTGCTGTTCGGTGATGACGAGGGGTGGGGCGAGCTGGAGGACGGTGCCAGAGGCGCCGCCGGCCAGGGCTATGAGGCCTCGGTGGAGGAGGTTGTTGCTCAGTGTGTGGGCGCGGGCGGGGGAGTCGAGCTCGATGGCCCGGAGGAGGCCCTGGCCTCGGATGTCGGTGACTCCGGGGTGGTTCCTGAGGGGTTCGAGGGCCTTGCCGAAGCGGTTGCCCACGGTGAGGGCGCGGTCTACGAGGTCCTCGGACTCGATCACTTCGAGAGTGGCCAGGGCCGCGGCGCAGGCGAGGGGGTGGGCGACAAAGGTGGCGGTGTGGCGGGCTTCGCCTTCGCTTCGCCAGGCGTCCATGACTTCCTGCCTGCCGAGGACGGCGGCGATCGGCAGGCCACCGCCCAGGGCCTTGCCGCAGCAGACGAGATCCGGCTCGAGGCCGGCTTCGCGGCACACGAACCAGGCGCCGCAGCGGCCGAAGCCAGTGAAGATCTCGTCCACCGCCAGGACGACTTCGTGACGGCGGCATAGCTCGCCCAGAGCTGCCAGCCAGCCGGGCGGCGGCCAGCGGGTCGCCTCGCGGCCGATGACCGGCTCGACCAGGCAGGTCCCGATGTCCGGTTGCCGCTCGAGAATCTCCTGAATCTGCTCCGATGGCGCGCCGTACGGCAGCCGGTGAACGAGTCCTTCGAGCGGCTCGGTGAAGGGTTCGCGGAAAGCCGGCCGCGAGGTAGCCGCGAGCGCACCGAGGGTGGTCCCGTGGTAGGCGGGGTCGAACGCAAGCACGCCCGGGCGGCCGCTGTGCAGGCGGCTTGTCTTGAGGGCGATCTCCACCGCGTCGGCGCCGGACACGGCGAAGTAGACCCGGGGGGCAGGGAGCGGCGCGAGCGCGCACAGGCGCTCGGCCAGCTCGAGGCGGGCAGGGTGGGCGTAGACGTCGCCCAGGCCGTGGACGAGCTGTTCCGCCTGCTCCCTAACGGCCGCGACTACGGCCGGGTGGCGGTGGCCGACGGCCGCGACGCCGAAACCGGCGGTGAGGTCGACGTAGCGGTTGCCGTCGACGTCGACCACGTTGCTGCCCCGGGCCTCGGCCCAGAGCATCGCCGTCGTTCCGGCCACGAGGGTGTTGATGCCCGGAGCCTCGGACGTCTCCAGGCGCCCGGCCATGGCCCGGGCCCGGGGCCCCGGCGGCCGGATCAGAATCTCCGGCAGCAGGCGGCCGCTCTCGAGCCCGGGCGAGCCCACCGTCTCAGGGGTTCGCGATCCGCTCGCAGATGCGATCCAGCGCGTCCTGGTCGAGGTACGGGTGCATCGGCAGGCTGACGACGCGGTCGGCCAGGCTCTCACTGACCGGCAGCGAGCCGGAGCCGCGACCGTAGCTCTCGTAGGCCGGCTGCAGGTGCATGGGTCGCGGGTAGTAGACGGCGGTGGGAATGCCGGCGCCGTCGAGGTGGGCGCGCAAACCGTCCCTCGCGGCGGCCGACGGCCGGCCGCTCGCGTCGTCGACCCGGAGCGTGTACTGGGCCCAGCTCGACTCGGCGCCCGGGCCGCACTCCGGCACCGACACCCGCCATGGAGTCGCCGTCGAGGACGAAACCGCTCGCAGCCGCTCGCCGTAGCCAGCCGCAACGGCCCGCCGGGCGGCCAGCTCCTGCTCGAAGATCGTCAGCTTGGCGAGCAGCACGGCGGCCTGGAGGCTGTCCAGACGGCCGTTCACGCCGAGGCGAACGATGTCGTAGCGGTCCGCGCTCTGGCCGTGCTCGCGGATGGAGCGGACGATCTCCGCGGTCGCCGGTTCCACACAGAACACCGCGCCGCCGTCGCCGTAGCACCCAAGCGGCTTGGCGGGATAGAAGCTGGTCGTCGTGATCGGCGCCAGCGAACCGACGGGACCGCCGTCGCGGCGCGCGCCGAAACTCTGAGCTGCGTCCGAGATCACCTCGAGACCCCTGGCGGCCGCCCACGCCGCCAGCGGCTCCTCAGCCACCGGCAGGCCGAACAGGTCCACCGGAATCACCGCCTTCGGCCTGGCGACGCCGGCGGCCCGCACGACCTCGTACTCCCGGTCGAGCGACTCGACGTCGATCAGGAAGTCGTCCTCGCGCACGTCGACGAAGACGGGAACAGCGCCCGCGAGCAGGACGACCTCCGCGGTCGCGGTGAACGTGAAGGTCGGAACGAAGACGGCGTCGCGCCGGTCTTCCCTCCTGCCGACGCCGAGCGCAAGCAGGGCGATCAGCAGCGCATCCGAGCCGCTCGAAACCGCCAGCGCGGAGACGCCGCCGCCCCATCGGCCCAGCTCCGCCTCCAGTTCGTCGACCTCGGGGCCCATGACGTACCGGCCGTGGTCGAGAACCTCGCCGATCCGGCGGTCGATCTCCGGCCGGAGCCGCCTCGACTGGGCGGCCAGGTCGACAAAGGGGATCCTCGGCGGAGCTTCCGTCGGCGTCATGGCCCGGAGTGTATTGGCGGATCGGCGCAGTTGACGCCGACGGAGTCAAGCGTCTTCCGCAGCAGAGACGAGGTCGGCAACCCCTCGATCTCCTCCCGGCCGAACCAGGCCAGCGCCGATCCCTCCGCCGGAACCCGGTCGCCGGTCGATTCCTCCGGCCTGCGTTCCGGGCGCCATCGGGCGATCGCGGCTCGCACGAGGAAGTCCCTGTAGGTCACTGCGTGCCGCACCAGGGCCGCGGGTTCGTCACACTCCCAGCAGCCGCCGAACTCCCTGCCCAGAGCTTCCGCCGCGCGGGTCGACTCGTCTCCGCTCGCGAGCTCCACGGTCGGCAGGTGCCAGCGGCCGGCCAGCCAGTCCGCGTCCCCGGGCCGACGATGAAGGAGCAGATCCTCGCCCTGCCGGACGACCGCCGTGAAGCAGTGGCGGACCTCCCTGGCCCGCCGCGGTCCGGCAACGGGAAAGGCCCGCGGATCGAGCCGCGGCGAGTGGAATGCCCGACAACCTGGAGCGAGCGGACAGGCGCCGCAATCGGGCCTGCCTCGACGGCAAACCAGCGATCCGACCTCCATCAGCGCCTGGTTGGAGTCCCCGGGACGACCCGGGTCCAGCAGCCGGGCGGCGGTCGCCAGCAGGTTCCGTCTGGCGGCGGCGCGGCGAGGGGCTTGCGTGGCCGCCAGGAACCGGCTCAACACGCGTTCGACGTTGCCGTCCAGTACCGGCGACGACTCCCCGCAGCAGCGGCTCGCGAGCAGCGCCGAGGTGTACGCGCCGACTCCCGGCAGCTCCGCCCACTCCGCGGCGCTCGCGGGCAACGCGCCCCGCTCCGCCAGGATCCGGGCCGTCCGGTGGAGGTTCCGGGCCCGGCGGTAGTAGCCGAGGCCGGACCAGGCCGCTTCGACCGACTCGACCGGCGCCTCCGCCAGCGCGTCGACATCCGGGAACCGCTCCAGGAAACCCCGGTAACGGGTCGCGACGACCTCGCTCCGGGTCTGCTGCAGCATGATTTCCGCGACCAGGATCCCGTACGGATCCCTGGTTCGCCGCCAGGGCAGATCGCGTCGGCAACGATCGAACCAGGCCAGCAGAGCGCCCCGGAGTTGCTCCGGCTCGACTAACTGCAACACAGTTCAGGACCTAAGGCGCCCGCCGACGGGCGGCGCCGTGCGCGCGACGAAGAAAACGTGAAGAAAGTGCTCGGACACCCCTTGTTGAAGCCGGATCCCGCTGCTATCCTGCGCTTCTCGCGTAACGGAGGCCACTCGGCGTAGGACCAACAGGTAGCGCCCAGGAACTAGCTGTCCCGAGTCTCTTCGCCGGTCTTCCAAGGTTTTTCCACACTGTGCGGAAAAGCTGCGGAACGTAGCTCTGCAGAGCGGCAATTCCCTACCCGGCACCGGGAATTGGTGGTCGTGCGCGCTGGAATGTGGGGGAGAAGTGCGTCGGTTCGGAGTAGCAGCGGAGCAAGCGGGCAGAGGCGGCACTGCCGTGCGCTGGTTCAACATGGCTTTGGTCGGTGCGGACGGAACGGGGGAGCATGCCTAGTTCGGTCTGGCCGACTTTACGCCGGCAGTTGCGCGCGGATCTCCCGGCCGAGGATTTCCGCACCTGGTTTCATCCCCTGAGGGTCGCGTCGGAAGACGCCGAACACCTCGTCCTCGAAGCGCCGAACTCGCGCTTCGTCGAGGCGCTCGAGGAGGGCTTCCGTCCGATCGTCGACTGGGCGATCGCCGATCTCAAGGGCCCGACCTACCAGGTCCTGTTCAAGAGCGGCGAGACGCGGACCAGGGTCGAACCGCCCGGAAGGTCACCGCGTACGAAGTCCGTGGGGGGCTCCGGAACCGCTGATCGCCCCGAGACGGAGGGTGCGCCAAGCAGTTCACTCAACCCCCAGTACCGGTTCGACTCGTTCGTGGTCGGCAACTCGAACCGCTTCGCCAGCGCCGCCTCCCAGGCCGTCGCCGAGAAGCCCGGCATCGCGTACAACCCCCTCTTCCTCTACGGCGGGGTGGGCCTGGGCAAGACCCATCTACTGCACGCGATCGGAAACCGCCTCAAGCGCGCGGCCCCAGGCACCCGGGTCGTCTATCTCGCCGCCGAGGACTTCGTGAACGACCTGATCACCTCGATCCGGTTCGAGCGAATGCCCGCCTTCCGCGAGCGCTACCGGACGATCGACGTCCTGCTGGTGGACGACATCCAGTTCCTGGCCAAGAAGGAGCGGTCCCAGGAGGAGTTCTTCCACACCTTCAACGTGCTCTACACCCGGCAGAAGCAGATCATCGTCACCTCGGACGCCCAGCCGCGCGACATGGCGGACATCGAAGAGCGTCTGCGAAGCCGCTTCGGCTCGGGTCTTCTCGCCGATATCCAGCCCCCCGACCTGGAGACCAAGGTCGCCATCCTCCAGCGCAAGGCCCGGCAACAGCAGGGCCTGGACCTGGACACGGACGTCGCCATGTTCATCGCCCGGCAGGTGCACTCGAACGTACGCGAACTCGAAGGTCTGCTCAACCGGGTCACCGCCTTCGCCTCACTGTCGGGCGTGCCCCTCGATCTCGAGTTCGCCAAGGAAGCGCTGCGCGACGTGCTGCCGGAACAGGACCGCCCGGTGTCGGCGGCGCAGATCATCAAGATGGTGGCCCACCACTACGGCCTCAAGGTCCGCGAGATCAAGAGCAAGAGCAACTCCCGGCAGATCACCTATCCGCGCCAGATCGCGATGTACCTCTGCAAGCGTCTGACGGAGATGTCCTACCCGGAGATCGGGAGAGTGTTCAACGGCAAGCATCACTCGACCGTCATGTACTCCGTCGAGCAGATCGAGCGCCGACGCGCCGACGACGAGCGCCTGGCCGCTCAACTGGAGCGTTTCGCCCGGCAGCTCGGCTGAGCAAGCGCCATGTCAGCCGAGCGAGCGTCGTGTCGGCCGAACAAGCGTCGTGTCGGCCGAGCCGGGAACATCCTGCGGAATCCCGGCGGATCGGCCAACAAGGGATCTGCGCACCGGCAGCGGATTGTCCGGGCAGCGGTTCCGGTTGTTCTGCGGCCGCGCTGCGGAGGGAATCGGCGCTCCGCGCGGCCCGGCGGTCGAAGTCCGCAGAATGCACAATCGCTCCGCTGCCGCCTCCGCTCCCTACCATCCCCGTACCGACCCCCCAAGTCACTGATTATAAATGGTTTATAACGTTCTTCCGCGTCCGGAGACGGCCCCTTCTACGGTTACTTTGTTGGTGTATATTTCTCCTTGAGGAGAGGATAGATGAAGACCCGAGTCGAACGACGAGAACTGCTGACCGAACTCGTGGCGATGCGCGGCATAGTCGAAAGCAGGTCGACGATTCCGGTCCTCTCCCATCTTCTGCTGACGGTACGCGACGACCGCCTGGAACTCGCGGCCACCGACCTGGACGTGTCCCTGACCTCCTGGTGCGGCGCGGAGGAAGGAAGCTGCGAGACCGGAGCGACCGCGGTGCAGGCCCGCAAGTTCCTCGAGATCGTCCGGGCCCTGGCCGACGGCCCGATCGAGCTGTCGACCGGCGACGCCAACTCCCTCCATATCGATGCCGGTTCCTCCAGGTTCCGGATCAACGGTCTCTCGGCTGAGGACTTTCCGACGCTGACCACCGTCGACCGGGATTCGTCATCCTCGTCCTTCGAGGCGCCCTTCCCGGACTTCAAGCGGATGATCGGCAAGATCATCTTCGCCGTTTCGGCGGAGGAGTCGCGGTTCCAGTTGAACGGGGCCCTCCTCAAGCTGAAGGACGGCAAGGTCGAGATGGTCGCGACCGACGGCCACCGGCTCGCCCTGATCGAGGCCGAAATGTCGGGCGTCGCGGAAGCGGACGGCGTTCTGGCGCCGCGCAAGGCGCTGCTCGAGCTGATGCGCTTCGACAGCGACGAGACGATTCGGTTCCGCCGCGGCGAGCACCATCTCGGCTTCGTGATCGGGCGTCGCGAGCTCACGTGCCGCATCCTCGAGGGCACGTTCCCGGACTACGAGAAGGTGATCTCGACGGACAACGACCGGAAGGCGACGTTCGATCGCGGCGCGCTCTCCGAGGTGGTGCACCGGGTTTCCCTGCTGACGGGTGACCGCGCCCCCATGGTCAGGTTTGGTTTCGAGGATGAATCGCTGCGCGTGTCGTCCTCGAACCCGGATCTGGGGGAGGCCGAGGAGAGCCTCGCCTGCGACTACGAGGCGGAGAAACTGGACATCGGCCTGAACCCGGTCTACGTGCGGGACTTCCTGTCCGCGGTCGACACCGAGCAGGTCGAATTCGCGCTCAAGGACGAGAACAGCCAGTGCCTCGGGCAACCTGTTGGTGGGCCGGATTTCCGCTACTTGTGCGTGATCATGCCGATGCGCATCTGAGGGTCTTTGGGCGGCCGGCTAAACCTCCTGTTTTCAGATAGTTGCAAGCAGGGCTGAAGTCGGCCCCGGCAGCGGCCAAAATGGCCGTTATGTGATAGTTTTCCGCACATGACGGCGGCCGGAACAACGGATGTTCGGGCGGTGGCTGAAGCCGGATACTCGGCCGAGCACATCAAGGTCCTCAAGGGCCTCGAGGCGGTCCGGAAACGGCCCGGGATGTACATCGGCGATACCGATGACGGATCGGGCCTGCACCACATGGTGTTCGAGCTCGTCGACAACGCGATCGACGAGGCCCAGGCCGGCTTCTGCGAACTGGTCGAGGTGGTCATCCACGGCGACGGCTGCGTCTCCGTACGGGATGACGGCCGTGGCATTCCGGTAGCCCTGCACGAAGGTGAGGGACGGTCCGCGGCGGAAGTCATCATGACCGAGTTGCATTCGGGCGGAAAGTTCGACCAGAACGCCTACAAGGTGTCGGGCGGCCTGCATGGCGTCGGTCTCTCCGTGGTCAACGCCCTCTCGGTCCAGCTCGACCTGGAGATCGACCGCGATGGCCACTCCTGGCGCCAGGCCTACAGCCGTGGCGTACCGGAAGCGCCGATCGAAGCGGTTGCCGAGCTCGAGAATCCCGAGGACACCGGCACCGGAATCCGGTTCAGGCCGGACCCGGAGGTGTTCACTCGGCTCTCCTTCGACTACAACGTGCTCGCGCAGCGCCTGCGGGAACTCTCCTTCCTCAACCGCGGTATCGCGATCAGCCTCTTCGACGAACGGACGGGCAAGGGCGCGAAGTTCGAGTACGAGGGAGGAATCGCCAGTTTCGTCGCCCACCTGGGCCGGAACAAGACGGCCCTGCACCCGGATCCGGTCTACCTCCGGAGCGAGATGGGCGAGGCCGGCTCCAGCGAGTCGGTCGAGGTCGCCCTGCAGTGGAACGACAGCTACCAGGAACGGATCTACTGCTTCACGAACACGATCAACAACCGGGACGGAGGCACCCATCTCTCGGGCCTCCGGTCGGCGCTGACCCGCACCGTGAACGCCTACGTCGCCTCATCCGGTCTCGGCAAGAACCTGAAGGAGAAGCTCTCGGGCGAGGACATCCGCGAGGGCCTGGTGGCGATCGTCTCGGTGAAAGTGCGGGATCCGAAGTTCTCCAGTCAGACCAAGGAGAAGCTCGTCTCCTCAGAGGTGCGCGGCTGGGTAGAGTCGACGGTGGGCGAACAGCTCTCCGCTTTCCTGGAGGAGAACCCGCGCGATGCGAAGCGGATCGTCGAGAAGGTCGTCGAAGCGGCCAGGGCGCGGGAGGCGGCGCGCAAGGCGCGGGAACTGACCAGGCGCAAGGGCGCCCTCGACAGCTCGAATCTGCCGGGCAAGCTGGCGGACTGCAGTGAGAGGGATCCGGCTCTTGCCGAGCTGTTCCTGGTGGAGGGGGACTCGGCCGGCGGCTCGGCCAAGCAGGGCCGCGACCGGCGCTTCCAGGCTGTGCTGCCGCTGAAGGGGAAGATCCTGAACGTCGAACGGGCGCGCCTCGACAAGATGCTCTCGTCCGAGGAGATCAGGACCCTGATCCAGGCCCTGGGAACCGGCATCGGCAACGAGGACTTCGACGCCGACCGTCTGCGCTACCACAAGCTGATCATCATGTGCGACGCGGACGTCGACGGCAGCCACATCCGCACGCTCATCCTGACGTTCTTCTACCGCCAGATGAAGGAACTCATCGACCGCGGCCACCTCTTCATCGCCCAGCCTCCGCTGTACAAGGTCACGGAGGGACGTCGTTCGAGCTACATGAAGGACGACGAGGAGTACCACGACTACCTGGTGGATCGGATCCGCCGGAGCTGGCAGGTTGCCCTTCCAAACGGCGACGTCGACGATCCGACGGTGTTCGAGGGCGACCGCCTGCGCGTCCTGCTCGACCGTCTCGCTTCGTTCAGGCGGTCCCTCGACTCGCTGAGCGCCCGCGGCCTTCCGCGGGACGCGCTGCGGGCGGCGATCGCCGGCGGCATCAGGGATCGCGACAGCCTGGCCGACCGGGAGCGGGTCGAGCTGACGGCCCAGGTCATCGAGGCCTCCGGCTTTCACGACGTGTCTGTCGAGGAAGGGCTTACCGGGTTGTACAGGATCGAGTTCCGTTCGCGCCGGGACGGCGTGGACCGCCAGGTGACGATCGACGAGGCGCTGGTGACCGGCGCCGATTTCCGCTCCCTGACCGCCAACGAGCAGGCGCTCGAGGCGTGGAGGTCGCCCTCGATCCGTCTGCGCCGGGTCAACGGCAGCGCGACGACCGACGACGTCGAGGCCGAGTCCGTCGACGAAGCGCTGGACGCTCTGTTCGAAGCCGCGAAGAAGGGCCTGTCGATCCAGCGCTACAAGGGCCTGGGCGAGATGAACCCGTCGCAGCTCTGGGAGACCACGATGGATCCAGACCGGCGCCGGATGCTCCTGGTCGAGATCGACGACGACCGCTACGACGAGACGGACGGCATCTTCACGACGCTGATGGGCGAAAAGGTGGAGCCGCGGCGTGAGTTCATCGAGAAGAACGCCCTGAACGCGACCAACCTCGACATCTGACCCACTGACCGTGAGCAAGGGCGAGAACCCCATCCAGCCGCCGCCGTCCGGCCTCGACACCGTGCCGGTGCAGCTCGAGCGCGAGATGCGCCGCAGCTACCTCGATTACGCGATGAGCGTGATCATCGGCCGCGCTCTGCCCGACGTCCGGGACGGCCTCAAGCCGGTTCACCGGCGGGTTCTGTACGGCATGTGGGAAGCCGGCAACACGGCCGGCCGCGCCTACAAGAAGTCGGCGCGCATCGTCGGCGACGTGATGGGCAAGTACCACCCGCACGGGGACGGACCGATCTACGACACGGTGGTGCGCATGGCGCAGGACTTCTCCATGCGCTACCCGCTCGTGGACGGCCAGGGCAACTTCGGCTCGATCGACGGCGACAACCCGGCCGCGATGCGCTACACCGAGGTCCGCCTGACCCGGATCGCCGAGGAACTGCTGCGTGAGGACATCGAGAAGGACACCGTCGAGTGGGTGCCGAACTACGACGGTTCCGAGCAGGAGCCGGCGCCGCTTCCGGCCCGGATTCCCAACCTGCTGGTCAACGGGTCGGCCGGCATCGCCGTCGGCATGGCGACGAACATCCCGCCGCATAACCTGGGCGAGGCGATCGCGGCGGTCAAGCTGCTGATCGACCGCCCCCAGGCGACCCTGGAAGAACTGATGGAGCTGCTGCCGGGGCCGGACTTCCCGACCGGCGGCTTCATCCATGGCCGCGCGGGCATCCACGCCGCCTACGCCACGGGCCGTGGCTCCATCCAGGTGCGGGCCCGCGCCGAGATCGTGGACGCCGGCCAGGACAGCCAGTCGATCATCGTGACCGAGCTTCCCTTCCAGGTGAACAAGGCCCGCCTGATCGAGCGGATCGCCGAGCTGGTGCGCGAGAAGAAGCTCGAAGGCATCCGCGATCTGCGCGACGAGTCGGACCGCGACGGCATCCGGGTCGTGATCGACCTGAAGCGCGGCGAGATGGCCGAGATCGTCCTGAACACGCTCTACAAGATGACCAAGCTCCAGGTCAGCTACGGCATGAACATGCTGGCGATCGTCGACAGCCAGCCCCAGGTGCTGACCCTGCGCGCCCTGCTGCGCCACTTTCTCGACCATCGCCGGACGGTCGTCATCCGGCGCTGCCGCTACGACCTGGCTCGGGCCGAGAAGCGCGCCCACGTCCTCGAGGGACTCCTCATCGCGCTCGACCACCTGGACGCGGTGATCGCCACGATCCGTGCGAGCCGCACTCCGCCGGAAGCCAGGGAACGCCTGATCGAGGGCTTCTCCCTGAGCGAGCCCCAGGCTCAGGCGATCCTGGAGATGCGTCTGCAGCGGTTGACCGGCCTCGAGCGGGAGAAGATCGAGCAGGAGCACCGTGAGCTGATCGCCGAGATCGAGCGTCTGCGCGCGATCCTCGGTTCCGACGCGCTGCTGCTTCAGGAGATCCGGACCGAGCTCGACGAGATCGAGAAGCGGTTCAGCGACCCGCGGCGCACCGAGATCGTGGCCCACTCCTCGGACATCACGATCGAGGACATGATCGCCGACGAGGACATGGTGATCACAGTCACCCGGTCCGGCTACATCAAGCGTTCGCCGCTCAGCCTCTACCGCGCCCAGCACCGCGGTGGCAAGGGCCGGACCGGCATGGCCACGCGCGACGGCGACTTCGTCGAGCAGCTCTACGTCGCCTCCGCCCACAGCTACATCATGGTGTTCACCGACCGGGGTTACTGCTACTGGCTCAAGGTGCACCAGATCCCTGAACTCGGTCCGGCCGCCCGCGGCAAGGCGATCGTCAACCTCCTGCGGCTCGACAGCGGCGAGGGGGTAGCGGCCACTGCCGCGGTGCGGGAGTTCCCGGAGGATCGGTTCCTGACCTTCGCCACCGAGGCGGGCGTGGTGAAGAAGACGGCGTTGTCGGAGTACTCGCGGCCGCGCAACAGCGGCATCATCGCCCTGCGGATCGACGAGGACGACCGTCTCCTGTCGGTCAAGGTCACCGACGCCGGCAGCGAACTGGTCCTGGCCACACAGAAGGGCTACGCGATCCGTTTCCCCGAAAGCGACCTGCGTTCCCTGGGCCGGGCAACCCGCGGTGTGCGCGGCATCAGCCTGCGCCCGAGCGATCGGGTCGTGTCGATGGAGTGTCTGCTGCCGCGGGACGAGCCCGTGGAAGACCGGCCTCCGGAGACGACGCTGCTGACCGTGAGCGAAAGTGGCTTCGGCAAACGGACCGCGATCGAGGAGTACCGTCTGCAGTCACGGGGCGGTCTCGGGATCATCAACCTGAAGGTGTCCGACCGCACCGGCGAGGTCGTCGGCGTCCGCCAGGTCAGTGAGGACACCGGCCTGATGCTGATCACCCCCGAAGGCAAGATCATCCGCATCACGGCCGGCAGCGTGTCGCTGATCGGCCGCGCCACCCAGGGGGTCAAGGTCATGGATCTCGACGAGGGTGACCGCATCGTCGCCCTGGCTCGCATCCCGGATCGCGGCGAGGAGGATGAGAACGGCGAGGCGGGGGACACCGCAGCGACCGAGGTGGAGCCAGTCAACTAGCAGCCCGGGAGCGCCACGATGAAGTTCTTTCTGGACACCGCGGACGTAGGGGAGATCGAGACCGGCCTTGAATGGGGCATGGTCGACGGCGTCACCACGAACCCGAGCCTGATCGCCAAGCAGGGCAAGCGGTACCTGCCGACGGTCAAGGAGATCGCGGAGCTGGTGCCGGGCCCCGTCAGCGGCGAGGTGCTGGCGACCGACCTCGACGGCATGCTCGAGGAGGGCCGGCGGCTCGCCGGCCTGGCGGACAACGTGGTCGTCAAGGTGCCGCTCGGGCCGCCGGGGCTGACCGCCGTGCGGCGCCTGGCCGAGGACGGGATCCGGTGCAACGTGACCCTCTGCTTCTCGCCTTCCCAGGCGCTGCTGGCGGCGAAGGCGGGCGCCGCCTATATCTCGCCCTTCGTCGGCCGCCTCGACGACATCGCCCAGGACGGCATGGACCTGATCCGGCAGGTGATCTCGATCTACTCCCGGTACGACTTCGAGACCGAAGTCCTGGTCGCTTCGGTGCGGCATCCGGTTCACGTCGTGCTGTCGGCGGAAATGGGAGCCGACGTCGCGACCCTCCCCTTCAAGACGCTGAGCCAGCTCTACCGTCATCCGCTGACCGACATCGGCCTGGAGAGCTTCCTCTCCGACTGGCGGGCCACGGGCAAGAGCTTCGATGACTGACCGCGGCGGGCGGGGCCGATGAGCGTCGACGCCGTTCTCGCGCGGGTGGACCGCGAAACCGCCGCCAGCCTGGAACAGTTGAAGGAGTACCTGCGGATCCCGTCCGTCTCGACCGATCCGGAGTACGCTGCCGAGGTGCGCCGCTGCGCCGGCTTCGTCAGGGGGCGGCTGGAGGCCGCGGGGCTCGAGGCCGAGATCATCGAAACCGCAGGCCATCCGCTGGTGTACGGCGAGTGGCTCGGCGCTCCAGGCCGCCCGACCGTCCTGTTTTACGGCCACTACGATGTGCAGCCGGTCGATCCGCTGGGGGAGTGGCGGAACGACCCGTTCGAGCCGACGATCGAATCGGGCGCTCGCGGCGAGCGGATCGTCGCCCGCGGCGCCACCGACGACAAGGGCCAGTCCTTCACCCACATCAAGGCGGTGGAGGCGATCATGGCCGAGACCGGCGCCCTCCCGGTCAACGTGAAGTTCCTGATCGAGGGCGAGGAAGAGTGCGGCGGCGAGGCGATCGAGGCCTACGTCCGGAGCTCTGAGTCCCGGCGCCTGGCTTGCGACCTGGCGCTGGTCTCCGACACCTCGATGTACGGGCCGGGCCAGCCTTCCGTGCTCTACGGCCTGAAGGGCCTGCTCTACACCGAGGTCCGGGTACGCGGCGCGGGCCGGGACCTGCACTCCGGTACCTTCGGAGGCGCGGTGGCGAACCCCCTGAACGTCCTGGGCACCATGCTGGCGGCGCTCCGCGACCCGCGGGACGGCCGCATCCTCATTCCGGGCTTCTACGACGACGTGCGGCCGCTGGGCGCGGAGGAGCGGGCGGCGTTCGCGGCGCTGCCGTTCGACGAGGCGAAGTACGGCGACGAGATCGGCGCGTCCGCGTTGTGGGGTGAGGCCGGCTACACGACCCTGGAACGGGTATGGGCGCGGCCGACCTGCGACGTGAACGGGCTGTGGGGCGGCTACCAGGGCCCCGGCGCCAAGACGGTGATCGCCAACCGGGCCGGCGCCAAGGTGTCGATGCGGCTGGTGCCGGACCAGGACCCGGAGCGGCTCTTCCGTTCCTTCGCGGCCTACATCCGCTCGCTGGCGCCTCCGGGCATCGAGGTCGAAGTGGAGAACCTGAACGGGGCGCCGCCGGTGCTCGTCGACCTCGACGGTCCGCTCGTCGACGCGGCGCTCGAGGGGGTGCGCGAGGCCTGGGGCCGCGAGCCGGTTCGGGTCCGGGAGGGCGGTTCGATTCCCATCGTCTCCACGCTCTCCGAGGTGCTGGGTGCGCCCGTGCTGCTGATCGGCTTCGGCCTGTCGGACGACCGCCTGCACGCGCCGAACGAGAAGATGGATCTCGCCAACTTCTACCAGGGCATTCGCACGGTGGTCCGGGTGCTCGACCGGCTCGGAGGCTGCGCCGCCGCTTGACCGCCCCCCGGCGCGAGCGTGAGATCAAGGTCGCGGTCGCCGATCTGGACCGGCTCCGGGAACGGGTCCGCGCCGCCGGCGGAAAGCTCGAACGAGCCGCCGCCATGGAGTCGAACTGGGTCTTCGACCGCAGGGACGCCGCGCCTTCCGAGCGGCTGCGCACCCGCCGCGAGCTGCTTCGCCTCCGCACCGATGGCGGCGGCAGCCGGCTGACGTACAAGTCTGCTCCCGAGATCCGGGGCGGCATCAAGGAGCGGGCGGAGCACGAGTTCGCCGTCGACGATCCGGCGGCGGCGCGGCTGTTCCTCGAGTCGCTCGGTTTCGAGGTCACAGCGCGCTACGAGAAGGTCCGTGAGCGCTGGCTGCTTCTCGGCTGCGAGATCGCCCTCGACCGGACGCCGATCGGCGGCTTCGTCGAGGTCGAGCAGATCGACCCGGACCTGCCCGCCGGCGGGATCGAACGCGTCTGCCGCCGCTGCGGCATCGACCCGGAGGAGGCCGATCTGCGGGACTATCTCGCGATCTACCGCGACCACCGCGCGCGGCACGACGGACTGCCCCGGGACATGGTGTTTACGGAGCAGACCCGCGCACCCGGCGGAGCTTCGCAGTGAGAGGCGCGGTCCGGCGGGTGCGGGCCCTCGTGCTCTGCGCCGGCCGGGGGGAACGGCTGCGGCCGCTGACCGGCGCCGTGCCCAAGCCCCTGCTGCCGGTGGCCGGCCGCGCCGTCGCCAGGCGGACGATCGACCTTCTTCACCGCGCCGGCTGCGAGATCGCGGTCAACCTGTTTCACCTCGGAGACACGGTGCGCCGCGGGCTCGAGAGCGAGGCCGTCGGCCGCGGGATCGAACTCCGCTTCGAAGTCGAACCGGACCTGCTCGGCACGCTGGGCGCGGTCGTCAACCTGCGGGACTTCCTCGCCGACGCCGACGACATCGTGCTCGTCAACGGCGACTCGCTCTGCCGCTGGCCCGTCCGCGAGGCGCTCGATCGCCATCGCCGCAGCGGCGCCGACGTCACCCTTCAGGTCGGCTGGGACAACCGCGTGGGCGGCGGCGTGGAAGTCGATCCCCGCGGCCTGGTGGTCGGGCTCCGCGATCTCCGGGTCGGGCCGGTCCGCGGCCGGAAGCGGACCTTCCAGGGCCTCCACGTCCTCTCCCGCCGGATCGTCGAGCAGATCCCGCCTCGCCCGTCGTCGAACGACATCGTCGAGGGCCTCTACCAGCCGCTCCTCCACTCCGGCGCCCGGATCGCCGGTTTCCGCAGCCGTCGCCCCTGGCACGATCTGGGAACCCCCCGCCGCTACCTCGAGGGGGCCCTGAACTGGGGCCGCACTGCCGGCGGCCGCAAACGCCGCCGCCGCTTCGTCGCCCCAGGGGTCTCGGTAGCCCCCGGCGCCATCGTCGAGCACAGCGTGCTGGAGCCCGGCAGCCACGCCGGCGACGGCGCCGTCGTCGAGCGAAGCCTGGTGATGCCCGGCGCCCGGATCGGCTCGGGCGCCCGGATTCGGGAGACGATTGTGGCGCCGGGAGTTCGTGTCCCCGACCACGCCCACGTCGACGGGCAACTCGTGACGCCGGTGGACTGGGGTCCTGGCGCTGGAAGCAGGGAACGGGACGGACTGGTGTTCACGCCCCTTTAGCCAATCGGTGCCGGCCTCAGCCGCCCAGCAACACGTCGCGCAACGCCGGGTAGTCGGCCGGGATCTCGATGATGCGTTCGGGGAGGTGGGCGCAGCGCTCGAGGGCGGGCGGTGCGGGCGGCTCGATGCCGGTTGTGGCCTGGACGGTTTCGGCGAACTTGGCGGGGTGGGCGGTGGCGAGGACGACGCCGGTGCCGCCGCCCTGGGCTTCGAGTTCCGCCTTGAGACCCAGGTAGCCGACGGCGGTGTGTGGGTCGAGCAGGTAGCCGGTGCGGTCGTGAACCTCCCGCATGGCGCGTCGGGTCGCGTCGTCGTCGAAGGTGTGGCCCGCCACGTCGCGGCGGATGCGCTCGAGCGGCTCGCCGCCGCTGGAGTAGAGGTGAACGATGCGGGCGAAGTTGCTCGGATTGCCGACGTCCATCGCGTTCGAGATCGTGGCGACCGAACCGCGCGGCAGGTAGTCCCCGCTCCGGAGGTAGGCCGGCACGACGTCGTTCACGTTGGTCGCCGCGACGAAACGGGAGACGGGCAGGCCGATCCGTTTCGCGATCAGGCCGGCGGTCAGGTTGCCGAAGTTGCCGCTCGGCGTCGAGAACACGAGCGGTTCGCCGGTGTCGTCGAGCGGCGGCGAGGGGAGCTGTGCCCAGGCATGGAAGTAGTAGAAGACCTGGGGCAGCAGCCGGCCGATGTTGATCGAGTTGGCCGAGGCGAGAGGTCGTTGCTGGCGCAGCTCGCCGTCGGCGAAGGCATCCCGGGCCAGGCTCTGACAGTCGTCAAAGGTGCCGTCGACCGCGACCGCGGTCACGTTGCCGCCCAGGGTCGTGAACAGGCGCCGCTGTGCTTCGGTCACCAGGCCGTTCGGGTACAGCACGCAGACCCGCAGCCCGGCGACGCCGGCGAACGCGTGGGCCACGGCGCTGCCGGTGTCGCCGCTGGTCGCCACGATCACCGTCATTTCCGCGCCGGCATCCATCGCGAATCGCGCCATCAGGCGGGCCATGACCCGCGAGGCGACATCCTTGAAGGCGAGCGTCGGCCCGTGGAAAAGCTCCAGGCAGTGGATGCCGGGCTCGATCTGCGTGAGGGGGATCGGGAAGTCGAGGGCGTCCTCGAACAGCGCTGCGAGCTCCCTTCCCGGGACCTCCGAGCCGTACAGGCGGTCGCCCAGGATGGCGGCGATGCCGGTCAGGGGCTGCAGCTCCAGGAGGCCGAGGTCCTCTGCGGTCAGCGGTTCCAGGCGTTCGGGAACGAACAGGCCGCCATCCGGTGCCGGCCCTTCAAGCAGCGCCTCGGTGAGAGTGACCGGCGAGGTCCTGCCCGCCGTACTGATAAACCGCACTTCCTTACACCTCCTTGTTGAACACACGTGCGCCCGGCGCCGGCAAGGGCGCGACGAGCTGATCGCAGTTGACACGAACGTCGGACTCGAACGCGGCCACCATGGCTGCCGCCACCCGCCTGGCGCGGGCCCGGCCGTCGCACAGGGCGAACAGCGCGGGGCCGCTGCCCGAAAGGCTGCAACCCAGCGCGCCGGCATCGATCGCGGCCGCCCTGGCGGCGTGGAAGCCGGGCACGCCCGGTGCGCGGACGGGCTCGGCGACGACGTCGACCAGGGCGCGAGACAGCAGTTCCAGGTCGGAACGGTAGAGCGCCGCCACCAGCGCCGCGGCATTGCCCCACTGGGTCACCGCGCGCTCGAGCGGCAGGTGGCGATCCAGGCGGGCGCGGGACTCCTTCGTGTTCACCTCGGCGTGGGGCCGGACGAGAGCGCAGGTCAGGCCCTCGGGCACCGGCAGCTCGATCACGTCCGGCTCGGGATCGAGCGAGCGGACCAGCACGAGCCCGCCGAGCAGGGACGGCGCCAGGTTGTCGGCGTGCGCGCCGCCGCTCGCCAGGACCTCGCCGGCGACGGCGTAGCGCAGCAGGGCAGCGGCCGGCAGCTCCAGGCCGAGCAGCGCGTCGACCGCGACCACCGCCGCCACGGCGCTGGCGGCGCTCGAGCCGAGGCCGCTCTCGAGCGGCATCCGCTTCTCGATCTCGAGGTCGACGGCCGCGTCCGGCGCCTCGCCGTCGACCAGCGCCTTCGCCGCAACGGCGGCCGTGTTGCGTTCCGCTTCGAGCGGCAAGCGGCCTTCGTCGCCGGTGATCGCGGTGACGCGGACCGGGCCGCATCCACCGGCGGTCGGTTCGCGTTCGCTGGCGGTGACGAGGTCTCCGGGGCTCAGGTGGCCGTCGCCCTCCGACTGCAGGGCAAAGCCCAGGATGTCGAATCCACAGGCCATGTTGGAGACCGAGGCCGGGGCGAACGCCCTCACCGGGTTCGTCATCTGGCGGTCTGTCGCCCGCAGCGGGCGACGGCGAGCTCGGCGGCGAGCAGCGCACCGCCGGCGGCGCCCCGCAGGGTGTTGTGCGAGAGGGCGACGAAACGGTAGCCGAGGATCGGACACTCCCGCAGCCTGCCGATGGAGGTCGTCATCCCCTGGCCGAGGTCCCGGTGGACGCGGGTCTGGGGCGGCTCGTCGTCGCCGAGGTAGACGGTCGGTTGCGCCGGCGCCGACGGCAAGCCGCGTTCCTGCGGCTCGGCGCGGAAGCTTCGCCAGGCTTCCCGGACGTCCTCCATCGCCGGTTCGCCCTTGAGGTCGACCGATACGCAGAGCGTGTGGCCGTCGACGACGGGGACACGGTTGCACTGGGCGGAGACCGCGACCTCGGCCGGCTCGATCGTTCCGCCGTCGACCCGGCCCAGGATCTTGCCCGTCTCGATCTCGAGCTTCTCTTCCTCACTGGAGATCCAGGGGATCACGTTGTCCAGGATCTGGTAGCTCGAGATGCCGGGCAGCCCGGCGCCGGACACCGCCTGCAGCGTCACGACGGAGATCCGCTCGAAACCGAAAGCGTCGGCCAGAGGCTTGAGCGCCAGCACCAGGCCGATCGTCGAGCAGTTCGGGTTGGCGACGATGCCGGCGGGGAGTGGCTTGCCGCCCTCGGGCGGAGACAGCAGGGAGAGGTGGTCCGGGTTCACTTCGGGCACGAGCAGCGGGACGTCCGCGTCCATGCGGTGGGCGCTGGCGTTGGTGACGACCAGGCAACGGCGGGCGAAGCGGGGTTCGATGTCTTTCGCCACGCCGGCGTCCAGGGCCGAGAAGACAATGTCGAAGTCTCCGTCCATCAGTTCGTCGATCGTCTGAACGGGCATGGCCGCGACCGTGTCGTCGATCGGCCGCGTCTGAATCCAGGTCACCGCGTCGCGGTAGGCCTTCCCCGCCGAGCGCTCCGAAGCGGCCAGCGCCGTCAACTCGAACCACGGGTGCTCCGCCAGCAGGGTGACGAAGCGCTGGCCGACGGTGCCGGTCGCACCGAGGACGGCGGCGCGGAGGGGTTCGTTCCAGGTCTTCATGGTGTGGCCCCTCGCTCGGACCAGGCGCGCAGGATGTCGCCGAACACGCCGCCGGCGGTGAGCTCGGTCCCGGCGCCGGGTCCCTGGACGATCAGCGGCCGCGCATTGTAACGCTGGCTGCGGAAGACGAACATGTTGTCCGAGGCCGGCATTCCGGCCACCGGGTGGTCGGAAGGAACGGCCTGGAGCCCGACCCGGGCCGTTGCCCCTTCGCCGCCGGTTGCGAGTTCGGCGAGATAGGCGAGTTCGAGTCCCGCGGACCTGGCCTCGGCGAAGCGGGCCGCCATCTCCTCGTCCGCTGAGGCGAGGCGCTGCCAGTAGTCCTCGAGCGGCAGGTCCTTGAGGTCGGGCCGGTCGAGCATGGGCGCCACGTCGACGTCGTCCATTTCGAGATCGGCGCCGCACAGCCGGGCCAGGATGAGGAGCTTGCGGGCCACGTCCAGTCCGCCGAGATCGTCGCGCGGGTCCGGTTCCGTGTAGCCCAGCCGGTGGGCCCGACGCACCGCGTCGCTCCACACCTGCCGCGCGCTCAACTCGCCGGTGAGGTAGGCCAGCGTTCCGGAGAAGACGCCCGAGACGGACTCGATCGGATCGCCCGCGCCCAGCAGCAGGTCGACAGTGTGGAGGACCGGCAGGCCGGCGCCTACGGTCGCCTCATGAAAGACGTTCGCCCCGCCGTCGGCGTGGAACGCGCGGAAGTCCGCAATCGGCCCCGCGAACGGGAGCTTGTTGGCGCTGACCACGGCTGCGCCGGCCGCGAGGGCACGGTGGTAGACGGCGCTCATCGCGCCGCTCGCCGTAACGTCGACGAGGATCGTCCTGCCGCCGCCGGCAGCGGTTTCGCCGAGGTGCTCGAGCAGCCGGTCGAGATCCGCCGGTTCACCGCCCTGCTCCAGGGCGTTTCGCCAGCCGTCCGGGTCTGCGGCGGCGCCGGGGTCCAGGCGCCTGCCGCCCCGCCGCCCCGCCAGCTCCATGAAACGCGAACTCGCCAGGCCCCGCAACTGCAGGTCGATGCCCCGCTGCTCGAGCGCGTCCCGCTCGGCGGCGAGCTGCCGGAGCAGCGCCGATCCGACGCCGCCGACGCCGAGGACGTAGAGTGCCAGCCGGCCCGAGGCGGAGCCCCGGAAGAACTCCCGGTGGATCCAGCGCACGGCACGCCCCTGGTCGGCCCTGGCGACGACCATCGAGATGTTGCGCTCGGACGAGCCCTGGGCAACGGCCCGCACGTTGACCGCCCGCCGGCCGAGAATCCCGAACACCCGGCCGGCGATGCCCGGACGTTCCCGCATGCCGTCGCCGACCACCGCGACGATCGACTGGTCGCGCTCGACGACCAGGGGCCGGACCGATCCGGACTCGATCTCCGACCGGAACTCGGCCTCGACCGCCTGGCGGGCCGCTTCGGAGACTCCGGGCTCGACCGCGAAGCAGATCGAGTGCTCGCTGGACGCCTGTGAGATCAGGATCGCGCTGGCTCCGCTCGCCGCGAGGGCGTCGAAGAGCCGCGCCGCGACTCCCGGGGTGCCGACCAGGTTGTCGCCGACCAGCAGCATCAGGTGGACGTCGTCGATCGAGGAGATGCCGGTGACCGCCGTGCCGCGGGCCCGCTGCCGGCCCCTGCCGGCGTCGACCAGGGTCCCGGGGTGCTCCGGGTCCAGGGTGCTGCGAACCAGCAGGGGAATGGCCTTGCGGCGGGCCGGGGTGACGGTCGGCGGGTAGACGACCCTGGCGCCGAAGTGGGAGAGTTCGAGCATCTCCTCGTAGCTCAGGCGCGGGATCGGCAGGGCGTCTTCGACGCGTCTGGGATCGGCTGTCATCACGCCCGGAACGTCGGTCCAGATCTCGATGCGCTCGGCGTCGAGCGCGGCGCCGACGAGAGAAGCCGTCAGGTCGGAACCGCTCCGGCCCAGGGTCGTCGTCTCACCCTCCGCTGTGCTGCCGAGGAAGCCGGTGACCACCTGCAACGGGCCGTCCTCGCCGAGGCCGGCGAAGTGGCCGGCGATCGCGTCCATCGTCGGTTCGAGCTCGACCAGTGCCGCCTGGAACGAACGATCGGTTCGCACCAGCGGGCGGGCGTCGCGGGCCTCGGCCGGCAGACCCCTGGTGCGGAGCGCCGCGGCCAGAAGCTGGGTCGACAGGAGCTCGCCGTGGCAGACGATCCGGTCGATCCAGGCTTCCCGCGGCCGCTCGGCGGTGATCCCGGTCCGTTCGCAGGCGTCGAGTTCCCGGACCAGGCCGTCGCACAGTTCCTCGAGGGCCGCCCTCAGCGCGGGCAGGTCCGCCAGGGCTGCGACCTCCGCCGCGATGTTCAGGTGGTGGTCGCGAAGCGCGGTGGCCTCGCGCACCGTCTCAGCGCCGCCGTTGCCCTCGACAGCGCCCGCCGCCAGTGCCAGCAGGCGGTCCGTGACTCCGCCAAGGGCGGAGACCACCACCGCACCGTCCGCCGGGCAACCGTCGAGTTGCCGTTCGACGATCCGAGCCGCCGCCCGCAGGCGGCTTGCATCGGCCACGGAAGAGCCGCCGAACTTGAGTACTTTCATGATCGGATGCTGTGGAAGTCACGTCGTCGTCGGAGGGCGCGAAAGGCGCGTTAGCGTACACCCCAACGACGGTCGGCGCCACGGCGGGGCGTGCACCCGCCCGTCCTGGGGCGCGAGGGGGTCAGCTCCCAGGGTGACGCGGGCGCTTGAGAGGAGATGGAGAGGGTTGCGCCCGCTCCGCTTCACTCGCTCCGGTTGGCTTCGGATCCTGTGCGGTCGTTGGCCGTCGCTCGTTCAGAGGCACCTGGGAGCTGACCCCCTCGCGCCCCAGGACGGGCTGGAGGTCGTTGCCGTCTAGGCGCGATAGCATCCGCGCATGGCCGGGACCGGCGGCACCGACGGTGAAGAGAGCGTTCTCTCACCCGCCCGGGACGCCGACGATCGGCGCGTCGAACCGTCGCTTCGACCGCAGCGGCTGAGCGAGTACCTGGGCCAGGAGAAGATCGTCGAGCTGCTCGACATCTACATGCAGGCGGCGCGCCGGCGGGGCGAAGCTCTGGACCACGTGCTGCTGTTCGGGCCCCCCGGGCTGGGCAAGACGACCCTGGCGCACATCATCGCCAGGGAGATGGGCTCGGCGTTGCGGTCCACCTCCGGTCCAGTACTGGAGCGGGCGGGCGATCTGGCGGCGATTCTGACCAACCTCGAACCCGGAGATGTCCTTTTCATCGACGAGATCCACCGTCTCGGCCCGACGGTCGAGGAGATCCTCTACCCGGCGCTCGAGGACTTCCAGCTCGATCTGGTGATCGGTGCCGGGCCGATGGCCAAGACGGTGCGCATCGATCTGCCCCGGTTCACGCTGGTTGGCGCCACGACCCGCGCCGGTCTCATCACGCCGCCGCTGCAGGGGCGCTTCGGCATCGTCCACCGGCTCGACTTCTACGGTCCGGATGTCCTCAGCGTGATCATCCAGCGCTCGGCCGAGTTGCTCGAGGTGCCCGTCGATCTGGGCGGCGCCGACGAGATCGCCCGGCGCAGCCGCGGCACCCCCAGGATCGCGAACCGGCTGCTGCGCCGGGTGCGCGACTACGCGCAGATCGAAGCAGACGGACAGATCGACCGCGACACCGCCAACCAGGCTCTCCTTCAGCAGGAAGTCGACGAACAGGGCCTGGACAAGATCGACCGCAGAATCATGAAACTGCTGATCGAGCAGTACGGAGGCGGCCCCGCCGGCCTGAAGGCGCTTGCGGCGTCGGTCGGGGAAGACGAGGGCACGATCGAGGACTTCTACGAGCCCTACCTGGTCCAGAAGGGATTCCTCCAGCGCACCCGCCGCGGCCGGGTGGCCACCAGGCGAGCGTACGAACACCTGGACCTGGAAGTCCGGGGCACCCTGTTCTGAAACCGCGCATCAGGCTTGGGCGCGCAGTCGCCGGTCAACAGAGAGATTCGGTGGACGACCGCGGACAGTGCCTGCCGGTCGACGGACGCCTTCCTGCGGCAACGACCTCCAGCCCGTCCTGGGGCCAGAGGGGTCAGCTCCCAGGTGCCTCTGAACGAGCGACGGCCACCGACCGCACAGGATCCGAAGCCAACCGGAGCGAGTGAAGCGGAGCGGGCGCAACCCCTCTCCATGTCCTCTCAAGCGCCCGCGTCACCCTGGGAGCTGACCCCTCTGGCCCCAGGACGGGCGGGTGCACGCGACGCCTTCGCGGTCGTCAGAGGCGTGACAACTGGCGCAGGCTCCGGCGCAGGAGTTCCTGGAAGTCCATCTCGGGTTCTTCCGCGAGGACGCGTGAGACGGCGCGCTGGGCCTCGGATGCGCGGTAGCCGAGGTTGACCAGGGCGCTGACGGCCTGTTCCTGTTCGTCCTCGCGGCCGGCTTCGGGCTCGGCGGGGGGCGGTTCGGCGCCGGCCTCGGCGAGCAGCGTCTTCGCCTTTTCCCTGAGCTCCAGGACCATCCGTTCGGCCGTCTTTCGGCCGATGCCCGGGATCCGGGTCAGGGCCGCCACGTTGCCGCCGCCGATGGCGTTCAGCAGGTCCGTGGTGGAACCGCCCGACAGGACGACCTGGGCGAGCCGGGGACCGACGCCGCTGACAGCGAGGCAGTGCTCGAACAGGGTCCGTTCGCCCTCGGTCCAGAAGCCGAAGAGCTCGATCGCGTCGGCGCGGACGTGGGTATGGATGAACAGGCCGATCTCGGCAGCCGGGTCGAGCTTGTCCAACTCGAAGTAGGTCGACAGGGGAATCCTCACGGCGTAGCCGACGCCGTTGGTGTCGAGCACCAGGCGTTCGGGCTCGAGGGCCAGGCGGCGCCCGCGCAGATAGCCGATCAAGCCGCCGTGGCGGTCAGGTGCCGGCCGCCTCGGTCTCGGCCAGACCGAAGTTCTCGATGAAGTCCTGGGTGTAGCGGACGCCGACCTCCTCGCGGAGCCGCTGCAACAGGGACTGGAGCATCGTCAGGTTCCGCTCGGCCAGGAGTTCGTTCCGTGTCGTTTCCGGGTCGAACAGCGCCGGATCGAAGGACTCGCGCTCGGTCACCTCGAACAGAACGGCGCCGAACGGAGTGTCCACCGGACCGCCCGTTTCGCCGGCGGAGAGCGCGAACGCCGCGCGAGACAGCTCGGGCATTGCGCCCAGGGTGCCGATCGGCTGGCGCAGACCGAAGCTCCCGCTCTCCTCGATCACGGCATCGAACTCTTCGGCCGCGTCGTCCATGCTCAACCCGTTCTCGACCCGGCCCCGGGTCTCGGTGAGCGCCGCCGCCAGGAGTTCGCTCTCCTTCTGCCGGCGGACGACCTCGCGAACGTCCACTTGAACTTCCGTGAACTCCGAGTCGCGGGGCGGCAGCACCTCGAGCACGGACAGGAGAGCCCAGCCCGCCGCGATGCGGACGGGTTCGGACCAGGCGCCGGCCTCGAGACCGAACGCTGCGGAGCTGAAGTTGAAGTTGCGGCCGATCCCGGCCACGGCGTCGTCCTCGCCGAACGGCTCCGTGCTCGCGTAGACGAGCGCTTCAGCGGCGGCCAGTTCCCGGGCTTCGTCCTCGCCCGCGAACGACTCGTCGGCCAGCCGCGCGTGCAGGGTGTCGATCTGGCTCTTCGCCTCCTCTTCGGCCCGGGTGGCCAGGAGCTGAACCCTGATCAGGTTGCTCACTTCCTCGAGGGTCTGGCGTCCGCCTTCGCGGCGCTCGTGGATCTGGATCAGGTGATGACCGGTGCGCGGACCGAGCTGGTTCTCGACCGGTCCGACCAGGTCGCCGCCGCCGGCGGCGAACGCGGCGTCTTCGAAGGCCTGCGTCATCGCGCCGCGGCCGAAGTAGCCGAGATCGCCGCCGGCCTCCTTCGTCGCCTCGTCGTCCGAGTACTCCCGGGCCAGCGCCGCGAAGTCCTCTCCGGCCTCGATGCGGCCGCGCAGCCGGTTCAGCAGGCCGCGGGCCTGCTCCGCGTCCCTTTCGCTGTTCTCGAGCAGGAGGATGTGGCTGGCCCGAACCTGCTCAGGGATCTCGAACTGGGCCGAGTTGTCCTCGTAGTAACTCTGGACCTCGTCGTCGGTCACCTCGAGTTCGGCGCGGACCGTGTTCGTGCTGACCAGCAGATAGCCCACGCGCCGGCGCTCGGGGAGCTTGAACTCCTCGCGATGCTCCTCGTAGTAGGCCGCGGCCTCGTCGCTCGAAGGCTCGGCCTCGGCGGCGAAGCGGCTGGCCGGCACCTGGAAGTAGCGGATCGCAGCGCGTTCGGCGGTCTCGCGGGCGCGCAACTCAACCTCCGCGTCGGAAACGTGGGCGACCTCGGTCAGCGCCGCCTGCAGCTTCTGCACGAGTATGGAAGTGCGCAGGTCGGACTCGAAGTCGTCCACCGTCAGCCGGTTGGCGCGCAGGAGCTCCTGGTACCGCTGCGCGCCGATGAAGTTGCCGGCCCCGTCGGTCAGGGCGGGCACGGAGAGGATCTCTTCCTGGAGCTCTTCGTCGCTGACGGTCAGCCCCATCCGCTCCGCCTCCATGATGAGAAGGCGGTCGTTGATCAGGGCCTCGAGGGCCTGAACCGGCAACTGGAGCTGGTCCGCGAGATCGGCGTTGAATGCGTCGCCGTAGATCTCGCGGTAGCGGCTCTCGGCGTTCCGGTAGCTGCGTTCGAACTCGACGAAGGTGATGTTGTCGCCGCCCAGGATGGCGGCGTCCGGGTTGACGCGGGTGCCCTCGAGCGACCGGAAGTCCGTGAAGACGAGGAGCACGAACACTCCGGCCAGGCCGATGGCCAGTGGGTAGAAGCTCTTGATGTTCTTGCGAATGACGTTCAGCATGATCTTTGACCCCGGCGCCCGGCAGGGCGCAGAAGAGCTTTCATGCTAACAGGATCGGGCGATCCTCAGGCGGTTATGATCGGGCCCGAGGTTCACCCCGAATGCGTTTCCTGCAGTGGTTCTCCAGCGACCTTGCGATCGACCTGGGGACGGCCAACACGCTCGTCTTCACTCAGGCGAACGGCATCGTCGTGCGCGAGCCGTCGGTCGTCGTCGTCAACAGCCAGAGCAACCGCATCGAGGCGGTCGGCACCGAGGCCAAGGGGATGCTCGGGCGCACACCGGGGATCCTGTTCCTCGTGCGGCCGATGAAGGACGGCGTGATCGCCGACTTCGAGATGACCGAGCACATGCTCAAGCACTTCATCCGCAAGGCCCATCATGGCCGGCGCCTGGCCCGCCCCCGGATCGTCATCGGCGTGCCCTCCGAGATCACGCCGGTGGAGAAGCGGGCGGTGAGAGAGGCGGCGATGAGCGCCGGCGCCTCCGAGGTCTTCCTGGTCGAGCAGGCGATGATGGCTGCCATCGGCGCCGGCCTGCCGATCACGGAACCGACGGGCAACATGATCGTCGACATCGGCGGCGGCACCAGCGATGTCGCCGTGATCTCCCTGGCCGGCACCGTCTACAGCCGTTCGCTCCGGGTGGCCGGCAATGCGATGGACGAGGCGATCGCCGGGCACCTGAAGCGCAAGCACAACATGCTGGTCGGCGAGCGAACCGCGGAGAAGATCAAGGTCGAGATCGGCTCCGCCTTTCCGCTCGAGAAGGCGCTGTACATGGACATCAAGGGACGGGATCTCGTGCGCGGCGTTCCCCGCAGCCTCCGCATCTCCGACGGCGAGATCCGGGATGCGCTCGAGGAACCCGTGCAGCAGATCGTGGACTCCGTGCTGCAGGCCCTCGAACGGATGCCGCCGGAACTCTCCGCCGACGTGATGGACAAGGGAATCGTGCTGTCGGGCGGAGGTGCGCTGCTTCATGCCCTGGACCAGCGGCTGCGCGAGGAGACCGGACTGCCGGTCTTCGCCGCGGAGGACCCGCTCGCCTCGGTCGTGTTGGGCACCGGCCGGGTGCTGCGGGACATCGATCTGCTGCGCAGGGTTTCGGTTCGCTGAGGGGCGTTCACCGAGATGAGCGAGCGTCGGGTCGCCATCCTGTTCGCCGTCGCGGTGACCGTTCTTCTCGCATCGCTGACCGCTCAGTCGCCGGAGCGTGCGGGCGACGTCGCGATGTGGGTGGAGGCTCCGGCGAAAGGACTGGTCGCCGCGGCCGCCGACGTGGCGAACAGGATGCGGGAAGGCTGGCGGACGAGGGCTCGGCTGGAGCGCGAGAACGAGGAACTGCGAAGCCGGCTGCGGGAACTCGAGGCGGCCCATGCCGCGGCGCTTGGCGCCGAACTGGAGGTCGACCTGCTTTCGGAGCCGCTCGGATACGCGCGGCCGCCGGAACCCGAACTGTTGCTGGCGGACGTCGTCTACGTCGACTACCACTCGTGGCGCCGCAGCGCCATCCTGCGGTTGCCTCGCGGAAACGCGAGGGAGGAGTGGGCACGACGGCCCGTGACCACGGTCGACGGCCTGCTCGGCCGCGTCGTTTCCGCCGGGGGCGACTACGCGCGCGTTCTGCTGGTGACGGATCGTGACTCTTCGGTGGGGGCGATGATCGAGCGCACGCGCCGTCAGGGCATCGTTCGGGGCACGGAGGAGGCCGGCGTCCTCTCGCTCGCCTACGTACCGGTGCAGGTGGATGTCCGGCCGGGAGACCGCGTGATCACGGCCGGCATCGACGGCGTCTTCCCGCGCGGGATCCCGATCGGCACGGTCACCTCCGTCGAGTCCAGCGGCGATCAGTTCCACGAGATCAAGGTCGTCCCGCGTGTGGATCTCGGTTCGCTCAGCCATGCCTTCGTGTGGCGCCGCGACCCGGTGCCCGAGGCGGTCATGGACGGCGCGGATGCCGTGGGTCGCTAGGTTCGCCGCCAGTCTGGCCCTGGTGTCGCTGGTCGAGCTGTTGCTGGCCGAAGTTCTGCCGGTGGCCGGCCGGACGGTCGACCTGTTCGTGCTCCTGGTCGTCTTGAGCAGCCTGTCCGGCAACTCACTCCAGGGAGTCACGGGCGGCCTGACCGCCGGCCTGGTCCAGGACACGCTGACCACCTCGCCCTTCGGCCTTCACGGCCTTGCCTGCTGCGTCGTGGGCTACGGGGTCGCCCGCCTGTCGCAACGCGTCGTGACCAGCCAGCGACCGGTGGCGTTGCTCCTGGTCGCCGTCGGCACACTGGTTCATCAGGCGATCGTTCTCGCTCTGCTCACGGTCCTGGAAGTCGGCGAACTCAGCGGCGGCGCCGTTCCGCTGCGCGTGGTCGCGACGACTGCCGTCGCCGTGCCGGGCCTGTGGTTGTTCAACCGGGCCCGGGCCTGGGTGGATGAACGGCGTACACTGAAGGAGGGGAGGGCGCGTCCACGGTGACCGCGGGGGCCACATGATGAGTCTGCAGAACCCCACCCGGGAGCACAGTTCGGACTGGGTCCTGCTGAACATGGCGGTACGGCTCAAGTGGCTGTGCGGCGTGCTCGGCCTGTGTCTGGCGGTCGTGGTCGGCGCCTACTGGTACTACCAGGTCGTCCGGGCGGACCACTACGAACAGCTCGCGGAGAACAACCGCTTGCGGGTGCTGCGGCTGGACGCTCCGAGGGGCCTGATCTATGACCGTTCGGGTCGGATTCTGGTCGAGAACACGCCCACTTTTCGGCTGATGATCGACCGCAGCAGGAGCGCGGATCTCGGCGCCAGTCTGGCCTTCGCGGCCGGGATTCTCGGCCACGAGGAGCGGGAACTCAGGGCCGCGCTGGAGAGTCATCGGGGCGTGGCCCGGGAGGTGCCCGTGCTGCTCGCCGAGGACCTGGACTTGACCCAGGTCGCCCGGTTCGAGGTCTCGGTACCCGAGCATCCGGAGTTCGAGATCGCCACTTCGAGACGCCGCCTGTACCGGCACAGCTTCCAGACCGCTCATGTCGTGGGTCATCTCGGCGAACCGACTCCCGCCGAACACGACCGTGACGGTTCCCTGGCGGCCGGGGACCTCGTCGGGCGCAGCGGCGTGGAACTGCTGCGGGATCGCCTGCTTCGCGGCGACCACGGGGAACGGATCGTGGTCGTCGACAGTCGCGGCCGCCTGATGGGCGAGGACGTGCGACGGACGGATGCGGAGCCCGGCGAGTCCGTCACGCTGACGATCGATCTGGAGCTGCAGCAGTTGGCCGAGAACCTGCTGGCGGACAAGGTCGGCGCCATCGTGGCGCTCGATCCCCGCGACGGCGCGATCCGGGCGATGGTCTCCTCCCCTTCCTTCGACCCGAACAGCTTCGGCGGCAGGCTGAGCCAGCAGGACTGGGACCGGATCGTCGACGCGCCGGGAAAGCCGCTCCAGAACCGGGCGATCCAGAACACCTACCCGCCGGGCTCGGTGTTCAAGATCGCGATGGTGGTGGCCGGTCTGGCGGAGGGCCTGCTTCGCCCGGAAGAACGGATCTACTGCGGCGGCGCGACCAGTCTCTACAACCGCCGCTGGCGTTGCTGGCAGTCGAGGGGACACGGACTCGTCAACCTGCGCGAGGCCCTGCAGCACTCGTGCGACATCTACTTCTACCGGCAGGGCCTCAAGATCGGCATCGAGACGATTGCCGCCTATGCGCGGCGGCTGGGGCTGGGCAACCGGACAGGGGTCGAACTCCCCGGCGAGAGCGAGGGCCTGGTACCCGATCCCGAGTGGAGCAGGAATCGCCGGGGCTATCCGTGGTACCCGGGCGAGACGGTCTCGGTAGCGATAGGCCAGGGGCCGCTGCTGACTTCGCCGCTCCAGGTGGCGGTGATGACTGCCGCGGTGGCGAATGGGGGACTCCGGGTGCGCCCCTACCTGATCGAGGGCGGCGGCGAACCGCCGGCGCCGATCGGTCTGGACGCCGAAGTGGTTTCCTTCGTCGCCGAGGCGCTCGCCAATGTCGTGGAGAACGGAACCGGACGCAGCGCCAGGACGCCGGTGGTGGCCGTCGCGGGCAAGACGGGCACCGCCCAGGTCGTCGCCCAGGCGACCTGGATTCGCTCGGAGGACCTGCCGCCCGATCAGGCCGACCACGCCTGGTTCACTTCCTACGCTCCGGTGGAGGCCCCCGAACTGGTCGTCGTCGTGTTCGTCGAGAACGGGGGCAGAGGCTCGGAAGCGGCGGCGCCGCTGGCTAGAGAGATGCACGAGGGTTACTTCAGTGCTGCCGCCAAGACCTGATCCGTGGCCCCTCGTCCGCCGGGTCCGGTCCGTCTCCTGGCTGCTCGGCGGATCGGCGCTTGCGTTGTCGGCGATCGGCCTGGTGGTCATCTCCAGTGCTTCGGCGGACATGAGTACGGACTACGAGGTACGCCAGTCGGCGTGGATCGCCCTGGGCCTGCTGGTCATGGCTGCGGCTGCCGCGGTCGACTATTCGTTTCTCCTCCGCTACGCCTTCTGGATCTACCTGGCGGCGGTCGCGGCGCTGGCGGCGGTGACCTTCTTCGGCCACGAAGCGGGCGGGGCCCGGAGCTGGATCGGGATCGGCGGTTTCGGCGGTCAGCCATCGGACTTCTGCAAGATCGCGACCGTCCTCCTGCTGGCCCGTCACATGGCGGAAGCGCAGGCGCCGGTGGCGCCTCGCGGGTGGCTGTGGGCGGCCTCGGCGTTCGTCGTCGTGCCCGTGCTGCTGATTGCCCTCCAGCCGGACATGGGTGGCGCCCTGATGTTCGTGCCCATGCTCGCCGCGATGGCCATCGTGGCCGGCGTCAGGCTCCGTTCCGCCCTGATCGCGCTCGGCGTGGCCGCGGTGGTCGCCGGCGCCATCTGGGTTTTCGCCCTGCAGGACTACCAGAAGGACCGGCTGTCGAGCTTCTTCAGGCCCCACGCGGATCCGCTCGGGTCGGGATACCAGGTGCGCCAGAGCCGCATCGCCATCGGGTCAGGCCAGATGCTGGGCAAGGGATACGGCGAGGGCACGCAGTCGAATCTGCAGTTCCTGCCGACGCCTCACACCGACTTCGTGTTCGCCGTGCTGGGCGAGGAGTACGGATTCATCGGCGTCACCGTCGTGCTGGGCTTGCTCCTGCTCTACCTGGGAAACGGCGTGCGCGTGGCCCTGGCGGCGCGTGACCCGGCCGGCATGCTGCTCGTTGTCGGCCTGCTCGCCTTCATGGCGGGACACGTTCTCTACAATACGGCGATGGTGATCGGCCTGCTTCCGATCACAGGCATCCCGTTGCCCTTTCTCAGCTACGGCGGCTCCTTCATGCTCTTCTGTTGTGCGGCCACCGGGTTGATGATCGGCCTCGACGTCCGGCGGTTCGTCAACATCTGAGCCGTCCCGGGAAGGCCAGCCGGCAGCGAAATGAACAGGGAGCTTCTGGTCGAAGGCGATCCGCACCAGACCCGCCTCGCCGTCCTGGAGGCGGGCCGGCTGGTGGAGTTCTTCGTCGAGCGCCATCGGGGCCGGGGTCTGGCCGGCAACATGTACAAGGGGAGGGTTCGGCGGGTTCTTCCCGGCATGAGGGCAGCCTTCGTCGACCTGGGGCTGGATCGTGACGGCTACCTGTACCTCGAGGAGATGGCGGGCGCCGACTCGGAAACGCCTGGCGCCATCCCGCGCCGGGGCGAGGAAGTCGTCGTCCAGATCGCGAGGGAAGGACTGGCGGACAAGGGGCCGCGGATCACCACCGAGATCACGCTTCCCGGCCGCTACCTGGTGCTGACGCCCCTGGCGGGCCGGCTGGGGATCTCCAGGCGGATCGAGGATCCGGACGAACGGACGCGGCTGAAGACGATGGCCCTGGAGCTGTGGGGCGATGCGCTCGAAGAGACGGGATGCATCGTGCGTACGGCCGCGGCGGGGGCGTCGGCGGAGGACCTCGCGAGGGAGTACGAAGTCCTCGCGGACGTCTGGCGGGAGATCGAGGGGCGGGCGGCCGCGTGCGCGGCCCCGGCGCTGGTCCACCAGGAGGAAGAACTCTCGGTACGGGTGATTCGCGACCATTTCGGGGAGGACTTCGGCGCCCTGCTGGTCGACGGCGCCGATGCTCACCGGGTCATCCGCGAGTACCTCGAGCGGGTCCAGCCGGAACTCCTGACGAGGCTCGAGCGGAGCCGCCGGGGCCTGTTCGATCGCTACCGCATCGACGCCGGCGTCGACGCCGCGCTGGAGCCGAAGGCGCCGCTGCCGTCAGGCGGCCATCTGGTCATCAACCAGACCGAGGCACTGGTCGCCATCGACGTGAACTCCGGCCGCGACGTCGGCGCCGGCGCCGTCGGGGGCATCGGGAGTTTCCGCGACACGGTCCTCCGGACCAACCTCGAGGCGGTCGCGGAGGCCGTCCGCCAGATTCGGCTGCGCGACCTGTCCGGCATCCTCGTCATCGACCTGATCGACATGGAGCGCGAAGAGGATCGTCACACGGTCTTCGCGCGTCTCGAGGCCGAGCTGCAGAAGGACCGCGCCCGGAAGCGGGTGCTCGAGATCTCCGAGTTCGGTCTGGTTCAGCTCACCCGGCAGCGGCGTCGCGAGAACCTGGAGCGGGCGCTCATGGGACCCTGCCCGACCTGCCGGGGGCGGGGCCGCATCAAGTCGGTCGCGACGATCTGCCTGGAGTTGCGGCGAAGCTGTCTGGCGCACGCCGGCCGCGGCTGCCGTCAGGTAGCGGTGCGGGTTCACCCGGCGGTGCTGGACGGGCTGAACGGTCCCGAGTCGGACGTGCTGGACGGGATGCAGGGAGCGTTCGACGTGCCCATTCTGCTCCGGGCCGATCCGGACCTGAATCGCGAGCACTTCGTCGTGACCGAGATCGAAGGGTCTTGACCGCCGGGACCGAAGGACCGGAACGCCGGTTCGAGTTCGACGACCTCAAAGGCGCGGTCGCCCCGGCAGCGGTGGACGGGGACCCGGGCGCCGACTTCGAGGAGAGCCTGCGCCGGCTGCTGGACCCGGCCAGCGTCCGGCGCAGCCTGCACTGGGGCCGCAGCTACCTCTACGAGGCCGGCTGGCGGTCGGCCGCGCCGGAGACCGGGAGCACCGTGGTCGTCAAGCAGTTCCGGCACGACGACCTGCACGCGCGGCTTCGCCGCCGCCGCCGCGGCAGCCGGGCTCGCCTGAGCTTCCGGGCCGCGCTTCGGCTCCGTCGTCTCGGCATCTCGACGCCGGAGCCCGTCCTGTACGCGGAGTCGAACACGATCGACGGTCCCGCCTGGTACGTCTGCCGCCTGGTGCCGGAGGCGCTGGAGCTGCGCTACGTCCTGCGCGCCCTGAACGCCGGCACCGCTCCCGAGCAGTTTCCCGCGATCCATGGTCCGACCCTGTTGCGGCGGGTCGGCGCGCTGGCGGCGGAACTCCACCGCCACGGCGTCTGGTTCAGGGATCTGACCTCCGGCAACGTCCTCCTGGCGGAGCCGACTACCGACGCCGAGCTGTTCCTGGTCGACCTGAACCGCGCCCGCTTCCGGCGGCGGCTGTCGACCAGCCTGCGACTGAGGGACCTCAGCCGGATGCCGGTGCTGCGTCCGGAGGACCGGAAGGAGTACCTGGCCGGCTACCGGCCGGGCGGCCTGCCGTGGCTTCAACGGATCTGGTTCGAGATCTACCACCGCGGCTTCCGATTCAAGCTGGGATCGAAGCGGGGCGCTCGCCGGGGTCTGCGCCGCCTGTCCGATCTTCTGCTGCCGCGTCGCCGCGCCCACCCCCACGTCCCCGAGGCGGAACGGGGGACAAGTGCCACCGAGCGCACGGTCTGGGATCCTCTGACCGATCAGCCGCACCAGCAGGCCACTCGCGGCCAGCGCCTCGGCGTGCGCTTGCGCGACGCCGGCCACCACGCGCGGCCGCTGCTTCGATCGGCCGTGCCGCTGCTCCTGTCGGTCGCGGAGGCGCGTCGGGTACGGCGTGCGCTGGACCGCGCGCCGGCGCCGGTTCGCTTCGGCGGCCCTGGCGTCGCGGTCGGTCCCGGTTCCGCTCCGGTCGCTTCCCTGGCCGGAGCGATCGACGATCTCGGAGTCGACACCGTGCTCCTGCGCTTCCACCTCTGGCGGGGCGTCGACCCCGAGCTGGAGGAACTGGCGCGAACCCTCCGCCATGGCGAGCGGCCGGTCGACCTGGTGTTCCAGTTCTGCCAGGACCGGTCGCTGGTGCGGGACGCCGCGCTGTGGCGGCGGCGGGTCGAGGAAGCGGCGGCCGCGCTCGCGCCCTGCGGGCGCCGCTTCCTGATCGGTCAGGCGCCCAATCGCAGCAAGTGGGGGGCGTGGCGGCCCGGGGACTACTGGAGCCTGCTGGCGGCCGGCGCCGCGGCGGTACGGGCTCAGTGTCCCGACGCCTGCGTTCTCGCTCCCGCGGTGATCGACTTCGAGCCCCACGCGACCGCCGGACTGATTCACTCCGGACTGCCGGAGCGCCGCTTCGACATTCTGGCGAGCCAGCTCTACGTCGACCGGCGGGGCGCGCCGGAGAACCGTCAGCTCGGCTTCGACCTCGCCGGCAAGCTGGCGGTCCTGCGTTCCCTGGCGCGCAGGGCCCCGGACTGCGCGTCGGGCCGGAGCTGGGTCACCGAGTTCAACTGGCCGCTTGCGGAGGGTCCGCACGCGCCCGCGGGCCGCGACGTCGCGGTCGACGAGGACGCCCAGGCCAGCTACCTGGTCCGCTACTCGCTGGAGGCCCTGGGCAGCGGTCTGGCGGAGCGCGTCTACTGGTGGCAGTTGGCGGCCGCGGGTTACGGTCTGCTCGACCCCCGGGGCGACGGCCTCCGCCAGCGTCCCGCCTATCTCGCGCTGCGTCAACTCCGGCGCGAGCTGGCCGGGGCGGAGGTCCTGCGCCTGCGGATGCCGTCAGGCCTGCGCGGTTACCGGGCGCTTCTGGATGGGCGGGAGATCCGGGTCGTGTGGGCGCCGGGCGGCCGCGGCCGCTCCTACACGCCTCCGGGGAAGGTGCGCGCTGCGCGCGACCGGGACGGCCGCGAGCTCCAGCGGGTTCCCGCGGTGCTCGGCGGGGCGCCGGTGTACTTCGAGTGCGAGACCCGCGCACCCACGTAAGATGCTCGCGGCAATGGTCGAAGTGGCCCGATCGCTGGTCCGCTACCGCAGCCTGCTCTGGACCCTGGTCATGCGGGAGCTGCGCGCGCGCTACCGGGGAAGCGTCCTGGGATTCCTGTGGTCCCTGCTCAATCCGCTTCTCCTGCTCGCCGTCTACTCGTTCGTGTTCGGCATGATTCTGAAGCGCTCGGACCTGGTGGCGGTCGAGCCCTACGGCGTGTTTCTCGTGACCGGCCTGTTCCCCTGGATCTGGGTCTCCACCTCCTTGCTGGAAGGCTGCACGTCCCTCACCGCCAACGGCGGCCTGATCCGGAAGGCGGTGTTTCCGGTCGAGGTGCTGCCGGCGGTCGCGGTGGCGGCGAACCTGGTGCACTTCCTCCTGGCGCTGCCGATCGTCGGGGTCGCTCTGGTCGCCGGCCGGCTGCTCGGCTATCCGATCTCCGGCTGGACGGCCGTCCTGCTGCCTGCCGTTCTGGCGATCGAGCTGGTCATGGTCGCCGGTCTCGCCTTCGCGCTGGCCGCTCTCTGCGTTCACTTCAAGGACGTGCGGGATCTGCTCGGCAATCTGCTGGTCCTGGCGTTCTTCCTGGCGCCGATCATCTACACGCTGAGCGACCTGCCGCCGCAGTTCGCGAAGGTCGTGCAACTGAACCCGATGACTTCGTTCACCACCGCGACCCAGGACCTTCTGTTCTTCGGCCGCCTGCCCGAACCCCAAGTGTGGGCGATCATGGCCGGGATCGCCGCCGTCTCCTGGGTGGCCGGCGCCGGCCTCTTCTCGCGCCTCTCCGACACCCTGGCCGAGGCGGTCTGAGTTGAGTCAACCGGCAGTCGCGGCGAGCGGTCTGTGCAAGCGCTACCGGCGCGCCGCCGGCGGCTACCGGCTGCGGACGCTGAAGAGCGCTCTGCTCGAAGGCAGCCTGACCGGGGGCCTGGACTCGGCGGAAGTCGTCGAGGCCCTGACCGACGTCAGTTTCGAGGTCGGCGGCGGAGAGGCGGTGGGGATCATCGGCGGCAACGGTTCGGGCAAGTCGACGCTGATCAAGCTGGTGGCCGGCCTGCTGACGCCGACCTCCGGGGAACTCTCGGTGAACGGCCGGGTCGCGGCCCTGATCGAGCTCGGCGCGGGCTTTCACCCCGAGATCTCCGGCCGCGAGAACATCTTCATCAACGGGGCGTTGCTCGGACTGAGCCGGCGCCGGATCGAGCAACGCTACGACGACATCGTGGAGTTCGCGGGCCTCGGCGACTTCATCGAAGAGCCGATCAAGTACTACTCCTCCGGCATGTACGTCCGGCTCGGCTTCTCGGTCGCCATTCACACCGACCCGGAAGTCCTTCTGGTCGACGAGGTCCTCGCCGTCGGCGACGAGGAGTTCGTTCACCGTTGCCTGGCGCGGATCGAGGAGCACCTGGCCGGCGGCGGCACGCTGCTCGTGGTCAGCCACACGATGACCCTGATCGACGAGATTTGCGACCGGGCGATGTGGCTGGACGGCGGGCGGATCCGGGGCCTCGGGTCGACGCGACGGGTCATCGACGCCTACCTCGAGTCGGTGGCGGCGCGCGAGGGCGAGGCCCACGACCGTCGCCGTCTGGCGGATGAAGGCGGACAGGACCCGACGGCGTCCGCGGACGCTGCCGAAGAGGTCGGGCGCTGGGGCTCGGGCCAGGCCGAGATCGTGGCGGCGCGCCTGCTGGCCGGCGAGGAGCGGCAGGAGCGCTACCACGTCCGTTGCGGGGAAGCCGTGGCCTTCGAGCTCGACGTCGAGCCGAAGGAGGACCTGTCCGACTTCGTCTTCGGCGTCGGCGTCAAGACCCCGCGGGGCGTCGACTGCTGGGGCACGAACACCGATCTGGCCGGCTACGAGCCGCGCTCTCTCGCCGGGCCGGTGCGGGTCCGGCTCGTCTGTCCGGAGCTGCGGCTGGCGCCGGGCGAGTACACGGTGGATGTCGCGGTTCACGCCCGCGACGGCAGGGCGTACGATTACCGCCGCCGGGCGCTCCGGTTCACGGTAGCGGAGAGCACACAGCAGAGGAGCATCGGCCTCTACCTGCCCGACCATGAGTGGCAGGTGGAGACGATGGGCGCGCGGACCGACATCGACTGGCTCTCGCCCGGCCGCCAGGCCGGAGATCAACGGAGAATCGAATGAGCGACCAACCCAAGGAAGTACCGGGCGACCAGGATCCGTCCTCGTCGATCAACGTCAAGATCGGCGACGCCGAACTCAAGGGGGCCTACTCCAACCTGCTGCGCATCACCCACACGCGCGAGGAGTTCATCCTCGACTTCATCAACGTGGTTCCGCCCCAGGGCATCGTCAGCGCCCGGATCGTGACCAGCCCCGGGCATCTCAAGCGGATCATCCGGGCCCTGGGCACGAATCTGCGGCGCTATGAAGAGGTCCACGGGGTGATCGAGGAGGCGCCCGACCCGACGGAACAGTCGAGTCGCGTCAACTGACGCGCTGACTCTCGATGCAATCGAAGTGAACGAGCGTCGATTGCACCTGTTCAACCTACGCGCTGGCTCTTGAGGTACATCGAGGCGATCACGTCGCGGTAGCGCTCGTTGACGATCTTTCTGCGCACCTTCAGCGTAGGCGTGATCTCGCCCTCTTCCAGGGTCAGTTCGCGCTCCAGCAGCCGGAAGCGGCGCACGCGCTCGTGGGCCGGCAGCCGCTCGTTGGCGCGGTCGAGCACGCCCTGGACGAGCTCCTGGAGGCGCGGGTCCTGCCGGAACTCCGAGGGGTCCATGCCGGTGAACGGCGCCGGCGGCTCCGCGTAGTTCGGCACGATCAGGGCGTTGAGGTAGGGGTAGCCGTCGCCGACCACGACCACCTGGGCGATGGCGGGGTGCGTGATCAGCATCTGTTCGATCGGCTGGGGCGCGACGTTCTTGCCGCCGCTCGTCACCAGCAGGTCTTTCTTGCGGTCCGTGATGTAGAGGTAGCCGTCCTCGTCCAGACGGCCGATGTCGCCGGTGTGGAACCAGCCGTCCGGGTCGATCGCCTCGGCGGTGTCCTCGGGCTTCTTCCAGTAGCCCTGCATCAGGCCCTCGGTGCGGGCGAGGATCTCGCCGTCGTCCGCGATGCGAAGCGAGACTCCCGGCGCGGCCGTGCCGACCGAGCCGCGCCGGGAGGCGCCGGGGTACTCGACTGCCAGGACCGGCGCGGTCTCGGTCAACCCGTAGCCCTGGTAGAGGCGGATGCCGATCGCGTCGAAGAACTCGGCGACTTCATTGGCGATCGCGGCGCCGCCTGAAATGGCGAACCGCAGGCGGCCCCCGAACCGCTGCTTGATCTTGCGGAACACGAGGCGGTCGGCGATCAGGCCCTGGAGCGCCGCGCCCCCACGTTCCGCCCGCCGCTTGCCGACCTTGAGCGCCCAGGCGATCAGCCGGCGGCGGGCCGGCGGCTGGCTCGCGAACAGGTTCTGGATCCGCAGATAGGCGCTCTCGTAGAGCCTGGGCACCGAGCACAGAACGGTGGGCCGCACGTCCGGCATCAGGCCGGCGACCCGCTCGATCGCGGGGGAGTAGTGGATCGACACCCCGCGGTAGAAGAAGAGATAGTCGACGGTGCGCTCGAAGACGTGGGATAGCGGCAGGAAGGAGAGCGCCTGATCCTCCTCTCCGAGCGGGTAGAGCTCCTGGCAGGCCAGGATGTTCGAGACGAAGTTCCGGTGCGACAGGACGACGCCCTTGGGGTCGCCGGTGGTGCCGGAGGTGTAGATGATGCTCGCCGTGTCGTCCTGGCCGACCCGCCCGCTGAATGCCGCCAGGTCGGCGTCCGTGGCAGGCGGCGTGCCGGCGATCAGGGCTTCGAGATGGGTGCCGCCGGGGACGGCGGCGTCCGCGTCCAGCGCCACCATCCGCAGACCCCGCTGCTCGTCGCCGTCCCCCTCGTCCTCGCCGCCGTGTGGAACGATGCCGGCGAGCAGGTCCCGTTTCGCCTTGTCGTCGTAGAAGACCCAGCCGGCACCGCTGTCGAGCAGGATGTAGGCGACCTGGGGCGCGTTGAGGGTGGGATAGATCGGCACGGACACGGCGCCCACCAGGTGGCAGGCGAAGTCGACGAAGTGCCACTCCGGGCGGTTGGTGGCGAACAGCGCCACGCGGTCGCCCTTGCCCACGCCCCGCGACTCGAGCGCCTTCGCGGTCCGGCAGACGGCGTCCACGAACTCCCGGGCGGAGAACGACTCCGTCCGGCGATGGCGCCGGATGGACAGCAGGGCCTCGCGTTCGCCGTAGCGCTCGGCGACGACCCGGACCAGATCAGAAAGGGTTTCCAAGGAGAGAACGGTAACACTGCGCGGCGCGCACTGGGTGCGCCGGCGTCCCCGCCGGCATCCGACGCGAAGCGGCGGGCTCTGGAAGCGCGCCGCGCTATCGCGACGGTCGGGGACCGAACAACGCGGAGCCGATCCGCACGTGAGTGGCGCCCTCCAGGACCGCGATCTCGAAGTCGGCGCTCATGCCCATCGACAGCCACCCTTCCCGGTCGCGGAACAGGCCGCCGCGGGCCAGCCGGTCGCGCAGGCGCCTGAGAGCAGCGAAGTCGGCGCGGGACTCGCGCGCATCGGCGCGCTGCGGCGGAATCGCCATCAGGCCGCGGACGCGCAAATGGTCGAGTTCGCCCATGCGCAGCATCGCTTCCGTGTCCTCGGGCAGGAACCCGTGCTTGCTGGGTTCCCGGCCGATGTTCACTTCCAGCAGGCAGCCGCGGACGCCGAGCCCCCGGCTGCCGAGCACGCGGTCGAGCCGCTCGGCGATCTTCGGCCGGTCGACCGCTTCGAACACGTCGAAGGCGTCGCAGGCGCGGGCCGCCTTGTTTGTCTGCAGCGGTCCGATCAGATGCCAGGCGACCCGGTCGCCGTAGCCGGCTTCGAGCAGCGCCGCGCGGTGCGTCTCGCCTTCCTGTACCTGGTTCTCGCCGAGGATGCGGAGCCCGGCGTCCACCGCTCCGGCGATGCGTTCCAGCGGTTGCCTCTTGCAGGCGCCGACCAGGGCGACGTCATCCGGCTGCCTGCCCGCCTGCCTGCATGCCTCCGCCAGCCGCTCCACGATCTCCGCGTGGCGTTCGGCGGCGGTCTTCCCCGGCGCCTCGTTCAGCCGGCCTCTCCGTCGTCCAGGTACAGGATCCGCTGGCAGGAATCGCAGGGTACGAGCGCGCCCTGGGTCTGAATCTGCACGACCACCTGCGGCCTGATCCGGTAGTTGCAGAACGAGCAGTGCCGGATCGGAGCGCCGGTGCTTTCCACGACTCCGATCGCCGCCAGGGGCGCGCCGCCGTGGCGGTCGAACAGGCGCTCGTACTGGAGCAGGGCTGCGGGCGGGAGCCGTTCGCGGAACACCTCGATCTGCCCCTCGAGAGCTTCGACCCGCTTGCGCATCTCGGGCTTCTGCTCTTCCCACACGGCGAGCTGCTCCTGGTACTGCTCGTTCAACGTCTCGAACGCGCCACGGATCTCGTCGAGCTGCGTCGACGCTTCGTCCTGGCGTTCGATGGCCTGCAGAGCCTCGTCGTCCGCTTCCCGCATCCTGGCGCGTACGGTGTCGATCTCGCTCAGAAGGGCGCCGTACTCGCGCTGCGTGGTCACGCGGGCTATCTGTTCCTGGTAGCGCTCGATGCTTTCCTTCCCCGCCTCCGCGTCCGCTTCCGCGGCGCGGCGTTCGAGTTCGGCCTGCTGCCACTCCTGCTCGAGCCGTTCGATCTCGCTCCGCTCGTGCTCGTACTGGTCGTGGAGCTCCTGCATCGATTCGGGAACTCCCTCCAGCAGGGCGCGGTTGTGGGCGAGTTCCACGCTCGCGTGCTGCAGATCTACGATCGTGTCAAGGACTCTTTCCATGCGCCGATTGTCAGAGGTTCCAGTGAGTTAGCGATCGCAGGCTCCGCAGTTCGCGGTGTGGGTCCACCTGGATTCGAACCAGGGACCTGCCGGTTATGAGCCGGATGCTCTAACCGCTGAGCTATGGACCCTCAGGGCACCCGAGCGCAGTGCCGCAGTATAGCCCCACGACAGGCCTTCATGGGTGCCCTGTCGCGGCCCGCCTTGGGGTATAGTCCCCAGCACGCAACAAGCGGTCCAAGGAGGCGCCAGAATGTTGAGATCCACTCCAATCGGGCGGCCGGGCCGGGCGGGGTTTGCCGCCGGCGCTTCGGTCATCGTCCTGTTTGCCGCCCTGGTCGCATGCGGTCCCTCGGAGGAGGAGCGGGTCGCCGCCGCGCGCGCCGATGCGTGGGCCGAGTTGCAGGAAGATCAGGCGGCACTGAACGCCAAGCGCGACGAACTGGCGGGGTTGGCCGCAAAGGCGGCTGAGTCCGGTGAAGGTGAATGGGTGGTGGCCTACTCCGGCAGCAAGATCACGACGAGCTTCTACCAAGAAGATGGGCAGCCGTTCATGCACCAGATCGTTGACTCTGATGACGACGCTGAATCGGGCGAACTTCGGGAGGAACTCACCAAGCGCGGCGACCGCTACTACCTGTCTGACAGCGACTACTTCGTCATCGCCAACAACGGCAATCTGAATGCCCACGACTCGGAGGGACAGATCTGGGAGGCAAGGCTATCCATGGCCGAAGAGGTCGGCGGCGACGGCGAGGCCCTGTACGCGAAGCTCGCGCAGTACATCAACGAGGCCGAGTGGGACGCTGAAGGCGAGCGATCGGAGGAACAGACAGCGGCCTTCGGAATGAAGAGTGCGGAGGACATGGAACTCGCCGAAGAGTACGTTGTTCAGGGTGGCGACTACCGGCGGGCGGTCGAAATGCTCCAGCGCGCCCAGCAGGTCGATCCGGACAACCCGGATTTGGAGGCTAGGCTGGCCGAGTACCAAGAGGCGCGCTACATCACTGCCGAGCGTCTGGCCCAGGTTTCCCGCGGAATGACCCAACGGGAGGTTGAGGGCGTGCTAGGCAAGGTGTACTACGCCTACGTTACTGAGTTTCCGGAGGAGAACGTCGTCCGGTGGGTTTATCCCAAGAACCCGGACGAGCACGGGGAGGGCGCTGCCGCTGCGGTGTACTTCCGGGGTGACGCCAAGACCCTCTACCAGAAGGACTTCAACGCGATTGAGGGAGATCGCGAAGAAGAGTAAGGGTCGCGTCGAGCGGTCAGGCCGCTACGCCGGGCTCCTAGCAAGCCCGCAACGCGTGCGGGGAGCGGGCCCCCGGAGGCTGTGCTGAATGGAAGAGACAAGAGGCCGGTTGCGGACTGCTGAGGTGCTTGGCGCGATCACCTCGTCCAGGTGGTCTAGCGCGACGAAGAGGCTCGGGCTTGTTCCGTTGTTGGTTGTCGTGGCGCTTGCGACGGCACAGTGCGATGGGAGCCAAGGATCGGACAGCCTTGAAGCAGACGATCGCGAGGAGCCAGCGCAGGAGGAACCCTCTCAAGCACCGGCGGAAGCCAGTCCGCCAGCAACTGCTCCGAGTTCGTGGCAAGCCATCACGTTCAACGATGAATGGGGAGAGCCCTCCGGCAAGGGTGCGATTTCAAGCTGGGTAGAACCTAGCCGCGCCATGTCCTTCCCCTACGGAGATGTCCGGGCTCGCCTGATGGTGCAGGACTGCCGCCATGTGTGGATCAGGTTCACGGAATCTCCCAACCTGGTAGGTGGCGACATCGGCGACGGCTATGAGACGCACATGTTGGCTGCCAGGTGGAATGATGGAGAGCCATTCATCGTCAGGGTCCGCCAGCAATGGAGCGACAAGGACCTCATCTTCTCCGATGGCGGAATCGACGTGGCGAGCATCGCGGGGAACCAGACACTAGCGGTCCTCCTCGATTGGTACGACCAAGGCAGAGTGATGTGGCGGTTCCCCCTCGATGGATCGAGCGCGGCCTTGGCTGAGGCCGGATGCGGCTGAGTTGCTGCGTCGACCACTTGTCGGCTTGCGGACCGGTCAAGCGGCCCGGAGCCACAGGCTGTAGTCGCGCCAGCTTGGCGAACGCCGCCTTCTCGATTGGCTGCCGGAGTCGCACCGACACTTTGCCACCCGCGCCACCCGCTAGAGTTGCGTCCTGCGCCTGACCACTTGTTCGGGGCCACGACACACTTGGCGCTTCGCTTGGGCCAGCCTGTATAGTCCTGCGGAGTTCAAGCGGCGGTCCGACATCGCTCGCCGAAGCGGCTGCCAACCGGCTCTCAGTGCCCCACGAACTCTAACGCCGGACCCGAGACAGGCAGGCTCGCCACCATGAACCGCGTCTTCATCTACTGGGACAACTCGAACATCTTCATCGGCGCGCAGGCCGAGGCGGAGGAACGCGAAGGCGCTTCAGCGCGGCACCGGGTCCGTGTCAACTTCCGGAACGTGATGAAGCTGGCGAGTGCTGAACGTCCGGTCGAGAAGGCCATTGCCGCCGGCTCGGTACCGCCGGAACTGCGCCGCCTGTGGAACCGGCTCGAGTCGGAGGGCGTCAAGGTCGAACTCGTAGACAGGGGATCGGTGGAGCGTGGCGAGCAGCAAGGTCCCGACCGAATTCTCCAGCTCCAGATGCTGCGCGACTTCGCGGATTACAACGGCGATGCGGGTGTTGCGGTGGTACTGACGGGAGACGGCCAAGGCTTCTACGATGGTGCCGGCTTCCATGCCGATCTGGAACGGATGCACCGGAGAGGCTGGCGGGTGGAGGTGATTTCCTGGGCAAACAGTTGCAACCAGCGGATGCGCCGATGGGTGGAGGAGAACGGCGTGTTCATTCCCCTGGACGACTACTACGAGGCCGTGACTTTCCTGAACCCTTCGAGTCCCGACTATCCGACGGCAGACCCTCGGGAATCCGCAGCGCTGGATCTGGCAGACCGCCCTAGCGCCTCCGCGTGAACCGCCTCGGCATGGACCGGATTCACCGAGTTGCCGGCGAGGAGTCGGAGTTGGTGTTCAACGCCCTTCAACCGCGTTGAAATCGGTCCGGTAAACCTTCCGGTCACCGTTGCGGAAGAACACGCCGACTGCCGCACCGGAACCATGCCGCTTGGGATCCTTCGGATAGAACCAGGCGAACACGCCCTCGGTCGTGAATGTCCGCACGTAGTCGAGGTAGACCTTGCCCAGGGTGCGCTCGACCTCGGCCTCGGTCATTCCCCGTTTCACCTTGGCGAACCGTTCGGCGGTCATGTAGCGCGTCTCTTGGTATTCGGCTAGCCGCGCCAGCACGTCAAGGTTGTCGGGGTCGACTGAAAGTGTCCGCTCCAGAATCTCAACCGCCCGGCGGTAGTCGCCGCCCTTCACCACGTACTCCTGGGCGAGGTACATGTCCTCGGCGCTCTTCATGCGGAGAGCAGCGATCTGCTCCTCGGATCTCTCTGCACCGATTCTCCACTCGGCTGTGTTGATGTAGTTGACGAGCTTCTGCTGCAAGGCCTCACCGTCGGCCCCGACCTCTTCATCGAGCGACCGGAAAGCAGTCCCACTCCGTGCCTGTAGGTCAGCCAGCTTCGCTCGCTTGGCGTTCAGGGCGGCATGGTCCTCCTCCAGCTCGGCCCAAGCAGCCGCCCGTGCCTCAGCCCGTGCTCTCCGCTCAGCTTCGGTAGGGACGTAGATGGAGGGTTCGTTGAGCGCACTTTCGGCCGGTGCCAGGGGGAGTCTGAGGCCAGTTACGCGCCACGAGAGCGCCTTTCTTCTGAGGACGAAGCCGACACGCCGGTCGCCCATGTCGGTGGCCCATGCCTCGACGATGAATCTGTTTGGCGATTCATACGCCTTCCGCGTCTCGACGACGAACTTGGAGATGTCGTCAATAACCCAATCTGGGGGTCTGCCTGCGTTCAGTCCGCGTCTTGGATTCCGCAGCAGTGCTGCGAGTCCGTGCGGTGTGACGAGCCGGTCGATGAGCGAATCGACCAGCATGGCCCCGACTGCCGAGTCGAGAACGTCTGCGGAGGAGTAGAGCGCCTTCGCATACAGGTACGCTTTGAGGCTGCTGCGGACGCTCTCGAAGTCGACGAGCGCGGAGAGGGCGTAGGCGTTCTGGTTCCCGGCCGCTGACTGGAGCCGCCACGCCACAAAGTACGGTGAAACGGCCAGCCAGCCGACCAGCACTGCTGCCACGATAGAACTCGACCCAACGACGAGCTTCCGGTTGAAACTGATGGTGATTGTCGTGGACATCCTTCTCCCTCAGCGAAGCCAGGGCGCGGGAATAGTGCGGTCGCCTTGGAATGTCGGCGGCCGCGCTCCTGATGGACTGTAGCGGCTCAGACAGATGTGGCACGGAAGGGCTTGTAATGAGATAGGAGAATCTCCAGGCTACGGGTTGGTCCCACCCAGAAACGAGATCCCCCCATGCAGGCACGACACCTGCCCCCGAGGCCTCGGCCGCCCGATCCAAGGCGGTCGAGGCGACGATCAACGAGCGCGTCAAGCTGGTACCGCGTTGGCGCGGGACCATGTCGGCCGATCTGACGGCCAATCCTCAGCGGCTTGAGACCTCCGAGTCTCAGATGTACTGAGCCACTCTGAGCCACTACAGGCACTTGACGGGGCGGGCGGGCTCGTGCAGAATCCGCAACGCTCGCGGGCTGACGTGCGTCGTCTACCGCGGGCTATCCGGGCGCGAGCCCGCAAACCACGGGAACGAGATCACTTCATGCCGGTTGTGCAGGTACGCGAAGACGAGAGCTTCGAGAACGCGCTCCGCCGCTTCAAGCGGAAGTGCGAGAAGGAAGGCATTCTGACCGAGCTCAAGAAGCGCCAACACTTCGAGAAGCCGTCGGTCAAGCGGAAGCGCAAGGTCATGCAGGCGCGCAAGAAGATGCTGCGGCGCCTGGCTGAAGAGCGCCGCGCCGGCCTCGCCTAGGGAGTCCGCGCAGCGACATCGCTGCGCCGAGCTTGGCGATTCGGTGCCGAGCTGAAATGAGTTGCTGCAGCGGCGCGACGTCCGAGGCACTCGAGTTTCCGTCGCTGCTGGCCGTTCTGGCGGGCTTCGCCTCGACCGACGCTGGCAGCCAGGCGGTTCGGGCGATCGAACCGGCGACCGACCGCGGCGAGGTCGAACGGCGCCGGGTTCGCTATGCGGAGATCGCCCGCGAGGTCGAACAGAACGGCGTCCTGGTGCCGTCGCTCGATGGGCTCCTCGATCTCCGCGATCATCTCGACGGGGACGGTCGGGGCCTGGGCGGGCCGGCGCTGCTCGACCTGGCGGCGGCGATCGAGGCCAGCGAGGAAGTTCTGGGACGGCTCGAGAGTCCCGAGGCCATGCCCCAGTGCGCCTCCGAGGTCGAGACCCTGCGACGGATGGAGGCCAGGGCCGCGGAAGCCGCGGCGCCAGCTCAGCAGGGGGCGGGCTGCGCCGGGTTGGCAAGCCGTCTTCGCCGCACGCTGGATCGTCGCGGCGAGGTGCGGGACGACGCGACCCCACGGCTGCGTACGCTCGTCCGGGACGCCCGGCGCACCCAGGCCTCGGTCGAGGCTTCGCTTCAGGTCTACGTGCGGGAGCACGGCAACGCCCTGGCGGATGACTCCACCCCCATGCGGGGCGGCCGGCTTTCGGTGCTTCTGCCCTCCGGCAGCCGCGGACGCCTCGCCGGTCTGGTCAGAGGCCGTTCCGCCTCGGGCAGGAGCTTCTACTTCGAACCGTCGGAGGTGGTCGAGGGCAACGACGAACTGGAGCGGATCGCCTCCGACCGGGACGTCGAGCGCACCTGCATCCTGGCCGAGCTGGTGGCGCAGGTGCAGGTGCTTGTGCCGGCGATCGTCGCGCGCATCGACTTCCTGGCCACCGTCGACGCGATGCAGGCGGCGGCGCGCTTCGCGGGTGACGTCGACGCCGTGCTCGCCACGGTCGCATCGGACGATCCGTCCGGCGGGGCGCCGCTGCTCGAACTTCGGTCTGCCCGGCACCCGCTGCTCGACCCACGGCTCGCCGATCGCAGGGAGTCGGCGCTGGGGGCGGCCGGCAACCGGGGCGTCGTCGTCCCGCTCGATCTGAAGCTCGACGACCACCGGACTCTGGTCCTGACCGGTCCGAACGCCGGCGGCAAGACGGTCGCCCTGAAGACGGTGGGGCTGCTCTGCCTGATGAACCAGGCCGGCCTGCCGGTTCCCGCCGCGCGGGAAAGCCGCCTGCCGATCCTCGACCACGTCGTGGCGGTGGTCGGCGACGAGCAGAGCGTCCTCGACGAGCAGTCGACCTTCAGCGCACGGCTACTGCGCCTGCGGGAAGTGTGGCGCCGCGCCGGGCCCTCGACCCTGGTCCTGCTCGACGAGGTCGGCGCCGGCACGAACCCGGAGGAGGGCGCCGCGCTCGGTATCGCCCTGCTCGAAGGGCTGGTCGAGCGTGGCTCACTCGGTATTCTGACGACGCACCTCACGCAACTCGCCGCCGCCGCTCTCGAGTCGCAGGCGGCCTCCTGCGCCGCGATGGGTTTCGACCCGGAGAACGGCCTGCCCACCTACCGGCTGGTCGTCGGCCCGCCGGGAGGCAGCCAGGCCCTGGCGCTGGCGCGCCGCCTCGGCCTTCCGCCGGCCTGGCTTGAGCGGGCCGAACACTTCCTGGGCTCCGAGCACCAGAAGTTGCGGCGCATCCTGGAGCGCAACGAACGCCTCCGCGAACGGCTGCTGGAGCGAGAGGCTGAACTCGCCCGGCTGAGCGCCGAGGCGGAGACGGCCCGCGCCCGCTTCGAGACCCGGCAGGAGTCGTTGCGGGCGGCCAGGCAGCGGCTGGAACAGACCCTCGGGCGCGAAGTCGACGCGCTGCGCCGGGCGAATCGCCGCCGGCTGGATGAGGCGATGGCCGAGTTGTCGTCGACCTCCCGGGGACCCGGCAAGCGGGCCTTCGCCCGGACGGCTGCATCCCTGCACGGCGAACTCGACCGGGACCTGTCGGCGGCGGCCGAGCGCGCTTCCCTCGCGGCCGGCGACGTCGACGCTCCGGGCCGGGAACCCGAGGAATCGCCGCAGGCGGAGGAGCAGCGTCCCCTGACTCTCGGCGCCCGCGTCCGCCACCGCTCATTGGGCTGGCTGGGTGAGCTGGTGGACCTTCGCGGCGACCAGGCGACCGTGCTGGTCCGCGGCAAGCGCGTCCGGACGCCGAGCGCCGACCTGGTGGCGGTAGCCGGCGGCGATCGCCCGGCGCCGGGTCGGGTCCAGGTCCGGCGGTCGCAGGCCGACCCGGTGGAGGCGGAACTGCTGCTCATCGGCCAACAGGTCGAACCGGCCCTGGAATCCCTCGACGCCTACCTGGACCGCGCCCTGGCGGCTGGCCACGAGCGGGTCCGGGTGGTCCACGGTCACGGCAGCGGCCGGCTGCGCCGAGCCGTTCGCGCGCATCTCCGGGACCATCCGGCCGTCGCCGGTTCCGATCCCGCACCCCCCTCCGCCGGCGGCGACGGCGCGACCGAAGTCGTCCTCCGTTAGCGCCGCCACGCGCGCGTCACCTGGGAGCGGACCCTTCTGACCCAAGACGGTTAGCATGAGCGGTCGTGCAGCGGCGCTCCAGGCTCACCGATGAGGCGGTGGACGCGGTGCGCGAGGCGGTCGACATCATCGACCTCGTCAGCGAGCACACCAAGGTCGAGCGGCGTGGCCAGCGCTACGTGGCGCTCTGCCCCTTCCACAAGGAGAAGACGCCTTCGCTGTCGCTCGACCCCGAGCGCAAGCTCTACTACTGCTTCGGCTGCGGCGCCGGCGGCGACGCCCTGCGCTTTCACATGGAACTCACGGGCGACACCTTTGCCACCACGATCGAGCACATGGCCCGGCGCTACGGGATTCCTCTGCAGCGCGCCTCCGGGCCAGACGCCGACGGCCGGCCCGACCGCTCCGAGCGCATCCAGGCCGCGCTTGACGCCGCCTACGACTTCTTCCGGTCGAAGCTCAGGACGGAGGCCGTACCGCAGCAGTACCTCCAGCGGCGCAAGGTGCCGTCGGAGCTGATCGCCCGTTTCGGCGTCGGTTACGCACCCGACGACTGGCGGACGATGATCGAGGATCTGGGCCGACGCATCCCGGTCCCCGACCTCGAAGCCGCTGGGCTGATCGCCCGCAGTCCGAAGGCGCCGGACCGTCCCTACGACCGGTTCCGCAACCGGCTGATGTTCCCCATCCGGTCGCCCTCCGGCCGCCTGCTGGCGTTCGGCGGACGCACCCTCGGCGACGACCAGGCGAAGTACGTCAACACCAACGAGACGGACCACTTCAGCAAGGGCACCCTGCTCTACGGTCTCGACGCCGCCCGTCGCGGCATCCGCGAACAGGGCAGGGCGCTTCTCGTCGAGGGCTACTTCGACGTGCTGGGAGCCGCCGCCTCCGGTATCGAGTGGGCGGTCGCGAGCATGGGGACGGCGCTCACCGGGCAGCAGGTGCGGCTGCTGTCCCGCTACACGGACGAAGTGGTTCTGGGCTACGACGGCGACCGCGCCGGCATCGAGGCGGCCCGCAAGGCGGCTGGACTGATGCTCGGGGCCGGGCTCAACGTCCGCCGCGCGCTGTTTCCGGCGGGCCAGGATCCGGATTCGCTGCGGCTCGACGAGGGACCGGAGGCAGTGCGCGCCACGGTCGCCGGGGCCCGGGATGCGGTGGCGATCGAGATCGACGATCTGCCCAGCCGCGGCGAGCTCGACCCGCGGTTGCGGGCCCGCGAGGCCGCCCGGGTGCGGACGCTGATCGACCGGGTCGGTGACCCGATCGCGAGAAGGGGTTACTACGAGACGGCGGCCGAGCGCCTCGGTGTCAAAGTCGACGTTCTCCTGCGTGAGTCCGCCTCCGCAAAGGAGAAGCCGGCTGCGGCGGATTCGCCCGGACCGGCCGCGGGACCGCGTCCTCCGGTGACCTCGTCGATCGAGGAGCAGGTGCTGCGTCTGACGGCCGCCGCCCCGGACCTGGGTGGCATCGAGTGGCCGGCGCCGGACGCCTTCTTCGATCCCGCCCTGCGCGCCATCTACGAGGCCATGCGTGAGCAGGCCCGTGCCGGGGCGGAGCGGATCGACTCCGGCGCTCTCGTTGACGTCCTCGGGCGCCGGGGCGGTACGGACGACGAGACCGATCGACCTGTTGACCGGGTCGCCGGGCTTTTGTTACAACGGTCGTCTGCCTTCTCTGAATCGGATGAATCGGAACTTCGAGTCAGTCTCGTCGAGTTGGGTCGACGTTTCGCCAGACAACGGCTTAACCTGCTCGCTCGGGAGATCAATCGCGCACAGCGTGAAGGTGACATGGAGACCCTGCACCGGATGATCGAGGAGAAGCAGCAGCTCAGCCGCGAGCTCTACCGGCAGTCGGGGCGCTGAGGAGATGTCGTGGCCCTGAACACCGCGGCCGTCCGGGCCGAGGAGATCGAGCCGATCGAGCAGCGCCATAGCTCGGTCCGCAGCGTGTTCAACCTGGGCCGCGAGAAGGGCTACCTGCTTCAGGACGAGCTCGAGACCCGATTGCCGGAGGAACTGCTCGCCGAGCCGCGTGACATGGACGCGATCTGGTCGCGCCTGGTGTCGATGGGCACGGGAGTGATCCGGCGGCCGGCGGCCTTCGTCAACGTCGCCGACTCCGATCCGCTGCCGGCGATCGGCGGCGTCGAACGGAGCGAGCCGGAACCCGCCGTTCCCACGCACCATGACCGGACGACGGATCCGGTCCGGGTCTACCTGCGGGAGATGGGACGAGTCGATCTGCTCGATCGGGAAGGCGAGGTGGAGATCGCCAAACGGATCGAGCGCGGCGAGTGGATCGTGTTCGAGGCGCTCTGCGACAACCCGGTCGTGCTTCGGGAGTTGCTGCGGATCAACGAACTGGCGCGGCGCGACCGGCGTCTGATGCGGGAGCTCCTGGCCGATGGCGGCGCCCACCTCGACCAGAGCGCCAGGGACCGGATCGCGAAGAACCTCGGGATCTTCCGGGCGATCGAGGATCTCGACCGGCAAGTGCGCCGCCTGCGCCGGCGGAGCGATCGCTGCCGGCCGGGCGGCGACCGGTTCCTGGAGATCGAACGGGAGATCGATCGCACGGCGGGCAAGATCACCGAGCAGATTCGCTCGATCGAGTTGACGGCGCAGACCCGAAGCCGCCTGGTCGAGATCCTCAAGCAGCTCTACGCGGAGATCTCGCGCCACGACCGGGACATCCGCCGGGCGCAGATCGCGCTCGACCGGGAGCGCGACACGGAACTCGGCGCGCTGCACCGGCGCCGGATCGAGAAGTACCGCGCGCGTCTCCGGGCGTCGGAAGAGCGCTATGGCACGACCCTCGCACAGGTGACCGCGACGCTGAACAAGGTGCGGCGCGGCGAGGCGATCTGCGAGCAGGCGCGCTCGGAGATGATCCTGGCGAACCTCCGCCTGGTCGTGTCCATCGCCAAGAAGTACACGAACCGCGGGCTGCAGCTTCTCGACCTGATTCAGGACGGCAACATCGGGCTGATCCGCGCGGTCGAGAAGTTCGAGTACCGCCGCGGCTACAAGTTCTCGACCTACGCGACGTGGTGGATCCGCCAGGCGATCACGCGGGCGATCGCCGACCAGGCAAGAACGATTCGCATCCCGGTCCACATGATCGACACGATCAACAAGCTGACCCGGACCAGCCGCGCGATGGTCCAGGAGCTGGGCCGGGAGCCCACCGTCGCCGAAATCGCCGAGCAGATGGACATGGAGCCGTCCCACGTCCGCGAGATCATGAAGATCGCGCTGGAACCGATCTCGCTCGAGACGCCGATCGGCGAAGAGGCGGATTCTTCCCTCGGCGACTTCATCGAGGACGCGAGCGCCGTCTCGCCGCTCGACACGCTGCTCCTGAAGAACCTCAGCGAACAGACCGCCGCGGTGCTGCAGACGCTGAGCCCGCGCGAGGAACTCGTGCTGCGGATGCGCTTCGGAGTCGGCGACGGCGCCGAGTCGACGCTGGAGGACGTGGGGCGTTCGTTCAACGTGACGCGCGAGCGGATCCGGCAGATCGAAGCGAAGGCGCTCCGCAAGCTGCGTCATCCGAGCCGCTCGCAGCAACTGCGCCCCTATCGCAACCGCCTGTAGCGGCCGCCCCTGCGGGGGTTTGACAGTCGGCTTGAAGCCTCCCTAAGATGAACTCTGTGTCGCCCGCCGCTGTTTGCCTTGAGGCGGATTCTTCCTCGGTAGCTCAACGGTAGAGCGTTCGGCTGTTAACCGAAATGTTGGGGGTTCGAATCCCTCCCGAGGAGCCACTGTTCACGGCCTGGACGGTGAGGCGGGACCGCTTCTCGCGCTCGACCGTGGCGAGGTAGTTGAGATGGTCGAGGTTTCCGAGGAGTTCCTGTCAAGCAATCGGCGCGTCGTTCACCGGCGCCTGAGCGTGGCCAGGCTCTACGAAGAAGCGGTGCGGCGCGGCGAGGCCGCGATCGCCGCCGAGGGTCCGCTCGTTGCGTCGACCGGGGAGCACACCGGACGGTCGCCGAACGACCGGTTCGTCGTGCGCCGCGCGCCGTCGGCGGACCTGGTTGACTGGGGACCGGTGAACAGGCCCATCGATCCGGAGCACTTCGACCGCCTCCATCGCAAGATGCTGGCCGCCGCCGCCGAGCGGGACCTGTTCGTGTTCGACGGTTACGCGGGCGCCGATCCGGCCTGTCGCCTGAACGTGCGGGTGATCAGCGAGCGCGCCTGGCACAGCCTGTTCGTCCGCAACATGTTCCTTCGCGCGGCGAACGACGCTGAGCTTGAGGACTTCGAGCCGGACTACACCGTCGTCGACATCCCCAGCGTTCTGGCGGACCCGGAGACCGACGGCACGAACAGCACGACCTTCATCGCTCTCGACCTGGAGCGGCATCTGACCCTGATCGGGGGCAGCGAGTACGCCGGCGAGATGAAGAAGTCGATGTTCAGCGTGATGAACTTCCTGATGCCGCAACGGGGCGTGCTGAGCATGCACTGCAGTGCGAACTACGGCGCGGATCCGTCGGACTGCGCCCTGTTCTTCGGCCTCTCCGGCACCGGCAAGACGACCCTCTCGGCCGATCCGGACCGCACCCTGATCGGCGACGACGAGCACTGCTGGTCCGACCGCGGCATCTTCAACATCGAAGGCGGCTGCTACGCCAAGGTCATCCGGCTCGATCCCCTGGGCGAACCCGAGATCTACGCCACCACCCGGCGCTTCGGGACCGTGCTCGAGAACGTCGTCTTCGATCCCAGGACGCGGGAACTCGATCTCGACGACGACTCCCGCACCGAGAACACCCGGGCCAGCTACCCCCTCAGCCACCTCGAGCACGTCGATGTCGGCGGCAACGCGGGACACCCGACATCGGTCGTCTTCCTGACCTGCGACGCGTTCGGCGTGCTGCCTCCGATCAGCCGGCTCGACGAGTCGCAGGCGATGTACCACTTCCTCTCGGGCTACACGGCAAAGGTCGCGGGCACGGAACGCGGCGTCACCGAACCGTCCGCGACGTTCAGCGCCTGTTTCGGCGCTCCCTTCATGCCGCTGCCGGCGTCGACCTACGCGGACCTGCTGGGCGAGAAGGTGCGGCGCCACGGAGCCGACGTCTGGCTCGTCAACACCGGCTGGACCAGGGGGCCGTACGGCCAGGGCAGCCGGATCAAGCTCGCGTACACGCGGCGAATGATCCACGCCGCGCTCGACGGGAGCCTGACCGACGTGCCTACGTGTACCCACCCCGTCTTCGGTCTCGCCTACCCAGCGGCCATCGAAGGCGTGCCGGGCGACGTGCTCGACCCGCGACAGGGCTGGAGCGATCCCCAGGCGTACGATCAGTACGCGCGCCGGCTGGCGCGCATGTTCATCGACAACTTCGAGGGTCTGTGCGGCGGCGCCTCGGCGGCCGTGCTGGCGGCGGCGCCGCGGGTCGCGGTGTAGGGAGAGTCGGATGATCCCCGTCAAGAGCTCCATCTCGGACAGCGGCCGCGCCCACGTCGACGGCCTGGAGGCCTACCGGAAGCTCTACCGGGAGTCGATCGAGGATCCGGACGGCTTCTGGCTCGAACAGACCCGCTCCCTGGACTGGTTCACCGAGCCGCGGTCCGCGGGTCGCTGGGACTTCGAGGCCGTCGACTTCGCCTGGTTCGAGGACGGCGTGCTCAACGCGTGCGCCAACTGCGTCGACCGTCACGCCGCGGCACGGCCCGACAAGACCGCCCTGATCTGGGTCGAGGACGAACCGGGCCGTTACCACCGGATCAGCTACCGCGAACTGAAGCGGAACGTGTGCCGGATCGCCAACGTGCTGACCTCGCTGGGGATCGGGCAGGGCGACCGGGTCTGCATCTACCTGCCGATGATCCCGGAACTGGCGTACACGATGCTCGCCTGCGCGCGGGTCGGCGCGGTTCATTCCGTCGTCTTCGCGGGGTTCTCCGCCGACAGCCTGCGCGAGCGGATCGTCGACGCCGGCTGCCGGCTGCTGGTGACCGCGAACGAAGGCCTGCGGGGCGGCCGCACGATCCCGCTCAAGGCGACCTGCGATCAGGCCGTGGAGGGACTGGACCTGGTCGAGCACATGCTGGTCGCGCGGCGCACGGACACCGAGGTACCGATGGCGTCGGGGCGCGACCTCTGGCTCCACGAGGAGACGGCGAAGCAGCGGGCGACGGCGCCGGTGGCGCGGCTCGACGCCGAGGCGCCGCTCTTCGTGCTCTACACCAGCGGTTCGACCGGCAAGCCGAAGGGCGTTCTCCACACCACCGGCGGCTATCTGCTCTACGCCTCGATGACCCACCGGCTGATCTTCGATCACCACGACGACGACATCCACTTCTGCGCCGCGGACATCGGCTGGGTGACGGGACACAGTTACATCGTCTACGGCCCGCTGGCGAACGGCGCCACGAGTGTGATGTTCGAATCGGTTCCGACCTATCCGGACCCGGGCCGCTACTGGCAGGTCGTCGACGACCTGGGCGTGACCCTGTTCTACACCGCGCCCACGGCGCTGCGGGCGATCGCCCGCGAGGGCGACCAGTGGGTGACAGCCTACGACCGCGGTTCGCTGCGGGTTCTCGGTTCGGTCGGCGAGCCGATCAACCCCGAGGTCTGGAACTGGTACCACGACGTGGTCGGGAACGGCGATTGTCCGGTCGTCGACACCTGGTGGCAGACGGAGACGGGCGGCATCCTGATCACCCCGCTGCCGGGCGCCACGCCGCTGGTCCCCGGCTCCGCGACCCTTCCCTTCTTCGGCGTCGAACCGGTGCTGGTGGACGCCGACGGCAACGAACTGGAAGGGAACGACCGGAGCGGCAACCTGTGCCTGAAGCGCTCGTGGCCCGGCCAGGCGCGGACGATCTACGGCGACCACCAGCGCTTCGTCGAGACGTACTTCAGCACCTATCCCGGCATGTACTTCACAGGCGACGGCTGCCGGCGGGACGAGAACGGCTACTACTGGATCACCGGCCGCGTCGACGACGTGCTCAACGTGTCCGGGCACCGGCTGGGCACCGCCGAGATCGAGAGCGCCCTGGTTGCGCACGACGCCGTGGCCGAGGCCGCGGTGGTCGGCTGCCCGCACGAGATCAAGGGCGTCGGCATCTACGCCTACGTGCTGATCACGCCGGAGGCGGAGAGCCGGGAGCGGGCCGAGCTGGTGGCCGAACTGCGCCAGCAGGTGCGCACCGTGATCGGACCGATCGCAACGCCGGACCACATCCACGTTGCCGGCGGGTTGCCGAAGACCCGCTCCGGAAAGATCATGCGCCGCGTGCTGCGCAAGATCGCCGCCGGCGAGTACGACGACCTCGGCGACGTGACGACCCTGGCGGAACCCGCGGTGGTCGACGGCCTGGTCGAGGACCACCGCGCCGCCACGAGTTGAACCGATGACCCAGGACGACCAGCGAAGAGACATCGGAACGCCGATGCGACTGCTCCTGGTCGCGGCCTGCGTCGTCGTCCTGGTCGCCGGTCTGCGGGCCGCGTCGTCGATCCTGATCCCGTTCCTGATCGCGGTCTTCATCGCCGCGATCAGCCTGCCCCTTCTGACCTGGCTGCAGCGACGCCTGCCAATGATCGTCGCCGTCCTCGGCACGATCCTGATGGACCTGCTGGTGCTCGCCCTGGTCGGCTACCTGGTCGGTTCCACCGCGAACCAGGTCGCGGGCGAGATGGGCGAGATCCAGTCCACACTGACGATGTGGATCGAAGACGGCGGCGAGTGGCTGGAGGAGCGGGGAGTGCCCGTCGCCAGTGGGCTGGCGGGCGACGACTCCCTGCCGCTTGCGTTGTTCTCGCGTTTCGAGCCGGGCTTCCTGGTCGACTTCGTGAACACGACCCTGCGAACGACGACGGCCGCGCTGTCATCGTTCCTCGTCATCTCGCTGATCGTCATCTTCACCCTCTTCGAGGCGGCGACCTTCGGCCCCAAGGTGCGCGCGGCCTTCGGCAGCGCCGGCGCCGAGGCGCGTTTCGCCCGCGCCATGCACGAGATCCAGCACTACATGGGGATCAAGACGGTGATCAGCCTGGCCACCGGCCTGCTGATCGGCATCTGGGTCGGCGTGCTGGGCGTCGAGTTCGCGATCTTCTGGGGACTGGTGGCCTTCGTCCTCAACTTCATCCCCAACCTCGGTTCGATCATCGCGGCGGTGCCGACGACACTCCTGGCCATGGTCCAGATCGGCGTCGGCCGGGGGTTGCTCGTCGCCCTGGGCTACCTGGTCGTCAACATGGTGATCGGCAACTTCATCGAACCGCCGCTCCTGGGACGGCGGCTCGGCCTCTCCACCCTGGTGGTCGTGCTCTCCCTCGTCTTCTGGGGCTGGGTGTGGGGACCGGTCGGGATGCTGCTGTCGGTGCCGCTGACGATGGTGGTCAAGATCCTGCTCGAGAACACGGAGGAGTTCCGCTGGGTGGCCGTGCTGCTCGGCGACAGCCGCGAAGCGGAACGTCTGGCGCCGGCGTCCGGCGGAGACGGGAACGACTGAGACCCGGTCTCACAGCAGGCCGGGGAAGAGCGCCCGGCGGTTCGAGGGGTAGTCGGGGAATCGGTCTTGGTACCAGCGGTGCCGCCAGCGCGCGCGCGGGATCAGATTCGCCGCCGTCCACAACGCGAACGCCAGACCGGGCAGTGACCAGCTCATCAGCGCGAAACCGGTCCACTCGACGATCTCTCCGGCCAGGTTGGGGCAGGAGACGGAGTCGAAGGCGCCGCCGCGCGGCAGGACAGCGCCGCCCGAGGCCCTGGCTCGTAGGGCCGACAGGCGGTAGTCGGACGAGATGTTGAGAATCGCCCCGAAGGCGAAGAGAGCGGCCCCGGCCAGGAACCGCGGGTCGGAGAACCAGTCCACCGGATAGTCGGCGATCCGGGCCATGAACCAGCCGAGGAGCACGCCGTTGACGAGGTTGAAGCAGAAGCCGGAGACGGCGGTGACGGCGGGGAACGGACGAGCCTGGCGCTGGACGATCCACGGCCACACGAGGGTGCGGTGAACGTAGTGGGCAAGCCAGAGGCCGACAAGGATGTCGCCGACCCGGTGACGCTCCCCGGCCGCGAGATAGACGACGGGAAAGACAGCCAGGGCCGAGAGTTCCATGAAGAGCCAGCCCCAGCGCGGGTCGACCTTCGGTCCCCAGGCACGGCCGCCTACCCGGCCGGTCCGGTCCTTGCCCACCAGGCCGTAGACCAGGACCGGCGCGGTCAGCCCGCACCAGATCATGACGATCGCGCCGAAGACATCGAAGTAGATGGGAATGGCAGCCGAATCCGTCACGGCGACCCTCACGGTAGCGCAGGGCGGCCGCGCACCCTTGGGCCGGACCTATCCGGGCGACGCTGTGGCGAGACCTGCGTCGGTGGCCGCGTCCCTGAGCCGTCGGTCGTAGGTCACCAGGGCGTCGAGTCGGTTCAAGGACAGTGCGGTGGCAAGGTGAATGGCGTCGAGACTGCGGAGACCGGGCGGATCCAGTGACGCCGCGTGGAACAGGACTCGTTCGTCCAGAGGCACCAGCGCGATGCGCTCAAGCGCCCTCTCCGCGCGCCGGACTGTCGTCTGGGGTCGCTGGGCGCGACGTACAGCGCGGAGGACTTCGACCCGTGTCAGTTGGCTCGTTACCCGACCTGCTTGTCCGGCGAGGTAGGCGCGGAGGGCGCTCGACTCCGGTTCCGCGACGATCAGCTTGACGAGTGCCGAGGACTCCAGGTAGATCACTACTACCGGTTAGAGCCGGTCCTCCCGGTCGGCGATCAGCAGGTCGCTTACCTCGGTCGAGGGTTCGCCTGTGGGAGGTGGCAGATCCAGAAGGTCCCCCACCGGCCTGGTCGCGCGGCCCTCGGCGATCAGGCGCTCCAGCGGCGACATGTCCCTGGAGAGCGGCAGGAGCAGACCCACCGGCCGACCGCGATCCGTGACCTCGAAGCGCTCGCCCTGGCGAATCCGGCGGATGTACACGCTGAGGTTCTGACGCAGCTCCCGGATGCCGACTCTGGACGTCCTTGCAGTGACCTCGGTCATGATGACGCACACGGTAGCACATTGCTGTGGGCGGGACGACGGGTGCTGCGTAGCCCGGTCCTCCCACTCATTGACAGACGGCCCTCCCGTGCTAACCTCCGAATCGGGACTATTCGAGTCCCCGTTTCGCCGTCATGATTCGTCTGACCAAGCAAGCCGACTACGGGATCGTCCTGATGAGCCAACTGGCCCTGACCGGGCAGACTGCGGCGGCTGAACTGGCCCTGCAGACGCATCTGCCGCCCGCGATGGTGAGCAAGATCCTCAAGATGCTCGCCAGGGCCGGCCTGCTGGTTTCTCACCGCGGCGTGCACGGAGGCTACGAATTGGCGCGTTCGGCGGCGGAGATCAGCGTCGCACACGTGATCTTCGCCCTCGAGGGGCCGATCGCCCTGACCGAGTGCAGCGAGCACTCGGAGCACGAGTGCTCCTACGAGGCGTTCTGCCGCGTACGGGAGAACTGGCAGCGGATCGACCGTACCGTCCGGCAGGCTCTCGAAGGGATCACGATCGAGGATATGGCGCGTCCGGACTTTCTCGCCGGCCGGCCCGCCGCCCGCGCGCTCATTCCGCTGGGGAGCAGTTCCTGATGCCAACCGCCGCGGACACGATCGGAGCGCTCGCCGAACGCGACTACGAGTACGGCTTCGTCACCGACGTCGAGCAGGACACCGCTCCGCCGGGCCTGAGCGAGGAGATCATTGCCTTCATCTCGGCGAAGAAGAACGAGCCGCAGTGGTTGCTCGACTGGCGGCTTCAGGCCTACCGGGGCTGGCAGAAGATGGTCGAGCCGACGTGGGCGAACGTCCGCTACGAGCCGATCGACTACCAGTCCATCTGCTACTACGCGGCGCCCAAGAGCGACGACGACCGGCCCAAGAGCCTCGACGAGATCGATCCCGAGATCCTGGCCACCTACGAGAAGCTCGGCATCCCGCTCAAGGAGCAGGAGATGCTGGCTGGCGTCGCGGTCGACGCGGTGTTCGACAGCGTTTCCGTCGCCACGACCTTCCGCGAGAAGCTGGCGGACCTCGGGGTCATCTTCTGCTCCTTCTCCGAGGCGGTCCAGGATCACCCGGAACTGGTGCGGAAGTACCTCGGCACCGTCGTGCCGCGGCGGGACAACTTCTTCGCCGCGCTGAACTCAGCGGTGTTTTCGGACGGCTCCTTCGTCTACATCCCGAAGGGCGTGCGCTGTCCGATGGAGCTCTCGACCTACTTCCGGATCAACGCGATGAACACGGGCCAGTTCGAACGCACCCTGATCATCGCGGACGAAGGCAGCTACGTCAGCTACCTGGAGGGTTGCACCGCGCCGATGCGCGACGAGAATCAGTTGCACGCGGCCGTGGTCGAGCTGATCGCCCACGAAGACGCCCAGATCAAGTACTCCACGGTGCAGAACTGGTACCCGGGCGACAAGGAAGGCGTCGGCGGCATCTACAACTTCGTGACCAAGCGCGGCCTCTGCGATGGCCGGCGCAGCAAGATCTCCTGGACGCAGGTCGAGACCGGTTCGGCTGTGACCTGGAAGTACCCGAGCTGCATCCTCAGGGGCGACGACTCGGTGGGCGAGTTCTACTCGGTCGCCGTGTCGAACAACCGCCAGCAGGCCGACACGGGAACCAAGATGATCCACGTCGGCAAGCGCACCTCGAGCACGATCATCTCGAAGGGGATCTCGGCCGGCGAAGGTCAGAACACCTATCGCGGGTCGGTGCGGATCCTCCGTTCGGCCGAGGACGCCCGGAACTTCTCGCAGTGCGACTCGATGCTGATCGGGGACCGCTGCGGGGCCCACACGTTCCCCTACATCGATGTCGCCAATCCGAGCGCCCAGATGGAGCACGAGGCGTCGACGTCGAAGATCGGCGAAGACCAGATCTTCTACTGCAACCAGCGCGGCATCGACACCGAGGATGCCGTTTCCATGATCGTCAACGGGTTCTGCAAGGAAGTGTTCCGCGAACTCCCGATGGAGTTCGCCGTGGAGGCACAGAAGCTGCTCGAGGTCAGCCTCGAGGGCAGCGTCGGCTGACCTTTCGGGGGGCCGGGGTTGGCCAGGACCGCAAGCGGCCGGAAAGATGCCGCACGGAGAGATACAGCAATGCTGAGGGTGAGTGACCTTCACGCGAAGGTCGAAGAGCAGGAAATCCTGAAGGGTGTGGATCTCGAGGTGAACGCCGGCGAGGTCCACGCGGTGATGGGGCCGAACGGCTCGGGCAAGAGCACACTGGCCCAGGTGCTCGCGGGCCGGGAGGACTACGACATCACGGCCGGCTCGCTGGAACTGGATGGCGACGACCTGCAGGAGATGGCCCCTGAAGAGCGAGCCCATGCCGGCCTCTTCCTCGCCTTCCAGTACCCGGTCGAGATCCCGGGCGTCGGCAACAGCTACTTCCTCAAGGCCGCGCTCAACGCGATCCGGAAGGCCAGGGGCGAGGACGAACTCGACGCCATGGACTTTCTTCAGTTGCTGCGCAAGCGCGCGGAGCTGGTCGACGTGGACGAGGCGCTGTTGCGGCGCCCCGTCAACGAGGGCTTCTCGGGCGGCGAGAAGAAGCGGAACGAGATCCTCCAGATGGCGGTGCTCGAACCCCGGCTGGCCGTCCTCGACGAGACGGACTCCGGGCTGGACATCGACGCGCTGAAGACGGTGGCGGCCGGGGTCAACGCGCTGAGGAGCGAGGACCGGGCATTCGTCGTCATCACCCACTACCAGCGACTGCTGAACTACATCGTGCCCGACCACGTTCACGTGCTCCTGGATGGGCGGATCGTCCGCTCCGGCGGCAGCGAGCTGGCGCTCGAACTCGAGGAGAAGGGCTACACCGGCCTGACCAACGGTTCGTCCGGAGTCTGAACCCGTGACCGTCGTCAGCGGCCGCTCCACCGCGCCATACCTCGATCTCTACGCTCGCCGCAGCGGCGAGCCGGAGGTTCTGCGTGCGCGGCGCCAGGAGGCGATCGAGCGCTTCGAGGCCGCCGGCTTCCCGACCGCCCGCGACGAGGAGTGGCGGCAGACGAACCTCGGTTCGCTGCTACGCGCGGCGCCGGCAGCGGCTTCGCGGCGCCCGCTCCAGGGCGGCGAGGCCGCCCGCTTTCTCTACCCGGACTGTCCCCGGATGGTGTTCCTGAACGGCCGCTACGCGCCGGAGGTCTCGTCGCCGCCGAGACAGGTCACCGCGGTGGCTCTGGCGGAACTCGGCGCCGGCGGCGACACGGAACCGGTCCTTGAGCATCTCGGCGCCTACGCTTCCGGCCGCGCTTCGTGCAGCGCCGACGCGGGCGTGCACCCGTTCGCGGCCCTCAGCACCGGCCTGTTCGAAGACGGCGCGGCGATCGTGATTCCGGATGGAGCCGTCGTCGAGCAGCCGTTGCAGGTGCTCTGGCTCAACGCTCCCGCGGCGCCCGCCGCGGAGTCCGGCGACGAAACGCCCGCCGTCGAGGTCAGCTTTCCCCGCCTGCTCGTCATCGCCGGCGAGAACAGCCAGGCTTCGGTGATCGAGACCTTCGCCGCTGTCGACCGGAAGGCCGGCGGCTACTTCGTCTGCCCGGTGTCGGAGTTCGTTTGCGGCGCGGGCTCGGTGCTCCACCACACCCGGCTTCAGGCCGACGCGACCGACGCGTTCCACCTCGGCTTTCAGCACGCGCAGCTCGAGCGCTCCGCGTCGTTCGACTCATCGTCCCTGGCCTTTGGGGGCGGCCTGGTCAGGAACGACACGGTGGGGCTGCTGGACGGCGAGGGCGCCCACTGCACGCTCGACGGTCTCTACGTCGTCGCTGGCTCCCAGTTCGTGGACAACCACATGCGGGTCGAACACCGTCAGCCGCACACGACGAGCCATCAGCTCTACAAGGGCGTCCTCGACGGCCGGGCGCGTTCGGTGTTCAACGGCCGCATCTACGTGCACCAGGCGGCGCAGAAGACGGACGCCAAGCAGACGAACCGCAACCTGCTCCTGTCGAAGTCGGCGCTAGCCAACAGCAATCCGCAACTCGAGATCTTCGCCGACGACGTGCGCTGCACGCACGGCTCGACGATCGGCCGTCTGGACGAGGAAGCGCTCTTCTACCTGCGCTCCCGCGGCATCGAGCGCGAGCAGGCCCACGCGATGCTGGTCTACGCCTTCGCCCGGGAGCTGGTCGAGAAGGCGTCCCACGAGCCGCTCCGGCAGGACCTGGAGGGTCGCTTGCTCGCGAGCCTGAACGGCGGCGGAACGCGGTAGGCAGATGACGGCTCCGGCGCCCTTGGCAGACGGGGAGCGGCCACCGGCGGCCGGTGCTCTCGATGTCGAGCGGCTGCGCGCCTCGTTTCCGATCCTCGCCCGGGAGGTTCACGGCCACCGGCTGGTCTACCTCGATAACGCCGCCAGCGCGCAGCGGCCGGAGGTCGTGATCGACGCGGTCAACGACTGCTATCGCACCTACTACGCCAACGCCCACCGCGGCGTCCACGCGCTGTCCGAGCTGTCGACCGACGCGTATGAGGCGGCGCGCGGCAAGGTAGCCCGCTTCATCGGCGCTCCGGACAGCCATGAGGTCGTCTTCACGCGTGGCACGACCGAGAGCCTGAACCTGGTTGCCCAGAGCTACGGCCGGCCGCTTCTTGCGCCCGGCGACGAAGTGCTGCTGACCGAGATGGAGCACCACTCGAACATCGTTCCCTGGCAGCTCGTCTGCGAGCAGACCGGCGCCCGGGTGCGCGCCGCGCCGATCACCGACGACGGTGAACTCGATCTGGAGGCGTTCGCCGGAATGCTCAACGAGCGCACCCGGGTGGTCGCGCTAACCCACGTCTCGAATGCGCTTGGCACGGTCAACGACATCCCGGCCGTGGTCGAGCTCACCCGTGCCCGCTCGGACGCGGTCGTGGTCGTCGACGGCGCGCAGGCGGTGCCGCACATGACTATCGACGTCGCGTCGCTCGGCTGCGACTTCTACGCCTTCTCGGGCCACAAGATGTACGGTCCCGGCGGCATCGGCGTGCTCTGGGGCCGGCGCGAGCTGCTCGCGGCCATGCCTCCGTACCATGGCGGCGGGGCGATGATCACGCGGGTCACCTTCGAGCGCACGGACTACGCGGCGCCGCCGCAGCGCTTCGAAGCGGGAACGCCTGCGATCGCGCCGGCAATCGGTCTGGGCGTCGCGGTCGAGTTCCTGGAGGCGATCGGCCTGGATCGGATCGAGCGGCACGAACACGAACTGCTCTCCCATACTGTGGAAGTGTTGAACGATCTCCCCTGGGTTCGCGTGCTGGGGCAGGACACAGAAGGAGGTTCGCTCCGGGCCGCCGTCGTGTCACTGGTGATCGACGGCGCGCACCCCCACGATGTGGCAACGATTCTCGACGAGCAGGGGGTGGCGATCCGCGCCGGCCACCACTGTGCGCAACCGCTGATGGAACGGCTCGGCGTCCCGGCCACGGTGCGGGCCTCGTTCGGGCTGTACAACACCCACGAGGAAGTCGACCTGCTCGTCTCGAGCCTGCACGAAGTGCGGCGAATCTTCGGCTGATGGGCGTAGGGTAGGAGGTCCCACCGGCAGTCATGTCTGATCTTCGCGATCTCTACCAGCAGGTCATCCTCGACCACTACCGCGCGCCCCGGAACTTCGGCGCCCTGGAGCCGGTGTGTGCCTCCGCCGAGGGCTACAACCCGCTCTGCGGCGATCAGGTGAAGGTCTACCTGCGCACCGACGGCGACGTTGTCGACGCCGTGACCTTCGAGGGTGTCGGCTGCGCGATCTCGACCGCTTCGGCTTCCCTGATGACCGAGGCCGTCCGCGGGCTCGAACGGCCGCAGGCGGAGGCGCTGATCGCTTCCTTCCTGAAGTTGATGACCGGCGACGGCAACGGGGCGGCCGGCGTCGACCTCGGCAAGCTGGAGGTCCTGAGCGGCGTCAAGGACTACCCGGTGCGGATCAAATGCGCGACGCTGGCGTGGCACGCTCTCCGGGCGGCGCTCGAGGGTGGGGACTCGGAGACGGTGTCCACCGAGTAGGCTGTACCGTCGGACGGGAGGAAACTGACAATGGACGACATCGCCGCGAGCGGAGTCCAGGTGGACACGGCGGCCCTCGAGGCCCGCATCGTCGAGGCGCTCAAGACGGTCTACGACCCGGAGATTCCGGTCGACATCTACGAGCTCGGCCTGATCTACGACGTGCGGATCGATGAGAAAGCACACGTCAAGCTGCAGATGACCCTGACCTCGCCGCACTGCCCGGTCGCCGAGTCGCTGCCCGGCGACGTGGAGCGGACGGTTCGCGACGTCGAGGGCGTCGAAGACGCCGAAGTCGAGGTGGTCTGGGATCCGACGTGGAACCCGGCGATGATGAGCGAGGCCGCGAAACTCGAACTGGGGTTCTTCTGATGCGTAGCGTGTTTCTTGCGACCGCCCTCTCCGCCCTCGTCCTCGGCGCGCCCGCCATCGCCGCGGAACAGAAGGACCACGGCCTGCGCGGCGCGAAGCACCCGGAGCCCGGCGTTCTCTTCGGCGGCCAGCCGACCGAGGACCAGCTCAAGGCGATGGCCGCCGACGGCCTGTCCTTCGTCCTGGACCTGCGCGCCGAAGGCGAGAACCGGGGCTTCGACGAACAGGCTGCGCTCCAGAGCCTCGACGTTCCCTACCTGAACGTGCCGGTAGACGCGGAACGCCTCGAGCAACCCGAGACCTTCGAGCGCTTCATCGAAGCGATGGACAAGGTGGACGGCCCGGTGCTCGTCCACTGCGCCTCGGGCAACCGGGTCGGCGCCCTCTACTACGCTTATCTGGTCGCCGGAAAGGGTGTGGACCGGGAAGAGGCCCGCACCCGCGCGAAGGAGAACGGGCTGCGAAGCGCCGCGCTCGAGAAGGCGGTCGACCGCTATCTTGATTCGCGGCCCTGAGAGTCCGCGGCTCCTGACGGACCGACGTCATCTCCGTCATGTTCTGGAACCGGTTGCGACGCGCACAGGAAGACGAGATGGCTGAGACGCCGGCGACCCTTCCGGGGTTCGGCACCAGATTGCGGAGAAACCTGCCGTTCTTCGCCATCGAGCTCCTGGTCGTCTTCGTCGGCGTCTACCTGGCTTTCCTCCTCGGCAACCGCCAGGAGGCGGCGAGCGAACAGGAAGTCGCGCTGAAGTACCGCGAAGTCCTCATCTGCGACTTCGAGATCCTCGTCTCGTTCCTGCACGACCAACTGGAGGACATGCGGCCCCACAGACAGGTCGTCCAGCAGATCGAGGAGGGCCTGGCACCGGACATTCCGTTGGGCGAGTTCTACTACTTGCACGACGATCGGGTCCTCCAGGCCGCTTTCGACAGCCAGAACTTCGAGTCGCTGGACAGCTTCCTGGTGCAGGCGGTCGTGAGGGGCAGAGTCCTGCTCCTGTCCCTCGGACAGTACGTCGACCGCCTGAACGTGTTCATGACCACGACTCTGGGGCCGATGGAGCGAGACGGCGACCGTCGCTACTACGATGACGAGGGCAATCTGCTCCCCCACCTCGAGGCGTACCCGCGCCTGGTCGGGGCGATCACGGACGTGAACGTGGGACTGCAGCGCATCCTGCGCGGGGAAGCCCTGTTCAGCTTGCACATGGAAACGATGGGTATCGATTTGACCGACCTCGTGGGGTTCGATGCCGACGACCCTGCTGCCCCCGATGCACTGAAGGATGCCGTGGCGCGCGCGGTCGAACTCGCCCAATTCGACCTGGAGAACCCGTGCTCCCGTAGCTTTGCCAGCTTCCGGGAGCCCTAGGCCGCGAGGTGTATGCTTGGCGCCGCTTGACCGGCCCCTCGCCACGCCTTCGTCCGCCGCGCCCACGACCCACGAGAACCACGCGTCGATGAGTCAGGTCGAGGCCGCCGGAACGCCCGAGGCCGGCGGGCCGCCGCAGCGTCAGCCGCTGGATGTCGCGACGGACACGCTGCGCTTCCTCGCCGTTGACATGGTCGAGCGGGCGAACAGCGGCCATCCCGGCGCGCCGATGGGCCAGGCGGCGATGGCGGCGTTGCTGTGGACGAAGTACCTGCGCTTCGCCCCCGCGGATCCGCAGTGGCCGAACCGCGACCGCTTCGTGCTTTCCTGCGGCCACGCCTCGGCGTTGATCTACGGCCTGCTGCACCTGGCCGGTTACGACCTGAGCCTGGACGAGATCCGGAACTTCCGGCAGTACGGTTCGCTCACCCCGGGCCATCCCGAGCACGGACTCACCCCCGGCGTCGAAGTCACGACCGGCCCGCTCGGCCAGGGCATCTCGGCCGCTGTCGGCATGGCGATCGCCGAGCAACTGCTCGCGGCGCGCTTCAACCGTCCGGGCCACGTCCTGTTCAACCACCGCACCTGGGTGCTCGCCAGCGACGGCGACCTGATGGAAGGAGTCGCCTCCGAGGCCTGCTCGATGGCCGGTCACCTCGGCCTCGGCAAGCTGAACGTGCTCTACGACGCGAACCGGATCACGATCGACGGTCCGACGGACCTCAGCTTCAGCGAGGACGTGCTCGGGCGATACCGGGCGTACGGCTGGCACACCTTGTCCGTTGAGGACGGCAACGACATCGAGGCCCTCGACGCGGCGTTCGAGGCAGCGCTCGCGGAGACCGGACGGCCGAGCCTGATCCAGGTTCGCACCCACATCGGCTACGGCAGCCCGAACAAGCAGGACAGCGCGTCGTCTCACGGCGCGCCGCTCGGCGCTGACGAAGTGGTGGCGACCAAGGAAGCTCTTGGCTGGCCGCTCGAGCCGGAGTTCCTCGTCCCGGAAGCGGCCCGCGCGGCGTTCGCGCCGGCTGCCGACTTCGGGTCCGAGGCCGCCGCCGAGTGGCAACGGTTGCTCGAGTCCTACCGCCGCGAGTACCCGGAGGCGGCTGCCGAGCTGGACCGCCGTCTGGCCGTCGGCCTGCCGGAGGGCTGGCGCGATGCACTCCCGCGTTTCGAGCCCGATGCCGGCCCGATCGCCACGCGTTCCGCATCCGGGGTCACCCTCAACGCGCTGAAGGACCTGGTGCCGGAGCTCGCCGGCGGCTCGGCCGACCTGACCGGATCGAACAACACGCTGCTCGAAGGCGAAGGCGACTACGCGGCCGGCGCGCCAACGCGCCACTTCCGCTTTGGCGTCCGCGAGCACGCGATGGCCGCGGCGATGAACGGCCTGGCGCTCTCGGGGCTGTTTCGCCCTTACGGCGGCACCTTCCTCTGCTTCCTCGACTACCTCAAGCCGAGCCTACGGCTGGCGGCGCTGATGGAACTCCGGGCGATCTACGTCTTCACCCACGACTCCGTGTTCCTCGGCGAGGACGGCCCGACCCACCAGCCGATCGAGCACCTGGCGCACCTGCGCGCCGTGCCGGGCCTGGTCGTCGTCCGCCCGGCCGACGCGAACGAGACCGCCGCCGCCTGGGCGCTGGCCCTGGAGACGCCGGGCCCCTGCGCCCTGGTCCTCACGCGCCAGAAGCTCCCCGTGCTCGAAGCGACCGCCGACGGCGCGTTGGAGGGAGTAAGCCGCGGCGCCTATGTCGTCAGCGACTGCGCCGGCGAACCCGACCTGATCCTGATCGCCACAGGCTCCGAGGTCGCTCCCGCTCTCGACGCGGCGTCCGAGCTCACCGCCGAAGGCCACGCCGTCCGCGTCGTCAGCATGCCCTCCTGGGAGGCCTTCGCCGCGCAGCCGCAGGAGGTCCGCGACCAGGTGTTGCCACCCGGCGTCCGCCGCCGGCTCGCCGTCGAAGCCGCCGCGACCCTGGGCTGGGAGCGCTGGACCGGTTCCGACGGCGATGTCCTCGGCCTCGACCGCTTCGGCGCCTCGGCGCCCTACGGTGATCTCGTGGAGAACCTCGGCATCAACGCCGCCGCGATCGCGGACCGCGCGCGGCAACTCCTCGCCGGCTGATCGTCGCCCACTGTCGGCCGGCTCTCTGGGCGGCGCTACGATGAGGGCAGGATGATCCGCTCGCTCGCCTCCGCTATCGCCATCGCGCTTCTTCCGGCGCCGAGCCCGGCGCAGACCGAGACCCCGGCGCCACTCGTTGCCGCCCTGGACGCCGACGGCGATGGCACTCTGGCCTCATCCGAACTCCCCTCCCAGGCCCGGCGCGTCCTCCTCTTCGCGCTGGACGCCGACGACGACGGCGTCCTCTCAGCCGACGAACTCGACACGATCGGCCGCGGCGGCGCCGGCCGCGGACGCAAGACCCGGCGCGGGCCCGACAACTGGGACTTCGCCGTGGAGACCACCAACGGAATCCGCGTCGTCCGCAACCTCGAGTACGCCAGCGGCGACGCCTACGCCGGCGGCCGAGGCAAGCTCGACCTCTACCTCCCGGCCGGCGACGGCCCGCACCCCGTCATCGTCTTCTTCCACGGCGGCGGGCTCTACAACGGAGACAAGCACAGCCTCGTCGATCTGGGACCGCGGTTCGCCTCGCTCGGCTATCTCGTCGCGGCGCCCAACTACCGGCTGTCGCCCGAGTACGCCTACCCCGCCTACATCGAGGACGCGGCCGCGGCGTTCCGCTGGGTCCGGGACCACATCGGGAACCACGGTGGCGACCGGGACCGCATCGCCGTCTCGGGCGGCTCCGCCGGCGGCCACATCGCGGCGCTGCTCTCCGTCGACGAGCGCTACCTCCGGGCCCACGAACTGGGTCTCCAGTACGTTCGCGCGTCGCTGCCGATCACCGGTCTGATGAACGCCGAACGCGCCGGCCGGGAGCGCCACCTCCTGACCTGGCGTGCCGACCCGGAACTCGTACGCGAAGCCTCGCCGATCCGCTACGTTGCGTCCGGCCTGCCGCCGATGCTGATCACCGTCGCCGACGGCGACACGGAGAACCGCCGTACGCAGAACGTGGAGATGTTCGAGGCGATGGAGGCCGCGGGCGCCGAAGTCGAGTTCGAGTGGCTGGTCGACCGCACGCACAACTCGATCCGGCCGAACATGGCGAAGGAAGGCGATGCGACCGTCGAGCTACTGCTCGACTTTCTGCGCCGCCACGGCATGGCGCCGTGACCTTCAGCGCGGTCGTCGGCGTGGAAGTGGGTAGATCTGCCGCAGTTTTGCCCGGACACCACAACCTTCTGCCGGTAGCAGCTACTCCGGCAGGCTGAACGCGATGTACTCGCCCCCGGAAGGCCCGCCCGTCCGGCCGCCGCCGGCGGCGATCACGACGTACTGCTTGCCGTCCACGCTGTAGACGGCCGGCGTCGAGTAGCCGGCGGCCGACAGCTTCGCTTCCCAGAGGATCTCGCCGTTCCTCGTGTCGTAGGCGCGGAACATCTCGTCCGGCGTCGCTCCGATGAAGATGAGACCCGACGCCGTCACCACGGGGCCGCCGTAGTTCACCGCGCCGAAGCCGAGGCCGGGGTGCGTGGGGTAGTCCCCGAACGGCACCTTCCAGGCGATCTCTCCGGTCGCCAGGTCGATCGAGTTGAGCGTTCCCCAGGGTGGCGAGTTGCCGGGCAGGTTCTCGTGGTCGCGGAGATAGACGTAGCCGCCTAGCGCGTAGGCGAGCTCCCCTCTTGGCTCGTCTTCCTCGGGCTCCGGCGACAGGATGTAGGCCTCGATCGCACCCAGCTCGATCCGGTTGAGGTGCGCGAAACCCTCCATCCGGCCGCTGCCCTCGCGGATGATCCGGCGCATCTCGCCTCGGGACAGGCGGTCGCCGACGCCGAGCAGGGGGCCGCCCATGTCGGTGCCCTCGAGCTTCTGCCCGTGGCAACGGCCGCAGTGAAGCGCGTAGGTGCCGTAGCGGCTGAAGCCGACCGGCACCTCGGTCAGTTCGAGGATGCCGGCGACGTCGTTCGCGTTGACGATCAGATGGTTGGCGCCCGGATCGAACGCCGAGCCGCCCCACTCGCCGCCGCCGTCGTACCACGGCATGAAGAGGACGGTGCCGACCTTCGGCGGCGCCCAGGGCCGGAGGTCCCAGTCCTTGATCCGCTCCTCGACGAACGCGCGCGCTTCCGGGGTGCGGTTCGTGATCTCGAAGTCCTGGCGGCTGATGACCACCGCCGACATCGGCTGGGTCGGCGCCGTCACCTCGCCCGGCAGGGTGCTCGGAATCGGCGTCTCGATCTCGTGGATCGGGTACATCGACTCGCCGGTCTCCCGGTCGAAGACGTAGAGCTGCCCCGTCTTCGTCGTGATCGCGACCGCGTCGATCGTTCGGCCGTCCCGCTCGAGCCGGACCAGGGTCGGCGGCGACGGATTGTCCTTGTCCCAGAGGTCGTGGCGGACGACCTGGAAGTGCCACTTGAGTTCGCCGGTCCGCGCGTCCACCGCCACCAGGGCGTCGGAGAACAGGTTGTCGCCGAGACGGCTCGCGCCGTAGAAGTCGGGGGTCGCCGACCCGGTCGGCGCGAACACGATGCCGCGCTCCTCGTCGAGCGCCATGCCGGTCCAGACGTTGGCGCCGCCCGCGCTCTCGAGCGAGCCCTCGGCCCAGGTTTCGGAGCCAGTGTCGCCGGGCCTGGGAATCGTGTCGAACTGCCAGACCAGGCTGCCGTCGACCGCGCTGAAGGCCCGGATCGAACCCGGGTACGCGTTCGCGTCCTCGTTCGTCGAGAAGCCGAGGATCAGCTTGTCTTCGAAGACGAGTCCCGGCACGGTGACGAAGATGACGCCGGCCCGGTCGACGTCCGGCGTCACGTCGAGGACACCGCCGTCGCCGAAGCCCTCGACCAGGCTGCCGTCGGCGGCGTCGAGCGCGATCAGGTCCTTGCCGTGGGTGTAGAAGAGCCGCCGGTCGGAGCCCTTCTCCCACCACATGAGACCGCGCTGGGCGTTGCCGGGAAGCTCCAGTTCGCTGCGCCAGATCTCCTCGCCGGTGGCGGCGTCGAGCGCGAAGGCGTCGAGATGGGGCGAGAGGGCGTAGAGCACGCCGTCGATGACCAGGGGGCTCGTGTACATCGTGGCGCCCGGCCCCCGGGGTTCGCCCGCGTCGTAGACCCAGGCGACCTCGAGCCGGCTCACGTTGTCCCGGTCGATCTCGGTCAGCGGGCTGTAGTGCCGGCGTCCGGAGTCGCCGAGGTAGACCGGCCAGTCTTCGTCGGTCGGGCCGCAGGCAGTGAGGAGGAGCACCGCCGCGACGGCGGCGGTCGGGTTCGTGGCGCTGGCGGATCGCATGGCGAGCAATCGTACTTGCTCGCGGAAGGCCGATCCCCGCCCGAGGCGCGTGTATCCTGAACGGAAGAAACCCGAACGATGTTCGAAGGGAGATACCCGATGAAGAGACTCGTAATCTCCTGCTTTCTGCTGGCGACGGCTGCGACCGCCGCCGAGGATCCGCCCAACATCGTCCTCCTGTTCGCCGACGATCTCGGCTACGGCGCCATCTCGGCCTACGGCGGCGCGAGCATCCCGACACCGAACATCGACTCGCTCGGCGAGGACGGCGTGCGCTTCGTCTCCGGCTACATGACCGCGCCGGTGTGCAACCCGTCGCGCAACGGGCTGATCACGGGCCGCTACCAGCAGCGCTGGGGCAAGGAGCTGAACTCCCAGACCGTGCCGCCGATCGGCGCCGCCCGCGGAACGCTCGGCATTCACCACCGCACGATCGCCGGCGCGCTCAAGACCGCCGGCTACACCAACGCCGCGATCGGCAAGTGGCAACTCGGCATGCGGCGGCTCCTGCATCCCCTCGACCGTGGCTTCGACTACTTCTACGGCATGCCGTCAGGCATGAACTACGTCGACCCGAGCTGGCCGGACGCGCATGCGCTGGAGATGAAGCCGGTGACCCGCGGGAACCCGGACCGCATCGTGGCCATGTTCAAGGGCCGCGAGGAGGACGAGCTCAAGGAGTACCAGACCACGCAACTCGCCCGCGAAGGGATCGAGTTCATCGATCGCAACAGGGACAAGCCCTTCTTCCTCTATCTCGCCTTCTACGCGGTCCACGCCCCGATGCAGGTGATGGACGAGCACTATCAGCGCTTCCCGGACTTCGACGACCCGTACCGTCGCGTCTACGCCGGCATGGTCAGCGCACTCGACGACGCGGTCGGCACGGTGCTCGCCAAGCTCGAGGAGCACGGCCTCGCCGACAACACCCTCGTCATCTTCACCTCCGACAATGGGGCGATGTCCACGCAGGACACGGAGCGCATCCACAACAGCCCGCTGATCGGCCACAAACGGAACCTCTACGAGGGCGGCATCCGTGTTCCCTTCCTGATGCGCTTCCCCGGCCGCATCCCGGCCGGCACCGTCTACGAGCACCCGATCAGCTCGCTCGACCTCTTCGCCACATCGGCAAGCCTGGCGGGCGTCCCGAACGTGGAGAGCTACCGGCTCGACGGGGTCGACCTCATCCCCTACCTGTCAGGGGAGACGGAGGGCGCGCCGCACGAGTACCTGTTCTGGCGGTCCGGCCCTAACGCGGCCGTCCGTCACGGCTCCTGGAAGCTGCTGATGGCGGGCGACCGGGTCCGCCTGTACGACGTCGACCGGGATCCCGGCGAGTCCGAGGACCTGTCCGCCGCCAACCCGGAGGTCGTCGCGAAGCTGAAGGAGGCGTTCGCGCGCTGGAACGAGGAGATGCAGGACGGCCGCGAGTCCCCGCCGGGTCGGCGAGTGACGACGACCTACAACGGCGACTCGATCGAGTGGCACATCTGAGGCAGCTACGGGTCGGCGCCGGCGCGTTGGCCGCGCTGGACCTGACCCCAGCGCTCGAGGCGCAGGTGGGTGGCCACGCCGGTCTCTGAATCGACCTCGAAGATCGCGATCTGCTCCTGGTCGCGGGTGCCGGCGAAGCGGTGGTCGCCGATCGGCACGGTCTCTCGTCCGGCGATGAGCAGGACGCCGTCCTTCACCGCGGCGGGTAGCGGACTCCGCCCGAAGTCGTAGACGCCGGCGTAGCGCTCGAGCTCGTCTTCGTCCAGGTCCACTGCCTGGTGGTTCGGTTCCGGCACGCCAAGGACGGCGCGGGCGATCCGGGCTTCGAGCGGACCCGGTTCAGCCGACGTGCTGTTGCTGAGCACCGCGACGATGACTTCATCGTCCGGGTACCAGGAGAGCTGGCTCAGGAAACCATTGATGCCGCCGCCGTGCTCGATCTTCGGCCGGCCGGCCATCTCGCCGACGAACAGACCGAGGCCGTAGCCGATCTCGTCGCCGCCGGGCAGGCGTCGCCGGGTCGTCATCGCCTCGAGACCGTTCGGCCCGACCACGTCGCTCGCGCCGAGCGCCACGATCCAGCGCACCAGGTCGAGGACGCTGGAGCCGAGCGCGCCGGCGGCGAACGGCAGGTGCATTGAGAGCGGTTCGTCGTTCAGCAGGACTCCGTCCTCGACCCGGTAACCCTCGGCGCGGTTGGGCACGATCGGATCGTTGTAGAGGTAGTGGGACTCGCGCATTCCGAGGGGCCGGAAGAACGTTTCTTCGAGGTACTCCGCGTACGACTTGCCGCTCGCCTCTTCGACCAGCAGGCCCGCCAGGTAGTAGCCGGAGTTGTTGTACTGGTAGCGGTCGCCAGGTTCGAACTCGTATGGCACGGTCGAGAAGAGCTCGATCATCTGCTCGTGCGAGAGGTCGAGGCGGCCCTGCTCCCAGAACGCCGGCATCTCGGTGTAGCCCTTGATGCCGCTGGTGTGATCCAGCAACTGGCCTACCGTGATGTGGAACTCGCCCACCGGGTAGTCGGGGAAGTGCTTCGTCATCGGGTCGTCGAGCGCGACCTTCCCCTGCTCGACCAGCTTCATCACCGCCGCCGCGGTGAACTGCTTGGTGACGGAACCGATGCGGTAGACGGTGTGCTCCGTTGCCGGCACCCGGTTCTCGACGTCGGCGAGGCCGTAACCCCTGGCCAGGATCAGTTCGCCGCGGTGCTGCACGGCGACGGAGATGCCAGGGGTCTGCGTTGCCTCCATCGATTCGGAGACGAGTGTGTCGATTCGTTCGAGCAGGGCGCCGCGGTCGTCGCTGACGGCCGCCGCCGGCGCGAGCGTTGCCGCCAACGTTGAGAGAAGGAGGGGCCGTGCCATCGATGGGATTCGCATGGACTCGATCCTATGGCGCGCTACCCTGTGGAGATGCCCCTATCAAAGCGTCGAACGACCCTGCCGAAGCTCTCCGCCGCGGCCGTGATCCTGGGTCTCACCGCCTTCGGTTGCTCCGACACCTCGCTGTCCGTCAGGGACTACGCCGAGATGCCCGCGCCCGCCTCGCCGACCGAGGGCTACAGCGAGCACCGGAACGTCTACTTCGGCGACGTCCACATCCACACCCGCTACTCCTTCGACGCCTACCTTCTCGGCGCCGAGGTTACGCCCGACGAGAGCTACCGGTTTGCCAAGGGAGAGGAGATCGAGAGTTCCTTCGGCGATCCGATGAAGCTCCGCGAACCCCTCGACTTCCTTGCCGTCTCGGACCACGGCTTCTTTCTCGGCATGGTGCCGCTGTGGGCCGACCCGTCGACCCGCGTGGGCCAGCTTCCCGGCGCGGGGGAGTTCCACGGCGTGAACGAGGGCGACAACCTGCACCCCTACTCGGTGCAGACGCGCTCGGTCCTGTTCCGCCAGAGCTTCGGACGCCAGATGCGTACCGATGGAGGCTTCCTGCGGCGCCAGCGGGCGCGGATGGCGAACCACCCGCAGATGCAGTACGCGTCCTTCGACGACGCTGCCCACCGGTCGGCCTGGGAGGACTCGATCCTGGCCGCCGAGCGTCACAACGACCCGGGCAACTTCACCACCTTCATCGCCTACGAGTGGACCTCCTCGACGCCTGCGCCCGAGTCGGCGGCGTACCACCGCAACGTCATCTTCGCCGGGTCGAAGGCGCCGGCCCGGCCGTTCACGCGGATCGATTCCCACGAGCCGGAACAGCTCTGGAGCTGGATGGACCGGCTGCGGGAGCAGGGCGTAGACAGCCTGGCGATCCCGCACAACTCGAACCAGTCCCACGGCCAGGTGTTCCGGCTGAAGTACTCCGACGGCCGCGCCGTCGACAACGCCTTCGCCGAGCAGCGGATGCGGAACGAGCCGCTGGTCGAGCTGACCCAGGTCAAGGGCACCTCGGAGACCCACCCCAGGCTCTCGCCCGACGACGAGTGGGCCGACTTCGAGATCCTGAACACTCGCAAGGGCAAGATCTCCGCGCACAGCGATCCGAGCCGCAGCTACGCGCGGCAGGCCCTCGTCAGCGGGCTGGCGCTCGAGCAGGAGGGCCGCGGCAATCCGTTCAAGATCGGTTTCGTCGGTTCGAGCGACACCCACAACGGGGCGCCCTCCTTCGACGAGTCGAACACCTTCGGGTCGTCGCCGGTCTCGGGGACGGCCGAGAACCGGGGGTCGGTGCCGGTCTCGCAGGAGCGGCTGGACTACATCGGCAGCCTGCCCCCGGCCGAGCAGGCGTTCGGCGATGTGGTCGACGATGCATTGGGGCCGTACTTCGGGATGCGACGCGCCCAGTTCTCGGCCTCCGGCCTGGCCGCCGTGTGGGCCGAGGAAAACACCCGCGATGCCATCTTCCAGGGGATGCGCCGCAAGGAAACGTACGCCACCTCCGGCACCCGCATCCGGTTGCGCTTCTTCGGCGGCTTCGACTACGAGGGCCTCGATCCGGCCAGTCCGGACCTGATCGGGCAGGCCTACGCCGGCGGCGTGCCGATGGGCGGCGACCTGCTCGCCGAGACGGACGCGTCACCCCGCTTCCTGGTTTGGGCTCAGCAGGACCGACTCAGCGCCCCGCTGCAGCGGCTCCAGGTCGTCAAGGGCTGGTACGACAGCGGCTACCGCAAGGAGATCCGGGAGCAGGTCTACGACGTGGCCTGCTCGGACGGCGGAACGGTCGATCCGGAAACCCATCGCTGCCCCGACAACGGGGCCACCGTCGATCTCACGGATTGCTCCTTCAGTGAAGACCTGGGCGCCGGCGAACTCGCCGCGGTCTGGCAGGATCCGGACTTCGACCCGGGTGCCGACGCCGTGTACTACGTGCGGGTGCTCGAGAACCCGACCTGCCGCTGGACCACCTGGGACGCGCTACGGGCGGGCGTCGAGCCGCGAGCCGGCGTTCCGGTGACGATCCAGGAGCGAGCCTGGTCGTCGCCGATCTGGTACTACGCGCCCCGCTAGCGCTTGACCGTGGTGGGCCGTGAGGGGATCGAACCCCCGACCCTTGGATTAAAAGTCCACTGCTCTACCAACTGAGCTAACGGCCCGGCGCAGTATACGCCCCGGGGGACGTGCCGGCTTGTCGGTGCGCCGGGCCCTCTGGCCGGCATCCGCCGCAGGCGGAATCCGGTTTACTCTCCGACGGCCGCCTGCACCGCTCCGAGACGGTCGCCCAGCCACTCCCCGAGCGCGCCACCGCCGCTGACGACGGTTTCCTCACGCCGTGGACCGGACGAGATCAGATCCGCGCTGGCCTCGAGTTCCTGCTCCAGGAAGTCGATGTAGTCGAGGGCGGCCTGCGGCAGGTCCCTCCGCTCGAGTACCCCGCGCGTGTCCTGTTTCCAGCCGGGGAAGCTGCGGTAGATGGGCTCGGCGGCTTCCAGGCGGTCGGTGACCGCCGGCAGGTTGTGCACCACCTCGCCGCCGATGCGGTAGGCGACGCAGACCTGGAGTTCGTCCAGTTCGTCGAGCACGTCGATCTTCGTCAGCGCCAGGCAGCGCGCCCCGTTGACCCGGCTGGCGTGGCGCAGGACGACCAGGTCGAGCCAGCCGCAGCGCCGGGGCCGGCCGGTCGTCGTGCCGAACTCGTGTCCGCGGTCTCGCAGGTGGCTTCCCACGTCGTCGAACAGCTCGGTGGGCATCGGCCCTTCGCCAACCCGGGTCGTGTACGCCTTGACTACCCCGATCGCGCCGTCGATCGCCGTCGGCGGCACGCCGCTGCCGGTCGCGGCGCCGCCGGTCGTCGAGTTCGAGCTCGTCACGTAGGGATAGGTCCCGTGGTCGACGTCGAGCAGGGCGCCCTGCGCGCCCTCGAAGAGCACGGTGCGCCCGCTCCGCATCAGACCGTCGAGCTCGACCGACAGGTCGCAGAGGTAGGGAGACAGGCGTTCGGCCCAGCGGGTGAAGTCTTCGGCGGCGGCTTCGGGGTCCAGTTCGGCGCCTTCGGCGGCGGCGCGCTCGAAGTCCGCGACTCGTACGATCTGCCGGTTCATCATCGCCTCGCCGCCGGCGACGAGCTCTGCCAGGCGGATGCCGGTGCGGCCGATCTTGCTCTCGTAGGCCGGGCCGATGCCCTTGGCCGTCGTGCCGATTCGGTTCGCTCCCCGAGCCTCCTCGCGGACGATGTCGAGCGCCACGTGCACCGGCGTCAGGGCGTGCGCCCGGTCGGAAAGCCGCAGCCGGCCGGCCGTTTCGATGCCTCGTCGCTCCAGTTGGGCGACCTCGGCGAGAAAGGCGTCCGGGTTGATCACCATGCCGTTGCCCAGGTAGCAGGCCACTCCCTCGTGCAGGATGCCGGAGGGGATCAGGTGCAACGCGAAGTGCTCGTCGCCCTCGCCGCTGCCGAACTTCACCGTGTGGCCGGCGTTGTTGCCGCCCTGGAAGCGGACCACGGCGTCGAAGGCGGGGCACAGGAGATCGATGATCTTTCCCTTGCCCTCGTCGCCCCACTGCATGCCGACGACGACTACGTTGGATTTCGCTGTCACGAGTCCGTCGCAAGTCCCATGACCGACCCTGCTGCTTCAGAAGTGGCCATGTCCAGTTCCTTCAGGCAACTCGCGGTTCGGCCCGCATCGCGCCGACGCGGGGAGCGCGACCCTAGCAGCGACGGGCCATCGCTGCCGTATCATCCCGGCCCGTGGCCGAACGTGCTGGCGCCGCTTCCTTCGTTCGCGAGTCGCTGGTCGCCTGCGGCCGCGACCTGAGCGCCGGTCTGTTGTTCGGCGCGCTGCTGTTCGGCGGCCCGATCTCGCTTGCGCACCTGGTGCACAACCGGACGGAGAGCGCCGTCACCGGAGTCGCCGCGCTCCTGCTGTTCGCGTTGCTCTACGGGGTCTGGGCGGGCGCCGCTTTCGGCGGTCTGGGGTTGCTGTGGCGGACGCTCGCCCAACTGCGCCGCAGGCCCGCGGGCAACCCGGTCGTCTTCGCCGCCTGCCTCTTCAATCTCGTTTTCCTCGAGCTCGTCCTGTTCTACGGCCTGACCTACGGGCAGGTCCCCTGGTTCACGCCCCGCGGCTTCCGGAGCATGGCGCTGTTTCTTGCCGTGGCCGGCGTCCTGACCGGCGCCGTCATCTGGATCGTCACCTGGGCGCTTGCGGCTCGGGCGGCCCGTCTCGCCGCCTCCGGTCGACTGCCGCGGCTGGTGGGCGCGCTCGCGCTGGCCCTGGTCGTGGCCCATGTGGTGCTGCCGATCGCGTTCCGGCTCGCTCCGGAGGAAAGGACGGCGTCCTTCGACCCGACGGCGCTGGTCGCCGGCGACGGGCCGCCGGTGGCCCTGCTGGGGTTCGACGGGGTGGACCCCGACATGCTCCAGGACCTGATCGACGACGGCGAGCTGCCGAACCTGGCGGAGTTCGTCCGCGAGGGCACGTCGAGCCGGCTCGCGACGATCAGCGACGCCAACTCCGCGGTGATCTGGGCGTCGATCTACACCGGCGAGACGCCCCGGCGGCACGGCGTGCACGACTTCTACCGGATTCGGTTTCCGGGTTCGGGAGCCGGCCTGTTTCCGGTTCACCGCACCAGCTTCAAGGAGCTGATCGACCTGGTGGCCGGGGCGCCGGGGATCTCGCGGCGCTTCGTCAACCGGCTCGATCTGGCGTCGCCGCCGATCTGGGAGATCGCGGATCGGGCCGGGCTGGCGACCGTCGTCGTCGACGGCTACTTCTACTCGTTTCCGGCTCAGCGGATGTTCGATCCGTCGAGCCGGCTTCTCGGCTACGGCCTGAACGACACGCTGGCGGCGTCCGGCACCGTGGACACGACGCTCGAGTGGTTCGCGCAGCCGCCGGAGTTGCCCCGGGAGGTCATGGACGCGGCCGCCGGCCGGCCGGACCTCGACTGGCAGCACCGGGCCGTGATCGCCCTGCTGGAGCACCGCTCCGCGCAGGGCGAGCCGCCGCCGCGCTTCCTCAACCTCTACACCCATGAACCGGACACCGTCTCGCACCAGCGCTGGCGCTGGGCCGAGCCGGAGTTCTTCCCGTTCGTCTCTCGGGCGGGCATCGAAGAGCACGGGGAAGCGGTGGCCGATGTCTACCGGCGGATCGACGGCCTGGTCGGCGAGTTGCGCCGGGCCCTGGGTCCGGAGACGGTCTTCGTCGTCGCCTCGGATCACGGCCAGTCGCCGACCTTCGTCCACCGGCTGTACACCCAGCACCGGCACGGCCCGGACGGCGTCCTGCTGATGTACGGCCCCGGCATCCGCCGCGGTCACCGGCTGGAGACTAGCCACGTGCTCGATGTCTTCCCGACCATGGTGGCGCTGCTGGGTCTGCCTCTGCCGGAGGATGCGGAGGGCAGGGTGCTGAGCGAGGCGTTCGAGGCGCCGCTCGATGTGGGTTCGTCCGGGCGCGTGGCGACCTACCGCGACGCGTGGCAGCCGGTCGACACGGTGGGCGGCACCAACGTCGAGCGGACGCGGCAGGAGATCGAGCGCCTGAAGGCGATGGGGTACTTGTAACCGGCGCTGCCGCACACTGGGTGCGCTGGCGTCCCCGCCGGCTGCCGCCGCAGGCGGCCAGTGAGGCGCGCCGGCCGCCAGGCCGGCTCCATTCAGGCTTCGCGCAGAATAGGTCCATGTCCACCGTCCGGCAGGCGCTCACCGCCCTCGACCGCGACGCGGCCGGACGGTCGATGATGGACCTCGCCGCCGGGCTCTACCCCATCCCTCGCAGCCTGACCGGCGACGGCGTGCGCGAGACCCTCGATCGGATTGCCCGCCGCATCCCGTTGCAGGTCCACGAACTGCCGACCGGCACGCAGGTCCTCGACTGGACCGTGCCGCGGGAGTGGAACCCGCGTCAGGCGTGGATTCGCGGTCCCTCGGGCCGCCGCGTCGTCGATTTGGCCGACCACAACCTCCACCTCGTCGGCTACAGCGTCCCCGTGCATCGCACGATGAGGCTCGACGAGCTGCGGCCGCACCTCCACAGCCTGTCCGAACAGCCGGACCTGATCCCCTACCGCACCTCCTACTACGAAGAAACCTGGGGCTTCTGCCTGCCTCATCGTCTCCTGGAATCGCTGCCGGACGGCGAGTACGAGGTCTTCGTCGACGCCTCGCTGGAGGACGGCTCGATGACCTGGGGCGAGTGCCTGCTCCCCGGGTCGAGCGCCGAAGAGGTGCTCATCTCGAGCCACGTCTGCCACCCGCAGCTCGCCAACGACAATCTCTCGGGGATCGCGGTCGCGGTCCACCTGGCCGAAGCGCTGGCCGCGGTGCCCGAACGCCGCTACAGCTACCGTTTCCTGTTCGCCCCGGGCGCCATCGGCGCGATCGCCTGGCTGGCCCGGAACCGCGACCGCCTCGACAGCTTTCGCCACGGGCTGATCGCCGCCAACCTCGGCGACGGGGGCGGCTTCCACTACAAGAGGAGCCGCTACGGCGAGCACGAGATCGACCGCGCCGTGGTCGCCGCCCTGGCCGGTCTCGGCGAGGACCTCGTCACCGAGGACTTCTTCCCCTTCGGCTACGACGAGCGCCAGTACTGCTCCCCGGGTTTCGACCTGCCGGTCGGGGTGCTGACCCGCACGCCCTGGGGCCGCTACCCCGAGTACCACACCTCCGCCGACGATCTGTCCTTCATCGGCGCGGAAGCCCTCGCCGGCTCCCTGGCGGCGTATCTGGCGACGGCGGCCGCGCTGGAGGAAAGGCTGGGTGCGCCGGCGCCCCCACCGGTTGCCGCCGAAGGCGGCCGGAAGAGCGGCGGCGGCCGCCGCTATCGCAACCTCGAGCCCTTCGGCGAACCCCAGCTCGGCCGCCGCGGCCTCTACGGCGGCCTCGGCGGCGCCGGCCGCAAGGAGTTCGAGATCGCGATGCTGTGGGTGCTCAACCAGAGCGACGGCGAGCATTCGCTGGACGACATCGCTGAGCGCTCCGGCCTGCCGCCAGGCGTCGTCGGCGAGGCGGCCGACGCGTTGCGCGAGGCCGGACTGCTCGAAGAGCTGGCCTGAGGGAGCCTTACTCGAGCGTGCCGGGCGCCTCCACCCGGACCGGCAGCCGTAGCGGTACGCCGCCGCGCTGCTCGAACCAGGCGACCTGCTCGTAGACGAGGTCGATATCCAGGGTGTAGTCGCCTGGTTCGTCCGGTGCGCGCACCCGCAGCATCACCGTCGCGAAGGCGCCGGGGTCCAGCTCCGGCAGCAGGGTGCGCCTGCCTTCCGGGGCGATCCGGGGACCGGGCTCTTCGTCTTCGCCCGTCGCGATGCCCTGCCGCCAGCGGGACGCGAGGTTCACGCCGACGTAGCCCTGGCGACGCCAGGTGATCTGGGACTCGTTCGTCACGCCGACCGGGAGTTCGACTTCCGCACCGGCCGGAAGCGTGGCCGGCATCAGGCCGACGGTGCCGATCCGCGCTGCGAAGACCTCCGCGTTCATGTGTTCCTCACTACCCAGGAACCGCAGTTCGGCGCCGAGGTAGAAGGTCTCGTCGGTTTCGCGGTTCCAGGCGTAGGCGGCGCACGGGGCCGGCGGCCGCACCCTGGTCCAGATGGTCGGCGCGCCGCGGTCCGTCTCGACGCGCAGGCGATGGACGTAGCTGCGGTGGCCGTCGCGCCGTCGCGTCTTGTGCGGCCTGGATGAACCGAGAGTCACCCGCTGGCGCCGGCCGGCCTCGGCGAACTCCACGTCGACCGCCGGACCGCCGTCGAGCCTCAGCCGCAGGCGATTCGGCGCCACGGGCGAAGTGACGAAGAGCGTCAGGCTGTCGAACCGGTGCCTGGACTCGATGAACAGCTCGCTCGGACCGCGGGCGGCAACCCACCAGGAACCGCCGCGTTCCAGCACACGGTCGGCCCGGCCGAGGATCCTCATGCCGGCGATGCTTCTCCGCTCGTAGCCGGGCACGTTGCGCAGAGAGAACTCGAACGGCAGGTAGCGGAGCGGCGCGTTGCGGGTGTGCGCCTGCAGCGTCGGCGCGGGCACGGTGACGCCGAAGGGCGCCAGCACCATCGCGCCGACGAACAGGCCGGCGGCGAGGAAGCCGGCCGGCAGCGTCCACGGCGGGATCCGGCCCGGCACGAGGAAGAGAAACGCCGGCATCACGCTCACGAAGTAGCGGTTGCCGATGAAGCCGCCGCCGCCCTGCCAGTTCCAGCCGATGAAGAGCAGGAAGTAGCCTGCGATCACGGCCAGCGCCAGGACCAGCAGCCAGCGGTCCCGGTCGCGGCGACCGCTGAACAGGAACAGGCCGAAGGCGATGACCGCGAACGGGTGGTAGGGCAGTAGCCCCGCGTGGCGGCCGACCAGGAAGTAGCCGACGTTCTCGACGACCTCGCCGACCGACTGGCGGGGAATGCGGAAGAGCCAGGAGAACGTGTTGCCGGTCGGCGAGTCCGGGATGGTGACCGCGGCGGCTGCTTCGCCGGTCGTCGGAGCGGCTCCGGCGGCGATGCGGCGGGCTTCGACAATCTCCGGCGGCCAGCCGCCCGGCTCGCACACGCGCACCGCCGCCCGCACGTCGGAGCCGAGGTAGGGCAGGAACTGGCCGGTCCAGCCGAGCGACATCGCGGAGAGCAGCGCCAGCGTGGCCGCGAAGCCGGCGATCCAGAGGGCGGCCGTCCGCCACTGCCGGCGCAGCAGGAAGGCGCCGGCGAGAGGCAGCGCGATCGCGGCGAACATCGGCTTGTTGTAGACCGGCAGCGCCAGCAGCACGCCGGAGAGGGCCGTCAGCCACCAGGCGCGCCGGCGGTTTTCGAAGCCCCAGTAGAGGGCGCCGAAGACGCCGAACATGTTGAACACTTCCGGCTGGATCCAGAACACGTAGCGCGAGCAGGCCGAGAGCAGCAGCAGGCCGCAGGCGAAGGTGGCGGCGACGCCGGGCGAGGCGCGCCGCGCCAGGAACATCGCGGCCAGCCACAGCATGGCGACGAACAGCGCCATGTTGAGGAACAGCAGCCCATTGGCGCCCCACAGGGCGGCGAAGGGCGCCCCGAACAGCGGATAGGCCAGCGGCTTGCCGTAGTGGACGGTCTGCCAGCCGTCCGAGGTCATCAGGATCAGGTTGCCGGTCGAACTGAACGGGAACTCCTCGAGCAACCGGTCGCCGTCCCGCGGCTCATAGCTCAGGTCGAGGTCGCGGGCGAGGCTGAGCGCCATCAGGTAGTAGGCGGGCTCGTCCGCCTTGAGCGTCGCCGGTTGGCCGGGCTTCCCGATCGTCAGCGGCACCGCCAGCAGGAAGCAGCTCAGGGCCGCCAGCGTCACAGTCGCGGTGCGGCTCGCGAAGAGTCCCTCGCGGTCCCGGAGCCGGGCCTGGAAGCGCACCGCCAGTGCCCGGATGGCTCTCCTCACGGTCGTACCCCGGCGGGCCGTCCGGGCTCGGCGCGCCAGCCGGACGTCCCCGGCCAGAGCGCCCGCAGCAGGCCCGATGTGGGGTCCCGGTCGAGAACGGGCGTCGCCGGGGTCGCCGCCTCGAAGCGCAGCGTCGACGCCGGCCCGGCCGCGGTCCAGGTCCGGGTCGCGCCTTCGAGGTAGAGCAGCGTTTCGTTGTCGCCCGTCCACTCGGGGTAGAGCGAATCGGGAGGACCTGCCCAGTCTTCGTCGCTCCAGCGTCCTTCCTCGAAGCGCGCCGTGCGCACCCGGTAGACGCGGCCGTCGTAGCGGCTCCAGGCGACGGCGGCGCCGTCCCGGGTGACCAGGAGCCGCGGCGTGATGTCGGGCACGCCGTTGTCGGGCGAGACTCGGCCGCCGACCCAGTTCCCGTTCGCTTGCCGTTGCCGCCAGACGAGCTCGTCGTCCTCGCCGTCGAAGGCGCACCAGACGAGTAGCCAGGAACCGTCGGCGAGCACCGCGGCGTCCAGCGCGGTCTGGGAACCGGGACCATCGGCGACGAGCCGGACGGAGGGCTCGAAGCCGCCGTCGCGCCAGGGCGCCAGCCAGACTTCCTGGCCGCGGGGACGGCTCGCTTCGAGCCAGGCAAGGCCGTGCAGGGGCTCGGGACCGCCCGACGCGAGCCACCGGGCCGAGACGAGCCGGTTTCCCGGTCGCGCCCGCTCTGGCGCGGGCAGAGCGGTCACTCCCCCGTCGCGACCGGCGTAGAGCAGGAAGCGCGTCCCGTCCGCGCCCCGGGCGACGCCGGCGACCGCCCACTCCGCCCTTCCGTCAGGTTGTGGGCCGTCAGGTTGCGGGTCGAGCAGAACCAGGTCGTCGTAGCGGGCAGAGCCGGCCACTCCGGGCGCGGGCAACTCCACGGAGCGTTCGGTCCCCAGCCACAGGATGGGCGGTTCGGCGGTCGCCTGCAGGTGCGCCCAGGCCGATCCGCGGTAGGCGGTCAGCCCGTCGGCCGCGATTCCCCCGGGAGACGCGCCGGCCAAGGCGAGGATCGTCAGCGTCAGGCGAAGCGACCTCGGCATCAGCCGCAGCTTACCGGCCGGTAAGCTCCGCGCGTGTCGAGGTTTGCCGATCGAATAGCGGTGGTGGCCGGGGCCACCGGCGCGATCGGCGGGGCGGTCGCCCGGACGCTCGCCGCCGAAGGGGCGTCCCTGCTGCTCCTGGGCCGGGACGAGGCGCGGCTGCGGGAGATGGGCGCGGAACTCGAGGCGGGAGGCGGCGCCGTTCGGACCGTCGCCGGCGACCTCACCGGGCAGGCGGCGGTCGGGGACGCCTGCGCGGCCGCGGAGTCGCTGGGCGACGGCGTGGATTTCCTCGTCCACGCCGCCGGCGCCTTCCGCGCGGGTCCGGTCGAATCGGCGCCGGAAGGGGACCTCGATCTCCAGTTCGCCGTCAATGTCCGCGCTCCATACCTTCTGACCCGGCGACTGTTGCCGGCGCTCCGCGCCCGCCGGGGCCTGATCGTCTTCGTCAACTCGACGGCGGGCCTCGGAACGGGCGCGGGTAGCGCCGCCTACGCCGCGAGCAAGCACGCGCTGCGGGCGGTCGCCGACGGCCTGCGCGCCGAAGTGAACGCCGACGGTGTCCGGGTGCTGAGCGTCTACCCCGGAAGGACCCGCGGCCGGATGCAGCGGGAGGTCTGCCGCGGTCTCGGCCAGCGCTACGACGCCGAGCGCTTTCTCGACCCCGCGGACGTTGCGACCGCGATCGTCGACGCCGCAGCGCTGCCGCCGTCGGCCGAGGTCTACGACCTGCGGATCCGGCCGGCCAGCAAGCCGCGGCTGTAGCCGGGGCGCCGGCTTCCGACTATTCGCCGTCCGGTGCCGGCTTGCGCGACGTCACGACGTAGCCCAGCGCGCGCAGCCGTTCCATCTCTTCCGGACTGATCTCGGGCTCGCCCCGTTCGGCGAGCCTGGCGGCCAGGTCGGAACCGTTCTCCGCCTGCCAGCGGTCCTGCAACCGGCGCGCGAAGTCGTCTTCCGCGGCGCCCGGCTCGATCGTGCCGCCGGCGCCCCACTCGAAGGCCTGGAGATCGGGGCGTGTTCCGGGCGCCCCCATGAGCGGCGGCGCGTTCTCGAACTCCCGTTCGAGGCGTGCGGTCAGCTCCTCCGGCGGCTCCGGCAGCGGCGATGGAGGCTCGGCGCCGGCTAGCGCCAGCATCGCGTCGAAGTAGCGCTCCTCCGCTGGCGCGAAGCGGCTGGTCCACAGGAGCTGACGGTCGCCCTCGACCAGGGACATCCGGTTCACGCCGTTGCCCAGGTAGAGCTCGGACAGGGCGCCGTCCGCGCTGGGCTCGAACAGGCTGGGCGGACTGCCGGGAGGGGGCGTCCCGCCGGCGGCTTCGATCAGCGTGGAGAACAGGCGGTGGTTGGCCACCGTCGCGCCGGGGTCGATCTCACGGGGCCAGTCCACCGGCAGTTTGACGATCAGCGGCACCTCGATCAGCACCCGGTGCAGGTTGTTGCCGTGCAGAACCTGGCCGTTCTCGCCGAACTCCTCGCCGTGGTCTGAGGTCACGGCGATCAGGGCTTCGTCGAAGTGCCCGCTGTCGCGCAGCGCGTCCAGCATCCGGCCGACCTGGCTGTCCGCGTGAGCGGCGGTCAATTGATACAGCTGCCAGGCCCTTTCCCGCTGATCCGGATCGAGGGGCCTCTCCGGGTCCGCGAACGGCCGCATGTCGAGCGGAGTGATTCGCTCCGGCAGGTCGTCGCGCGGCTCGTCCAGGCGGTCGAGATAGCGGGCGTGCCGGCGGTAGGGCGCGTGTGGCGGCAGCAGGTGCATCCACACGAACTGCTGTCCACCGTCGAGCGCCGCCAGGACCTCCGTGACCCGTTCCATCCGGCTCACCGGGCCGAAGCGGTCGAAGCCGCGGACGTAGCCGAAGGTCTGGGTGAGCCAACTGTTCGAGCGGAAGGCCGCGTTCTCGTAGCCCAGTTCACGGAGGATCTCGGGCAGCGTCGGCACGTCGTCGCGCAGGTGGGCGCGGGCGCTGTGCCAACTGCCGTGACGCCAGGGCTGCTGGCCCGTGAACAGGGACGCCATGGACGGCACCGTCCAGCTCGACGTCGTGATCGCCTCACCGGCCCAGTCCGCCTGGGCCGCGAGAGCATCCAGGTTCGGCAACAGGCCGGTGCCGACCAGATCGGCGCGCAGCGCGTCGATCGTGATCAGCACGATGGGTCCGCGGTGCACCGGCGGCGCCTCGGCGCAACTCGTCCAGAGGGCCGCCGCGACGATCGCCGCCGCCAGTCGGTTTCCGGCCGGACGTCGCCTCATGCCGGCAACCTTATGGCGGCGGCGCGGCCCGGCTACCTGGGCAGCAGTTCGATGTGCAGGTCGGACCAGCGCCAGCCGGGCTGGGCGGGCTCGTTGTCGTGCTCTCCGCGGAAGCCGAAACCGACCGCGATCCGCTGGCCCTGGGCGAAGGGGATCTCGGAGATGTTGGGTTGCCCTTCGGACCTCATGACCTCGTTCCCGTTCGAGTCAGTCAGGGTGAGCGTGATGCGTCCGCCGGCGGCGTCGAAGTCGTACAGCACGTTGTAGGTCTGGCCGGCCCGCATCAGGTAGTGCTTGACGACCCGCTGCTTGTTCACGTGGTTGATGCCCCAGTCCGTGCGGTAGAAGACCTGGGGGGGGCCGCCTGGGCCCTTGGCGACCCCGAAACCGAACAGGTCGACGTGCTTCTCGCGAGCCAGCCAGAACAGGTTCTGGTTGCGTGACGAAACGCGATTCCAGCCGCCGTGGTGCACCTTGAAGCGAAAGACCACGCGCCGGTAGGTGCCCGCCGGGGTGTTCAGCCTGGTCTCGTAGCTGGGCCGGGCCGTGGTGGCGCGGTGGAACGTACCCTTCAGGTCGACGCAGACCCATCCCTGGGTGCAGCCGGAGGAGGGTGGCGGATCCGGCGTCCCGGGGTTGGGCGTCGTCGGCGGCTCGCCGTAGCCGGGCGGCCTCAGACTGGATACGCCGCTCTGCGATGGTTCCAGCACGGTCAGCCTGTCGCTTCTGTCGTCCGAGACGAGTGCCGCCACGTAGAAGCTGTCGCCGCAGTTGGTCGAGATGGTGTAGCGGTCGCCAAGCTCCACCCCAACCACCGCGAGCACGTCGGCCACGTAGGTCAGCGAGAGGGGCGGATGGTTCAGGATGCTCGACTCCCGGGCCCAGTAGCCCTCGCGGCTGCGGACCCGGTGCTCGCACCTGTTGGTCGAATGGGAGAGGTTCAGGATCGCGTAGTCGGAACGATCGTAGGAGTCGCGACGCAGTCCGCTCACATAGGCCCAGGTACCGCCGCGGATGAGGCTCTCCGAGTCGACGATCGGGACCTGCTGGCGCAGGCCGACCCGGCTGCCGATCGAGTCCAGGGGCTTCAGATAGGCCTGGAACGTCAGCTCGCCGTGAGCCGTCAGTTCGACCATCGCGGGACCACCGTCGGCGAGATCGGAGTAGACCATCGTGCGTCCGGCCGGAACGTCGATGCGGGTCGAGGGAGTCGAGCGATCGACGCCGTTGGTTCCCGCCGCGATCGGAAGCACGTCGAAGCTCTGACCCTGGGCGGTCGGGTTGTGAACGCTGAGTAGAACTTCCCTGGTGTCGTCGCTGTCGCCGATCAGGACGTAGGACGTGCCCTGTGCCGAGAGAGCGGCGGGGACTCCGAGTGCCGCTGCGAGAACCAGACCGAAGGTTTGCCTCATCATTCCGTTCTTCTCCTCTCAGGGCGCGAGGGGCCCGCGTACAAGGAAGACTGACCGGATGTGCAAACATGCACAATAGCACATAAACAAGAAGGAAGAAACCCGTCGAACGGTCGGAACCGGCGCTTGTAGGATGGCCGCCCATTGGCCGGTAACTACCTCATCGGGCCCCCTGGCGGCGCCTCGCGGGCGCTCCGGCTGGCCGCCGCCGCCGCTGTCCTCGCGTTCGTCTTCGCCGGCGCGGCAACGGCGCAGACCCCGACCCGCTGCAAGGCGTTCGGCGACAGCATCACGGCCGGCGTGGGCGACGATCCGGGGCGGGAAACGCCCGGCTACCCGCCACGCCTGGAGAACCTCGTTCCCGGGCTTGTCGTCGACAACCGCGGCGTGGGCGCCGAACGGACGCCGGAGGGACTCGCGCGTATCGACGGGGTGCTCGCCGAACCCGGCGACTGCCTGCTGCTGATGGAAGGCACGAACGACATCAGCCGCGGAATCTCGCCGGAGACGACCCTGTTCAACCTGGACCGGATGGCCTCGCGGGCGACCGAGGCCGGCCGGACGCCGTACCACTCGACGTTGATTCCCCGCCTGCAGAATGCCCGTTTCGACCCGAACAACGTGGAGAACCAGGACCTCGTGCAGGCGATCCGGCGGCTGGCCGCGGAACATGGCCGCGGCCTGGTCGATCCGTTTGAAGTGTTCAGCACCCGGCCGCGGCTCTTCAGCGAGTACTACTACGCGGGCGAGGAGGACCCTGTGGGTCACCCGAACGGACCGGGCTACGACCTGCTGGCGAGGGTTTTCGCGGACGCCCTGCTGGCGACCGATACCGTGCCGCCTGTGCCGACCCGACTGGTGCCGGCGCACGGCGCGAGTCAGGTCCCGGCCGAAGCCACGGTGGAAGTGGAGATGAGGGACTTCGGCAGCGGCATCGTGGAAGGGTCGACAAGCCTCGTGGTCGGCGGGGCGCCGGCGCCGGCTCCCGTTGCGGACGAGGATGGGCGAAGCCTGCTGTGGAGCTACAAGCCGCCTGTCCCGCTGAGCGGGGTGGTCACGATGACCCTCCGTGCGTGGGACCTGCACGGGAACGTCTACAACCGGTTGCTCGGGCGCTTCCAGGTCTACGGTGCGGTCGTACCGCCGGGCGACGTGGACGGGGACGGACGGGTCACCGGCTCGGATCTGGTCCGCCTCGGCCTGGCGTTCGGCGCCGGCGCGAGGTCGCGGCGCTACGACGCCGACGCCGACGTCGACGGCAGCGGCCAGGTCGACGGTGAGGACCTGGCCATCCTCGCCGCCAACTTCGGCGCCGGCGTCTGAAGGACGCGGCGGATGCAGCTCGGCATCCTCGGCCTGCCGAAGGCGGGCAAGACGGCGCTCTTCAATGCGCTGACGGCTTCACGCCAGGAGACCGGGAAGTTCAAGGCGTCCAGGACGACGAACATCGGCGTCGCCCACGTCGACGACCCGCGTCTCGAGCGGCTCAGCGAGCTCTACAGCCCGCGGCGCTGCGTGCCGGCGCAGGTGCGGTTCGTGGACGTGCCGGGCATCGACCGCGGCCGGGGCGAGACGCTCGATCTGGCCGAGTTGCGGATGATGGACGCCCTCGTTCACGTCGTGCGCGCGTTCGAGGATCCGGAACTCGTCCACCCGGCTGGCGGCGTCGACCCGGCGCGTGACGTCGCGGCGGTCGACCTGGAACTGATCCTCGCGGACTACGAGCTGGTAGAGCGCAGGCTCGAGCGCCTGGTCCAGGCCGAGAAGCGGGGCCTCACCGACCGGGAGAAGCGCGAGCGCGCACTGCTGTCGGAGCGTGTTCTTCCCGCGCTCGAAGCGGAGACGTCGCTGCGCTCGATGGAGTTCGGCGACGACGAAGAGAAGCAGCTCCGGGGCTACGGACTGCTGTCGCTGAAGCCGATGCTGGTCGTGCTGAACGTCGACGAAAGGGTGGCGGGCGAAAGGGATGCAATCGCCGGCCTCGACCTTCCGCCCGGCGCCGACGGGTTGGCCGTCAGTGCTGCGCTCGAAGAGGAGATCTCGCGCCTCGAGCCGGAGGATCGCGGCGCCTTTCTGGCCGAAGCAGGTCTGGACGAGCCCAGCGCGGTGCGCGTGGTGCGGGCGGGCTACGGTCTCCTGGGCCTGATCTCTTTCTTCACCGTCGGCGAGGACGAAGTGCGTGCCTGGACCATCCGCCGCGGCGACACGGCCGGAACCGCTGCAGGGGCCGTTCACTCGGACATCGAGCGCGGCTTCATCCGCGCGGAAGTCGTCGACTCGCGGGAACTGATCGACGCCGGCTCGATGGCGGCCTGCCGGGATCGTGGAACGTTGCGTCTGGAGGGCCGGGGATACCCGGTGCGGGATGGCGAGGTCGTTCACTTTCGCTTCAACGTGTAACGGACGCTTCGGTCCCGAAGGAGCGGTAACCTGCCGGAAGTGAACCGGCGGGGCCCCTTCCTGCTCGACGAGCGGAGCCTGGACTTTCCGCCACCGGAGCTGGCTGATCCGAGCGGCCTGCTGGCGGTGGGCGGCGACCTCGAACCGGAGCGCGTGCTGGCGGCGTACCGGGCGGGCATCTTTCCCTGGCCGCTGCTGGGAGTCGACGGCCCCATGCTCTGGTTCTCGCCCGACCCGCGGCTGGTGCTCTATCCGGACCGGTTCCGGGTCTCGCGCAGCCTCCGCAAGGAGCTGCGGCAGAGCCGCTTCGAGGTCACGGTCGACGCGTGCTTCCGGGACGTTATGACCGCCTGCGCCGAGGACCGTCCGGGCAGGCCTGGCACCTGGATCACCCGGCCCCTGATCGATGCCTTCGATCGCCTGCACCGCCGGGGCTTCGCTCACTCGGTCGAGTGCTTCGCGGACGGCGAGCTGGCCGGCGGTCTCTACGGGGTCGCCGTCGGCGGCGCGTTCTTCGGCGAGTCGATGTTCGCGCGGCGTTCGAACGCGTCCAAGGTCGCCCTGGTTCATCTGGTCGACCGTCTTCGGAACTGGGGTTTCGCGTTCATCGATTGCCAGCAGGTCACCGAGCATCTCCTCCGGTTCGGGGCCGACGAGGTCGCGCGGCCGCGTTTCCTCAGTGAACTGGCGGCGGCCGTCGGCCTGCCGGGTCGCTCCGGTTCCTGGCGCGACTGCTAGCTCTGCCGTTGCCGAGCCGCGGGTGGCTCGACGAGTTGCGCCAACCGGCCCAGGACGGCGTCGCCGATCCGCGCGCTCACCTCGGTCTGGAAGACGAGGATCTCGTCCTCGGCGCCGTCGTAGGCCTCGGTCCACAGCACGGTGCCGTCCTTCGCGAGCAGGAGGCGCGCCCACACCCGGAGCCTGCCCTGTTCGAGCTGAACGCGACCGTCGAGGACGAAGTCGGCGTTGACACCGGGCACCGGCACGTCGGTCTCCTCGTCGGGCCCGGCGTCCTGGGCCACGACCGCGAGGTTCTGCGAACCCTGGCGGGCGATGGAAGTGATGAGTTCCTGGGCCAGGGCCTGGCGGAAGGGCTCGGCGCCGGTCCAGTTCTCGAGGGCGGCGAAGGGCAGGACCGCCAGCACCTGACGCGGCGCCTCGTCGGCGGTGCCGGGCCGGGAATCCAGGTCATGCCAGACCAGGACCGTGAGGATGATGCCAACGGCGCCGACCACCGCCGCAAGCACCGCGGCCGCTATCCGTCGCGACCGCGCACGGGGGTTCGGGGCGGTTGGCGCCGCCCGCGCGGGCGGGAGCGGCGGACCACCGTCGCGGACTTCCAGCACGGGTTGCAGGAATCGATAGCCGATCCGGGGAAGTGTCTCGATGTAGCGGGGAGCCTCCGCGTTGTCCCCGAGCGCCACGCGAATCCGCTTGACGCAGGAGTTCATGCTCTGGTCGAACTCGACGTGGATTTCGTCGGGCCAGAGGTGACGCCGAACGGCGTCGCGCGATACGACGGCGCCGCGACTGGCGATCAGCAGGTGAAGCAGCTTGGCCGGCTGGGGCTGGAGCCGAATCGTCTCTCTGTCGCCGTGCAGCTCGAGCGTCTCGGGGTCGAACTCGAAGTTGCCGAACCGCAGGCGGCGCGACCGGCCGCTGGCGGCGCCCCGGCCCCTGCGGCGCCTGGGCGCTGCCTCTTGCGACGTGCCGTTACCGCGCTGCATGGGCTGGTTTCTCGACTGCTACGTGGTGCGGAGGTTCCCTGCGCGGGGATCCCGGCCGCCGCGATCGCGGCACCGGACCCCGAGTTTTCGATAACTCTAAAGGACACTACGGTCCGAGCAATCCAGCCGATGCGTGACGCTTGGCTGACCAGTGTCTGACCGCGGACGAGCGTGCCCGCCCATGCATGTCTCTCGGCCGACGACAGGTCCCGGCGGCCGGCCGTTCGTGCCGGCGGCGGGCCTGACCTGCCCTGGTCGGTGCCTGTAAGTTACTGGCGGGGTTGCACTTACGGGCGTACCGTGCTAGGTTTCCGCCGGGCAAAAAAAGAGGATAGGGACCGCTTCAGGAATCTCACCCGAATCGACCTCAGCCTCTCACCCTGCCGTTCGCATCTCCCGGACCTCTACAGCTTGGCGGGCATGGATCCTGGAGCGCGAGCGCGCCACCTAGCCGGACGGCTCGCCGAAGCCTGGCTTCTGCCGACCTGACGCCTCCGGGGCACTCCGTCGCTCGACTGGTCGGGTCTCACGACGAAGCCCCCGCAGGGTCTACCGACTGAAGCGCTTCAGTTGCCGGTCGACCTTTCGTTGCTGCCGGGCAACTTCCAGCCGTCCGCTTCCCTGAAGCCGTCTCCCCAGTTGCGCCTCCGTCCGGCTTTCGCCCTTCGGCGCCGCTCCCGGGAAGACTGTCGGCCACGGGAGCCACTCGATGACTGGGGCCCAAGGAACCTAAGGTTCGCGTGGAATCTGGTTCTCCTTTGGCTTGCGCCTCCGGGTCCCCGAATTCCCAGCGGCCCCTGCCGCCGAGCCCGGCTTCCGAGTCGTGACCCTCCAACCTTCGCCTTCAAGGGGCGCCCACCACGCGAACGTGACTTTCGCCCTTCTCAGGCTCCGATCCGAAGGTCGCGTCTCAGGACCGGTGGATCAGGATGCGATTCTTGGTCACAGTCCCTATCCGCGAAACAACGTACAGGCCGTATGAAGGGTGTGTCAAGACGGTGTATCTCGCCGGTAGCGGGAGGAGTCTCCCGGTTCGGCCGTAACCGTTTTTCTTTGCCGTCAGTTGCAGCGTCCCACTTCCGGTTGGGAACCTCTGGAAGCCACTGCGGAATTGCTGCGGATTCTCGGAGTTCCCCGCGCCGGCGACCCGGAACGGAGTCGTTGGCCGGGGTCGCGTACATGGTGCCCAGGGGCGGATTCGAACCACCGACACCCTGATTTTCAGTCAGGTGCTCTACCAACTGAGCTACCTGGGCAGAGTCGCGCGCGACGGGCCGCACGGCAGAGCAGGGTTTTCTAGCAGGGAGGCGGCGACTACGTCAACGCGGCAGCTCCTGCGTGCTACGCTGCGCCGACGCCGATGCTCCCCGTTCGCCGCGCACTGGTTTCGGTCTTCGACAAGACGGGGCTGGAGGATCTCGGGTCGGGTCTGGCGAAACTGGGTGTCGAGATCGTCTCCACCGGCGGCACGGCGCGACAGCTCGCCGAAGGCGGTGTGCCGGTGACCGCGGTGTCCGAGATCACGGGCCACCCCGAGATTCTGCACGGCCGGGTCAAGAGCCTGCATCCGCGCATTTTCGGCGGCATCCTCGCCGACCGCCGGCGTTCGGAACACCGCGACGAACTCGAGCAGCACGAGATTCCGCCGATCGACCTGGTGGCGGTCAACCTGTACCCGTTCGCGGACGCCGCCGCGGCGCCGGACGCGTCGGTCGACGGCACGGTGGAGATGATCGACATCGGCGGGCCCAGCATGGTCCGGGCGGCGGCCAAGAACTTCGCCAACGTCGCCGTCGTGGTCGATCCGTCCGACTATCCGGTCGTCCTCGCGGCGCTCGAGAGCGAGGGCGGCCTGTCCGAGGAGGTCCGCCGTGGCCTGGCGCTCAAGGCCTTCCAGCACACGCGGAGCTACGACGCGGCGATCGCCGACTGGCTGGCCAACGGTGCGGCCCCGGCGTCCGGCGCGCTCCCCGCCACGGTGCGCCTGGAACTCGAGCGGGTGCTCCAGCCACGCTATGGCGAGAACCCGCACCAGGCGGCCGCGGTCTACCGGCAGGTAGGCGGCGACGGGGTGTTCGGTGGCTTCCGCCAGCTCCAGGGCAAGGAACTCTCGTGGAACAACCTCCTGGACGCCGACGCGGCGCGCAAGCTGTCGGCGCTGTTCGACGGTCCGGAGGAAGACCCCGTCGTGGTCATCGTCAAGCACAACAACCCCTGCGGCGTTGGTCGTGGCGGCACGCTGGTCGAGGCCTACGAACGTGCGCTGGCCTGCGATCCTGTGTCGGCGTTCGGTTCGATCATCGCCGTCAACCGGCCGTTCGACGGCGCTCTCGCGGAAGCGATGGCGAAGCTCTTCGTCGAGGTGGTGACTGCGCCCGCGTACGAGCCGGCCGCGCTCGAGCGGCTGGGCCGGAAGAAGAACCTGCGCCTGCTCGAATGCCCGGCCTTTGCGCCCGTCGCCGGCCAGTGGGAGCTGCGAGCGATCGAGGGCGGTTTCCTCGGCCAGCAGATCGACGCCGCACCGGAGGACCCGGCCGGCTGGAACTGTCCGACCCGGGCGCGGCCGGACGCGGCCCAGCTTCGCGCTCTCGACTTCGCGTGGAAGGTCTGCCGGGCGACCAAGTCGAACGCGATCGTCGTCACCAACGAGCACCAGACGGTGGGGATCGGCGCCGGCCAGATGAGCCGCGTCGACTCCTGCCGGATCGCGCTGGACAAGGCGCAACTGGAACTCGGCGGGACGGTGGCGGCGTCCGACGCCTTCTTCCCCTTCCGTGACGGCGTCGACACGCTGGCTGCCGCCGGTGTGACGGCGATCGCCCAGCCGGGCGGCTCGGTGCGCGACGACGAGATCGTCGCCGCCGCCGACGAGCACGGCATCGCGATGGTGCTCACCGGCCGCCGTCACTTCAAGCACTGATGAGATCGGGCAGTCGCTGATGTCGTTCGGCGACCAGTGATGTGGCCCGGCGAGCAGTGAAGTCAACCGTCCGGGCGGCGGCGCTGGCGACCGTGGTCGCCTCCGCGTTCGGCTTCGCCGCGGCCGCGCCGGCCGCCGACGACCCCTGGCGCGTGCTCGACGACTTCCGGCGAGGTCTCGAGGGTTCGGGGCCGCTGTCGGCGGGCTTCGTGCAGACCTTCGTCCCCTTCGGCTTCGCGCCCGAGGACGGCGAGACCGAGCGCGGCAGCCTCGCCGTCGACATTCCGGGCTGCCTGCGCTGGGACTATTTCCCGCCGTTCGAGAAAGCATTCCTGCTTTGCGGGCGCACCGTTCACCACTGGAATCCGGGCGAGACGGTCGGCCAGCGCTACGACCTCTCGGAACAGCCCGCGCCCGGGCTCGACTTCTTTCTGCTCTCGACCAGCGACCTCCGGGACCGCTACCAGGCCGAGTTGGACGCGGCGGAAGGGAACCGCCTGCGTCTCGTTCTGCGGCCGCTCGAACCGAGCGAGGACGTGGTGGAAGTGCAGGTCGTCATCGACCGCGACGACCAGCGGCTGCGGGAACTGACCTACTACGACGCCCAGCGCAACGAGAACCGGTTCCTGCTGGGCGACTACCGGTCCGGCGCGCCGCCCGGCCGCTTCGAGCCGCCTGAAGGTGTTGCCTGGGAGGAACCGTAGACCACTGACCTATCTCCGCGCCCGGACCGTCCGCAGCCCGGGCACGCCGGTGACGATCACGGTGTCGAAGCTGCGCCGGTCCGAATCGCGCCAGGCCGGCCTGCCGGAAGTCAGCACCAGCGGCCACTGCTCGCAGTCGCCGGCGAGGCAGATGCGGACTTCCCGGTGGGCCTCTGCCGCCGCCGGTCGGAAGTCGAGTTCGAGCACGCCGGCTACCTCCCGGCCGAAGTCGACCCGGTGCGAGGACCGCATCCCGGGCTCGATCTCGAGGCCCGGCGACGCCGTGACGCGAACGATGCGCCAGGCGACGGCGGAACGCCAGATCTGATCGGGTTTCTGCAGTTCGCCGCGGCTCACCCTGCCCCAGCGGCCGACCGGCGGCCGTCCCCAGACCCGGACCGGTCGGAGCGTCGGGGCGGCGTCCGAAAGCGGTTTCTCTCCCTTGACCAGCCGGGGATCCCAGGCTTCCGTGAACCACCAGTCGGTATCCGTCACCACCGGCATCGAGCCATCGTCGAGTTCGATGCCGGCGAGCAGGCCGCCGTCGCCGTGAGGCGTCCGTGCTTCGATGGTCAGGCGGTTCGAGCCCGCGCGCAGCAGGTGGGCGACCTGGAACTCGTCGATCGGTTCATCCCGGCGGAACGAGCCCCGGGCGATCTGGTGTCCGTTCAGGTGCACCGCGTACTCGTGATCCGCGGCGACGAACAGCCGCGCCGTCGCCTCGGGCGCCGCCGGCAGCTCGAAGTCGCGCAGCAACACGTAGGACGCCGGCCTGCCCGGCTCCGCATCACTGCCGTCGGCCCAGATCCACTCCGCGGCGCCGGTCGGCGCCGGCCCGCTCACGCAGCCGAGCTGCCCGAGTCCCATGACCAGTAACGCGACGGCGACCACCGTCCGTGCCGCCGGTGATCGAGGCGCGTCCGTCACGCGCGAAGCCTACAGCCGGGTTGGTTTGACCCCCGGCGCGGCGCGCGGGTAGTGTGGGCCGTGTCGAGTGCTGGACTCGTAGCAGACGCGGTCGGCGTCGTCTGTGCCATTCCTGCTCGCTATGACTCGATCCGACTGCCCAGGAAGGCTCTGCTACCGATCTGCGGCCGACCGATGATCGAGCACGTCTACCGGCGAGCGAGCGAGGCCTCGGGCCTCGACGCCGTCGTCGTGCTGACGGACCACGAGGAGATCCGCCGCACGGTGGAGGACTTCGGCGGTCACTGCGAGATGACGCCCGAGGACTGCAGGAGCGGCACTGACCGGATCGCGTGGGCGGCGCGCCGGTGGCGTGCGGACGCCGTGATCAACGTGCAGGGCGACGAGCCGCTGCTCGATCCCGGGGCGATCACCGAGCTGGCCTCGCACCTTCGCGCTCATCCCGGGGAGGACATGGCGACGCTGGCCGCCGAGGTCGACGAGGATGCGCTCCGGGATCCGAACCAGGTCAAGGTCGTCTGCGGTGGCGACGGCTATGCCCTGTACTTCAGCCGCGCGGGGATTCCCTTCCGCCGGCAATCTGTGGACCAAGGGGAACCGGCCGCGCCGGTCCGGTTGCACGTGGGCGTCTACGGCTACCGGCGGAACGTGCTCCTGCGGCTCGCCGCCCTGGAGCAGACGCCGCTCGAGCGCTGTGAAGGCCTTGAGCAGCTTCGCGCGCTGGAGAACGGCATCCGCATCCGCGTGCTGCCGGTGAACGAGGCGCCCCTGGGGGTCGACACGCCGATGGACCTGGCGCTGGCTCAGCGGCGGATGCGCACCCAGGTGAGTGGCTGACAGACAAGACGAGGTTTACTGCCATGGCCAAGTACATCTTCATCACCGGCGGCGTCGTGTCATCTCTGGGCAAGGGCGTCGCCGCGTCGTCGGTCGGGGCGATCCTCGAGGCGCGCGGCTTCTCGGTCGAACTGATGAAGCTCGACCCGTACGTCAACGTCGATCCGGGCACGATGTCGCCCTACCAGCACGGCGAGGTCTTCGTGACCGACGACGGCGCCGAGGCGGATCTCGATCTCGGGCACTACGAGCGCTTCACGACCTGCAGCACGAGCAAGAAGCACAACTACACGACCGGAAAGATCTACGAGGCCGTGATCAACAAGGAGCGGCGCGGGGACTACCTGGGCAACACGGTCCAGGTGATTCCCCACGTGACGGACGAGATCAAGGCCGGGATGCGGCGGGTGGCCGGCGACGCCGACGTCGTCCTGGTCGAGATAGGCGGCACGGTGGGCGACATCGAGTCCCTGCCGTTCCTGGAGGCGATCCGTCAGTTCCGCCAGGAACTCGGCCGCAACAACGCCGTCAACCTCCATCTCACCCTGGTGCCGTACATCGCCGCATCCGACGAGCAGAAGACGAAGCCCACCCAGCACTCGGTGCGGGAACTGCGGGCGATCGGCATCTCGCCGGACATCCTGCTCTGCCGGGTGGACCGCGACCTGCCGGCGGAGACGAAGGCGAAGATCGCCCTGTTCTGCAACGTCGACGCGCGCAACGTCGTCGCCGCCCGCGACGTCGACACGATCTACGAAGTGCCCCTGATGTTCTGTCGGGAGGGCCTGGACGAGTCGCTCCTCGACCTGCTGAACCAGCCGGGTTCGCCGCGCAACCTGGCCGGCTGGGAACGGATGGTCGACCGCATCCGCAACCCGCGGGGCCGGGTGCGGATCGGCATCGTGGGCAAGTACGTCGAACTGCCCGACGCCTACAAGAGTCTGAACGAGGCCCTGATGCACGGCGGCATCGCCAACGACGTCGAGGTCCAGTTGGTCTACATCAACGCGGAGGACCTGGAGGCGGAGTCCTGGCCGCAGGAACTGTTCGAGGTCGACGGCCTGCTGGTTCCGATCGGCTTCGGCCCCCGCGGCGTGGAGGGCAAGATCCGGGCGATCCGCTACGCCCGCGAGAAGCAGGTGCCGATGTTCGGCATCTGCCTGGGGATGCAGTGCATGGTGATCGAGATGTCCCGCAACGCGTGCGGCCTGACGGGCGCCCACTCGACGGAGTTCGACGAAGCGGCTGCCGATCCGGTGATCTACAAGCTGCGCGACCTGCTCGGAGTCGAGGAGATGGGCGGCACGATGCGGCTCGGCGCCTATCCCTGCCTGGTCGAGGAAGGCACCCTGGCGGCCGAGGTCTTCGCCGGGTCGGCTCAGGAGGCGGAGGGCCGGATGCTGATCCAGGAGCGCCACCGTCACCGCTACGAAGTCAACCAGAAGTACCTGGGCGCGCTCCAGGAAGCCGGCGTGGTGGTCTCCGGCCGGAGCCCGGACGGCAAGTTCGTCGAGATCGTCGAGCTGCCGGACCATCCCTGGTTCCTCGGCTGCCAGTTCCACCCCGAGTACCGCTCGCGACCGACCGACCCGCATCCGCTCTTCGTGTCCTACATTCGCGCCGCGGTGGAACAGAGGGAGCGGAGCGCGGCCGCCTCGGCGAGCGCCGGCGACGAGTTGCCGGCGGACAGCGCCGAGGCGAACTGAGGACATCTTGGCAGACGGCTTCGAGCTAGCGCCGGGGGTCGCGCTCGGCGGCGGCGCGCTGCCGGTGATCGCCGGTCCCTGCGTGATCGAGGGCCGCGACTGGCTGGTCGGCTTCGGCCAGGAACTCCAGGCGATGAGCCATCGTCTGGGTCTGCCGCTGATCTTCAAGTCCTCCTTCGACAAGGCGAACCGCAGCTCGGGCGACAGCTTCCGCGGTCCCGGACTTCGCGACGGGCTCAAGGCGCTCGAGGAGGTCAAGGCGGCCACCGGCCTCTCCGTGCTGACCGACGTCCACGAGCCGGGGCACTGCGGCGCCGCCGCCGAAGTGTGCGACGTGCTCCAGATCCCGGCCTTCCTCTGCCGGCAGACCGACCTGGTGGTCGAAGCCGCGGCGACCGGCAGAGCGCTCCTGATCAAAAAGGGCCAGTTCATGGCGCCCGCCGACATGGTGAGGACCGTCGACAAGGCGCGGGCGACAGGCAACGCGCGGGTCGCCGTCACCGAGCGCGGCAGCTCGTTCGGCTACCACAACCTGGTCGTCGACATGCGGAGCTTCCAGATCCTGGCGGAGCACGGGATCGCCGTCCTCTATGACGTGACCCACTCGTTGCAGCTTCCCGGCGCGCGGGAGAAGGAGAGCGGCGGCGACCGCCGCTTCGCCGAACCCCTCACCCGGGCCGCGATCGCCGCCGGTGCGGCGGGCCTCTACCTCGAAGTGCACCCCGATCCGGACAGCGCGCGCTGCGACCGGGAGACGCAGTTACCGCTCCCGCGGGCCGAGAACCTGCTCCTGACCGCGCTCGAGATCCACCGCTCGCGGACCGCCGAGGGACCCTGGGTGTGACCGGGTCGAAGGTAGTCGGACCCGTGACGGCGGCGGTCGGTGCCAACCGCAGCCTGGAGATCGCCCGCAAGGTGCTGGAGATCGAGGCGGCGGCCATTCAGGGGCTGATCGACCAGCTCGGCGAGGACTTCGCGGAGGCGGTGCGGCGGATGCGCGACTGCCGCGGTCGCGTGGTCTGTACGGGGATGGGCAAGAGTGGCCACGTGATGAAGAAGGTGGCGGCGACCCTGTCCTCCACCGGAACCCCGGCCCTCTTCATCCACCCGGCCGAGGCGATCCACGGCGACCTCGGCATGATCGTGCCGGGGGACGTCGTCCTGGCCGCGTCGTCGTCCGGCGGCACGGAAGAGCTGCTCAGGATGATCGACGTGCTGCATCGCCGCGGCGTTCCCCTGATCGCGATCACCGGCGCCGTTCGGAGCACGATCGCGGAGCGGGCCGACCTGCACCTCTCGGCCGCGATCGACCAGGAGGCCTGCCCCCTGAACCTGGCGCCCACCGCCTCGACCACTGCCACCCTGGCCCTCGGCGACGCGCTGGCGATGGCGCTGCTCGAGGCTCGTGGCTTCACGCTGGAGGACTTCGCCACGCTGCATCCCGGCGGTGAACTCGGCCGCCGGCTGATGACGGTGGAGCAGGTCATGCACCGCGGCGACGCCCTGCCCCGCGTCGGGCTCGAATCGTCCCTGCGCGAGGCGCTGTTCGAGATGACAGAGAAGTCGTTCGGCATCACCGCCGTCATCGACGATGCCGGCGGTCTGTGCGGCGTGATCTCCGACGGCGACCTGCGGCGGTTGCTGAACACGGAGCCGGCGGTGGACGCGGGCGGCGGCGCCTTCCTCGACCGCTCGGTGCGTCACTACATGACGCCCGAACCGAAGACGATCCCCGCGCAGGCCCTGGTCACCGTCGCCCAGGAGGCGATGGAGCGTCACCGCATCACGTCGCTGTTCACCTGTGACGCCGACGGCCGTCTCGAGGGCCTGGTTCACATTCACGACCTCTGGGGCCTGGGCCGCAAGTAGCTCCCACGGAGTCCTTCCATGCTCTCCTCCGTTGTCCTGCGACTGCGTTTCCTGCTGTTCGACGTCGACGGCGTGCTCACCGACGGCCGGCTCTACTACGTCGGCGACGAGGTGGCCGTGGCGTTCGACACCCGGGACGGCCTGGCCGTGCGGCGAGCGCGCGATGCGGGCCTCGGGGTTGGTCTCCTGAGCGCGAGGAGGGTTTCCCCGGCCGTCGAGCGCCGCGCCGCCGACCTCGGCTTCGACGAGGTCCTCCTGGGCTGCCGTGACAAGGCCGCCGCCTTCGCCGACCTGCTGGAGCGCCGCGGACTCGAAGCGTCCGAGGTCGCCTATGTCGGCGACGACCTGGTCGACCTGCCGGTGCTGCGCGCCGCGGGCCTGTCCGCGGCCCCGGCCGACGCCGTGGAGGAAGTCCGCGACAACGTCGACCTCGTGCTCGACGCCCGCGGCGGCCGCGGCGCCGCCCGCGAACTGGTCGACCGCATCGTCGACGCCCTCGGCCCGGTTTCGTAGCACTGGGTGCAAGACCCGCGCACCGACACCTGCTACTCCGTTTCCTCCTCCTCTATCCGCTTGCGGCGCCGCTGCACCAGCGCCGAGGCGCCGACGCCGACGAGATAGAGCAGCACGGTGGGCCCCGCCACGATCGTCATGTTCACCGCGTCCGGCGTCGGCGTGATCACCGCGGAGACGACGATGATGATGAGCACCGCCCAGCGGAAGTGTCGCATCAGGAACCGCGGCGTCACCACCCCGAGTTGCGACAACATGAAGATGACGATGGGAAGCTGGAACATGACCGCCAGCCCGAGCAGCACGTTGACCGCGAAGCTGAAGTAGCGCTCGATCCGGATGTCGGCGTCCCAGTTCGCGCTAAGGCCCATGTTGACCAGGAACTCGGTCGCGAAGGGCAGGGCGACGAAGTAGCCGAAGGCGCCGCCGCCCAGGAAGAAGAGCGAGCCGAAGAAGATGAAGGGGATCGCGTAGCGCTTCTCGCGGCGGTAGAGCCCGGGCGCGACGAAACCCCAGAGCTGGGCGACGAGATAGGGCGAGGTGACGAAGACGGCGGCCAGCAGCGCCACCTTCACCTGCACGATGAACGGATCCGCGACGCCGTCGAAGACGAGCTGATCGACGTGGGGCTCGATCGGTTTCGCCAGCAGGTTGTAGATCTGCTCGGCGAACGCGAAGCAGCCGAAGAACGCGACCACCACGACGATCAGCGTGCGCAGGATGCGGCGGCGCAGCTCGTCGAGGTGCTCGAGCAGCGTCATCCGCGGGAGTTCTTCTTCCTCCTCCTCGGGCCCTTGCTTGCGCAGCCCCGTCTCGGGCAACCGCTCCGGTTCCGGCGCTTCGGGCGGCTGGACCGGACCGTCGTCCTCAGACTGCGGGGTCACTCGGGGCCCCGGCGCCCGATTCGCGCGGTTTCTTCGAGCTACCCGGGTCCGAGCCGCTGGCGCTTCTCCTGGGAGTGTCGATGCGGCGCGCCGGCGCGGGTCGCTTCTCCTCGTCGAGTTCGACGTCGATCGACCGCTTCAGGTCGCTCGTGGCGCGCCGGAACTCGGCCATGCCGCGGCCGAGCGTGCGGCCGAGCTCGGGCAGCTTCCTGGGACCGAAGATGAGGAGAGCCGCCGCCATGATGAACAACATCTCCTGCATGCCGATCGGGCCGAACATGGCCCGGCATGATACGCCAAGCGGCTGGTACACTCCCGGGCTGCCGTGAAGCAACCCTGGCGCAATCTGGCACTTCTTCTCTTTGCCGCGGCCGTGGTCGTCGGTGGGCTGGCGGGCCACAACCTGCTGGCGATCGACGCGGACCAGGTGGCCCAGGTCCGCCTCTACACGGAGCTGATCGAGGCGGCCCACGCCAACTACGCGGTCGACGACGTCACCTATCGGGATCTCGTCTACGCCTCGATCGGTGGCATGCTGCGCAACCTCGATCCGCACACGAACTTCCTGCCGCCCGTTGCCTACGACACGATGCGGGAGCGCCAGCAGAGTTCCTTCTACGGCCTGGGGATCTACGTCGGAACGCGTAACAACCGCCTGACCGTGATCTCGCCGATCGAAGGCACGCCGGGTTACGAGAAGGGCATCCGGGCCGGCGACATCATCCACCTGATCAACGGCGAGCCGACGGAGGAGATGAACCCGAACGAGGCGATCCGGAAGCTCAAGGGGCCGAAGGGAACGGACGTCACGGTGACGCTGCTTCGTCCCGGCCTTGACGAACCGCTGGAGGTCACGGTGACCCGGGCCGAGATCCCGCAGGAGACCGTCCGCCACGCTCACATGCTGACGCCGGAAACCGGCTTCCTCTGGATCACGGACTTCTCCCGCTCGACCGGCGGAGAGGTGGCGCGCGCCCTGGCCGAGCTCAAGGCACAGGGCATGCAACGGTTGATTCTCGACCTCCGGTTCAACGGCGGCGGCCTGCTCGACCAGGCGATTGCCGTCTCCGACCAGTTCGTGCCTCCGGGCACCACGATCGTCGAGACCCGGGGCCGGATCGACAGTTCCCACCAGTCGTACCGTTCCACGGGCCGTCACGAGCCGCTCGGCCTGCCGGTCGTCGTGCTCGTCAACGGCAGCTCCGCTTCCGCCTCCGAGATCGTCTCGGGGGCCATCCAGGATCACGACGTCGGCCTGGTCGTGGGCGAGTCCACCTGGGGCAAGGGCCTGGTGCAGACGGTCTACGAACTGTCCTACGGCGCCGGGCTGGCCCTGACGACGGCGCGCTACTACACGCCGGCGGGGCGGTTGATCCAGCGCGACTACTCCTCGTACTGGGACTACTACACCGGGTACGACGCGAACGGCGACAACGGTGACAGCGAGGAAGGCGAGTTGCCGCCGCTCGATCCGGGGGAGAAGGATGAACGCCCGGTCTTCCACACCGATCTCGGCCGCGAGGTCTACGGCGGCGGCGGCGTGACCCCCGACTACGTGGTCGAACTGGAAGACGATCCGCCCGTCATCTTGCGCCTGCGAACGCGGAGCGGCTTCCACCGCTTCCCCTTCGAGGAGGGCGTGCCCGAGGGGGTCGACTCCACCGACTGGCAGGTGCCCGACGACTACCTGGAGCGCTTCTGGAAGTGGATCGTCGAGGAGGATCTCGTCACCGCCGAGGAACTGGAAGAGGCGTTCGAGGATCCTGCCGTCGAGCGCCACGCCCGCGTGCGGCTCCGCTACGAGATCTTCAACACCGCGTTCGGACTGACCGAGGGCTTCAAGGCCGAGCGGCAGCTCGACAACCAGCTCGCCCGGGCGCTCGAACTCCTCGACGAAGCGGAGGAGTTGCTGGAACGCCGCATGGAACAGGATCGCCAGACCCGCGGCCGCGACCGCCCCTCCGGCCTCGTAGCCGGTGTCGGGTTCTGACCCGCCGCCGCCGAAGGCGGCAACAGGACGCCGGCCGAAGGCCGACCTTTCCTGCTATCCCCGGAACCGCGCCGCCACGGCGTCCCAGTCGACCACGTTCCAGAACGCGTTCAGGTAGTCCAGCCGCCGGTTCTGGTAGTTCAGGTAGTAGGCGTGCTCCCACACGTCGACTCCGAGCAGGGGCGTCAGGCCTTCCATCAGCGGTGAGTCCTGGTTGGGCCGTGCGATCACGGCCAAGCCGTCGTCGCCGCTCACCAGCCAGCCCCAGCCGCTGCCGAACTGGCCCATGGCGGCGCTGACGAAGCGCTCCTTCAACTGGTCGAAGCTGCCGAACCGGATGTCGATGGCGGTGGCCAGGTCGCCGCTCGGCGCGCCGCCGCCGTTCGGGCTCATGACCGACCAGAACAGAGAGTGGTTGGCGTGGCCGCCGCCGTGGTTGCGCACGGCGCCCTTGATGGAGTCCGGCACCTCGTCGAAGTTGCTGAGCAGGTTCTCGACGCTCCTCGCTGCGAGGTCGTCGCGGCCTTCGAGCGCCCCGTTCAAGTTGGCCACGTAGGCCGCGTGGTGCTTGTCGTGGTGTATCTCCATCGTCCGCGCGTCGATGTGGGGCTCGAGAGCGTCGAACGGGTAGGCCAGATCGGGAACTTCGTGCATGAGTGAGTACTCCTCAGGGGAAGGTGGTTCTGCCGCCGCGATTGTGCCACGGAGTGAGGCTGCCTGGGCGTTCATTGACGATGCCCTCCGCCTGCCCTAAGATCCCGCGGCCTGCGATGTCCGCCGGACGGCCGAAGGGTCGCCGCCGGGGAGGTTAGCTCAGGGGTAGAGCACCTGCTTTACACGCAGGGGGTCGCGGGTTCGAATCCCCCACCTCCCACCACGGAGGTTCCGGAGTACAACGCGACCAGGAACAGGACGAAGCAAGCGAGGGAGAAAGACGAGGAGACGGACCCACGGGGTCGTAGTTCAGCTGGTTAGAATGCCGGCCTGTCACGCCGGAGGTCGCGGGTTCGAGTCCCGTCGGCCCCGCCATTCCGCTCCCAGCCCTCAAAGCCGCCGGACCGCATGTTGAGGTGACGACGTGAGAGAAAAGATCAAGCTCGTATCGAGTGCCGGTACCGGGTACTTCTACACGACGACGAAGAACAAGAAGCTCAGCCAGGAGAAGCTGAAGCTGAAGAAGTACGACCCGAAGATCCGCCGCCACGTCGAGTTCGTCGAAGAGAAGATGCGATAAACCGCTGGGGGCGCCGGCCTGATGCGCCTCGCGAATCTCCAATTGAGCCGCGGAGAGTGTTACTCTTCGCCGCCCTCGCCAAACCCTGGTTAGGCCGGCCCGGGCGCCTCCGCTCCACTTGCATGGAGCGGAAGATGACCCCACAGACTTTCTACCAGCAGAGCAAGGACCCGCGCGACTTCCCTGTGCTCTGGCGCCAGTGCGTCGCCCGGGATGCGGATTGGGCATCCCTGGTTCGGCGCGTCGACCCGATGTTGCGGAGCACCGTCGCCGGCCTCGGGCGGAGCTACGGCGTGTACCTGAACCGGGATCTCCTCGACGAGGTGATCCAGGAGACCTACGTCCGCCTGCTTCAGAACGATCGCAGAGTGTTGCGTGGCTGCCGCGGACGATCCGAAACGACCATCCTGTCCTACCTGCGCCGGGTCGCCCGGAGCACACTGATCGACTGGTTGCGCGCCCGCCGGGCGCTCAAGCGCGGTCCGGCCGTCGAACTCAGCATCGATGCCCTCGATGCGCTTGCCGGCGACGTCGACGGCTTCGACGTCCCGAGCCGGGCCTCGAGTCCGCTCGACGCCCTCTACGCGCAGGAACTCCGTCGCCGGTTCCGGCGAGAGTGCTGGTGTGTCGCGAGACACGGCTGCACCGCCCGCCGCGACATCTGGATCACGGAGCGCATGGTGGTCGACGGATGGAACTCCCGCGAGGCGGCGCGCGTGGTCCAGCTGGCGCCGGCAACCGTGGCCACGGTGCTCAGCCGGATGCGCCGGGAGCTCCGTCGCAGGGGCCTCTTCATGCCGGCGCGGCTCACTTCGAGTGCCTGAAGCCCCACTTCGGGCCGAAGTTATGCCATAATGGCTAACTCTCTTCATTCCCTGGAGATACCTGATCGTGGACCAGAAGACAGAACATCCGCGCGTACGCATGGGCGATCGGCCTGTACGCCTGGGCGGCTCGCTGAGCGGCTTCGAGCCTCGCGACCGGCGCTCCCGTCACATGACGAAGGTCTTCAAGGCGCTGTCCGACTCGACCCGGCAGAACATACTCCGGCTGTTGGAAGACGAGCAGAGATGCGTCGGCGACATCGTGGGCGAGTTCGATCTCTCCCAGCCGACCATCTCGCGCCATCTGTCCGTGCTCAAGGAAGCCGATCTGGTGATCGACCAGAGGCGCGGCCAGAACGTGATCTACCGGTTGAACGACGAGGCGCTGTCCGAGTCGATGCGCAGCTTCTTCGGTCAGTTCCGGAGCTGTCAGGACTCGCTGCGCAAGCCCGGCCCCTGACAGGGTCTTGCTCGTGGGGCCGGGGCGCCTGTCGGTGCGCGGGTCTTCTGACCCGCTGCCGCCGAAGGCGGCCGGAAGACGCGCCGGCCGCCAGGCCGGCTCCTTTCGCGGTAGGGTTCCGCGTCGATCCGGCGGTGTAGCTCAGCCGGTTAGAGCAAGCGGCTCATATCCGCTGTGTCGGGGGTTCGAGTCCCTCCACCGCCACCACTTCACGCTTCCGCGGGCTGCCGGGGTGCGACGATGACCGTTCGACCGGTCGACGCCGCCGTGGCCGGTTTCTTCTCCCGGCGCCCGGAGCTCGCCCGGGCGGTCCGCGACGCTCCGCTGGCCGTCGCCTTCTCGGGCGGCCCCGACTCGACGGCGCTGCTGCGCGCCATGCGGGTCGGCGCGCCGCGGTTCGGCTGGAGGCCCGTGGCCGTCCACGTCGACCACCGGCTGGACGACGGCTCCGCTCAGCGGGCCCGGGCGGCGGGCCGCATCGCCGAGCGCCTCGGGGTCCCCTTCCAGGTCCAGGTCGCGCGCCCCCTGGCGCCGGGCAGGAGCCTGGAGGAGTGGGCCCGCGCCGAGCGCTACCGGCTGCTCGCCGCGGCCGCCCGCTCGCTTCAGGCGGCGGCGGTCCTGACCGCTCATCACCGCCTCGACCAGGCCGAGACGGTTCTTCTTCGCATCCTCTTCGGCAGCGGCACCGCCGGTCTCGGCGCGATGCGGAAGGTCTCCAACCGGCTCGGATTGCCGCTGCTCCGTCCGCTGCTGGACCTGGAGCCCGGCAGCCTGAGGGCCTACGCCGCCCGGAGCAGCGTCGAGCCCGTCGACGATCCGACCAACCGCGACTCCGGTCCGCGGCGCAACTTCGTCCGCCGCCGCCTGCTGCCGGTCCTCGCGGCGGAGACCCCCGATCTCGGCGACCGCCTCGTCCGTCTGGCCCGGGCCGCCCGGCGGGCCGAGCCCACCGTGCGGCGGCTGCTCGACGAGGCGCTGGCGCCGCGTCCCGGCGACCAGTCCTGCGAGGTCGAGGTCGAGTCGCTCGTGCGGCTGCCGCCGTCGCTGTGGCCGGCCGCGCTGGCCCGGCTGCACCGGCTGGCGGGCGCGGCCTATCCACCCACGCGGAACGCCCGCCGGGAGCTGGCGCGGCAGCTCGGCCGGCGGAGGTCGAGCGGACGGTCCGTCGGCTGCGACTGCGGCGGCGGCTGGCGTTGGGAACAGAATCGCGACCGGCTCCGCGTGCTTCGTCCACATTCCCGGGAGAATCAAGGGATTGGATCCCTTGAAGTCGGTGGGCTGGAATGACAACCTTCCGGGCACCCGCTCGTACAGTGGTTACGGAATCCTGCGGGCTTCGGGACCGTTGTCCCCGCAGGTGAAGCCCCGCTCAGAAGCATGAACGCAACGCTCAAGAACCTCCTCCTGTGGGCCGCCATCTTCGTGATGGTGATCCTCATCTTCAACCTGTTCAACCAGGGCGCGGCGAGGCGTGGAGCGATCGTCTACAGCGACTTCTTCGACGATGTCGGGAAGGGCCGCGTGGAAGAGGTCAAGATCGACACGGACGGCAGGGTGACCGGCACCTACAAGACCCGGCCGCGCGACGGCGTCGGCGACGGCAGTTTCACAACCCAGGTGTTGCCCGAGGACTCCGCGGTGCTCATGGCCCTGCTCCGCGAGCAGGGCGTGCGGATCGAGGTCGAGGAGGTCAAGGAAAACACGCTGACGATGGTCCTGATGACCTGGGGTCCGCTGCTGCTGATCGTCGGGCTCTGGATCTTCTTCATGCGCCAGATGCAGAGCGGCGGCAACCGCGCCCTCTCCTTCGGCAAAAGCAAGGCCAAGCTGCTGAACGCGAGCGGCAAGAAGGTCACGTTCAAGGACGTGGCCGGGGTCGAGGAGGCGAAGGAGGAACTCTCCGAGATCGTCGAGTTCCTGAAGGAGCCGCAGAAGTTCCAGAAGCTCGGCGGCCGCATTCCCAAGGGCGTGCTGCTGATGGGCCCGCCCGGTACCGGCAAGACCCTGCTGGCGCGGGCGATCGCCGGTGAGGCCAGCGTTCCCTTCTTCTCGATCTCGGGGTCCGACTTCGTCGAGATGTTCGTCGGCGTCGGCGCCAGCCGGGTTCGCGACCTGTTCGAGCAGGGCAAGAAGAACGCTCCCTGCATCATCTTCATCGACGAGATCGACGCGGTCGGCCGTCACCGCGGCGCCGGCCTCGGCGGCGGTCACGACGAGCGCGAGCAGACCCTGAACCAGTTGCTGGTCGAGATGGACGGCTTCGAGACGAACGAGGGCGTGATCCTGATCGCCGCCACCAACCGGCCGGACGTCCTCGACCCGGCGCTGCTTCGGCCGGGCCGCTTCGACCGCCGCGTCGTCGTCGACCGGCCCGACATCGCCGGCCGCCTCGGCATCCTCCAGGTCCACAGCCGCAACATCCCGCTCGACCCCGACGTCGATCTCCAGGTGCTGGCGCGCGGCACGCCCGGCTTCTCCGGCGCCGATCTCGCCAACCTCGTCAACGAGGCGGCGCTGATCGCGGCGCGGCGCAACCACAAGAAGGTCGACATGGCCTCCTTCGAGTTCGCCAAGGACAAGGTGATCATGGGCGCCGAGCGGAAGACCATGATGCTCACCGAGCAGGAGAAGGAGGTCACCGCCTACCACGAGGCCGGTCACGCCCTGGTCGCCGCCTTCATGCCCGAGGCCGATCCCCTGCACAAGATCACGATCATCCCGCGAGGCCGCGCCCTCGGGCTGACGATGCAGCTCCCGACCGAGGACAAGCACACCTACCGCCGCAAGTACGTCGATGCCCAGATCGCGATCCTGATGGGCGGGCGGGTCGCCGAGGAGCTGTCCCAGGACGACATCACGACCGGCGCCGGCAACGACATCGAGCGCGCCACGGACATGGCCCGGCAGATGGTCTGCGAGTGGGGCATGTCGGACCTGGGCCCGCTCAACTTCGGCGAGAAGAGCGAGCCGGTGTTCCTGGGTCGCGACTTCAGCCAGCGCTCCGACTACTCGGACAGCACCGCCCAGTCGATCGACACCGAGATCCAGGCCATCGTCCAGCGCGGCTACGACAAGGCCCGCGACATCCTCTCCGAGTACCGCGAGCTGCTGGAGTCGCTGGCCAGGGAACTGCTCGAGTTCGAATCGATCGAGGGCGACCGGGTCTACCAGTTGATCCTGGAGGCCACGGGCCAGGATCTGACGCCGGCGCGTCCGACGACCCCGATCCCCGACCTGGAGCCGCCGGACGAGGGCCAGGCGGCTCCCGCCACGGATGAAGCGCCGGCGCCCGACGTGGCGGGCACGCCCGAACCCGCAACGATCGCGGAGCGGCAGGAACCCGACCCGGTTCCCCTGCCGATGCCCAAGCCGGAGCGTTAGAGACGGCGGATCTGGCGCAACCGCTCGGACTTCTGGGTTGGAGGGATCTGGTCGACCTCCTGGTGGTCGGCCTCGTCGTCTACAACCTTCTGCTCCTGATCCGCGGCACCGGGGGCGTTCGCATCCTGGTCGGCATCCTGGTGCTGGCCGGAGCGGCTTGGATCGCGGCGCTGCTTCGCCTGGACACGCTCCAGGCCTCGCTGAACTACCTGTTGCCGGCGCTGCCGGTCGTCATCGTCGTCCTGTTCCAGAACCAGATCCGGAGAGCGCTCGCCCGCGTCGGCCGGAATCCACTGCTGCGGCTGACGACCGACCAGACAGACGAGTCCGGAATCGGGGAGATCGTGATCGCGGCGCAGGCCCTGTCGCTCCGGAAGCTGGGCGCGCTGATCGTGATCGAGCGGGTCGACGGTCTGCGCGACTACGCTGAGAACGGCATCGTGCTCGACGCGGAGATCTCCTACGACCTGCTACTGACGGTCTTCGCCCGCGGCACTCCGCTCCACGACGGCGCCGTGATCGTCCAGAAGGACCGCGTCGCCGCCGCGGCCTGCTTTCTGCCGCTGACGACGAGCGTCGGTGTTTCGATCGAACAGAGTGTCCGGAGCCGTCCTGAGACGAAACCGGCCGAGAAGTTCGAACTCGGCACCCGGCACCGGGCCGCGATCGGCATCACCGAGGAGACGGACGCGGTGGTGGTCGTCGTCTCGGAGGAGAGCGGTAGGATCTCGATCGCGCACGAGGGCCGCCTGACTGGCGACCTCACGCTGCGTGAGTTGCGCAACCAGCTCTTCGAACTGTTGCTGGCGCCCGGCACGAGCAGGCCTTCGGGATGAGCGAGAACGGCAACCGGTGGACGTCTCGCGCCCTCGCGGTCGTGATCGCGATCGGCATCTGGCTGCCCGCGTCGTTCTGTCCGCGCCTGCGCGAGATCACGACGCCGCCCATCGAGACGAACGTGGCGGGACGGCTGACGATCCCCGACCACGAGCGCCTGACGGTGCTGAGCATCGAGCCCGAAGCGGTTCAGGTCCGCATTCGCGGCACCGACGAGCTGATCGACTCCCTGGAACTCGATCAGGTCCGGGTCCAGGTTCCCCTGCCCGACAACGTGTTCGATGCCGGCCCCTACAGCGGCCCGCGGGAAGTCGAGGTCGTGCTGGCCGCGGAGGACGTTGTGCGGCCCGACGACCAGGTCCAGGTCGTGTCGGTGACGCCGGATCGCCTGGTCCTGAACGTCGACGAGGAGATCTCGGTCGCGGTGCCGGTGCAGGTCGACTGGGTCGGCGAGCCGATCGGCGGCATCAGCGTCGACGACGAGAACGTCCGGATCGAGCCGGTTTCCGTCACCGTGCAGGGGGCACGCTCCGAGATCAACAAGCTGGAGTACGCGCTCGCCGGGCCGATCGACCTCACCGGCCGCGGGCTCGACTTCACCGCCAGGCAGGTGCGGGTGCGGTTCGCCAGCGAACACGTCCGGGTCGAGTTCCCGACCATCGTCGACGTGTTCGTGCCGATGATCTCCCGGCAGCCCCTATCTTCCGGCACGGGCAATCCGCCTTCCGGCGCGGGCAATTGACGCGACACCTGTTCGGCACGGACGGCATGCGCGCCGTCTTCGGCACAACGCCGCTCGACCGTCCGACCGTACAGGCGGTCGGCTACTGGTTCGCCAGGCTGTGCGGCGACGGGGCGTTGATCCTCGGCGGCGACACCCGCGCCAGCCGCACCGAGATCGCCGGCTGGCTCGCCGCGGCCATCCGCGCCGCGGGCTGCCAGGTGCGCTCGGCCGGCGTCGTGCCCACGCCCGCGGTGGCCTGGCTCGTGACCGAGCTGGGCGCCGCCGGGGGCATCGTCGTCTCGGCCAGTCACAACCCGTACACGGACAACGGCGTCAAGCTGATCGGCGCGGACGGCTTCAAGGTCGATCCCTCCGTCGAACAGGCGATCGAAGACCGGATTGAAGACTGGGTGCGCCGGCGTCCCCGCCGGCTGCCGCCGAAGGCGGCCAGAAAGCGCCGGCCGAAGGCCGACCTTCCGATCCGCGCACCCGGCGATCTCGAGGACGAATCCGAACTCGCGGACCGCTACCTGGAACACCTGACGGCGTCGCTGCCGGCGGACCGGCCGCTGGCCGGCCTGCGGATCGCCGTCGACGCCGCGAACGGCGCCGGCGCTCCCTACGCCGAGCGGTTCTTCACCGGTCTGGGCGCCAACTGCGACGTCACCTGCGATCAGCCGGACGGCCGGAACATCAACCTCGACTGCGGCTCGACCTGCACCGAGCGCATCGCGGCGTTCACCCGTGCCACGGGCAGCGACCTCGGCGTCGCCCTCGACGGTGACGCCGACCGCGCGCTGCTCTGCGACGACCAGGGGCGTATCTGCGACGGCGACATCCTGCTCTACGTCTGGGCCACGCATCTCGCCGCGTGCGGCCAGCTCCCGGGCCGCCGCATCGTCGCCACGACGATGTCGAACATGGGCCTGGAGAAGGCGCTCGAAGTCGGGAAGGTCGACGTGGTCCGCTGCGGCGTCGGCGACCGCGAGGTGGTCGAGGTCATGCGGCGCGAAGGCGTCCGCCTCGGCGGCGAACAGTCCGGTCACCTGGTCGATCTCGAGCTCGGCACGACCGGCGACGGCCTGCTCACCGCCGCCGCCGTCGCGGCAATCGTCGCCGCGTCCGGCCGTTCGCTTGCCGACCTGGCCGCCGGCTTCCGGCGCTTCCCCCAGACCCTGCGCAACGTCAAGGTGCGCGAGAAGCAGCCGCTCGAGAGCGTCCCCGGCCTGAGCGAAGCCGTGGCGTCCGTCGAACGCGAACTCGGAACCTCCGGCCGCGTCCTGCTTCGCTACAGCGGCACCGAAGCCCTCGCGCGAGTGATGATCGAAGGCCCCGACCAGAACCGCATCGAAGAACTCTGCGGCAGCATCACCAGCGTCCTCGAAGCCGAACTCGGCGCGTAGGATCAACCCATGACACACCTCTCCGTCAACGTCGACCACGTCGCGACCCTGCGGCAGGCGCGACTTGCCGGCTACCCGAGCCCGCTGGAAGCGGCCCGGCTCGCCGAGGAAGCCGGCGCTTTCGGCATCACCGTGCATCTCCGCCAGGACCGTCGTCACATTCAGGACCAGGACGTCGTCGACCTCGGCGAGACGGTCACGGGGCGGCTCAACCTCGAGATCGCGGCGGAGGAGCCGATGCTCCAGTTCGCGGAGCGAGTGAAGCCGGACCAGGTGACGCTGGTGCCCGAGCGGCCCGACGAGGTGACAACCGAAGGGGGCCTCGACCTGATCGGATGCGACGAGCAGGTGCGCCGCGCCTCCCGCCGCCTGGTCGAGGCCGGGATTCGTGTCGCCGTCTTCGTCGATCCCGACCTGGAACAGCTCGCGGCGCTCGACGACCAGGACGACGTCACCGGCTTCGAGCTGAACACCGACGCCTACACGCGCGTCTCAGGCAGCGACGCCGACGCCGAGTTCGCCAGGATCGAAGCGGCGGCCGAGCGCGGCCTCGCCGCGGGCCGGGAGGTGTACGCCGGCCACGGCCTGACCGTCGCCAACGTCGGCCGGGTGGCCGCCCTTCCCGGCGTCAGCGAACTGAACATCGGCCACTCGATCGTGTCGCGAGCGGTCCTGATCGGCATGCCCGCCGCGGTGACGGAGATGCTGGAGGCGATGCGCGCTAGCTGAGTGCTCTAGGATCGCGCCATGACCACAGCCCCCTGGGTCATCGTCATCGACGACGAGGCCGGTTCCCGCCAGTCCATGGCGATCGCCCTGGAGCGGGCCGGGCTCCGCGTGCGCGTCTTCGACGACGCGGAGCCGGCGCTCGGCTTCGTCGAACGGGAGCCGAAGGTGCGCCTGGCGGTTTGCGATCTGCGCATGCCGGGCATGGACGGCCTGGCGTTCCTGAACCGGGTGCGGGCCCAGGAGCTCGACCTGGCGGTGATCCTGGTGACCGGCTTTGGCACGATCGAGTCCGCAGTCGAGGCGATGCGGGTCGGCGCCGACGATTACCTGACCAAGCCGGTCGACCTCTACGAGTTGCGGAGCCGCGTTCTCAAGCTGATCGAGAACTGGCAGTTGCGGGACGAGGTGACGAACCTGCGCGAGATGCTCGACGAGCGGTTCGGCTTCGACGCCATCGTGGGCCAGTCGGCCGCGATGGAGCAGTTGTTCCAGCAGATGCGCCAGGTCGCGCCGAGCCGGGCCTCGGTGCTGATTCTGGGCGAAAGCGGCACCGGCAAGGAGCTGGTGGCGAAGGCCCTACACCAGGCGAGCTCCCGGCAGCAGGAGAGGTTCCTGGCGCTCAACTGCGGCGCCATTCCGAACGAGATCCTGGAGAGCGAGCTGTTCGGGCACGAGAAGGGGTCGTTCACCGGCGCGGTCGGGCGCAAGATCGGCAAGTTCGAGCTCGCCGCGCGCGGGACGCTGTTCCTGGACGAGATCAGCGAACTGATCCCGGAACTCCAGGTCAAGCTGCTGCGGGTGCTGGAAGAGCGCCAGATCATGCGGGTCGGCGGCAGCAGGATGCTCGACGTCGACTTCCGATTGCTCGCGGCGACGAACCGCAATCTGGAGGAGGCGGTCGAGCAGGGGGCCTTCCGCGAGGATCTCTACTACCGGCTCAAGGTGGTGACGCTGCGCATTCCGCCGCTGCGGGAGCGCATCGACGACCTGCCGCTGCTGGCGGACCACTTCCTGAGAGAGTTCGCGGCCCGCGAAGGCAAGCCGGAGATGCAGCTCTCGGGCAGAGCCCTTTCCTGCCTCGCCCAGAACCGCTGGCAGGGGAACGTGCGGGAGCTGCGCAACGTGCTCGAGACGGTCGCGGTCTTCCACGGCGGCGGCCGGATCGAGGTCGGCGATCTGCCCGAGGAGATTCGCCAGGCAGCCGAGGCGCCGGCCGAAGCCGCCGTCCAGACCGCCTTCGGCGAACCGCGGACGATGGCCGAGATCGAGCGTCACGCGATCCTGCAGACACTGGACCGCACCGGCGGCAAGCGGGCCGAGGCGGCGCGGCTGCTGGGAATCGGCGTGCGGACGCTGCAGCGGAAGCTGAAGGATTACCGGGAGCGGGGGTTGGCGGGGGGATAGCGATCCTTGGGCGAGGCGTCCGTTGACGTCCCGGCGCCGACTCGGATACCGTTCGGATCAGTGAGTGGTATCCGTATCCGATCCGTTGGCGAGCCATTCGATGACCGCCAGTCTTTGCCCCTGGGAATCCAGGTGCTGACCCGGGCAGAAGCGATGGGGATCCTGGGCAAGGGCGCCATCGACAGGCTGGACGCGTCAGTTTGGGAGAACGTGCTGGCCCGGCTACGGCGTGCCGGTGTGGGGCGCCACCTACCGGCAATCGTCCCGCAGAGCGAGGGCGAACGTGAGGGATTCGTCCGTCAACTTCAGCAACTGAGCGACGCGCTGGAGGCTTCGCCGGTTCCGGTGGCGGAGGGACCTCGGCTCGACAGCCTGCTGGGGCGTGAACTCCTTGCCAGACTGCTGCAGGTTTCCGCCGTGAGCCTGCGACGCTACCTGGCCGGCGAAAGGGCGGTGCCCGACGCGGTTGCCGCGCGCTTGCACTTCCTGGCGCTGGTCGCGGGCGATCTTGCAGGGGCCTACAACGACATCGGCGTCCGGCGCTGGTTCGACCGACCGCGTACGCTGCTGGACGGCCGGAGCCCGGCGGAACTGCTGGAGGCCGAATGGCAGCCGGAGGATCCGGGTCCGCGGCGGGTCCGCGACCTGGCCGGGGCCCTGGTGTGGTCGCCTGCCACGTGATCGGCTGGCGTAACGCCGACCCCCGCTACCCATTCCTGTGGGAGGAAGGCGTGGGCTCGCAACCGGCCGCCCGGTGGCACGTGGAAGGTGAGGGGCCGGTGCAGTACCTGAGCGATACGCCCGACGGCGCGTGGGCGGAGTTTCTGCGACACGAGGACATTCGCGATCCCGAAGAGCTGTCCTATGTACGCCGGTCGCTATGGGTGGTTGACCTCGGGTCGGAACACCTGGCCAGCGCCGAGTTGCCCGCGGAAACCCTGACCGGCGACGCCGGGTCCTACGCGGCGTGCAGAGAGGAGGCCCGGCGCCTGCGGTCGGCAGGGTCTTCGGGCCTCATGGCGCGATCCGCTGCGCTGATGGCGGGCGCGGCCGGAGGATGGCGTGTTGACGCGGGCCTGCGAGCGGGCGCTGAACGGGACGGCCAGACGATTGTCCTGTTCGGCGGAAGGCCGGACCTGACCGGGTGGCGGGCGGTTTTCGAAGGCCGGCCGGACGAGACGCTGTTGGCCGCTGTCCGCTTTCTGAGCTAGGCGTCTTCCTCGTCGTTCGGCGGGTCCTCCGAAGCCGCGGTGGCGCGGGCTTCGGCCTCGAGCTGTTCCTTGATCTCCTGGACCGCTGCCGGGAGACGCTGGTTGCCGAGCGCCCGGCTGAGCGACTCCCGCCAGGTGAGGCGCTCGCCCGGCGTGCCGTCGGGGTTCGGCTTCGGATCGAGCCACTCGAGCGAGTAGAGGAAGCCGTCCATGCGGGAGACGGTGTCCTCGTACCACCTGTTCTTCTCCTCGCCCTCGCCGCGGCCGAAGTTGAAGAAACCGTGGCCCTGGTCGTGGTAGCTGACGAAATCGCATCGGTTCTTGTGCTCCCGCAGGCCGCGGCAGAACTGGTCTGCCGTGCTGTGGGGCACCGTCTCGTCCGCGGCGCCATGGAACATGATCGTGGGCGGCAGGTCTTCCCGGAGGTGGTGGTAGGGCGACATGGACTCGGGCGGCGCTCCGAAGCGCTTCGCCAACGCGTCGAAACGCTCACGCTGCTCTTCCGTCGGCAGCGGATCGCCGTCGACCGGCGCCAGGACAGTCGCCGGGTTGAACAGGACCAGCGCGTTGGGCACGGCGCTCGGGCCTTCGGGATCGGGGTCGTGGCCCGGCAGCGTTGCGGTGGCGGCCGCCAGGTGACCGCCGGCCGAGCCTCCGCCGGCTGCGATGCGGTTGGGGTCGATGCCGAGCCGGTCCGCGTTCGACCGCAGCCAGCGGACCGCGCTCTTGGCGTCCTTGACGCATTCATCCGCCGTTACGCCATGCCGGCTGGCTACGCGGTAGTCGGCGACCGCGGCGACCATGCCCCGTTCCGCGAGGTACCGGCAATGCGGCAGGAACTGTTGCGGCGAGCCCGAGCGCCAGCCACCGCCGAAGAAGAAGACGATGGCGGGTCGCTCGTCATCCGCCGTGTGACCCTCGGGGTTGCAGAGGTACATCCTGAGTTCGACGTCGCCGACCGTCCGGTAGACCTCGGAGGTCGTGCCCTCCATCTCCGGTGGGTAGGGCCGCTGCCCCCTGAGGGAGTCGGGGTTGACGGCCAGCAGCAGGGTTGCGGCGGCGAGCGCGGTAGAGACGCCAGGCAGGCATCGGTTGGGACGGACGGCAGTCGGACGGGTCATCGGCACCTCTCGGGATAGAGCCTGGAGCGGAGTCTACTTCGGCGTTAGCCCTTGCTGGACAGCAGATCCTCCAACTGCGTCTCGTTCAGCACATCGACCCCCAACTGGTCCGCCTTGCGGCGCTTGGAGCCCGCGTTCTCGCCGGCGACAAGGTAGGTCGTCTTGCCGCTCACCGAGCCCGTCACCTTGCCGCCGGCCGCCACGATGCGGGCTGCCGCCTCGTTGCGGGTCATCCCGCTCAGCGTGCCGGTCAGGACGAAGACCTTGCCTTCCAACGGCTGGTCGACATCTTCGTCCGCTGCCGCCTCCTCCTCGAACTCGAGGCCGGCTTCCTTCAGGCGGCGGAGCAGGTCCTGGTTCCGCTCGGAGTCGAAGAACGCCCGGACCGACTCGGCGATCCGCGCGCCGATCTCGTCGACCTCCTCGAGCTCCTCGGTGGTCGCGGCCGCCAGACCGTCGACGGTCCGGAAGCGGCGGGCGAGCAGCGCCGCCGTGCTGTCGCCGACGAAGCGGATGCCGAGCGCGTAGATCAGGCGGCTGAGGGAGCGCTCTCTCTTCGACTCCGCCAGGCTGTCGACGGTCCGCGCCGCCGCCTTCTCGCCCAGCCGGGCGTCGTTCGTCTTCTTGAGATCGGCGAGCTGTTCCACCGTCAGGCCGTAGAGATTCGCGGGATCGCCGACCAGGCCGCCGCCGACGAGTTCGCCGACCAGCCAGTCGCCCATGCCCTCGATGTCCATCGCGTTGCGCGAGGCGAAGTGGCGGATCGCCTCGCGGACGACCGCCGGGCAGGCGGCGTTGACGCAGCGGAGCAGCGCCTCCTCTTCGGGCTGGTACAGCGTCTCGCCGCAGACCGGGCACTCGGTGGGCGGCGCGAACGGTTGCGACTCCGGGCCCCGCCGCTCCTCGAACACCGACACCACCTTGGGGATGATGTCGCCGCCCTTCTCGATCACGACCGCGTCGCCGACTCGCACACCCTTCCGCTTCAGGTCCTGGTAGTTGTGGAGCGTCGCGCGCTTGACCGTCGTGCCGGCGACCAGCACCGGCTCGAGCTCGGCGACCGGCGTCACCGCGCCGGTGCGGCCGACCTGGGCGTTGATCGCCCGCACCACCGTTTCGGCCTGCTCGGCTTCGAACTTGAACGCCACCGCCCAGCGCGGCGCCTTGGCGGTTGCACCGAGCCGGTCGCGGAGTTCGGGGTCGTCCACCTTGACGACGACGCCGTCGATCTCGAAGTCGAGTTCCCCGCGCTTCTCCTGCCAGTCGTCGCAGTAGGCGACGACCTCGTCGAGGCCCTTGCAGCGGCGCCATGAATCGTTGACCGGCAGACCGAGATCGGCCAGGGAAGCGAGGCTCTCGCCGTGCGACGGGCGCCCTTTGTCGTCGTCGCCGGCGGGTTGAACCCACTCGTAGCAGGCAACGTCCAGCCGCCGTCGCGCGACGTCCCGGCTGTCGAGCTGGCGGACCGTGCCAGCGGTCGTGTTGCGGGGGTTCGCGTACAGCTCCTGGCCGGCCGCGGCGCGCTGCTCGTTCAGGGCGGCGAACGCACTCCGGCGCATGTAGGTCTCGGCCCGCACGAGCAGCCGGGCGGGTGCTTCCGCGGGCAACCTGAGCGGCAGCGTCCGGATGGTCCGCGCGTTCGCCGTCACCAGGTCCCCGACCCGACCGTTGCCTCGGGTCGCGGCCTGAGTCAGGACGCCGTTCTCGTAGAGAAGGGACAGCGAGACCCCGTCGACCTTGAGTTCGCAGACGAACTCGAACTCAGTGTCGGGAAGCAGCCGGGTCAGCCGCCCGAACCACTCCTCGAGTTCGTTGTGGTCGTACGTGTTGTCGAGCGACAGCATCGGCGGCGTGTGCTCGACCTGCTCGAAGCCCTCGGTCGGCTCGCCGCCCACCCGTTGCGTCGGGCTGTCGGCGGTCCGCAGCTCCGGGTGCTCCTCCTCGATCGCCGCCAGCTCCGCCATCAGGCGGTCGAAGTCGCGGTCGCTGATCTCGGGCTTCGCCTCGCCGTAGTAGAGCCGCTCGTGCCGCTGGAGTTCCTCGCGGAGGAACGCGGCCCGGTCCTGGGGTGACTCCGCCATCGGCGACATTCTGCCGTAGCTCCGGCCGCGCACCCGGAGGGAAGTATGCTGCACTCGCATGGAGTTGGTCGCGTTCTTCCTTCGCTACGCCCGCCGCTATGTGCACTGGGGGCTGCTCGCTCTGGCCGCGATCGCGGTCTACAGCATCGCCACAACGGCCTTTGTGGGCCTGGTCAATCCGATGTTCGAAGAGGTTCTTCTCGCCAGCGAGGAGGAGCTCGAAGGCGTTCCGGTCGGCGGCCTGGGGGGAGTCAGCGACGACCCGGACGAGGACTCCGGGACAGGTTTCTTCGGACCGCTCGAGGGCTTCACCCAGAATCTCAGGTCCGCGGCGGCGGACCTCTACGCGGACGCCAAGGAACAGTTCGGGATCGAGGGACGGCGTGAAGTCTTCTTCGCCCCGACCCTGCTGGTTCTCGTCGTGCTTCTGCGGAGCCTCATGGCGTTCGTTTCCGGTTACTCCTTCCAGCGCGCCGGCCTGGGAGTAACCACCGACATCCGCAACGACCTCTACCGCCACATCATCCATCAGTCGAGCCGCTTTCATCAGCGGCACACGTCGGGCGAGCTCTACAGCCGGGTGGTGAGCGACGTCTCGAAGCTCCAGAACGCAGTGGCGGCGCGGCTCTTCGACATCTTCATGTCCGTGACCATGCTCTTCGTCTACGGCGGGATCCTGCTCACGCTTCACGTCACGCTGGCGGTCGTTTCCCTGTTCGCGGTGCCGCTCTTCGGGTTCCTGCTGGCGCGTTTCGGCAAGGGAATGCGGAACGTCACCCATCGTAGCCAGGAGCGGATGGCGGACCTTTCGGCGCTCCTCACGGAAGGCATCCGCGGTAACCGCGTGGTCAAGGCGTTCGGCATGGAGGAGTTCGAATGCCGGCGCTTCGAGCGGGCCACCCGGGGCCACCTGCTCGCCAATCTTCGCGCTCAGTTCCTGTCGACCCTCTCGAGCCCGGTGATCGAGTCAACGGCTGCGGTCGGTGGCGCCGTCCTGGTCATCTCCGCAGGACTGATGATTCGCGACGGCCGGCTGACCTTCGGGACGTTCTTCCAGTTCCTGCTCGTGCTGCTGATGATGTACGACCCGATCCGCAAGCTGAACAAGGTCAACCTCGTCCTCCAGGAGGCGATCGCCTGCAGCAAGCGCGTCCACGACGTCATGCAGATCAAGAGCGACATCGTCGACCGTCCAACAGCACCCCCGATCTCCGGCCTCGAGCAAGGCATCCGCTTCGACGACGTCTCCTTCGACTACGAGGACACGGGCCACGGCAAGGGAGTGCTCTCCGGCATCCGTCTCGAACTCCATCGCGGCGAGGTCGTCGCCCTCGTCGGCGCCTCGGGTGCCGGCAAGTCGACGCTGGTCAACCTGCTGCCGCGCTTCTTCGACCCGGTCTCGGGCCAGGTCCTGATCGACGACGTGGACATCCGCGCCCTGCCGCTCCAGAACCTGCGCTCGCTGATCGGCATCGTCACCCAGGAGACGGTGCTGTTCAACGACTCGGTGCGGAACAACATCGCCTACGGCCGCGACGACCTGCCGCTCGAGGAGGTGCGGATGGCGGCGGCCGCCGCCTACGCCGACGACTTCATCATGGCGATGCCCGAGGGTTACGACACGGTGATCGGCGAGGGCGGCCAGAACCTGTCCGGCGGCCAGCGCCAGCGGCTCGCGATCGCCCGGGCGCTGCTCAAGAACGCGCCCATCCTGATCCTCGACGAGGCGACTTCCCATCTCGACACGGAGTCCGAGGTCGTCGTGCAGCGGGCGATCTACAACCTGATGGAGGGCCGCACCGCCCTGGTCATCGCCCACCGCTTGTCGACGGTCGTGCGCGCCGACCGGATCGTCGTCCTGGACAGCGGCTCGATCGTCGAGGAAGGCACCCACGAACAACTGCTGGAACTGGGCGGCGCCTACAAGCGCCTCTACGACCTGCAGTTCCACGGTTGACCGCGCATGAAAGTCCGCGGCGCCGCCCTGGCGCCCGCCGCCGTGGCGTTGCGGTTTCTCTCCCAGGCCGTGACCGCCACCTGGCGCCTCCGCCACCTTGAAGGCGAGGAGCACCTCGAGCGGGCGCTCCAGCCCCCGGCCATGCTCGCCTGCTGGCACGAGCAGACGGCGCTCTCCCTTCTGCTCGTGCGCAGGTACCTGCTGCCCGCCGGCGGACCGGTGTCCATCCTCGCCAGCCACTCTGCCGACGGTGAGCTGTCGGCGCGGATCGGCCGAGCCTGGGGCATCCGCGTCACCCGGGGCTCGACCTCGCGGGGCGGCCGCGAGGCTGCGCTCCACCTCTACGGCGAGCTCCGCAGGGTCCGGTCGACCCTGCTCCTCATGCCCGACGGTCCGCGCGGGCCGGCCCGCGAGGCCAAGCCCGGCGGCATCGTGCTGGCGGCGACGTCGGGCGCGCCGATCGTTCCCGCCGGCATCGCCGCCGCCCGCGGGTTCCGGCTGCGAAGCTGGGACCGCATGAGGATCGGCGCGCCGTTCACCCGCGTGGCGGTCGCGGTGGGCGAACCGCTGGTGCTCGAGCGCAGGTCGACGGCCGCGGAGCGTGAGGAGGCGAGGCTTCAACTCGGCGCCAGGCTCGACGAGTTGACGGCGCGGGCCGGCCAACTGCTCTCCTGAGCGGGAATCCTGCCGTGCCGGAACTGGTTGAAGCCTGTGTTCCCGCTGCACGGAAACATCGCGAAACCCGTTGAGGATGCTAGAATCCGCGCGCTTTTCCCTCGCCCGTCCATCCAGGGCGACGGGCTTTGCCATGCCTACCCATCGTTCCATCGACATTTTTCTCCGTGCCTCTGGGTGCGTGGTGGCCGCGGCCTTTCTTCTCACCGCCCCGGCGGCCGGCATCGTCTACGTCATGCCGGCCGACGAGGCGATGGTCGACCGTTCGCCCGTCATCGTCTTCGGCGAAGTCATCGCCGCCGAACCGGCGCCGGTGGAAGGCATCCCGTCGACCGACTTCATGTTCCAGGTCGAGGATGTGCTGAAGGGCTTCGTTCCCGGCGGCACGATCGTCGTGCGCCAGCCGGGCGGCATCGGCGCCGGCGGCATGGCGGCGCGAATCATGGGGCTCCCCGATCTCGTCGAGGGGGATCGGATGCTGCTCTTCCTCGACCCGGTCGAGGGCGTCTACCGCACCGTCGAACTCGCTCTCGGCATGTTCTTCGAGGTGCAGACCGGCGGCCGGACGTTGCTGATGCGCGAGCCGTCGCTGCAGCAGGTGGCGCCGCTACCCGACGACTCTCCGTTGAATGAGCGGCTTCGGGCGAGCCTGCCGCGCCACGCGGAGCCGTTCCGGCGCTGGATCGCCGACCACGCGGCCGGCCGCGACCAACCGGCGGACTACTTCGCGACCGAACTGGCCGAGGGGCCCGTCGCGGTCGCGTCCCCCTACAACCTGACCCGCGCCCCGTCGGGTTGCGAGCGGCCCGGAACCCGGCTGCGCTGGCGCAGCTTCGAGCGGGGCGACAGCATCGACATGGTGGTTCAGGAAAGCGGTCAGCCGGGCGCCCCGGGCGGGGGCCGTTCCTCGGTGCTGGCCGGCATGCGGGCCTGGAACGGGGATCCCAGGAGCCGCGTGCATCTGGTGCAGAGCGGCTTCACGAACGAGGAGTTCACGCTGGCGCCGAACGGCGAGAACTCGATCGGCTTCGAGGATCCGCAGGACGAGATTCTGGGCTCGTTCAATCCGGAGACCGGCGGCATCCTCGCCATCACCGCCGCGTACTTCTATTGCGGCGCGGCGGACCCGCCACACCCGGTGCCGCGAGGCGGCCGCGCGGAGGCCTACGAGATCGTCGAAGCCAACATCGCCACCCAGGACGGCTACCACGAGTGGCTGGCCCGCAGCGCGAACCCGCGCCGGGAGCACGACGAGATCATGACCCACGAGCTGGGTCATGTCCTCGGTGTCGGCCACTCCTGCGGTGACGAAGGCAGCGGTTCCTGCAACGACTTGACCGGCGAGGCGATCATGCGCGCGCTCGCCCACGGCGACGGCCGCGGCGGGGCGCTCAACCGCGACGACCGGAACGCCGTGCGCTTCCTCTACCCGCTGACCGGCCCGGTGGGTCCGGTGGGGCCGGCGGCGCCCTCCGACCTGACCGTCAGCGCGATCAGCCAGACGGAACTCGAGCTCCGATGGCAGGACCGTTCCGGCAACGAGACGGGCTTCGAGATCCACGAGCGGATGGTCGACAGCGAGTTCATGCGCATCGATACCCTGCCCGCGAACACGACCTCCGTCGTCATCCAGAACATCCCGCCGGCCACGTTCCGCGCCTACCAGGTCGTCGCCACGAACAACCGCGGCAGGTCCAGCCCGACGATCGAGGTCGGCGCCACGACGCTCGCCGAAGTTGCCGAGTGCACAGACGACGGCGACACGGTTTGCCTGAACCAGGGGCGCTTCCGCGTGGAGCTCCAGTGGGAGTCGGCGGACGACGCCGGCGCTGGCGCCGCCGTGCCGCTGACCAACGACACCGGCTATCTCTGGTTCTTCAACGCGGACAACGTCGAGGTCGTGGTCAAGGTGCTCGACGGCTGCGCCTTCAACCAGCGCTACTGGGTGTTCGCCGGCGGGCTGACCGACGTCAAGGTCATCATGAAGGTGATCGACTCGGAGACCGGGGTGGCCGCCACCTACTACAACCGGCCGGGCACCGCCTTCGAGCCCGTCCAGGACCAGGACACGTTCGCCGTCTGTTCCCAGGGCGCCAACCTCTACGGCGAGAGCCGGTACCTGCTCGGAGACGAGGAGATGGAGGCCGTGCGCGGCGGCATGGACCTCGTGGCCGCGTCCACCGAGGCCGCGTTCGAGTGGCCGGCGCCCCTGCAGGTCGGGCTCGCCCAGGACGGCGACGGCAGTTGCGTGGCCGACGAACGGACCCTCTGCCTCGAGAACGGGCGCTACGCGGTCCAGGCAACGTGGGAGAAGCCGGACGGCGGAACGGGCGAAGCCATCGCCTGGCCGCTGACCGCAGACACCGGCCTCTACTGGTTCTTCGAGCCGAGCAACGTCGAGATGGTGCTCAAGGTGCTGGACGGCTGCGGCGTCAACGGCCACCGCTGGGTGTTCGCGGGCGGCCTGACCGATGTCGGCGTGACGATGACCGTCACCGACACCGAGACCGGCGAGGAGAAGGTCTACGAGAGCTCGCTCGGAACGCCGTTCCAGCCGGTGCAGGATCTGAACGCGTTCGCCTGCTCGGCGCCCTAGCCGGCCCGTCGGTGCGCCGGGTCCGTGCGGCTTCTGCCTGCGGCGACACGGCGATGGGCTTGTTGCCGATTTGCATTCTTCTATAACTTGAGCGTAATCTACTGGGACGTATAGATTTCCCAGTTAACACCGGGGTGCTCCGCCGGAAAGGGAAGACCATGAGACTGAGCCGCCGTACCACTCGACATCTCATCTGCCTGACGAGCCTGCTGGCGTTCGTTTCGATGCCGCTCCTGGCCCAGACGGGCATCGACCTGCTTGACCCGGAGCAGGTGCTGCGAGCCGGCGAGTCGCCCGTCCAGTCGAACGGGGCAACGACCGTTCGGGCCATGCTGGCCGATACACCGACGGGTCTCACGCAGGCGACGCACGTCAGGGACACCCTTCAGTTCGACGACGGGATGTTCGAGAACTTCGACGAGACGCGCACCTTTCTGGAGCCGACGACGGGCACCGACACGGTCGAGTGGGCGCAGCGCTTCGTGATGGCGGCGGACAGCACTCTGGTCAGCGCCACGGTGTGCTTCCTCCGGCCCGAGGGCGATCTGAGCAGGTCCCTGGACTTCAACCTGCGCTTCTACCGCAACGTGGTCGAGAACCGGATCAGCAACCCGGGTCGCCGGAGCGGGCTGACCTACATCATCGAGTCGAGCATCCGGCGCGCCGGAGACGACAGTTGCGTTCTCCTGAGAGGCCACCTCGTCGGCAAGCCGCTCTCGCGGGGCACGTACTGGGTCGGAATCGAGTGGAACCGGGCGACGCAGAAGCGTCTCGGCGGCGACCACTACACGCGCGATGACGAGGCGGAGACGGACCGGAACGGCAACGCCGTCCATGAGACGGAGGTGAGGCATCGGACCCTGCCGGTGGCGGCAGATGCGGACAGCGATGGCTGGATGGATCCCCGTAGCGGCGACCGCACCCAGACAGCCAGCGGCATCAAGGCGATCGGCGTCCGCCTGGTGGTCGAGAGGACCCACGGGACCGAGCCCGATCCCACCCCCGATCCCACGCCCACTCCCGACCCGCCGCCCGGACCCGATGCCGATCCGGGCGTGATCGTTCCGCCGCCCACCGGCGCCGGCTACTCAGCCTGCCGTCCCACGGTGGCGCCGCTCACCCTTGAGGGCGACATCAAGGTCAGCCTTTGCTACGAGGCGAAGGGTGAGATGGACGACGCCAGCGCCGTCTACCGGTCGGACAACTCGGGCCTGCTCTACTTCTTCGAGCCCGACAACGCGGAGGTCTTCGTCAAGGTGCTCGACGGCTGCATGATCAACCAGCACCGCTGGGTCTACGTGGCGCCCCTGACCGACGTGGCGTTCAACATGTACATCAACGACGGTCGGAACCCGACCTGGACGTACTTCAACAAGGCGGGTGACCAGGGCGAGATCAGGGCCAATCTCATGGCCTTCCCCTGCGCCCAGTAGGCAACGAGTTGCCGTTGTAGACGGCCCATGGAACGAGCCGGCCCTCGGGCCGGCTCTTTCTTTTCGGGGGCGCGGAGCCTCCGGTCGCTACGATACGCGGGCCCCGTCTGGCACGTCTCTTGCGGTGAACTCCTGCCGCAGGGTGCTCGTTCACAGACGACCAAGGAGGAATCGCCCATGACGTGTCGGACCCAAGTTGCCGGTTGCCTCGCCTTCCTGGCCTCGACCCTCATCCTCGCGGCGCCGTCGGCCGCCCAGACCGGCCGCGACCTGCTGTTGCCCGAATCGACAGCGGCGGTCCAGGCTGAGCGCCTGCGCCTCGTCGAGCATGTGGACGCCGTCCGCGTCACGGCGCGTGATCGCGGCGCGGCGTCCGTCGACCAGGCCGCCGTCGGCGTGCGCCAGCCGGCCACCGAGCTCTACCAGTACGACGACAACGTCTTCGAAGGCTTCTATCGCCTCGTCGACAACACCACGAACGACTTCCTCTACGAGATGGAGTTCGCCCAGCGGTTCCGGCTGCCGGAAGCGGGGACCGTCGAGTATGCGGTGGCGTGCATGGCGAGGCACCAGGACGACACGAGCGCCGACGCGCCATTCTCGTTGAACTTCTACTCGGGCGCCGGAAACGTGCCCGGGACCCTGCTCGCTGCCTTCGATGTCCCGGCGCGGCTGCCGGAGGCCGGCACCTACGCCTGCTTCGAGATCGGCGGCGCCGTGGCGGGCCTGGAGTTGAACGCCGGCGAGGTCTGGGTCGCCGTTTCCTGGACGCGCGGCAACCCGTTCGACAACACGAAGCTCCTCGCGGTCGACGAGGACGGCTCCGGCGGGCGGCGGGCGTTCCGGGCTCGCGACGACGAGGACGACGAGTGGGAACGCTGGCAGGTCGACACGGATCCGGGGGCCTACGGCATCCGCCTGGCGGTAAACCACCCGGACCCGACGC
>VYDI01000013.1 GCA_009843505.1 Holophagales bacterium | reverse complement strand
CGAAACCCCGCTTGACAAGATGGATACTTGCCTCCAGCCCGCTGGGACCCTCCCCTTCGGACCCTGCGCAGGCTGGAGGGCGTCTGAGCCCGGCAGATTCTCTGCTTCGCGATTCAGGCGAGTCGGGCCAGGTTTGCGTCGCATTCCGCTATGCCGGCCGCGATCGGAACGGCGGCATAGAGGGCTTTCGCTCGCGTCCACAGGTATCGGGCTTCGGCGGTCTTGCCGAGCGCTTCCTTGAGGATCGCCATCGGTCGGATGGCGTTCGCGTAGTCGAGCGCCGGGGGATCGGGGTGCTTGGCGTAGAGGGCCAGGGCCTCGTCGTAGCAGACCGCGGCCCGGGCCAGCCGCTGTGCAGCACGATGGGCGTCACCAACGTGACGGATCGAATGAGCCAGCAAGAGCGGATCGCCGGCCCGACGGGCGGCGGCGACGGCTTCCTCGTATCTGGCGACCGCGATGTCGTTGTTGCCGGCATCCTGTTCCGCATGCCCAAGCCGCCGAAGAGCTGTCGCCAACTCCCGCTCGTCGCCCGCGCCACGGCACAGCGCCACAGCTTCGGTGAGCTGCTCTCGAACGATCCCCGCGGTCTCCTCATTCTCGACGGGCTCGGCAGTCAACGACGAAGCCCTCGCACGCAGCTTCCAGGCTGCGTTGGAGAGATCCCTGCCCCGATTCAGCCGCAAACGTCGAGAGGGTTCACTCATTACCGGGGGAGGTTAGCGGGCATCTCCGGTTCGCCGGATCTCCGTCACGCCGGCAACCGACACCGTCCAGCCTGCGGAGAGGCCGGGAGGAGGGTCCCAGCGGGCTGGAGGCAAGCGTCTCCCGAGATCGTCAACTTGACCGACGACTCATCGCAGCGCAGCCGACCGAAGCGAGCGCTGAACCCCCATTCACCAAGAGAGCGTGAGCGTCCGCTGGGACCCTCCTCCCGGCCTCTCCGCAGGCGGGCCCGAGCCTCGGCCGCCACAACGCGCCCCAAAGGCGCGAGTCGCGAAGCGACGAGCCTGCTACGCCCGATCCCGAGCCGCCGCCAGTGCTCGCTTGCCGTAGACCTTGCCGACGTGGACGCGGTAGTCGCCGGAGGCGAAGATGTCGCCGATGGGATCTTCCGCGTCCAGGCCGGAGGCCGCGGCGGCGATGGCGTCGTCGGAGAGGTCGGTGCCGACGAGGCTCGAGACGTCGACCGCGGTCGGCGTGGCGGAGACGCCGCCGACGACCAGGCCGGCGCCGGTGCAGCGGCCGCCCTGGACGGTGACGGAAGCCGCGGCGCCGACGACTGCGTAGCCGGAGGCCGGGTGCTCGAACTTGAGGTAGGCGGAGCCAGTGCCTGCGCCCAGGGCCGGGGCATCGACGTGCGTGAGGATCTCGTCCTCGCCGACGTCGGTCATCAGCAGGTCCTGGAAGAAGTCGCCCGCGGCGACCGAGCGGGTGCCGGAGGGGGACTGCAGGTGAACCGAGGCGCCCAGGAGGACGAGCACGGGCGGAATGTCCGAGCCCGGGTCGGCGTGGGCGATGTTGCCGCCGATCGTGCCGCGGTTGCGGACCTGGGCGTCACCGATGTGGCCGGCCGCCTCGGCGAGCACCGGGCAGTGGGCCGCGAGGACATCGGAAGCCGCGATGTCGGCGTGGGTGGTCAGGGAGCCGACGCGAACCGAACCGCCCGCTTCGGAGATGCCCTTGAGTTCGTTGAGCCGACCGATGTCGATGACGACAGGCGGCTGCGCCAGGCGCAGCTTCATCATCGGGATCAGGCTGTGGCCACCGGCCATCAACTTCGCGTCTTCGTTCTCCTGGAGCAGGCTCAAGGCCTCGTCCACCGATCCGGCGCGACGGTAATCGAATTGGGCTGGGTACATATCTGGGCTCCTGATTCGGCAGCTTCGGTTGTTCGGCTGCGGGATTCTAGACGGACGAAGTCGTTAGCTGTTGACGGCCCGCCACACCTTCTCGGGCGTGAGCGGCATGTCGATGTGGCTGATCCCGAACGGCGCGAGCGCGTCGACCACGGCGTTGACCACCGCGGCCGGCGAGGCGATCGCGCCCGCCTCGCCGACGCCCTTGACGCCCAGCGGGTTGTGCGGGCACGGGGTCGTCGTGCGGTCGAGCTCGAACGGGATCAGGTTGTGAATCTTGGGCACGGCGTAGTCCATGAGCGAGCCGGACACGAGCTGCCCGCTCTCGTCGTAGACCGCGTTCTCCCACAGCGCCTGGCCGATGCCCTGGGCCAGACCCCCGTGGAGCTGGCCGTCGACGATCATTGGGTTGATCACGTTGCCGACGTCGTCGACCGCGGCGTAGCGCAGCAGTTCGATCGAGCCGGTCTCCGTGTCGACCTCGACCACGCAGACGTGGGTGCCGAACGGGTAGGTGAAGTTCGCCGGGTCGTAGAAGCTCGTGGCGGAGAGGCCGGGCTCCAGGTCGTCCGGGTAGTTGTGGGCCAGGTAGGCCTGGAGCGCGACGTCGCCGAGACCGAGGGAGCGGTCCGGCGAACCGGCCACGCGGAAGCTGCCGTCCTCGTACTCGAGATCCTCCGCCGACGCTTCGAGCAGGTGGGCGGCGATCTTCTTGCCCTTCTCGATGATCTTGTCGACGCTCCTGGCGATCGCTGAACCGCCGACGGCGGCGCTGCGGCTGCCGTAGGTGCCCATGCCGAACTGGACGAGGTCGGTGTCGCCGTGGATCACCTCGACCGCCTCGGGATCGATTCCGAGCCGATCGGCGACGATCTGGGAGAAGGTCGTTTCGTGGCCCTGGCCGTGCGACGAGGAACCGGTGTAGACGGTGACCGAAGCGGTCGGGTGGACGCGGACGTCGGCGCTCTCCCACTGGCCGGCCTGTGCGCCGAGCGAACCGACGACTGCCGACGGTGCCAGCCCGCAGGCCTCGATGTAGGACGAGAAGCCGATGCCGATCTGCTTGGCGCCGTTGTCGCGGCGCGACGCCTGCTGGCTGCGCAGGTCTTCGTAACCGATCATCTCCAGCGCGCGGTCCATCGCCGGTCCGTAGTTGCCGGAGTCGTAGGCGAGAGCGACCTGGGTCTGGTACGGGAAGGCGTCCGGCGATACGAAGTTCCGGCGTCGCACTTCCACCGGACCCAGACCCGTGGCCTCGCCGGCGAGATGCATCAGCCGCTCGACGACGTAGGTCGCCTCGGGCCGTCCGGCGCCGCGGTAGGCGTCGACGGGGGTCGTGTGGGTGAAGACGCCGGTGACGTGGCAGTGGATTGCCGGAATGTCGTACTGGCCGGACATAAGGGTGCCGTAGAGGTAGGTCGGCACGGCCGGCGCGAAGGTCGAGAGGTACGCACCCATGGCTGCCGCGGTGTCGACGCGCAGGCCGGTGATGCGCCCGTCCGCGTCGAGCGCCAGTGCGCAACGGGTCGAGTGGTCGCGGCCGTGGGCGTCGGTCAGGTTCGTTTCGGTGCGAGTCGCCGTCCACTTGACCGGCCGGTCGAGCTTCATCGAGCAGAGGCCCACGATCGCCTCGTCGGCGTAGTGGTGGATCTTGCTGCCGAAGCCGCCGCCGACCTCGGGAGCGACGATCCGCACCTTGTGCTCGGGCATGCCAAGCGACGCGAGCGTCATCAGCAGCCGATGCACGTGCGGGTTCTGACTCGTCATGTGGATCGTCATCTCGCCGGTCGACGAGTCGTAGGAGGCGAGCACCGCGCGCGGTTCGATCGCGTGCGGGATCAGGCGGTTGTTGCGGAGGTCGAGTTCCACGGTGTGCGCGGCGGAGGCGAAGGCGGCGTCGACCGGTTCGCGCTCGCCGATCTCCCAGTCGAACGCCACGTTGCCGGGCGCCTCTTCGTGGACCGAGGGCGCGCCGTCCTCGAGAGCGGCCACGACGTCGGCCACCGCGTCGAGGGGTTCGTAGTCGACGGCGACCCGGTCGGCGGCGTCGCGGGCGAGGTAGCGGTCTTCGGCGACGACGACGGCCACCGCGTCGCCGACGTGGCGGACCGTGTCGGCGGCGATCATCGGGTGGGCCGGCGTCACGAGATCGGGCAGCAGCCAGCCGACCGGGACCACGCCGGGAATGCCAGCGGCCGCCACGTCGCGCGCCGTGAGCACGGCGAGGACACCGGGAAGCGCCGCGGCGGCGGAGGTGTCGATGCCGCGAATGCGGGCATGCGCGTACGGGCTGCGAACGATCACGGCGTGAGCGAGACCTTCGGCCTTGAGGTCGTCGGTGTACTTGCCGCGGCCGGTGATGAGCGCCGGGTCTTCCCGGCGCTTGATCGACGTGCCGAGTACCCGTGCCATGTCAGCTCATCCTCTCCGCGGCGTACTTCACCGCTTCGACGATGTTGTGGTAGCCGGTGCAACGGCAGATGTTGCCCTTGAGACCCTCGCGGATCTCCTCGTCGTCAGGGCTCGGGTTCTGGGCCAGGAGGTAGTTCGCGGAGAGGATCATGCCCGGCGTGCAGTAGCCGCATTGGAGGCCGTGCTTCTCCCAGAAGCCTTCCTGGAGCGGATGCAGCTCGCCGTTCTGGGCCAGCCCCTCGATCGTCGTCACCGAGGCGCCGTCGGCCTGCGCCGCGAGCATGGTGCAGGACTTGACGGCGTTGCCGTCGACCAGCACGGTGCAGGCGCCGCAGAGACTCGTTTCGCAGCCGATGTTGGCGCCGGTCAGACCCAAATCCTCGCGCAGGAAGTGAACCAGCAGGCGCCGCGGTTCGACCGCCGCCTGAACCGGCTTTCCGTTGACTTCGAGTTGAATGGACACGGTCATTGCTGGGTGTCTCCTTTCTCTATGAGCACGCTCGGAGCGAGATGGCGATGGCGGTGAGTACGACCAGGGCGCCGCCGACCAGGTAGGGCCACAGTTCTCTGGCCATTCCGGCGGCGAAGCGGCCGGCGAAGGCGGCCTGGGAGGGAGCTTCTGGGGTGGCTTCGTCGCCGCCCGTTGGAGCAGGCGGCTCGTCGGCCGCCGGCGCGCGCGCGGCGAGCTGCTGCTCCAGGCCCTGCAGACCCTGCCGGGTCAGCACCCTGGCCGAGCTGTCGAGCAACCGCTGTCCGACGGCGGCGATGCGGCCGCCGACCTGGGCATCGATCTCGTAGTGGAGCAGGGTGCCGCCGTCTTCGGTGTCCTCCAGGCGGAGCGAACCGTTGCCGTTGACGAAGCCGGGAGCGCCCTTGCCGTCCATCTTCAGGCTGTAGCCGTTCGGCGGATCGAGATCGAGGAGTTCGACGCCGCCCTCGAACACGCCCTGCACGGGCCCGACCTTCATCTTCAGCTTGCCGCGGAACCGGTTGTCGCCGACCGGCGCCATGTCCTCGCAGCCCGGCAGGGTGCGCGACAGCACCTCCGGGTCGAGGATGGCTTCCCAGACGACCCCGCGCGGTTCGGCCAGCGTGTGCGAGCCCTTGATCTTCACGTCTCGTTAGGGGCGCGGCGGCGAGCCGCAGAGCGAAGGTTTAGCTGTGGCGGACATGGCGCAGCAGGGTGCAGATCTACCACAGAGTCCGGCGCCCTTCTACGCTCGCACGTAGCGAACGACCGGGTCCTGTTCGGACTCCAGTTCGCCGACGTTCTCAGCCACGAGTTCGCCTCGCTGGTAGAGGTACTCGACGTGCGCTCCGGCCTCCTCCAGGGCGAGCAGCACGGTGTAGCCGCGCACCGCGCCGAACAGCCGGCGGCTGATGTCCGCCGTGGTCTGGGGCGCCCGGCAGGTGTCCATGATCACGTCCAGCCGCTTGTCGTGGGATTCGCGGATCTCCCCGACCCGTGCGGTCACGTCTTCGATCGGCTCTTCGTGGCCGCCCAGGCCGACCCGGACGCCGTCCAGCTTCTCGACCTTGCCCAGCGCATCGAGGTAGTGGCCGAGGCCCATGTTCAGGGTCAGCGACTCGGGCGACTGGTGGGGCGTGATCCGGGCCAGCACATGGTCGGCGGTCAGCAGGACGTCGTCGATCCGCAGGCAGACCTGGCCGGGGCAGTGTCCGGGGACGTGCAGAACCTCGATGGCGAGGTCGGCGCCGTTCCCGTCGGGCACGGACTGCCCCTCCTCGAGCAGGAACTGGACGGGCACCGAGCCGTAGCGAGCCTTGGGCGCCGTGTACATCGTCATCAACTGCTCGCGCTTGCCGGCCGAGAGCCCGGCGCGGTGCAGGAACACGCGGAGTTGCTGCGAGGCGACGACGACCCGTTCCTCGTAGTGAGTCAGCACACGGCGGTCGAGAACGTGGATTCCAACCGGCGCGTCGGTGTGGCTGCGCACAAACTGCAGGCCGCCGAAGTGGTCCATGTGGCCGTGGGTGATGAGGATGACGTCGACGTCGGCGAGGCCGACGCGGGCGCCGAAGCGGTCCTCGATCGAGGCCATGCCGCGGACCAGGTTCTCGTTCGAGAAGTCCATGCCCGAGCCGCAGTCGACCAGGATGCGGCGGTTGCCGTCGTCGATCAGGTAGACGTTGCCGAAGAAGTTCGGGAACACCTCGAAGTTCAGCGCGTAGACGACCCGCCCTGCGGCGGTCGCGAACCGCCGGGGCGACTCGAGCTGCTTCTTGGCGCTCGACGTACCTGCCCGCATGGGCCTAGCGAGCCCTCGACCCGGCCGGTGCTGCGGCCAGGGTCAGTTGGTCAGCGCGGAGACGAGCGAGTCGACCGCCCGATCGGCGATGTCGGCCATCTCGTCGTCCGTGCGGTCCTGGATCGGGTGCCGCACGTAGACGACCTCGGGCGTGGAGCCGAGCGACTTCGACTGTGACTCGGCCGCGTCCTGGAACTCGCACGAAGCGACGAACACGGACGGCAATCCCATCTCTTCCAACTGGGTCGTGTCGTGCACACTGCACGACGTGCAGGACCCTCAGTCGGCCAGCGCTTCGATCACCGCGTCGCAACGCTGGGCGATCTCGGCGCGCAGGTCGGCCGGCGCCACCTTGGAGAAGGTGGGCTTGGTGAAGCGGAGGACGTTGGCGCCCCGGCTGGCGATCCGCTCCTCGACGCGGTCGAGGAACACGTCGCCGCGAGCCTTGGAGATGTCGAGCAGGGCGATCGTCTTGCCGCCGAGGGACTCGAGGCGCGGCGCAGCCGTACGCGCGGCGGGCGCGGCCTCGTTCGTCGGGTCGATCAGAGTCTGGACCATGGGAGTCTCCTGGGTGAGCCCCGAACGATACACGACGCTGGCCAGCCACTGGCGCCGCGGAACCGGGTGCTAGGGTCGCCGGCCATGACCGATGCACCATCAGCCTCCGCTCCGGCGCCGCCGGGCTTCGACCAGGGCCTGGTCGCGGTGGTCAAGAAGGACTGTCCAACGTGCCAGATGGTCGAACCGGTACTGGCGGAGGTTCGCCGTCACCGCCCGGTTCTGGTCGTCACCCAGGACGACCCGGCGTTTCCCGCCGAGGGAAGCCCCGTCCACGATGCCGATCTGACGTTGTCGCACCGGTTGGGCATCGAGATCGTGCCGACCCTGCTGACGCGGGAGGGAGGTTCCACGTCGGCCACCGCCATTGGTTGGAACCGCGAGCAGTGGCAGGACGTGGCCGGCATCGGTGAGTTGGGCGTCGATCTGCCGCCGAGCCGTCCGGGCTGCGGCGCACTGAACGTCGAGCCGCCGCACGTCGAGCGGCTCGCCGCGCTGTTCGCCCAGGGTGGAGCGCGCCGGGTCGAGCTCGGGGACCAGGAGGACGATGTCGAGGCCTGCTTCGCACGGGGCTGGACGGACGGTCTTCCGGTCGTGCCGCCGACTCCGGAGCGGGTCGAACGCATGCTCGCGGGCACGCGCCGCGACCGCACGGAAGTGCTCGGCCTTGTGGCGCCCGACTACGGCGAGTGCACGGTCGAGAAGGTCGCGGTCAACGCCGTGATGGCGGGCTGCAGGCCCGAGTACCTGCCGGTCGTCCTGGCCGCCGTGGAGGCGGCTCTGACCGAGGAGTTCAACTGGCACGGTCTGGCGGCCACGACCTACTTCGCCGGCCCAATCGTTGTCGTCAACGGTCCGGTCACGAGCGCGCTCGGCATGAACTCGAAGATGAACGTCCTCGGGCAGGGCAACCGGGCCAACACCACGATCGGCCGCGCGCTGCAACTCGTGCTGCGCAACGTCGGCGGCGCCCGTCCGGGCGAGGTCGATCGGGCGACGCTCGGCAACCCCGGCAAGCTCAGCTTCTGCTTCCCCGAGCGCGAGGCCGACTCGCCGTGGACTTCGCTGGCCGTGGAGCGGGGAGTCGCCGAGGGCGAATCGGCCGTCACCCTGTTTGCCGGCGAGGGGCCGCGAGGCGTCGTGGACCAGCTTTCGCGGGAACCGGAGTCGCTGGCCCGCTCCCTGGCCTCGGCGCTCCTGGCGGTCGCCCACCACAAGCTAGTCGTCGGCTTCGACGCCATGCTTGTCGTGGGTTTCGAGCACGGCAACGTGTTCCGGCGGGCGGGCTGGGACAAGGCCAGACTGCGCCGGGAACTGGACGCGGTGCTGGTGCGCTCCGGTGCGGACCTCGTTCGGGGCGCCGGCGACATCGCCGAGGGCCTGCCGGTGAAGATGGCGGACGCCCAGGTGCCGAAGTTCCGGCCGGGCGGGCTGCTGCTGGTCCACGCCGGCGGCAACGCGGGCCTGTTCTCGGCCGTGGTCGGCGGCTGGGTCAGCGGGCCTGTCGGCAGCCAGCCCGTCACGAGGGTGGTGGGGGACTGACGCCGCTGTCCACGCTGCTGATGGTCCGCCACGCGGAGAGCACCGCGAACCTGGCGAGTCGGTACACCTGGCACGATCACGAACCCCTGACCGAACTCGGGCACCGGCAGGCTCGTGAGGCCGGCCGGTTGCTGGCGGAGCAGTACGAGCCGTCTCACCTTTACTGCAGCCGCTTTCGCCGCGCCCGCCAGACCGCCGACGAGATCGCGGCAGAGGTCGGCCTGCCGGTAGTCGAGATCGACGGCATTCAGGAACGGTGCTTCGGAGAGCTTCGGGGCAAGCCCTGGGAGGTGTACCGGGCAGTCGTCGCCGATCTCGACGTCGAGGAGTACTGGCACCACCAGGCACCCGGCGGTGAGTCGCTCGTCGAAGTCGCCTCGCGCGCGGCGCCGGTGGTGGCCGGGCTCGCCGATCGTCACCAGGAGCAGCAGGTCATCGTCGTCTCTCACGGCGGCGTGATGGCGGCCTTGCGTGCGTGGATCGTCGGCACCTGGCGGAACCGGCCGACGCCGACACGAAACGCCGACGGTTTCCGGCTGGACCGCAACGGCTCGGAGTGGATGCCTCCGAGCCCCCTGTTCCCCATGTGAGCGGCGCGGCCGCAAGGTTGCGTTCCTGCCGTGCAGGCTCCTAGAATCAAGAATTCGATCGTGCAATTTCGCGTGCGTGGCGCCGGATCGCACGAGACGCCCGGAAGGGTGTGCCGCTTCGATGCCCTGAGGTTGCCGGAAGATGGAGATCTGAAGTCATGAACTTCCGTACCCGTACCCTTGTGCTGTTGGGAGCGCTCTGCCTGCTGCTCACGGTGGGCTGTGGCCCCGAGGTTCCGACCGTCAACTTCTCGGTCATCCTGCCGATGACCGGCCCGGCCGGGATCTACGGCGAGGAGATCGCCAACGGGATCCAGCTGCGCCAGGACCGGCTGATGTCGGGCGACGAACAGCTCGCCTACAACGTCGTCGTCGAAGTGATCGACTCCGAGGGCGACGCCCAGCAGGCCGCGTCCTTGCTGGAGACGGCCTTCTCGACGTCGCTGGCGGCGATCGGCGGCGCCACGAGCGCCGAGGCTCTCGCCATGGTGCCGGTCGCCGAGGACGCGGACCGGGTGCTCGTCTCGCCCTCGGCGTCGAGCCCGGAGCTGAGCGGCGCGTCGGAGTACTTCTACCGGCTCTTCCCGAGCGCCGAGATCGAGGCGTCGACGATGGCGACCTTCCTGCGTGACCGGGTGAACGTCCAGCGGCTCGCCCTGGTGGTCGAGGACTCGCCTTTTGGCACCTCGCTGGCCGATTCGGTTGAGCTGGTGTGGGGAACGGAGTTGGCGGGCAGGGTGACCTTCACGCCTTCTTCCGACCAGAACGCCATGGTGCAGGAGGCTCTGGGTTACGAGGCGGACGGCATCTACGTCGCGGCCTCCGGCGCCGCTCTCGCGGAAGCGATCCAGGCACTGCGTCTCGCGGGCTTCGATGGCAACGACAAGCGGCTCGCAACGAGTTCGTCGCTGATGATCGAGGCGGTGCTCGAGGCTGCCGGGCCGGCGGCCAACGGGGTCTACTTCACTGCGCCGGTGTTCGATGTCGACGGTCCGGACGAACCGACGGCGTCCTTCGTTGCGGACTATCGTGAGAAGTTCACCGATCCAGCCGCCTGGACGGCCTACCAGGATGCGGTGGCCGAGGACGAACGAGCCAAGACCGCACTGGAGGGGATGGACCTCGGCAATCCAGGCCTCGCGGCCGCGAGGGCGGAAGCCGAAGCGGCGGTGGAGGCGCTGGCGGCGGCGAAGGACGCGCTGAACACGCCGAGCTACTACGCCGGTCTCGGCTACGACTCGATGGGCGTCCTGATCGGGGCCTTGTCCGAACTCGAGGTGATCAACGTCCCGAGCGACTTTCTGAAGGGAATGCGGGCGATTCGGGAGCTGCCGGGAGTCACCGGCACGATCCAGTTCCGCGAGACTGGCGACGTGCAGAAGTTCACCCGGATCTACCAGATCGTGGACGGCAAGGCGGTCGACTTCGAGAAGCACACCGAGGAGCGCATCCGCAAGCTGCGAGAAGAGATGCAGAGGGTCCAGCAGCAGATCGAGCGGGCGAACCGGAACCAGTAACGGTTCGGCGGGTCGTTGCGGGATCGCTATACTCCCTCCGCTGAACCTACCGAACGGTCGGCAGAGAGCCTCCCCGTCAATCAGGAGACCCGTTTCCATGTCCGGAATCGTCCGCTACGGCAGCTACGTACCCTTCAACCGCATCCAGCGATCCGCCATCGGTGCGGGCCGCGGCGAGCGCGCTGCCGCCAGTTATGACGAAGACTCCGCCTCGATGGCCGTCGAGGCGGCGCGCGAGGCCCTCCGCGAACTGCCGGAAGGCGCCGCGGTCGATACGGTGGCCTTCGCGTCGACCAGCGCCCCCTACTCCGAGAAGCTGAACGCCGCGACCCTGCAGGCGGCGACGAACCTGCCCAAGTCGGTCACGGCGCTGGATCTGGGTGGCTCGACCCGCTCCGGTCTCTCGGCCCTTCTGGCCGGCATCGACATGGCGTCGGCGGGCCGTACGGTTCTGGTTGCGGCCAGCGACGTGGTCGTCGGCGCGCCGAGCGGTCCGCGCGAATCAGGCGGCGGCGACGCCGCGGCGGCCTTCGTCCTCGGCGGCAACGGTACGGAACCGATCGCCCGGCTGATCGGCCGCGCCTCCTGCACCGAAGAGGTGCTAGACGTCTGGAAGAGCCCCGGGATGCCCTTCGCCAAGCAGTGGGAGGAGCGTTTCGGCGCGGACGTGTACACGCCGCTCCTGGTCGAGACGTTCGGCCGCGCCCTGGCGGACGCCGGCGTGTCCGCTTCCGATCTCTCCAGGGTCGTGCTCGACGGCACAAATGCCCGCGTCTTCCGCGGCTTCCCGCGGCCCGCGGGCATCGCGCCCGAACAGATTCTTGATGGACTGGCCGGAACGGTCGGCCGCGCCGGTTCCGCTCACGCCGGCCTGGTGCTGGCGAGCGCGCTCGACGGCGCGGCGGCGGGCGACCGGATCGCGGTAGCGGTGGTCGCCGACGGCGTCGACGTGGCCGTGTTCGAGGTCACCGACGCGATTGACGGCGGCCGCCCGAAGCACTCCGTGGCCTCCTGGGTCGAGTCCAAGCGCAACGACCTAGCCTACACGACCTACCTCAAGTGGCGCGAAGTGCTGCCGTTCGAGCCGCCGCGCCGCCCGGACCCGGATCGGCCCGCGGCGCCGCCCATGCAGCGCGCCGAGCGCTGGAAGTTCGGTTTTCTGGGCTCACGCTGCAACCGCTGCGGCAACACGAACCTGCCGCCGCAGCGCGTGTGCGTCGTCTGCCAGGCGGTCGACGACTCGACGGTCGAGCCCTACGCCGACGGCGAGTGCCGGATCAGCACCTACACCCTGGATCGGCTCGCCTATTCGCTGCAGCCGCCGGTCATCGGCGCCGTGGTCGATTTCGACAAGGGCGGCAGGATGCTCTGCCAGCTCACGGACGTCGATCCGGACAACGTTGGCATCGGCGATGAGTTGGAAATGACGTTCCGCCGCCTGTACACTGCGGGCGGCGTCCACAACTACTTCTGGAAGGCGCGTCCGAAGCGCTGAGCCGATCGACGGGATCGGAGAGACCAAGGAGAACCTATGGCCAGCAAGGGAATCTGTGATCGCGTAGCCATCGTCGGCATGGGCTGCACCAAGTTCGGGGAGCACTGGAACCGCAGCGCCAGCGACCTGCTGGTCGATGCCGTGCAGGAGGCCTACGGCTCCGCCGGGATCGAGCCGGACAACGTCGACGCCTACTGGCTCGGCACCACCGGCAGCGGCATCTCCGGTCTCACGCTCTCCGAGCCGCTGAAGATCCAGTACAAGCCGGTCACCCGTCTCGAGAACATGTGCGCCACCGGCAGCGAGGCGATCCGCAACGCGGCCTACGCGGTGGCGTCCGGCGCCTACGATCTGGTCATGGCAGTCGGCGTCGAGAAGCTGAAGGACTCCGGGTTCTCCGGTTTGACCGGCAGCGCCCCTCCGGGCGACGGCACCGAGTCCGGCATGACCGCGCCTGCCAACTTCTCCCTGCTGGCGCCCGCCTACGCCGAGAAGTACGGCGTCGATCTCGAGACGATGCGCGACGTGCTCACCAAGATCGCCTACAAGAACCACTACAACGGCGCCCGCAACGAGAAGGCGCAGTTCCAGCGCGAGGTGCCGGTCGAGAAGATCAACGCCTCTCCCAAGGTCGCCGGCATGCTCGGCATCATGGACTGCTCAGGCGTCTCCGACGGCTCCGCCGCGGCGGTCATCTGCCGCGCCGAGGACGCCCACAAGTACAACGACAATCCGATCTTCATCAAGGCGCTGTCGTTCGTGGCCGGTCCCTCCGAGGGCGCCAAGCGCCAGGACTACGACTTCACGACCTTCCCCGAGGTCGTCGAGAGCGCCAGAGACGCCTACGTGCAGGCCGGCATCGAGGATCCGCGCGAACAGATCAGCATGGCGGAAGTCCACGACTGCTTCACGCCGACCGAGCTGGTCCTGATGGAGGACCTCGGGTTCTCGCCGCGCGGCCAGGCGTGGAAGGACACGATGGATGGCCGTTTCGATCTCGACGGCGACCAGCCGGTCAACCCGGACGGCGGCCTGAAGAGCTTCGGCCATCCGATCGGCGCCTCCGGCCTGCGGATGATGTACGAGATGTGGCTCCAGCTCCGTGGCGAGGCCGGTGAGCGTCAGATCGCCGATCCCAAGGTCGGCCTGACCCACAACCTCGGCGGCGCCCCGGGCCGCTGCGTCAGCTTCGTCTCGGTCGTTGGTTTGTAGGCACTGACCGAAGCGCTAGTGCACTGCGACCCCGCTGGCTTGCCAGCGGGGTCGTTTTGTTAGCGCGCCGCCCGCGTCAGCGCCTCGTCCATCGCCGCCAGCGCGAACTCGACGTCGGCGTCCGTCAGCACCAGAGGCGGCTTGATCCGCAGCACGTTGCCGTAGAGGCCGCCCTTGCCGACGAGGGCGCCGAGGTCCTTGAGTTCGTCGAGGACACGGCCGGCCAGGGCGGTGCCCGGCGTCCTGGCTTCCCTGTCGGCGACCAGTTCGACGCCGATCATGAGTCCCTGGCCACGGACATTGCCGATGGCCTCGTGACGCTCCGCCAAGGCCCTGAGACCGTCGAGAAGCCGGTTGCCCTGGACCTGGGCGTTCTGCTGCAGGCCCTCCTCCTCGATGACCTCCAGCACAGCCAGCCCGGCCGCCGACACCAGCGGATTGCCGCCGAAGGTGTTGATGTGGAGTCTCTGCGCCAGGGCGGCGGCGATCTCCGAGGTGGTGGCGACGGCTGCCAGCGGCAAGCCGTTGCCGATGCCCTTGGCCATCGTGACGATTTCGGGGACGACGCCGGAGCGCTCGAAGCCCCAGAAGTTGTCGCCGGTCCGGCCGAAGCCGGTCTGTACTTCGTCGGCGATGCAGACGCCGCCGTGGGCCCGGACGATCTCGTAGACCTCGGTGAGGTAGTTCGGCGCGCCCATCGTCACGCCGCCGGCGCCCTGGATCGGCTCCGAGATGAAGGCGGCGACCTGACCCGGGGTGGAGTAGCGGATGAGTTCGGCCACGTCCTCGGCGGAGCGGCTGGCGATCTGCTCTGGCGTACCGGAGAACGGGTTGCGGTAGGGGTCGGGGTTGAGCGCGTGGTGCACCGGCCCGCCACGCTGCACGCCGGACTTCCACGTGTGGATGCCGGTCAGCGCCCCGGTCGGCGCGCTGCCGCCGTGGTAGGCGTTGCGGATGCCGATGACGTCCGCGTTGCCGGTGTGGAGCCGGGCCATCTGGATGGCCAGATCGTTCGCTTCGCTGCCGCTGTTCACGAAGTAGATCCGGTCCAGACTCGGCGGCAGCTTGGCCAGCAGCGCCTCGGCGAACCGCGGCATGTTCGGGTGGAGGAAGGCGGTCGAGCCGTGCGCCAGCAGCGCCATCTGCTTCTGGACGGCGGCGACGATCTTCGGGTGGGAATGACCGCAGGCGACGGTACAGATTCCCGCGAACAGATCGAGATAGCGACGGCCGGTTTCGTCCCAGACGTACTGCCGGTGGCCCTCGACCAGCATCACGGGGTCGCTGTAGAGGGTGAACAGGGCCGGGTTCACATGCTGCCGGCGCAGCTCCAGGATCTTCTCGCGGCCCGGTCCCAGGTAAGGCTCCGGCTGGTGGCTGCACGGCGGCAGCTCCAGGGCGCGGGATCGGGAAGGGGTCGCGACGTCGAGTGCCACGGTCATGGTTGCAGTTCCTCGTGGCCCGGTCACGGGGCCGTTCAGGTGATTCGCTGTTGCGGCCGCGCCGGGGCGCGGCGGCGTGGAACGGAACACTAGCAGTCTGGAGACTCGTCCGGGCGAGACTCGGGCTCGCCGCTACGCGGCATCGCCCGGAATGCCGGCGGGGACGCCGGCGCACCCAGTGCTCAACTCAGGAGATCGACGATCGCGAGCGCCATCACCTGGGTCGCCTGAGTGATGTCGGAGAGAAGGCAGCGTTCGTCGGGCTGGTGGGCCTGTTCCAGTTCGCCCGGTCCGTAGGCGACGCACTGGCCGATACCGCCGATGCGCTGGAAGTGCTTGTGATCGTAGGTGCCGGGGCTCGCCACGAGATCGGCGGCGGTACCGGTCGACGTCTCGATGGCGCGGGAAAGCGATTCGACCAGGTCGCAGTCGTTCGGCGTGTGGGTCGGGAGAACGCTCAGCAGTTCCTCGACCTCGAACTGAATGCCGGGCCGGCGGGCTTCCACCGCGTCGAGGACCCCCCGGACCTCGGCGCGCACGGCGTCCGGCCCCTCCTCGAGCAGGTAGCGCCGGTCCACGACGAGTTCGCACTGGTCCGCGACGCAGGGCGATGGCAGGCCCTGGCCATGGCCATCGAGGGCGGCCGAGGAGTCGAGCCCCTCGATCACCTGGCCGCCTGCGATCGAGTTCATGTTGATCGTGGGCCTTCGGGCGCCCTCCGGCACCACGGGCAGCTCGGTGACCAGGTCGCCGATCGCCTCCTTGAGCCCGACGGCTACATCGGCCGCCGCGTCGATGGCCGACGCGCCGAGGAACGGCATGGAGCCGTGGGCAATGCGGCCGCGGGCGACGATGCGGAACCAGAGCACGCCCCGGTGGCCGATGCAGATGCGGTTGGGGCTGAAGGGCTCGGGGATGATCACGTAGTCGGTCGTGCGGCTGGTGACCCGGCCGGTCGCGGCGAGGTGCGCGACGCCCGCCAGTCCCCCGCTCTCCTCGTCCACGGTTCCGCTGATCTCAACCGTGCCGCGCAGTCCGATGCCGGTGCGCCGCACCGCCTCCGCGGCGAAGACGGCTGCGGCGAGTCCGGCCTTCATGTCGGCCGCGCCGCGACCGTAAAGGTAGCCGTCACGGATCTCCCCGCCGAACGGGTCGACGGTCCAGCCCTCGCCGGGCGGCACGACGTCGATGTGACCGTTCAGGTGGAGTGCCGGCCTCGCCGCGCGACCGCGTCGCCTGCCCAGGACGTTGATCTTCGGACGTTGCGGGTCGTCCCCGGGCGCGCGCAGATACTCGGTCTCGAAGCCGTCCGCCTCAAGCCGGACGCCGAGCAGCTCAGCGCATTCCCGGTAGGCGTCGCCGGGGGGGTTGACGGTCGGAATGCGGATCAACTCCGCCGCGAACGTCGACGCTTCTTCGCCGCAGACCGCGGCCTCGGACAGGACGCGGTCCAGGACGTCGTCGCGCAGGCTGGCGAGGCCGCTGCCGGAGAGAGTCATGGAGCGATGGATGTCGCCGGTGTCTACGTTGTGGGGCCGGTAGTATTCTCGCCACACTACTATGTTCGCGCGATGTGGATTCAGGACCGCGGCTCTCATAACGCTGGTCCTCGGCCCCTGGAGTCCTGGCATGGCTGAGGAGGCCGCGGACGACCCGGGCCTGACCGCGGTCGCGGGGCTGCGGGTCGGCCAGTACACCTACGAAGAGCGGCCCACCGGCTGCACCGTGGTGCTTGCATTGGATGGCGCGGTCGGCGCGGTCGATGTCCGGGGCGGCGCGCCGGCGACGCGCGAGACGGCCCTGCTGAGTCCCCACAACATGATCCAGGAGCTCCACGCGGTGGTCCTCACCGGCGGCAGCGCCTACGGCCTCGACGCCTCAGGGGGCGTGATGCGCTACCTCGAGGAGCAGGATGTCGGCTACCGGGTCGGGGCCGGAGTCGTGCCGATCGTCGTCGCCGCGTCGCTCATGGATCTCGGCATGGGCGGCGCCAGCAGGCCGCGGCCAGATGCCGACTGCGGCTACCGGGCAGCGGCGGCGGCCGGTACGGGTCCGGTGGCCCAGGGCAACGTGGGCGCCGGCGCCGGGGCCACGGTGGGAAAGATGGGCGGCCGCGGATCGCGGATGAAGGGCGGCCTCGGCAGTGCCTCGATCAAGCTGGAGCAGGGCCCCGCGGCGGGCCTGGTGGTCGCGGCGCTGGTCGCGGTCAACGCGGTGGGCGACGTGATCGATCCGGCCACCGGCCAGGTGGTGGCGGGCGTACGTGGCCCGAACGACGAACTGCTGGATGCCCGCAAGCTGCTGCGGAGCGGCCTCGGCCGCGATCGCCGCGCCAGCCAGCGGGAGGCGGAGAACCGGGAGAACACGACGATCGCCGTGGTCGCGACGAACGCGACCCTGAACCAGGCCGAGGCGACCCGCGTGGCGCAGATGGCCCACGACGGACTCGCCCGCTCGATCGTTCCCTCCCACACGCCGGGCGACGGCGACACGGTGTTCGCGGTCGCCACCGGGGTCCTCGAAGGGCCGGCGGACGTCAGCCGCATCGGCGCACTAGCGGCCGAGGCGCTCGCAGATGCGGTCCTCAACAGTGTGCGGCACGCGGAGTCCCTTCCCGGCGTTCTCGCCGTCCGCGACCTGCCCTGAGGTGCTTGCGATGGCGTCTGAGAACCCGTTTCGTCTGGACGGCTGCGCGGTGGCCGTGATCGGCGCCGGCTCCGGCATCGGCGAGGGCGCGGCCGAAGCCTGTGCCCGCCAAGGGGCGCATGTCGCGTGCTTCGACGTGAACCTGGTCGCGGCGCGGGCGACCGCGGACCGGATCGTCGCCGCGGGTGGTCTGGCCGAAGCGGCCGAGCTCGACATCCTCGATCCGGACGCGATGAAGTCGGCGCTTGGGGCTCTGGACGACCTGCGCGGCGTCGTGGCTACTCCCGGCGTCAACGTGCGCAAGCGCCTGCTCGACTACCAGCCGGACGAGTTCGATCGCGTGGTAGCACTGAATCTCCGGGGCGCGATGTGCGTGCTCCAGGTCGCGGGAGGGCTGCTCAGGGCCGCCGGTGGCGGCAGCATCGTGCTGCTGTCCTCGATCCGTTCCCAGGTGGTCGAACCGGGCCAGGGCGTCTACGCCGCGACCAAGGCCGGCATCGTCCAACTCGCGCGGACGGCCGCGGCTGAACTCGGGGGCGCGGGCGTGCGGGTCAACGCCCTGGCGCCGGGTGTCGTCGACACGCCCCTGACCAAGCCGATTCAGCGGAACGAGGCGTGGAACCGGGCTTACGCCGGCAAGACCGCGCTGGGCCGCTGGGGAAGACCGGACGAAATTGGCAACGCGGCCGCGTTTCTCGTTTCCGATGCGTCGAGCTACATGACCGGCGCCGTGCTCTTCGTCGACGGCGGCTGGACCGCGATCGACGGCCGCTTCGACCCGCCCGCCTGAGCCGGCCCGCCGACGGGGCCGCGAGTAGACTCCGCCACGCCGTGCCCGCCCACAACGACCTGTTTCGACTCGACGGCAAGACGGCCGTCGTCACCGGCGCTTCGTCCGGTCTTGGCATCGTCTTCGCGCACGCGCTGGCCGCGGCCGGCGCCTCCGTCGTCGTTTCGGCACGGCGCCTCGACCGGCTGGAGCAACTCGCGGCGGAGATCGAACGTGAAGGCGGGCAGGCTCTCGCCATCGCGTGCGACGTAGCCAACGAGGAGGAGGTCGACGCGCTGGCGGCGAAGGCGGTCGACCGGTTCGGGCAGGTCGACGTGCTGGTGGCGAACGCCGGCGTGTCCGATCCGCGGCCGGCCGAGGAGGAACCGCTCGATGTGTGGCAGCGGGTCGTGGCGGTGAACCTGACAGGCGTCTTCCTCTGCAATCGTCGGTTCGGCGCCTTGATGCTGGAGCAGGGATCGGGCTCGATCGTCAATGTCGCGTCGGTGCTCGGCGTCGTCGGCGCCGGCCAGATTCCGCAGGCCTCCTACACTGCCTCCAAGGGCGGCGTCGTCAACATGACGCGCGAACTCGCTGCACAGTGGGCGCGACGTGGCCTGCGGGTAAACGCGATCGGTCCGGCCTGGTTCGAGTCCGAGATGACCGAGGAAATGTTCGCGTCGGACCAGGCCCTGCGCTGGATCCGCCGCAAGACGCCGATGGGTCGGCCCGGCCGCGGCGAGGAGCTGGCCGGCCCCGTCGTGTTCCTGGCCTCGGATGCGTCGAGCTACATCACCGGACAGACGCTGCTCGTCGACGGCGGCTGGACGGTCGTGTAGCCGGCGGCACGGCCGTTAGCGGCAGCGATGACTCTCGAGATCGCCTTCCTGCTGGTCGTCCTGGCGGCCATGGTCGTCCTGTTTCTGACCGAGAAGCTGCCGATCGACCTGACGGCTTTCCTCGGCCTGACGCTGCTGGTCTTCACCGGCTACGTTGCCGTCGACCAGGCGTTCACGGGTTTCGCATCGTCGGCCGTGATCACGATGCTGTCGATCTTCATCGTCAGTGCCGGGTTGATGCAGACCGGCGTCGCGGATCTGGTGGGCGGCGCCATCCATCGCTTCGTGGGCAGCCGCGAGACGCCCCTGATCGGCGCAGTCATGCTGGTGGCGGGCGTTCTCTCGATGTTCATGAACAACATCGCGGCGACCGCCGTGCTCATGCCGGCGGTGGCGAGTCTGGCGCGCCGCGCGCACCTTGCCCCTTCGCGGCTGTTCATGCCGCTCGCATTCGGCGCGATCCTGGGGGGCACCTCGACTCTGGTCGGGACGCCTCCCAACATTCTGGCGGCGGCGATGCTGCGGGACCGCGGACTCGAGCCGTTCGGACTGTTCGACTTCACGCCCTTCGGTGTGGTGCTGCTCCTGGGCGGGGTCGTCTTCATGCTCACCCTGGGGCGGCGTCTGCTGCCGGGTCGCCGGGCGGCTCCTCCCGGCCGTGGTGAGTCGGAGCTCGCCGACCTCTACGGCCTGCACGAGGGCCTGTTCTCGATCCGCATTCCTTCCGGGTCCGAACTCGACGGCGCGACGCTGCGGGAGACGCGGCTCGGCACAACGCTGGGTGTGCAGCTCCTTGGAGTAGCGCGCGGCGAGGAGTGGCAGTTGGCGCCTGGCGACGACGTTCGGTTGTTGGCCGGAGACGAACTGGTCGTGCAGGGCGACGCGGAGGAGGTGGAGCAGACGCTGCGTCTCCAGGGCGTCGATCTGGGCACGGCGACGACGCTCGGCACGGCCACGACCGGCGAGATCGGGTCGCCGGACGCCGGGGTGACGGCTCTGAGGGCGCGCGTGTCCGCCGCGTCGCCCCTGGTGGGAAGCACGCTGGCGGAGACGCGTTTCCGTGAAGAGTGGCGTGTGTTCGTGATCGCGGTGGAACGCGATGGCGATGTGCACGTCGACCGGCTGGGCAGTCTGCGGATCGAACAGGGCGACATGCTGTACGGACTGTTCGGCGACGACGCGCCGGAGATCGACCCGGACGTGCTCACGATCGAAGAGAGTGGTCCCGCTGCGCTGGACCGCCTCGAGGATCAGCCGCTGCTGGTCATTCGCGTGCCGGAGAACTCGCAGCTTCTGGCCAGCGGCGCCGGCGTCGAGTGGATGGGTCGGTTGATGGGCTTGACGGTCGTCGCGGTCGAGCGGGAGGGCGAGGTGATCTGGGGTCCCGGTCCGCAGGTCCTGTTCGAGGCCGGGGACCGGCTGTTCGTCAAGGGCAGGGAGCGGAGACTGCGGGCCCTGTTGAGGATCGGCGGTGTCGAGCTGACTTCGGGAGTGGCCGCGCCGGCGTTCGAATCGGAGGAGGTCGGGATGGCGGAGGCGACGCTGGCGCCACGATCCGGCCTTGCCGGGCGGAGCCTCGCGGACATCGAGTTCCGCGACCGGTACGGCGTGCAGGTGCTCGCCATCTGGCGCGAAGGGCACCCGATTCGCAGCGGACTGGCTCAACTCGCCCTGCGGGTTGGCGACGCGCTGCTGCTCCAGGGGCGCCGGGGCCGGCTTGGTCTGCTTGCCCGTGAACCCGACCTGCTCGTCCTCTCGGATGTCGCCGATGAGCCGCGCCGTCTGAAGAAGGCGCCGTATGCCGTCGGCTGCCTCGCCCTGATGGTGGTCCTCGTGGTGACGGGAGTCGCCCCGATCCAGGTCGCCGCGTTCGCTTCGGCGAGTCTGATCGTGCTGTGCGGGGCGCTGACCATGGAGGAGGCCTACCGCGCGGTCGAATGGCGGGCGATCTTCCTGGTCGCGGCGATCCTCCCGGTCGGGTCCGCGATGGAGAGCAGCGGTACCGCGGCCCTGCTGGCGAGCAGCGTGATGGACCTGGCAGGCCCGGTCGGTCCGTACGCGGTGCTGGCGGCGCTGGTTCTGCTCTCGAGTCTGCTCAGCCAGTGTCTCGACGGTGCGCCGGCCGTCGTGCTGCTGACGCCGGTGGTGCTCGAGGCGGCCTCGGGCCTCGGGCTCTCGCCCTATCCCCTGATGATGGGCGTGGCCCTGGCGGCGTCGGCGGCGTTCATGACGCCGTTCAGCCACAAGGCGAACCTCCTCGTCATGGGCGCCGGCGGCTACCGCAGCATGGACTACCTGCGCGCCGGCACGCCGCTGACCATCGTGCTTCTGGCCGTCATCGTGTGGATGGTGCCGATGATCTTCCCGTTCTAGGTATCATCGCCTTCTCGCCCCCTAACTCGACGGAACCCCAGGGAGATCCCCATGGCGTCACCCAACGAACGAGCCCTCCGCATCCTGACGGCCTCTGCCTTCGCGCTGACGGTCGCGGTTTCCGCCGCCGCCCAGACCACGGGCGACATCCGCGGTCAGGTTCGCGACGCCAACGGCGACGGCCTGCCCGGCGTCATGGTGACGGCGACGATCGAGGACCGGGGCGTGTCGCGGACCACGATCACCGGCGTCGGCGGGAACTTCGTCATCTCGTCGCTCCAGGTCGACGACTACGTCGTGACCGCGTCTCTCGATGGCTTCCGGGACCACCGGGTCGAGGGTGTACGGGTCGGCATCGCCGCTACGGTCAACCTGGAGATCGCACTCGGCCTGGAGGCGGTGGAGGAGGAGGTCACGGTCACCGCGTCGCCCATCCTCGACGTGACGAGTTCCAGCGTCGGCACCAGCTTCACGGCGGACTTCATCGACGACCTGCCGACGGACCGGAACTTCTGGGATCTGGTCGCGGTGTCGCCCGGGATCAGCCAGGCTTCCGAGGGCAGCACTTCGTTGAGCGCCTTCGGTTCGAGCGTGGCCTCGAACTCCTGGCGTATCGACGGCCTGGACACGACGTCCTCGGACACCGGCCGCGCCTTCTGGTGGACGAACCCGGCGATCATCGAGGAGGTGCAGGTGCTGGGGATCGGCGCTCCGGCGGAGTACGGCAGCATGTCGGGGGCGGCGATCAACATCGTGACCAAGTCCGGTACGAACGAGTTCGCCGGCACGGTCGACTGGTTCCACATGAACGACGGTCTCACGGAAGAGAACGCCGAGATCGACGGCCTCCCGTTCCATCGGGAGGAGTTCGACGACCTGACGGGCACTCTCGGCGGTCCGTTGGCCCGGGACAAGGCGTGGTTCTTCGCCTCCATTCAGACCACGGATGACGCGTACGCCGATCCGGGCGTCGACCCGTCCTTCCCGACTGCCTATCCGACGGTGCGCTCCGACATCAAGATCAACGCGGCGTTCAACGACAGCAACCTGATGGAGGCGAAGTACCACTTCGAGGACTACGACTTCGTCTTCGCGGCACCCAATACGACGCCGGACGCGATCGCGACCGAGTACGGCAACAATCCGGCGTGGGGCCTTCAGTTCCAGTCGGTCCTGACTCCGAACGACTACCTCGAGGTCATGTACACCGGCTACAGCAGCGACGACAACCTGCTCTCGGCAACCGGGAGCACCGCCGATCCCTATACGGACTACTCGCCGGCCGACGGCGGTCCGCCTCAGTCCAGCGGCAGTCCCGGTTACACCTACATCTGGCTGCTCGGCCGGGACCAGTTGGACGTCAAGCTCTCGCACCACGCCGACGACCTCCTGGGCGGCGACCACGACTTCAAGTTCGGCATCTCCTACGGCACCGGCCACGGCGATACGCGGACGGGCGGCGGGCCGAATGGCGTCTACTTCTACCGCTACGAGTACTACCCGGGCTACCCGTACTACTACCGGGTCACCGCCCGGCCGTTCTACTACGGCGCCGAGACGGCGGTGGTTTCGGCCTTCGTCGATGACTCCTGGCAGGTGAACTCGAATCTGACGCTCAACGTCGGAGTGCGGTACGACCAGCACAACGGCGAGATTCCGGACTACCCGATCCTGAACCAGGACTGGAGCCCCACCTCCGAGATCATCCCCGGGGTCCAGGACGTGATCGACTGGTCACTGATTTCGCCTCGCATCGGCATGGCGTACCAGATCGGCGACCGGCAAGTCTTCCGCGCCTTCTACGGCAAGTTCTTCGACGCCGACGTGACCGGAAACTGGTACGCGCCGCCACCGAATCCGCCGGTCTACGTCACCGAGTTCGGGCCGTCGCTGGACGGCCCATGGTCGTACTCGTCCAGCTTCGAGTACCACGGAAACCTGTTCCATCCCGATATCAAGGCGCCCGAAACCGATCAGTTCACGCTGGGCTGGGAGCGGCGCTTTGGCGACAACTACACCTTCGGGATTCAGGGCGTCTACAAGGAAGCGAAGAACCTGATCGGCTGGGAGATCCTGGACGACGGCGTCTACGAGAATGTGCCGTGGACGAACCCGTTCAGTGGCGAAACGGAGCAGTTGTTCAGCGTCATCGAGCAGCCGACAACGCGCAAGGGCAACGCGCCGGGTCCGGGCTCCAAGGCGCCAGGAAGGAGCTACAACCAGCAGTACGAGGGCGTGGTCCTCTCCTTCAACAGGCGCTACAGCGACGGCTGGAGCTTCCAATCCTCGTACACCTGGTCCGACTCGAGCGGTTTCATTCCGCGCCCCTTGCTGCAATCCCAGGGAAACCCCTTCTACACCTCGACCGACGGCCGCGACCCGAACAACTGGATCAATGCCGACCAGGCCCTGCAGAACGACCGAGAGCACGTGGCCCAATTCCAGGGCAGCTTCGAGCTTCCGTGGAAGATCCAGGGCAGCGCGACCTACAGCTTCATGACGGGCAAGCCGTACAGTCGCCAACTGGTGATCGGTGGCCGGGGTTCGGCTGCGCCGCTTGCTCAGGGTGGTCAGCGGATCATCGCCGTGCCGGCCAGCGACGACACTCGGTTGCCGGACCAGAACAACTTCGATCTTTCCTTCGGCCGCCGCTTCGACGTCGGCCAGGTCCAGCTCAAGCTGGATCTCCAGCTGCTGAACGTCTTCAACGAAGACACCTACGACTGGTGGGAGACCCTCCAGGTACCCGCGGACGAAGAGTTCGTGCCGAGTGGTTACCTCTTCCCGCGGCGGGTCATGATCCGCTTCGGACTCGAGTTCTAGGGACCACGGTTCGCAAGGGCTGCAGCCCGGGGACGTCGCGGATCGGCGCCGCTACCGCCCGTGGTACAGCGTCGCGTCCTCGGTGTGCATGCCGCGGGGATCGTCCCGCTTCGACTCGTAGAGCCGGCCCTCCGCGTCGACCAAGTCGTCCCCGAAGATCGCTTCGTCGACGGCGACATCGTTCGGACAGGAGATCTCGATCAGGTTGCCGGCCGGGTCACGGATGAACATCTGCATCGCGCCGTCCGGCAGCCGGCGCACCTTGCCCCAGGGTGAGGTGTCGATGGCGCCGAGCTCGCGCATGCGGAAGTAGATCGAGTCGAAGTCGTCCACCTGCAGGCAGAGGTGGCCGCGGAAGGAGGCCTGGTCCTCCCACTCCGTGACGTGAAGCTGCTGCTCCTCGTTGATCTTGAAAAACTGGGCCGGGAAGTCGAGGTTGAACGTTGGTAGCGGTTCGAGCCCGAGTTCGTGCTCGTAGAAGGCGCAGGCCTTCTCCAGGTCGTCGACGACGACCGTCGCGTGCTGGATCTGGAGTACCTTGGCCATTTCGGCCGAGACTATCGAACCGGGCCGAGCCGACGCCCAGTCACGCCGCCAACTCAGATCCGTGGCAGAGTTGACGCACGATGCCTGAGCCGCTCACCCCTGTCAGCATCCGCCTCGGCGCCCAGGGCCGTCTGGTCGTGCCGGCTGACCTGTGCGAGGCCTTGGGGTTCAAGCCTGGCGATTCGCTTGTCGCCCGGGCGCAGGACGGTCGGCTGATTGTCGAGAGCAGAGAATCGGCGGTTCGGCGCCTAAAGGAACGGTTTGGTACACCGGGGCGCAGCCTCGTCGACGAACTCATCGCCGAGCGGCGCCTGGAGGCCAAGCGGGAGTGATGCTCCGAAGACGATTGCCCATCGGTGCTTGACGGCCGCAACTTCAGCGGATGAGCGGCAGTAGCTCCTGCGCCGATCGTCGCGTGAGCATCGTGTAGAACTCGTCGCTCAGCAGGTTGCTGCCGTGGTCCTCGATGAACTTCTTCTGCTCCGGCGTGATGTCGGTCGGCTCCGTTTCGACCGCGTTCGGATGGCGATTGGCCGGCGTACGGTCGATCGAGGCCACGAACTCGACGGTCAGCGCGCCGTCGTAGCCGACCTCGCCTAGCGTCTCGACGATCGCGGCCCAGTCCAGGGCGCCCATGCCGGCGGCCATCCGGTTGCTGTCGGCGACGTGGAAGTCGACGAGGCGGCTGCCGGCCTGACGGATCGAGCCGAGCAGGTCGCGATCCTCCATGTTCATGTGGAAGGCGTCCAGGCAGACGCCGCACTCCGGCCCGGTCGCTTCGGCCAGGGCCAGGGCCTGGGCGCCGCGGTTGATGAAGTAGGTCTCGAAGCGGTTGATCGGCTCGATGGCCAGCAGAACGCCCGCGGTCTGACCGTGCTCGTAGATCTCCTGCATGCTCTCGACCGCCCACTTCCACTCGTTCTCGGGCGTCGAATCGGGATCGACCTTGCCGACGGTGCCGGGCACGATCGAGATCTCGTGCCCGTCGAGTTCCTTGACCATCGTGATGCAGTCCTTGACGTACTGGACGGAACTCGCGCGCTCGGCCTCGTCCTTCGCGATCAGGCTGCGGCCGTCCATCATCAGGGTGACTGAGCCCCAGCACCGGATGCCGTACCGCCGGAGCAGCTGGCGCACCTCCGCCGTGTCGTAGAGCTCCGGCTCGCCGCTGATCTCGAGCGACTCGTAGCCAAACTCCCTGAGCCGCGCGAGCGTCTTCTCCAGCGGCTCGGCGCGCATCCAGTTGTGCATCGACAGGTGCATCGTCATCGACCTCCAGGTTGCCGCGGGGAAGATAGCAGCGTGCTGGCGTGCTGGGCTACCGACACGAGCCCGAGCCGGGAGTAGAGGTTCGCCCGACTCCGGCTTGATTCTATATGCCGGATTGGCTATAAAGATGCGATGATCCTCCGAAGTCTGGTGCGTGAGGCGCGAAAGCGCGCGGGCCTCACGCAGATCGAACTCGCGAAGCGCGCCGGGGTGCCGCAGTCCACGGTCGCCCGGGTCGAGTCGGGCGCCAGGACGCCTTCAACGGACCTTGTCGAGCGGCTTGTGCGGGCCGCGGGGTACGAGATTCGGGTCGGTCTGGGGGAGCCGGATCCCGAGACCACCGCGTTGTTCGAGCGGACGCTGCGCCGCTCGCCGGAGGAGCGTTTGGCGGACGCTGCCAGGGCCGCGAGATTCGTGCTCCGCGGTCGACGCGCTATGGAGGGGCGCGCTCGTGACTGAAGGAGATTTCGACCCGGACCGGATTCTCCACGCCCTGTCCGATGCCGAAGTCCGCTACATCCTGATCGGCGGCATGGCTGCGATTCTGCACGGTGACGCGGGTGTGACGATCGATCTCGACATTGCTCCCGCGTTCGACCCCGACAACCTGGAGCGCCTGGCCACCGCTCTGCGATCTCTGGGTGCGCGAATCCGCGCCGAGGGCAGCCCGGAAGGTCTTCCGTTCGACTGTTCGGGCACGTTCTTGCGCAACCTCGGACAGGACGCGATGCTGAACCTGACGACGCAGGCGGGCGACATCGATGTCGCCTTCACGCCCACAGGTACGCAGGGCTTTCGAGACCTGAAACGCGATGCCGTCTCCATCGATGCCGGAGGTATCACGATCCTCGTCTCCTCGCTGGCAGACATCATCCGCTCGAAGGCCGCTGCCGACCGCGAGAAGGACAGGCGCGCCCTGCCGAGGCTGCGCTCGCTACTGGAACGAACAGTCCCCCGGTGAGACAGTCCCGCCCCGCTTCGCCAAGGATTCGGGGTTCTCATGCGTCATACCGATGAGTGAGGATGGCAGACGCGGTGCAGGTAGCCGTTGAAGACGGGTGGGCTTCCACCGGCGCTAGTGTGACGACCGTGCCCAGGAAAGATGGGGACTTGGTCCGGGCTGCCGCCGGAGGCGACCGTGAGGCCTTCGCGGCGCTTCTCGACCTTCACTACGACCGAATCTTCCGGCTCTGCTTCCGGCTGACGGGACGGCGAGAGGAGGCGGAGGATCTGACGCAGGACATCTGTTTCGCCCTGCCGGCGAAGTTGAAGAGCTTCCGCGGCAAGGCGCGGTTCACGACCTGGCTGTACCGGATCGCGGTGAACGCGGCGCATGACCGGCGACGGCGGGACTCCAGCCGGACGAAGGCGGCGGAGGGTTGGGGGGACTGGGAAGTGAACCGCCGGGCAACGGCGAGAGACACGGCCGCTGATCTCGCTTGGCTGCGGTGGGCCATGGGCGCCTTGCCGGGCGACCTGCGCGACACGGTCGCGCTCACGATCGACGGCGAGATGACCCACGCGCAAGCCGCCGAGGTACTCGGAGTCTCCGAAGGCACCGTGAGCTGGCGGCTTTCGGAGGTCCGCAAACGGCTGCGAGCCATGTGGCAAGAGGAAGCAGGACGATGACCGATCCACTCGACGATCTGAAACGGGCATTCGAGCGCTCGACGCCGGAGCCGGATGCCGAGAGGCGGAAGGCGAATCTGGCCCGTGCGCAGGAACTCTTCGACCGTGTCCAAGGCGCGGATGCCGAGCAGCGTCGTACTGATGACCGCACCAACAAGGCGGGCATTGAACAAGGAGTACGACACATGCTGAACGCACTGACTTCCCGACCTGTTTTGGCTGCCGCCGGTGTTGTGGCCATGGTCGGGCTGACCGCTCTCCTGGTAACCGCCACGCGGGATGAGACGCCGCGATCCAGCGTGGTTGTCGCGGATACTGGCGTCGCGCCCGCGCCAGTAGCGTCGCCTCCAGGCGTTCCGGAAGGGGAGCGCGAGGCGACATCTCCCGCCCCGGAGTCCTCAGACGAGGTCGGGCGATCGACGGTTGGCGGAAGAGTGGTTGACGACGGGGGCGAGCCTGTGCCGGGTGTCAGCGTAACGCTCTCAGGTGCCAGCGGCGAGAGATCCGGGCTGACGGACAATAGCGGCAGCTATCGCTTCCCCGACGTCGCTCCGGGGGACTACTCGGTGAAAGTGGCGCTGGAGGGCATGGGAGAAGCCGATGCCGCGGTCCGCGCGGCCGCCGGAGATCGCAGTTCGGTCGACTTCATGCTGCAGGCAGCGATCAGGGAGGAGACCGTTACGGGGATGGCGCCGGTGACTGTCGCGGAATCTGCGGTGAGGGAGGGGCGGATGAGGGTAGCCGCCTTTAGTGCCGCGGAGCCACCTCCGCCGGAGGCCGTTCCACAGCCGGTGGACGTGAGGATTGCCCGGCCTACGAGTACGGAGGCCTTCGCCAACGAGCCGGCCAGCCCCGTCAAGGTGGCCAGCGAAGAACCCGTCTCGACCTTCTCGATCGACGTCGACACCGCCAGCTACTCGGTCGTCCGCTCTTCTCTGACGAACGGCTACCTGCCGACGTCCGAGTCGGTGCGAATCGAGGAACTGGTCAACTACTTCCCGTACGCGTACCCGGCACCCGATGAAGGGGAAGCCCCGTTCCGGCCGACGGTGACGGTGTCCGAAACGCCGTGGAACCGGGACACGCTGCTGATGCACATCGGCATCCAGGGCCGGCGGCCGGCGACTGAGGACCGCCCGCCGCTCAACCTCGTCTTCCTGGTCGACACCTCGGGTTCGATGGACCAGCCGAACAAGTTGCCGCTGCTCGTGCAGTCGTTCCGGCTGATGGTCGGCCGGCTCGATCCCGCCGACGAGGTCGCGATCGTCGCGTACGCCGGCAGCGCGGGCCGCGTGCTGGACCCGACTCCGGCCGCTGATCGCGGTGCGATTCTGACTGCGCTCGATCGACTGCACGCTGGCGGTTCAACCGCCGGAGCGGCAGGCCTCCAGTTGGCCTACCAGGTTGCCCGGGACATGGCGGCGGAGGGCGAGGTGACGCGGGTCATCCTGGCCACGGACGGCGACTTCAACGTCGGCATCTCCGACCCCGACCAACTCGAGGGCTTCATCGCGCGCCAGCGCGAGGGAGGCGTCTACCTCTCGGTGCTGGGATTCGGCCGCGGCAACCTGGACGACGCGACAATGCAGGCGCTGGCACAGAACGGCAACGGTCAGGCGGCAACCATCGACACGCTCGCGGAGGCGCAGAAGGTGCTCGTCGACCAGCTCGCCGGCGCCTTGTTCCCGATCGCGAACGACGTGAAGATCCAGGTCGAGTTCAATCCGGCCACGGTCGCCGAGTATCGCCTGATCGGTTACGAGACTAGAGGCCTCCGGCGCGAGGACTTCAACAACGACCGGGTCGACGCCGGCGAGATCGGCGCGGGGCACTCGGTGACGGCGATCTACGAGGTGACGCCCGTAGGGTCGCCTGCCGTGCTGCACGACGCTCTGCGTTACTCCGGCGGCGCGGCCGAACCGCCGGTCGCCGACGGGAGGCGGGGCGGCTCCCGGGAACTTGCCTTCCTGCGGCTGCGCTACAAGGAACCGGGCGAGGAAACCAGCGAGCTCATCGAGCTGCCGATCGCTCGCGACGCGGGCGGGGCCGGTACCGATCAGCGCTTCGCGGCCGCGGTTGCCGGCTTCGGCCAGCTCCTGCGGAACGGCGTCTACACCGGCGACTGGACCTGGAGCGACGCGATCGCGCTCGCCGTGGCCAACACCGGCGACGACCGGTACGGCTACCGCCGCGAGGCGGTGACCCTGATGCGCCTCGCGGAGAGCCTGGCGCGGTAACGGGACCTGGCGCGGCGGAAAACTGGGTGCGCCGGCGTCCCCGCCGGCATCCGGCGCGCAGCGCCGGCCTCCGACCCTACCGCCGCGCTAGCTCGCGCCCAGGAAGCCCCGCAGGCAGCGGGTGACGGCGCCGGGCGCTTCGGCCATCAGCATGTGGCCGGCGTCCGCCACGGTCACGAAGCCGGCGCCGCCCCTGTCGCCCCCGGAACGCGGGCCGCGGATGCGGTCGGCGAGAGCGCGGCCGGCCCTTGGCGGCGTCATCCTGTCCTTCGCTCCGGCGACGATCAGTGTGGGGCAGCTGACGCCCGGAGCGCTCTCGCTCCCCTCCCATTCGTTGCAGGCAGCGAAGTCGCGGTGGAGCACGTCCGGCAGGCAGCGGTCGAGCAGCGCCATCGTCGACCCGAGCATCCACAGTCCGGGGGACTCGGCGCCGCCGAAGTGGGCGCCGGTGCCGTGCCCGAACGCTGCGATGAACCGATGGGCGTTGAGTGGCCGTTTCAGGGTGTCCGCCAGCAACCCGGGGTTGACCCGGAGCGTCTCGCCGGCGCCGAGCAGCGCCAGCCGGCTCAGACGTGCGTCCAGCCGGGATGCCGCGTCGACCGCGATGCAGGCGCCCATCGAGTGGCCGATGAGCGCGATGTCCGAGCTGCCTGCCCGCGTCGCCGCCGCTTCCGCGAAGTCGGCGGTCCAGGCGGCGTAGTCGGCGATCGTCGTGATCGCGTCCAGGTCCTCGGACGCGCCGTGACCGGGCAGGTCGGGCGCGGCCACGTTCCAGCCGTGTTGGGCCAGCGACCGGGCCTGCAGCGCCCACACGGTGTGGTCGCTGCCGGCGCCGTGGAGCAGCAGCGCCAGGGGTAGCCCTTCCCGCCAGGCGGAGCCGCCGGTGCCGCAATAGGCCTTGCGGCCCCGGATCTCGAGTTCGGTCAGGAGGCCACCGCCCGTGGCCGCTGCGCCCGCCTCTGGGAGCGCTTCAGCGCCCGGTCGAGATCGGCCACGAGGTCGTGGGGATCCTCGAGCCCGACCGACAGCCGCACCATCTCCTGGGTGACGCCCGACTCGGCGAGTTCCTCGGCCGTCATCTGTTGATGCGTCGTGCTCGCCGGGTGAATGACCAGGCTCTTCGCGTCGCCGACGTTGGCGAGGTGCGACCAGAGCTCAAGACCCTCGATGAAGGCGATCCCGGCCTCGAGTCCGCCGCGAATCCCGAACGTCAGCAGGGCCCCGCTGCCGTTCGGCAGCAGCTTCCGGGCGAGGTCGTGCTGCGGGTGGCTGGGCAGGTCGGGGTAGCTCACCCACTCGACCGCCTCATGCTGCTCGAGGAACTCGGCGACCGCCCGGGCGTTCTCCACGTGGCGGGCGACCCGAAGCGGCAGGGTCTCCAGCCCCTGAAGCAGGTAGAACGCAGCCTGCGGGTTGAGGCAGGCGCCGAAGTCGCGCAGTCCTTCGAGCCTTGCCTTGAGGATGAAGGCCGGCGGGCCGTAGTGCTCGGCGAAGGCGATGCCGTGGTATCCCGGGCAGGGCTCGGTCATGATCGGGAAGCGTCCGGAGGCGGCCCAGTCGAACTTGCCGCTGTCGACGAGGACGCCGCCCAGGGTGACCCCGTGGCCGCCGATGAACTTGGTCGCCGAGTGCATCACGATGTCCGCGCCGAGCTCGATCGGCCGCGACAGGAACGGTGTCCCGAACGTGTTGTCGATCAGGAGCGGCACGCCGATCTCGTGTGCGATCGTGGCGACCGCGGGGATGTCCAGCACGTCGATCCGCGGGTTGCCGATCGTTTCGCCGAAGAACAGCTTGGTGTTCGGACGGGCGGCGCGCCGGAAGTTCGCGGGCTCGGTCGGTTCGACGAAGGTCGTCTCGATGCCGAACCGGCGCAGGGTGTGGTTCAGCAGATTGTGCGTGCCGCCGTAGATCGCGGCCGAGGACACGACGTGATCGCCGGCTGAGAGGATCGTCGCCGCGGCCAGGTGGAAGGCGGACTGGCCGGAGGCGGTGGCGACCGCGCCGACGCCGCCTTCAAGGGCTGCGATCCGTTCTTCGAACACGGAGACCGTCGGATTCGAGATCCGCGAGTAGATGTGGCCGGCCTCCTCCAGGTTGAACAGCCCGGCGGCGTGGTCCGTGTCCCGGAACACGTAGGACGTCGAGTTGTAGACCGGCACGGCGCGCGCTCCGGTGGTCGGGTCGGGCCGCTGTCCGGCGTGTAGGGAGAGGGTGTCGAACTTGTAGAACCAGTCGCTGCTCATCGCGTGAGTGTAGCCGCAGCGGTGCCCCCGATGTGGCAGAGTGACGTGCCGAGGAGGCTGGATGGGAATCGTCGAAGAGTGGCTTGCATGCCTGGACCGGGGGGAGATTCTCCTGCTCGACGGCGGCACCGGGACGGAACTGGAGCGGCGTGGCGTGCCGATGGACTCGGCGGCGTGGTGCGGGACGGCGGCGCTCGAGCACCAGGACGCGATCCGGGACCTCCATGAGGACTACATCCGGGCTGGCGCCGATGCGATCATCACCAACACGTTCGCAACGCACCGGCCCTTGCTTGAGGCGGCCGGTCTCGGTGACAAGGTCGGCCTGATCGTGCGGCGAGCGGTGGAAGCGGCGCTGGAGGCGCGTGAGCGGGCCGGGTGCCCCGGCGTGCTCGTGGCCGGATCGATGTCGACGATGCCGGCGAACAACATTCAGGGCGGCTATCCGCCGGACGACGAGCAGATGGCGGCCTACCGGGAGCAGTGCGGGCTGCTGGCCGAGGCTGGAGTCGACTTGATCGCGCTCGAAATGATGCAGTTTCACGAGCGTGCCGTGCTCGCCTTCAGAGCGGCCAAGGAGACGGGGTTGCCGGTGTGGCTCGGTGTCAGCGCCCGGAAGGACCCGGACACGGGCGCCATCACTCCCTTCAACTGGCCCGACGAGTCCTTCGAGGAGTTGCTCGACACGCTGATTCCGCTCGGGCCGCAGGTAGTGCACGTGATGCACTCCGAGATCGCGGCCGTTCCCGAAGCGGTGGCGATGGTTCAGGAGCGCTGGGACGGACCGGTCGGCGTGTACCCGGAGTCGGGCTACTTCACGATGCCGAACTGGAACTTCGTTGACGTGATCGATCCGGCACACTTGCTCGAGGAGGCGCGCGGCTGGGTGGCCGCGGGCGTCCAGATCGTCGGCGGCTGCTGCGGCCTGGGACCCGAGCACATCCGCGCCCTGGGAGCGCTTCGCGGATCCGGCTGAGGAGGGCCGGAACGATCGTGGCAGCGGGCGGCGAACCGGATCGGGCCCGGACGGCCTTTGAGCCGCCGTTGCTCGTGCTGGCGTGCCTGGTTCTGGGCTTCGGGCTGTCCTGGCTGCTGCCGCTCCGGATTTGGCCGGTCGGAACGAATCGGTCCCTGGTGATTGCCGGCGTGGTGGTCGTGGTCGCCAGCTTCGCGTTGTTGACCTGGTCGGCGCTGACGATGGTTCGCGGCGGTTCCTCCCTGCCGGTGCATCATCCGACCGCGAAGCTGGTGATCAGGGGTCCCTACCGGTGGTCCCGCAATCCCATCTATGCGGGCATGGTGCTGGCGTTCCTCGGTCTCAGCCTTGCCCGGGGCAGTTGGTGGTTCGTCGCCCTCGCCGTTGCGGTGGCTCTTCTGCTGCGCTGGGGAGTGATCCTCCGGGAGGAGGTCTACCTGGAGCGGAAGTTCGGCGACGAGTACCGGGACTATGCGAAGCGTGTCCGGCGCTGGTTGTAGCGCGGTCCTCCGGGTCCTTCTCCCGGCGAGCGCGCTGGCGCTGGTGCTTGCCGCCTGTGGACCCGAGCCGGAGGACGCGGCGCCGCCGTCGGTCCAGGCGGACGTGGAACACCTTCTGGGCGGAGCATCGACGGAACGGCCTCCGGTCATCCTGATCACGATCGACACGCTGCGGGCCGATCGGTTGTCGAGCTACGGCTCGGACCGCGTCGCGACGCCCCACATCGACCGTCTGGCGGCGGAGGGCGTCCGCTTTGCCAACGCGTCGTCTACGGTGCCCTTCACCCTGCCGGCCCACAGCTCGATCATGACGGGGCTCTATCCGCCGTCCCACGGGGTGCGGGAGAACGTCGGCTACGTGCTGGCGCCGGAACTCGTGACGATCGCCGAGCGCTTCCGGGACGCGGGCTATCGAACCGGTGGTTTCGTCAGCGCCTTCGTGCTCGATGCTCGCTGGGGGATTGCCCGCGGCTTCGACACCTACGTCGACGACTTCGACCTCGACGCGATGGCAGGCGCCAACCTGGGCTCGGTCCAGCGGGCCGGTCCGGAGACGATCGGGCACGCGCTCACCTGGCTCGACGGCGGGGGAGGTGAGGGACCCTTCTTCATGTGGCTGCACCTGTTCGACCCGCACGATCCGTACGAGCCGCCGGAGCCCTTCCGCTCCGAGTACGAGGGGCGGCCCTACGATGGCGAGGTCGCCTACACCGATTCGCTGATCGGCGAGTTCCGCTCCGCGCTCGAGCAGCGCGGGTTGTTCGACGAGGCCGTCGTCGTGTTGACGGCGGACCACGGCGAAGGGCTGGGAGACCACGGCGAGAGCTACCACGGCTTCTTCGTCTACGACTCCACTGTCCATGTGCCCCTGATCGTGCGGCTTCCCGGCGGCGTCGAGAGCGGACGGGTGGTGACCGACGCCGTGAGCCACGTCGACATCGCGCCGACGCTGATCGAGCTTCTGGAGCTCGACGGAACCGGCGCCGCCCAGGGCCGGAGTCTGCTCCCCGACATGCAGGGGCTGCCGAACACCCTTGCCGAACGTGGTGTCTACGCCGAGTCCTTCTACGCGCTCGATCACTACGGCTGGGCGCCGCTACGCTCGCTGCGTACGGCCGACTACAAGTACATCGAGACGCCTGATCCGGAGCTCTACTCCCTGCTGGAGGATCCGGGCGAGCTGACGAACGTCCTGCTCGAACGGCGCGAAGTCTCGCGGGAACTGAGGATCGCGGCCCTTGAACTGGCGGCGGAGCTCGACAGCGCCGCGCCCGAGGCGGCGCCCGAGCCCGACCTGGACGAAGAGGCGCTGGCCCAGTTGCGGGCCCTGGGGTACCTGGCCGGCCGCGGCGGGGCCGAGCGGAACTCAAGCGACGGCCCACGTGCCGACCCGAAGACGAAGGCCCACCTCCACCGCGCGATCATGCGGGCCCAGAGCGCCTTCGGCAGCGGCGACGACGAGGCGGCTGCGGACGAACTGCGGGCCGCCCTGTCCGAGGACGAAGGGCTACTCGACGCGCACCAGCTTCTGGGCACGATCACGCTCCTTGCCGGCGACCCGGAACCGGCGATCGGCCACTTCCAGAGCGCGCTGGCGCTCGACCCCGAGCACCGGCAGTCCCTGCTCGGGCTGGCCAACGCGTACGGCGAGCTGGGCCGTATCGACGAGGCCGTGGTCGGCTACCGGCGCCTGCTCGATGTCGCCGGCCAGGACTCGAAGGCGACGATGGCCCTGGCCCGCATCCACGTTGACCGGGGCGAGCTGAGCCAGGCCGAAGAGGTCCTCGCGGCCGCAACCGAGGGTCGCGAACCGCCGCCGGTCGTCACGAACAAGCTGGGCGAAGTCATGGCGCTTCTCGGCCGCAGAGGCGAGGCGGAAACGAAGTTCCGCCAGGCTCTCGCCTCAAACCCCGAACTCGGCGAGGCCCACTACAACCTGGCCGTCATCCTCGACGAGGCGGGCAAACCGCTCGAAGCCGTGGCGACGTACGAGCGCGCGGCCGAACTTCGGCCGCGCGACCACCGTCCGCGCTTCAACCTGGGCCGCCTCCACGGCCGGCTGAACCAGCCTCGCGAAGAGATCGAGGCTTACAGGGACGCGGTCGAGGCGGCGCCAGACTTCGCCCGCGGCTACTTCCACCTGGCAAAGGCACTGATGGACCAGGGCGGCGACCTGGGAGAGGCCGAGTCGATCGCCCGCAAGGGGCTCGATCTCGAGCCGACGGGACGGGACGGCGCACTCGGGTACTTCGTGCTAGCCGACATCCTCAACCGGCTTGGCCGGCCCGCCGAGGAGCGACAGGCGGTGGCTCGCGGCCAGGAGCTGCTGGCCGACGGTTGACGGGAGTCGGCAGAAGCCGTGCCCGTAGACACGGAATCCGTCTATGTCAGTAGAGGTTGCCGCCGCCCCTGACTACAATGCGGAACGAGGATCGACAAAGCCCCGGAGAGAGAGCCGACATGCACCGAACGCCGCCCTTGGAGAAGAAACACGAGACAGCACGGAGCTCGGGCGTATGAACGAGTTCAACCCACTTTGGATCACGGTCGCCATCGGCGTCGTGGGGGCAGTCGCCACGGTCGGCGTCTGGATCGGCCACGTCAACTCGGACCGGAAGAACTTCAAGGCGTTCATGGCCGAGGTACGCGAAGACATCAAGACGATCCTGCGTCACCTGGAACCGGACGGTACGTAGGCGCTTCCTCCAGGGCCGCTGCCACAAGAACGGCCATCTGCTCCGGATCCTCCAGCGGGCCGAGATGGCCGAGCCCGTCGATCTCGAGGAAGAGCACGTTCGGCAGTTCGCTCACGATGGCCTCTGCCCAGTACGCGGGTCCCGGTATGAGCACGGAGCCTCGCATCAGCGTCACGGGACATTCCACCTGGTGGAGGCCGTCCCAGGCCCGGTGGTGGGGTCCCATCAGGTAGAGCTGCGCCGCGACGTCGGGATGACACTTGATCTCGACGGCTCCGTCCGCTGACGGTGCGAAGCCGTGCCGGACGTAAACCTCGAGCGCCTCCGGGTCGAGCAGGGAGTAGGGGACCTTCTCGGAGTAGTTGGCGAAGGCGGCTTCGTGCGACGCGAAGCGTCTGCGGCGACGTCTTGTCCGTTCGACCCAGACGCCGAGGCGCGCGTCGTCGTCCGTGACGCCGGGTGGGTAGATGACCGGTTCGAAGCAGACCAGGCCGCCGAACAGGCCCGGCCTCCTGGCTGCGATCATGAGCAGCGCGGCGGCGCCCATCGAATGACCGAAACCGAACAGCGGTCGCTCGGTGCCTAGTTTCAGCGCGTCGATCACCGCGACCAGGTCCTCCGCGCAACTCTCCCAACTGTAGTCGAGGCCGTTCGGCGCGGTCGCGTCGCCGTGCCCCCGGAGGTCGACGCTGATCCGGCGAAAGCCATCGAGCTGCTCGAGCATCGGATCGTAGACCCGCCCGTGGAAGCCGGTGGCGTGGCCCGCGATCAGGTCAGGACCTTCGCCGCCGAAGTCGTAGACGGCGAGCTCGACGCCGTCGGTGGACGGGACGCGATGGACGGAGACCGGTTCGAGCATCGGTCGCGGAAACTAGCAGCATCCGGCTCAGGCCCTCGTTGCAGAATAGGCCGATGCCGAAGCATGTCGCCCGGTTCAGCCGGGGAAGCCGCCGCTCGGCGGAGAGCCTCCGGGTGTGGCGGCTGCAGATCGGCTTCCTGCTGTTGCTCGCGATTACCGCCGTGCAGGTCGTCTGGTGGCTGGTCGATCAGTCGAGGCTCGCGGACCGCATCGCCTCCGACCGCGTGGCCGAGGTCGAACTGGACCGGGAGGCGGCGGAGGCTTCGCTGCGTGCCGGTCAGTCGAGCGAGGAACTCCGCGCCCTGTACCCGCACCTGGAGATCGAAGCCGGGGCGGCGAGGATCAGCGCGGAGGCTCGCGCGGCGATCGAACGGGACCGCCGTAGTCACCTGAACCAGTATCGCTGGGAGGGCGGGTTCTTTCTGGCCGTGATCGCGGGCGGAGTACTGCTCATGTGGGGCGTGCTGCGCCGGGAGGCGGACCTCCTGTCCCGCCAGCAGAACTTCCTCGCGGCCGTGTCGCACGAGCTGAGGAGTCCGCTGGCGAGCCTGCGGCTGACGACGGAAACGTTGCTGCTCCGTGACCTGGTGGCGGCCGACCGGCGGTCCCTTCTGGAGCGCAACCTGGAGGATCTGCGGCGTTTGGAGCGGATGATCGGCAACCTCCTGGAGACCAACCGGCTGGAGCAGGCGAGAGTCGAGCCGCGCCGCGAACCGGTCGACCTGGCGGAGGCGGTGTCTCTCGCCTTTGCCGAACTCGGGCACCGTGACGACGGTAGCGGGGACGTTGAGATCGAGGTCAGGGTCGAGGCCGGCCTCGATCTGCAGGCCGATCCCGTCGGCCTCGGGACGGTGCTGCGAAACCTGATCGGCAATGCGATCGAGTCCGCCCGGGCGGCGGGAACGAAGGTGGAAGTCACCGCCAGACGGCTGGACTCGACCGTCGAACTCGAGGTGCTCGACGACGGCGTCGGCTTCGATCCCGCGGACGGCCATCGCCTGTTCGAGAAGTTCTACCGCCCCGGCAGCGAGCTGCGGCGCGACAAGAAGGGCAGCGGTCTGGGGCTCTACCTGGTGCGCAGCTTCGTGACGCTCGAGGGAGGGGAAGTGGAGGCGAGCAGCGAGGGTCCGGGCCGCGGCGCGGTGTTCCGCGTCACGTGGCCGATCAGGCGGCAGGCGGCGGGATCGGCGTCGTGAGACCCAGGGTCGAAGACCGGGTGCGGGTCCTGCTGATCGAGGACGAGGAGAACCTCGCCGCCGGCATTCGGTTCAATCTGGAGGCGGAGGGGCTGGACGTCGACTGGGTTCGCGACGGCAGGCAGGCGCTGGAGCGGATTCGGGATCCGCGCTACCAGCTCGTCATTCTCGATGTGATGCTGCCGGGGGTGGACGGCTTCACGCTGTGCGAGGAGGCGCGTGGAGCCGGCGTCGACACTCCGGTCCTCTTTCTGACCGCCAAGGCGGAAGTCTCGGACCGGATTCGCGGGCTTGAAGCCGGAGGCGACGACTACCTCGCCAAGCCGTTTCACCTGACGGAGCTCCTGCTACGGGTGCAGGCGATCCTCCGGCGACGGTCATGGAGTCCCGGCGACGCGCCGGATGCGGTCCGTTTCGGCGGCAACCACTTCGACTTCGCGGCCTTCGTCGGGGCTTCCTGGGACGGTCAGGCGCAGCAGTTGACCCAGAAAGAGGCGATGATCCTCAAGACTCTGGCGGCGCGGGAGGGTGAAGTCGTCTCGCGCGAGGACATCCTGGACCGCGTATGGGGTTACGAGGCCTTCCCGTCGTCACGAACCGTCGACAACTTCATCCTCCGGCTGCGCAGACGCTTCGAACCGGACCCCGAGCGGCCGCGCCACTTCCACACCGTCCGCGGCGTCGGCTACCGGTTCACCGCCGACGCCGACTGAGCCGAGGGCGTTACTGGACTTCGAGGAGTTCGATCTCGAAGACCAGGGCCGCGGCGGGCGGGATGGCGGGCGCCGAGCCGTGGGCGCCGTAGGCGAGTTCGGCGGGGATGAAGAGTTCCCACTTGGCGCCCGGCTTCATCAGTTGTAGCGCTTCGGCCCAACCCGGGATGACGCTGCCGATGGGGAACGTGGCGGGCTGGTCTCGCTCGTAGGTGCCGTCGAATCGCGTGCCGTCGATCAGCGTGCCCCGGTAGTGGACCGTCACCGTCTGGTTGGCGGTCGGGCTGTCCCCTTCGCCGGGGCGCACTTCCCTGTAGAGGAGGCCGGAGTCCGTCTTGACCATGCCCTCTTCCCTGGCCTTCTCGGCGAGGAAGGCGGCGCTCTTGGCGGTGTTCTCCATCATCGCCGCCTGTCGCTGACGGTCAGCGTGCTCCTGCATCTTCGCGCCGAGTTCCCTGAGCACGTCGTCGATTTCGTCGGAATCCATCGCCTCGGACCCTTCAAGCGAGTCCCTGAATCCCCGGAGAAGCAGGTCGGCATCCAGGAGCAGGTCGTCCGGCCCCAGATTGCTGCCGATGTTCACGCCGAGCGCATAGGAGGCCTTCTCGTCCCAGGTCTCAGCGATGGGCGCTTCGTCCCCGTCGTCCGCGCCGGCCTCTTCCTGTGCACAGGCCGGCAGCGCGGCAAGGAACAGGAGGATGGCGGCTGTCGACAGGAGTTGGGTGCGTGGCTTGTTCATGGCGCGCATCGTATCCCCATGAGGGGAGCTGGTGTGGTTGCTTCGCTATCCTCGCGGCGTGGGCCCGCTGCAGTTGATCCTCGTGGCTCTCGTGCAGGGGCTGACCGAGTATCTGCCGATCAGCTCGACGGCGCACCTCATCCTGCTGCCGCGACTCTTCGGCTGGCCGGATCAGGGTCTGGCAGTGGACGTCGCCGCGAACACGGGTACGTTGCTGGCGGTGGTCGCGTACTTCCGCAAGGACCTCGCGGTCTACGTCCGGGCGCTGTTGAAGGGCTCCGACGCGCGTGACGCGAACACGCGACGGATGATCCCGCTGCTGGCGCTGGCCTCGCTGCCCGTTCTCGTGGGCGGCATTGCGGCGGACGATTGGATCGCCGGCGGCGCCCGCAGTCCGGCAGTGATCGCCTGGGCCACGATCGGCTTCGGCCTGGTGCTCGGGGTCGCGGATCGTTGGGGGCCTCAGGAACGCCGGCTCGAGCAGGTGAACTGGCGGAACGCCCTGGTGTTCGGGCTGGCGCAGGCGATGGCGCTCATTCCGGGCGCCTCGCGGGCGGGAGTCGTCATCAGCGCCGGCCGGCTGCTCGGCTTCGACCGCGAGTCGTCGGCCCGCTTCGCCTTCCTGCTGGCGCTGCCGGTCGGCGTCTTCGTCGCCGGCAAGGACAGCCTGGACCTGCTGAGCGGTGCGCTGCCGCTGTCCCAACTGCCGTCCCTGCTCCTGGTCGCCGCGCTCTCGGCTGTGGTCGGTTATCTGGTGATCGGCGGCCTGCTCGGCTGGCTCAGGCGCCGCAGCCTGCAGGTCTTCGTCGGCTACCGGTTGGCGCTCGGCGCCGTGTTGCTGCTGATCTTCTAGCAGGAGAAGCCCGTCCCGCGGCCGGACGCCGTGGCCGACTATCGCTGACGGCCTGCGTGCCGCGTGCGCAGCGCTTTCGTTGTCTCCGTCGCCGCCTTCCGGCACCTGCAAGCCGGGAGATGGCGGGCTCTTCGCGAATCACCGACGAAGAGCACCGGTTATCGCGCGCCCTTCGCGTCTTGATCGCCAAAAGATCACTCGGGAGCGTCACCATAGCGACCAGTGAGCGCACCCGATGGCTTTGGTCGTGTTCTTGCCGCGCTGCATCAGGCCGCGCTCGACGACACCCAGTGGCTGGCCGCCGCCGCTCTGATCGAAGAGGTTTGCGGCACTTCGGGCAATGTGCTCGCGGTCAGTGAAGGTACCGGCGACGATCTTCGCATCCACTTCTACCAGCACTACTACCGCGGCGAGCCTCGAGAGGATCTGACGCGCCTGTACCTCGATGTCTACTTCCTACGGGACGAGGCGCCGCCTCGCATCATTGAGCGACCCGCCGGCCAACTGATCCATGCTCCCGACCTGTACACGGAAAGGGAACTGAAGACATCGGTCGCATACAACGAGGGCTGGCGCCTCGCCCACAACCAGAACGGCCTGATCACGCGCCTCGAGGGGCGGGACGGCCTGCACATCGTCTGGGCTCTCAACGACCCGGTCGACAGCGGTGGCTGGCAGTCCGATCAGCTTCGGTTGATCGAGTCTCTGCTGCCGCATGTCCGCCAGTTCGTGGAGGTGCGTCAGGCGTTGGCCGGCGCCCACGCGCTGAGCGCCGGTCTGGCCGGCCTGCTGGACAAGAGCAGGATCGGCGTTCTGCACATGGACCGCGACGGGCGCGTGCTGGCGGCGAACGACCCCGCCGGGGAAGTCCTGCGGTGCGGCCAGGGGTTGTCTGACCGCGGCAATGGCGCCCTGCACGCTACGCTACCGGCGGACGACAGACGCCTGCAGAGGCTGCTGAAGCGTGCGCTGCCGGCGTTCGGAAGCGAAACCGCGCCGGTTGGCGGCTCGATGAGGCTCCAGCGCGCCTCGCTGCGGTCGCGGCTGGAGCTTTACGTACATCCCGTTGGCGCCCCGGAGCCGGACTTCGGCGGTCGGCGGGTGGCGGCGCTGGTGCTGGTGGTCGACCCGGAGCGCCGTCCGCGCATCGATGCTGTTCGGCTGGCAACTCTGCTCGGCCTGTCGCCGTCCGAGAGCCGGGTGGCGGCGTCGCTGGCTGAGGGCCGGCCGGTGCGCGAGATCGCCGCGACCGCAGGCTACAAGGAAAGCTACGTCCGCTGGCTTCTGAAGCAGGTCTACAGAAAGCAGGGCGTATCCGGCCAGATCGCCCTGGTGCAGCGGGTCCTGACCGCGTATGCCTTCCCGCGGCGCTGATGATGCTTCCGGCTTCGAAGAGCGCGGCGTGGCTCGCCGTCTGGTGTCTTCTGGCGAGTGTGCCGGCGATCATGGCGGACGAGACGGACACGACGCCGCCCGAACTGACGGGTTCCTCCGTCTGGTACGAGCTGCGACAAGACGGGGCATTGACAGCAGAGTGGCGGGTGTACTTCACCGAGCCGTTCGACCTGAACTCGACGCCCGGGACGGAGGCCTTCCAGTTCCAGTTGGACGGCGCCGACTGGAACCTGAGTGCTGTGGCGCTTCGCAATGTCAACGATTCCATCTCGGACTACGGCGTGCTGGTGCTGACGGTGAGTCCGACCCCGACGCGGGAGCAGAGAAAGGGGGTCTGGAGGCTGGTCTACACGCCGCCTTCCGAGAAGCCGCTCCAGGGTCTCGCGGGCAACGCGGTAGAGGCCTTCGACAGGTCCTGGAATGAACAGGATCCGCCAGCGACGCCCGAGCCGGAACCGGACCCTCCGAAGCCCGTGCCGCCTGGCGGTGGCGGCGCTCCGCCTCCGCCTGAGCCGGAACCCGAACCGGAACCGCCACCGCCGTCACCACCGGTCCCGCCGGAGGCGGCGTTCACCGTCGACGTCGCATGCGCGGACGGGTTGTGCCGGGCCCTGACCGGCGAGGACGTTACCTTCACGGACACGAGTTCCGGCACGGTCTCCCGCCGTTCCTGGGACTTCTACGTTGCCGCCGGCAGAGCGCCGTCCGCCGCGACCGCTCGCTACGCCTGGTCCTCACCCGGTTTCTACGAGGTCACGCTGACCGTCAGCGGGGCGGACCACGAGTCCACCGCCTCACGCGTCTTCCTGGTCGAAGCCGCGAACCCCGCGGGTACCTGCCAAGCTGACGGCGAGACGATCTGCCTCCAGGACTCCCGCTACCAGGTGCGGGCGACCTGGCGGAGCCCGGAGGGCGAGGTGCTGCCGGCCCGTGTGGCGCATGCCGGCACAAACGACTCCGGGCTTCTCTGGTTCCACGACGCGGAGAACTGGGAAGTGCTGGTCAAGGTGCTGGACGGCTGCGCGCTCAACGGCGCGGACTGGGTGTTCGCGGCTTCGGCGACGGACCTGGGCTTCGACCTCGAGATCACGGACACGGTGAGCGGGGCGGTCCGCCGCTATGCCATGAGTGCCGGTTCGCCGGCGCCGGCTCTGACCGACGCCGCCGCGTTCCCGGAACGTTGCCGGACGCAGGTTCACTAAGGGGAAGTCGGAGAGTATGCGCAGTTTCCCGATAAGGCGCGTAACTCGGCGTCTAGCGCCGGCGTCCGGCCGTTTCCTCGTGGCCGCTCTCGCCTTGGGAGGAGCGGCGAGTGCGTCACACGCGCAGAACACGTACCCGGAAGTGGAGCTTTCCTGGAAGCGACCGCACTTCACCGGCCGCGAAGGCTTCTCGCAGCACCTGAGGGTTCAGACCGACCGGGTACCCGGGCGCGTTGTGTGGTTTCGGGTGGAGGCGATTCACCACGGTGGAGCGACCAAGAACGACTACCGCGTCATTGAGCGCTGGGGGGTTGGGCCGGACCGGAGGGAGTCGGGGCTCCTGTGGAAGTCGCTTTCCGACGATCTCGACGACGACTGCGAGTCGGTGGAGCTCCGTCTCGTGGCCGAGAAACCGCGCGTGATCCCCGGCGAGCAGACGGGCGTGACCGTCAGCGGTCAGCCGACGCGGGTGAGGATCATCGACGACGATGGCGCGTTCGTCGATTGCGGTTGGGGCGATGTCGGTGGCGCCGGCACTTCTCCGGAAGGCAACGTTGGCGGAGGACCGCCGCCGCCCGAGCCTGCGCCAGAGCCCGAGCCGGAACCACCGCCGCCGCCACCGGTGCCGCCGGAGGCGGCGTTCACCGTCGACGTCCCGTGCGCGGACGGGCTGTGCCGGGCCCGCACCGGCGAGGACGTCACCTTCACGGACACGAGTTCCGGCACGGTCTCCCGCCGTTCCTGGGACTTCTACGTTGCCGCCGGCAGAGCGCCGTCCGCCGCGACCGCTCGCTACGCCTGGTCCTCACCCGGTTTCTACGAGGTCACGCTGACCGTCAGCGGGGCGGACCACGAGTCCACCGCCTCACGCGTCTTCCTGGTCGAAGCCGCGAACCCCGCGGGTACCTGCCAAGCTGACGGCGAGACGATCTGCCTCCAGGACTCCCGCTACCAGGTGCGGGCGACCTGGCGGAGCCCCGAGGGCGAGGCGCTGCCGGCGCGTGTGGCGCGCGCCGGCACGAACGACTCCGGGCTGTTCTGGTTCCACGACGCGGAGAACTGGGAGGTGCTGGTCAAGGTGCTGGACGGTTGCGCGCTCAACGGCGCGGACTGGGTGTTCGTCGCCTCGGCGACCACCCTGGGATTCGACGTCGAGGTCGCGGACACCGTGACCGGCGAGGTCCGCCGCTACGCGATGAGCGCCGGTTCGCCGGCGCCGGCTCTGACCGACGCCGCCGCGTTCCCGGAACGTTGCCGGACGCAGGTTCGCTAGGGGAGGCCGGAGGGCATGACCAGTTGTCTGATGAGACGCGGAACCGCGTGTTCGCGTCGACGGCGGCCGCCCGCCTGCTCAGCGAGCCGGTTACCGCGTGCCGGCTTGCTGGTGATCCTCCTGGGCTCGGCGTCGTCAGGATGGGCCCAGGACACCCCCCCGGCACTCCTTGGTCGCACGGATTGGCACAGCGGCACCTGGTACTTGTACGTCACCGAGCACCTTGACCTGAACTCGGTGCCCGCAAAGGATGCCTTCGAGTTCCAGATAGGCGGCGTCGACCGGGGTCTCGAGTCGGTTGGGTACGGCTGTTACGGCCCGTTCCGGCGCAACTGCGGGCTTTCGATTGCGGTGAAGCCAAAGCCGACACCCACAGACGAGGACTGGCTGAAGGAGTGGAAGTTCACCTACACGCCGCCCACGGAGAACCCGTTCCAGGACCTTGGGGGCAACGCCATGCTGGGGTTTGTCGTGACCAAGCCTGGGC
>VYDI01000038.1 GCA_009843505.1 Holophagales bacterium | reverse complement strand
CTCGTCCTGCTGGCCATCGGGGCCTGCAAGAAGGCGGAACCCGAACCGCCGCCGCCGCCACCACCGCCGCCGCCGCCGGGCGAACCGCCGCCGCCGGCACCCGTGCCGCCGCCGCCGGAACCCCCGGTCGAGCCGGCCTACGTCTCGCCGTGGTCGGAGGACATCGTCGAAGCGAACGAGGAGGTCCACGAGAAGGGCCTCCTGGGCGATGTCTACTTCGAGTTCGACAAGGCGACCCTGACCGACTCAACACGGTCCCAACTCGGCAAGAACGCGGACTTCCTCAAGAGTCAGGACGGTGAGGACTTCGTCATCACGATCGAAGGTCACTGCGACGAGCGGGGCACGAACGACTACAACCTGGCTCTTGGCGACCGCAGAGCGAACTCGGCTCGCGACTACCTCACCTCCCTCGGCATATCCGGCGATCGCCTGAAGACGATCAGCTACGGAGAGGAGCGGCCACAGTGCGAGGAGTCGAACGAGGACTGCTGGCAGCTGAATCGGCGCGCCTACTTCCGCGTAACCGACCGCATGTGACCCGCGGTCCGGCCCTCTGGCGACTCCTTCGCTCCAGTCCGGGCCGCGTCGTTTCACCCACATGATTCCCTGTCCTGGCTGGGGGTCCCGGTGGCATCTCCCGCTGGCGGCGGTCCTCCTGGCGGCGGTGCCGTGCTGCACATCGTCGACCCAGTTGACGGAACTGGAGGCCGGACTGGCCAGCCTCGAGCAGAAGATCGACGCGCTTCGGTCCCAGGCGTCCACCCGTGACGACCTGAACGTCGTCCTTCGTGGCGTCGAAGAACTGCTCGAGAGCGAGGTCAGCGCCAGGGCGGACGTGAAGGAGGATCTCCGCCAGATCATCACCGAGGTCGAAGCCCTGCGAACCTCAACCCAGGAACAGCGACGGGCCCTCAACGCGTCCCTCGACCGCATTGGGCAGATGAACGACGAGCTGGACCTCCTCCAGGGCCAGATGGAACGGCAGGAGACGCACCTGGCCGAGTTGCGTGAACTGCTCGAGGCCAGCCGCCAGACCACTCCCGCCGAGTCGGTTGAGCCGAAAGCCCTGTACGACGCCGCCTACCAGAGCTACCTGAGTGGGGACTACGAACAGGCGGCGATCGGTTTCGAGAGCTACCTCGGGACGTTCCCCAACGGCGAGGATGCCGACAGCGCCCAGTACTGGCTCGGAGAGTCCTACATGGAACGGGGGCGGTTTCGCACCGCCATCGAGGAACTGGGGCGTGTCGCTGAGCGCTATCCGGACAGCGACAAGGTGGCCAGTTCCATGCTGCGCATCGGCGTCGCGCACATCGAGCTCGGCGAACGCGACCTGGCCAACGAGATGTTGCTCCGCGTCAGACAGGAGTACCCGGACTCGGACGAGGCGGTCCTGGCCCTGCAGCAACTCGACAACCCGGCCGACCAACTGTAGACTGCGCCGCCGGCCGGGGTTGGTCCCTGGCCAGGGACAAGGCGAACCCACGGACCTGAGCCCAAAGAGAACACGAGATGGCGAACAGCAAGCAGGCCGAGAAGCGCATCCGGCAGTCCATCATCCGGCGAGATCGCAACCGCGCCGCGATGTCCAGACTCCGCACGTCTGTCAAGGAGCTTCGCAGCGCCGCGGACAGCGACGTGACGAAGGCGCGCGAGCTTCTACCGTCGACCCTCAGTCTGATCGACGTAACGGCCCGAAAGGGTGTGATCCACACGAATGCGGCCGCCCGGCGCAAGTCGCGCCTGACCAGACTCGTGAATCGTCGCACCGAAGCGGCCGCCGAGACGGCCGCCGCCGAACCCACCGACTGACCTTCAGAACCCCTCGAGCAGGTCCGTCACCATCGTGTCGGCGAAGCGTTCGGCGCTATCTTCGATCGCGAGGTTCTCACGATCGAAGAAGTCGCTGTCGGCGCTCTCGACTTCGTAACTCTCCCTGAACTGGTAGCGGTCGTTTCCCCAGATCACCTCGCCTTCCTCCCCGGTCGGCGAGGGGATCCGCTGGAAGGAGACGTCGGCGATGATCGCCAGTTCGTACTCCTGGGCACGGCCGTCGCTGGTGAACGTGATCGGCGCCACGCGGAATGCTGTAACCGAGCCGCGGATCACCGCGTCCGCCTCGCTCTGGGTCGCGACCAGTTCGAACCGCGGCCGCGTCACCAATTCGTCGGCGATCGCCTGCGTGAGGAACTGCTCGACCTCGACCCGCGTGGTCTGGTTCTCGAACGGCTGCAGGAACACGCGCCGGATGTCCTCGGGGATGTTTGAGGCCTTGCCCACCAGGGTGTAACCGCAACCTCCCAGCGCCAGGCCGGCGACAAGACACGTGGCCCCCACCACGAGTCGCGCCGGCCATGCCTCCTTCATCGCCGCCAGCCTAGCAGCAGGTCAGCGCCTGGCGTCCCGGCCCAGAGTGACGAGGAGAGCGTCGAGAATCCCGTTGACGAACCTCCCCGACTGCTCGGATCCGAACTTCTTGGCGAGTTCGATCGCCTCGTCGATCACAACGACAGCAGGCACGTCTGGCTGATGACGAAGCTCGTAGACGGCTAGTCGCAACACGTTCCGATCGACCACCGGCATTCTCTCCAGACGCCAGTTCTCCGCCTGTTCACCGATCAGGGAGTCAATCGACTCCTGGTTGACGAGGCTGCCCTCCAGAAGCGTGCGCGCGTAGGCCAGCGCCGCCTTCGAGGCGTGCAGGGTAGCGCCGGCGTCGGCGGTCTCGGAGCGGAACGAGTGGACGTCGAACTCGCGGACCAACTGCTGCGGCTCCAGCCGCCCGATCTCTCGCTGGTAGAGCATCTGAAGCGCCATCTCGCGCGCCTGCCGGCGCTTCCCCGCCGGAGTTCGACGAACTGCGGCTGTCGCGGCCCCGGGCCTGGTCATGCCTTCAGCGACCGCAGCAGACGGGCCATCTCCAGGGCGGCCTCGGCGGCCTCCTGGCCCTTGTTCCCCGCCTTGCCGCCGGCCCGGGCGGCCGCCTGCTCCGCGTCGTCACAGGTGAGAAGGCCGAATCCGACGGCGAGGCCGGTTCGTGCAGTGACTCGCGCGCATCCCGCGGCGCACTCGTTGCAGATGTAGTCGAAGTGCGGCGTCTCTCCCCGAATCACCGCTCCCAGTGCCACCAGCGCGTCGAAGTTGCCGGTATCCGCCAGGGCGTCCAGGGCGGCGGGTATCTCCCAGGCGCCTGGGACCCGGACCAGTTCGATGTTCTCCTCCAGGACGCCGTGTTGCAGCAGGGCCTCGCGCGCGCCGGCGATCAGCCGTTCAACGATGCCGCCGTTGAACCGCGCCGCAACCAGCCCCAACCGGAAGCCAGCCGCATCGAATGCGGTCTTCACATCGTGCACTGGCGATCACAAGGGGTTGAATGGTCGGGACGGCGAGATTCGAACTCGCGACCCCCTGAACCCCATTCAGGTACGCTACCAGACTGCGCCACGTCCCGACCGAAGGGCATTCTCTATTGGTTTGCGGCCCTTTGGCAAGACTCTGGCCGCAAGGGGCAGCACGGCGACGACATCGCAGCGTCGCTCCGTGTCAGTCGCTTTCCGCTCCCGTCTCCGGCTTGAGCTCGGCCGCGAGCTGGCGGGCCTGGGCGACCAGCGCGGCGACTCCTCCCTCGAGTCGCTCGACCCGGCGGGCCAGAGCCCCGATGTCGCTCTCGTCGACAGGCGGAACTTCTTCCTTGACCGGCGCTTCCTCCTCCACTTCATCTGCTGGCGTCTGCCCGCCGTTCGGCCTGTCGTCCGTGGCCGGAATCACCGGTCGACCGCGAAGCCGACCGTCCTCCAGTTCAGCGGCGAGCTTCTTCTTGGCGCTTGCGATCGTGTATCCCTCGTCGTAGAGGAGCTCCTTGATCCGGCGGATCGCCTCCAGGTCGTCGGCGCTGAGGTCACGACGGCCGCCGCCGGTCTTCTTCGAGGCCAAAGCCGGGAACTCCGTCTGCCAGTAGCGCAGTACGTAGGGCTGGATGTCCAGCAACCGGCACGCATCGGCGATCTTGTACTGCTTGGGAATGACGGGCCTCCCCGGCTACGCGTCAACTGAACCCGAGCGCAACGGACGAAGGGGGGACGATCCCGGGCTGAAGTGCGGTGGGATACGAGCAGAGGATTATACGAAACGTGAAGGTCCGAGCCCTGGGTCGGCGTCGCCCGTCCGTTCCCGCACCACGATGCGAAGCGGTACGCCGTCAAGCTCGAAGGCCTGCCGGAGGTTGTTCTCCAGGTACCTCCGGTAGTTGTGGCCACGCTTGAGACGGCGATTCGCGAACAGGAGAAAGGTGGGAGGCGCTCCGCCCACCTGGGTCGCGTAGAAGAACCTCCAGGGTCGCCCCCGCTCCGCTGGCGGTTGGTGACGACCCACGATGCGTCGAACTTCGCGGTTGAGTTCTGACGTCGGCACCCGAAGGCGATGCCGTTCACCAACCCGGTCGAGCGCGGGCATGACGTTAGCCACACCGCGACCGGTCAAGGCGGAGACGTTGATTCGAGCCGGTCTCGCGAACAGTTCGGAGACGCGTTCCCAGCCCAACTCCAGACGTTCCCGCTTCTCTTCGTCCACCAGATCCCACTTGTTGCAGACCACGACGGCGGAGCGACCCGCCTGCCAGGCAACGTCGGCGATCGCGAGGTCGCCAGAGGCTATGCCCTCGCTCGCATCCACGACCAGAACCACGAGTTCCGCCCGCTCGATCTGGCGGCGCGCGAGCATCACCGCCAGTTCCTCGGTCGTGTCCTGGACCTGGGACCGCCGCCGGATCCCCGCCGTGTCCACGAGCAGGTAGTCCGGGCCGTTCTCTCGCTCCAGCAGACTGTCGATCGGGTCCCTGGTTGTTCCGGCCGCGGGAGAGACGAGCGTGCGTTCACTGCCTAGCAGGCGGTTGACGAGGGAGGATTTGCCAACATTCGGGCGGCCCACGACCGCGATGGACGGCGCCGGCGACAAGACCCCGGAGGGGATCGCTGGAAGGTGCCCGGCGATTTCCGTGTGCAACTCCTCGAAACCGGCGCCGTGTTCGGCTGAGAGGAGCACGAGCGCGTCTCCGCCCAGGGCGTAGAACTCGTGGTATCCCTCCCTGGCGGCCCGGGTATCGCTCTTGTTGACGACCACGACGATTGGCCGGCCACGGGTTCGGAGATGCTCCATGACCTGTTCGTCCGCGGCCGCCAGCCCTTCCCGACCGTCCACGACCAGCAGCAGAAGGTCACTCTCCTCGACCGCGAATTCGACCTGCGCGTTCAGGCCCAGCGGATCGTCGCCGGGGACAAGACCGCCCGTATCGATCAACTCGACGGTACCCTGCCCCTCCAGCTCGAAGCGCCCGACCAGGCGATCACGCGTGACGCCCGGCGTGCCGTGGACGATCGCCTGCCGGCGACCGATCAGCCGGTTGAAGAGCGTCGATTTGCCGACGTTGGGGCGACCGACGATGGCGATCGCGGCGGGCATGGAGGAAAGACGCCGGCGCTTCTACGACTCGAACTGATGCTCGATGCGTCGATCGATCACCATCCAGCCCTCGTCGCGGCGCTTGAACTGGTAGCGAACGCGGTAGCGATCCGTGCCGGACGACAGCAACCGGTCCGTACCGCTCACCAGCGAGTCGATGTCCCAGACCTCGATCGTCGTCACCGCCGCATTCGAGTAACGCCAGACGTCGATCCGTTCGATCTCGAAGCTCTTGAGCATCGGGCGCAGGGTGCGGCTCGCCTCCATCTCGAGATCGTGGACACGCTTCCTGACGGTGGCGATTTCCTTGGGCACGGCCCCCGAGGCCAGCGCGTCGAAGTCCCCGGAGGCGTAGGCGTTTCCGAGCTTGGGAAGGTAGTCGGCCAGCACGATCTCGATTGCCGTTCGATCCTCGTCCGAGGCGCCGTCCGGCCCGGTCTCGGCGCAACCGGCAAATCCGCCGGCGAGCACGATCGCGGCAACCGCCGGCACCGGAGCGCGGCCCCTGGGGAAACGGGAGATCGGATACGAGGAGGTTGTGCTGCTCATGGAACGAGACTAGCAGCCTGTCGAGTGGATAGAATGCCCGTCCGGCTCAGGCCGCCGGTCGCGAAAGTGGCGGAATTGGTAGACGCGCAAGATTCAGGATCTTGTGGTAGCAATACCGTGGGGGTTCGAGTCCCCCCTTTCGCACCAGGGCCCACCGCTCAGGCATAGAAGGTCAGTGCGCTGTCCCCATAGGTCCTGGTCCGCCGCAAGGTGAACCTCCCGGCTACCGCCGGTGGAGCGTTCCGGCTGGAGTGTTCCAGGACGATCTCGCCCCAGTCCACGACGGCCGCGGAGACGGCGCCAAGCAACTCGCCAAGCCCGGAGTCCTCGTAGGGCGGATCGATGAACACGAGGTCGAAGCCGTCCTCCCCGGTCACCGCGTCTTCGAGGCCCAAGGGCAGGACCGCTCTGACCAGGCGGAGACCGCCAGTCCCGAGAGCCTCGCGGCTCGCCTTCATGCAAGCCTGGGCGCCGGAGCTCCGATCGATCGCCAGAGCGAACCCGGCGCCGCGGGACAGGGCCTCGAAGGAGACTGCTCCGGAGCCGGCGTAGAGTTCCAGGAGCCGGCTGCCGGCGACGCGATCGCCCCAGTGGGAGAACAGGGCCTCGCGGACACGCGCCTGGGTCGGACGCACGCCCGCCGGCACGTTCAAGCGCCGCCCGCGCCAGCGACCGCCAAGGATCTTCATCCCGCCCGGGCGCGTTCGCGAGCCGGTCTGGCGGCGACTCATCCGCCGGATGACTGCGCCTGCTGCTGCCGGTAGGCGACGCGGCCCCCCAGGATCGTGTAAACGACCCGGGTACCGGGGATCTCGTCCTCAGGGACGATCATGATGTCCCGGGACAGAACCGTCATGTCCGCGAGCTTTCCAACCTCGAGACTCCCCTTCGATTCCTCCTCGAAAGCCGCGTACGCCGCGTTGATCGTGTAGGAGCGGAGGGCCTCCTCCCGGGTCATTCGCTGATCCCCAAAGAAGACCTCGCCGTTGGTCATGCGCCGGCTGACGGAGGCATGGAACGACATGATCGGGTCAACATCCTCGACGGGGGCGTCCGTGCCGTTGGTGACCACGGCGCCGGACTCGATCAAGTCCCGCCAGACGTAGGCGCCCTCGGCACTCCGGCGTTCGCCGAGGCGATCCGGCACCCAGGGCCCGTCCGACGTGCAGTGCACTGCCTGCATCGAGGCGATCACGCCAAGCTCCGCAAATCGCGGTACGTCGTCCGGATGCAGGTGCTGGGCGTGTTCGACCCGCCAGCGCCTCGTGCGGTCGCCGGTCAGGGTCCGCTCAAACAGGTCCAGCGTCTCGCGATTGGCCCGATCGCCGATCGCATGGACGCATAACTGGAAGTCGTGCTTGCGCGCCAGACGGGCGGTCTCTTCCATCACCTCCAGGCTCGTCGTGTTGAGACCGGTCGATTGCGGCATGTCCTCGTAGGGATCGAGCAACCAGGCGCCGTGGGAGCCCAGGGCGCCGTCGATCAACCGCTTGATCCCGCGGACCGTGAGGAACCCGTCGCCGCGATCGATCATGCGGTAGCTGCCGAGCGACTCGGCCATCGTCTCGTTGCTCTCACTCACCATCACCCAGAGCCGCAACGGCAGGGCGCCGTCGTCCGCCATCTCCCGGTAGAGATCGATCAGCCCGAAGCTGGAGCCCGCGTCCTGGAAGCTCGTGATGCCCTTGGCCAGACACTCCTCGCCGGCGAGCCGAACCACGTGCCGGGCGTAGCTCGGCTCGAGAGTCTCGGAACGCAGCCCGGCGACGAGGCTCTCGGCCGTTTCCCTGAGCGCACCCGTCGGCTGACCATCCGCGTCCCGCACGATCTCTCCACCTTCGGGATCGGCGGTCGCGGCATCGATGCCGGCCAACTCCATCGCCCTTGCGTTCGCGAACGCCATGTGACCGCTGGCATGACCGAGAAGCACCGGGTTGTCCGGCGACACCGCGCTCAGGCCGTGATGTGTCGGCAGTCCCTGCACGCCCGGAACCGGCGTCTCGGACCACTTCGACTGGTGCCAGCCACGCCCAAGAATCCAGCTTCCCGGTTCAGCTTCAGCCACGGCATCCGCCACCTGGTCGACGATCTCGCCCCAGGTTCGCGCTTCCTCGAGGGCCAACTGGAGCTGGGCCTCTCCGACTCCCCAGAAGTGGCCGTGGCCTTCGATGAACCCGGGAACGGCCAGGCGCCCCTCAAGGTCCAGAACCTCAGTGTCGGGACCGATCCAGGCGCCCGCGTCGTCGCTCGAGCCGACGAAGACGATCCGACCGCCGGCAGCGGCGAGCGCCTCCGCCTCGGCCGGAGACCCCAGGGTCACCAGGCGGCCGTTCAGGACCACCAGGTCCGCCACTCCCGCTTCGCCCCCGCCACAGCCGGCCAGAAGGAATCCGAGCATCGCCCCGAGGACCGGGGCGTGGAGCGCACGGACCGACAGGCCCATCACCCCGCTGGAATACGAAGCGTTTGCCCCACGACGATCCGGCTGCCCCGCAGGCCGTTCGCCTGCTGGATCTTCGCGGTGGACGTTCCGAAGGTCCGCGCCAACTGGCTCAGGGTGTCGCCCCTCCGAACCCGGTAGACCACGTCCCTTCCGCCCGCCGGGATCCGCAGACGCTGTCCGGCGTGAATCAGATCCGGCCGCCGTAGCCCGTTCGCGGCCACGACCGCCGCCACCGGGACGCCGTACTTCCGGGAGATTCGGTGCACCGACTCGCCGTTTCTCACGACGTGGACGATCTCGTTCGAAGCCTGCTGCGACGAGTTCCGGGCCCCAGCCGCCGCGGCTACGGCCGTGGCATTCGAAGCACGCTCCACGGCGGTCCTGGCGGCGGCGCGCTGGACAGGCGGCGGTGCGGCCCGGCCGGAACCCTGTTGCGGGATTCGCAGCCGTTGACCGACGTAGATTCGGTCCGCGCGCGGCAGGCGATTGGCGCGCTGGAGCTCGGACACGGAGGATCCGAAGCGGCGAGCGATCGCTCCCAGCGTGTCGCCCCGCTGCACCCGATAGCCGAACGCCGCCTGGCGATCGGGTTTACGGTCAGACGCCAGCGCGGCGTAAGCCTGCTCGAACCGCGCCGCAGTCCCCGCCGGCACGCGCAACGGGTACCGCGGCGGAACCAGCAGCGAACCGGCGAGGACCGACCGGTCCAGCGCCGGGTTCAGGTCCGCCAGTTCGTCCATCTCGACGCCAGTAGCCGTCGCCAGGTCGGTCAGAGCCACGTAGCGATCCCGGTCGACGACATCGAACCGGATCTCGGGAAACGGTTCGACGCCGGGGAAATGCCGGTCTCGTTCGGCGTAGACGATCACGGCGGCGAGGAACTCCGGATAGAAGTTCCGGGAAGCGAAGCCGAACGTCCGCGACCGGTACTTCTCGGCGATCACGCCGATGTCCCGCGTGCCCAGTCGCCGCACCGCCCTCGCCATGCCGCCTGCGCCGTGGTTGTACGCGGTCAGAGCCAACGGCCAGGCTTCGAGGGACTCGTGGTCCCGCCGGAGCTTGCGGGCAGCGCCTTCGGCCGCGAGCAGGACATCGGACCTGGCGTCGACGGCCTCGTCCATCTGCAGAAAGGCCCGGCCGGTCGAGGCGGTGAACTGCCACGCACCCGAAGCGCCGACCTTCGACCGGGCGCGGTAGTTGAACATGGATTCGACGAACGGCAGGCAGCGGATCTCCGCGGGCAGCCCGTACTCGGCCAGGGTCCTCTGGATCCCCGGCATGAACAGGCCCGAGATCTCGATCGCCTCCTCGAAACGGTCCCGGAGGCCGCGCTGCGAGCGAATCAGGCCCGCGGCGCGCCGGTACTTCGTCCGCCCCCCGGCGATGTTCTCCATCTGCGACGGGATCGACCGGAGGTCCGGCGGCAGTTCCATTGCCGGCCGTCCCGCCGCCAGGTCGCGCAGGGCCTTCGCGATCCGGCTCATCTCGGCGCGGACGCGCCTGATGCGTGCCCGGTCGATCTGAAGTTCGGAGGAACCCGTCGCCCGCAGGTCGCCCATGTCGACCACGCCGTAGACGACGTTCAGGTGACGCTCATCGTGCAGGATGACCTGGTCGCTGGTGTAGGTCGCGAAGACGTCCTTCCAGAACTCGACCGCCGGCGCCAGGTTCTCAGGCAACGGGAACAGCGCGGGATCGATCGCCGGGTGGTACCGCTCCTGGCCCGCGGCTCCCGAAGCCAGAAACGCCACTAGCGTTCCGCAGACCGGAAGCAGCCCGGCGAACCGGGAGCGACCCCATCGGTGATTCCCCATTGAGGCCCGTATCTTACTGAAAACCAGGGACTTATGCATCTCCGACGGCCGCTGCGCCGAAGCGGAACCGGAGTGCGTCAATAGCGATAGTCGTTCCGCTTGTAGGGACCACCGACAGGCACTCCGATGTACGCGGCCTGCTCCTCGCTGAGTTCCGTCAACCGGACGCCCAGGTGATCGAGATGCAGGCGGGCGACCTCCTCGTCGAGCTCCCGCGGCAGCAGATACACCCGGTTCTCCTTCGACCGATTCGTTTTCGACCGGGCGGTCCGATGGAGGTCGATCTGAGCCAGAACCTGGTTGGCGAACGAAGTCGACATGACGAAGCTCGGGTGGCCCGTCGCGCAGCCCAGGTTCAGCAACCGGCCCTCGGCCAGCACGAGGAGGCTCCGGCCGTCCGGAAAGACCCACTCGTCGACCTGATCCTTGATGTTCCGGCTCCGTACGCCGGGCAACCGCTTGAGACCCGCGATGTCTATCTCGTTGTCGAAGTGGCCGATGTTGCCGACCACGGCCTTGTCCTTCATGCGCGCCATGTGCTCGGCGCCGATGACGCCCCGATTCCCGGTGCACGTGACGAAGATGTCCGCCGTCTCCACCACGTCTTCGAGCCGCGCCACCTGGTATCCCTCCATGGCGGCCTGGAGGGCGCAGATTGGGTCGATCTCGGTGACGATCACCCGGCAGCCCTGGCCACGCAGCGACTGGGCGCAACCCTTGCCGACCTCGCCGTAGCCGCAAACGACCGCAGACTTGCCGCCAAGCATCAAGTCCGTGGCGCGGTTCAGACCGTCGATCAGCGAGTGCCGACAACCGTAGACGTTGTCGAACTTGGACTTGGTGACCGAGTCGTTCACGTTGATCGCCGGGCAGAGCAGGGTTCCCGCTTCTTCCAGCTCGTACAGCCTGTGAACGCCGGTGGTCGTCTCCTCGCTGATCCCTTCAAGCCTCTCCGCCATGCGCGTGAAGTAGCCGGCGTCCCAGGTCTTCACTCGCCGGATCAACTCGAGGATGACGCCCCACTCCTCGGGCTCGTTCTCCACGTCGAAGGCCGGCACTGCCCCGGCCCGCTCGTACTCGACACCGCGATGAATGAGCAGGGTGGCGTCGCCGCCGTCGTCGACGAGCAGGGTCGGGCCGGTCTCGTTCGGCCAGTCCAGCGCGCGCAGCGTGCACCACCAGTACTCGGCCAGGGTCTCGCCCTTCCATGCGAAGACCGGCACGCCGTTCGGTTCCTCCGGGCTGCCCCCGGTTTCCGGCCGGCCCACGACGACGGCCGCGGCCGCTTCATCCTGGGTCGAGAAGATGTTGCAGGAAGCCCACCGTACCTTTGCGCCGAGATCGACCAGCGTCTCGATCAGCACGGCCGTCTGGACCGTCATGTGGAGACTGCCGGTTACCCGCGCGCCGCCGAGAGGCTGATCCGAGCGGTATCGCCGGCGCAACTCCATCAGGCCGGGCATCTCGTGCTCGGCGAGTTCGATCTGCCTCCTGCCGGACTCGGCCAGGGACAGGTCGGCGACGCGAAAGTCGAGACCGCTCGAAGCGGGAAACAGCTCCCGCACGGTTCCGGCCGTCTCCTCGCCGTGCTCGATTCGCGTGTCTGCCATCGTCATCGTTCAGCACCTCCCGGGAACTCCCGGATCCTCTGGCTTCCGCGCAGGGCTGTCAACCATGACCCCGGAGCCCCACGGCCTCGGCAAGCAGTTCGTAGGAGCGCAACCGGGCCTCGAAGCTCGGACAGATCGTCAGCACGACGAGTTCCGCTACTCCCAGACGTTCCGCCAACTCCCGCGCCCGCGCGGCCACCGCATCCGGCGCTCCGACCAGACTGCGCGCCCGCATCTTCCGCTGCACGACCCGGTCCGCGTCCGTGAAGTCGTGGGCCTCGGCCTCTTCCAGGCTCGGGAACGGGCCCGGCTGGCCCTGGGTCAACCGGATCCACCACAGGAACCGGCTGAGCGACTGCCGGTTCGCCTCCTCGTCGGTGTCCGCGACCATCGCGCTGACGCCGACGCTCGCCCGCGGTTCGGGATGACTGTCCGACGGACGGTACTCCTTCCGGTAGAGCTCTAGCGCGGCCTCGGCGTCGCGGGGCTGAATGAAGTGGGCGAAGCTGAAGGGACAACCGAAGTAGGCGGCGAACCGCGCGGAACCGAGGCTCGAGCCCAGGAGCCACACCTCCGGTTGCGTATCTCCCAGGGGCATTGCCCGGACCCCGTTCAGCCGGTCGTCCTCGTGGCCCCGGCCCAGGTACCCGAGAAGATCGGCGACCTGTTCCGGGTAGTGCTGCACGCCGAGGCGGCCCGGCCCATGAGCAAGCAGGTGCGCCGTGAACCGGTCCGACCCCGGCGCCCTCCCGACTCCCAGGTCGATTCGACCCGGGTAGAGGGTCTCAAGCATGCGGAACACCTCCGCCACCTTGAGCGCACTGTAGTGACTCAGCATGACGCCTCCCGAGCCCACCCGGATGCGGCTGGTCGCCGCGGCGACCTGGCCGATCAGCGCTTCCGGCGCGGCGCAGGCAAGCGATTGCGAGTTGTGATGCTCAGCCAGCCAGTACCGCCGATATCCGAGGCGGTCCGTCGCCCGGGCCAGGTTCACCGCCTCGCGGATCGCGTCCGCCGCAGTGCTCCCGGCCCGTACCGGGCACTGGTCGAGAACGCTGAGCGCCAGCGGCGCCGCCGCCTCAGCCACTCAGTATGCCGTGGAACGCCGGAAACGCTCCACCACTCTGCCGTTCTCGCGCTCGGCACGCGCCAGCAGACGCGCCGCCCACTCCTTGCGCTGCTCGTCCACTGCTTCCGGGTCGTAGCGGTCGACCATGGAACCGAACTGGCTGATGTGAGCCGCCGACGCCTTGGCCTTCTTCTCCGCCGTTGCCGTGATGTCGACCGTGTAGTTCGGGCTGGCGCTGTAGTAGAAGAAGACGAGGGGCACGCTCCAGGCCTCGAAGCCCTCGGCCTCCAGCTCCGGGAAGTACAGCCGCCAGCGAGCCGCGCGGATCGCGTCGACCGTGATGATCGCGCCCGAACGATGGTCCGACTTGTGGTACTGCTCGTAGGGGGAACCCGGATCGACGGAGAACAGGGCATCGGGCTTGAACCGCCGTATCTCCCGGGCCACCTGGCGGGTCAGATCCCGGCGGTCGACGTACTCCAGCATGCCGTCGTCATGGCCCAGCCAGACGATGTTCTCCTTCGGAATGCCGAGGATCCGGCAGGCTTCTTCCTCCTCGGCCCGCCGGATCGCCTTCAGGCGCTCCTTCGTCATCTGCGGGTCGCGGGAACCGGCATTGTCCGTCGTGTAGACCACGACCCGGATGTCGTTGCCGTTCGCCGCCAGAATGGCCAGCGTGCCGCCGGAGGTGAAGGTCTCGTCGTCCGGGTGCGGCGTCACGACCAGGATGCGACGCCCCGACCACTCTTCGATCCGGTCGGCGCCCGTGTACTCCGGTTCGGGACGGGACACTTGCGCCCCGGCCTGACCGGCCGTAACGGCCACGGTCAGGCAGACCGTGGAAAGCAGCCCCGACATGGCAGGGAGCGCTCGCATCGGGGCTCTCCCGCCCATGGAAACCATGCCTCAGTATAGTGAACCTCGTGGACTCCCGGCTTCAGTCCCGGCGTGTGGTCATTGTCCTCACTGCCACCCTGGGTTGGCTCGCGGCGCCCCTGGCGGCGGGCCAGTCCCAGGACCTGAATCCGCGGACGGCCACGATCCTCGACGAGGTCACCGTGAACATCGTGAACATCGACGTTCACGTCACGGACCGCAGGGGCAGGCCGATCTCGGACCTCTCCATCGAGGACTTCGAGGTCTTCGAAGAAGGCGAGCAGATGGAAGTCACGAACTTCCTGAACGCCGCCACCCGCCGCGACGCTGATGACCTGGAGTGGACCGAAGGCGAGAGTCTCGAGGGACTGGACGAGACCGGTCCACCTCTCATGGTGGCCCTTTACCTCGACCGCTACCGCACCTACCTCGGTAATCTGCGACGGATCGAGCGTGATCTCGCCACCTTTCTGACAAGTCGCGGGGAACGGGCCGACAGCGTTCGATTCATGCTCGCCACAGGTGATCCCGACCTGAACATTCGGGTGCCTTTCACGAGCGATCCGGGCGAACTGACGGAAGCACTGCGACAGATCGAAAACGAGCCGAGATCGCCTGCTCACGACAACGAACTCTTCCGGCGCCGGATCCTCCAGGAGATTCGCCAGGCCTACGAGGCCTGCGCCCTGGTCGAGTCGCGGAGCGCGATCGCACCGGACTGCGAACCCTGCGTAGACCTCTGGCCCAGCTTCCTCGGTTCGGCCGATCAGTACGCAGCGGAGATGCAGTCCCGCGCCGCCGCATCGATCTCCGCCCTGGCCGATCTGGTGACCGCGCTCGGTGGTCTACCCGGCCCGAAGGCGGTGATCTACGTCAGCGACGGTCTTCCCCAGCAGCCAGGCGCTGAGGTTTACCACTACCTCGGCGAGGTCTGCCCCGAAAACCAGATGGAAACGGATCGGCGCCAGACCCAGCGGGACGAGACGACGCGCTTCAACCGCTTCAGCGCCTTCAGCAACGCCAACCGTGTCACGCTCTATCCGATCGACGCCGGCGGCGTCCGCGGCTCGTCCGCCGTCGACGCCCGCTTTGGCGGTCCCGTCGGCGCGGCGGACGGAGGCGGCGCCGGGGGGCTCGGCCTGGCCAACGTGCTCGTTCCCAGCAACCGGAACGATCGCCTGCGCGTCGACAACCTTCAGTCGACGCTCAGCCTGCTCGCCGACGAAACCGGGGGCCGCGCCGTCTTCAACGAGGCACATCCGGCCGAGGCGCTGGAGGAAATCGCGGCCGACTTCGGCTCCTACTACTCGCTCGGCTATGCGGCCCCGCCCGAACGCCGGTACTCGATCCGTCAGATCGAGGTCCGGCTGACGAAGCCGAAGAAGGGCTGGCGGGTCCGCTATCGCCGCTCCTACATCCTGAAGTCCGGGGAGCAGCGCCTCGCCGATCGCCTGTACGCCGCCCTGAAACTGGGGGAGCAGTCGAACCCCCTCGGCGCCGATGTGACGTTTGGCGAGATTCGGGACGGCGCCGTCAGTGAGCAGGCCACCCTGCCGGTGGAAGTCCACGTACCGGTGGCGTCCGTCACACGGCTTCCGGGACCCTCAGGCTCGAACGGTACCGTCCGGATCTTCCTGGTCGCCGGCAACGACGAAGGCGATCGGACGCCGATGCGGCAGAAGGCCCTGACGCTGAGCGAAGCGCAGTTGGCCCCGCAACTCGAGAACGCCCTGGTGGTCGTGAACCTCAACCTGCCGCCCGGCAGATTCGACGTGGCCGTCGGCATCCGGGACGAGGCGACCGGCCGAAGCAGCTACCTGGTCAAGAACGTCCAGATCCCGTAGGCGAGGGCCGAATCGCCGTCATTCGCCCCGGCCCGCCCGAAACGCCTCGACATCCGCGGCGCTGGTCAACACGTCCAGCCCGGTGTAGATCGGGTCCTCGACCGCCCCGCCGTTCACCAGTTCCAGCAGCACCTCCATCGACCGGTAACCCATGGCGTACGGGCGCTGCCCCACCTGTCCGTGACTCAGACCCTCGGCCAGCAGGTCCAACTGCATCGGCAACACGTCGGCGCCGATGATCACGAGGTCCAGGGACTCGATCCTCTCGCGGTAGGGCTCGACCGCCTGCCTGTAGGCCTGGTCCACGAACTGCGGGAAGCCGCCCGTGATCGAGAACACGTCGAGATCGGGCTCCGAGGCCAGCACATCGGCCATCTGCTGGACGGCGAGCGGAAAGTCGTCGTTCGTGTAGAGCGGGCAGGCCGCCACCTCCGTCCAACCGTTCCGGCCCTCAAGGCGCTCCCCCGGCGGCGCGGCTGACACCGCACCGGCCAGCGTGTCCCGGAGCCCCTGCATCCTCTCGTTGTGGTTCATTGCCGCCGCCCCGCCCGACTGAACGCAGATGCTCCCTCCTTCCGGCCTGAGCTCCTGCAGCAGCCTCGCCTGCTCAACGCCCATCGCGCGGTTCCGGGTGCCGATGTAGGTGGTCCGCAGCCCGGCGTCCTCGGGCAGGAGATCGGAGTCCCAGGTGATCACCGGAATCCCGGCGTCGCGGGCACGCGCCAGCGCCCGCGCCATCGCTGTCGCGTTCGACGGCGACACGGCCAGGCCGTCCACGCGGCGGGTGATCAGGTCCTCGACCACCTGGATCTGATCGGCCTCGGTGTGCTCGCTCGGACCAATGTACAGGCACTCGAATCCGTCGAGATCCGCGGCCGCCTGCATGCAGCCGTCACGGGCGAAGTCGAAGAACGGGTTGTTCATCGCCTTTGGCACCAGGGCAAACGTGTAGCCGGTTTCTTCCCGCGCGCAGCCGGCCACCCCAAGTAGCGCGAGGACAACCAGCCCCACCGGTACCCGACGGTGCCCGCAGAGGCCTCGCCTGCTCCGCGGCTTGCTCTTCCAACTCACTTGTAACCCCCGTCGAACTGAAGCTCCCGAGCGTGCACGGGCCCTTCCCGGCTTCAACCAGCGGTCCCTCTGCCTCGCCGTACTCGCTCGACGAGCATAGCGACGATGATCGATCCGCCGACGAACGCCCCCTGCCAGTAGGGATCCACGCCCAGTAGCAGCAGGCTGTTGCGGATCAGCTCGATCAGGGCTGCGCCCGCCACCGCGCCGAACGCACCCCCCTCGCCGCCCATCAGGTTCGCGCCGCCGATCACCGCGGAGGCGATCACGCGCAGTTCGTAGCCCTGACCGAGTGCGTTCGTGACCGCTCCCAGCCAGCCGATCATCAGAATCGCCGATGCCCCGGCGAGCAGGGAGCTCAGGACATACACCGTGAGTTTGACCCGGGCTACGGGCACCCCCGCCAGGCGGGTCGAAACCTCGTTGCCGCCCACCGCCAGCACGTGGCGCGCCAGCCGGCTGTACCGAAACCAGGCCGCGGCGCCGAGCGCTGCGACCAGCAGCAGCCAGACCGGGTTCGCGAGGCCCAGGAAGCGTCCGCCGCCGAGAGCAAGCACGAGATCCTCGTCGGGACCGAAGTCATGGATCATCCTGTTGTTCGAAACCACTAGAGCCAGCGATCGGGCGATGCTCAGCATGCCGAGCGTGACAACGAAAGGCGACAGCCGGAGATAGCCCACGAGCGTGCCGTTCACGAGCCCACAGAGGAGCGCACACCCCAGGCCGGCGGCCGCGGCCAGCACCAGAGGCTGTCCCGAACCAAGAACGAGTCCGGTGACGATCCCGGCGAGCCCCATCACCGAGCCGACCGACAGGTCGATCCCGCCGGTCGCGATCACCGCCGTCTGCCCAAGGGCGATCAACCCGATGAAGGCGAAGTTGCGGCTGACGTTGAAGATGTTGTCGGCGCTCGCGAACGGCTCCGATACCAGGCTCATGACGCCGGCCAGGGCAGCTACCGTCAACATGACCCATAGGGACTGGGGTGTCCGGCGGAGACCCGTCACGCTGCCTCGATCGCTCCCGTGATCAGAGCGGTCGCCTCCTCGGGCGACGACTCGGCCGTCCGCTTGTCCGCCACCTTCCGCCCACGCCTCAGGACGACGACGCGTTCAGCGACCGCGAACACGTCCGACATGCGATGCGAGATGAGCAGGATGCCGACGCCCTGCGCCCTCAGCCCCCGAATGAGATCCAGGACCTCGGCGATCTGGCGCACGCTGATGGCGGCCGTCGGTTCGTCGAGCAGCATCAGCCGCGGAGCACTCAACAGCGCCCGGGCGATCGCCACCGCCTGCCGCTGACCGCCGGACATCTGGCGCACCAGGTCGTCCGCCCGGGTGTCCGAGCCGAGCTGGGCGAACAGCTCAGCCGCCTTCCTGCGCATCGCGGCATGGTCGAGCACCGGCAGGACACCCAGCACCCGGCGGCTCAACTCGCGGCCCAGGAAGACGTTGGCGGCCGCCGAGAGGTTGTCGCACAGCGCGAGGTCCTGGTAGACGGCCTCGATGCCGAGTTCGCGGGCCGAGAGCGGCGAGAGGTCGACCTCCGCAGCGTCCCACAGCACCCGACCCGACGTCGGGGCGAAGTTGCCCGCCACGATCTTGAGCAGCGTCGACTTGCCGGCGCCGTTGTCGCCCATGAGACCCACGACCTCGCCGGCGCCCAGTTCCAGGTCGACATCCACTAGCGCCTCGACGGCGCCGAAGTGCATGCCGACCGACCGCAGCTTCAGCATCGACCGGCGGCCGCGACTCAGCCGGCGAACCGCCCGAAGTACGACGGACCCTGGGTCCAGACGTACCAGGCCATGAAACCGGTCAGGAAGAGGGTGACCGCGACCATCCCGCCCCACCACAGCCACCCCCGAGCGCCGGCGGGACGGTCGTCGCCCAGGTAGCCGCGGCTGCGCTGGAGCATGACGAAACCGATGTAGGCGGCCGGCAGGAACAGGCCGCAGATGATGTTCGTCGGCACCGCCAGCCAGACCGCGATGTCGCCCCAGAAGACCGGCCCGAGCACGCCGGGCGCGGGAAGCAGCATGGCCAGCCGGTGCTTCGTGCCGCCGAACTCCCAACCGAACAACTCGCAGGCCACGAACCCGGTCGCCAGCATGTGGAGGGTGATCGTCGACAGGGCCATCCCGAGCACGCCCAGGTCGAACACCACCCTCCCCACCGCCGGGCCCGCCACCGCCGCCAGGGACTGCGCCGCCTCGACCGGGCTCAGCCGAACCCCGTCGTAGGAGGGGTCGAGGTGAATCGTGTTCGCGGCGGCGATCACCATCAGGCTCGCGGCCAGGACATAGGGGAGGAAGGTCCCGGTCCACAGGTCGAACCGGGCCAGCGACCTGTGCTCCCTCGACCAGCCGCGGGCGAGCAGCGAGTACGGGTAGAGGAAGACCATGTTGATCCCGACAGCGGCCGAGAGGCCGCTCAGGATCACCGTCACTCCCAGCACGCCGTTTCGCTCCCCGGGAACCGCGAAGCCCGTGAAGCCGCGGATCAGGCCTCCCCAGTCCGAGATTCCCGTGCGGAAGACGACCCAGGCGAAGCAGACGACGATTCCCCACACCATGTAGCGCAAGAGCCGTTCATAGACACGAATCAACTCGGGCCGCCGGCCGTAGAGCGACGAGATCAGTACGGCCCAGACAAGAACGACGAAGCCGAGCCCCGCCGCCGGCAACCCCTCGATCCCGGCCGCCTCGCCGAGGTCGACCAGGACCGCAGAAGCCAGCGCGTACTGCGGGAAGTGCCAGACGATCGACGCGATCAGCGCGCCCAGGGCCCAGCTCCAGGCCAGTGGCGCTCCCGCGAAGCGGCGCATCGCATCGAACGGCCGCAGGCCCGTCGAAAGCGTCTGGTGGGCGACAGCGGAGAGCATGACCAGCCCCAGCAGCATCGCGAGCGGCGCGACCCACAGGAGCTGATAGCCGAACACGGCGCCGGCGAACAGCGCGGAAGCCGCCGTGCCGCTGCCGAGCGTCATCGCGCTCTGCATGTAGCCCGGGCCGATCAGCCCGGCGAAAGCTCGCCAGCGCTCCGTCCTGGGCGCCTGCTCCAGTCCTGCCAGTTGCTGGCGCTCCGCCCCCAGCGTCTCCGGGTCGGGCGGGTGGGCCATCCGCAGACCGACCCGCAGGTCGTCCCGCTCGGCCGCGGACAGACGCTCTGGCATGTGGGCTAGGCTACTCCACGCCGATGCGCTGGCGAGTATCTCCCTTCATCGTGCTCGCCCTGTGCACGGCGCCCCTGGCGGCCCAGCGAGGCGACCGCGAAGGCCACCTGATGGAGCAGGTCTGGCGCCAGTTCGAGGTGCCGGAGGCGCCTCCCCTGGTCCCCGGGGAAGCGATGGCCACGTTGCGCGTGGCTCCGGGCTTTCGCGTCGAGCTGGTGGCCGCGGAACCCCTGGTCGAGGATCCGGTGGCAATGGCCTGGGACGAGAGGGGACTCCTCTACGTCGTCGAGATGCGTGGCTTCATGCCGAATGTCGACGGCATCGGCGAGCAGGAGCCGGTCGGCCGGGTCGTAGTGCTCGAGGACACGGACGCGGACGGCGCGATGGACCGCGGCGGCGTCTACCTGGACGGCCTGGTCAGCCCGCGCGCGGTCGCGGCCGTCTCGGGGGGCATCCTCGTCGGCGAACCGCCGAACCTCTGGCTGTGCCGGAGTGAAGCCGGACCTGGCGAACTGCCCCGATGCGGCAGCCGGGAGCGTCTGCTGGACTACGGCGACCCGGATCCCGACCTGCTCGAGCACACCGAGAACGGACTCCTCTGGGGCCTCGACAACTGGATCTACAACGCGAAGTCCGACCGGCGCTTCAGGTTGCGCAGGAGCGCTGAAGGCGTTTCGATCGAGGTCGATCCGACCCTGTTCCGAGGTCAGTGGGGTATCGGCCAGGACGACGCCGGCCGCCTCTACTACAACACGAACTCCCGCTACCTGTTCGCCGACCTGATCCCGGCCGACTACGCGCTGGCCAACGCCGAGCACCAGCCGAGGAACGGCGGCATCGGCGCCAGCGAGCGGCTCGTGCATGACGAGACGGTCTACTCGATCCGCGTGAATCCCGGCATCAACCGCGGCTACGTGAACAGCATGCTGCGCGAGGACGGCCGGCTGGCCGTGACCACTTCAGTGAGTGGCCTCGCGGTCTATCGGGGCGACCAGTTCCCCGCTACCTTCCGCGGCGATGTCTTCGTGCCGGAACCAGCCGGAAACATCGTAGCTCACTTCGATCTCGCTCCCGGTCCAGTGGAGAACGGCATCCCTACCCTGGTCGCCGAGCACCGCCGCTACGGCGATCCGGACTGGGTGGAGCGTGAGTTCCTCGCCTCGACCGACGAGCGCTTCCGCCCGGTCGACGCAAAGGTCGGACCGGATGGAGCCCTGTACGTGATCGACATGTACCGCGGCATCCTCCAGCACGTGCGCTACGTGACGACCTACCTCCGCGAGTACATCCTGGAGCACGGCCTCGACCGCCCGCTCGGCATGGGCCGGATCTACCGGGTGGTGTGGGAAGGAGATGCCGAGAACCCCGCCTCCATCCGGCGCGAGGCGCCAGGCCTTGCAACCGCGGCCGACCGCATTGCCGCCCTGTCCCACGCGAACGGCTGGCAGCGTGACACGGCCCAGCGACTGCTGGTCGAGAACGAACTCGACGAGGCGAGCCGCGCCGTCCTGCGCGAGCTCGCCCGCTCCGGCGAAGACCCGCTGGCACGCATTCATGCCCTGTGGACGCTTCATGGCCGCGGCGAGCTGGATGACGCTACCGTGCAGAAGGCCCTCCGGGCCCGGGATCCCTGGCTCGTCGTCCACGCCTTGCGCACCGGTGAGGAAACACTGGCCGGAAGCAGCACCGGTGAGGCCGCGATCGCCGAGCTGCTGGACTCCTCGTCGCCCCAGGTCCGTACCCAGGCCCTCCTGACCGTCGGCGCCATGGCCCGCCAGTCGACCTGGGCAAGAAACGTCCTTGTCGAACGCGTCGCCGCACAGCCGGACGACCCCTTCCATCGCCAGGTCGCCCTCGCCGCGAACCTGGCCGGAACCACTACGGGCGGACCCCCGGATACACCGGCAGCGGCTCCCGCCCTCACCGCGGCGGAAGCCGCCCGGTTCAACCGCGGTCGCCGCCACTACCGCGCCTGCCGCTCCTGCCACAACGACGACGGCCGGGGCCAGGAAGGCTTGGGCCCGACTCTGGTCAACACTCCGTGGGTTCTGGGATCCCCGGAGCGCCTGACCGCCCTGGTGCTCCACGGCATCGAAGGCCCCATCGAAGTCCACGGCGAAACCTGGGACGACCTGATGCCCGGCTTCGCCGCCGACCCCCGCCTCCCCGACGACGCCATCGCCGCCCTCCTCACCTACGTCCGCCGGAGCTGGGGCAACACTGCCGATCCGGTTTCGCCGGAACTCGTCACAGCGGTGCGCCAACGCACTGCTGACCGCGTAGACCCCTGGACAGCCCCAGAACTCGAACAGGCGTTCCCCTAGCACGCCCCGTCTACCGACGGAGTCCAGTCCGCAGCGGCGTGCGGCCTACGCAGTACCAGCTTCGGCGACGGCCTCGGGGTCGACGTCGTGCTTGTGGAAGTCGAGCAGCAGATAGAGCGCGGGAATCACGATCAGCGTCAGCAGCGTCGACGTCAGCAGGCCGCCGACCACGGTCAGGGCCATTGGCGTTCTGAGTTCCGCCCCTTCGCCCAGGCCCAACGCCATCGGCAGCAGGCCCAGCACGGTGGTCGACGTCGTCATCAGGATCGGCCGCAACCGGACCAGGCACGCCTCGCGCAGGGCATCCACCTTGGCTTTGCCGGCGCGCCGCAGGCGATTCGTGTAGTCGATCAGGATAATCGCGTTGTTGACCACAATCCCTGCCAGGAGGATGCCGCCGATCAGGACGACGATGCTGACCGGCGTCCGCGTCAGGTACAGGATGCCGATCGCGCCGATGATCGAGAACGGCACCGCGAACAGGATGACAAAGGGGTGCAGCAGCGATTCGAACTGCGACGCCATGACCAGGTAGACCATGAACACGGCCAGGAGGATCGCCAGCCTCATGCTGTCGAAGGAGCGCTCCATCTCCTGCCGCTGGCCCCCGATCGAGTAGTCGAAGCCGACCGGGAACTGAGTCGAGGCGAGGATGGCCTCGATGTCGTCGGAAACGCTGCCCAGGTCGCGGCCGACGATGTTCGCCTCGATCTGCGCCACCCGGCCGCCGTCGCTGCGGCGAATCTCGGCGGGCCCCTCCGTCTCGATGACGTCCGCAACCGCCGACAGGGGCAGCGGTGTCGCGCCGCTCTGACGGATATTCAGGTTGCGCAGATCGCGAACCGAGTCGCGATAGTCCTCGCCGGTCCGAAGCCTCACCTCGATGTTGCGGTCCTCGCGCACGATGTCCGTCGCGATGTCACCCTGGACCTTGGAGCGGATGACGGCGCCGAGCTGGGCGACCGTGTAGTTCAAGGTCGACAGCCGTTCCCGATCGAAGACGATCTGCAGCTCCGGATTGCCGCCTTCCGTTGAGGACTTCACGTCCACCAGACCCTCGACCTCGCGCATTCGGGACACCACCTGGTCCGCCAGCCTCTCCAGCAGCGCCAGGTTGTGGCCACGAATCTGCACCTCGACCGGGCTCCGGAAGCTGAAGTAGGTCGGACGGCCGAACCGGTACTTCAGCGAGTCGTCCCCGACCACGGACCCGGGTTCAAACCCCCCACCGGCAGGCGCAGACGACGCGCCCGCGACCGGGAGTGCCTGACCGGCGAAGGAGGCATTGTCCTCGTCGATCCAGTTCCGGATCCGGCTCATCACCAGCTCCTCGCGCTGCACGTCGACCGGCGGATTCAATCGCACGTTGACCTGGCCGATGTTCTCGCGTCTCTCTCCCGCGGCGCCCCCCTGTTCGTTCGACGTGCCCACCACCATGTAGACCGACTGCACCTCGTCCTTCAGCTGTTCCCGCACGAACCTCTCAACGGCCCCCAGGCGTCGGTCCGTCACCTCCAGCCGGCTTCCCGGCGCCAGTTCGGCGTCGACGTAGAACTCCCCCTGAATCAGTTCCGGAACCAGTTCGCTGCCCAGCGAGCCGATGAGCTGGACGCTCCCCGCGAGCAGTACGACGGCCGCCAGGACGACCAGTGCGGGGTGGCGAAGGGCCCCGCGAAGGACGCGGGCGTACACCGCCGTGATGCCCCGAAGCAACGCGTCGAAGGCCCCAAGCACCGGTCGCAGCACGACCGACATGACGGTGGAGATGCCACGGAACACGTGTTTGACGACCAGCGCGATGCCGACGCCGATCGCGCTGAAGAAGGCCGAGAGGGCGCGGGTCAGGGGGTTGGAACGCCCGGCGCTCGGGACCGTCTCGACCGGCTCCCCGGCGGCGAAGAACCTCCGGGAAGCGAGCATCGGGATCACCGTCAGCGCGACCCCCAGCGACACCAGCAGGGAGAACGTGACGGTCAGGGCCTGGTCGCCGAACATCTGGCCCGCGACGCCCTCGACGAACACGATCGGCACGAACACGCAGACGGTCGTGATCGTGCTCGCGATCACCGCGCGGCCGACCTCGGAAGCGCCGGCCCGGGCAGCTTCGACGACGCCCAGCCCCTGGTCGCGGCGGCGCTGGATCGCTTCCAGGACGACGATCGAGTTGTCCAGCAGGAGACCGATTCCGAGGGTGATGCCGCCGAGCGACATGATGTTCAGCGACACGCCCGCGACGTACATCAGGAAGAAGGTCGCCACCACCGAGACCGGGATCGAGATCCCGATGATCAGCGTCTTCGGTGCGCTCCGCAGGAACAGGAAGAGGACGACGATCGCCAGTGAACCGCCGATCAGGGCCGTCTCGATGACGGCCGACACGGAGTCGCGGATGTACCGGGACTGGTCGGTGAGGACGGTCAGTTCCAGCTGCGGATCGATCTGCCTGATTTCCTCCTCGAGATCCTCCACCCGCTCGAGCACGGCGGAAGCGACAGTCACCGTGTTCGTGCCGCCCTCCTTGTAGACCGCGATTTCCACCGCCTCCTTGCCATCGATCCGGGTGATCACCTCGCGTTCCCTGGCGCCCTGGTAGACGCGGGCGATGTCCTCAAGGCGGACGATCGCACCCTGGGCCCGGTCGACCACGATCTCCCGTATCTCTTCCGGACGCAGCAGCTCGTTGATCGTTCGCACCAGGTAGTCCGTCTGACCGTCGCGCAGCCGGCCGCCGGTCAGGTTCACGTTCTCCTGCGCCAGGCGGGTCATCACCTGGTTCATGGTCAAACCGAGACTGGTCAGACGCCGCTCGTCGATCTCGACCTGGATCTCCTCCTCCAAACCGCCGCTGACGACGACCGCCGCCACTCCCTCGAGGCGCTCGAGCTTCCGTTTCAGGTCCTCCTCGGCCAGCAGGCGCAGCGCGATCAGGTCGCTCCCGCCGCCGGCGAGTCCCATCCGCAGGATCGGATCGAGGGAAGGGTCGTAGCGCAGCAAGACGGGCCGGTCGGCCGCGATCGGCAGGCGCACCTGATCCAGCCGTTCGCGCACGTCGAGCGACGCGAAGTCCATGTTCGTGCCCCAGGAGAACTCCAGGGTGACCTCGCTGATGTCCGCCCGGGAGCTGGAGACGACCCGGTTGACGCCGTTGACCACGCCGACCGCGTCCTCGACCGGTCGCGTGATCAGGGTCTCCATCTCGACCGGCGCCGCGCCCTCGTACCCCGTCTGAACGGTGAGCGACGGGTACGTGATGTCCGGCAGAAGATCGACCGCCAGGTCGCGGAAGGCGACGCCGCCGAACACCACCGCCGCCAGGGCGAAGATGAACACCGTGACCGGTCGCCGGGTGGCGAAAGAAACAACCCGCATCTCGTGATTACCTGGTCAGGAGTCGCGGCAGCGGATTAGCCCGGAGGTCCACCCTGTTGCCGGCCCGGCGGTCCACCGGGCGGTCTTCCCGGCGGCCGCTGGCCACTGCGGATGCGCTCCATCATCTGGTCGATCTGCTCGTCGCTCATGCCGCGTTCCTTCATGCGGGCCCGCATCATCTCGAGCCGTTCCGGGGTCATCTGGCTCGGATCGAATCCTCCCGATTGAGCCCCGCCGAAGCCTCCGGGACCTCCCTGTCCCGGCGGACCGGACCCGGGCCCGCCCGGCCCGCGCGGCTGCGGCGCGGCCTGCCCGGCCGCTGGCGCCCCACCGACAGCCGGCGCCGCCTGACCGGCCGCGACCCGGGTCGGCCGCTCAACGCCCGTGGCTGGGACCGCAGTGAACATCGTCGGCGCCGCGGCAGGCCCCTCACGCTCGTCGACTGAGATCGGCGTCCGGTCGGAGAGGCCGTCCTGGCCGACGATCACGACGTCCTCACCCTCGCGCAAACCGGAAAGCACCTCCAGGCTGTCGCTCTCCTCGTAGCCGAGTTCCAGTTCGCGCCGCTGGGCGACCGTGCCGCCCCCTCCGTCGTCCACCGCCACGTAGACGGTGTCGGAAGTGCTCTCCAGGACCAGCGCCTGCTTCGGCACGACGATCGCGTTCTCGTGAACATCCGTCTCGACGAACACGCTGGCGAACATGCCGGGCCGCAGGCGGCCCTGGGCCTGGACTTCGAGAGTGACCTTGACCGTGCCGGTCGCCGGGTCGACGACCGGGCTGATCCGCAGCACCCGGGCGGGAAAGCGCACGCCGGGATACGCCTCGACCGTCAGGTAGGCGGGTTGATCCAGCTTGAGCCGCGGCAGGTCCTTCTCGGGAAGCTGAATCGGACAGAGCAGCGGGTCGAAGTCGGAGATCCTGAACAGCCGCGCGTTGCTCGCAACGTGCTCGGCGTTCTTGATCACCCGCTCGATGATCAGGCCGTCGAAGGGCGCCCGGATCACGGTGTAGTCCAGCAGGATCTCGGTGCCGACGATCTGGGCGGCGGCGGCGTCGAAGTTGGACTTCGCCAGGTCGTAGGCCTCCTGGCTCACGACCTCGGCCTGGAACGAATCCTGGGCGCGGTTCCAGGCCAGTTCCGCCTCGGCCAGGTTGACCCGGGCAATGCCGAGTTGCGCCTCGATCTCAGCGGCGTCGATCCGGGCCAGCACCTGACCCACCCGGACGAAGTCGCCCTCCTCGACGTTCAGTTCGACGATCGGGCCGGTCGTCCGGGCCACGATGTCGACCTCGTTCTCGGCCTCGAGCGAACCGTTCGTCTCCAGGTAGTCCGCGATGTCACGGCGAATGACGCTCGTCACCCTGACCGGGATCGCGGTGGTGGGAGCGCCGAAGCCTGGCGGCATGCCACCCGGGAAGCCACCCGGAGGACCGCCGCCACGCCCCCCAGGCCGCCCGCCGCGCTGGCCGCCGCCCGGAGGGCCACCACCTGGACCGCCCTGGCCCGCGCGGGGGTTCTCGCCGCCCGCTTCGGCGTTGGACTGCCCGCAGCCGATGCCTGCGGCGGCCACCGCCGCGATCAACAGAAGGGCGCCGGCCGACCGCGCCTTGCCCATGCATCTCTTGAGTTTCATGCCATCTTTCTCCGCGGAACGGCGACTGCCGCCCGCACAACCCGCTGGATGAAGAGCTTGAAGTCATCGACCAGGGAATAAACCGTCGGAATCACGAGGAGGGTCAGGAACGTTGAGGTGGTCAGTCCACCCAGGATGACGAGACCCACCGGCGCCCAGAAAGCAGCCCGGCCTTCGGGCTGCCCGAACACCTGGGGCAGGAAGAACGGCGCCACCATCGGCGACAGGCCCAGAATCGTCGTCACGGCCGTCATCAGGATAGGCCGCAGGCGATTCTTGCCGCCGAGAACGATCGCCTTGTCGCGGGCGATGCCTTCGCGCCGCAACCGGTTGATGTGATCGATCAGGACGATCGCGTTGTTGACCACGATCCCGGCCAGGATGAGGAGCCCCATGTTGGACGAGTCGGACCGCGGCTGGCCCGCCAGGAACATGATCAGCCCGACGCCGATGAAGGCGAAGGGAATCGAGAGCATGATCGTGAACGGCTGAAGGAAGTCCTCGAACAGCGCCGCCATGATCATGTAGATCAGCACCACGGCCAGGATCATCGCCAGCACCGCCCGCGATGCGTCCTCCTCGGCCTCCATGAACCTCCTGCCGAGAGACCACTCGTAGCCTGGCGGCAACGGCACGTCCGCAAGCGCCATCTGGACCGGCCGCCGGAGCATGAAGCCCGGCGTGCCGCCCGCGGCCGTCACGTCGATCTCCACCTTCGCGCGGCGATTCTCCCGCTCGACCTCGGACGGACCGCTCTGGACGTTGAATGACGCGAGGCTCGAGATCGGCAGGGTCACACCCGCGCCCTCGCCGTTGGGGTCCGACACGAGGACCGGCATCTTCTTCAACTGATCGAGCGTCTCGCGATCCTCCTCCCGGTACTGCATGACCATGCCGATCTCACGCTCCGCGGTCTTGAAGTACGCCAGCGACCGACTGGACAGCGCGCCACTGACGGTCATCGCCACCGCCTGACTCGACAGGCCGCCCTGGAGGGCGCGCTCACGGTTCACCGACACCCGGATCTCGTCGTCGCCGCTCTCGAACGAGTTGTCGATGTCGCCGACGATGGGAATCTGGCGCAGCCGTTCGGTAATCCGCGGCACCAGGAGTTCGAGAGTGCCGACGTCGTCGCCGATCAGTTCCACGTCCATCCCGGATCTCCCTGAACCCGGAGGCCCGAACTCGGTGCGAGCGAGCTTGAACAGCACACCGACCCGCTGCGGCATCGCCTCCCGGATGAGCTCCGTGACCTCGTCCGTGGACAGCTCCGAGACCTCCTCCGGCTTGAGGTAGATCTCGAAGCGGTTGCTGCCGCCGTATCCCCGGCTGCGGCCGCCACCCCGCCGGACCTGGTGGGCGATGTCCGCGATCTCCCACTCGTCGCGCCTGGCATCGAGCATCGCGTAGACCTCGTTGTAGAGAGCCAGGCGCTCGTCCATTCCCATCTGCCGCGGCGTTTCGACGAACACCGTCAGTGCCCGGCCCTGGGACGGCTGGTTGTAGCTCCGCTCGATGCTGTTGTACAGCACCCAGGAGCCGTAGAGCAGCGCGCCGATGACCATCGTGAAGATGAAGCGGTGGCGGAGGGTGAAGCCCAGCGTCTTGCCGTAGAGGTCGTTCATCCGGTCCAGCAGCTTGAACCGGCGCTTGCTCTCCGACCTGAGCAGGATCGCCGCGATCATCGGCACCACGGTCAGGGAGATGACCAGGGAACCGAGCATGACGACGCAGACCGTCGTGCCGATGTCGCCCATGAAGCGCGAGAAACTGCCCGGTCCGCCGCCGCCGCTGCCGAAGAAGATGAGCGGCACGAACACGCACATCGTCGTCATCGTCGAGCAGATGATCGGCATCGCCACGTCGCTGGCGCCGCCCAGGGCGGCGTACTTCGCGTTGGCGCCAAGTTCCTGGCGGTGCCGGAAGATCGACTCGATCACCACGATCGAGTTGTCGAGCAGCATCCCGATCGCGAGCATCAACCCCATCAGGCTCATCACGTTCAACGTGATCTCGGTGACGCCCGCCTGGCGGCCGAGATACATCATGACGAAGGTCATGACCAGGGACAGCGGCACTGCCAGGGCCACCAGGAGCGTGGTTCGGAACTTGCGCAGGAACAGGAACATGAAGACGATCGCCAGGCCACCGCCGATCAGACCGCTGCGGCCCAGCTCGGTCAGCCCCTGGCGGACGTCGATCGAGGTGTCGTGGAAATGGCGGAACTCGAGGCCTTCGCCCTCGGGCGTCTGCCGAATCGCTTCGAGTTCGGCCTTGACCCGGTTCACGACCTCCAGGAGGTTCGCGTCCGAGGCCTTGTTCACACTCAGGTTGATCGCTTCGACCCCGTTGAGAAAGTTGTGCTCGTACTTGTCCGGATAGCCGAACTTCACATCGGCGACGTCGCCCACACGCAGGCCGTCGCCGCGGATCGGCAGGTCCCGGATCTCGTCCGGAGTCCGGAACTCGCCGACCGTTCGAACCAGCAGACGGCGGCTGCCCTCGCGCAGATAGCCGCCCGAAACGTTCACGTGGTTGCTCTGCAGAATCTGACGCAACTCACGGACATCCACGCCGTGGGCGGCCATGCGGTCGGGCAGCAGCTCGATCCGCAGCTCCCGGCTGAGCATGCCCCAGACTTCCGCCTGCGCCACACCCTCCAGCCGCTCGATCCGTGGCAGCAGCACGTCCTCGACGAAGTCGTTCAGCTCGTCCTGGTCCCACGGCGCGCTGAGACTGCTGCGAAGGACCGGAATGTCCGTGCTCTCGAAACGGCGGACGTAGATCTGCTCCACGTCGCTCGGTAGCTCATTGCGCACGCGGTCGATCCGGTCGCGCACGTCGACGGCGGCCAGTTCCATGTCCGTCCCGTCCTGGAACTCGATGTCCACTGAAGCGGAGCTGCCGCTCGCCCGCGAGCGGAGCAGCCGGACGCCGTTGATCGTGCCCAGGCTGTCCTCCAGCGGCCAGATGATCGACCGGGCGATCTCCTCCGGAGAGGAGGACTGGTAGGGCACCCGGACCGAGATGTTGGACGACTGGAAGAGAGGCAGGAACTCCAGCGGCAGGCGCGTGAGGGACAGCCAGCCGAGCACCAGCACACCCAGCGTCGCCATGAACATGGTCACGCGCCGCTCGACCGCGAAGCGGATCAGCGGGTGGACGGGGACGTGTGCCGCCGCCTCCTGCAGTGCCGCCTCGTGCTCTTCCGGTCCCGCCCGCAGGCCGGTTCCCTGCTGCTCCATCGGGCCCCCTTTCTCCTCGGCGCTCACTGGCACTCACCCGGCGAGCCGCCGTCGCCGCGGCGACCGCGGCCATGGCCATCGTGGTCCCGATCCTCATGCCGCCGGCTGCGTTCCCACAGGCCACGGCGCATCTCGTCGAAGCGAACCGCCTGGTCCGGACGGAGGAGTTCCTCCACCTCCCGGTGGAAGTCCCGCTGCATGGCACAGAACTCGTCGCGGGCACCCGTCCAGTAGAGACGTCCCCGCAGCATCGCCTCCCCGACGATCGGCTCGAGCGCAGCGATCTGGTCCGGATCGAGCTCGAGCCGTCGCGCCATGCGCCGGGTCATCTTCGACCGGTGCTCGTCGAAGGCCTCCGAGCGCGCCGCATCGGCCGATGCTGCCGGAGCCGGGCTCGCCGTTGTTTCATCGTCTTCCTCCGCGTCGGGGCAGTCGAACTGGAACATCGACGACCGGGGAGGGTGTGCTTCCGTTCGGGTTTCCTGCTTCTTCACGGTGGCACGACGTTCCGGCAGAAGCCGATCCGCCACCAGGCCGGCCGAGAGGCCCACGACCAGCACGGAACCCAGGGCGACGCTCATCCACAGCTTCGTGGGGCCGTTCGGCATCACCGTGTCCCCATCGGCTCATAGAGAACGGCAAGCAGTTCGTAGCCGGCATCCTCGTCGTTCATCGCCACGCTCGCCAGACCGGCCTCCTCCAGCCCGGCCACGAACGGATCCGGGTACTCCGCTGTCACCGGAGCTTCCGGAACCGCCTCCGGAGCCGGAGGCCGGGCGCCGGAACTGAGGGTCATGACCAGCGCAGCCCCGGCCGCAAGCGCGCCGACCGGCGACAGGCGCAGGGCGAGCAGCCGCCATGTCGCGGCATGGTCCGTGCGTTCCCGCCAGGCGTCGCGGCGGGCCCTGAAGCCCGCCAGGAAACCCGGCGCCGACGGCGGCGCCGCGCACTCCTCACGCAGCCCCTCAAACAGTGTCTCGAGCCTTCCTCCGGCCCCGTCCGGTCGGCTCGATCTCCTCTCCTCCCTCATCCTGTACCTCCTCCCGCCTTGGAGCCCGGCTCGCCGAGGCGTCGCCGGAGCTTCTGCCGGCCCCGATGGACCCGGATCTGCGCCGTACCGATCGGACAGCCCAGGCACTCCGCGATCTCCACGTACTTCATCCCCACCACGTCCTTGAGCACAACCGCCGTCCGCTGGCTCTTCGGCAGTCGCGCCAACTCGCGCACGAGGGCCCGCCGCAACAGCCGCGACTCGACGGCCGACTCCGCTCCGGCCGCCGGCAGCTCGGCGAGGGCCTCCTCCCCCACGTTCCGGTCCAGCCGCCGGCCCCAACGGGCCGACCGGCGCAGTTCGTCGTGGGCCCGATTGATCGCGATCCGGTAGAGCCAGCTCTTGAACGCGGCCGACTCTCCCAGATTGTCGAGCTTCCGGAAGGCCAGCAGGAAGGCGTCCTGGGCCACGTCCTCGGCGACCTCCCAGTTGAGCACGTAGCCGTAGACCAGCTTGCGGAGCGGCGTCTCGTACCGAAGCACAAGGGCCTCGAACGCGCCGCGGTCGCCCGCGGACGCCCGTCGAACGAGTTCGGCGTCCTCGGAAACGCCGGTCGACCCGCGGGTCGATTCCCGGTCGGAGGCTTTCTGAGCTGGCAAGTCATCATCCTCTTGGTGCAGGGACGACGCGCCGGCAGCCCTTGTTTCGCCCGTCCGCCCGCCAGCGGGGCCGATCACGGTTCCGCCCGGCCAGAGCCGCCCGGTGCTCGCCCGGCGACAGCCCGGCGCCGGAGCAGCGAATCGAGGAAGCGCAGACCCGCGGTCCTCCCCTCGAAGGCGCCGTCCAACTGCGCCTGGTAGCAACGTTCGACGAGGGCGCCGATCTCGGGACCGGGCGGCAGACCGCGGGCGATCAGGTCGCGGCCGAGCACAAGCCGCGCCGGCACCTGGTCTCTGACCCTCAGCGCTTCCGCGCGGCCAAGCAGCCAGTCACAGTCCTCGCAGTCCGCCGGAGGCAGCGGTGGACGGCCCCGGGCATCGGCGCGGGCGACCCGCACCAGCCGGTCGATCCGCTTCACCCGGTGGGCCAGCCGTCGAACGGCGGCGTCGCCGGCGCCACCCTGGTAGAGCTGGCGCGGCTTCAGGTGGTCCACGACCAGTCGCACGACGTCCTCAACCAGCCGTCCGCGGTTCGTGAGCCGCGCCAGGAAGTTCCGGGTGGGGGCTTCACCGGCAGCCTCATGGCCTCGCGAGCGGAGCCGGCCATCGACGAATCGTGTCGTCGCGGGCTTGCCCAGGTCGTGGCAGACGCAGGCCAGTCCGACGACCAGGTCCTCCTCGTCGTCGTCCAGCCGCTCGGTGGCGAAGGCGTCCAGGACGTGACCTGTGTGAGTCCAGACGTCGCCCTCCGGGTGCCACTCCGGATCCTGTTCGCAGCCGACCGTGGCCTCGAGCTCGGCGTAGGCCTGAAGCCATCCGCTCACCTGCAGGAATCGCAGACCGCGCCCGATCTCGACTCCCCGCAGGAGCAGCTTCCGCCATTCCTCGAACACCCGCTCGACGCTCAGCTCCCGCCAGCCGATTCCGGAACAGAGGCGCACGGTGTCCGGGTCCGGTTCGAGCCCCAACCGGGCCACGAGCTGCATCCCGCGCAACACCCGGAGCGGATCCTCCGTGAACCGATGCGAGGCGTGACGCAGCCGCCGCCGTTCAAGGTCCGCCTGCCCTCCCAGAGGATCGTCAACGCGACCGGCGAGCGGTTCGTACGAGATCGCGTTGATCGTGTAGTCGCGGCGCTCGGCGGCTTCTTCGACGGTCATGTCCGGGTCCGCGTCAACGAGGAAGTCGCGGTGACCAGCTCCGACGCTGAGCTCACGACGAGGCAGGGCGATGTCGACGGGAACGGCGCGCAGCTTGACGACGGAGAACGCGCGGCCGACCCGGTCGACTTGCAGATCCAGGTCCTCCAGCATTCGGTCAAGGTCCTTCGGCCCGATACGGAAGGCCTCGAGGTCGAACTCGGTGAATGGCAGGTCGAGCATCGCGTCCCGCACCGAGCCCCCCACCACGCGCACACAGCCGCCCCTGTCCGCCGCGGCCCGGCAGATCTGCAGCACCTTCGGCCAGGCCGGATGGCGCGCGAGACGAGAGCCAGGATCCCCAACCACGGCTCTGTTATTCTAGAGAGCCGCGCCAGCAGATCCGCCATGAGCCCGTGCGGCCGAAGGAGGAGACGATGAAGCCGATTCGCGAACCGTGGACCCTGGGACAGCCGGCACGCCCCGCCCTCTTCGCAGCCGTTCTCGGCATCTGCCTGTCGGCCGCTCTGGCAGCTCCCGCGGCCGCACAGCTCCCTGGGACCGTGTGGGGGCAGATCTTCGACGCCACGACCGGCGAAACCCTTGAGAACGTGGAGATCATCTTCACGAATCCCGAAGCTCCGACGTTCCGGGAAGTGCACTACTCCGGGAGGAACGGACGGTTCCGGATCATGATCAAGAACGTCGTCACGCACGAGCGCGGCGGCTTCACGGTCGAGCTGAAGAAGGAAGGCTACGTGACCCGGCGCGTGGGCAACGTGCGTATCCCGGCCCGCAACGAAACGAGGCTGAGCCAGCTCCCGGGCGGCGGCGACTGGAACCTGACCTCCGAAGAGGAGGCGCTGAAGCAGCAGGCGGCGCAGTTCGAGGCGGCAGGCATCCCGCAACCGTCCGAGCAAGTGGACCTGGAAGCCGAGGCCCGTGGCAGCGCGATCAAGCTCTACAACCAGGGCAGCAACGCGTTGAACTCGGGGGACTACGAAACGGCCGAGTTCATGTTCCAGGAAGCGCTGGCGAAGAAGGCGGATCTCACCCAGGCGATGGGCGGACTTGCCCGCATCTACTCCTTCCGGGGCGACCATGTGCGCGCGGTGGAGTTCGCCGAGCAGGTGGCCGCCGAGGGCGAGGACCTGGAGAACATGAACCAGATCCTCTACGCCGGCTACAACGCGCTGGGCATGGACGACAAGGCCGAGGCCGCCCTGGCGTCCCTCCAGAGCACGGACCCCGAGAAGGCAGCGAAAAACCTGTACAACGAGGCGGCGGACCTGTACAACGCCGGCAGCATTCCGGAGGCCCTGACGAAACTGGAGCAGGTCGTGGGGTTCAATCCGAATCACCCGGAAGCGCTCAACATGCTCGGCCTCTGTTACGCCGCCCAGTCGGAGAACGACAAGGCCCTCGAGACGTTCAGGAAGTTCCTGGAGGTGGCCCCCAACCATCCGGAGGCGGCCACCGCCCAGGCGATGATCGAGTACTTCGAGTCCCTGTAGCAACTTGCCCGTTCAACCGCTCGCGGCAGTTCTTGCCGCGGGCCTGCTCTTCCCCGTCCTTCCCCTCCGGGCCCAGGACGACGTCACCCTCGAACGGATCATGGCCCATCCCGACTGGCTGGGCCGCCAGCCGGAGCGGCCGTACTGGAGCAGTGACGGCGACAGCGTCTACTTCCAGCGCAAGCGGGAGGGCGAGGAGACCCGCGATCTCTACCGGATCGACCTGGAAGAGCGGGAGACCGTCCGGGTCTCCGACCGCGACCGCGCCGGCGCGGACGCCGCGGGCGGCAACTGGGACCGCGAACGGCGCCGCCGGGTGTTCCTCAAGGCCGGCGACGTCTTCGTGCGCGACCTGGACCGTGACGGCGGCCTGATTCAGATCACCCGGACCGCCGCAACGGAGACCGCGCCCTTCTTCACCGCCGGCGGGGATGTCGCGTTCCGCCGGGCCGGCGTCTGGTTCGTGCGGGAGCGCGGGACGGGCCTGCTCCGGCAACCTTTCGACGTCCGGACGGAAGACGATCCCGAACAGGCGCGGGCCGAGCAGGACCTCAAGGCCGGCTACCTGGAGCGCCAGCAGCCGCGCCTGCTGGAGATCGTCCGGCAGCGGCGCCAGCGCGAGGAACGCAGCCTGGAGGTCTCCAGGGAGCGCCAGGCAGGCGACCCCAGCCGGTCGGCCCTGCCCCATTACCTGGGCAGGGAAGCGGAAGTGGCCGGCTCAGCCCTGTCGCCGGCGCTCGACCGCCTGGTCCTGCGGATCCGTCCGAAAGAGCGCGACGAGGGCCTCCGCGACAGGATGCCGAACTACGTCACCGCCACCGGCATGGTCGATGTCGAGGAGGTGCGGATGAAGGTCGGCACGGCGGAGACGGCCGGCGAAACGCTGCTCCTGTTGCGCGCCGGTGACGCGGAACCCACCACGCTGGACGTCTCCGTGCTACCGGGAATCACCGACGATCCGTTGGCCGAGCTGCGCGAAGCGGCGCGCGAGCGAAAGAAAGCCCGGGAAGCGGCGGCGAAGCAGGCCGGCGGCGGTGAGGACGCCGCCGAAGAGGAAGCTGAATCGGTCGAGCACAAGGACGAAACGGCCAGAGAGGACGAGCCCCGACCCCGGCCGGTCCGCTTCGGTCCGGTGTCCTTCAACCGCGACGGCTCACGGGCCGTCGTGCAGGTCTACTCGGCCGACAACAAGGACCGCTGGATCGCCGGAATCGACCTCGAAGCGGCCGAACTGCGTCCCCTGCACCGGATGTCCGACCCGGCCTGGATCAACTACGCCTTTCGCGATCTGGGCTGGCTGCCGGACGACCGGACGGTCTTCTTCCTGTCCGAGGAAACCGGCTACTCCCAGCTCCACCTGATCGACGCGACGACGGGGAAACGACTTCAGGTCACGGAAGGCGACTTCGTCGTCCGTTCTCCCCAGGTCTCGGCCGACGGCGCCTTCCTCTACTTCGAGGCGAACCGGAGCCATCCCGGCGTCTTCGACGTCTTCCGCGCGGCGGTCTCTGAAGCAGGCACCGGCGTCATCGAACGGGTCACCTCACTGGGCGGGCTCAACTCCTTCCGGCTCTCGCCGGACAACCGCCATCTCCTGATCGTCCATTCGACAGCCACCCGGCCGCCCGAACTCTGGCTCCAGGACGCGTCGCCGGGCGCCGAAGCCGTCCGCCTGACGGAGACGGTGTCCACCGACTTCGTGGCGACCGACTGGGTAGCGCCCCGGTTCGTCGAAGTGCCGTCGTCGCACACGAGCCGACCGGTCCATGCTCGTCTCTACCTGCCGCCGGACTCCACCACCGAAGCTCCGCGGCCGGCGGTCGTTTTCGTCCACGGGGCCGGCTACCTCCAGAACGCCCACCAGGGCTGGTCTTCCTACTTCCGCGAGTTCATGTTCCACACCCTGCTCGCCCGCCGCGGCTACGTCGTGCTTGACATGGACTTCCGCGCCTCCGCCGGCTACGGCCGGAACTGGCGCACCGCGATCTACCGGCAGATGGGCACGCCCGAAGTAGAAGACCTGGCCGACGGTGTCGACTACCTCGTGGCCGAACACGGCGTCGACCGGGAGCGGATCGGTGTCTACGGCGGTTCCTACGGCGGCTTCGTCACGTTCATGGCGATGTTCCGGCACCCCGAGCTGTTCGCGGCGGGAGCGGCGCTTCGGCCGGTTACCGACTGGGCCCACTACAACCACGGCTACACCTCCAACATCCTGAACACGCCGGAACTCGACCCGGAGGCCTACGAGCGCAGCTCGCCGATCGAGTTCGCCGAGGGCCTCCAGAAACCGCTCCTGATCTGCACGGGGATGCTGGACGACAACGTCCTGTTCCAGGACTCCGTGCGGCTCGTCCAGCGCCTCATCGAGCTGGGCAAGGAAGACTGGGAGCTAGCGGTCTACCCGGCCGAAGCTCACGGCTTCCTCGAGCCGTCAAGCTGGCTCGACGAGTACCGCCGCATCCTGAAGCTGTTCGAGACCCACCTCAAACGCTAGCTCCCCCGCAGCGCCGGGAGCAGATCTTCTCGAGTCACGCGCCTTACCGCCGCAAGGCTCGCCAGCGTGCCGGCCGCCAGCACCAGCAACAGGGTGAGTCCGAGCGACAGCCAGGGCACCAGCGCGTGACCGCCGAGGAGGTGCGGGCTCACTGCGACGAGAGCCGAGGCGGCGCCAACCGCGACGCCCGCGGCCAGGAGGAGGCTGTTCTCGGCCACCACCAGCCAGGCCAGGGCGTGCCGCCAGAAGCCGATCGCCTGCATCGTCGCCAGCTCGCCACGCCGCTCCAGCAGGTTGCGCAGCAGGACCACGGAGAGACCCAGCGTTCCGAGCAGCAGGCCGAGTCCGCCCAGGGTCTGGAACGTGCCGAGATAGGTGTTCTCGACCGCCTGGAACGCCTGTAGCCGTTGCTCGGTGGGGACGGCGTCGAAACCGAAGCCGGCCAGCGTCCGCTCGAGCTCCTGCATCGTCCGGTCCTGCTCGTCCGGCTCAGTTCGCAGCAGGAAGTAGGACGCCCCCGTCCGGCTCGGGAAGTGCCTGGCCAGGTTCGCCTCGGAGATCACGAGTTCGCTCTGGAACACGCTCTTGCGGAGGAGCCCCACCAGCCGCAGCTCGATCGTCTCCCCGCGCTCGGTCTCGACCTCAATCCCCTGGCCGAGCCCCGAATGGAGGATCCACATGACGGAATTGAAATCCCCGATCGCGGGGACGACGCCGGGGCCAAGGTCCTGTTCCAGCAGTTCCCAGGGTGCCTCACCCGCTTCGGCAACGAGCGACTGGAAGCGAAAGCCACCGCGCTCGACGAACTCCGGCGGCGCGCCGAGCAGCCGCGGCCGCTCCGGCTGGAACAGGTTCAGGCAACTGATGTCGTCACCGGGCACCGTCCGGAAGGCGACGATCTCGGCTCGTCCGACGGACTCGGAAGCCTCCTTGCCGAAACCGAGCTCGTAGCGGCCCTCCACGCTGGCCAGGTCGGCGAGGATGGAGACATCGGACTCCGCCACCAGATCGAAGCCTCCGGCGCCCGAATCCAGGTTCCTCGTCTCCTCGCCGAACCGGAGACCGTACGCGCCGACGGCGACGATGACGAAGGACGCGCTCGCCACCAGGGCAGCGCAGAGCAGGCTCCGCCCCGGATTGAGCGACGCATTGGCCGCCGCCATGCTGGAGCCGGCGCGCCAGGACCAGCTCCGGAGTGGCGTCTCGGGACGCCGGCGCAGCCACAGGGTGAAGCCGGCAAGCCCGGCGATCAGCAGGAAGGCGCCGCCCGAAAAGAAGAGGTAGGCGGCCGCCGACGCCGGGGCGGCTGCCGACCCGCCGAGCAGCGCCACGGCGAGGCCGCCGGCGATTCCCCCGGTCCACCGCGCCCTCCTGCCCGGCGCGGAAACCGCCGCCGGTCGCTCGGCCGTCTCGCCTCGCAGCAACCGGATAGGCGAAACCGCAGCCAGGCGGCCGACCGCGCCCCTGATCGCGAAGAACACGACGAGCAGCGAACCGGCGCCGCCCAGGGCCAGGGTCAGCGGTTCAACGTGGAGATAGAGATGGCTCGAACCGACGGCGGAGCGCCACAGGGTCCGGAGCGCGGCCATCATCGCGCCCGCGTAGAGCACCGCCCCGCCCAAACCCAGCAAGACACCCGCTCCGCCGAGCAGGGCGCCTTCCAGCAGGAACCGCCGCCGGACCCGCTTGACGCCGTGGCCGAGCGCCAGCAAGAGGCCCATTTCGTTGGCGCGGCTCTCCGTTCCCAAACGGAAGAACAGGCCCACGAGCAGCGCTGCCGAGACGATCAGGAACAGGCTGAAACCAATGAACAGGCCCCCAAAGTCGGTAGCGCCCGTGGCGCCGCGCAGGCCCGCTGCCTTGACCGCCTCGACCGTCAGGCCCGCCGCGTGCAGCTCGACCCGCTCCGGCGCCTCTCCCTCGAGCCCGGCCCGGAGGCGCTCCGGCGAGCCACCGTCCGCGGGCAGCAGCCGGAGCGACGTCAGAAGGCCGAAGCGGCTGGACCAGAGCTCGGCGCCGTACTCGAGTGAGACGAACAGCTTCGGCGTCGCGCGGTGTTCGTCCCAGTAGGCCTCGTCCTGATCCCTGATGCGGCTGAGATCGACCGGGAAGGTCGGGTCCCAGTCGCTCATGTTGTCGGCGTCGGCGACCCCGGGAAAGTCCGGCGTCAGGTTGCGGTCCCCGGCCCAGCCCGTCATTTCGACCACGCCCGCCACGGTGGTCTGAACCGTCCGCTCGACGAGTTGCTCGCGATCTCCGATGACGAAGTAGTCGATCGCCAGTCGGTCCCTCTCGCTGACCCCAAGGTCCTCGGCCAGGAAGGTGTTCACCAGCACCTCGCCCGGCCCGAGCGCCGGCGCCGGCCGACCGTCCACGAGTCGCAGCACGCCGAGCTCGCCGGCCCTCCCGGTATCGAGCGCGGCGATCGTCGAGTACGGGGCCGACGCTCCGCTCCCCGCGGCGGTCCGGTTGGCGAGATAAGTCGAAACGCCGAGCGCCTCCACGCCCCGGTCGCGTGCCAGGACCTCGACCGCCCCGGCGAGCTCCTCGCTGAAGACGATCTGGGAGCTGGTGACTCGCAGGTGATCCTCCGCTTCGGCGAACGCCAGGCTGAAGTCGGCCGGCTGGGCATGGGAGCGGATCCGCTGCTCCAGGTCCAGCGCCGCGGCTTCCGGTTCGCCGGCCTCCGCGAGCTCGCCCACCAGCAACGCGTTCGCCAGACCGCGTCGGTCGAGCTCCCGCTGCAGGTCGCGAAGCCGCACGTAGCCGACCAGGGGCTGGCTCTGGTGGGGCGCGAGCTGGAAGCGGCCTGGGCCCTCGTCCTCGAGCACGGAGACCACGCTCAGCCGCATGCTCTCCAACTGGTCCGCCGGATCCTTCTCTCCCATCAGGCTGGCCCGCGGCGCCTCGCTCGGCCGTTCGAGGTAGAGCACCACGGAATCGCCGGTCTCGACCGCCAGAGCCTCCGCCAGCGAGCGGTTGACCGCCAGCGACGCGAAGAGCTGGCCGTCGCGCCGGGACAGGTCGAGCTGCTCCACCGCGTCCGGGAAGAAGAAGCCGAACCCGTCGTCGATCCCCTGCACGTTGACCCGGGCGGCGCGCCGGCCGCTCTCAGGTTCCACGACGCTGCCCTGCATCAGGATCGCCGCCGACACCGGACCGTAACGGGCCGTGAACGCGGCGTCGCCGGCCAGTTCGTCCCGCAGCCCCTCGCGGAAGAAACCGGCCCCGAGCAGGACGTGGTCGATGCCGCCCAGACGGTCGAGAGTGAGTTGTCGGAGACTTCCCCGCACCGAGTCTCCGACCATCAGGGCGCCGGTCAGCACGGAGGCCGCGACCGCCGCGGTCAGCACCACGGCGACGTTCGAGCGCCAGTAGTGACGGAGACTCGGCAGGGGGCCGGAAGGGCGGGCAAAGGCCACCGGGTCAGCCTCCGGCCGCCTGCTCCGGCGGCGGTTCCCCGATCAGGCCCGCCCGCAGCTCCACACGCCGCGGCAATCTGGCGGCCAGCTCCAGGCTGTGCGTCACCACGACCAGAGCGCTCTCCTCATCGCCGTGGAGCTCAAGCAGCAGATCGGCTACCGAGCCCGCCGTCTCCCCGTCGAGGTTGCCGGTGGGCTCGTCGCACAGGACCAGGCTCGGCCCGTTGATTACCGCGCGCACGATCGCGGCCCGCTGGCGCTCACCACCTGACAGCTGGGCCGGCCGATGGTCGACGCGGGCGCCGAGGCCAACCCGCTCCAGCAGGGCCCGCGCGCGCTCCTCCGCGTCGCTCTCTCCGTTCCCGGCGGCCACGGTTGGCAACAGGACGTTCTGCAGCATCGTGTACTGCGGCAGCAGGTAGTGATCCTGGAACACCAGGCCGACGCGGCGGCTCCTGAACGCCGCCAGCTCGCGTTCGGGAAGTTCGTGGGCCGCCTCGCCGCCGATCCGGATACTGCCCGACGTCGGCGTCTCGAGCGTGGCGGCGAGATGCAGCAGGGTGCTCTTGCCGCTGCCGGACGGACCGGTGACCGCCATCGCCTCCCCCGTAGCGAGAGAGAACGAGATGCCCCGCAGCACCTCGACGGCGCCCGCCTCGGTGCCGTAGGACTTCGTGACCTGCTCGAACCGAAGGGCCTCAGCCATGACCGGCCGATGCTAGCGCCGGCGCGGCGGCGCCGCCTCCGCGACGGGCCAGTCCGCGCCGGTACGAGGCGAGCGTTTCCGCGGCCATCAGCTCCGCCGCGTAGTGGCGGCGCACGCCGGCGATGCCGGACCGGCCGAGGTGGCGCCGGCGTTCGGCGTCGCCGGCCAGCTGTTCGACGGCGTCCGCCAACGCCGACGGATCGCCGGCCGGCACCAGCGTGCCGCCGCCCGTCCGCTCGAGCATCTCCGGAAACGCGCCGTGGTCGGGCAGCACGGCGGGGACGCCGTTCGCCATCGCCTCGAGCGCCGGCAAGCCCTTCGCCTCGCGGTAAACGGTCGGCAGCACGAGCGCATGCAGGCTGCACAACAGTTCGATCTTCTCCTCGCGGGTGACCTCTCCCAGCCAGTCGAAGTGCGGCTCGAGCCCCCAGTCGGCGATCCGTCGCCGCTGCTCCTCGAAGTACGCGCGGTCCCGGCCACCCAGATAGCCGGCGGCACGGAAACGGACGCGGCCTGCCCCCAGACGGTCGCTCAGGGCCTTGAAGGCCTCGGCGGCAAGATGGAATCCCTTCTCCGGGCACATCCGCGCCAGGTAGCCGATGACCAGAGGCGCCTCCGGCGGCTCCGCCTCGCGGCCGCCGTGCCCCTCGAGCTCGATTCCCAAACGCGCGACGTCGATGCCGGCCGGGGGCAACTCGAGCAGCTCCGCCATCGTTGCGGCGTAGTAGTCGTTCGGCGCCACCAGCACGTCGACTTCGCGCACCCGCTTCCGCATCTCCTCCACTACCAGGGACTTGTGGGGTTCATCCAGATCCTGGACGAAGATGTCCTCGCCCTGGAGGCCGCAAACGATCAGCGCTTCCGGAAGCGCCTCACGGAGATGGTGGACCATCCCCACCAGCATCGAGTTCGTCAGGTGGACGACGTCGGGCCGGAACTCCCCCGCGAGCCACCTGGCCAGGCTCTGGAGCTCCGCGAGTTGACGCCCCTCCTCGCCCCGCACCATGGACAGGGCGAGTTCACCGAGCTGGTGGGCGTCGGTCGCCGACGCCGACCGAGTGACCCGGGAAAGCAGCCCGGGGTTGTCCAGCAGCCTGCGGACCGCCGCGGGCGCGCGGCTCCAGAGCGGCAGCTTCTGCTCCAGGTAGATGTTGACCGCGCCGTAGAAAACCCTGCCGTAGCTCACGTTCTCCTCGTCGGTCCGAAGCGGGGTGTAGATCGGCAGCAGCAGCGCGTTGTGTCCGCGGTGCTGGAGTTCGCGAACCAGCGTGTTGTCGTGGATGCAACTGCCGCAGAGCATGCCGCCGGCGCCGGCGGCCAGATAGGCGATGCGCAGCGGCTGACCTGAGTCGCTCACGAGGAGAACCTGCCGTTCACGGGATAAAGCGCCTTACGCGCTCGGGCGCGGGCGGCGTGCTCAGCAGGGAGCCGACGATCATGGCGAGGGTGGAACCCGCGAAGACGACGGCGACCGGCATGACGCCGGTGCCGCCGACGCTGTAGTCCGCGTCGCCGATGCCGCGCACGAAGAACCAGCTCCAGAGCGCGATCACCGTGAGGATCGCCGCGCCCGCCCCCGCGGCGGTGCTGCGCCGCCAGTAGAGCGCCGCCACCACGATCGGCAGCAGGGAGGCGAAACCCGTGAACGACCACACCGAGAGCGCGAAGATGCTGCGTTCGGCAACCAGGGACAGGAGGAACACCGTCGCCACCACCCCGACGACGAACAGCCGGCCGAGACGCACCTGCCGCGCCTCGTCCAGGTCGCCGCCCCAGCGGTAGTGCCGGACGACGTCCTGCGTGAACATCGTGCCCAGCGAAAGCGACTGCGAGTCGAGCGACGACATGATGGCGGCGAAGACGCCCGCGCCCAGGAGGCCCGCGAGCAACTCCGGCGCGTAGAGCGCGATCATCCGGACCAGGATCGAGTTCGAAGCCGCGCCGTCGAGTCCGGGAAAGTCGATGTTCCCGAACAGCCCGAGCAGCACGCTGGGGATCCACACCACGGCGATGCAGACCGGGTATAGGACGACCGGGGCCTTGAAGGTCGCCGCCCGCTTCGCCGACAGCCAGTGCGCGAAGATGTGGGGGAAGGTCCCCACGGACAGGGGAATCAGGGTGTAGCTGAGCAGTCGCAGCGGGTGAATCGCGTCGCCCCGGACCAGCAGATCCGGGCGGCTCTCCGCGACCTGGTCGAGGGCCTGGCCCACACCTCCCAGCTTCGTGACGATCAGGACCGCTGTCACCGCCCCGAGCACCATGAACATCGCGGTCTGGAAGGTGTTCACCCAGGCGGTGCCGCGAAGCCCTCCGCTCGTCACGTAACCGATCACGACTCCCGACACGAGCAGGCTGCCGAGCCACGGCGGCGCCGCCCCGTCCGTGATCTGTCCCAGCACCACGCCGCCTCCCATGACGCCGATCAGCAGGTAGGGCAGGAGCAGCAGAACGAGCACGACGAAGAGCAGCAGTCCGATGCCGTCCGAGCCCCAGCGGGCGCGAACGAACTGCACCTGGGTCAGGAGCCCCAGGCGCCTCCCCACCGCCCAGACCCGCGTGCCGACGAAGAAGAACACGATCGGCACCATCAGGGCGGACGACGACGCCATCAGGGAGAAGACGCCGACGCCGATCCGGTAGGACTCCGCCGAAGCGCCGAGCAGGGCGAACGAGGTCATGTGGGTGCCGAAGAGGGTCATCAGCAGCACGAACGGACCTATCGTCCTGCCGGCGATGAAGAAGTCCTCGCCGGTCGCGGCCAGCCGACGGTTGCTCCAGACACCGATCAGCAGTACCGCTCCCAGGTAGGCGAAGATGACGGCGAGGGTCACGTCCGGTCCACCCCGTCGTCACCGCCCTCCCCAGCCAGCTCGTCGAGCACGTCACCCGGCCAGGCGACCCGCACAAGCCGCCACATCGCGAGGACGACCACCGCCGAGAACAGGATGTGGTACGTCAAACCCACCGGCAAGCCCAGGAACCGGTTCGGATCGTCCCAGAACCACAGGTCGTTGTGCAGCACGTAGAGCGCCGGCAGCGCGGCGTAGGCCGTGGCCCGGACTGCTCCAGCCGCCATGGGAATCGCCCGCGGCCTTCCGGCTCAGGTGGCCTGAAGCGGCTCCGGAGTCGCCGCTGGGGCCGCCTCTGGCGCGCGCATCGTTCTGCCGCCGCCGGCTGCGGCGAAGGTCGCCATGTCCTCGAACATGGAGGTGAAGTCGATCTCGAACACGTCGCCGATCAGGATGCGGGTGACCTTGCTCTGATGCTGCGGATAGAGCCGCAGGAAGGCGCCGACACTGAAGTTCGGGTCGTAGAAGACGTTGACCAACTGCCGCACGGCCTCGACGCCGCGCATCAGGAGCGGCTGGAACGCGCCCAGGCGCTGGCCGGAGAGGTCGTCCGCCGCGATCGCGTCGATCGCGGCTTCAGCGGCCATCTCGCCTGACTTGAGCGCCAGGAAGACACCCGACGAGTAGACCGGGTCGATGAAGGAGAACGCGTCGCCGATCGCGATCCAGCCGTCGCCCGCCATCTTCTCGATCCGGTAGGAGAAGTCCTTCATCACGGACACGGGCCGGCACTGGCGAGCCGGCGCGATGCGCCGCCCGATCTCGGCGCAGTTTCTGACCTCCTCGAAGAAGATCTCGTGCGGCCTGCCCTCGCGGTTCCGGACCAGCGTGTCCATCGGCCCGACCACGCCGACGCTCACGACGTCCCCGGCCAGCGGGATGTACCAGAACCAGCACTCGCCTGACTTCGTGTGCAGGATCAGGGTTGCTCCCTCGTCCTTGCCCTCGTCCCGGATCGCTCCCCGAAAGTGGGTGTAGATCGAAGCGTGGCGCAGGCCGTAGT
>VYDI01000033.1 GCA_009843505.1 Holophagales bacterium | reverse complement strand
CGAAGACGTTCGGGCTCATGACGGCGTCCACCTCGATGCCATCGACGTCGAACGCGGTGGACACCTCGTGCTCCAGCAGCTCGAACTTCGCCTCGAAAGAACAGAGTGGCTGCTCGTGCTTGGACCAAGTGGGGCCGGGAAGTCGAGCCTGTTGCGCCTGCTCGCGGGGCTCGACGGACCCGCGCAAGGAACGATGACGCGCATGGGAAACCGAGTGTCGCCCGATACGACGCTCAGCGCCCGGCTCCACGGACGCGTGGCCCTTCTCTGCCAGAACCCGGAGCACCACTTCATCGCAAGCACGGTTGCCGAGGACATCGCCTGGGGCCTGCTTCGCCGCGGCGTCGAGCCAGAGGAGGCGCGATGTCGATCCCGCGAGGTGGCGATGGCCTTGCGCATCGACCATCTGCTGCAGCGCCCGTGTCATCAGCTCAGTTTCGGGGAGCAGCGTCGCGTTGCGCTCGCCGGTCTCCTCGTTCTCGAGCCCGAGTTGCTGCTCCTCGACGAGCCCACGGCCGGGCTCGATCCCGTCGCGGCCCTTGAGCTGCGCACGCTCGTTGCCGAGGCAGTTCGCCGAACGAACGCTACGTGCGTCTGGGCAACCCACTGTCTTCACTCACTGCCGTCCCAGGCAACGCGCGTCATCCTGCTGCAAGACCGGCGGGTGCTCTTCGATGGGTCTACGGCAGAAGGGCTGTCGAAACCGTGGCTCATCCGAGCTGGTCTCGCCGTCTGGAAGGAGAACAGAGCCTATGTTGATCAGGACATCACCACGCTCCCCGAACCTCGAACAGGCTCGACGTATCAAGAGGGCATTGCGCGAAGCGCTGAGCCTCTCCGATGACGTGACGGTCACGGTCACAGAGCTGGCTTGTCTCGAAGAAGACTGCGCCCCCCTCGAAACCGCGATTGGCCTGCTTCGGCCCGATGCGCCACAGCTTCAGCACAAGCTGCACAAACCCATGGATTCCGTTGACGCCAGGGACCTGATCGAGGTCTGCACGGCGTGGGGATTCGACGTAGAGATTCCGGTGCTCGCACCGATGCTTCAGGAGGACTAGATGAACGCACCCCAGAAGATCCCTGTCACGATCCTCACCGGCTTCCTCGGCTCCGGCAAGACGACCCTGCTGAACCGGATCCTGAGGGAGGAACACGGCAAACGCATCGCCGTGATCGAAAATGAGTTCGGAGAGGTCGGCATCGACCAGGCGCTCGTCATCAACGCTGACGAGGAGATCTTCGAGATGTCGAACGGCTGCATCTGCTGCACGGTGCGCGGAGACCTGATTCGCGTGCTCGGCAACCTCATGAAGCGCAGGGACAAGTTCGATTACGTGCTGGTGGAGACCACGGGGCTCGCGGATCCTGGTCCGGTCGCTCAGACCTTCTTCATGGACGACGAGATTCGCGCGGAGTTCGAGTTGGACGGGATCGTCACGCTTGTCGACGCAGCCCACATCGAGCAGCAGCTCGGCCGAAGCGACGAGAGCACGGAACAGGTCGCGTTCGCGGATGTCCTCGTTCTCAACAAGACGGATCTCGTCGTCGACGACGCGCTCGACAAGATCGAGGTCCGGCTCCGGGACATGAACCGGATGGCGCGAGTCATCCGCAGCGAGATGGCGGACGTCTCCGTCGAGACGGTGCTCAACCTCGCCGCCTTCGACCTGGACCAGGCGCTCGAGCGTCGTCCCACCTTTCTCGAGCCGGAGTACCCGTTCGAATGGACTGGCGTCTATTCGCTCGACACCGGCCGCTACGAACTCAGCCTGGCCGAGGGACCTGATCCGGCGATGTCTCTCGTCATCGTGCCGGACCAGGGTACGGATGACTCCGCACTTCGTGAAGGCGCGGAGTGGTGTGTGCGTCGGTACGCCGAACCCGCGGACGACATTCGTCCGGGGGACGAGATTCCAGTCGGAAAGCACCTGAACCTCCTGCTCGACTCCCCGGGACGCAAGTCGTTCTTCCTGGAAGTCGATACGCAGGTGAGGGTCGGCCTCTACGCCCAGCACACCGCGGAGGAGTTCGACCTGCAACTGACGAGTGCGAATGGAGCGACAGTCAGGCCAAACGACAGTCCGCCCTCCGGGCTGGCGACCCCCACAGGGAACGGCGCCCCCCACGTCAACGGAGTGATTCCCGCCGAGGTCGAGCGAACCTGGGTCGCACAGCATGAGCACGACGACGAAGTGGGCTCGATCGCCATCGAGACGGAGGGCGACGTCGACCCCGGCAGGCTCAACGCGTGGCTGGGCGAACTGCTCCGTGAACGCGGCGTGGACATCTTTCGAATGAAGGGGTTCATCAGCCTCGCAGGCGAGTCGCGTCGCTTCGTCTTCCAGGGAGTTCACATGCTCTTCGACGGACAGCCGGATCGTCCATGGGGTGATGCGCCCCGCCGCAATCAGCTCATCTTCATTGGCCGCAACCTCGACGAGCGGTCGATGCGGCTGGGATTCGAGGCATGCCTGATCTGAACGACGGCAGTCCGAAGGGCGTTCTTCGCCCGGGTTGGGCCGCCGAGGTCGGTGACTACGCCATCGCCGGTGGGTGGACCCCACGCGGTGAGGCGCTGGTGGTGGGAGATGCCGCGGGTGGCGTCTACGCGTTCGACGGCAGGTCCGGCGCCACCATCTGGGCGCAGCGCGAAGCCCATGAAGGTGGAGTGCTCGCGCTGGCAATGCAGCCGAACCGAGCCGCGTTCGCAACGGCCGGCCAGGACGGCCGAGTCCTGGTCTGGAGTGCCGCCGAAGGCCGGATCATCCAGACGATCGACCTCGGGAGCGGCTGGGTGGAGAATGTCGCGTGGTCGCCGGACGGCCAGTCCCTGGCCGCATCCTGCTCCCGGGAGGTTCACGCGTACAGCGCCGATGGAACGGAGATCCGGCGATTCAACACTCATCCGAGCACCGTCAGCGCGATCGCGTGGTCCAGCGCTGAAGAACTGGCGACGGCCTGTTACGGCCGGGTGACGTTCTTCGACGCGTCCACCGGGACGGTTCGCCAGAAGCTGGAGTGGAAGGGCTCCCTGGTGTCGATGGTATTGAGCCCGGACGGCGACATTGTGGCGTGCGGCAGTCAGGACAACTCAGTGCACTTCTGGCGTCGCTCCACGGAGCAGGACTCGATGATGTCGGGCTATCCCGGCAAACCGTCGGCCCTGGCCTTCGATGACACCGGCACCCTCCTCGCCACCGGCGGAGGCGACGCGATCACGGTCTGGAGCTTCCAGGGAAGGGGTCCCGAAGGCACGCGGCCCGGCGTTCTGGAGCTTCACGTTCAGGCCGTTACGACGCTCGCCTTCGCTCGCGGAGGGAGGCGCCTCGCCTCCGGAGCTCGGGATGGCGCGGTCGTCGTGTGGTCACTTGGCCGCAACGGACGAGGCGATCCGGTAGGAGCTGCGCCTATGGCAGCCGTTGTCGGCGCCGTGTACTGGCGACCAGATGGACGCGCGCTTGCCGCGCTCGACGCACAAGGCCGCGCGACGGCCTGGCGAGTCGGCTGAACAAGGCCCCGAACTCCACCTCGCAGCTCGACCGCCGCAGCAATCACTCAGCGTCGGCCTCGCCGACGACACCATAATTCTTGGATCACAGGAGAAAGACCCATGCAATACAAGGACAATCCACTCAACCCGTTTCAGCTACTCCCGGCGCTCCTGCTCGCTGTTCTGGCTACAACCGCGGGACTGGGTGCCGAGGACAACACCGCGGCTCTCCAGAGAGCGAGCGAGGGTGAACAGGCCGACGCGGTCGATTCCAACGCCGACGGTGAACCCCAGGACGAAACCACGGTGACCGATCGGATCACGGTCTATGGCAAGGCAGTCAACCCTGCCAGCACGACAGGCAGCCGGCTGCAACTGACCGTCATGGAGACACCGGCAACAGTGGACATCATAGACGGCGACACCATCCGTGAACGCCTGGATACGAGCGTGATGGAGGCCGTCACCCGCTCCGCCGGCTTCACCAACGATGGACACCCGGGCAATGGAAGCCAGAACATGGCCGCCAGGGGCTTTCGTGGTCAGGGCACCGTCACCAAGATGTTCGACGGCACGAACTACTACAACGCATTCAACACGCTCACCTTCCCCTTCGACACCTGGGGCGTCGAGCGCATCGAGGTATTGAAGGGCCCTGCCTCCGTGCTCTACGGTGAAGGCGGCATCGGTGGCGCGTACAACGTCATCCCCAAGCGACCCCAGCAGGACCCAAGTGGCGACCTGCGGGTATCTGTCGGCGAGAATGACACCCGTTTTCTCGGACTCGGGCTGACCGGCGGCCTCACCAACAACGTCGCCTACCGGCTCGACTACAGCAACAACCACTCCGACAACTGGGTGGACAGGGGTGACAGCAAGACCGAGATGATCTCCGCCTCGCTCCTGTGGCAAGTCACCGACGACTTCTCGCTGACAGGCCGGTACGATCACGGCGACCAGGAACCCATGCGGTACTTCGGGACGCCACTGGTCGACGGGGCCTTCCCAACCGAGTTGATCGAGAGCAACTTCGATGTCACGGACGGGCGGGTCCGCTACGAGGATGGGGTTGCCCGCCTCAGAGCCGACTGGAACATCAGTGAACGCCTGTCCATGCAGTCGGAGTTGTACCGGCTCACCAGCGATCGTTTCTGGAAGACGCTCGACTACTTCCAGTACGACCGGCCCTCAGCCACGGTGAACCGGTCCTCCCCCCTGGTCATCGCCCATGACATCGAGCACGACGGATTCCGCACCAACTTCGTGCTCGATACCGGGAATGACAGGCGCCAGGTCAAGACCTCGGCAGGCTTCGAGATCAACGACCTCACCTTCGCGCGGGCGACCAACTTCGGCGGTGCGAACCCCAATGGTGTCGACTGGAACAATGACTTTGACGTCGTCAACGCCTTCGACTTCAACCCCGGCGCGTTCTCGGACATCACCGACGCGCAGGACAGAACGGAGATCATCTCCGACGTCGCCCAGCTCGCGGTGTTCGCCGAGAGCCAGATTGGCCTCACCAGATCACTGACGCTCGTCCTGGGCCTGCGCCACGAGGACGTCGAGACGGACTACGAGGATGTAAGCAATCCTCCGATCTTCGATCAAAGCGTGGACGCCCTGACGGGCCGGGCGGGACTGACCCTTGACCTGCGCGACGATACCGTGCTCTACGGCCAGTACACGACGGGTGCGACCCACCCGAGCAACAGTATCGTGCAGACCACGCCGAGGAATCGGGAAGTGGATTTCATCACGAGCGAGCAGGTGGAAGTCGGCATCAAGCAACAGCTCCTGGACCGGCGTCTGTCCTGGAGCGCGGCCCTGTTCGACATCGTCAAGAACAACCTGATTGAAGACGATCCGGATTCGCTCAACCCGGAGGACGTGATCGTCATTCCGGAGCAGACTTCCCAGGGTGTCGAGTTCAGCCTCACGGCCGCGCTGGCCGATGCCCTGACGTTGACAGCCACCGGTGTCCTTCTGGATGCGGAAACGGATACCGGTGAGACACCAAGAGAGGTGCCTGAAGAGACCTTCAACCTGGGGCTCGTCTGGGCTCCTCTCGGAAAGCTGCAGTTCTCGGCTGACGCCCGCTATGTCGGCGAGCGCGCTCATCCTGACAACCCGATTCCCTCGTACACGGTCGTTGACGCCTCAGCACGCTGGCGCTTCAATGAGGACCTTTCCGTCGCCATGCGCGTCGACAACGTGTTTGACGAGCTCTACGCCGTTTCCGCGTACTACTGGCCCAATACCTGGCTTGTCGGCAAGCCCCGCACGGTCAGCCTGACCCTGGATTACGACTTCTTCTAGTCAACGATTCTGTCGGATTCACTGGACCGGCGCTTGAAGCCGGTCGAAACTCGGGCGCACCATGAGACTTACAAGGCTGCTTTACGTCAGTCATCGGTGGCTGGGCATTGGCATGTGCGTGTTCCTGGCCATGTGGTGTATCAGCGGCGTGGTGATGATGTACGTGGGTTTCCCCGAGCTGACCAGGGACGAGTACTACGACGGGCTGGAACCGCTCGCGGCCGATCGCGTCAACGTAGGTCTCGAATGGCCACTGGGCCTCGCCGACTCCGCGGCCGGTATCGAGCAGCTACTGCTGACCAGCAGTGCGGGCCGGCCCGTCTATCTTCTCAAGCTGGAAGGCGGCTCCTGGATGGGCATGTATGCCGACACCGGCGCGGGCGTCGCTCAACTGCCGGCCGAGGCAGCCGTGGCGGCGGCAGTCGATTTCTACGAGGCGCAACACTCTACTGAGGCAGTAACCGGCAAGCATCTGGAGCGGTTGCACATGGACCAGTGGTCCGTGTCCGATGGTCTGCACCCCTACCGGCCACTGCACCGGGTGTCGATCGAGGACGGCATGGGCAGCGAGTTGTATGTCTCTTCGTTGACCGGTCAGGTTGTACGTGACACCCGGCGCAGCGAGCGGATCTGGAACTGGCTGGGCTCGAATCTGCACTGGATCTACCCGGTGCAGTTGCGCGAGCACCGCGCTCTTTGGGAGCAGGTCATTGTCGTCCTTTCGCTGGCGGGTCTGGTCTCGGTGATCACCGGCGCGATCATCGGCTTCATGCGCCTGCGACCACGACGCAAGTACCTGAGCGGCTCCTGGTCGCCCTATCAGGGCATGACCTGGTACCACCACGTTCTGGGCTTGCTCGCGTTGGTGTTCCTGTCGACGTTCCTCCTTAGCGGCCTGATGTCCGTGGGCCCTTGGGGCGTATTCGACTCCAACAGCAGTTTCTCCGAGCAGAGGCAGCGTTACCAGCAGCAGGATGGCATTTCGCGGTCGCCTCCCGCCTACTCCCGCGCCGAGGACATTCGAGAACTGATCAGGCAGCGTGCGGGGCTTCCCGTCAAGGAGATCGCATGGCACTGGATTGGCGGCAGATCTCATGTCTCCCTGCACGGCTCCAGACAGGAAGTCCAGCACTTGCTCGCTCCAGGCGAGACAGAATCGTTGGAGCAGAGAATCGACGGCCGCATCGGCAACCTGATTCCCGGGAGCAGCATTCGGGATTTGCAACAACTGGACAGCTACGATCTCTACTACTACTCCCATCACAACCGTCACCGCCCGTTGCCAGCGCTACGGGTTAAGTTCACTGACCCTGAGTCGACGTGGTTTCATGTCGACTTGTCCACCGGCCAGATTCTCGAGCGCTTGACCGACAGGGGCCGGCTGGAGCGCTGGATCTTCAACGGGCTACACACGCTGGACTTTACTTTGTTGATCAATCACCGACCTGCCTGGGACCTGGTGATGATCAGCCTTTGTAGCGGCGTCTTTGTCTTTTCGGTGACATCCGTGGTCATCGCCGCGCAGTATCTGCGGCGGAGAACGCGCTCGTTCGGTAGGTCGACTCGACTCCAGGACCGGATGCCTCCGATCCCTGAATGATCCAGATGAGGACTTCGATGCCCGTGAATCAGGAACCAAGTGCCAACCATCCGCGGCTCCCCGTCACCGTTCTGTCGGGATTCCTGGGGGCCGGCAAGACCACCCTGCTCAACCAGGTGCTCAACAACCGGGAGGGGCGACGGGTTGCGGTGATCGTCAACGACATGAGCGAGGTCAACATCGACGCGGCGCTGGTCGAGCGCGGCGGTGCGGAACTTTCGCGGACCGAGGAGAAGCTGGTCGAGATGTCGAACGGCTGTATCTGCTGCACGCTGCGGGACGACCTGCTCGCCGAGGTTTCGCAGCTCGCGCGGGAGAAACGCTTCGACTACCTGCTCATCGAGTCCACGGGGATCTCGGAGCCCATTCCCGTCGCGCAGACGTTCACCTTCGAGGACGAGAACGGCGTCAGCCTGAGTCAGGTTTCGCGCCTCGACACGATGGTCACAGTCGTGGACGCGGCAAGTTTCCTGCGGGACTACAACGCCGCCGAGGCGCTACAGGACCGCGGCGAGTCGCTGGGCGAGGATGATGAGCGGACGGTGACCGACCTGCTCATCGACCAGATCGAGTTCGCCGACGTCATCGTGCTCAACAAGCTCGATCTCGCGAGCACCGATCAGGCTCTCGAAGTCGAGGCCATCGTGAACGCGCTAAACCCTGGCGCGGAGATTCTCAGAACGACACACGGACAGGTCCCGCTTGAACGCGTGCTCCACACGGGCCTGTTCGACTACGAGAAGGCGGCGGGCTCCGCCGGCTGGATTCGAGAACTTCAGGGCGAGCACACGCCGGAGACAGAAGAGTACGGAATCTCGAGCTTCACGTACCGCACGCCGCAGCCGTTCGACGCCGAGAAGTTGTGGGAGTTCCTGCACGACGACGGGAACTGGCGCGGCGTGCTCCGCTCGAAGGGCTTCTTCTGGGTCGCCGCCGACCAT
>VYDI01000006.1 GCA_009843505.1 Holophagales bacterium | reverse complement strand
CGAGTCAGCCCTCTTCCGCTTCTTCGACGCGGACAACTGGGAGATGCTGATCAAGTTGCTGGACGGCTGCTCGGCGAACGGCCACGTTTGGGTGTTCGGCGCGGCGACGACGGACCTCGGCTACGTGATCCGGGTGACCGACACGGCGACCGGCGCGGTGAAGGAGTATCGCAACGAGCCGGGAATGCCCGCCGATGCGATCACCGACGTCGCGGCGTTCCGTTGCCGGCCCTAAGGACGGACGGCCTGGTCGCACCGCGCCGCCTCCCTTACAGGGGCTCCCAGGGACTGACGACATCGACGCCCAGCGCGCGGAAGTCGGCCACATCTCTCGTCGCGACCACGAGATCGTGAACGGCCGCCGTTCCGGCGATCAGGGCGTCCGTCGCCGTCGCGGTACGCCCGGACCTGCGAGCTCGTGCCCGCAGTCTCGCCGCATGCGTCGCCTCACGACCCCCGACCGCGATCAGACGGCCCTCGTGCTCGGTCTGAATCGCGGACAGGTACCGGCCCATCTGCCGCCTTCGCCGTCCCGGCTGCATCAGTTCCAGACCAAAGTCCAACTCGTGAATGACGATCGCTGAAAGCCAGAGGTCCAGGCCCGAGTTCATGAACGCAACGACCTGAAGATCGGGTGCGGGCCTGACGACTTCGGAGACGACGTTCGTGTCGAGGAGGAACCCTCTCACTCCCAGTCCTCGCAGTCCCACTCGTCCCCCTGGAAGGGGATCTCGCGTTCCGGCTCGTCCTTCCGATCGGGCAATTCCAACTCGATCCCGCGAGGTGCATGCTCGACCAGCCACTGCCCAAGTGGTTTCCTGGGAGTGGTTCGCCGGTCCCACTCCCGCTTCGGCACCACGATGAACGTGTTGCGCTTGCCGATCTGCTGCGGCCCCTGCTCCTCGGCGAGCCGCAGAATCTCCGACAGCCGCGCCTTCGCCTCGGCTACTGTCCAGGCTCGTTGCGAATCGGTCTGCTCTACGGCCACGGCGCTCTCCCGCTTTGAATGTGGTCCAACATAGACCAGACGAGAAAGCGGAGTCAAGTGCGCACAGCGTGGGTCCGGTCGGTAACGTACAACAATCCAACCGGAGGAGTTCGCCGTGAGACCAGCTATCGCCATCGTGTGCCTTCTTCTCGCTGCCGGCCTCGCCGGCGGAGCCGCGGCACAGTCGCACCCCGGTTCCGCCGACGGCTATCTCACCCCGCCGCGGGAGATCGTCGACATCCTGGACGCGCCGCCGACTCCCGGCGTGCTGGTGAGCCCGAACCGGGACATCATCGTGCTGACGGAGCGACGGAGCATGCCGCCGATCTCCTGGCAGGCGCGGCCGCTGGAGCGTCTGGCGGGCTACCGGATCGACCCGCGCAACAGCGGACCCTGGCGGGCGCCCGAGACCGCGGCGCTGACGATTCGCCGCGTCGACGGCGAGCCGGTCGACGGCGGCCTCCGGATCGAGGCGCCCCGCGGCACGACGCTCGGCTGGCCGCGGTTCTCACCCGACGGCGCCCACCTCTCCTACGCCGTCCTCCGCGACACGGGGATCGAGCTCTGGGTCGTCGACATCGGGAGCGGCAAGCCGAGAGCGCTTACTTCGGCATCGCTCAATGCGACGTGGGGGAACCCGTGCGAATGGCTGTTCGATTCGAGCGGCGTGCTCTGCCGCTTCCGGGTGCCCGGAAGGGGCGCGCCGCCGTCGCCGCCGCGCCAGCCCGACGGACCGAACATCCAGGAACACGACGGCCGCCTGTCGCCGGTACGCACCTACCAGGACCTGCTCTCGAACGCCTACGACGAGGCGCTGTTCGAGTACCACTTCACGAGCCGGATCGAGACAGTCGACCTGGCCACCGGGAAGCGGACCCAGATCGGCGAGCCCGACCTCTTCATGCGCGTTTCCGGCGCTCCCGACAGCCGCCATGTGCTCGTGGAGCGGCTCCAGCGTCCCTTCTCCTGGCTACATCCGGCGAGCCGCTTCCCGCGTGCAGTTGAAGTGTGGACCCGGGACGGCGGCAAGGTCGCAACCGTGGCGAACCTGCCGCTCGCCGACGCCGTGCCGATCGGCGGCGTTCCCACCGGGCCGCGAGGTCACCGCTGGAATCCCACGGCGCCAGCGACGCTCGTTTGGAGCGAGGCGCAGGACGGGGGCGACCCGAAGGCCGAGGTTCCGCACCGCGACCATGTGTTCGCGCTCGACGCGCCGTTCGACGGCGCACCCCGCGAGTTGACCCGCACGGAACACCGCTTCACCGGCGTCGCCTGGACAGCCGACGGCACCGCCCTGGTCAACGAGTACGACCGCGAGACCCGCTGGTTCCGTACCTCCTTGCTCGACGTCGGCGGCGACGAGCCACGGACGCTGTTCGACCGCAGCGCCGAGGACCGCTACGGCGATCCGGGCTTCCCGTGGCAGCGGCCTGGGGGCGGCACCGCGAGCTCCGTGGTCCTGCAGGACGGCGACAGCATCTACCTCGTGGGCCGCGGCGCCTCGCCCGAGGGCGACCTGCCCTTCGTCGACCGTCTGAATCTCGACACCCTGGCCACCGAGCGCCTGTTCCGCAGCGAATCCGGGACCTACGAAACGGCGGTTGCCGTGCTTGCGGCGGACGGCGGCTCGCTCCTGACCCGCCGCGAGAGCGCGACCGAGCCGCCCAACTACTTCGCGACGAACCTCTCGACAGGCGACCGGCGCGCCCTGACCGACTTCAGCGACCCGGCGCCGATCCTCCGGCAGGTCGAGAAGCGGCTGCTGACCTACGAACGGGAGGACGGCGTCGGCCTGTCGGCGACTCTCTACCTGCCGCCGGGCTACCAGGAGGGCGACCGGCCGCCCATGCTGCTCTGGGCCTATCCCCGCGAGTTCACGAACGTCAACGCGGCGAGCCAGGTGACCGGCTCGCCCCACCGTTTCACCACCCTGCGCGGCGCCTCCCACCTGTTGCTGCTGACCCAGGGCTACGCGATCCTCGACGGACCGGCGATGCCGATCGTCGGCGAGGGCGAGACGGCGAACGACAACTACGTCGAGCAGCTCGTCTCGAGCGCGAAGGCGGCGATCGACAAGGTCGTCGAGCTCGGCGTCGCCGACCCCGACCGGATCGCCGTGGGCGGCCACAGCTACGGCGCCTTCATGACCGCCAACCTGCTCGCCCACTCCGACCTGTTCGCGGCCGGCATCGCCCGCAGCGGCGCCTACAACCGGTCACTCACCCCGTTCGGCTTCCAGAACGAACGCCGCACCTTCTGGGAAGCCCAGCACATCTACGCCGCCATGTCGCCGTTCTTCCACGCCGAGAAGGTGAACGAACCGATCCTGCTCACCCACGGCGAGATCGACAACAACTCCGGCACCTTCCCGATCCAGTCCGAGCGCTTCTACCAGGCCCTGAAGGGCCACGGCGCCACGGTGCGCTACGTCACCATGCCCCACGAGTCCCACGGCTATGCCGCGCGGGAGTCGGTGCTACATGTCGTAGCCGAAATGCTGAACTGGTGCGACCGCTACCTGGGTGAGGGGCAGTGAAGCAGGAGTCGGGAGCCTAGGCCGCGTCGGCGGATTCCTCGATGACCCGGTCGAGCTCCAGCTCGACACTCCCCGCGTCGGGCGGCGTCTCGACCTCACCCGTCGTCACGAGGTCGAGCAACCGACCGTCCTCGTCGAAGGCGCGGAAGATCGATCCCTCGCCTGACAGCTCGGCCATCCAGAAGTGCGGCTCGCTCGCCGAGCGCTCGATGTACCAGCGTTCCTCGGCGTCGACGGTCCGTGCGTCCACGCCCATGGTGCCGTCGCCCAGGTAGAGCACGCCCTCGTCCGGCCCGACGACCTCGCCGAGCCGGATCGGATGGCTGCGCTTGAGGACGTGGTCGTGGTTCTCCAGCGCCACCGTCAACCCGCCCCGATCGAAGACCCCCTCCCACGCTTCGCGCGCCCTGGCGGAAGCCTCGTAAGACCGATGGGCCGGATAGAGCGGGACGTGGTAGAGCGCGACCCTGTTCGGCAGATCGGCGTCGGCCGCCAGGTGGGCCTCCAGCCACGAAGCCTGGTCTGCGTGGGCCACGAGGTGGCCGGTGTCCAGGACGTAGAGCGCGCCAGCGGCGCCCAGGCCGCGGCGAAAGTACGTCGCGCCGCCGGCGTCGGCGGAGTTCCCGGGCGCCTGGTTCTGTGCGAACAGCCCGAAGAAGAACGGCGCCTTCCGTTCCGGCGGCGCCGATGCGGAAACGCCGCCGTCGCGGCCGACGTTCACCTCGTGGTTGCCGATCGCCAGCACCATCGGAACCGTGTGGCCTTCCGGCGTGACCAATCCCTCGGTGACGTGCTCGAGCCACGTCCGCCAGCGCGGCCACCTCGAGACGAGTCCGTTCGCGTAAGCGAGGTCGCCGCCGATGACGAGCATGTGCGGCGACCGCCGCGCCGCCTCAGCCAGAAGCGCCAGCGAAAGCGGTTCCGTGCCAACGTCGCCGCCCGCCGCCAGACGCACCGGGCCTTCCCGCGGCACGGTGCGGAAGCTGCGCACGTTGCCCAGGGGCCGGCCCTCGGCCGTTGTCGTGAAGTCGTAGCTGGCGCCGGGTTCCAGGTCGCGCAGCTCAAAGTGGAACACGCGAACGCCCGGGACGCCTTCAATCTCGACGGCTGTCCCCGCAACCGAGGAGGCCTGACCCTCCGTCCCCGACGGACGCCATTCGACGCTTGCCGCCCCTGGCAGTCTCTGGTCCGAGCCGTCCGCCTCGACGACCAGGTTGACGGTCATCGTCGTCGACGTGTCGCCCTGCCAGGTCAGGTGGACCGAGTGCCAGGGCGGCTCGCCGCCGGGGGCGGAACATCCCGCAACGAGGAGCGCCGCGAGAACAAGGCTCGATGGCGTAGAGAATCGCAAACGACGAACACTAGCGCAAAGGTACAACCGAGGCCGACGCTTCGCGCCGGATGCCGGCGGGGACGCCAGCGCACCCGGTGTACCGCGCTGCCGTTCCGCAGAGCTAAGGCTCGGCATCGAGAAGCTGGTCCATCACCGCCTGCGCGTTCTCCGGCCGCCCGAGGTGCAGTCCCATCCCGGGCATCGGCGCCACCGGTACCAGGACGCGGGCGACGCCCAACTCGGCGAGCGACTGCAGGCTCGACAGATCTTCGCCGATGCCCGTGGTGATCTCGAGCGCGTCCGGGTCGCGGCCGTGCTCGGCAGCGACCCTCCGCGCGAGGCCGATCAGTTCGGCCGAGGCGCCGCGCGCGGGGAAGAACCCGTCTCCCAGCCGGCCGGCTCGCCGCGCCGCCGGCTTCGAGTGGCCGCCGACGATGATCGGAACGCTGCCGCCCACCGGCTGCGGACGGCAGTAGGCGGCGTCGAAGTGGACGAAGTCACCGTGGTAGGTCGGCCGCTCGGCGCCCCAGAGCTCGCGCATCGCCTCGATGTACTCGTCCGTACGGCGCCCCCGATCGGCGAAGGGCGCGCCGATCGCGTCGAACTCCTCCTTCAGCCAGCCGACGCCGATCCCCAACAGAAGGCGTCCTCCGGTCAGGTGATCGAGGGTCGATATCTGTTTGGCCGCGACCACCGGATTGTGCTGGGGCACGATCAGGATCCCGGTGCCGAAGCGGATCCGCTGCGTATGCGAAGCGACGAAGGCCATCCAGATCAACGGGTCGGGCAGGTCGAAATCGTCGCGCCCGCCGGCCATCTTGCCGTCGGGCGAGTACGGATACGCCGACTCGTAGCCGCCGGGCACCACCGTGTGCTCGACAGTCCAGATCGACTCGAAGCCCGCCTCATCCGCGGCAACTGCCAACTCCACCGCCAGGCCGGGGTCGACGAAGCGACCCGTGTTGCAGTACCTGAGTCCGAATCTCATAGGCCGCGCAGTCTAGCCCGCTCCTCCGCTACGATGCCCGCGGTGCGCGAAGCCGCGGGCAAGAGGAAGGTCGCCGACATCGATTGGCGGTCGTGGCGCGCAGTCGACAAGGCAACGCTGACCTTCGTCCTCGAAGACAGCCGGGTGCTCCTGATCCGCAAGAAGCGGGGCCTGGGAGCCGGCAAGGTGAACGGTCCCGGCGGCCGCCTCGAACCCGGCGAAGAACCGATCGTCTGCGCGGTCCGCGAAGTCGAGGAAGAGGTCGGCATCACGCCACTCGACCTCGAGTACAGGGGCGAGAACCTGTTCCAGTTCGTCGACGGCTACTCCATCCACGTCTACGCGTTCACGGCCTCCGGATACCGGGGTGAACTCCGCGAGACCGAGGAAGCCACGCCCATGTGGACGGACCTGGACTCCATCCCCTACGACGAGATGTGGGAGGACGACCGGCTCTGGTTACCCCACTCCCTCGGCGGTCTGACACCCCAGGGTCGGTACATCTTCGACGGCGACCGCATGCTGGACTGGGAACTCGAAGTCGACGGCAAGCTCTACCGTCCTGAACGGCAGCAGCCGGCGCATCCCTAGCGGAACGAGAACGTCCCGGCGGCCGGGCGGGTACCTGGATTCCCGTGCCCAGAGGACGCTTGCAGATAACTGAGAATCGAATATCATCTCTCCATGGAGAGAGCCAAGCAGCAACTGACCGTCCTGCGAGCCCTTGCCGAGGCGGACGGCCCCCTGTCCGCCAGGGAACTGTGGAGCCGTCTGAGCGGAACGGGTGTCGGTCTCGCCACGGTCTACCGCGCCCTCCAACGGGGTGTTGAGGAAGGCATGCTGGAGTCGGTCGAGCTGTTGGGCGGCGGCGTTCGGTACGAGCCCAAGGACCGCGAGCATCACCACTACTTTCTTTGCTCGACCTGCGACCACGCGTTCGACCTCTACGGCTGCGTCGACGGCCTCGAGTCCCTGGTCCCCGACGGGTTTCAGTTGACGGGACACGAAGTGGTCCTGCTCGGAACCTGCGATGCGTGTGGCAATGCGGCATGACGGCCGCCCACGCCGGGGAGAGCGCTGATGCACCTGGCGGAAGGCGTGCTACCGCTGAGCCATGCTGTGACCTGGAGTGCCCTGGCCGCACCCGCCGTGGTCTGGAGCCTTCGTGACGAGCAACGAACGCGACGCGAGAAACCGTCTTCCACGGTCATCGTGGCGGGCGCCACGAGCCTGCTCTTCGCCGGCACTCTGCTGCCACTGCCGGTTCCCGTCGCAGGCGTAACCAGCCACATCTGCCTTACGCCGGTGCTCGCCCTGATCGTCGGCGTTCCCCGCATCGTGTGGCCCACGTTCTTCGTGCTCCTGCTGCAGGCGGTCTTCTTTGCTCACGGTGGGCTGACGACACTGGGGGTCAACATCCTGACCCTCGGACTGCTGGGGCCTCTGACGACCGTTGGGCTCTGGGCCTTGCTCCGCCGGCTCGGCGTCCACGGGGTTTTCAGCCTAGGTCTCGCATGCGGCGTCGGTGGCCTGAGCGTGTACGTGGCGGACGCCGTCGTGCTCGCCGCGGCGTTGTCCGATGTGGCGGCGCCTGCAACGACCTTCGGCGCGGTGCTGATCGGGTTGGCTCCGGTCCAGATCCCCCTGGCGGTGCTTGAAGCCGTCGCCTCCGTCGGCATCGTACGGCTGTTGGCCACACGCCGGCCAGACCTCCTGCCGAACTCGCTGAGAGAAGGCTCTCGCACCCTGTCCGCGCCCGTTGCGTCCGTCGGCCTCCTGCTCCTGGTCGGCCTGTCGGGGTGTGCCTATGAAGGTGTCGACGGAACCGTGTTCGGTGCGACCGCGGAAGGGGCGGGGCGACCGCCCACAGGGAGCATCGTGGACCTGAGCCAGGGGGAGGTCGGGCTCGCGATGTCCGTCCTCATCCTCTTCGGGCTGGGATTCGTCGCGGGGCGCAGCTGGGAACGACTTCTCGGAAGACGGCGAGATGCACTTCCACGCTGAACACTCCCTGTTCTTTGAGCGCCCTCAGCCCCCATGGGTTGCGCCATTGGGTATCGCGCTGACCGGCAGCGTGCTGATCGTCAACGCAGGCGCGCAGAGTACCGCCCTCTCCCTGACCGGCTCCGGGATCGGCGCGGTGCTTCTGCTGGTCGCACATGCCCATGGACGCCACAGGATCAAGCCTGCCCTCGCGTGGACCCTGGCGGTCGTGGCGCTGGCACTGCTCGGCGGGGTCGCCCTGGATGCCAACACGGACGTCATCGTCCAAACAGGCGCCAGGGTCCTGTGTGGCGCCATCTGGATCCTCTGGCTGGGCACTCAGGTCGACTGGGCGTCGCTGCGACAACTCCTGCTTCGGATTCGGACTCCCGAGGGCGTCGTGGCCAGCCTCGACCACGCGCTCATGCACGGTGTTCTCGCCCAGCGTGAGTGGGTCCAGCGGCGTGACGCGGCCCGTGTGCGCCTGGGGTCACCGCGCTTGCCTGTCGCCGCCTGGGGACCGCTGGTCGGCGAAGGCGCCCTGCACGCCTTCACGCGCCTCGAACGCTCCGAGGAGAACGCACTGCTGCGTAGTGCCTCCAGCGAAGACGTTCGGGCTCATGACGGCGTCCACCTCGATGCCATCGACGTCGAACGC
>VYDI01000009.1 GCA_009843505.1 Holophagales bacterium | reverse complement strand
GATCGTCCCCACGTTCACGTGCGGCTTCGTACGCTCGAACTTCTCCTTCGCCATGACGCTCGTTGCCTCTCCCGCCTCAGCGGATCAACTGTCCGTGTTTGTGTTCTGCCTGGATAAGCCTGTCTGGAGCCCACGACCGGATTTGAACCGGTGACCCCTTCCTTACCAAGGAAGTGCTCTACCCCTGAGCCACGTGGGCAGCCGTCTCAGGTTTCCCTGCCTTCAAGTCTCTGGTGTGTTCGGGACCCCCGTTTCCGCTCCCCAGGTCGACCCTCGACACGCAATGCGACCCGCACCTCGGAGCTGACTCCTGCGGTGCTTCGCGGGGAAGGGGCGGAGTCTAGCCGCTTCCGCGGCAGCCGTAAACCCCCCCTAGAGCGCCTGGTGGCGCACCACCTCGCCGTCGACCAGGAAGACGACGTCCTCGGCGATGTTGGTCGCCAGATCCGCCATCCGCTCCAGGTAGCGCGAGATCGACAGGAACTGGATGCAGACCGCCGCGGACCCGGGCTCTTCGTCGATCATCGCCGCCACCACGCCGTACATGGCCTCGTGGCTTCGGTCGACGACCTCGTCCTCGGCAATGACTGAGCGGGCGAGTTCCGTGTCGCCGCCGACAGCCGCATCCAGAGCTGAGCGCAGCATTTTCGGGATGCGCTCGGCCATGGTCCAGATCTCGCGCGGGATCTGGACCGGCTCCGCCACGGCGAGGCTTTCCGCCCGCTCGGCGAGGTTCCGGGCCAGGTCGCCTGCACGCTCGAGGTCGTTGTTCACCTTCAGCCAGGTCACGACCATCCGGAGGTCCGACGCCACCGGCGAGTGCAGGGCCAGGATCTTGAGGCACTCCTCTTCGACCTCGATCTCCCGGGCATCGATGACGCGGTCCTGACGCTGAACCTCATGGGCCAGATCGACGCTCCGCTCGCGGAGCGCCTGCAGCGACTTCGCGATCATGTCCTCGACCATCGCCGCCACCTCGAGGAGCGACCGCGTCACTTCGTCCAGATCGCGCTGCAGGTGAATACCCAAACCCTTGATCCTCGCCGAGGAATGTCACGCAGCCGTGTGAAGAATGCGTGAAGTACGCCTCATTCTGCCGCAGGCAACCAGAGCCGGAACGTGGAGCCCCGTCCCCGTTCGCTCTCCACCTCCACTCCGCCGCCGTGTCGTCGAGCGACGTTCTTGACGATCGCCAGGCCCAGGCCGGTGCCCCCGAGCTCCCTGGAGCGGGCGCGGTCGACCCGGTAGAAGCGTTCGAAGATCCGGTCCAGGTGTTCGCTGGCGATGCCCGGTCCCCGGTCTTCGACCTCGAGCACCGCCCGCCCGTTCCGCGCCTGCAGGCGCACGACTACACGACCGCCCGCCGACGAGTACTTGACCGCGTTGTCGACCAGGTTCGACAGCGCCTGCCGGATCGCCTCCTCTTCGCCCAGCACCTCGACTGCCTCCTCGGGGAACTCCGCGATCAGCTCGAGACCGCGCTCCTCACTCGCCGGACCGAGCAGATTCAACACTTCGCCGGCCGGCGACCGCAGATCGAGGACCCCTTCCGGAGGTTCGGCCGAGGACTCGATCCGCGACAGGGTGAGCAGATCGGACACCAGCGCGCCCAGACGGTTGCTCTGCCTGCGGATCTTGCGCAGGAAGCGACCCCGCGTCGGGCCGTCGATCGGATCGGCCTCCAGCAGCGTCTCCACGTAGCCGTGAATGGCCGTCAGCGGCGTCTTCAGCTCGTGCGAGACATTCGACACGAAGTCGCGGCGCACACTCTCCAGCCGCTCCAGCTCCGTGATGTCGTGGATCACAGCCACCGCCCCTTCGACCGGTTCGCCGTCCCGCCGGGACGAGAGCAGGGGCGACGCGTTGAGCTCGAACCTGTTCCGTTCCGCGGCCCGCAGCCCGTCGTCGGAAGCCGTGCGCGTTTGGCGCGCGGACGCGCCAAACGCGTTTGGGCCGCCGTCCTCGCCGGCCGGCCGCACCAGCCCGAAGGTCCGGCTCACCTGCGTCCGCTTCTCCATCGCCTCGATCAGTGCCCCCGAGATCTCCGGCTGCCGCGATAGCTCGTAGATCGGACGCCCGACCGCCAACTCCGGCGCCGGGCGTCCGAACCAGTTCGCGGCCACCGCGTTCAGGTGCAGCACCTGCCGGTCGCGATCGATCGCCACCACCCCTTCGACCATGCCGCCCAGCACCGCCGTCAACTGGTTGCGCTCCGCCTTGAGCTGCTCCACCTGCTCCACGAAGCGCGCCTCGTTCTCCTCGAGAAAGACCTCGAGGCGGGCGAGCTCATCGCCGGAACCTGCCCCTCCTGGAGGCGCGGGCGAGCCGTGCGTCGAGGCCCTTGCCAGCAGACGCCGCGCCCGTTTCGCCAGACTGCCGGCGGCCAGACCCACACCGACGCCGGCCACGAGGGCCGCGGTCCAGACCAGGACCGCGCCGACCAAGCCCGAGGCCACCGCTCCGCCCAGCAGGAAACCCGAAACCAGCAGCGTGATACCGCCCAGAAACAGGCGCCAGAACAGAGGTGAGCGAATCATGGAAGGTCCCGGGCGACAACCGAGCCGGCTCCCTACAACCTACACCCGGACCGATCCGCCGCTAGGCCTCTTCGTCGCGGAAGCAGTAGCCGATGCCGCGCACGGTCCGGATCAGGCCGCGGTGCGGTCCGAGCTTCTTGCGCACCGCACGGACATGGACGTCGATGTTCCGGTCGATGACCACGGCCCGGTCGCCGACCGCCCGGTCCAGGAGCTGGCCACGGGTGAACACGCGGCCCGGATGCGAGGCCAGGAAGTGCAGCAGGCGGAACTCGGTGGGCGTGAGCTCCAGACGCCGGCCGTCGACCTTGATCCGGTGCTTGACCGGGTCGATCGCGAGCGGCCCGTGAACGACTCTCCGATCCGGATCGCTGCCGCGCATCGGCACCCGCCGAAGGACCGCCCGGACACGGGCGACCAGTTCGCGCGGGCTGAAGGGTTTGTGGATGTAGTCGTCGGCACCGACGCCCAGACCCAGAACGACATCGCGCTCCTCGCCGCGAGCCGTGACCATGATCACGGGCAGGCCGCGCGTCGATTCCACGGCGCGAAGGCGACGGCAGACATCCAGACCGTCCAGGCCGGGCAGTAACAGGTCGAGCAGCACGATGTCCGGCTTTTCGCGACCGATCACGGAAAGACCGGTCCGGCCGGTGGTCGCCGTCGCGACCTCGAAGCCCTCACGCCGGAGGTTGTACTCGATCAACTCGAGGATGTCCGGCTCGTCTTCGATGACGACGACCTTCGTGGCGCTCATGGAACGTCCGGGACCTTCAGCACGGTTCAACCTGCGCCTAGGCTAGCCAGACTTTCGTGAACGGGCGATAAAGCCCATCTTCACGGTCTCTTCACGCCTTCCGAAGAACGTAACGGCGCGAGCGGCCACCGGGCCGGCTGCTCTCGGCGAGACCACCGAGACCCATACCGACACAGCGAGGAGTGCGAATGTTCCGTTCCCGGGCCCTTGCCGCGCTGTTTCTGGTCAGCGCGGCCACGACGACGCAGGCCGAAGAGGGAGCCTTCGACATCTCCGTCGGCGGGCGAGTCCACGTCGAGGCCAGCTCCTCCTCTCCCGACCCGGCCCTGGAAGAACGGTTCGAGTTCGAGGACGGCGTCGACTGGCGGCGCGCCCGCCTCGTCCTGAACGGCGAGTTCCTCGACCGGTTCACGTTCAAGATCGAGCACGACATCGCGAGCGGCGACATCGTGCCCACCGACGTCTTCATCGAGGCGACGCCCAACGACGGCGCGGCCACGTTCCGCGCGGGCCACTTCAAGGAGCCGTTCAGCCTCTCGATCCAGCAGTCGTCGAACTCCCACTCCTTCATCGCACGTCCGGCCGCGGTCACCGCCCTGGCGCCCGGCCGCAACCTCGGCTTCATGGTCCATGACCGGTTCTCCGGCGACCGCGTCGCCTGGGCGGTCGGCGCGTTCCGCGACAGCGACGGCTACGACACACGCCCCGGGGCGGACTGGAGCCTGAGCGGCCGCCTCTCCGGCCTCGCCCTGGACCGAGACGAAGGAAGCGATCTCCTCCTCCATCTCGGCGTGGCAGTCTCGCACCGTCAGCCCACCGCGGACGCCGCGCGCCTGCGCGGCCGCACCGGCGTCCGGCTCGCGCCGCGCACGGTGGACACCGGATGGCTGCCCGCCGACGGCATGCGACTGCTGGGGGCCGAGTTCGTGCTTGCACGAAGTTCGTTCTGGCTGCAGGGCGAGGTGCTGTCCGCCCAGGTGGACCTGCTGCCGGTTGGCTCGCCGGATGGCCGGAGCGCCCGCTTCGACGCCCAGTACGTTGAGGCCGGCTGGTTCCTCACCGGAGAGAGGAAGCCGTACAGCCGCAGCTCCCGCAGCTTCACCCGGTTGAGGCCGAAGGCGCCCATGCCCGAAGGCAGGGGCGCCTGGGAACTCGCGGCACGATGGGACCACATCGATCTGAGCCGCGGATCCGTTCTCGGCGGCAGCCAGCAGAGTCTCTCCGTCGCCCTCAACTGGTACCTCCGCAGCAACTTGCGGTTCCTTGGCAACTACGTATCGACCGACCCGGCCGGCGCCGGATCGGTCGAACACGTCGGCCTGTTCCTGCACTTCGACTTCTGAGGCGCGGCACGGGCGCCACGCCGGCGGGGCCGTGCGGGACCCGTCCTCGGTGTCTACGAACCCAGGTGCTGCGCCAGGAACGCGGCGTAGCGCTCCGACGCCTCGATCCGGTTCACCCGGTTGCGGAAGCCGTGGCCCTCGTCCGGGAACAGGACGTACTCGACCGGGACGCCGTTCGCGCGCACCGCCTCGACGAGTTCGTCGCTCTCCACCTGGAGGACTCGCGGATCGTTCGCGCCCTGGACGACCAGCAGCGGCCTGACGACGTTCGAGGCATGGAACAGCGGTGAGATGCGCTCCAGGCGCTCCCGCTCGGTCGCCGGATCGCCCAGTTCGCCGAGCAGGGCCACCTTCTGCGCCTGCCACCACGGAGGCGTGCTCTCCAGCGTCCGGATCCAGTTCGTCACACCGAAGATGTTGATGCCGACGTCGAAGACCTCCGGCTCGAAGGCCAGCGCGGCCGCCACCATGTAGCCGCCGTAGCTGCCGCCGATGATGCCGACGCGCGAGCCGTCGACCCAGTCCTGGGACTCGAGCCAGGTGCGGGCCCACACGCAGTCCTGCAGATCGACCTCGCCGTGCTTCCTGTCGTCCATGTGGAAGAAGGTCTTGCCGTAGCCGGACGAACCGCGGTTGTTCACCCCCAGGACGACGTAGCCCTGGTTCACCAGGTGCTGGATGTCGGCCCGGTAGGTGCGCCGCGTCTGGCCGCCCGGCCCGCCGTGCACCCAGACCATCGCCGGCGCCGGTTTGTCTGCCGACGCCCCGTGCGGCCGCCACAGGATGGCCGGGATTTCCAGCCCGTCGAAGCTCGGGTACCGAATCACCTCGGTGGTCACGAGATCGTCGGGGTCGATCTCGGGGTTCAGGCTCTGCGTCAGCCGAAGCGCCTCGCCGCCCTGCTCCAGGTCGTAGACATAGAGGTCCGAGGGCGACTGGTCGCTGCTCAGGTAGAAGGCCATCAGCCGGTCGCTGGCCGAGAAGCCGACTTGCGCGACATCGCCAGCGGGCAGATCGGGAAGCGCGACCGGGGCGCCCGTTTCCGTGTCCAGGACCTCGACCACCGTCGAAGCGTCCTCGTTGATCGCCGACACGCGGTACCGCCCGGTATCGGAGAAGGACACTCCGAAGACGTCCCAGTCGGCGGCGAGCACCAGCTCCCGTGAACCGTCGGCGAGATCGTAGGACCAGACCTGGTTGAACTCCCCGTGCTCGTTCGTCCCGTAGTAGAGCTGCGAGCTGTCCGGAGTGAAGCCGCCCGAGCCGTGCTCGACCTCGCCCTCGTGCTCGGTGACGTGAACGAGGTGACCCGCCATCAGGTCGTAGGCGTAGACGTCGCTGTCGTAGTTGCTGGTCAGCTTGTCGAGCGCCAGCCAGCGGCCGTCGTCGCTAACGTCGCCGAGGCTGAAGCTGCCGTCGTTCTCGAACACGACCTCGCGCTCGAAGTCCCAGGTCCCCGGCGGCGGCACGTCGTACCGGTAGAGATCCATCGCGAAGGGCGTGCGCTCGTTGGTCTGAACGAAGAACGCCTCGCCGTCCGCGCGCCAGCCGGCGAAGGACGCCCGGACGTTGTCTCCCGGCGTCAGGTCCACCGCGCCCTCGGGGACGTCCCCGGCGCCGTCGGAGCCCACGTACAGGTGGTTCAGCTCGTTGCCGCCCTCGTCGCCGGTGTAGAGGAAGCGGTCGTCGTTCGGAAAGTAGCTCTGCGCGAACACGGGGCCCGCGCTGTCGGTCAGTTGCCGCGGCTCGCCGCCGGCGACCGGCACGCTGTAGACGGCCCAGACGCCGCTCACGTCGCTGGAGATCAGCAACCGGCTCTCGTCGGCCGAGAACGAGGCGCCGCCGTACGAGGTCGTGTTGTGGAACGCGGCGGCGCTGTAGACCGCCGTTTCGCCCGGGGGCGGTTCTTTCCCGGCGCCGCAGCCGAGAGTGGCGAAGGCGACGAGCGTTGCCGGCACCGAAAGGAAGAGCCGGCACCGCACAAAGGGTCCACGGACCGGAAAGCGGGTGAGAGTTGTCATGACGAAGCCTCCTGGAGGGGCGATTCGGATTGGAGCGGCCGGCGTCAAGGGGGCGCGTCGTGGAGCCAACCGGCCTGTTCGAGGATCGAGATCGCGGCCAGATCGACCAGCTTCTCGCCGGCGCCGACCTCGACGATCGTAGCCTCCCTGCCGCCGTAGCCGCCCTGGGCGGCAGCCGCGATGGTCGGGAAGTAGGCGAGTTCGCCGTTCGTGTAGCCGGCGAAGAAGACGTGAGGCACCTGCGCCTCGGCCCGGAGCCGGAGCTGGTGCTCGACGAAGAACTCGCCCGGGAAGGTGGCCAGGGCGAACTGGCCCGCGCCGAGCTCGCCGAGAACCAGGGTGTTCACCTCGGCCTCCCGCTCGCGAGGGAAGCGCGCGCGGTACCTCTGAAGCGACGCTTCCAGACCGTGGCGCCGGAAGCCCTCCTCGACCACGGGGGAGTCCAGGTCCCAGCGTGGATCGAGCGTCACCAGGTGGCGCTTCACGGACAGGGTCGCCGGATCGTGGAAGGCCTCCGCCGCCGCCAGGTCGGCGCGGACGCGGAGCACCTCCTGGCCCAGCCGCTCTCCGGCCATCCGGACCTGCTCGAAGCCGCCTTCCGCGGGCGGCGTCTTGTCCCAGAACGGGTTGATGTCGCCGGCAGCGCCTTGCAGGAGCATCGGCACGCCGCCTCCGCGCTCGGCGACGAGAGCCGCCATCGCGCCCGGATAGTCGGCCGAGACGAGCATGTTCTCGGGGCCCAGGATGACCGGGTGAACGGCGAAGTTGACCACCGTGGCGATCGCTTCGCCATCCGCGCCGTCGACCGCCAGCACGCCGACGGACTCGTCGAGCGGCGCGGTCGGCAGGCGCTCGCGGTTGCGCCAGAACATCTCGACGCTGCCGTCGGGAAGCACCCGGCGCCGGTTGTGCCCCTCGCTCGCCCGGCCCCAGCCCACCGCGACACGCGCCGGCCGGAGAGAGGCGTGGGCCTCCAGAATGACGCTGGCGATCTTCCGCTCGAGCTCCTCGACCCACCGACCCCCTGCGCTCGGGAAGTCCGCCTCGAACAGCGGCGCGGAGTGCGTATGCGACGCGTTCAGCAGAACGTGGTCGAAGCCGGCGGCATCCAGCACGGCCTGCCGGATCGGCAGGGTGTTCTCCTTGCGGATCGAGCCGAGATCGAGCGTCACGATCGCGACTGTCTCGCCGCCCGCCTCGAGAACGAGCGCTCGCGCATAGAGCGAGTCGTGAACTCCCGTCGACCGGTTCGTTCCGCGCGCGCCGTAGCCGTAGAGCAGGGAGCCGGCCGGCGGCGTGATCTCGACCGCGGCGGCGCCGGCGCGAAGCTGGGCGGTGGTTGGCGATGGCGTCATGCCGATCCCTCCGAGAACGACAAGACCCGCCACCGCGCCGATCGGTCGCAAGCTCCTAGTTCTCGCCACCGCCCAATGTGCCCCACGGCACCCGGCCCAGCGGATCGCGCAGGATGCGCCGCGCCACGACCATCCGGTGCACCTCGTCCGGGCCGTCGTACAGCCGCGCGTAGCGCGCCTCGCGATACATCTTCTCTAGCGGCGTGTCGCCGGTCACGCCAAGCGCGCCGTGGACCTGGATCGCCCGGTCGATCACGTTGTGGAGCATCCGCGCGCCCCAGAACTTGATCAGCGAGATCTCGACCCGCGCCTGCTCGCCACGGTCCATCGCCTCGGCGGCGTCCAGGGTCATCAGCCGGGCGGCCTGGATCTCAGCCGCCGACTCGGCGACGTAGCGCTGAATCTCACCCTTCTCCGACAGGTAGGAGCCGTGCGCCCAGCGCGACTTGGCGCGGTCGCACATCAGCTCGAAGGCCCGCTGGGCCTGACCGAGCCACCTCATGCAGTGGAAGATCCGCCCCGGACCCAGGCGCCTCTGGGCGATGACGAAACCCTCGCCGCGGCCGCCGAGGATATTGTCCTTCGGCACCCGGACATCGTTGTAGCGCACCTCGCAGTGCTGGCCCGACGTGGTGCCCATCGTCGGCACCGCTCTCACGATCTCGTAGCCCGGGGTGTCGGTCGGCACGATGATCGAGGAGAACTTGCGGTGCCCCTGGGCCTCGGGCTCGGTCAACGCGAAGCAGGTCGTGAACGCGGCACGGCTGGCACCGCTGGTGAACCACTTGTGACCGTTGATCACCCAGTCGTCGCCGTCGAGCGCCGCCCGCGTCTGCATCAGGGTCGGGTCGGAGCCCGCGACCTCGGGCTCGGTGAGGCCGACCGACGGATAGATGTCGCCCGCCACCAGCGGCTTGAGCCAGCGCTCCCTTTGCTCGTCGCTGGCGTACAGGTGGAGCATGATCGAGTCCTGCATCGAGGCGGAGCCGACGGCGATCTGCCCGTAGTGCGAGCGGCCGATGATCTCGTTCAGGTAGACGAACGGCATGAGCGGCAGCCCGCCGCCGCCGATCTCCGCGGGATGCCCCAGGGCCCACAGGCCCCGCTGCTTGGCCAGCGCCTTGAGTTCGGCCATCCGGCCGCGCGTGCGGTCCTCTCCCGACTCCGACTCCAGCTCCGGCTCAGCCGGAATCACCTCGCCGTCGATGAACTCCCGCATCCGTTCGCGGAGCTCGACTACCTCGTCCGTCAGACCGTACCTGCCCATGCCTGTCTCCTTCGACCGCTGTTCGGGAACAGCCGCCGATGATGCCACAGAGGCAGGGATCTGTTCGCTTGCCGGCTCGCGCTACGCGGCTTTTCGGGACACCACCCTGGTACGGATGGGGCTGCTCAGGATCCCGACCTCCAGGCCGTCGGCCGGCAACTCGTCGGATTCAGGTTCCAGTCGCCATCTCCGAACCAGAGCGGCCAGTCCGGACACGAGGACGGCCATGGCCAGGGGCACGCCCCTGCAGCCCCTCGGCTCCAGGCCGAACGGCAGGTAGCCCCCCCGCGGGCATGCCTGTCCCTCCAGCCAGCGCTCAGGCCTGAACTCTTCGCCGTCCTCCCAATACTCGACCCGGCGGTGCATCACATGCGTGACGACCTCGACCAGAGTGCCCCTCGGTATGAAGTAACCGCCGAGCGACGTGTCCCGCACCGCCCTGCGGGGGACCAGGAGAGGTGCCGCAGGCTGAAGACGAAGCAGCTCGTTGAAGACGGCTTCGGTGTAAGGGAGCCGCTCGAGGTCCTCGGCACAGAGCGGCCGGTCGCCGACGACGCGATCCACCTCCTCCTCGAGCCGCGCCCGGACCCCCGGATTGCGGCCCAGGTAGTGCGGAATGTAGGCCATCGCATGAACAGCCGGATCCCAGGCGCCGACGAACGCCGCGTACGCCTCGTCGCGAATCTCCGAGTCACTGCCGAAAGACCAGTCCGACTCTCCCCGCTCCGTCGCCTGGACGAAGTGCGCGATCAGACTCGTTTCCGCGCTGTCGGGATCCCTGGCCTTCCGGATCGAGTCGTACACGGCCGCATCGAGCGGCCTGATCGCCTTGCGCGCCTTCAGATCGTGCGGCAGGGGCAGTTTCCGGAGCAGCCTGTATCCGGGCATGGCGAACACGATGAAGCTGAGCTTGGCCGCTCTCATCATGGCCAGACCCGGTCCCGGACCCAGTTCACGCCCGGCGCCGAGCATCGAAGTCGTCAGCGCGTTCCACGTGTAACGCTCGACCGCGGCCCGGAAATCGACGGTGCTTCCCTCCGTGAGCTCGCCGGCGAAGGACGACGCCTCCGAGACGGCGATCCGCCTGAAGGCCGCCGTCCGCTCGGGGGTAAACGCGGTCACCGTGAGGTCCGTGAGGCGTTGGTGCTCGTCGCCGAACGGCGTCCTGGCAAGGCAGGGGGACTGAATGACCTCGAAGGCGAACGCCGGAGTGTCTTTCTGAAACAACTCGGGCTTCCGCACCAGGTCCTCGGCGATGTCCGGGTCGAAGACAGCGCAGTGCCCGCCGTTGGGCACTTCGAAGTAGACGATGTCGCCCCACTGTTAGTGGAGCCAGTGGAAGAAACCGGTGTAGTCGGCCGCCAGCCGGCGCATCGTCCGGAGCTTCTTCCGTGGCGGGCCCGGCGGAAGCTGGCGGTCCGGCTTGGCTTCTGTCTGTTGCATCGCTGAAACGAGCTTATCTTTCTCCCAAACGGGAGGTAGACTCGGTCCGCGGACTCGCCTCCAACATGCGCACCAGCACCACTGCGGGGGTTCAAGGGGACCCGGAATGAAGCTGCCCCCGGGGCCGAAAGGCCACCGGCTCCAGAACCTCCGGCAGCGAACGGAGAACTACGGCGCGTTCGCGGACCAACTCCGCCGCGAGTACGGAGAGGTCGTCTCCTTCGAGCTTCCCTTCATGAAGTGCTGCGTCGTCTTCGACGCCGAGCTCGTTCGCGAGGTCCTGGTCACGCAGCAGCAGTACTTCCGACCCTGGTTCCCGGGCGATGTGACGGACGACTGGAAGTACGGCTCCATCTCCCTCCACCAGGGCGAGGAGCATCGGCGAAGAGCCGAGTTCATGACCTCGGTCTTCGCGGGCGACTCCGAAGGCGCCTACGCGGAGATCATCGCCGAACAGGCGACGGTCCTGAGAGAGCGACTCTCTGGCGGCCAGGGCGTCGACCTCGTCAAGGAGTTCGAACGCTTCGCCTGGGACGCGATCGTCGAGATCGTCCTCGGCCGCGGCGTCGAGCTGCCCCGTCAACTGGGAGAGGACACGCTCACGCTCCAGAAGACGTACCTGCTGCTGGACATCCTGCCCGGGCCGAGACTGTTCAAGTCGCTGCCCCTGCCGGTCCTCCGACGAGGCAGGAAGAGCGTCGAGCTCGTCGACGCCGCGATCTACGGCGCCATGCAGAGGGCCCGCGACTCCGCGTACTCCGGCAGGGATGTCGTCGCGCAGTACGTGCGGGCCCTGGACCTCGAGGGCGCCGCGGGTGGTCTGGACTCCGACCGGGCAATCCGGGACGAGCTGATCATCCTGCTGACTGGCTTCATCGACGCGCCGACCAGCGCCCTCACCTTCGGCGTCCACTACCTGGCAGGGAATCCCGAGGTCCGTTCGAAGGCGGAACGCGAGGCGGACGCCGTCCTGAACGGCGCGAGCATCGAGCCCGCCGACTTCGACAGGCTGCCGTACACAAGCGCCGTACTCGACGAAGTGCTCCGGATCGATCCTCCGACCGCCGTCATGCTGCCCAAGGAGGCAACCGAGGATCGCGTGCTCGGCGGCTACCTGATTCCCAAGGGCACGCTCGTTCACGTGGCGATGAGGGCTCTGCACCACAGACCCGAGCACTGGGATCGGCCGTCGGACTTCAGGCCGGAGCGCTGGCTCGAGAACCCGCGCCCACCCTGTCCGGCCCATGCCTACATACCGTTCGGGCTGGGCCCGCACTTCTGCCAGGGAATGGACATCGCCCGGCGGATCTTCGTGTTCGGCACGGCATCTCTGGCCAACCGGCTCCGGCTGGAGCCCCGGTCCACCGATCCGCCGAACCGGAACGACACGGCCGTCGGCGTTGTCGGGCCGTGGACGGCTGACGTTCACGAGCGGCGGGACTCGAGCCGCGTACAAGCAGGGGAGCAACATGCCTGATTCAGATGCAGGTTCGGGGCAGCCGGACCCGGGGATCGAGGTCGGAGATTCGAAGCCGATCCTCGTGGCGAGGATGATCGACACCTGGAACGCCGACCAGGAGACCGTGTTCGCGACGCTCGCCCACGGCGGCCGCCACGGGGAGGCGATTCCCGAAATGCTGAGCGTGGAGTTCGTTTCCGAGAAGACGATGGGAGTCGGCGCGCAGTTTCGGGAGATCCGGGACTGGACCCCGATCCAGGTGGCGTTCGCGAAGTTCGCCAAGCTGCACCAGAACGTCGTCACGTGCATCGAGTACGAGCCCCACCGGCGGGTGCGGTACATGTCGAACGGCGCCGGAGCCAGGTGGCACTCGATCTACACGCTCACCCCGGTGGGCGAAGGCCGGACGCAGGTGGAGATCCGACTGGAGATCCGTCCCAAGAACCTGCTGGGCAAGTGGCTGCCGCAGTTGATGAAGGCCCCCGTTCAGGCCAGCACCGAGGCCGACTTCAAGGCGCTCAAGGAACGGATCGAAGGCGCCGGGAGCTGAGCGTCAGGCGCCGGAGGCGTCCTCAGCCGTACCGCCCCTCGATGTAGGCCGCCGTCTGGTCGTTCGCCGGATTCAGGAACATCGAGGCCGTGTCGCTGTGCTCGATGATCTCGCCGAGCAGCATGAACACGCATTCCTCGCTGGCTCGGCGGGCCTGCGCCATGTTGTGAGTGACGATCAGGATCGTGTAGTCGCCGCGCAGCTTCCAGATCAGCTCCTCGACGGCCTCCGTGCCGGCGGGATCGAGCGCCGAGCACGGTTCGTCCATCAGCAGCAGCCTCGGCTTGACCGGCAGCAGGCGCGCGATGCACAGCTTCTGCTGCTGCTCGAGCGAGAGCTCGGTACCGCGGCGGTCGAGCGAGTCCTTCAGCTCGTCCCAGAGCAGCACCTGGCGTAGCGCCTCCTCGACGATCCGGTCGCCCTCCACCCTGTTCGGCGGTCGCCCGTCGGGCAGGTGGACGCGGGTTCCGAACAGGACGTTGTCCCGCACGGACAACGGCAACGGGTTGGGACGCTGGAAGACCATGCCGACCTGCTTGCGAAGCTGGGCGACCTCGACCGAGGGATCGAGCACGTCGAGGCCCCAGAGCCGGATGCTGCCGGTCGTGCGCACGTAGCCGAGACGCTCGTTGATCCGGTTGACCGAACGGAGCAGCGTTGTCTTGCCGCAGCCGGAAGGGCCGATCAGGGAGGTGATCGCGCCGGCTCGCACCCGAAGATCCACGTCGAGCAGGGCCTGGAAGTCGCCGTACCAGAGGTTCAGCTTCTCGATCAGGATCGCCGCCGACGCGTCGACGGCGCCCGGGGTCGCCGGTTCCGCCACGCTCATCCGAACTTCCCTTCGACGTAGGCGGTCGTGCGCGGGTCCTGGGCGCCGCCCTCGAACATGGCTTCCGTCTCGGTCACTTCGACCAGCTCGCCGGTCAGGAAGAAGGCCGTCTGGGAGGCCAGTCGCCGCGCCTGCTGGACGAGATTCGTGACCAGCACGATCGTCATCTCGGACTTGAGCTCCGACAGCACCTCCTCGATCCGCATCGTCGTCACCGGATCGACCGCGATCGAGAACTCGTCGAGCAACAGGATCGACGGATCCTGCGACAGGGCGCGGGCGATCGTGAGCCGCTGCTGCTGCCCGCCCGAGAGCAGGCTGCCCAGCGAGTCGAGCCGGTCCTTCACCTCGTCCCAGAGCGCCGCCCGGCGGAGACAGCGTTCGACGATCACGTCCAGGTCGGCCTTCTTCCGCGTGCCCCGCAGCCGTGACGACAGCGCGACGTTGTCGTAGATCGAGAGCGGCAGGCCCACGGGCAGCGGAAAGACGACGCCGATCCGCTGGCGCAGGGCGTAGGGGTTGCGCCAGCTACGGACGTCCCGCCCCTCGACCCGCACGCTGCCGGACACCTCCATGCCCGCCGTCATCAGGTCCATCCGGTTGATCGCGCGCAGAAACGACGTCTTGCCGCTGTTCGCCGGCCCGATGATGCCGAAGATCTCGTGGCTCGGCACCTGCAGCGTGACGCGCGAAAGCGCCAGCTTGCCGTGGTAGCGGATCGCCAGGTCCTCGACTTCGATCGCGTAGTCGGCTGCCTCGCTCGCCTGGACGGGAACGCTCACCACTTCTTGCGGCCCCGCAGGTAGACGCGGAAGGCGATCGAGATCCCGTTCATCGCCAGCACCATGGAGATCAGGACCAGTGCGACGCCGAAGGGCATGTGCTCCGGCACGTCCGGCACCTGGGTCGAGATGACGAACAGGTGCAGCGACATCGCCATCGTCTGGTCGAGCACCCCCTGGGGCAGGAAGGGAAGGAAGAACGCGGCGCCGGTGAACATGATCGGGGCGGTCTCGCCCGACGTGCGGGACACCTCCAGGATGACTCCGGTGAGGATGCCGCTGATCGAGTTCGGCAGCACGATCTTGCGGATCGTCTGCCAGCGCGTGGCGCCCATGTTCCAGCACGCCTCGCGGAAGGCGAGCGGCACGGTCTGGAGCGACTCCCTGGTGGCGACGATGACCACCGGTAACGTCATGACCGCCAGCGTCAGGCTGGCCGCCAGGATGCTGGTGCCGAAGCGGAAGAAGATGACGAAGGCGCCAAGGCCGAACAGGGCGTGCACGATCGACGGCACGCCGGCCAGGTTGATGATCGCCAGGTTGATCGCCCGGGTGAGGCGGTTGTCCGGCGCGTACTCACTCAGGTAGAGCGCCGCCGCCACGCCGACCGGCACGGAGGCGATCAGGGCGACGACGACCAGCCACACCGTACCGACGAGGGCCGGCAGGATGCCGCCCGCGGTCATGTTGTTCATCGGCTGGGTGAACAGGAACTCCCACGAGATGGCCGGCCCTCCACGCACGATGAGCACCCCCAGGATGAGGGCGACCGGCAGGATGAGCATGCACGTCATCCACAGGAAGAGCAGCCGTAAAAGACCTTCGACCTTCAGGTTGCGGCGGTTCTGTGCGGTCGCTTCGAACATGGCGCCTCGCTACGGATTCGCCGACGCGGCCGGCCGGCGGCCGCGGCGGCGGTGCTTGCGCTGGCCGCCCCGCACGAACACGTCGGCGGCGAAGTTGATCGCGAAGGTAACCAGGAACAGGAAGATGCCTAGCGTGAAGAGCGCCCCGTAGTGGTCGGAACCGGCGGCCGTCTCGCCGAGCTCGGCGGCGATCGTCGCCGTCAGCGCCCGCACCGAGTCGAAGGGGCTCGTCGGCAGGTTGATCGAGTGGCCACTCGCCATCAGCACGGCCATCGTCTCGCCGAAGCCGCGGCCGACGCCGAGCAGCGTCGCCGCGACCAGACCGTTGCGGGCCGCGGGCAGCACCACCTTGAAGGTCACCTGCCAGCGGGTCGCCCCCATCGCCTCGGCGGCCTCGCGATACGTGTCCGGGACGGCCTTCAGGGCATCCTCGGCGATCGTGGTCATGATGGGGGCCGCCATCAGCCCCAGGATGACCCCGGCGTTCAGCACGTTCAGACCGACCGGCACGTCGAAGACCTGAATGATCAGCGGGTTCATGATGGACAGCCCGATGAACCCCCAGACCACGGAAGGGATCGCGGCCAGGAGTTCGACCAGCACCTTCAGCGTCTCGCGCACGCGGCCCGTGGCGAACTCGCCGATGTAGATCGCGGCCCCGAGCGAGAATGGCACGGACACGAGCATGGCGAGTCCGGTCACGGAGGCGGTGCCCGCGATCAGCGCGAGCGCGCCGTACGTCGGGTTGTGACTCGAGGTCGGCGTCCAGCGCGGTGAACCGAAGAACTCGCGGAAGTCGAATCGGTCGAACACGAAGCCGGCGCCTTCGCGGGTGATGAACACGAAGATGCCGGCGATGAAGACGATCGCCGACAGCCCTCCGGCCAGCACCAGAATCTGGACCGCGCGGTCGATCCACCACGCGGCATCGCGCCGGTCCGCGGCGTGCGCTACGTCAGGCAAGCCGGCCGCCGGGGAACCAGAGACGCCGCGTCATTCCCGGGAGCCTGTTCCCGCTCAGGAACAGTCCACGTCGCCGCGCGGCGCGTAACCCTTCTCGTAGATGATGCACTGGCCCTCTTCGCTCAGCACCCAGTCGATGTAATCGCGAATGGCGCCCTCGGGCTGACCCGAGGTGTACATGAACAGCGGACGCGCGATGGGATAGGAGCCGTCGATCGCCGAATCGACCGAGGGAGACACGCAGTCGCCGTCCTCGGCCTTCCTGACGCAGGGCATCTTCACGTGGTCCGTCGCGTAGGCGAAGCCGCTGTAGCCGATCGCGCAGGGCGTGTTCTCGACCAGGTCGACTACGTCCTTCGATCCGTGCATGTCGCGCGAGCCGAGCCTGAAGTCGCGCCGCTCGCCGAGCACCGCTTCGCGGAAGTACACGTAGGTGCCGGAGTTGTTCTGACGGCTGACGCGCACGATCTCGTCACTGCCGCAGCCCGGCACCTCGACGCCGTACTGGCTCCACGTGTCCACGTCGCCGCCCTCGCCGTAGAGAGCGGCCAACTGCTCCAACGACACCTCGTCCATCGGGTTGTCGGGATGGACGTACACGGCCAGGGCGTCGTAGCCGACGACGAATTCGATCGGCTCGTTGCCGTTGCCGCGCGCCAGCTCGATCTCGGAAGCCTTCATCTTCCGGCTCGAGTTCGCGATGTCGACCGTGCCGTTGATCATGGCCGCGATGCCGGTCCCCGACCCGCCGCCGGTCACCGCGACCGCGGTATCGGGCCTCAAGGCGGCGTACTCCTCGGCCCACGCCTGGGCGACATTGACCAGGGTGTCGGAGCCCTTGTTCTGAATCACGCTGCGGGAGCCGCTACCGCCGCCGCAGGCGGCAATCAGGGCGGCGGCGAGAGCCAGGGTGCATGGGACGAGGGCGGGTCTCGTTGTCAGGTTCTTCACGCCTGCGGAGCGTAGCCGACGGTTCGTGAACAACCCATAAAGATCCGCGACTGGTGCGCCGGCGTGTCATCCGTGCGCCCGATGACGGGCGCACGGACTGTGACGCGTGTGGCGCGGGATCGCGCCACACGGGTTCCCGCCGGCCCCGAGAGAGCCGCGCCGCGAAGCGGCGACCATCCTAGAAGTAAGCCGTCAGGGACGACCAGGCCACCACCGGCACCGCCCCGTACTCACTGCCGAGGACACCGTCGCGGACGCCGCGTCCCGTCGAGGCGATCAAGCCCGCGCCAAACGACACGTGGTCGGACACGGACCAGGTGATGCCGGGCTGGAACAGGGCCGAGGAATCCTCCCGGTTGTAGAGCACGGCGCCGTTGACGGTCAGCAGCGGGTGGGCCTGCCAGGCCAGTGAGAGCCCGGCATAGCGCCGGCCGAGCGAGACGACCTCGCCCCGCCGCACCCGGTCAGTCTCGGCAAGCCGTTCGTAGTCCGCCGCCCCACCGACGCCGAAGCCGTTCCAGCTCGCCTCGGCGATCAGGGTCAGCCGCGGCGTCAGCAGGCGGTCGACGCCCACCGTGAAACGCCAGAAGTCACCGCAGCCAAACACGGGGTGGATGCTCTCCGCATCGCAGCCCGGACTGGTCCAGGAGACCTCGCCTCGCAGGCCCGTGCCGCGGACGTCGGCCGCGAAGAAGCCGCCGAGAACGAAGTCCCGGTGAAAGCCGCCCACCATGTAGCCGAAGTCGATGCTCGAGGGGCCCTCGCCCAGTTCGCTGTGGAAGCGGCCGAGCGAGGCGAAGCTGAGATCGTCCGGCGTGCGCGTTCCCTGACCGGCAGCGATGACCTCGACCTCGGAGAAGTCGCCCACCGGAACGGTGAAGCGGAGGGCGTCGACTCCTGGCTTGTAGTCCCGGTCGATGCGCTGCGGCGCGAACGGCGCGAACAGGTCGAGGACCGGCCAGAAGTAGTTCACGCCCCACGTGATCGCCTGGCGGCCCGCGACCATCCGGAACCCGGGCCGGTCCCAGCGCAGGTTCAGACGGTCGATCTCCGTCGTTCCGGACAGGTCGCCGCCACCGAAGGAGTCCCGCTCCAGATCGAAGAAACGCCGTGTACCGCCGGTCGCGATCGAGGTCACGGCTCCGCTTCCGGGTGGCGACGTGGCCTGGGCCAGGCCGTGCAGCTCGAAACGGAAGCGATTCCCGGATGAAGCCCGCCAGCGAGAGTCGAGCTTGAGCCTCAGAATCCCGAGTTCGACCCCTCCGGCGCCCGCTGCCGCGTCGCTATCTTCAGCCGCCTCCCCGTCGCCAGCCAGGTCCGTCTCCTCCAGCACCCGGAACGCGAAGACGCGTACGTCGCCGCCCACCACCGTCTGCCCAGTGGCCGGCGACACGGCGGCCAGGAGAAGCAGCCCGGCGACGCGGGCGACTTGCAACGACTTACCGCCGCTCGTCGCTCGCGACCCTTCCATCGACCAGCCGGACCACCCGGCGAGCGCGCTCCATCACCTGCGGATCGTGGGTCGAGAACACGAAGGTCACGCCCTGCTCCCGGTTCAGCTCCTCCATCAGTTCGAGCAGCGTCTCCGCGGTCTCCGAATCGACATTGGCGGTCGGCTCGTCGGCGAGCACCACGACCGGGTTGCTGGCGATGGCGCGGGCGATCGCGACCCGCTGCTGCTGCCCGCCCGAAAGTTCCGAGGGTCGCCGGTTCTCCATGCCCTTGAGCCCCACCTTCTCGAGCAGGCCCATCACCCGCTCGCGCCGGCTCGACCCGTCGACGCCCTGAACCCAGAGCACCATCTCGGCGTTCTCGTAGGCGGTCAGGACCGGCATCAGGTTGTAGGCCTGGAACACGAAGCCGATCCGGTCGCGGCGGAGTTCGCTCAACTCCTTCTTGTTCAGGCTCGCCAGTTCCCGTCCCTCGAGCACGATCGATCCCGAGGTCATCGCGTCGAGGGCGCCGATCAGGTTGAGCATCGTCGTCTTGCCGGAGCCCGACGGCCCGCAGATCGCCGTGAATTCGCCGGCTTCGACGTCCATCGTCAGGCCCCTCAGGGCATGTACGTCGACGCTGCCCTGGCGGTAGACCTTGGTGACGTCGCGCAGCGAGATGATCGGCTCGGCCCCCACGTCACACCACCTTGATCGTCTCGACCGGCTGTACGCGGCCCGCGCGCCAGGCCGGGTAGATCCCGGAGGCGATGGTCGCCAGCACCGCGAACAGCGCGATCAGCACCGCGTTGCGCGGGAAGATGCCGACCTTGAGCACCGGATCCAGGCCAACGCCCGCGACTTCCACCGTGCCGCCGTAGATCGCGGTCATGTCGAGGCCGGTGGACGACAGGTAGAGGTAGGGGCCCAGGGTGATCAGGAAGGCGCCGGCCAGACCGAGCACGGCAAGCCACGCACTCTCCATCATGATCATCCGAAACAGCCGGCCCGGGCTCCAGCCGATCGCCAGCATGATCCCGAACTCCCGCAACCGCTCCATCACGCTGACGAACATCGTGTTGAAGATGCCGGCCGCGACCAGGATCGCGATCAGGATCTCCATGATCACCGCCCCGCCCACCTTGAGCGCGATGAACGCCGCCAGTTGCGGCTGACTCGTGTTCCAGGGAACCGCTGCCGCCGTCCCGCCGAGCTCGCGACCGAGCCGGCCGGCGACGCCGGCACTCCTCCGCTGATCCTCCACGAACACGGCGACCAGGGTCGCCTCGTCCTCGCCGTAACCGAGCAGGTCGCGCACGGTGTCGATCGGCAGCAGGCAGAAGCCGCCGTCGACCGTAGGCGCGTTGGTCCGGAGCGTCCCCCGCAACCTCGCCAGACCGCTCACGATCTCTCCGTGCTTGTCCGTCAGCGTGTAGACCACCTTGTCGCCCAGCTCCATCCCCAGGTTGCTGGCCAGACGGTGGCCCAGGATCACGCCGTTCCGGTCGCCCGGCTCGAGAGCCGAGCCCTCGTCGATCGCCTCTAGGATCGAGAGCGTCGTCTCGTCCTCGGCCTCCGGATCGAAGGCGATGAAGGCGGCGCTGAAGGTCTCACCCGCCGTCGCCAGCATGGTCGGACCGATGACCCGGTCGACGGCGTGCTGGATGCGGCGGGCCTCCGACTCGAGCGCGGCCTCGAGCGCCTCGCCGCGAACGACCGTGCGGGTCAGCGTCGGCTTGTCGAGGTACTCGGGATGCTGGAGGCTGACGTGACCGCCGCCGAGGCGGGCAGCGAGGTCGATCATGTCCTTCCAGTTCTTGTCCTGCATGGCGGTGAACACGACGGCGAGGAACACGCCGAAGACGATCGAGCCCAGGGTCAGCAGGGTTCGCCGGCGATTGCGCCACAGGTTGCGCCAGGCCAGGGTTGCCACGTTGGGTCCGCTCATGGTCGTCTTCCCTTCCTCGTCCCGCTACTGGTGGTGGATGGCCTCGATCGGGTTGATCCGGGCCGCCTTGATCGCCGGAAACAGCACCGCCACCCCCGCGACGAACAGCAGGATGAACACGGGCCCGGCAATCGTCAGCGGCGAGACGGCGCCGGTCCAGATCTGATCCATCGCGACGCCCATGATCGCCGTTCCGCCCAGGCCGCCGACGTCGATCCCGCGCGTCGTGACGAACCAGAGAGCGGGCAGGCTGGCGACCAGACCGATGCCGATCGCCAGCGCCGACTGCAGCGCGCCCTCGACCAGGATCAGCGCCAGCACCCGCCGCGGCGAGACACCGATCGCCTTCAGCACCCCGAACTCGCGGATCCGCTCGAAGACGGCCGTCAGCATCGCGTTCAGGATGAGGATCGCGATCACGACGTACACGACGAACGCCACGACCTGGACGGCGGCTTGCGCCGAGTCGAAGACGTTCGCCAGGCCCGGCAGGAGGTCGCGCCAGCTCCTGACCTCGACGCCGGGCGCGCTCGTGGCCGCGGCCTGCTCGACGAGGCCCGCGGCCGCGGCGAGATCCTGACCCTCGGAGCTGCGGACGATGACCCGGTGGGCGCCGTCCTCCAGCGCGAAGAAGTTGCGGAACTCGTCCTCGAGCAGGAACACGGTCGCGCGGTCGGTCTCCTCGCTCAGGCTCTGGAGCACGCCACGCACCCGGAAGAGGTCGTTCGCCATGCTGCCGTCGGTCGCCTGGCTGAGCGCCACGAGTTCGTCGCCGACCTCGACCGCCAGCGTCCGGGCTAGCCGGTAGCCGAGCACGACGCCCTTCGTGTCCGCCGGATCCAGCCACTCTCCCCGATCGAGCCGCTGATGGACTTCGCTGACCAGGGCGTCGCGCTCCGGGCGCAAACCCTTGAGCAGGGCGCCGGTCGAGACGTCGCCCGAAGCGACCAGAGCGCCGCCGAGCAGGCGCGCGGTCGACCGCAGTCCGGTCTCGTCCAGGGCCTGGAGCAGCGCATCCGGATCTTCGATCCGCTCCCAGATGGACGGCCGTTCCCGGTAGCCGTCGGCGTGGACCTGGATCTCCCCCAACTCCACGTCGAGGAGGGTGGTCTCCATGCTGCCCAGCATCCCCTCCATCAGTGAGGTGTAGAGCACCATGCTCCACAGGGCCAGGGTCATCGCGGCGACCGTGACCAGCGTGCGGCGGCCGTTCCGCCACAGGTTGCGCCAGGCCATGCGGAGAATCTTCATGCAGCGCCTAAAACCACTCGCAGTCCTGTCGATCGAGGCGGCTCGACTCCATCTTCATCCGGTCGTGCCCGTGGCTATTGCCGCAAGGACCGTAGCGAGAAGGTACCTGCCGGCAGATCGACGTTGAACGCGTGTTCCTCGTAGACGATCTCGGTGAACTCGTCCGGATCGTCCGCCGGAATCACCCGCATCCGCCGCGGCAACGTCCTGCCCCCCAGCGGGCCGAAGTCCTCGTAGCGGATCGTGCGGACCAGCCGTTCGCGCTCGTCGAAGTACTCGGCCCGGTCGAGCAGCATGTCCTGCGCCCGGAACCGGGCGTCGATCGCGCCCCACACGACCGGAGCGTCCGGCAACGGGATGCAGCGCACCAGCCAATGCCCCGAGCCGTCCGCCGGCCGTTCCCGGTAGGCGCACTCGAAGTCCTCGCTGTAGCGGGACTCGTGAACCAGGTCGTCGTTCGTGAAGTGGCTGCCCATCCACGCCGCCTGCATCATCGACCCCGGCACCTTGATCGTCCGGTCGACCTTCGGCAGGTAGTTCCAGATGTTCTGCTCGACCTTGAGCGTCGCCGTGCCGCGCTCCTTCGCCGGTGCCTCGATCCGTACCAGCGCCGTCTCGGTGCCCTCCGAGACGACGTGGAGACGCAACTCCCGCTGCCAGCGCTCGGTCCTGATCCGCATCGTGATCCGGCTCTCGCTGGAGTCGCCCCGCATGGCGTCGTCGGTGGCGCGCATCAGAACGTCGAGCGGCGGATCGGCCGGCTGAGCCGCCGCGGCAGCGGCGAAGAGAAGCCAGGCGACCGCGAGCAGGAAACTCGCGGAGAGGAAGGACCTGTTCACGCGAGGGAGGACTATAGCAACGGCCCTACTCGATGTAGCCGAGTGCCTGGAGCCGGCGGCGCGTGTCCTCATCCAGCTCGACTTCCACCGCCTCCACGGCCGAACCGGCGGCAAGCTCCAGCTGCTCACTCAGGTGCCGCGCCATGACGCCCAGGAGCAGCGGCCGCTCCGCCGCCAGGTCGTGCAGCTCCTCCGGGTCGGCCGTCCGGTCGAACAGTTGCCGGCTCGGGGCATGTCCCGCGCGACGCAGCTCGATCAGCTTGTAGCGGCCGCGGACGAGCGACGCGGCGGGCCGCCGGAAGGTGTCCATGGTCGACAGCAGGAGACGATCGGCAAGGCCTTCGAACCCGTCTGCCGCGGACCCGTCATCGAGCAGCGGCAGCAGGCTGTCGCCGTCGATCCCCGGCCCGGTCTCGCCGCCAGCCATCTCGATCAGCGTGGGCAGCAGGTCGGCCTGCTGAACGGGTACCGACACGCGGCGGCCCTCGCCCTGACCGCTCCGGTGGATCAGGAAGGGAATGTCGAGCACCTCCCGGTGCAGGTCCCAGGCGTGACCGAAGACCCCCCTCTCCTCGAACGCTTCGCCGTGGTCCGACACGACGACGATCGACGGATTGCGGCCCCGGGTGTCCAGCTCGCGCCGGAACTCCCCGAAGACATGGTCGTTCCAGGCGATCTCCGCGTCGTAGAGAAGAAACAACTGGTCGACGACTTCCGGCGTCGAAGGGATCCGCCGGTTGCTCAACGCCCTCATGTGCTCCACCGTGCCGAGCCCCCTGTCCTGAACGCCTGCCGCGAAGCGCTCGCGGAACGGCTCGGCCGGATCAAAGGAAGCGTGCGGTTCGACGCTGAGGACCATCAGGAAGAAAGGCTGGTCCGGCGTCTCGGCCGCAACCTGATCAAGCCAGTCGAGCGCCCACCGGGCCAGGGTGTCCACGTCGACGGCGCCGTACTCGAAACGGTCGAAGCCCTGTTCGAAGCCGGTGTCGGCGGTGACGTTCGCGTTCGCCGAGAAGCCCGCCGTCACGTATCCGAGTTCCCGCAGACGCTCCGGCAACGTGGCGAACGAGCCCTCGAGTCCATGGTTCAACTCGCGGATGCCGTGGCGCTCGGGGCCGACGCCGGTGAGCAACGTCGCGACCGTGGGCCGTGTCCACGACGACTGCGCCACTGCCCGTTCGAACACCGTGGAGCGTTCCGCCAGGGCGTCGAAGTTGGGCGACACCGGCCGCCCGTGACCATGGAAGCCAAGCCGGTCGACCCGCAGCGTGTCCACGATCCAGACCAGGATTGACTCGGGTTTCCCTTCGTCCACCGCCGGTGCCGTCTGGTCGCCCGTGGCCGACGAAACGTCGACGGTCCGGTCCGGCAGTCGCCGAGCATGCCCATCCCCGGTCAAACGGGGCCGGCGCAGAACAACGCCGGCTTCCCCTTCACCGAAGACGGCCACGCCCCCTGCCGCCCGCAGCGTCAGCCGCGCCGGCCGGACCGACCCCAGATCGTGGTCAGCCGCAACCGACCCCCGGTCACTCACCGGCGGCAAGGGCAGGCGCAGAACCGGATCGGAGTCCTGGGCGATGACAGCGGTCACCGGCGACGCGCCCTCGACCTCCCACACGACATCGAGACCGTCGACGCCCCGCGGCGCGACGCTCTCCCAGCGCAGGTCCAGTTCCGACTCGGGTTCGAGAAAGAACGCGACCTCGCTGGCCTCCGGGATCCAGAGCGTCTCGCCCTCTCCACGAGCCTCGCCGGCGCTGGAACCGTCTCCGAGCGCGATCCAGTCGCAGGCGAAGGACGGCTTTCGGGGGTCCCTGGGCGCGGGGCTCGGGTCGCCCGTCACTTCGGGCCGTCCAAAGTACGCCGGCACCAGGCCAAGCCGGTGGTTGCCGGGAGTCGCGCGTTCCGCCGGAACGATGAAGTACTGCTCCCCGAAACCGCGCTCGAGTTCCAGAGACGCAATCTCCATGTCGTCCCAGAAGACACGCAGGACTTGCGGAGCCGCACCCGGATAGCGAAACGCGCGGCACCTCATACGAACCTCCAGGTCCCGTGCCCACGCCAGAAAGACCGCAACCTCAGAACGCGGCCCGACCGCCCACACGAAGGTAGTCCCACGGGGATCGGTTTCGTTCCACGACCAGCCACCTACCAGAGCCGCCGCCGCCGAGGGAACTCCCAGGTCAATCAGCGGCCGCTCCCGCCTGATCTCGGCGTACCGGAACTCCTCGACCAGGTCGACCACCTCGACCGGCGTCTGGCCCGGACCGCAGCCGGAGGGCCAGAGGCCCGCCACCAGCAGCAACATCGCCCAGCGCGACCCCTTCCTGGAAGTTACGTTGCGCCGCATGCGCATGTCTCCACGTCGATCCGGTAACACAAGATCCCTCTCTTGCAGTCCGTGGCAGAAGCGGCGCTGAGGGGCGGGTCGCCAGACGAACGGATCTCGCTCCTTGCCACGAAGAGCTCGTCCTCACGCCGTCGCTGACGTCTGCCAAGTGCCATCTATCGCCCCCCTGCCCGGAGACATTGCAGACCTATAGGTACCAATTCTTTTCCTCTTTCAAACCAATCAGTGTCTCTTTCGTTAGCGACGGACCATTCACGTACCAATCTTAGTACCAGTATGAGTGCCTCCGAGCTTGTGAGCAACCTTGACAATTGGCGAGCGGCCAAGCTAACTAGCGCCAGTTGCCCTCGAATTCGAAAGGTGCGCCACTCAATAGCGCCAAGCGGCGTCCCCCGGAACCTGCTGGGGGAATGTATCCGGCATGAGTGCAACCAACGGGCTCGCCGCGGCCCTGGCGTACCGTTGGCGACGCCTCCTGTCGGCGGCCGCGCTCTTGTCCGGCTTCCTGCTCCCCGGTCCGGCAGGAACGGCACGCCTCGCCGCGCAGACGAACGCTCCGCCCGAGATCACCACGACGGGACCGATCAGCGTTGACGAAGGAACGACTTCGGTCGCCGACCTGACCGCGACGGACGACGTTACCGCCCCGGCCGATCTGGTCTGGTCGATTCCGGCCGGAACGACTGGGGGGCCGGACGCGGCCCGCTTCACGCTGAGCGAGGCCGGCGCCCTGTCATTCGCGGCGGCGAAGGACTACGAGATGCCGGACGACGCCGACGAGGACCGCACCTACGAAGTGACGGTGCAGGTGAGCGACGGAACCGACACCGACACGGCGGCCCTGGAAGTCGTGCTCCTGAACGTCATCGAGCTCACGGCGATCGACGGCGCAACGAGCGTCACCTTCATGGAGAACGGCTGGGGTCGCGTAACCAGCTTCAGCGCGTCCTCGGAGGAGGACCGGGACGGCATCGAGTGGGTCCTCGGCGGGACCGACGCGGACCTCTTCAGCATCGACAAGCCGCCTGGCGCGCTCCGGTTCGCCCTCGACCCGGTCGCTCCGCGGATCTTCTCCGAGCCGCCCGACTTCGAGGCGCCCGTCGACGCCGACGCCGAGAACGCCTACGAGCTGACCGTGTTTGGCAAAGCTGGCACGGCCGTGACGGACACCTTGACGGTGACCGTCACCGTCGCCGACGTGAACGAGGAGGGCGAGTTGTCGCTGTCATCGACCCGTCCCTCGCTGAACGTGGCGCTGACCGCGACGCTGACCGACCCGGACGGCGCGACCCCCGGCACGGAGGTCTGGCAGTGGGAGCGGTCGACGGGCCGTAACTCCTGGGCGGTCATCGCCGACGCGGACTCGGCGAGCCACACGCCGACGGCGGCGGACACGAACGCGTTTCTGCGGGTGTCGGCGACCTACGCGGACGAGCACGGCACGGGCTGGACCGTCAGCGAGGTGGCGCCCAACGCGGTCAGGGGGCCTCTGCTGACGGGCCTGACGGCCGAGACAGGGCACTCCCGGACGAACACCGGGCGCGGCCTGTACCCCGCCTTCGCCCCGCAGATCCTGCACTACGGCATCGGGTGCACTGCGACCGACACGATGACCCTGACCGTGTCAGCGCCGGCAGATGTCCGCGTGGCGGTGGCGGGCGTGCAGGCCGCCCGCGCGCCATCCACGGTTGCGGTGCAGGTGTCCCAGGACAGCGACGTGGAGATCCGCGTCACCAACCCGAGCGGCGCCGCCACGACCTACGTCGTGCGTTGCCTGGCGGACACATTCTTCGGAGTCGAGACGCACACGTTCCCGGACACCGACCCCTTCGAGGATCTGATCCTGTTCACGCGCCTGGGTTACCTGATGCTCCTGGACCGTCACGGCGTGCCGCGCGAGCGCCGCGCTTTCCCGGGAGTCGGAGAGTTCGCCGTCGTCCGGTTCCACCGGATCGGCGCCAGTGGCGCGTACCGCTACGGGCTCAAGCAGGAGCGGACCTACACCATCCTGGATGAGGACCTTGAAGTCGTCCAGGACAGTGTGAGGACCGTGGCGCCGCTTGAGACCGTCAACTTTCACGACTTCCAGGTTCTTGCGGACGGCAACTACCTGCTGATGGCCTGGGAACCGGCGAATCGCGACTTCAGCGGCATCGATCTTCCCTACCCCGACGGGACGAATGTCTCCTCCGTCGAAGTCCTGGACTCGGCGATCCAGATCGTCACGCCAGGGGGATCGGCCGTCTTCAACTGGAACTCCTGGGGCAGGGTCGCCGTGGAGGACTGCGTTTCGCACCGCTTCCCCCTGACCCTCGACACCGACCCAAGGATGAGGGCTGCCCATGGAGGCTATGCGCACATCAACGGGATGCACCTGGTCGGCGACATGCTCGCCGTCTCGCTGCGGGGTTGCTCGAAGGTGCTGGGGATCGATGTCAACGCCGGCGCGACGCGGGGAGACGTCATCTGGCGGATGGGCCGCAGCAACCTGAGCGACGCGGAATGGGAGGCACGCTCTATCGGCCCGCGGCCGCTCGACTTCATCAACGATCCGGAGGGCGAATTCTGCGGCCAGCACATGGCGCGCTTCCTGCCCAACGGCAACGTCTTCCTCTTCGACAACGGCGTCGAGTGCGCGATCGATCCATGGACGTTCGAGCAGCTAGGCCGCGAGGGGTACGACTTCAGCCGCGCGGTGGAGTACTCGCTGGATCTCACGAACCACGAGGCCGTCTTCGTGCGCGATCACTCCCTGCGCGGCGAGCGAGACCACCTCGGCAACATCACCGGCAACGTGGAGGCGCTCGACAACGGCGATTGGCTGGTGAGCTGGGGCCGGGCCAGTGACGAAGAGTACGAGATTCCGGACGATGAAGTGGTCACTCTGGTCGATCCCACCACCGGGCAGGAAAAGCTGGGCCTCCGTTTCACGGAGCCGCCCGCAGACGAGCGCGACCGCCAGATCAACGCGGCGGTGGCCCCGGCGGAAGCTCTGGCGCCGCAGCCCGCCCCGCTCACGGCAGAGTTCCCGGCCAGCGAACACACCTCGCTCGTCCACGGCGGCCCTACGGACGCGCCGCAGGTGATCGCGGCCTTCAGCCGGCCCGTGGTGGATCTGAGCGCTTCGAGCCCATCGTTGAGCGTCGACGGCGGCACGGTCGCGAGCGTAAGCCCGCATCTGCAAGCGGGCGCGCCGGCCAACGCCTATGTCGTCGTCCTGACGCCCGACGGCTCCGGCCCGCTCACCCTCAGTCTGTTGCCCGATCAATCGTGCGCGTCCTCCGCCATCTGCACGGCGGACGGGACGACCTTGTCGGAGGTACCCGCGCAGGCGGTAACCGTCGCGGCGCTGACGGTGACCTTCGACGTCTCGACCGCGCTCGAGGAGTCGGGAAGCGTGACGATCGCGGTGCAGACGGGCGGAGTCGCGCTACCGGCCGACGAGACGATCGGCCTGGAGTTCGGTGGCACCGCGACCAGGGGAATCGACTACCAGGCCGATCTGGACCAGATCGTCCTGACGGCCGGTTCGACCGCGGCCGAGACGACTCTGACGCTGCTGGACGACGACATCGATGACGACGACGAGACGATCGAGGTCACCGCGTGGTTCCGGAACCTGAGTGTGGCCAGGCAGACGATCGACATCATCGATGAGGAGGAGCGCGCCGTGACGATCTCGGAGTCGGCGCTGGCGGTTCCGGAGGCCGGCGAGAGACGTTACTCAGTGGTCCTGGCGTCGGAACCGACGGCCGATGTGGAAGTGCTGCTGACCCTCGACCCGGCGATTTCGGACGTGTCGGTGACGCCGTCCGTGCTGGAGTTCACGACAAACGACTGGGACACGTCCCGGACGGTAACGGTGAGCGCGGCGGACGACGCCGACGCGGTTGCGGACGATCCGGTTTCCGTCCGCCACGAGGTGAGCGGCGGCGACTACGGCTCGGTCACGGCCGGCGCGGTAACGGTGACAATCGTCGAGAACGACACGTCAACGCTGTTCGTCGCCGACGCGGAAGTCTCGGAAGGCGCTCCCGCGGCGGACCTGGCCGTGGTGTTTCAGGTCGAGCTTAGCACCGCGAGCGGCGACGAAGTGACGGTCGACTACAGGACGGCCGACGGTGCGGGGCCCGCGGGGGCCGCCGCCGGATCCGACTACCAGGCCACGACGGGCACCGTGAGGTTCGCCGCGCTGTCGACGACCGCACAGACGATCCGGGTACCGGTCACCGACGACGCGGTGGACGAAGCGGAGTCGGAGACCTTCACGCTGACGCTCAGCAACGCGAACGGAGCGTCGCTACTGGGCGGCGGACTGGAGTTGAGGGCAACGGGGACGATTCTCGACGACGACGATCCGGAGGTCGAGGCGTCGTTCGGGTCGGTCAGCTACGGCGTAACGGAGGGCGCGGCAGTGACGGTGGTCGTGCGCCTGGACGGCGACCCGGAGCGGAGTGTGGAGATCGGGCTGTTGCAGACTCTTTACGGCGGGGTGGAGGACGGGGACTACTCGGGCGTTCCTGACAGCGTGACCTTCGGGCCGGGCGCAACGGCCTACGAGTTCCTCGTTTCGGCGACGGACGATGCAGTGGACGACGACGGTGAGGCCGTCGTGCTGAGCTTCGGCACGTTGCCGTCCCGAGTCACCGGAAGCGGCACAACGACCCTGGCGATTCGCGACAACGACGGCGGTAGTGGAGGAGGAGGCGGAAGTGGAGGCGGCGGTCCGCCGCCTCGAAACGACGAGGAGGAGGACGAGAACGAGGAAGACGAGGACGGCCAGGACGAGGACGGTCGTGACGGTGCCGGGCCCGCACCCCGGGCCGCGATCGCGGTGGATGCCGATTGCGACGAGAGCCTCTGTCGCGCACTCACCGGAGTGCCGGTCCGTTTCGAGGACACGAGCACCGGCTTGGTCCGGTCCCGGCGCTGGGACTTCGGCGACGGCAGGGTGAAACGGGAGCGGGTCCAGCACCGGGTCTGGTCGGAGCCGGGCTTCTACGAGGTGACCTTGTGGACGAGCGACGGCAGCGCCGAGTCGACGGCCACGCTGACGTTCCTGGTGGAGGCCGCTGCGCCGGGAGGGACGTGCGTTGCCGGCGTTCACACTCGTTGCCTTCAGGACTCCCGCTACTCGGTCACCGCCGACTGGTGGCGCTCCGACGGCACGGGCGGCACCGGGCTCGTGGTGCCCGCCGGCACGAACGACTCGGGGCTGTTCTCCTTCTTCGACACGAGCAACTGGGAGATTCTCGTCAAGGTGCTCGACGGCTGTTCCGTGAATGGACAGGTCTGGGTGTACGCAGCCTCCACCACCGATCTCGGCTACGTGATCCGCGTGACCGATACCGTGACCGGGACGGTCATGCAGTACCGAAACGAGCCGGGCATGCCGGCAGGGGCGGTCACTGACGGTGCTGCCTTCCCGGCAAGCTGCCGGCCGCAGTAGTCCGCCGCGCCGCAGCCCTACTCGATCGCGCCGGCCTGGCGGGCCCGGTCGAGCAGCCGTTCCGCGCGGTGCAGGTGAGGGGCGTCGACCATCTGTCCTTCGTGGCGGAAGGCCATGCGGCCCTGAGCCTGGTTCTCTGCGAACGCGGCAACCAGGGCGGAGGCCGAGGCGACCTCCTCGGCACTCGGCGTGAACACGTCGTTGACGATCGGGATCTGGTTCGGGTGGATCGTCATCTTGCCCTCGAACCCCATCCAGGCAGCTCGCTGGCAGTCGAGTCGCAGGGCGTCCAGGTCGCCGATGTCGGTGAACACGCTGTCGATCGGCTGGGCGCCGCCGGCACGCGCGGCCAGCAGGGTCATCGACCGGCAGTAGCGGAACACGTCCAGGTACTCGCCGCGCTCGTCCCGGCGCCGGCTCGCGCCGATCGAGACGGAAAGGTCCTCGGCGCCCCAGGTCAGGGCCGAAACACGGTTGGTGGCGGTCAGGTGAGCGAGGTTCAGCGCACCGCCGGCCGTCTCGGTAGCGATCAGGATCAGCGCGATGCCGCCCAGGTCGTGGCCGTGGGCCATCTCGAGTTGGGCGACCAGCCGATCGACCCGCAGCACGTCATCGACGCCGCTCACTTTCGGTACGACGTAGGCGTCGGGCGGGTGCTCCATCGTGACCTCGACATCCTCCCGGCCCCAGGGCGTCATCAGGTCGTTGACCCGTACTGCCCGCTCCTTGCCGCCGAAGTCCGTCGCCTCCAGCCAGCCGGCTACCTCGCGGCGAACCTCAACCTTCCGATCCGGCGTCACCGCGTCCTCGAGATCGAGGATCAGCGTGTCAGCCTCGAGACCCAGCGACTTGGTCAGCATGCGCTCGTTGCCGCCCGGAACGAAGTGGACGGCGCGCCGAAGCCGGGTGCTGCTCACGAAGCGACTCTAGCCTCCGTCGCGGAGCTCCAGTTCGACCCGGTGCAGGCCCTCCGCGAAGGCCTCCGGCTCGACACCCAGACCGAAGCGGAGGTAGCCGGGCATTCCGGCCCAGCGGCCCGCGACCAGCAGAACACTGCGGTTCAGCCGGAGCCGTTCGGTGAAGGCGACGCAGTCGGCCGGACGGCCGTTCTCCAGCAGCGGCACGAAGCCGTAGGCGCCGGCCCGCGGCTCGCGATAGCCGATGGCGCCGTTCTGCCGGCCGGTCCAGTCGCGGAAGGTCGCACGGTTGGTGCGCATCATCCGCCGCGCCCGTTCGAACAGCCGTTCCTGGTTCGACGGCTCGGTCGCGAACCGTGCGATCGGGTCGGAAAGCGCCGCGGGAGCGATGGTCGTGAAGTCCCGCCTCGCCCAGCAGCGCTCGACGAACTCGGGCGGACCGACCATCCAGCCCAAGCGGGCGCCCGGCAGACCGTACGACTTGGACAGGCTCGAAACGACGACGACGCGCTCACTCCGCCCCCACATGCCGGGGGCCTCCTCTCCGGGTGCCAGGTCGTGCACGGCGCCGCGGTAGACCTCGTCCGACAGAACCCAGGCGCCGACCCGCTCCGCGGCGGCGGCGATCCGGTCGAGCTCCGAAGGCGTGAACACGTGACCGGTCGGGTTGTTCGGATGACTCAGATAGATGAGCTTCGTCCGCTCGCCCACCGCGTCCTCGAACGCGTCCCAGTCGAGCGACCAGGTCGATTCGTCAGCGCCGGGGAGCAGCGGTATGTCTCGCACCGCCGCCCCGAGACCACGGGCCGTCAGACCTACCTGCAGGTAGTTCGGCACGATAGCGACCACTTCGTCGCCCGGTGCGACCAGCACCTGCACGGCCACGTAGTTCGCCTCGGCCGAGCCGGTGGTCACCAGCAGATTCTCGATCGTCGCCCCCGCGTAGTGCCCGGCGAGCTGCGCGCGCAGTTCCGGCGTACCGTTCGACTGGATGTACTCGAGCGGCATCGAGTGCAGTCCGTCCAGATCGAGCCCCAGCGCCGCCAGGCCGGCCAGCGTCAGCGGTTCGACGCCACTCTCGCTCAGGTTGATGTCGACGCGATGTTCCCAGAGCGACTGTTGCCGCTCGAGATCGAAGGTCTCCATCTCCATCGCGCTTATCCCTCGCCGGATCGGTTCGTCGTCAGGCGCCGCAGTATGCCACCGCCTCGGGCAGGATAGGCGTCGTGCCGCGACTGCTTCTGCGACTCCTGGCCGGCGTTCACCTGGTTGCCTTCGTTTCCCTGTGGGTCCAGATCGACGGCCTGATCGGATCGCGGGGCATCCTCCCGGCACGGGACTTCTTCGCCTACCTCGAACGGGTGCTCGGCGCCGGGGCATTCGAACGGTTCGTCAACGTCCCGTCCCTGCTCTGGTTCGGTGCCGGCGACGGTGCACTCCACGCGCTCTGCGCGGCCGGTGTCCTACTGTCCCTGCTCGCGATCGCCGGCATGGTGACCGCGCCGGTCTTCGCCGCGCTCTGGATCTGCTACCTGTCGCTGGTCTGGGGCGGCCAGACCTTTCTCGCGTTCCAGTGGGACACGCTGCTGCTGGAGGCGACCCTGTGCGCCGTCGTGCTGGCGCCTCTGGGCTGGCCGTTCCGGGGACCCGCCGACGCTCCGGCCGGCGCCATACGGCGGCCAGTCGCAGCGACCGTCCGCGCCGCATTCCGGGTGGCGCCGGACCCGGCGGCGGCCCGACCGGGGATGTGGCTCTTCCGGCTGCTGGTGGTCAAGCTGATGTTCCTGTCCGGCGCGGTCAAGCTGCTCAGTCTCGACCCGACCTGGTGGCGACTGACCGCGCTCGATGTCCACTACTTCACCCAGCCGCTGCCGGTCGCCGCGAGTTGGTACGTCCACCATCTACCGGACTGGTTTCACCAGCTGTCGGTCCTCATCATGTTCGGGGTGGAGCTGGTCGTCCCGTGGCTTGTCTTCTCACGCCGGCTGCGGAAGCCCGGAGTGTGGTTCCTCCTGGCGCTCCAGCTCCTGATCGCCGCCACGGGCAACTATGGCTTCTTCAACCTGCTGACCGCGGTGTTGTGCCTGTCCTGGCTTGACCATCCGCCCTCTACAAGTCCGTTGAGACAGGGCAAACCATCGGCCATGAGCACGGCCGATCCACACCTTCTCGCACGCCTTGCCGGGACGCCTATCCGGTGGCTTGTCGCCACGACGTTCCTTCTGCTCAGCCTGTCGGTCACCGCCCGAGAACTCACCCGCTCACTGCCGCGCGGACCGGACACGCCGCCGACAACGGTTCGACTGGCGGACCTCGTCGACCGGGTCCTGGTCGATCCGGCGGCACCCGTGCTGCGCGCCATCGCACCCTTCCGCTCGATCAACGGCTACGGCCTATTCCGCGCGATGACGACCTCGCGCCCGGAGATCGTCGTGGAGACGAGCGTCGACGGCGCGACCTGGACCGAACTCGCGTTCCGGTTCAAGCCCGGCGACCTCGAGCGGCCGCCCCGCGCCGCCTTCCCGCACATGCCGCGCCTCGACTGGCAGATGTGGTTCGCGGCTCTGGACCCGGCCGGAGCGGACTGGCTCGGGTCGTTCGTTGAGCGTCTGTTCGAGGGCGACCCGGCGGTTCTGGGGCTGCTCGGCGAGGCGAGCCGGCAGGCCGAGCCTCCGCGCTACGTGCGACTCCGTCTCTACGACTACCGGTTCAGCGACCCCGGCACCGGGGCCGAATGGTGGCGGCGTGAGTTCCTCTACGATCTGGGATCGGTTGCGCGCTAGGGCAGCGCGTGGGCCGACGGCATGACGCCCACGGCCTGACTGCCGAAACCGAAGTCCGTCGGCGCGTACTCGCCCACGACCCTGGCGTCGCTCCGCTCCGGGATCCGGTCCTCCAAGTCGAGACCCCAGTACACGGCGTTCACGAGCAGGCGGCGGAGTCCCTCGCTCTCGAAGTCCGTGGAAGCGCCCATCGTCGTCGTGAAGACACGCGCCGTCTTGCCTCCGGCGGCGGTGTAGGAACGGGTCCAGGCGATCGGGACCATCGGGTCGTTCTTCGGTCCCTCGACCGGCGGATCGTCGGGCGACATGCCGGCGAGGACGGCGCCGAGCAGCAGGACGTTCGCGTCGTCACCGAGATTCCTCAGGCCGTAAACGTCCGTGGGGCCCCAGACGTCGTCGACCCCACGCAGGATCGGATGGCCGGCCGCGTCCGGAGCGACGACGCCGCGCGTACTCTCCTGGCCGTGACGGCCGTGATGGTTGATCCAGGTGTCGCCCAGCACCTGCTGGCCGAAACCGCCGGGCCAGGACTCGCTGCGGAAGTGCCAGTGCGCGTACGGACTGTCCGGGTTCCGCTGGTAGGAGAAGGCGTGGGTCGCGGTCCGCAGGCCCACGATCGGTCGCCCCGACTCGACGTAGTCGACGATGTGCTTCATCTGCCCGTCGGGAAGCTCCCTGAACCGGGTGGCGATCACCATCAGGTCGGCGTCGCCCAGCGCTTCGAGACCCGGAATGTTCGTCTGCTCCTCAGGATCGATCGCCCCGGTCTCCGCGTCGATCGAGAACAGCACCACACACTCGAACCCATGACGCACCGACAGCAGTTTGCCCAGCATCGGCATTGCTTCCTCGGAGCGGTACTCCTCGTCGCCGGCGATCAGGACGACCTTGTGGCCGGCACCCGGACCGTCGCCGCCCGGGTACGTGACCCATTGGGAATCGCTGCCCCGTCCGGGTGCAGGCAGGAACATGATCACCAAGGCGGACAACGCCACCAGGCCGGGAACTGAGAAACCACGTTTCATGAGCCGAACCTCCGCCGGCAGCGTACCAGCGCGCTATCGTACGCACCCCAACCCTCGACCCCTACTTCAAACCGACCAAACCCGGCACGACTCCAGGAGCCTCAAATGAAGAGACAACCGCATCACTTTGCCTTCTTCCTCGGTGTGCTCCTGCTCGCGACCGCCACCACGGAGGCACAAGACTTGAAGACGGAATTCCTCGGCTCGCAGCAGGGCTTCTCCCACATCGCCAGGACGACCGCGAACGGCGTCACCACCATCCGCATCTCCGGCCAGGTCGGTATGGCCGACGGCGCGGACGCGCCCGCGGCCACTCTCGCCGAGCAGGCGGAAATCGCCTTCTCCAACCTCGTCAAGCGCGTGGAGCAGGCCGGGGCCAGCGCCGAGGACATCGTCAAGACGACGGTCTTCATCAAGGACATCGACCCGGAGAAGGTCCAGACCGTCGGCCGCGCCCAGGCCAAGGTGCTGCAACTCGACCCGCCGCGTGCGGCTACCTGGGTTGGGGTCACGGGACTCGTGTTCCCGTCGTTGTTGGTCGAGGTGGAGGCGACGGCAGTGGTGGCTGCGGAGTAGTGGCTCGCAGCACTCTTGTCAGCGTCACCCGGCTGTCGTAGAGTTCGTCGTCGCCGTGGCGTCAAGCGCCTCGCAAGCGAGGGCCGGCATAGCTCAGTTGGTAGAGCAACTGCCTTGTAAGCAGTAGGTCCTCGGTTCGAATCCGGGTGCCGGCTCCACGGGGAGGTTGCCGGAGGTGTGGCCGAGCGGTCAAAGGCAACAGACTGTAAATCTGTCGGGCAAAGCCCTACGGTGGTTCGAATCCATCCGCCTCCACCACTTCCTCCCCTCGCGGGTGCGCGGGAGTAACTCAGGGGTAGAGTCACAGCCTTCCAAGCTGTTGGTCGCGGGTTCGAATCCCGTCTCCCGCTCCACGCCGCGCGGAGCACGGCCCGGAGCGGGAGACGGGATTCGGCGTTCAGTGATCGCCGCCTTCTTTGCGAGCGGTTCGGCTAGGGAAGGCCGTCAGGCACGCTGGCGCACCGCCTCGTAGAGCAGCGCGGCAGCCGCCGTCGACAGGTTGAGGGATTCGACGCGGCCACGCATGGGCAACCCAAGCAGGCCGTCGCAGAGACTTCTCGTGCGACGTCGAAGTCCCCGTGCCTCGCCGCCGATGCAGACGACGACCGGACCGCTCAGGTCCACGGTCCACGGCGGTTCGCCGGCGGCGTCGGCCCCGTAGACCCAGAAGCCCTCCTGCTTGAGGCGCTCGATCTCACGGGCGCTGTTCGTGATCCGTTCAATGGTCAGCCAGTCGACCGCGCCGGCGGCTGCGCCCGCGGCCGCCGGTGACAGTGGCGCCGCGCCGCGATCGCGGATCAGCACACGGCCGACCCCGGCGCCCTCGCAGACGCGAAGGAGGGCGCCCAGATTTCGCGGATCCTGGACGTCCTCAAGCAGGACGACGAGGCCGGGGTCGATCGCGGCCGCCGACGTGCCGCCGCGTTCCGCATCCACCAGACTGGCCGCGAAGCCGCGCGCCGCCGCCTGGTCCTGGCCCGCCTCCACGAGACGCGCCCGCAGTTCGCCAGGCGCGACGCTCCGGACCCGCACGCGATGCCGTTCGCAAAGCCCCTCGATGGTCCGGCGCCGGTCGCCGGCGGAGCGCGAGATGAGCACCTCGGCGACTCGATGAGGCTGGCTCCGCAGGATCTCCCGCACCGGCTGGAATCCCAGCCGCCACCGACCTTCCTCTCGACGTTCAGGCACGCCCCACCGTCCGCTCACGCACCAGTCCGCGGGCGCTCGATCAGCACGGTCGCATGGGCCGCCATGCCTTCGCCCCTGCCCAGCGGGCCGAGTCCTTCGTGGGTCGTCGCCTTGAAGTTCATCCGCTCGGGTCCGATACGAAGCAACCCCGCGACATGCTCTTCGATCGCCGAGCGGTACAGGGCCATCGACGGGCGCTCGGCGATGAGCGTCACGTCGCAGTTCCGGACCGCGAAGCCCCGCTCCAGGGCCATCGCGACGATCCGGCGCAACAGCTCCGAGCTGTCCGCGCCGCGCCAGGTCTCGTCGGACGGCGGGAAGTGCACTCCCAGATCGCCCAGGCCAGCGGCGCCGAGCAGGGCATCACCGATCGCGTGGAGCACGACATCGGCATCGCTGTGGCCATCGAGGCCCGTCTCGTGCGGTATGCGCTGGCCGCCCAGGATCAACGGGCGGCCGGCCTTCAGCCGGTGAATGTCGTAGCCATGCCCTACGGCCGTCTCCAGCGCCGGCGAGGCCTCGCGCTCCGACCGGAGGAGGGCCTCGATCGCGGGCAGGTCCGAGGGATCGGTCAGCTTTGGATTCGGATGGGAGGCGGCGACTGCCGCCACCGAGCCCGGCTCGAACAGACTGCTCTCATCCCCAACCCGCAGGTCCTCCCGCTCCGCCCGCTCGAGCGCCTCGCGTAGATCCGCGGCCCGAAACACCTGCGGTGTCTCGGCCCGGAACAGGCCGGAACGGTCGACCGTCTCGTGGAGTCGGCCACCCTCGGCCGTCTTCAGGGTGTCGCTTACCGGGCGACCGAGCACCGCGCCCACGCAGCCGCTGCCGGCGGCCCTCCGCACCACTTCCGCCAGATCGGTCGCGGCCAGACAGGGGCGAGCGCCGTCGTGCACCGCCACCCAATCGGACGGGGCGACCTCCGCTGCCGCGAGTGCGGCTCTCACGGAGTCCTGCCGGCGCCGTCCGCCCTCGACCGCGGAGAGGTCCACGCCAGGCCGAGCCGGAACCTCCCGCATCAGCATTCCCCGAGTCTCCTCCGTGAATCCGCGCGGTGCGGCAACCACAAGACGCTCAACCTCGGGCGCCGCCAGCAGCCGCTCGACCGTCCACGCGAGAAGCGGTCTCCCGAGAACCGGCACGAACTGCTTGGGCCGGCCACCACCGAACCGTCGGCCGGCGCCCGCGGCCGGGACGATGGCGCAGCAGGTCAAGTCTCAGAGTGCAACGGTGTCCAGCCTCGGCCAGGACCGACCTCAGACCTCAAGGATGTCCTTCTCCTTGTTGGCGAGCGCCAGGTTCACCTGGGCGATGTAGTGATCGTGGAGCCGCTGCATCTCGCTTTCGCCACGGTGCTCGTCGTCCTGGGAGATCTCCTTCGCCTTCTCCATCTGCTTCAGGCGTTCATTGCCCTCGCGACGAACGCCCCGAACCGTGTTGCGGAAGCGCTCGGCGATTTCATGGGCACGCTTCACCATCTCGCGACGCCGCTCCTCCGTGAGCGGGGGTACGGGAATGCGGACGATCCTGCCGTCGTTCGACGGATTCAGCCCCAGGTCGGCGACCAGGATCGCGCGCTCGATCGCCGCGATCTGCGTTGGGTCGAACGGCTGCGCCACCAGCAGCGTGGCGTCGGCAACCGAGAGACTGGCGAGCTGGTTCAGGGGCGTCGGCGTACCGTAGTACTCCACCGTCACGCCGTCGAGCATCGCCACGGAGGCGCGGCCGGTACGCAGCGTCTTGAGCTCCGCGTGAAGGTGGTCGACGCCATCCTTCATCTTGAGCTCCATCTCCAAGAACAGCTCCTGCATCTGGTCAGCCTCCCCGGCAGGATTCTACGGTTGAACGAGCGTCAGGTGACGAGCGAACCGACCTTCTCGCCAAGCACCACCCGGCGGATGTTGCCGGGAACCCCTAAGTCGAACACGGCGATCGGCAGGTCGTTCTCCCGGCAAAGGCTGATCGCCGCGGCGTCCATGATCCCGAGGTTGCGTTCCAGGACCTTCTGGTAGGTCACTTCCGGCAGGCGCTCCGCTCCGGCATCGCGACGCGGATCGGCGCTGTAGACGCCGTCCACCTGCGTCGCCTTCAGCAGGATTTCGGCCTGGATCTCGTTCGCGCGCAGCGCGGCCGCGGTGTCGGTCGTGAGATACGGATTACCGGTGCCGGCGCCGAAGATGACCACCCGACCCTTCTCCAGATGCCGGATCGCGCGGCGACGTATGAACGGCTCCGCGACGCTCTTCATCTCGAGGGCCGTCTGCACCCGAGTGGCGACGCCGGCCTTCTCCAGCGCATCCTGCATCGCCAGGCTGTTGATCACGGTCGCCAGCATGCCCATGTAGTCGCCGGTCGCCCGCTCCACGCCGCGATGGCTCGCCGCCAGACCGCGGATCACGTTGCCGCCACCGACGACGATGCCGATCTCGACCCCGAGTTCGAACACGTCCCGGATCTGGGCGGCGATCCGGCGAACAACCGTCTCGTCGATGCCGAAGGGCTTGTCGCCCATCAGGGCTTCGCCCGACAGCTTGAGGAGGATGCGGCGGTAGGCCGGCTCGGTCATTGAACCGTCAGGATGGATCGGCGGCCGGCGCGGAAGCGATCGCTACGGTGGAGTCGCCGCCGAGCTGGAACCTGGCGAATCGGCAGATCCGCATGTTCTCGCCCAGCTTGGCGATCGCCTCCTTCAGCACCTCTTCGACCGTCCGTCCAGTGTCCTTGACAAAGGGCTGCTCGAGCAGGCAGTTCTCGGCAAAGAACTTTGACATCCGGCCGTCGACGATCCGTTCGACGATCTGCTCGGGCTTACCGGACTCCAGAGCCTGTTCCCGGTGAATCCTCTTCTCCCGCTCAAGCACGTCGTCGGTCACTTCGTCGCGGCCGATGAACCGCGGCTGGCTCGCGGCCACGTGCAGCGAGAGGTCGTGGGCCAACTGCTGGAAGTCCTCCGTCCGTGCGACGAAGTCCGTCTCGCAGTTGATCTCCAGCAACACGCCGATCTTGCCGCCGGCGTGAATGTAGGAGTTCACCAGGCCGTCGCTGGTCGTCCGGCCGGCCTTCTTCGCCGCCGATGCCAGCCCCTTCTTCCGCAGGGCGTCGATCGACGCCTCCAGGTCGCCGCCGGTCTCCACCAGCGCCTTCTTGCAGTCCATCATGCCGGCGCCGGTCCGCTCCCGGAGTTCCTTGACCATGCCGGCCGTCACTGTCGCACTCATTTCCTGCTCCCCTACGAGGCGGTCACCGCCTCGGACTCGAACTTCATCTGATCTCCGGCGCCGCACCTGCCGGGTGCGCGGGTGCCGCGGTCAGTTGACCTCGGCGTCGCTGCCGGCCTTCTCGTCTTCGGCTGCCGGTTCACCGGTCTCGGCCTCGGGTTCTGCCTCCGCCTCGCCCGCAGCTTCCGCAACGACCTCGGACTCGGCTTCCGCTTCCGCCGCCGGCTCGGACTCCGCCTCCGCGTCGCCCGCAGCCTCGACCGCGTCCGGTTCAGCTTCCGGCTCGGACACAGCCTCGGGCTCGGGCTCGGGCTCGGGCTCGGCGGCAGCCTCTACCGTCGCATCGGCCCCGGTTTCCGCATCGGCCTCGGTATCAGCGGCAGTCTCCGCCGGCTCGATCGCGTCCGCGCCGTTGCCGTCCTTGCCCCAGGCCGCCGCACCCTCGATGTAGGAGTCGGCAATGCGCCCGGCAAACAGCCGGATCGTCCGGATCGCGTCGTCGTTGCCCGGGATCACGTGGTCCACCAGTTCCGGGTCGCAGTTCGTGTCGACGATGGCCACCACAGGGATGTTCAGCTTGTTCGCTTCCGCTATCGCGATGTGCTCGCGCCGCGGATCGACGACGAACAGCGCATCCGGCAACCGCTCCATGTCGCGAATCCCGTCGAGGTTGCGGACCATCTTGTCCCGCTCGCGCTCGAGCCGGAGGATCTCCTTCTTGGTCAGCAGACTGTCCTCGTCGGCGAGCTTCCGCTCCGTCTCCTGGAGACGCTCCACGGAAGCGCGGATCGTCACGAAGTTGGTCAGGGTACCGCCAAGCCAGCGATGGGTGACGTAGAACTGGCCGCAGCGGCGCGCCTCTTCCGCGATTGCCTGCTGCGCCTGGCGCTTGGTGCCCACGAAGAGCAGCCGGCGTCCCATGCGAGCCATGTGTTCGACGTAGTCCGCCGCCTGGCGGAAGCGCTCCAGCGTCTGCTGGAGATCGATGATGTAGATGCCGTTGCGACGGCCGAAGATGTAGCTACGCATCTTCGGGTTCCAGCGTCTCGTCTGGTGGCCGAAGTGCACCCCGGCCTCCAGCATCTCCTTCATCGTGACCTGAGCCAAGAACCTGTCCCCGCTATCGCTTGCTGAACTGGAAGCGCGCACGCGCACCCTTCTGACCGTACTTCTTGCGTTCCTTGCGCCGCGGGTCGCGGGTCATGAACCCGGCCGTCTTGAGCGATTCGCGAAACGTCGGTTCAAACTCCACCAGCGCCCGCGACAGACCGTGACGGATCGCCCCCGCCTGGCCGGAACTGCCGCCTCCGCGGACGGTGGCCCACATGTCGAGCTCGCCTTCCTTCTCGACGACCTGCAGCGGCTGGCGGATAATCATCTTCAGCACTTCGCTGCCGAAGTAGTCGTCCATCCCCACGCCGTTGACGGTCATCTCGCCGGTGCCTTCGCGCAGGAACACCCGCGCGGTGGCCGTCTTGCGACGGCCCGTTCCATAGCTCGTCTCCGTCAACTCGCGCTCCCTTCTCGAGTGATCGTCATCGCTTCGGGCTGTTGGGCCTCGTGCGGATGCTCGGCGCCGGCATAGACCTTGAGCTTCCGCAGTTGGCGACGGCCGAGACGGTTCTTGGGGAGCATGCCCCTGACCGCCAGCTCGACCAACCGGGTCGGCCGGCGCCCGCGCAGGCGTCCGGCCGTCTCGGTCTTGAGCTTTCCGGGCTGCCCGCTGTGCCGGTAGTAGATCTTCTTCTCGTCCTTGCCGCCCGTCAGGACCGCCTTCTCCGCGTTCACGACCACGGCGAAGTCGCCGACGTCGACATGGCGGGCATAGGTCGGTTTGTCCTTACCGGTGAGGATGCGCGCCAGACGCGTCGCCAGACGTCCGAGTGGAACGCCCGCCGCGTCGACGACGTACCACCGGCGCTCCACTTCCCCCGCCTTGGGGCTGTAGGTCCGGTTGGGCGTCCTCGCCTTGGTGATCGCTGTCATTGTGTTCGTACTCTCGCTGGCCGGCCCTTACTTTCCAGATACCTTCCGGATGCCGGCGCTCCCTTGCGCGTGGGCTGACGGCAGGAGTGGGCATACTCCTAGCGGAACCTCCCCGCGCAGAGGAACGGGGATCGTAGAGTCCGGGGCGGGCCTTGTCAAGACGAACGCCGGTCCGTCAACCGCCTCTTCCGCGTATCCTCACCCACCTCATGACACCTCTACAGGTGGGTCTCACCGGCGGCATTGCCAGCGGCAAGTCGACGGTCGGCGCAATGCTGGCCGAGTTGGGCTGCGTCGTCACGGACGCGGACGCCCTGGTGGCCGACCTCTACGGACCCGGTGAGCGCGGCGCCGCCGCGGTGGCGGAGCTCTTCGGCGCGAACATGCTGCGGGCGGACGGTTCCGTCGACAAGGAAGCCCTGGGACGCCTCGTGTTCGGAGACCCGGCAAGCCGAAAGCGCCTGGAACAGGCGATTCATCCCCTCGTCGGCCAGCGCTACCTGGAGGTTCTCGAGGCCGCCGGCGATGGGTCCGTCGTGGTCTTCGAGGTACCGCTGCTCGCCGAAGGCGGCGGGCGTGGGCGCTACGACGCGGTGGTGACAGTCGAGGCCCAGGAGCAGCTTCGCCTCGACCGCGCCGTCGAACGCGGACTCGACCGCGACCAGGCTGAGGCCCGCCTCGCGGCCCAGGCCACCGGCGAGCAACGCCGGGCAGTCGCCGACTTCGTGATCGAGAACACTGGGAGCCTCGCCGAGCTTCGCAGGCAGGTCGAGGCCGTCCACGCCGCCTTGAAGGCCCGCGCTTCGCGCTCCTGATCAGCTTCTCTCTGGCCCGTCGAGGGCCCGAAGAAACTCGCGCCAGGCACGACCCCGGTGGCCGATCCGGTCCTTGACCTGATCGCCCAGTTCCGCGTAGGTCCGCTCGAGTCCATCGGGCTCGAAGACCGGATCCCAGCCGAAGCCGCCTTCGCCTCGCGGCGGCAGCACCAGCCGGCCGGTCGTCGCGCCTTCGGCGATCACTTCCCGGTCACCGTCCCTGAGCATCAGGGCGCATCGGGCCACGACCCCGGGGTTGCCGGCACGAATGGCGACGTTCGCGATGCCCTCGTCGCCGACCGCCTCCAGCATCCACTTGACCAGTGGCCCCGGGAAACCGTTCATGCAGGCCAGTTCGAGGCCGGTCTCCTCGACCACGACCGGCCGCTCGAGCCGTTGCCAGGCCGCCTCCGCCTTGAACCGCAGCACCTCGATCAGGTCGCCCGACTGAATCTCCGGCAGATCGATCGCCGCCGTCTCCAACCGGCGGCCGATGATCCGCTCCGCCTCGCGGCGCTTGTTCGCGTTGCCGGTGACCAGCACCCACGATCGCCGGCTGGCGCCCCCGCCGCTCACCGTTGGGTGTCTGGATCTTTGGTGAATAGTCGTGCGGTAACGTGGTGTATTATTCGCACCGATAGAGCCAAGGGACAGGCAGTGTAGCCCGCCCCATGAAGTCCGGCCCAACGGAGAGATGCCTCACATGCCCGAACACCTGATCTCGATCGCCGACCTCGAGGAGGGCCAACTCGAGTCGATCCTCGAACTGGCCCAGGAACTCGAAGCCAGGCCGCAAGCCCACCGCGACGCCCTCAGGGGCCAATCGATCGCCCTCTACTTCGAGAAGGCGTCGACGCGAACCCGGGTCAGTTTCGAAGCGGGCATGGCGCAGCTCGGAGGCCAGCCGATCTTCCTCTCCAGCCGCGACCTCCAGATCGGCCGCGGGGAGACGATCGCCGATACCGCGCGCGTCCTGTCTCGCTACGTGAACCTCATCATGCTGCGTACCTTCGAACACAGGACCGTCGTCGAGATGGCCGCGCACGCCACCGTGCCCGTGATCAACGGGTTGACCGACGAACTGCACCCCTGCCAGGCGCTCGCCGACCTGATGACCGTTCGCCAGGAGTTCGGCGACCTGCGTGGCCGCCGGATCGCCTACATCGGCGACGGCAACAACGTCGCCCACTCGCTGATGATCGCCTGCGCACGCGCGGGCGTCGACTTCTCCATCGCCTCGCCTCCCGGCTACGAACTTGCCGACAAGTACCTGGATCTCGCCAGTGGACTCGCCGCAGGCACCGGCGCCGGGATCGAAACCCGGACCGACCCGCGGGCCGCAGTCGCCCGCGCGGACGCCGTCTACAGCGACGTCTGGACCTCGATGGGCCAGGAGCAGGAACGAGAGCAGCGCCTCACCGACTTCGACGGTTACACCGTCGACGACGATCTGATGTCCAGGGCCAGGGACGACGCGATCTATCTCCACTGCCTGCCCTGCCACCGGGGCGAGGAAGTCACGGCCTCCGTCGTCGACGGCCCCAGGAGCCGCGTCTTCAACCAGGCCGAGAACCGCATGCACACCCAGAAGGCCGTCATGCTCCGCCTCCTCGACCGCGCCTAGAGGTGCGAACGGAGTGACAGTAAGCGCAGGCTAGCCAACAACTTACGCTGGTAGACTGCGGACATGTCCGAAGCCAGGGAGGCGCCGCAGAATCCGCTCCATGAGCGCTACGCGAGCGCGGAGATGGCGCGGCTGTTCTCGGCCCGGCACCGGTTCAGATGCTGGCGGCGGCTCTGGATCTGTCTGGCCGAGAACCAGGCGGCCCTGGGGCTGCCGATCAGCGAGCGGCAGCTCGGCGCGTTGCGCGAACACGTGGACGATCTCGACCTGGAGCGGGTAGCTGCCCTGGAACGCGAAACGCGCCACGACGTAGTGGCCCACCTCCGGCACTTCGCCGAGGTCAGCGGCGACGCGGGCAGCATTCTGCACCTGGGCGCGACATCGGCGTTCATCACCGACAACACCGACGCTCTGATCGTTCGGGAAGCGCTCGACCTCGTCGCGGGAAGACTGGCGGCCACGGTCGCCGCGCTGGCTGACTTCGCCCGCAGGGAGCGCGCTACGACCGCGCTCGCCTACACCCACTTCCAGTCGGCCCAGTTGACGACGCTGGGCAAGCGCGCCTGCCTCTGGCTCCAGGACTTCCTGACCGACCTCGAGGAGGTGGCCGACCGTCGCGACCGGCTTCGCTGCCGGGGCGCCAAGGGCACCACGGGCACCCAGGCCTCGTTCCTGACCCTGTTCGGCGGCGACCACGGCAAGGTCCGCGAACTCGACGCCCGGGTCGCCTCGGCTCTCGGCTTCGAAGCGAGCTGGCGGATCACCGGCCAGACCTACCCGCGCAAGCAGGACAGCCAGGTCCTGCACACGCTGTCCGGAACCGCGGAAAGCTGCCACAAGTTCGGCAGCGATTTGCGTCTGTTGCAAGGCGTGGGAGAGCTTTCCGAGCCGTTCGACGAAAACCAGGTCGGTTCCTCGGCGATGGCGTACAAGCGCAACCCGGTTCGGGCCGAGCGCATGTGCTCCCTGTCGCGGCGAGTCATGAGCGACTCGCTGCACGGGGCGCTGAACGCCGGCACGCAGTGGCTCGAGCGAAGTCTCGACGACTCGGCGAACCGGCGCCTGGTGCTGACCGACTGCTTCCTGACCGTGGATGCCGTGCTGCTCCTGGCCGCGAACATCGCCCAGGGACTCCGGGTAAACGAAGCGGCCACGGCGGCCCGAGTGAGGCGCGAGCTCCCTTTCATGGCCACCGAGACCTTCCTGATGGAGGCGTCGCTGCGCGGCGGCGACCGGCAGGAACTGCATGAGCGCATCCGGCGGCACAGTCTCGAGGCGTACGCGCGGGTCTCCGCCGGGGAGGCGAATCCGTTGATCGACCTGATCGCCGGCGACCCGGCCTTCGGGCTCGGAAGCGACGAACTAGAGTCCCTGGTCGACGCCGACACCTTTACCGGCCGTTCGGCCCAGCAGGTCGACGAGTTCCTGTCAGAGGCTGTCGAGCCGACGTTGGCGCGGCACCCGGCCGCGGCGGTCGAGGCGCCGAGGGTGTAGCCGCCCATGCGCCAGCCGAGATCCCGTCCCGACCGCACCCGCATTCCGCTCACGCCCGCGCTCGCCGCTGTTCTCGCCACCGGCCTGCTGGCCGGTTGCGCTTCGACCAGGGGCCTCGAGTCGCCGAACCGCGGAACCACCCAGAGGGGTCTGGCATCGTGGTACGGCGCCAAGTTCCACGGCCGGCCGACGGCCAGCGGCGAGATCTACGACATGAACCGCATCTCGGCCGCTCACAAGCAGTTGCCGCTGGGAACAGTCGTGCTGGTCAAGAACCGGGACAACGGCAAGAAGCTCAGGGTCCCGATCAACGACCGCGGTCCCTTCATCAAGGGCCGGATCATCGACCTCTCAGTCGGCGCCGCCAGACGGCTCGAGATGTTCGGTCAGGGTCTCGCCAACGTACGCATCAAGGTCGTGCGGCTTCCCCCCAAGAAGCGGAAACTGCCAATCTCCTACCCGGCTCGCGGCTGGCGCGACAGCAAGGCGAACCGCGACCGCCAGAACGGGTTCACGATCCAGGCCGGCGCCTTCAGCAAACGCAGCACGGCCGAGGCGTTGGCCCGCCGTCTCCGTCGCGAACTCGACCTCGACAACGTGAAGATCACTCGAGGACGAGGAGTGCATCGCGTCCAGATCGAGCGCAGGCGGAGACAGGCGGCCGACGACGTGCTGCAACGCCTGAAAGACGCCGGCATCGCCGCGTTTCTCGTGGGCTGAGAGGGCCGGGCCGGGCTCGTCAGGAGAGGTCGAACAGGTCGACCGAGATCGAGTCCTCCAGAGCCAGGAGCGCCGCCAGGCACTCCTCGTCAGGCGGCTGATCGAGCCGCAGGACGGCGAGGGCGTGCCCCCCGGGCTCACGGGCCAGGTGGATGTCGGCGATGTTGATGCCGTCGTTCCCAAGTAATGTGCCGAGGCGACCGACGAATCCGGGTACGTCCAGGTTGCGGACGACGAGCAGCAGACCCTGCGGCTTGAACTCCATCCGGAACCCGCCGAAGGAGACGACCCGCAGATCGCCATGCATCTCGCCGTGACGATAGGTCGTGCCCGAGACCTCCGCCACGCCGTCGGCGGTCCACGCTCCGGCAGCCGGCTCGGCGCCGACCGCCCGCACCCGCACCAGGTGGGCGTAGGCGGCCTGGTCGCTGTGCGTCGCCTGCACGAGCTCGACCCGGCGGTCGGCGGCCGTCCGCTCGGCGTTGACGTAGTTCACTCCCTCGCCGCAGGACGGAACCAGAGCGCCCTTGAGCGCCGCCACGGCGACCGACTTCCGCAGTTCGCTGTCGATGCCCCAGAGATCGACCTGGACCCGCCGCAGGCTGCCGCCGAGGGCGACCGCGGCCAGCCGGCCGAGCTGTTCGCCCAGGCGCAGGAAGGGTTCTCCGCGAGAACCCGAGGAACGGAACGGCAGGTTCACCGCCGACACCGCGAGCGAGCCGCCGAGCGCGGCAAGCACCATGCGGGCGGTCTCGGTGGCGATTCGCTCCTGCGCCTCCGAAGTCTGGGCCCCGATGTGGGGTGTCGCCACCACCCGGGGGTGAGCGGCCAGCCGGTAGTCAGACGGGGGCTCCTCCGGGAATACGTCGAGGCCGGCGCCCGCCAGCTTGCCCGAGTCGAGCGCTTCGAGTAGCGCCTCCGCGTCGACGACACCGCCCCGGCCAACGTTGATGACCGCCGCGCCGTCCTTCATCGACGCGATGCGCCGGCGGTTCAGCATGTTCCGCGTCTGATCGGTGAGCGGCGTGTGGAAGGTAATGAAGTCCGAGCGCGCCAGAAGGCCGTCGAGTGCCATCGGCTCGACATCGAGCCGCTCGGCGACTTCGGCCTGCAGATAGGGATCGTAGGCGAGCACGTCCATCTCGAACGCGCGGGCCCGCCGCGCGACCCGCTGGCCAATCTGGCCGAAGCCGATGATTCCCAACGTCTTGCCGTGGAGTTCGCTGCCGACATGACTCTTGCGTTCCCAGCGCTCCGCCTTGAGCGACGCGTCGGCGGACGGAATCCGCCGCGCCAGCGCCAGCAGCAAGGCAAACGTGTGTTCGGTCGCCGATAGCGAGTTCGCCGTCGGCGCGTTGATCACCAGCACGCCCCGCTGTGTCGCGGCGGCGATGTCGATGTTGTCGACACCGACCCCGGCGCGGCCGACAACCTTGAGGCGATCGCCGCCCTCCAGCACCTCGCGCGTGATCTGCGTTCCGCTGCGCACGATGACGGCGTCGTAGTCCGAGATCAACTCGGCCAGGCGCGGCCGGTCCGCGTCCCGCAGTTCATCGACCTCCGCGCTCTGGCGCAGCACTTCGACGCCGGCCGGCGCCAGCGAATCGGCGATCAGAACCCGGTGCATGGGGGCGGATTGTTGCAGCGCTTCAGGAGTACAGCAAGACCGGGCCGCACTCGGCCCGGAACTCCCGCTGCTCGTCCTCCCAGGTGGCGTACCAGCGTTCGATCGCATCCCCGGCGTCGAGACCGGTCCGGAAGCGATCCGTACCCGCCAGGAGATCGATCGCCGGGGTGTCGGCGACGAACTCGTACGGCTCGCTCCGCCAGCCGAAGTCCGTCCCGAGAACGTCGCGAAAGGCCAGGAGCAGCTCGAAGCCCAGCCGCACCGGCCGCAGCAAGCCGGCGTCCTCGAGCCGCAGTTCAACTCCGGTACAGACGGAGCCCGCGTGTTTCTGGAACTGCGGCCTGAACATCGCGGGCACGACGGAAACCCCCGCGAGCCCGGCGGCCGCCAGGCGCTCGGCGCAACGACCGGCTAGCGCGGGAGCGTCGGCGCCGGGAACGCCAAGGAGTTGAAACGGCCTCGTTGTGCCCCGCCCTTCCGAGACCGCGGTCGCCTCGAACAGGCACAAGCCGGGGTAGAGATGCGCCGTCTCCGGCGTCGGCATGTTGGGCGAAGGCGCCGTCCACGGCCAGCCGACCTCCCGCCACGCCTGCCGCCGGCGCCAGCCCTCGACTTCGAACACCGTCAGCGCACCGTTGTCCCAGCCGCGCCGGCGCCCCTCCAGCAGGAGGATCTCCGCCATAGTCAGACCGTGCCGCTGCGGCATCCGGAAGGCGCCGACGAAGGACGCGAAGTCGAGATCCAGCAGGTTCCCCTCCACCTCCATGCCGCCCAGCGGATTAGGCCGATCCAGCACCCAGACCTCGCAGCCGGCCAGGAGCGCCGCCGAGGCCGCCCACACGGCGGTGGCTGCGAACGTGTAGTAGCGCGCGCCGATGTCCTGGAGGTCGATCACCAGCAGGTCGCAGCCGTCGAAGACTCCCGGCGACGGCTGGAGGCTGCCGGCGTCGCCGCCGTACAGCGAGACGACCGGGCGGCCGGTCCACGGATCGCGCTCGTCCGTGGACGCGACCATGTCCTGTTCGACACCGTAGAAGCCATGCTCCGGTCCCAGGAGCGTTGCCGCCGGTTGCAGCGCGTCCAGCGCCACATGGGCGTGGACGCCGCTCAGGCTGAGCGACGCCTGGTGGCAGAGCAGCGCGTAGCGACGGCCCCTGATGCGGCCGGCGTCGTCGAGCAGGCGGTCGAGGCCGGACCGGATCGGCATGATCGGCGAAACGCTAGGAGCTTGAACCGCGCCGGTAGTCGCCGCTTCGACCGCCGCTCTTCCCTTCGAGCAACAGGTCCGTGACGACCGCGCCGCGCTCAACCGACTTGACCATGTCGTAGAGGGCGAGAGCCGCCGCAGCGCACGCCGTCAGCGCCTCCATCTCAGCGCCCGTGCGAGCCGTCGCAACGACGCGGCTGCGGATCCTGACGCCGCCCTCCACCGGCTCGACCTCCACCTCGACCTGGTCGAGCGGCAGGGGATGGGCAAGCGGAACCCAGGTCGCCGTGCTCTTCGCGGCCTGAACGCCGGCGATCCGGGCCACGGTCACGGCATCACCCTTGGGCAGGCTCTCCAGCCGCTCGACCGTCTGCCCGGAGAGCAGAACGCGGCAGGACGCTTCGGCCACCCGCCGCGTCACTTCCTTGGCGGAGACGTCGACCATGGCAGCCCGCCCGCGGCGATCGAGGTGGCTGAAGGTCTCGGAACTCATCCCCGCTCGCTAACCTAGCAGCCCGTATGCGCCTCGCCACCGCCACGCGCCACCCGGATCGCTCGCCGCCCTGAGAGTTCGCGGTGCATCTCACGATCGTCATGCCGGTGCTCGAGGAGGCGGCGCGGGTGCGGACCGCCATCGCCGCGGCGCGCGCCCACTGCGACGAACTCATCGTCGTCGACGGCGGCAGCAGGGATCGCACCGCCGAACTGGCGTCCGGCGTGGGCGCCCGGGTGGAAACCGTGCCCCGGGCGGGCCGGGGCCTCCAGCTGCGAACGGGCGCCCGCCTGGCAATCGAGGCCGGAGCCGACGTGCTGCTGTTCCTCCACGCCGACACGAGGCTGCCGCCGGAAGCAAGACTCGGGATAGAGCGCGCGGTGGACTCCGGCGCTGCAGGCGGGGGCTTCCTGATCGACTTCGAAGCAGCGCCGCCGCTGCTCCGGTGCGGCCGGGTCCTGGTCGACATCCGGACCCGCTGGCTGCACACTCCGCTCGGCGATCAGGCCCATTTCGCTACGACAGCCGCTTACATCGCCTGCGGCGGGTTTTCCGACCTGCCGATCCTCGAGGACCTCGACTTCCTCCGTCGCCTCCGCCGTCAGGGACCGATCTCGGTCGTGGAGCAGCGCGCGACCACTTCATCCCGGCGCTTCGCCGAGCGAGGCGTTGTCCGCACCGTGGCGACGAACTGGTTGATCTGGTCGCTGTTCGCCGCCGGTGTCAAGCCGGCACGGCTGGCAGGCCTCTACCCCCTGGTGCGTTAGCTCCGGGAGGTAGAGGCGGCACGGCCGCTTGGTGCCCGTGCGGCCTCGGCCGCACGGGGTCTCGCATTGGGCTTCGTCCAGGCGGCCACTGGGCCGCCAAGACGAACACAAGTGCCTAGTTGAGCGCGTCCTTCAGCGGACGGCTGACCTTGAACCGAACGCCGTTGCTGGCCGCGATCATGAGCGCCTCACCAGTCTTCGGGTTCCGGCCGGCGCGGGCGCCGCGGTGCGACACGGAGAAACTCCCGAGGCCCGGAAGCTGAACGCGGTCGCCGTTCTGCAGATGGCTCGAGATGCTGTCAATCAGGGACTGGACGGCATCCGCCGCCTGCTTCTTGCTGAGACCCGCGCCCTCGGCAACGGCGTCTACGATGTCTGCCTTTCCGGCCATCGAACGTACTCCTTCAAAGTGGGTTATACTTCTCGGTTTTCCTCATGAACCCCAGGAAGTCCCGGAAATCTATGCCAGACGAACCCATATTGTCAATGTTCGCCTACACTTCCGGCCTGCTGCGCGGGGGCTTCAGCCGGCCGCGCGCTGGAGCGCCTGGACCGTGAAGCCATCGTGACCCTCGGCCGGAAGCAGTCGCCAAAGGCCCGGTGCTTCGATGTGGTCGGCTGCGGGCCGGCGCAGATCGGCGCTCAGGTCCCGAAGCTCGAAGTCGGATCGCGACTCCAGGAACGCCGAGACGACGTCCTCGTTCTCCTCCGGTTCGATCGAGCAGGTGAGGATGACAAGCAAACCGCCCGGCCGTACGCAATCCGCCGCGCCACGGACCAGTGAATCGGCCTGCTCCGCCAGCCGGTCGATCTCCGCAGCGCTGATTCGCCACTTGAGTTCAGGGTGCTTGCGCAGCGTACCCGTGCCGCTGCAAGGGAGGTCGACGACGACCCGGTCGAAACCGTCGCGAAAGGGAAGAGCCGCGCCGTCCGCGACGCAGAGCAACGGCGCCAAGGCCATGCGAGCGGCATTGCGGCGCATGGTCTGCAAGCGCTCGAGCGACAGGTCGCTTGCCACGCATAGAGCATCCGGCTGCTCCGCGAGCAACGCGAACGTCTTGCCGCCCGGGGCCGCGGCAACGTCCAGCACCCGCTCCCTGGGCACGGGCGGGGGCACGATCGCCGCCAACTGACTCGCCTCGTCCTGAACGTAGAAGGCGCCACGGCGGTAGGCCTCCGAGAACAGCGGGTTGCCCCACTGAACCGTGAGGCAGTGCGGAGCCAGCACGGACGGCTCGACGCCCACGTCGTCGTCGATCAACTGCTCCGCCAACGGGGCGCGGCCTCCCCGCTCGCGGAACGCAAGCAGATGCAGTGGCTTCGGACGGTTGTTCGCGGTCAGGATGGCGATCGTCCGCGTTTCGCCGTACGTGCGAAGCCAGCGCTCGACCAGGAGATCCGGGTGCGAGTGCAGGATGCCGAGCCTGACGGCCGGGTCGCCCTCTTCGACCGGCCAGGCGTCACGGTGCGGCGAACGGGCAATCCGTCGCAGCACACCGTTGACGAAGCTGGCGCCGCCGGCATGCGTGCGGCCCGCCGCCTGCTCCACCGCCTCATTGACCGCCGCGTGGGCGGGAACGCGGTCGAGGAAGAAGAGCTGGTACACGGCCATCCGTAGCGGAGCCAGCAGCGCACGCTGAATCCGGGAGAGCGGCCGTCCGGATGCGGACACGAGCACGTGGTCGATGAAGCGCAACCAGCGCAGCGTCCCCAGCACGAGTTCCCGCAACAGCCCGTGGTCCCTCCGATCGCAACGCTCGAGCGCACCGTCGAGGAAGGTCGAGGCCGGCGCCCTGGACTCGAGCGTCCGCTCGAGAACGAAGGCGGCCGACTCCCTGACCTTCGCGTGGGCAGTGAGCGGCGCCTCGGTTCGGCGACGACGCCAGCCCGGGCCAGAGCCGAGGTTACGAATCGGTCGTCGGCGAGTCATGCCGGCAACCCGAAGCGCTCGCCGACCGCCAGACGAAGGCCGTTCGCCAGGTCGATGCCACTGACAGGACGACGGCCCGGGCGCTGCACACGATCGAGCGCCAGGGCCGACGAACCGCCGCAGCGGACCACGGCCGCCCGGCCGACCCCTTCGACCTGGCGACACCCCAGGAACGCACCCGGCCGATCCCGACTGTTGCCGCGGTCCGGCCCGTCAAACGCGATCAAGGGCCGTGCCGCCAGGATCCGTACCGCCTCGCCCCGCAGCCACGCCCGGGATCCCGGCCACGGCTCGTAGGCGCGCACCCGGCAGACGATCTCGCCGGCTTCCCGGTCCCAGTCCACGACGCCGTCCTCCGGGCGGAGCATCGGCGCATAGCTTGCCGCCGCGTCGCACTGCGGCCGGGGTTCGACATCTCCGGCCTCCAGGCCGTCCAGCGTGCGGACGAGAAGACGGGCGCCGATATCGGCAAGGCGCGGCGCCAGTTCGCCGGCCGTCTCGAGCGGACCGATCGCCGCCTCTTCGCGCAGGAGAATCGGCCCGGTGTCGAGACCCTCCTCCATGACCATCGTGGTCACTCCCGTCACACTCTCGCCGTTGGCGATCGCGGCCTGGATCGGCGAGGCGCCGCGCCAGGCCGGCAGGAGGGATGCGTGGACGTTCAGGCAACCCCAGGACGGGAGCTCGAGCAGGCTGCGGGGGAAGATCCTGCCGTAGGCGGCGACCACCGCGAGGTCGAGCTCCATGGCGCGGAGTCGACCGAGAAACCCGTCGTCCCGCATCCGCGTCGGCTGCAGCACGCTCACGCCGTGCGCCCGCGCCCAGCGGGCCACGGGCGGTTCGACCACCCGGCCTCCCCGGCCCGCGCGCCGCGCCGGCTGGCTGACGACGACGATCGGGCGCCGGCCGGCCGAGTCCAGAGCGGCGAGCGACGGCACCGCGAACTCCGGGGTGCCGAAGAAAGCGATCCTCTCGAATCTCGGCCGCGCGGACATCGTCCGCCCACGCTACTGGAAGGCGATCTGCGACTGGTCGATCTCTTCGAAGTAGTCGGGCGGCACGAGGACTTCCCGCGGTTTGCTGCCCTGGGCGGGGCCCAGGATGCCGTCCTGCTCCATCAGATCCACAAGGCGCGACGCGCGAGAGAAGCCCACCCTCATCCGACGCTGGAGGAAACTCGCGGACCCCATCCGCTCAGCGACGACCAGCCGGGCCGCCTCGTCGTAAAGCACATCGCCGCCGCCGTTCTCCCCGGCGGCCGCCGAACGATCCTCCGGCGGCGGCGCGAGCACGGCCGGATCGAGGTTGGGCTGGCCCTGCCGCTTGAGCCAGCGGACCAGCGCCGCCGTCTCCTGCTCCGTCACGAAAGCGCCGTGGAGGCGAAGCATGCGGCCGCTGCCGGGCGGCATGAACAGCATGTCGCCCTTGCCGAGCAGCTTCTCGGCGCCGACCTGGTCGAGGATGGTGCGCGAATCGTGCCGGGTCGCCGCTGCGTATGAGATGCGACACGGGAAGTTCGCCTTGATCGTGCCCGTCAGGACGTCGACCGAGGGGCGCTGCGTGGCGACGATCAGGTGGATGCCGACCGCCCGCGCCATCTGCGCCAGACGGGCGATCGACGTCTCGACCTCGGACGAGGCGACCATCATCAGGTCCGCGAGTTCGTCGATCACGATCACGTAGTACGGAAGCGGCTCGAGGTTGCGAGGCTCGGCGGGCTCGTCCGCCTCCTCGTCCCGAAGGCGCAGACGGTTGGCCACTTCCGGATCGGCGATTGCCCGGTTGTAGAAGTCGATCGATCGGACGTGAACCTCAGCCAACAGACGGTAGCGGCGCTCCATCTCGGCCACGGCCCAGCGCAGCGCGTTCGAGGCCTGCTTCGGTTCCACCACCACGGCGGTCTTCAGGTGCGGAATGTCCGCGTAGACCCCGAGCTCGATCCGCTTCGGGTCGATCAGGATGAACTGGACCTCGTCGCTCCGCGAGCGGTAAAGGATGGAAGTCAGCATGCCCTGGAGGCCAACGCTCTTGCCCGCGCCGGTGGCTCCCGCAACCAGCAGATGCGGCATCTTGGCCAGGTCCGCGAAGTACGGCTCGCCACGGAGCGTGCGCCCGAGCGCCATGGTGAGCGGGGACTTGCCGTCCCGGAACCCGGAGTCGGCCAGCAGGCTGCCCAGCGGGATGATCGTCCGGTGCTTGTTCGGAACCTCGATGCCCAGCGTCGATCGGCCCGGCATTCGTTCGATGCGGATCGCCTCGGCCTTCAGGGAGAGCGCCAGATCGTCCTGGAGGTTGACGATCTGGGCGACCTTCACGCCGGGCGCCGGCTGGAACTCGAACACGGTGATGACCGGACCGGGGCTGATGCCCTCGATCGTGCCCTCGACGCCGAACTCGGCGCAGCGAGCGCAGATGAGTTCACCGAGTTCCCTCAATCCGTCCTCGTCGACCTCGCTGTTGACCTCCTCGGTGTACAGCAGGTCGAGCGGCGGCAACTCCCCACTCTCCACCCGCTGTCCAGCCCCTACCTGCGGCTCGGTCTCTTCCGTGCCCGACACGACCGTCCTCGCGGGCGCGACCGGGCCGGCGGGGACCGACGTCGCCGGTGTCGCTGCCGGCCGCGCGGCCCTGGTCTCCTCCAATCCCCGGGGCGCCGCCTTCGCCTCGTTCGCGGCGGTCGGGCGAAGCGGTAGATCCACCAGCGGCGTCTCGACCGCGGACCCCGCCGCGGCCTTCGCCTTGCCACGGCCGGCTCCCTGTTCCGACGCCTTGGCCCTGGACTTCTTCCGCACTTTGGGTTTGAGCAGCGCAGCGAAGGTCTTGAGCCGGCGAAGACCGGCGGCGATCGACTCGGCCAGGCTGCTTCGCAGCATCAACGCGACCCCGAACACGAGGCCTGAGACGGCGATGACTCCAGCGCCGAGCGCGCCCAACTGGCCTTCGACCGCCCCGGCGATCGTCGACCCCAGGAAACCCCCTGCGGTCAGGGACTCGCCCCGGAACACAACTTCGCCCGCGGTCAGAGCGACCAGTGTCGGCGCGGCCACGAGGGCGACGACGATGCCGGCACCCTGCAGAACGGACGGTACGTCGGCACGGGCGCGGACCAGCCGGTAGCCCAGGCCGAGAACCGCCAGCGCCACCGCGAGAACGGCGAACCCCAGGAAACCGTATCCGGCGGCGGCGACGTGGGCGCCCACAGGCCCGATCAGGTTGGCCGTCTCCGCCGAGTCCTCGGCGCTGCGCATGAAGCTCGGATCGCCCGGCTGGTAGCTCAGCAGACTGAGCAGCAGGAGCGCGCCGAGCATGAGCAGCAGCAGGCCAACCAGCTCGCTGGCCTTGCCCGTCGGTAGACCGCGACCAAGCGCGAACCGTCTGGGGCCATCATCCGAGCGAATCATCGACGCCCTCCCCACCAAGCGTGGACGGGAACATGCACGGGCTAACGATTCTAGCCTACAAAACGGGATATGGCTATATTCGGTTGAGCAACTCAGCCGACGCGAAACAGCTCGACGAACTCTCCCACGCCGAGGGCCTCCGCCCGGATCCCCGGAGGCAGCCCCGAAGCCGCGATCGCCGCGGCCGCCGCGGGCCGCTCCATGACCGCGACCAGGTTGTTCAACAGGGTCTTGCGCCGGCGGCTGAACGCGGTTCGAACGAAGGCCCTGAAGTCGGTCCACTCCTCCTCCGCGATGGGAGACTTGATCCGTTCCAGGCCCACGAAGGCGCTGGTGACGGCCGGCGGCGGCACGAAGCTCCCCGGCATGACGACGGCCAGACGGCGCGCGGCGGCGCGGGCCTGGGTCAGCACCGTCAACGAGCCGTAGGCCCCGTCGCCCGGCGCCGCCGTCAACCGGTCCGCGACCTCGCGCTGAACCAGAAAGGCCGACCGCAGGCCGACCGGGGCGCGCTCGAGCACCCGGGAAACGATCCGCGTGGCCACGTTGTAGGGCAGGTTGCCGGCGATCCGGGTTGCGACGGGCGCACGCTCGTAGTCCAGGTCGCAGGCGTCGCCGACCGCGAGCCGGATGCGCCGGTCAGTGAGTCGCCGGCGCAACGCGAAGGCCCACGAAGGATCGAGCTCGCAGGCGATGACGCGGCTCGCGCCTCGCTCCAGGAGCAGTCGCGTCAGCACGCCGCCGCCGGGACCGATCTCGATCACCGTCCGGCCGGACACGTCCAGGAAGTCGACCGCGGGAGCCGCCGACGCCGCGTGTCGGAGGTGGTGCTGGCCGAGGGATCGGCGGAGCGGCGGATCGCTCTTGCCCGGTGCAGTCACCGGCCTGCACGGTAGCAGCCCGACCAACCACGCGCTCCGCATAAGCTCACGCCAGCCCGTCCGCCGTTCAGGAGCCGCCATGGAACCAGAAAGCCGACAGCCGACCCAGCCGGAACAGGCGCCCCCCTGGGAGCCGACCGCGTGCATCCTGTGCGAGAACAACTGCGGCATCGAGGTCCAGTTGGGCGGCGACGACGGACGGCAGTTCGCGCGCCTGCGCGGAGACCGTGCGAACCCCGTCTCGAAGGGCTACGTCTGCCAGAAGGCCGGGCGTCTGAACCACTACCAGAACAGCCGTGACCGCGTCCTGTCGCCGCTGCGGCGGCGCCCGGACGGCGGCTTCGAAGAAATCGACTGGGACACGGCGGTCCGCGAGGTGACGACACGGCTCGCCGAGGTGCGGGACCGTTTCGGCGGCGAGTCGATCTTCTACTACGGTGGCGGCGGCCAGGGAAATCACCTGCCCGGCTTCTATGCCCGCTCCACGCTGCGCACACTGGGTTCCGTGTACCGGTCCAACGCCCTCGCGCAGGAGAAGACGGGCGAGATGTGGGTCGCGGGCCAGATGGTCGGCGCGCACACGCGCGGCGACTTCCACCGCTGCGAAGTCGGCATCTTCCTGGGTAAGAACCCGTGGCAGTCGCACGGAATCCCGCGCGCCCGGGTCACGCTGCGCGAGCTCGCGAAGGACCCGGAACGCTGCCTCATCGTCATCGACGTCCGGCGCTCCGAGACCGCGGACCTGGCCGACATCTTCCTCCAGGTAAAGCCCGGGACAGACGCCTGGCTCCTCGCCGCGATGCTCGGCGTCCTGCTGGAGGAGGGGCTCGCGGACCGCGAGTTCATCGCCCGGCACACCGACGGCTTCGACGACGTGCGCCCCAGCCTCGAACAGGTCGACATCCCCGCGGCGTGCTCCGTGTGCGGCGTCTCCGAGGACCTCGTGCGCGAAACCGTGCGCCGCATCGCCAGGGCGTCGAGCGTCTCGGTCTTCGAAGATCTCGGCGTCCAGATGAACCGGAACTCGACCCTGGTCAGCTATCTCCAGCGCCTGCTCTGGATGCTGACCGGGAACTTCGGCAAGGAGGGGGCCCACAACGTCCCGACCTCGATCGTCCCGCTCACCGCAGCACGCTCCTCGGGCCCGCGCACGACGCCGGTGACCGGAGCCCCGGTGATCGCGGGCCTGGTGCCCTGCAACCGGATCGCCGACGAGATCCTCGCCGATCACCCACAGCGCTTTCGGGCGATGCTTGTCGAGAGCGCCAACCCGGTCCACTCGCTGGCGGAGAGCAGGAAGATGCGCGCTGCGCTACGAGCGCTCGACTGCGTCGTGGTGATCGACGTCGCGATGACGGAGACAGCCCGGCTCGCCGACTACGTGCTGCCGGCGACCACGCAGTACGAGAAGGCGGAGGCGGTGTTCTTCAACTTCGAGTTCCCGGAGAACGCCTTCTTCCTGCGGCGGGCGCTGCTGCCGCCACCGGCAACGGACAAGGCGGGACCACTGCCGGAGCCGGAGATCCACTGCCGGCTCACCGAGGCCCTCGGCGGCTTCTCGGCCGGGCACGTCGAGAAACTCCGCGCCGCCCTGCGCGAAAGCGGACGAGCCAGGTTCGCGGAGACGTTCAAGGCGACGATGCGGGAGCAGCCCGAACTCGCGGGACCGGCGCCCGCCCTCCTCTACCGGACCCTGGGCGAGACCTTGCCCGCGAGCGCGAAGTCCGGGGCGGCCCTGTGGAGCGCTGCCCAGATCTGCGCCCGCCGCTTCGCCGATTCGGTGCGCCGGGCGGGCATCGAGGGCGACGACCATGAACTGGGCGACGCTCTCTTCGACGCCATCATCGACAGCCCGCAGGGGCTCGTGTTCTCCGTCGACGCGCCGGAGGTCAGTTGGGAACGCGTCCAGACAGCGACCGGCCGGCTCCAGCTCGCGATTCCGGAGCTGTTCGAGGCGGTCGACGAGCTGGCCGCCGAGGATGGTCCCGCCATCACCAGCGAAGCGTTCCCCCTCGTGCTCTCGGCCGGCGAGCGCCGCTCCTTCACCGCGAACACGATCTACCGCGATCCCGGGTGGCGGCGCAAGGCCCTCGAGGAGGCGCTGACTCTCTCGCCGAACGACGCGGCGACCCTCGAGATCGGGGACGGCGACCTGGTCCGGCTGGTTACTTCGCAGGGCGCCACCCAGGTCCTCGCAGCGATCAGCGACCGCATGCAGGACGGGCACATCTCCCTTCCGAACGGTCTCGGCCTCGACTATCCGGACGAAGCCGGTCGGCGCACGCTCGACGGCGTCGCGCCGAACGAGTTGACCGACGCCACCGACCGCGATCCCATCGCCGGCACGCCGTGGCACAAGAGCGTCCCGGCTCGCCTGGAACCGATCTCCGATGCCCGCTCCTGACGAGTTCGCGGCGAGGGCCGCGGCGGCTCTCCGCGAAGTCACCGGCGTCCCGGGCGCCGTCGACGTACGCCGCGACAGCCTGACCGGCCTCTTCGACGACCGCGCGTTGCACAAGGCGCTCACCGAAACGATCCGGGCCACGGAGCGCGACGGCGGAAACACCGGCCTGCTGTTCATCGATCTGGACCGCTTCAAGAACGTGAACGACCGCCACGGCCACGTGACCGGCAGCCGGATCCTGATCCAGGTCGCCGGGTTGGTGGACACCGCTGCCCGGCAGGCAGGGGGCTTCGCCGCCCGCTACGGCGGCGACGAGTTCGTCGTCGTACTGCCCGGCGCCGACCTCGATGGTTGCCTCCGTCACGGCGAGCGTCTCCGGACCATCCTTGCCGCCACCATGCTCGCCGGCGGCGAGCCGCCGCGCCGCGGTCCGCTGGTCCACGTAACCTGCTCGATCGGCGCCGCCTCGATGCGGGCCGAGGCCGTCGGCGACCGCAACGAGACGCCGAGCCCGGCAGGCGCCGCGACACGCCTTCTGCAACTCGCCGACAACGCCATGTACCAGGCCAAACACGCCGGCCGCAACCGTTCTGCCGCAGCGGGCGCCGCAGCCACCGGCGTGGCCTGAGTCCACGCGGCGGCAGGGCTACTCCACGCCGCAGCGACGGATCCAGAACGGTTCCGGCGCGGTCTCGGGCAATCGCGTCACGGCCGGCAGGTCGTGAGCCGCGACGAAGTCGAGGCGATGACTCCGGAGCGGCACGGCGCCGATCGACAGCGGCCAGGGCTGACGCCGGAACGCGAACAGGCTGAAGGAGACCGCGGGCCGACCATCGGCGTCCACCGACAGTACGTCACGGGGTGGACCCTCCTGTCCGTTAGACCAGTCGAGGCCGAACCACAACTCCTCGAACGCCGCCAGCCATCCCGGCGGAAGTCCCGGCCACGACTGGATCCCCCGATGCAGCTCGGCCCGGAGGTCCGGATCTCCCTCGAAGGCGGCCGCGGCCAGCAGCAACGGCTCGGCCAGAATCGCGCGCGACGCCCGCACGGCTACCCGCGGATCGGTGGCCGCGGCGCCCCCTTCGCGCAAGAGAAGCATGAGTTCGAACGGGGCGAGCGCCGACAGCGGGTCGAGGTCGCAGGCCCGCTCGAGCGCCAGCCGCCGCCTGTCGACGTCCACGTTCCGGTCGACCCCGGCCAGCAACCACAGCGGCGCCAGACCATCCGCGACCTCGGCTGCGGTCCAGGGATCGAGGCGAACGTGGTAGAGGGGGAACGAAGGATCGCGGGCGGCCGCCTCAGACGCCGGCATGTCGGCCGTCTCCCCGGTCACGGCGAGTGCGTATGCCCGAGCGGCCGACGTCCGCTGCCAGGTCCAGCCCAGGGCGGCGACAAGGAACAGAAAGAAGGCGATCCGAAGCCCTTGCCGCCAGCGGCCTCTGCCCAGGACCGGAGGCAGCCGGCCAGACGCGCCGGCTGCCAGGCCCAGATTGAGGATCAGCACTGCGGGAACCGCCGTCACCACCGCGAAGACCCCGAAGACCAGGCAAACTCCGGCACCCGTCAGCCCGAGCAGCGCCGCCGCCAGGAGTTCCGGATCCCGCACGCGGGGATCGCTCAGCTCACCCAGGCGAACACGGCCGTAGCGCGCTGCCAGCAACAGCAGCAAGGCTGAACCGACAATCCCGAGTTCGTAGGGCGCCTGGGCCAGCAGGCTGTGGGCATCCGTGATCACCTCGCCCGGCGGATGCACGCCCGGCGCCGGCCGCCAGTGGTTCGCCAGCGTCCAGCTCGTGGAACCCGGACCCCAGCCGAACAGCGGACGTTCCGCGAAGCCGGAAACAGCAGCCTCGGCATAGGTGCGGCGCGCCAGGAGCGACGGATCCTCGAGCCGCAGGACCGCGCCCAGACGGCCGATCGGGTCCGGCACGTCGAGCCGGGAGCCCGCCCAGGCTGTCGCAAGCGCCAGTCCGGCCGCCAGAGCCAGCAGTGCCGCGAGCGGCACGAGCAACCGCCGGCCCCTGCTCCGCCAGAGAAGCCACGCCGCAGCCGCCACCGCCTGCACGACCAGCGCCGCCAACCCGGACATCGAACCGGTGGCGGCGAGCGTCCAGACCAGGACCGCGCCGGCGAAGAGCGCCGCAACCTGACGGAACCTCCGCCGATCCGGTCCGGCGGCCCGCCAGGCGCCGAGCACGGCAGGCGGCAGAATCGCCACGAGCACCAGCGCCAACTGGTTGTGGTGACCGATCGGCAGCGCGGCCCGGCCCTGTTCGTGAAGCGGCTGCATGGCCAACGCCCAGGTCGACGCCGACACGCCAACCACGGCCAAGCCGGCCAGAGCCAGGCGAACGGCCGCGTCCGAGCCGAGGAATCGGCCGATTCCCGCGGCCGCCCAGGCCGCGGGCAGGAGGAAGAGGACGACCGCCTCGCCGGCTCTGCCGACCGGTGACTGAACCCAGCTCAGCAGCATGGACAACCAGAGGGCGCCGAGAAGCGCCGGCCACCACGGCGACCCGCCTCGCCCGAGCGCCAACGGATCCAGAAACGCCCCCCGGCCCGCAAACGCGAACACGAGCAGCAAAACGGCGCCGGCGGCCAGGGAGAACCCGGTGGCCCCGTTGTGGAACGTCCCGGCGTGGAACAGAACCACAGCCAGGGCCGACACGACGGCGAAGGCGGCACCGGTCTCCTGCCACCGCCGACCGGGCATCGAAACCGCGAAAGGCGGGCTCAGGAACCCGAACCGCGAACGCCGGCGGCGTCCGAGCGCCGGCTCAGGCGCATGGCGACTTCAGGCGCTTCCCGCACACAGGTCCAGAGGATACGAAGCGACGTCAGGAAGGCCCGCCAGCCGGTCCGGAACGCGGCCGTCGGCCGGGCGGCGATCTCCGGGTAGCCACGCCCGTCCGTGCGGGCCTGCTCCCAGCCGGCGAACAGACGCCCCCAGGGGCTCGCCAGGGCCTCGGCCATCTGCCGTTTCGCCTTGTACGGGTACCAGAAGGAGTCGTGGTAGAGGACGCTCGCGAGATACGCCCAGGGAGCAAGAAACGTGCGCAGCGACCACTCGACGGGGCGCCGCAGCGGCCCCCAGTAGATCTTGTGCTGCATCTTCGCGGCGAAGGTCATCTTCCGGAAGGGACCGACGAAGCCCCAGCTCCTGCCGGCGACCGCCGGGTCGCCCACGATCTCGACGTCCCGCGGGTCGCCGCAGCCGAGCCCGAGATCGTGCGCGAGCCGAATGTAGCGGATCGAGAGCGGGTCGAATCCCATCAGCTTCGCGGCCACGGCGTCGATCGCGACCTGGTCCGCGCTGGCCAGAATCACGTTGCCAATCCGCGGGATCATGCAGCGCGGTCCCGGGCCGTCGCCCGCGAAGGTGCCGTCCATGGCCGCGAACACGCCCCGATGGATGTGCTGCTGGATCATCAGCAGGTCGACCAGGGTCTCGTGGATGACCGGATGGGTCCAATGCCGGCGCTCGTTCAGGAGCCCGCCGAACGCGTTCTTCATCGCCCCGGTCGTGGTCGTGAACACGTGCGTCTTGACCGTCGGCAGGTGGATGATGTTCTCGCCCACGAACCGTGCCGGAATGTGAAAGCCCCCCGGGTAGACATCGTTCAGACACAGGAACCGCGTGGCGAGATCGCCCACGGCCTCCCGGACCGGAAGCCACTCCTCGCCCTCCTCGTAGAGGTGGACGTTGCGCAGGCCGTGCGCCTCGATGACGTCGATCTGCTTGTTCTCCCGCTCGCCCAGCCGAGCGTCGATGACCACGGTGCGGTTGTGGCAGCCGTGAATCAGCTCCGGGTCGTAGCCGTCCTTCTCCATCGCCCGCACCACCCCTTCGAGCTGCCAGGGCGTGGTCGAGCTGCCCGGGTAGAAGAAGTGCCAGGAGATGTTGATCTTGAGCGCCGTGTCGACGGACGGATCGACCACCTCGCGGTAGCCCGCGAGGTTCAGGAGTTCGTGATAGTCGGCCAGGATCGAGGCGGGCGCGGTCGGCAGAACGGCGACCCGGGGGCTTGCGGGTGCGGGACTCAGTTCGGCGCTCCCCTTGCGCCCCTCGACATTGCGGCCAGGAACTCGGCATTCGACGGCGTGTTCTTGAGGCGCTCCTGGAGCACCTCCATCGCCTCGACCGTGGGCAGCGGATTCAGCACCTTGCGCAGCACCCAGACCCGCTGCAGATCGTCCGCCGACAGCAGCAGTTCCTCCTTGCGGGTGCCGGACTTCTCGATGTCGATCGCCGGGAAGATCCTCTTGTCGACCAGCTTGCGGTCGAGATGCAGCTCCGAGTTGCCGGTGCCCTTGAACTCCTCGAAGATCACATCGTCCATCCGGCTGCCCGTGTCGATCAGCGCCGTGGCCACGATGGTCAACGAGCCGCCCCCTTCGATGTTCCGGGCTGCGCCGAAGAACCGCTTCGGGCGCTGCAGGGCGTTGGCGTCGATGCCTCCGGACAGCACCTTCCCCGAAGGCGGCTGCACCGTGTTGTAGGCGCGCGCCAGGCGAGTGATCGAGTCGAGCAGGATGACGACGTCCTTGCCGTACTCGACCAGCCGCTTCGCCTTTTCGATCACCATCTCGGCCACCTGAGTGTGCCGCGAGGCAGGCTCGTCGAAGGTGGACGAGACGACCTCCCCGCGCACCGACCGCTCCATGTCGGTCACTTCCTCGGGACGCTCGTCGATCAGCAGGACGACCAGCACCACTTCCGGGTGGTTCGTGGCGATCGACCGCGCCAGGGACTGCAGGAGCATCGTCTTGCCGGTACGCGGCGGCGCCACGATCAGCGCGCGCTGGCCCTTGCCCATCGGCGTCACCAGGTCCGTCACCCGGGACGACAGGTCTCCGGAGACTTCCAACTGGAGCCGCTCCTCCGGGTACAACGGGGTCAGGTTGTCGAAGAAGATCTTCTGCCGCACAGCGTCCGGGTGCTCGAAGTTCACCGCCTCGAGCTTGATCAGGGCGAGATAGCGCTCGCCCTTGTTCATCGGTTGCCGCACCTGACCCGAAACGGTGTCGCCGGTGCGCAGGTCGAAGCGCCGGATCTGGCTGCGCGAGACGTAGATGTCGTCCGGCCCCGGCAGGTAGCTGTACTCCGGCGCGCGCAGGAAGCCGAAGCCGTCGGTCAGGCATTCGAGGACGCCTTCGCCGAACAGCAGCCCGCTCTTCTCCGTCTGAGCCTCCAGGATCTTGAAGGTCAACTCCTGCCTGGGCATGCCGGCGGCGCCGACGACCTCGAGCTCGCGGGCCAGCTTGAGCAGGTCGGCATTGCTCAGGTCCTTCAGGGCCTTCAGGTCGAAGGCCAGATCGGCGCTCTCCGCCGCCCTGGCGCCGCCGTTTCCACTACGCCCTGCTTCACGGGCTCCGTCCATCGCTTCAGTGGCTCCGTCCGTCGTCATCTTTCTTCATCCTCGCCGGAAGAGGCGCCGCCGGCCCTATGCACGGAACGTGGCCGATTCAGGGGCTGAGCAACTCCGCAAACAGCCGCGAGACTCCTTCGCCGGTTCGAGACGACACGGAAAACAGCTCGGCCCCGGCCGGCATTCCCAACAGCTCTGCAACCTTGGCAAGTGTCCCGGCTCGAGCCCCCCGTTTCACGCGGTCGACCTTGGTCACGACCACGACGGGTTCGAGTCCCAGACTTCGGAGGTATCCGTACGCTTCAGAGTCGAGCGGCGTGCCCGCGACCTTACCATCGACGAGCAGCACGACCCGGACCAGCCCGGCGGCCGAACGGAAGTACCGGTCGACGCTCCGACCCCAGGCCTCCCGTTCGCTCTTCGAAACGCGGGCGTAGCCGTAGCCGGGCAGGTCCACGACGTACCATGAATCGTCGATCAGGAAGAAGTTGACGCTCCGGGTGCGCCCCGGCCTGGAACTCGTGCGGGCGAGATCCTTGCGGCCCAGCAGCCGGTTGATCAGGCTCGACTTGCCAACGTTCGAGCGACCGGCGAAGGCGATCTGCGGTCGGCCGTCCCGGGGCAGGTCGGCCGCCCGGACAGCCGAGACGACGAAGCGGGCATCACGGACCTTCAAGGTCCCGCTCGGCTTCCTGAGTGGGCCTCTTCAGTGGGCGACGTTCGCGGGCGGCGCCTCGGAGGCGGGCTTCTGGAACTCCGCTGCCACCTCCGGCGCCCTCTGCACGACGCCGTCGAAGACGATTTCGAGGACCTCGTCCATCGACTCCACGAGATGGAACTTCATCTTGTCGCGGACTTCCTCGGGCACCTCCTCGAGGTCCTTGTCGTTCTCCTTCGGCAGCAGGACCTCGAAGATGCCCGCGCGGTAGGCGGCCAGCACCTTGTCCTTGATGCCGCCCACCGGCAGCACCTTCCCGCGCAGCGTGATCTCGCCGGTCATCGCCACGTCGCCGCGTACCGGTACCCGCAGCAGTGACGAGATGAGCGCCGACGCCATCGTGATGCCCGCCGACGGGCCGTCCTTGGGAATGGCGCCCTCGGGAACATGGATGTGGAGATCCTGGTCGGCGTGGAAGCCGGGCTCCAGGCCGAATCCGTCGGCGCGGCTGCGCAGGTAGGACATCGCCGCTCGGGCCGACTCCTTCATCACGTCGCCCAGCTTGCCGGTGAGGATCAGCTTGCCGCTGCCCTTCATCAGGCCGACCTCGCTCTGGAGCAACTCGCCGCCCGCCTGGGTCCACGCCAGACCGGTGGCGACCCCGACCTCGGACTCGTCGAGTTTCTTGTAGGGCCGGAACTTCGGCTTGCCGAGCAGTTCTCCGACCAGCTCCCGATCGACCGCAATCGCGGGTTCGGCGTCCTTGGATGCGCCCTTGCCCTTGGCCTTGGCCTTCGCCTTGACTTTCTTGGCGCGGCCCCCTTCGACCAGCCGGCGGGCGAGCTTGCGACAGACCGCCGCGATCTCGCGCTCCAGGTTGCGGACGCCCGCCTCGCGGGTGTAGGAGTCCATCAGGTGCCCCAGGCTGTCCTCGCCGAAGCGGATCGCGTCCTCGGTCAAACCGTGGCTGTCCAACTGCCTCGGCACCAGGAACTGGCGCGCGATCTCGAGCTTCTCGTTCGGCGTGTACCCGGCAAGCTGGATGATCTCCATCCGGTCCTTGAGCGCCGGCGGAATCGGGTGCTCGACGTTCGCCGTGGCGATGAACATGACCTTGGAGAGGTCGTACTCGATGTCCATGTAGTGATCGACGAAGGTGTCGTTCTGCTCCGGATCGAGCACCTCGAGCAGCGCGGACGACGGATCGCCCCTGAAGTCCATCGACATCTTGTCGACCTCGTCGAGGAGGAAGACCGGGTTGACCGTGCCAGCCCGCTTCATCATCTGGATGATCTGACCGGGAAACGCGCCGATGTAGGTGCGCCGGTGCCCGCGGATCTCGGCCTCGTCGCGAACGCCGCCGAGAGAAAGGCGCACGAACATGCGGCCGGTGGCAGCGGCGATCGACTTGGCCAGCGAGGACTTGCCGACGCCCGGAGGGCCGACGAAGCAGATGATCGAGTTCTGGTTCTTGTGGGTGAGCTGGCGGACGGCCAGGAACTCGAGCACCCGTTCCTTGACCTTCTCCAGGCCGTAGTGCCCCTCGTCCAGGATCCGCGCCGCCTTCTTCAGGTCCTTCAGCTCGCGGCTGCGCTTCTTCCACGGCACCGACACCAGCCAGTCGACGTAATTCCGCGACACGGTCGCCTCGGCCGACACCGGCGGCATCGCCTCCAGCCGCCGCAGCTCCTGTTCCGCTTTCTCGCGGACCAGCTTCGGGGCGCCGGACTTCTCGATCTTCTCTTTCAGCTCGGCGACCTCGTCGCCGCGCTCGTCCTTGCGCCCCAACTCGTGGTGGATCGCCTTGATCTTCTCGTTGAGGTAGTACTCCTTCTGAGCCTTCTCCATCTGCTTCTTGACCTGCACGTTGATCCGCTTGTCGATGTTGATCTTCTCGACCTCGACATCGAGCAGGTCGTGCACGGCCTGCAGGCGTTCGTAGGGATTCAGCGTTTCGAGCAGCGTCTGCTTCTCGGCCGTCGACACCGTCAGGTGAGCAGCCAGGGCGTCGGCGAAGCGATCGGGATCGTCGAGCTTCAGCGTCGACATCAGGCTCTCGAAGGCCAGATGATGGGACATCTTCGCGTACTGCTCGAAGCTGTTGAGCAGCCGGCTCATGTAGACCTGGACCTTGTCGTCCGCCGGGTAGTGGATCTCGTAGACCTCGACCTCGGCCTCGAAAGCGCCGTCGATCTCCTCGAGCGTCCGCAGCTCGGCCCGCCGCAAGCCCTCGACCATCACCTTCACGTTGCCGTTCGGCAGCTTGACGTTCTGCACCACCCTGGCGACGACGCCGATCCGGTGAATGTCGTCGATCCCAGGATCGTCGACCTTCGGATCCCGCTGGGCGACCAGGAAAATCAGCTTTCCGGCCGTGCGCAGCGTCTGTTCCAGGGCCAGCACGGAGCCGCGGCGGCCGACGATGAAGGGTGCCATCATCTGCGGGAAGACGACCATGTCCCGCAGCGGCACCACAGGCAGCCGGTCGTTCGAGGTCGAAACGTATCCCGAAGCCATCCCTATCCCGCTTTCTCGTACACGGTCAGCGGCTGAATGCCGTTGACCACCACGTCCTCGTTGATGACGCACTCCTTGACGCCGGCTTCCGACGGCAGGCCGTACATCAACTCCAGCATCAGCTCCTCGAGGATGATCCGGAGGCCCCGGGCGCCGACGTTGCGCTTCATCGCCTGCCGGGCGACCGCGCGCAACGCCTCGGCCGTGAAGGTGAGCTTGACGTCCTCGAACTCGAACATCGCCTCGTACTGCCGCACGAGGGAGTTCTTCGGCTCGGTCAGGATCCGGACCAGGGCGTCCTCGTCGAGCTGCTCCAGGGTCGCCACCACCGGCAGGCGGCCGACGAACTCGGGAATCAGGCCGTACTTGATCAGGTCCTCGGGAAGCACGTGGCGGAGCATCTCGCCGGCCCGCCGGTCGCGATCCTTGATCTCGGCGCCGAAGCCCATCGTCTTCTCGTTCATCCGCCCTTCGATGCGCTCTTCGAGCCCGACGAAGGCGCCGCCGCAGATGAAGAGGATGTTCGTCGTATCGATCTGGAGAAACTCCTGGTGCGGGTGCTTGCGCCCTCCCTGGGGCGGCACGTTGCACTGGGTGCCCTCGAGGATCTTGAGCAGCGCCTGCTGGACGCCCTCGCCCGAAACGTCCCGCGTGATCGACGGGTTGTCGCCCTTACGGCAGATCTTGTCCACCTCGTCGATGTAGACGATGCCGCGCTGGGTCTTCTCCTTGTCGCTACCGGATGCCTGGTAGAGCTTGAGGATGATGTTCTCGACGTCCTCGCCGACGTAGCCCGCCTCGGTCAGGGTGGTTGCGTCCGCGATCGTGAACGGGACGCTCAACAGCCGCGCCAGGGTCTGCGCGAGCAGGGTCTTGCCGGTGCCCGTGGGCCCGATCAGCAGGATGTTCGACTTCTGGAGCTCGACGTCCGTCCTGGAGCGCTCGCCGAAGTCGATTCGCTTGTAGTGGTTGTAGACCGCGACCGCGAGCTTCTTCTTGGCCTGTTCCTGGCCGATCACGTAGTCGTCGAGCAGCTTCTTGAGTTCCTGGGGCTTCGGCAGCGCCGCTTCCTGGCGCTGTTCCAGCATCCGGTCCTCGGCGATGATGTCGAGGCAGATGTCGACGCACTCGTCGCAAATGAAGACGGTAGGGCCGGCGATGAGCTTCTTGACCTCTCGCTGGCTCTTGCTGCAGAACGAGCACCTCAGCGCGTCGTCGCCACTGTCCTTCTTCGGCACGATTGGTCGTTCCGGCTCGTTTCTCGCGTCTCGTTTGGCCTCTTCGCACGGGCTCTAAAGGCCGTGCGCTCCATCGGATGCTAGCACGGCCAGGACCCTGGGGCTCGCCGCGGAAGCTCCGTCTGGCGACTGTCAGGAGGCCCCGCGGCGCTCGACGACACGGTCGGCCAGCCCGTACTCGACCGCCATTTCCGCGGTAAGAATCTTGTCCCGCTCGGTGTCGGCGTGGACCTCGTCGATCGACTTTCCGGTGTGCAGAGCCAGCAGTTCGTCGATCCGGCCGCGCATCCGCAGCAGGTCCTGAGCGTGGATGTCGATGTCCGTCTGCTGGCCGCCGAGACTCTGCACCCAGGGCTGGTGAATCAGCACCCTGGCGTTCGGCAGCACCATCCGCTTCTCCTCCGCGCCACCCGCGAGCAGAACCGCCGCGAAGGACGCCGCCTGACCCACGCAGAGAGTGGAAACGTCCGGCTTGACGTGCTGCATCGTGTCGTAGATCGCGAAGCCGGCGGTCACCGAACCTCCCGGCGAGTTGATGTAGAGCGAGATGTCCTTCTCCGGGTTCTCGGACTCGAGGAAGAGCATCTGCGCGATGACCAGGTTCGCCACGTCATCGTCGATCGGCCGGCCCAGGAACACGATGTTGTCCTTGAGCAGGCGCGAGTAGATGTCATAGGCCCGTTCGCCCCGGTTGGTCTGCTCGACCACCATGGGTACCAGCATCGCCTAGCCCTCCCTTTCCGTCGGACTTCGCTGCCCGGCCACAATCGGTGCCAGCATTGTCTAGCCGTCTCCTTCCGCAGCGGGCTCGTCCGCTGGACCGGACGGTTCCTCTGGCGGCGCGTTGGCCGCCAGGAGCGCCTGCACCGTCCGATCCCGTCTCAGTTCGACTCTCAGCATCTCCAGACCGCCGTCCCGCTCCAGTTCCCGCCGCAGCCGGCCGCGGTTCGTGTTGCGGCCCCTGGCCATGATCTCGAGCGCCCGCTCGAGGTCCTCCGCCGTTGCCTCGACGCCATCGTCGCGGGCGATCCGGTCGAGCAGGAACGAGGCATGGGCCCGCTTCTCCGCCTGCGGCCGGATTTCCTCCATCAACTGCTCCCAGGGCAACTGCTGCTGTTCGAAGTCGAACCCCTGGCGAGCCAGGTTGTTCGCGTAGGATCTGGCCATCTGGAGCGCCTCGCGCTCCACTACCGCCTCCGGCAGGGTCACCGGATAGCGCTCCCTCAACCGGTCGAGCAGGGCGTCGGTGCGCTGCTGGCCCGCCTGCTCGACCTTCTGCGCATGCACCTGCTCGCCGAGCTGGCGCCGCAGGTCGTCGACGGTCTCGATCGCGGCGGCGAGACTGCTCGCCCAGTCGTCGTCCACGTCCGGCAGCTTGCGCTCCAGAACCTCGTCGACCTCCATCTCGTAGTCGCGTTGCCGCTCGACGTCGTCCTCCGTTTCGGTCCGATCGAAAGCCGCCTTCTGGCCCGCCGACAGGCCGGTCAGGTTGTCCGTGAGCTCGGGCCACGCACGCTCATCGCCGAGTTCGAGGTCGATGTCGTGGGTCGCCGGACCGCGATGGTCGTTGGCATCATCGTTGTCCGCGTCTTCGGCGGCCGCTTCCGGAACATAGCCGGGCATCGCGGCGCGGTGGATCCTGCCCCGTACACGGTCGCCACGAGCCGCCGCCCGTTCGACCGGCACCCAGGTCGAGCGCTGAAGTCGTACCTGTTCCAGGAGTTGGTCGACCTCGGCCTCACTGGGTTCCGTCTGGGGCTGGGGCAGCTCGAAGCTCCGGCTGTCGCCGATCTCGACCTCGGGCTCGATGTCGACGGTCACGGTGAACCGCAACGGCTGCCCCGGAACGGCCTGTACCGGCGCCACGCTGGGCGGCAGCATGGCCTGCACACCGTCCTCTTCGCTCGCCCGCTGCCAGTACTTCGGGGCCAGACGCTCCGAGACGTCCTCGCCGATCGAACCCCCGAACCGCTGTCGCACCAGGTCGAGCGGCGCCTTCCCCTTGCGGAAGCCGTCGATGCGCGCGCGGCGACGGTAGTCCCTGGCGACCCGAAGGTACTCGGCGTCCACCTCGGAGGCGGGCACCTCGATCTCGAACTCCTGGCGGCACACGCCGACATCCCGCTTGGAGACCACCACAGTCACGGCCGAACGGGGGATTCAGGAAGTTCCGGTTGCGAAACGGGTAGGTGACGTGCGAGGGGTGGTGCGAAAGGGGGGACTCGAACCCCCAACCCTCTCGGGACTAGATCCTAAGTCTAGCGCGTATACCAGTTCCGCCACTTTCGCCCGGTCGTGACGCGGAAGCCACCGCGGGCGAGGCATGGTGAGCCGCCTAGGAATCGAACCTAGAACCCACAGATTAAGAGTCTGTTGCTCTGCCAATTGAGCTAGCGGCCCAGCCTCCGCGCCGCCTCTGTAGAGCCGCTCAAGCGGCCGGCAGCGACGGGCGACTATACCCGATCAGCGGCGCGGCCGCCCTGGACGAATCGGACGATCTCCACCCGGTCGCCGTCGTGGAGGCTGGTGTCGCCGAAGCGCGCACGCGGCACGAGTTCACGGTTCACCTCAACCGCCACCGTCTTCGGATGCTGATCGAGGCTCGCCAGAAGGTCGAGCACGCTGGCGTCGGCCCCCGGGACGGACAGCTCCCGCTCCTGACCGTTGACCTCAAGTCGCAGCAGGAGCACCATGCGAAACCGGTCCTCCGTCCGAAGCCAGCTCCGCTGTCCGGTCCGGGGCATCGGACCACAGGCGCTCGAGCCGGTAGAGCTCCCGTCGCTCGGGGTCGAACACGTGGACCACGACGTCGCCATAGTCCAGCAGCACCCACTGACCGCGTCCCGACCCCTCCAGGTGCAGGGGACGGGCGCCGCAGGACCGCAACCGTCGCTCGACGGCCTCCGCGATCGCGCTCACCTGGCGCGCGTTGGCGCCGTTGCAGATGACGAAGTAGTCCGTGAAGTCGCTGACGTCGGTGAGCTCCAGGACCCGAAGGTCCTGCGCCTTCCGGTCGATCGCCGCGGCAGCGACCGCGCGGACACGCTCCTCGGAGTCAGGGGTCCCTTCGGGACTGGGAGAGATTGCGCCCGACCGGGCCTGGAGCGTCTGCGCTTGCGTCAACGGTACAACCCGTACTTGCGACAGTACCGCAGCACGGCGGCGGGCATCAACCCGGTATCCACGTCCTCGCCCCGGGCCAGCCGGCGGCGGATCGAGCTGGAGGAGACATCGACCGAGCGGTGCCGGACCAGGTCGAAGCCGCGCGCTTCCTCGACCGCCGCGCGCACCGCGGGATCCAGGCCCCGTTCGCCCGGCCGGGTCAGGACGACCAGCCTGACGGCGCCGATCAGGTCCTTGAACCGCCGCCAGGACATCAGGTCGTTGAAGCTGTCGACGCCGAGCAGCAGGTGGAGCTCGGCCTTCGGATCCTCGGCCGCATAGCGCTCCACCGTGTCCACCGTGTACGCGATCCGGCCGAGATCGAGTTCGACGTCCGAGACGACGAGCTCGGGGTAGGGCAGGAGCGCCAGCTCGACCATGGTGTTTCGAGCGAGCGCCGGCGCCCGCGTCCCCCGGGCCTTGTGCGGCGGCCGAGCGGTCGGCAGGTAGTGGACGACATCCAGGTCCAGGTCCTCCCGGGCCGCGAGCACCGGCAGGATGTGCCCGTTGTGAATCGGGTCGAAACTGCCACCGAACAGGCCAACTCTCCCGGCGCGGTGGCTCACCCGCCGTTCGCCTCGATCGTCGGGGCGTCTCCGCGCGACCCTCATGGCGATCCAGCTCCCGCGGAGACGTCGTCGCCGGCCGCCTCGCCGGCGTCCAGGAGGCGGCGCAGTTCGCGAACCAGGGGGTCGAGCCCCGTGCCCGCGACCGCCGAGACCTCGAACGCCTCCATGCCCTCTCTCCGGGCCAGCTCAGCCAGTTCGCCTCGCCGATCCGGCTCCGCGATGTCGAGCTTCGAGCCGCAAAGGACCCGCGGCCGGCGAAGCAGATCCTCGTTGAAGGCGCCCAGTTCAGCGGAGATCGTCTCGAAGGCCGCCTGGACCGCGCCGGCTCCTTCCTCAGACTGTGGCCCCAGGTCGACCAGGTGCAGAAGAACACGGCAACGCTCCACGTGGCGCAGAAAGCGGGTGCCGAGGCCGGCCCCCCGGGCGGCGCCGGCGATCAGTCCGGGCAGGTCGGCGATCACGAAGGGCTCCGCCTCGACTGGCAACGCCGGCGGCCCTACCACGCCAAGCTGCGGAACCAGCGTAGTGAAGGGATAGTCGGCGATCTTCGGTTTCGCGGCAGTGAGCCTGCTGATGAGGGTCGACTTTCCCGCGTTCGGCAGGCCTACGACGCCAATGTCGGCGAGCAGCTTCAACTCCAGGCGCAGGCGACGCTGCTCGCCTGGTCTTCCCGCTTCCACGCGCCTCGGCGCTCGCTGACGCGCACTCTTGAAGCGGGCGTTGCCGCGTCCACCGATGCCGCCGCGCGCCACGACGAGCTGGTCTGATTCGGTCAGAACCTCGCCCAGGGGCTCGCCGGTGGCAGCGTCGTGGACCTCGGTTCCGAGCGGCACCGGAATCACCAGATCGCGGCCGCTCCTGCCGGTCTTGTTCGATCCTTCGCCGTGCCTGCCGCGCTCGGCGTGGTAGGCGGCCGGGAAGCTGAGACGATAGAGAGTGCCGAGCCCGGGCGAGCCGACCAGAAGGACGTCGCCGCCGCTGCCGCCGTCGCCTCCCGACGGGCCGCCCTGCGGCACGAACTTCTCCCGCCGGAAGGCCAGGCAGCCGTCTCCGCCGGAACCGGCGAGGACATCGATGACGGCCTCGTCGATGAAATGCATGAGCCGCTCCCCGCGGCGCGACGCCTAGCCGGCCGGATGGACGTTGACCACCGTGCCGCGCCGGCCGCGGTTGCGGAACTCGACCACGCCGTCCGCACGCGCGTAGAGGGTGTCGTCGCCGCCACGTCCCACGTTCTCGCCGGGAAAGAAGCGCGTGCCCCGCTGGCGCACGATGATCGTGCCGCCGGTCACGCTCTCACCCGCGTAACGCTTCACTCCCAGGTTCTTGGGGTTCGAATCACGGCCGTTGCGGCTCGAGCCCTGGCCCTTCTTGTGCGCCATCTCTTCGACCTCCGTTGCTCCGGCGAGAGGCTTACGCCCCGCCGTCTCGTTCGATCGCTTCTATCCGGAAGCGCTGCAACTCCTGCCGGTGTCCGCTGCGCCGGCGATAGCCCTTCCGGCGCTTGAACTTGAACACGACGATCTTCGGGCCACGCAGGTCGCTGACGAGCTGTGCCCGCACCCTGGCGCCCTCGACGACCGGCTCGCCCACTTCGGGCTCGGCCTCGCCGCCACCGATCATCAGCACCCGGTCGAAAACCACCTCCGAACCGGCCTCGGCGCCGCCGAGGCGTTCCAGGTCGACGACATCGCCTTCTTCGACCCGGACCTGCTTGCCGCCGGTCTCTATCACTGCGTACATCGTTTTCTCTCAGCGGCGCGCTGATTGCTCCGTGCGCCGGTTGTCGTCATCTGGCGTTGCCGGAGGACGAGCCCGGCACCCGCGCTACACCGCCACAGCGGCGTTTTGGGCGGCCGACAGTAGCACTCGCCCGGTGAAACGGTCAATGGTCGCCAAACCGTCAGCGGTTGGCGGAACCCGACGCCTCGGGATCCGCCCGACGCCTCGCCGGCCGCAACTGACCCGGAGACAGCGGCAACTCGACCTCGAAGGTCGCACCGGCGTCCCCGCCCTGGCGAACCCGCGCTTCCCCGCCGTGAGTGGCGGCGATACGGCGGACGATCGCTAGCCCCAGGCCTGTGCCGCCGCGACGTCCCGAGTGGAACAGGTCGAACACCCGCTCCCGGTCCGCGGGGTCCACCCCCGGCCCGTTGTCGCCAACCGCGAGCACGACCGATCCCGGCCGCGCTTCCGCTTCGAGGCGGAGCCTGGGGCGATCGCAGTCGCTCATCGCCGCCACTGCGTTGTCGATCAGGTTGAGCAGCAACTGGTTCATCTGCTCGCGGTCGACCTCGAGGGGAACGCCACCGCTGCGATCGTCGATCTCCACCGGAATGCCGGCGGAGTGGAGCTTGCCGGCCACCACTTCCGCGCCGTGGCACAGGAGTTCGGAGGCGGTCGTCTGCTCGAGCTTCAGTTCATCCGGACGCGCATAGCTCAGGAAGTCGGACACCAGCCGCTCCAGTCGGCCCACTTCGGAACGCGTAATCGCGACCAGCCGCTCCGAGGAACCCGACGGCATCTCTTCCTGGAGCATCTGCATGTTCAGGTTCAACGAGTTCAGGGGACTGCGGATCTCGTGGGCAAGGCCCGAAGCGAGGGTGCCGACGTAGGCCATCTGCTCCGCCTCCTGCGCCTGACGCTCGGCCAGAGCGGTCCGCCGGGAGAGGCGGCTGTAGAGCAGGTAGCCGGCCACGAACAGCGCGACGGTAAGCACGGCGACGATCGCCGTCTGGCGCAGCAGTTCACGGCGCAGGGTCACGAGCCGCTGTTGCAGCTCGGTGCGCGAGATCCCGATCTGGAAGGTACCGACATTGCCGACCGGCACCTCCACGGTCTCGTACGGCACCTGGTTGGTCACCGTCTCCGCGACCAGCGACGGCGACTCCAGGTTCGGTGGGCCGTCACCGTCGGTGCGAGTCTCGGCCCGGCGGTTGCGGAACACGAGGTGACCCTCGCTGTCGAAGACCTCGACCGTCTCGACGATGTCGCGCTGCACCAGCACGGAATCGATGTAGCGGCGCGTCTCCGACTCGGTCGCCATCGCCGTGTAGAGGTCGCGGCCGGTGCTCTCCACCCGGCCGGCGATGCGCTCGGCGAGCTCCTCGGCCTCCGTTCGCGCCTCGAGCACGATCCGGCTCACTTCCCGCTCCGACAGCGACCGGAAGATCAGCCAGCCGAACAGCGCGAGGTCGGCGAGCACGAACGCACCGAGAACCGCCGCCCAGGCGCGCCGGCGCCGTTGACCTCCGTCCCTGCCGATCCAGTCCCACACGCTCAAACGCTACAAGACGGCCGCGGTGTACGATGATTCCCGTGGTTGCGATGCGGCTCCTGGCGGCGGCCGGACTAGCCGCCATTCTCGGTTGGGGCTGCGCTTCGGACACCCCGCGCGACACGACGCGCCTCACCGTCGGCATGCGCTTCGAGTATCCGACGCCGAACGAGTTGATCGTCCAGCAGACCCTCGGTCACAAGGCGATCACCTCCCAGCTCTTGCTGCCGTTGATGGAGGAGGAACCCGACTACCGGGAAGGTCCGCCCTCCTGGAGGCCAGCCCTGGCCGAAACGTGGGAGTTCTCCGAAGACCGCCTGGTCCTGACCGTCAGGCTCCGTCCAGGGGCCGTCTGGAGCGATGGCCAACCCCTGACGGCAAGCGACGTCCGCTTCACCTGGCAGGCGCAAACCGACCCGGACGTGGCCTGGATCCACTCCTACGCAAAGGAGGCGATCACCGACGTCGAGGTGGTCGACGAGCGCACCGTGCGATTCCATTTCAGCCGCGCCTCGCCCACCCAACTGGCCGATGTGGCACCCGAAGCCGTCCTTCCCCAGCATGCCTGGGCGCAGCGGCCGTTCGCCGAGTGGCGCGGCGACCCAGGCTGGTTCTTCGAGCGGCTTGTCGCAAGCGGGCCGTTCCGGCTCGAGAACCGGACTCCCGGCCGCGAACTCGTTCTGGGCCGCAACCCGGACTACCTCGAGGCGGACCTTCCGCGGCTCCAGCGAGTCGTTCTGCGCACCGCGGCCGACGGCGCCGCGCTCACTACCCAACTGCTCGCCGGCGAACTCGACGTGGTCACGGGCATCGGCGCCGCAGACGCGCAGCGCATCGAAGGCCGTACCGGTCTCCGTCTCTACGCCTACTCCAGCCGGCAATACACGTTCGTCTCCTGGAACACAGGCCGCTCGTCGTTCGAGGACGCGGCGACCCGACGGGCGCTGGCGCTGGCGGTCGACCGCCAGGCCATCGTCGACACCGTCTGGCGCGGCTACGCCCGGGTCGGCAGCAGCCCGATCCTGTCCGACGTCTGGGCTCGCGACCCGGAGTTCGAACCGTGGCCACACGACCCGGAGGCCGCCCGAACCATCCTGGCCGCGGCCGGCTGGCGCGACCTCGACGGCGATGGCGTCCTCGAGCGCAACGGCGAGCCCTTCCGATTCGAACTGGCGACCTTCGCCGGCGCCGCCGCGCGCTGGGACGCGATGCAGATGATCCAGGCCGACCTGCGCGCCGTCGGCATCGACGCCCAGCCCCGACGCTTCGATCCGAACGTACTGCTTCCGCGGCTCCTCGGCAACGACTTCGACGCCGCCGTCTCCGGGTTTGCGATCGATACCAGCCTGGACCTCCGTCCCACCTTTCACAGCGAGTCGATCGGCGGCGGCCACAACTACGCCGGCTACGCCAATCCCGAGGTCGACGCGTTACTCGAGAGCGTCGCCGCCCGGCTCGACCCCGTGGCGGGCCTGGAGGATCTCCACCGCCTGCAGCGCATCCTGCGCGACGATCAACCGATCCTCGTGCTGTGGGAACCCCTGACGCTGGCGGCCTTCAACGAGGACCTCGAGTCGGTGGAGCCAAACGCGCTGAGCCCACTCGCAAACCTCCAGGAGTGGGCGTGGCGCTGAACCTCCGATCGTTCTGGTGATCCGCTTCGTTCTGCGCCGCCTTCTGGCCGCGGCGGTGCTCTTCCTGATCGTCCTGACTCTCGCCTTCGCCGTCGTGGCGCTGGCTCCCGGCGATCCGATGGCGCCGGCCGACCCGCGGATTCCGCCGGAACAGGCGGAGCGGCTGCGCGCGCTCTACGGGCTCGACCAGCCCCTTCCGGTCCAGTACCTCCGCTGGCTGGGAGCGGTCGCCCTGCACTGGGACTGGGGGCAGTCCTACCGGACCGGTCAGCCCGTGGCGGAGCTCCTGTTCGATGCCCTGCCGCCCACCCTCCTGCTGGCCGGCGCGGCCCTGCTTGCGCAGTACCTGCTCGGGATCGGCCTGGGCCTGATCGCGGCCTGCCGCCCGAACTCGCGGCTCGACCTGAGCGTGCGTGTCGCCAGCCTGGTCGTCTACGCCCTGCCCACATTCTGGGTCGGTCTGATGGCGGTCCTCGTGGTAGCCGTGGGCCTGGGGCTGGCGCCGGCCGGCGGCATGACCTCCGCGGCGGCCTTCGAACTCGGGCCGGCAGCGGCCGCTCTCGATGTGCTGGCGCACCTGTGGCTTCCGGCCCTGGTCCTCGGCCTGTCGATGGCCGGCGACATCGCCCGCTACACCCGGAGCTCGCTGATCGAGTTCCTGGCCACCGAGTCCGGTCGAGCGGCTCGGGCCCGCGGCCTGTCCGAAACGCGGATCCTGCTCGTCCACGGCCTCGCTCACGCCGCTCCACGCCTGCTTCAGCTCGCGTCCGTATCGGCTCCGCTCCTGCTTTCCGGCGCCGTCGTGGCCGAAGTCGTCTTCGCCTGGCCCGGCCTCGGCACCGCGACGCTCCTGGCGATCCAGTCGCGGGACATTCCCGTGGTGCTCGCGGCCACAGCCTACGGCGCCGCCCTGGTCATCGCCGCGTCGCTCGTCGCGGACCTCCTCCTCACCCGCCTGGACCCGAGGCTCAGGGCGGAATGAGGCGGTCTTCACTGCCTGCGCCGGCCCGGGCCGGCATCGGACTCCTCGGCCTTCTGGCCTTGCTCGCCGCGGCCGCCCCCGTGCTGGCCCCATTCGATCCTGCGGAGCAGCTCGACGCCGCCGAATCGAGCCGGCGGCCGCCCCTTTCATCCCTTGTCGTCGTCCGCACGCTCGACCGCGAGCCGGTGCTGGCGGAACGGGTGACAGTCAACGGCAACGACCTGGTTCTGGAGCGACGCTCGGGTTCGCTCCGCATCCCGCTCGGTTCGGTAACGAACTACCGCGAAGACGGTATCGCCGAGCGGCGGAGAAACTGGCTGGGCAGCGACGCCCTGGGGCGCGACATCCTCTCGCGGCTGCTCCACGGCTCGCGCGTGTCGTTGACGATCGGTCTGCTCGCCGCATGCCTCGCCCTGACCGCGGGCACACTGGTCGGCTCCTGCGCCGCGGTCGGCGGCCGCTTCGTCGACCAGGCGCTGATGCGCACCGTGGACGGCCTGCTCTGCTTCCCCCACCTGGCCCTGGTGCTCCTGCTGGCGGCGCTCTACGAGCCCGACACGACGCTCCTCGTGTTGCTGATCGGCGGCACCGGCTGGATGGGCCTCGCGCGCCTGGTCCGGGCCGAACTGCTACGGCTGAAGCAGGAGCGGTTCGCCCTCGCCGCCGCCGCCGCCGGGCGCTCGCCGGCCGGCGTCCTGTTCCGCCATCTGCTGCCGAACGCGACGACGCCACTGCTGGTCGACGTCAGCCTGCGAGTGGGGGCCAGCATCCTGGTCGAGTCGGCGCTCTCCTTCCTGGGGCTCGGCGTGCAGCCGCCGCAGCCGAGCTGGGGCTCGATGATCGCCGACGGCCAGAGCCACCTCACCACGGCATGGTGGATCGCCGCCTTTCCCGGCCTGATGATCGCCGCCGCCGTGCTCGGCTCGAGCCTGCTCGCCGACGGTCTGAGCGACCGCCTGGCCGGACTCGGGGCCGGCGGCCGCGGGCCCCGCCGGCGCTCGCCGTGGGCGATCCGCACATGGTTAGGCGAGGCATGACAGGCAGCAAACTCCGGACCTCGGACTTCGACTACCACCTGCCTCCGGAAGCGATAGCCCAACACCCCGGCGAACGCGGCGAGAGCCGGCTGCTGGTGCTCGGCCGGACCACCGAGGATCGGCGCTTCGCCGACCTGCCGGACTTGCTCGATCCCGGCGATCTGCTCGTCGTCAACGACACCCGGGTCATCCCGGCTCGGTTGCGGGCCCGGCGACCGACCGGCGGCCGGGTCGAGATCCTGCTGGTGGAGCGGGAAGGGCCCGCTTCCTGGTGGTGCCTGCTTCGCCCCGGCCGGCGTCTGCCCCCGGGCGCGCCGCTGGCGGTCGAGGGCGGCCCGGCAGCCACGGTCGACGAACGCGCGGACGGGCGTTTCCGGCTGACCTTCGAGCAGTCGATCGAGCCGCTCCTTACGGAGATCGGCGAGACGCCCCTGCCGCCGTACATCGACCGGCCGGCGGAGCCGCGGGACCGGGAGCGCTACCAGACGATCTACGCCGCGCGGCCGGGCGCGGTCGCGGCGCCAACGGCCGGCCTCCACTTCACCCCCGAGCTCCTCGATGCGCTCGAGCGGCGCGGAATCCGGCGAGCGAGCCTCACGCTGCACGTGGGCCCGGGCACCTTCCGGCCGGTCAAGACGGAGAACCCGGAAGCGCACGTGATGGACTCGGAGCGCTTCGAGATCCCGGAGGCCACCGCCGAGGCGGTCGCTGCCGCCCGCCGCAGCGGGCGCCGGGTGGTGGCCGTCGGAACGACCGTCGTCCGCACTCTGGAGACCGCGGCGTCAACGGACGGACTGGTCGCCGCCGGCGCCGGCCGGACCGGGCTCTACATCCGTCCGGGCTACGAGTTCGGTGTCGTCGACCGGCTGATCACGAACTTCCACCTGCCCCGCTCCACGCTGCTGATGCTGGTCTGCGCCTTCGCGGGCCGCCGCCGCACCCTCGACGCCTACCGCCAGGCGATCAGGAGCGGCTTTCGCTTCTACTCCTACGGCGACGCGATGCTTCTGGACAGGATGCGGTGAGCCAGCGCCGCCGCGCCGAAACCGTTGTCGATGTTGACGACGGCGACGCCCGGGGCGCAGGCCGTGAGCATGGTCAACAGCGGCCCGATCCCCTCGAAGCTCGCGCCATAGCCGACGCTGGTCGGCACGGCGACCACCGGACAGGGCACCAGGCCGGCGACCACCGTCGGCAGGGCGCCGTCCATTCCGGCCACGACGATGGCGACATGGGCCCGGCGGAGCGAATCGATCGAATCGAGCGCGCGCTGGATTCCGGCGACGCCGACATCCCGAATCCGCTCGACTTCGTGCCCCAGCCACTCGCTGCACGACGCGGCCTCCTCCGCCACCGGAAAGTCCGATGTGCCGGCGCTCAAGACCGCGACCCGTCGTCCGGAAGGCGGCCCGAAGCGGCCGGCGCTCCAGATCCGCGCGCGCGGCTCGAAACGGCCGTCAGGGATCGCGGCGCTCAGCACTTCGGCCGCCGCCGCCTCCACCCGGGTGACCAGTACGCGGCCCGAGTCCGTCACCATCGCTTCAACGATCCGAACCAGCTCCTCGTCGCTCTTGCCCTGAGCGAAGACGACCTCGGGCAGGCCGGTCCGGAGTTCCCGATCGAGATCGAGCCTGGCCGCCCCCAGGTCCAGGTAAGGCAGACGCGCCACCCGTTCGTGCGCCTCCTCCGGCGAAACGTCGCCGGAGGCTACGCCCCGCAGCAGCTCGAGGAGTCGCTTCCGCTCCATCGCGACGCCGCTCAGGCGGCGTCCGCGCCGCCGGTTCGATAGCCGCGCGGGTCGAGCGCGGCCTCCTCGAAACCGAGATCGAGCAGACGCGCCTCGATCTCGCTCCACTGGCTCTCCGCCGCCGGCAGTTCGCCCTTCCCCACCTCGACGCGCGCGGAGGAGCCGTCGTGACGGACTCTGAGGATGCGAAAGCCCCGGCTCTGGAGTTCCGCTTCGGCGTCCTCGACGCGGCGGAGCTTGGGCAGCGTGACGAGCTGGCCGTGAGGTATCCGCGAAGACAGGCAGGCATTCGCCGGCCGGTCCCAGACCGTGAGACCGAGCGCCCGCGCCAGCCGGCGGGCATCCGCCTTGGTCACGCCGTGCTCCAGCAGCGGACTGTAGACCCCTCGCTCGCGCACCGCTTGCAGACCCGGGCGGTCAGGGCCGGGATCCGAGGCGTTCGTGCCGTCGCAGACCGTGGCGAAGCCGCCGGTCCTCGCGCGTTCCAGCATGCGGTCCATGCGCATTCCCTGACACACGTAGCAGCGGTGGCTCGGGTTGGCCCGGAACTCGGGCTCGTCGAGTTCGCTGTAGGTCACGACGTCGTGGCGGATGCCGATCTCTGCCGCCAGCCGGCGGGCATGGTCCAGTTCAGCTCCGGCGAGGGTCTCGGCCGCCGCCGTCACCGCCAGCGCCCGGTCGCCCAGGGCCCGCCGGGCCAGGGCGGCCACCAGCCCCGAATCGACGCCGCCCGAAAAGGCGACCAGCACCGGGCCGCGGCTCCTGAGGTCGTCCTCGAGCGCCGGGACAAGCATCTCAGTCGTCACGCCGTCCGAGTTCGAGCTTCCGGCGCGGGGCGGCGGTACCCCGCAGCAGCACGGGCACCGCGAACAGTGCCGCGTACACGCCGAAGGTGAGGATCGGCACCAGGGGCATCTCCTCGAGCTGTTCCCGCCGGGCCATGGAACGAACCAGGTACAGCCAGCCGGGCGGCCCGAACAGGTAGAGCACGAACAGCAGGCGGGTGCGGGCCACCTGGAGAATGACCTCGTCCAGAGCCCGGCCCGCGAAACGGCGCTCGCGGCCCGAGCGGTGAACGTAGACGTTGCCGAAGAACCAGCCGGTAAACGCGGCCAGGATGTAGAGGGGATAGAGCTCCAGTTCGAACGTCAGGTTCCACCGCAGAATGCCGATCTGGGCCAGGATGCCGACCGACCACGCCGCCAGACTCGACGACAGGATGACGGTCTCCAGGCCCTTCATCGCCGCGCCTCCAGGTCAGCCCGCCAACTGCGCCTCGTACGCGGCGGCCGTCATCAGGTCGTCCGGCGGACCTTCCTCGCCGAGTCGGAGGCGCACCAGCCAACCCTCGCCGTAGGGATCCTCGTTGACAACCTCAGGTGCGTCCTCGAGTCCATCGTTCACCGCCTTGATCGAGCCCGCCACGGGCGTGTAGATCTCCGCCACCGCCTTGACCGACTCGATCGCGCCGATTTCGGATCCGGCCGCGAACTCCTGTCCTGGCGCCGGCAGTTCGACGAACACGACATCGCCCAGTTCCTGCTGAGCGAAGTCCGTGATGCCGAGCACGGCCTCGCCGTCCTCGACCTTGAGCCACTCGTGCTGCGCCGTGTAGAGGCGGTCGTCGGGAATCATCGGAACCTCGTTTGACTCAGACGCCCTCCCTGGGGCGCCGGTAAAAGGGTAGTTTGACGATACGGCAGTCGATCTCCCGGCCGCGAACCGTAACCGAAGCCGCGCCGCCGGGCGCGGGCGGCCCGCCGTCGCCGCAGTCGAGCCGGGCGATGCCGACCGCCCGTCCAAGCGTGGGCGCGAAGGCGCCGCTGGTCACCGGACCGGAACAGTCGGGGGCATCCCGAACGGTCAGGCGATGTCCGTGCCGGGCGATACCCCGGCCCTCGACCTCGAAGCCGACCAGCCTGTGGCGGCAGCCCGTCTCCCGCTGGCGGGCCAGGGCGTCCCGGCCGACGAAGTCGCCCTTCTTCCACTTGACGATCCAGGACAGCCCTGCCTCGAGGGGCGTCGTCTCCTCGTCGATGTCCTGGCCGCAGAGCATCATCCCGGCCTCCAGCCGCAGCGTGTCTCTCGCACCCAGGCCCGCCGGCACCAGGCCAACGTCGCGGCCCCGCTCCAGGAACTCCGCCCACAGATCCTCCGCTCGCTCGGGGGGTGTGTAGATCTCGAAGCCGTCCTCGCCGGTATAGCCAGTCCGCGACACCAGGAGCTGATCCTGGTCCTCCGCCGGGTGGTCGCGGAGGAACGAGTAGTACCGGAGTTCCGCCGCGGCGGCACCCACGACGTCCGCGACGATCCCCGCCGCCCGCGGCCCCTGCACGGCGATCAGGGCCGTCTCGTCGCTCTGGTCGTCTATCCGGAGGCCGTCGGCCTCCGCCGCGGCCGCCCTCCGGAGCAGCTCCAGGTCACGCTCCTTCGACGCGGCGTTGACCACGAGGAGGTAGTCCTCCGGGTCGAGACAGTAGACGAGCAGGTCGTCGATGAAGGTGCCCCGCTCGGTCAGGAGCGCGCTGTAGTGGGCTCGGAACGGAACCAGCGCGGCGACGTCATTCGGGGTCAGCCGCTGGAGGAAAGGCAGGGCCCGCGGGCCGCGCACCCGGATCTCGCCCATGTGGGAGACATCGAACATCCCGGCGCGCTCACGCACGGCGCGGTGCTCCGCCAGCACGCCCTCGTACTGGATCGGCATCTCATAGCCGGCGAAGGGCCCGAAACGGGCGCCCGACTCGACGTGACGCCCGTACAGGACCGTCCGTTGCACCTTGCCCAAGCTCGCCTACCCCTGTCCCTGAAAGCCGCCCGACGGCAACTCGCCGTCGCCGGACTCTAACCCGGAGCGGCCGCCGGGCAGCCCGACCGTCACCCGCAGTCGATCCGGATCGATGTGCCGTCGAGCGGCCTCGAAAACGCCCCGAGGAGTAAGCCGCTCGATCCTCTCCAGCCGAAAGCTCCGGCGATAGCTCGGCAGGTCGTAGAGCAGGGAGTCGACCAGCAGCGCGGCCCAGCGCCCCGCGGTTTCGGTCGCGAAGGGCTCGCGGCCAAGCATGCCGGTCCTGCACTCCGCGAGGATGTCCACACTCGGCGGCTCCTCGATGACCAGCCGGAGCGAATCCTGGACGAGTTCGAGGCCGCGCTCGACCTGATCGGGGTGCGTGCCCAGGTAGACCGAGAGGGCGCCCGGATCCCTGCCTGCCCCCGCCAGGAGGTCTACGCCCGTCGCGTAGGCAAGACCCTCCCGCTCGCGGACGCGGTTCGGGATCAGGCCGGCGAGTCCGTCCGAGCCGAGGAGGATGCCGAGCGCCCGCAGCTCGGGCAGGTCGCGGTGCGTGCGGTTCACCGTGAAGTGGCCCGCGTAGACGTGGGCCTGCTCGCGCCCAGGTGTACCGACATCGACCCTGCGCTCCGGACGGCCCCGCGGCGCCGGCGGCTCCCACCGAACTGCCGGGAGCGGGCCCGAGTCTCCGGCGGGGCCGAACAGGCGTTCCAGCCGGGCCAGCACTTCCCGCTCGTCGACGGCGCCGGCTACCGCGATGACGCCACCCCGCGCCAGGGCGTCCAGGTGGAACCGCCGGCAGTCCTCCGAAGACAGCCCGTCGAGCGATTCCGGCGTGCCGTGGCCCGGCGCGGCCAGCGGGTGCGGGTGGTAGAGCTGATCGCGAAAGGCCCAGCCCGTGACGACCTCCGGCCGGTCCGCCAGGCTCAGCAGTTCACCCAGCGTCTGGTCGCGCAGGAGCTCGAAGCGATCCCGGGCGAACCCTGGCGAGAGCAGCAGCTCGGCCAACCAGTCCAGGGCGAGGCCGGCGTCGTCCGCCAGGGCGTCGACGGCCAACCCGTGGACTTCAGCGGTGGCCGATCCGTCGATCGAAACGCCTCGGGCTTCGGCCTGCTCGGCGATCTCCCGCCAGGTGCGCTGTTCCGTGCCTTCGACCAGCATCCGGCCGGTGAGCAGCGAGAGACCCGGAGACGGTTCCGTGCGGGCGCCACCCCGCAGCCACGCGCGGACCGCCACGACGTCGGCGGCCGGAACCCGCAGGGCGGCCAAACGAAGCCGGCCCGACCACAGGTCGAGACGCGAAGGCTCGCGATCAGTCGACATGGTCCAGGAGCCCGGGCGCACCCGACCTTGCGGCCGGAAGGGACCAGCCAACGACGCGGGTTTCCGCCGACAGCCAGGCCGCACAGGCGCCGGCGACCTCGGATCCCGTTGCATCCGCCAGCGCCCGGAACGAGTCGCGGCTGAAGCCTGGCCGGAAGAGCGCCTGCTCGAGCGCGGCGGTCATCGCGCGCTCGGCGATCGGTTCGTGCATGAAGACCCAGTCCGCGAACAGGATCCGCTTCGCCCGCCCAAGCTCTCCGGCGTCCGGCGGACGATCCGCGAGGGCCTCGATCCGCACGGACAGCTCCTCCTCCAGGCGCTCCGGAGGGACACCGGGCGCCGCCTCGGCCGTCAGGGTCGCCATGCCGCCCAGCCGGTGCCCGGTCACGGCCGCAGACGCCCAGAGCGCCAGCGGATCCTCCTCGACGAGGTCTCGCTGAACGCGACTCGATCGTCCACCGCAGAGGACCGCCAGCGCCAGGCGGAGATGGACGTACCCCGGATCGTCGGGCCCCGGCGCCGGATGGGCGATGAGCAGCCTCGGAGTCTCGCCCCGGCGCAACTCGACACGGCCTCCGCGGCCCGGATCGAAGACCGGTGGTCCGATGCTCGCGCGAGGTCGCCCACTGCCTGCGCCTGTCAGTTCTCCCCCGAGCGCCGCCTCCACCCGCTCCATCGCGTCCGAAGGCAGGCCGCCGGCGCAGACCAGCACTGCGCGACCGGGTCGATAGTGCCGGCAGTGAAACGAACGAAGCGCCCCGGCGTCCAGCGCGCGCAGGCTCTCCCTGGTGCCGAGCACGGATCGCCCGTAGGGATGGTCGCCAAAGACCCGCCCTGCGACTGCCTGCTCCAGGGCGTCCCAGGGATCGTCCTCGACCATCCGGATCTCTTCCAGGATCACCTCGCGCTCCAGCTCAACTTCCGCAGGCAGGAGACTCAGGCCACGCATCCGATCGGACTCGATCCGGAGCGCCTCCTGCCACGATCCGCGCTCGAACTGGAAGTGGTAGAGCGTCGCGTCGTGCGAAGTGAAGGCGTTGTTCGTGCCGCCGAGACCCTGTGTCAGACGGTCGATCGCACCCGGCTCGTAGGCCGCCGAGCCCTTGAACATCATGTGCTCCAGGAAGTGAGCCAGACCGCACTCGTCAGGCTTCTCGTCCCGGCTGCCGGCGAGGTAGCAGAGAGCAACGACGACCGACTCGGCCCCGTTCTGCGGCAGGAGCACGACCCGCAGGCCGTTGTCCAGCGTCTCCGCCTCGCCGGCAACCCGGTCGAGCGCCCGCAGATCGACCGCGGTCATTCCAGCCCGCAGTCGTGAACGGCTTCCGTCTCGAACCGACCGTCCTGCTCGGACCAGAGCATCTGCTCGACCGTCGCCGACCGGCGCGAGTACTCCGCGTCCTGGGGGCCCGTGTCCAGGGAAATCAGGTTGCAGGTGTTGCAACCTCGCTCCGTCCCCCGGCCGCGCCTCGAAGTCGAGGTGCCGCTGTGCACCAGCCATAGCCTCCTGCCGCAGTCCGGCGCGAGACCCACGGCGGCTACATGGACGTGCCCGGCCAGGACGAGGTCGACGCCGGCTGCCGCGAACGCCCTCAGGGCCTCGCCGCTCCTGCGAGCCGTACGCCAGCCCATCAGCTCGGGCAGGGCCGCCACTGGGTGGTGGGCAACCGCGATCCTGACCTTCGGCCCGTCGCCTTCGGTCGATCCGTCGCTACGGAAGCGCTCCCCCACCGCGGCCAGTTGGCGAGGCGTGAAGCGCCCATCGTCGATCGTCAGATTGAACGCGGTGTTGAAGCCGACGACCTCCAGTTCCGCGTCCCGGAAGCTGGGCTCGAGGTCGGGGCTGAAGTGGCGGCGGTAGGCGCCGTAACGGTCGAGCAGACGCTCCCACACCCGGTACATCGGCACGTCGTGGTTGCCCGGGACGGCGAGGTAGGGCAGGCCCAGACCCCGAAGAAAACGCCGGGCCTGACGGAACTGTTCAGGCCTGGCGCGCTGGGTCAGGTCTCCCGACACGACGACGAGGTCGGGCCGCCTCTCGGCGACCAGCTCCTCCACGCCCGCAGCCGCCGGCCGGTAGTGCGGCGGCCCGAAGTGGATGTCGGAGAGGTGAAGCAGACGGCGCAGCGAAGAAAGGCCCCGGCGGGACGAGCCCCTAGCGGATCAGGACGCTGCGTACGCTCTCGTCGACCCGCTCACCGGCGAGGTCGCCAAGGATGCCGAGAATCTCGCGCCCTCGTGCCCGTCCGATCAGGAAACCGAGCGAAGCCGCCACTGCCACGGACGCGAGCGGATAAGCGCGCACCAGCGCCACCCAGTCGAGACCGGGCGTCAAGCTGCCGACAATCCGGTCTTCGATCGCCGGCTGGTCAGGATCGGCGGTCACGACGCAGCAGGAATCCCAGGACGAAGCCCGCGGCCGCAGCGATCAGCACTGCCCGGCCGGGATTGTCACGGACATACACGTTCACGTCGCCGACCAGTTGATCCAGGTCCTTGCGCGCCCGTTCGTAGCCGTGACCGAGCTTCTCCTTGGCGGCGCCGTAGCCTCCCTTGGCCGCCTCGCCAGCCCGCGCCGACGCCTTCTTGACCCGTGTCGACAGCGGGGAATCCCGCATCCTCTCGCGCGCCGCGTCGACGCCGTGACTGACAGCCGAGCGGGCCTTCTCCACCCCCTCGGCGACGGCCTCCCGGGCCATGTCCATCGACGTCACGTTGCTGCCGCCGTCCTCGTCGCCTTCCTTGTTCTTCTTGGCGTTGCTCATGCCTCGATCATACACCTACAGCCCGGGCATCCGGGGCGTCCGCATCTTCAACACCCGCGGACCGCGCACGCCGCTCCGCGCTGCTACAATCCGCGCCCCCCGAGCTCGGGGAGACCCATCGTGGGGCAGTAGCTCAGCTGGGAGAGCACCACGTTCGCAACGTGGGGGTCGAGGGTTCAAGTCCCTTCTGCTCCACCACTTCCTGGATCCGGGTCTACCGGAAGTTCGGGTTCTCCCCTTCCGGGTCTTCCTGCGCGCGCCCCACCATGGGCACGAACCGGACGACGTCGACCTGGCGGCGTTCGAGTCCCTCCGGGGTCTTGCGGATGACCACCAGGTCCTGAAGGGGTCCACCGACCGGCGCAACCAGGATGCCGTTCACTCCGAGCTGTTCGATCAGTGGCGGCGGCACTTCCTCAGGCGCGGCGGAAACCAGAATGCCGTCGAACGGCGCTTCTTCCGGCCACCCGCGGTAGCCGTCGCCCACCCGAACCTCGACGTTCCCGTAGCCGAGGTCGTCCAGAACTCCCTGCGCCCTTTCCGCCAGATCGTCGATGATCTCGATCGAGTAGACACGTCGGGCCAAACGCGCCAGCACCGCCGTCGTGTACCCGGAGCCGGTGCCGATCTCAAGCAGCTTCTCGTCGCCATCGAGTTCAAGAAGGTCCGCCATCAATGCGACCAGGTAGGGCTGGGAGACGGTCTGACCGGATCCGATCTGGACGGGCTCGTCGCCGTAGGCGTCGTCCCGCAGAGAGTCCGGCACGAACTCGTGCCGGGGTACCGTTCTGAGCGCGTTCAGCAGTCTCGGTTCCTCGATTCCCCGGCCCCTGATCTGTTCCTCGACCATGGCCGTGCGCTGCGCCGCGAACGGATCGTTCGAGCCAGGCGGCTGCGCCGCGACACCGAGCGTCGCGAACGCGCACACGACGCCGGCAAGCGCTACGGAAGACTGCCAAGATTCGTGCACGATTCCCTATGATAGGCAAACACCGTGCCGGATCGCCGCACCTCGAGACCGGGCACATCAAACCGCCAACCGGGGACGCGCCGGGCTGGACGGTCCGAGGCCGAGCCCAGGCTGCGCTCTCCCGGCCGGGTGCGGGAGGAACTCGTCGCCGCCGTGAACCGGTCGCCGGCGGACGAAACGGAGATCCTCTGGCTGGAGAGCAGGCGCGGCCGCACCGGCTACCGCGTTCCCGACCTGGACAGCTACCGGCGGCGCTCCCGCCAGGTCACCTTCAGGGTGCGAGAGGGACGACGTCCGGGGCTCCACCGCACGGGGGGCGCGCGGAGCGGCGAGTTCGACAGCGCGGTGCGTCACGCTCTCGCGGCCGCCCGGGCGGCGCCCCCGGAGTCGCTTCCGCCGCTGCCCGAGGGCAACGAGGCCCAGAGCTCTCCGGCCGCCGTGTGCGACCCGGACGTCGAACGCCTGCACGCCAAGGCGGCGCGGCGGTTGCTGCAAGAAGCGCTGGAGGACGACGAGGCGGCGATCATCGAGTGGACCGTCGGACAGGTCGCCATCGCCAACAGCCGGGAACTCGCGCGCGCCGTACGCGCCAGTGCGGTCATGGTCGAGGTGCGAAGCGGCACCGCCCCCGGCGCCGGCTTCGCCCGCCACGCGGCTCGCTCGCTGGACGACCTGCAGCTTGTGCGACTGGTCGAGACGGCCCGGGAGCGAAGAGCGCCCGCAGGCCCGGCGTCGACGCCGCCCAGCGGCGCGCCCGTCCTCCTGGCTCCCGAGGCGACCATCGAGCTGGTCGAACTGCTGAACCTCCACGCGTTCTCGTCACGCTCCATCGTCGAAGGAGAGTCCTTCCTGCTCCAGCACACGGACGTGCAGGTCTTCGACCGCCGCCTCGACCTGGCGGACGACGCCTGCCGCGAAAGCGGCCTTCCGTTTCCCTTCGACCTCGAGGGCATCTCGAAGGTCCCCGTCGAGCTGGTGTCAGCGGGAGTGCCGCGAACACCTGCGCTGGACACCGCCACCGCCGCCCGCGTGGGGCTCTCGCCAACCTGCCACTGCGCGGGCGGCGAGGAGGCCTACCCCCTCAACATGTTCCTGCGACCGGGCGAGCACAGCGAAGAGGACCTGTTCCGCATCGCGGACGGCGGCGTCTGGGTCAGCAGGCTGGACGAGGTCGAGTGCTTCGATCCCGCTCGCATGCGGGTGCGGGCACGGGCCCGCGGGGTGCGTCGCCTGCGGGAGGGCCGGCTCGCGGAGCCGGTGATCGATCTCGTCTGGGAGGACAGCCTGCTTCGTGTGTTCTCCAACCTGCTCGGCATTGGCGCCACCTGCTTCTGCCGTCCGTCGCGCGACGGCTTCCTGGGCGGCACCTCCGCGCCGGCCCTGGCGGTCGCCGACGTAGACGGGCTGACCGCGGCCTAACCGCAACGAATCAGGACGACGGTCTGGTCGTCCCCCTGAGGCAGGCCGGCGCCAAAGCGCCGCACGTCGGCATCGATGGCGTCCACGATCCCGGACAGCGGCCGCTCGCGGCGCGAGCGGAGGAAGTCCTCGAGCCGTTCCTGCCCGTACTCCTCGCCGTCCGGGGACTCGCACTCCGTGATTCCGTCGCTGTACAGGCAGAGGAGGTCGCCCGGCTGCATCTCGACGGGCTCCACCCGGTAGCTCGCGGTGGGAAGCAGGCCCAGCGGCAGTCCGCTGGCTGGAAGCGGCGTGACTTCGCCGTCCCCGCGCACCAGGAGTCCGGGGTTGTGACCTGCATTGAGGTAGCGGACGGCACGGTTTCGCGGATCGATCTCGGTGAGGATCAGGGTGATGAAGCGATTGCTGGCGCTGCTCTCCACGATGTGCTTGTTCAGCCGTTCGAAGAGTTCCGGCGAGAGTTCGGCCCCCGCGGACTCTCCGCGCAGTCGACAGTCGTCGACGAGCAACCGCAACGCCGAGTCCAGAGTAGAGACGAGGAGGGCCGCCGGCATGCCCTTGCCAGTGACGTCGGCAACCACCAGTCCCCGGCGTGATCCGGCAAACCGGAGCGAACCGTAGTAGTCGCCGCCGACCTGGCGTGACGGACGGCTCCAGCCAACCGTCTCGAAGCAGCCCGCGGTCGGCATCTCGGCGGGCAGAATGTTGCGCTGGATCTCGGCCGCGAGCTCCACTTCCCGCTCCAGGCGCTCCTTCTCGAGCGCCTGCCGGTGGAGCTTCGCGTTGGTCAAGGCGATCGCGGCCTGGTTGGCGAACAGCGAGAGCGCCCGATGGTCGGACCCGGCGAAGGGGCCCACTCCGGTCCGGCTCTCCTTGTCGGCGACCACCAGCAGGCCGACGCTCCCGCTGCCCCCGTCGCCCTCGATGGGAACCGCGAGGGAGTGTTCGGCGTCCGGCATCACGCCCGCCGCGAGCGCTTCGATGCCGGCTTCGTCGAAACCCGCCGGCGGCGCATCGATCGCCTCGCGGGCGCCGCCGCCGATCGTGCCGGCAAGCGCGAGGCGGTCCTCTTCGTCCAGCAGGTAGAAGGCGCCGCGCCGGGCGTCCAGGAGGGACACCGCCCGCAGCAGGATCTCCTCGGTCAGTTCCTCCAGGTTCAGGGTCGAGGCGATCGCCAGCCCCACATCGTAGACCGCCTGCAACGTGACGACGTTGTAGTTGTCCTGGAACTTCCGGTCCTTCAGTTCGTCGGCCAGTTCCCGCAGCCTGAGGCCGATGGCCAGCACTCCGGCGAGGTCATGCTCCTCCGGCGTGCTCTCCTGTCCTCTACCGGCGTCGTCATCGCGGGCCCCATCGTCCGCGACGGCGTAGTAGAGGATCAGGCCGTGCTCGAGGCTCCGTTCGCGCGTGCCGAGTACGCCCCACGACGCTACCGGTCCGCCGTCGCGATGGTAGATCTGCGCACCAGCCAGGCCCTGGCTCCGGCACCAGTGCCTGACGAGCCGGGTCTGCGCCGCGCCGCTCTCCCAGTCCGCGGCCGCCGCGGCCGCCGCCAGCCGCCAGAGTTCGGCTCCGAGACCCGTTCCAGCCGCCGAGGTCGACTCCGACGCCTGAGCAGCACCGGCGGCCGGCGAAGTCACGAAGCTCCGGCCTGAAGCTCGGTCACCGCCGCCTGTTCGTCGGGAAAGATGCTGGAGTACTGCGCCAGGCCCATGATGCGGAACGTCTTCTCGATCGTTGGGGTGAGGTTGCAGAAGGACAGCCGGCCCTCCACTTCGATCATCTTCTCGATGATCTCGATCAGGATGGAGATGCCGATCGAGTTGACGATCTTCGTCCCGGCGAGGTTCAGCAGCAGCGTCCCGAAGCCCTCGTCGAGCAAGCCGTAGGCCGCCTCCGCGATCTCCTCGCCGCCCTGGTTGTTGATGTAACCGTCCGTGTAGATCACCGCCAGACCCTCGCGGCGCTCCACGTTCAACTTCAGCCCCTCGTTCATGGCCCCAACCAGACTTCCTCGCTCAACAGAGCGTCAGAGTACCTTCAACATGACGACGGAGGTGCCGCTCTCGCCCGAGAGCACGTTCACCTCGTCCATAAGCCCTTCGATGATCTTCAACCCCCAGCCACGCTTGCGGATCGACCTGAGGTTGTCCTCGATCCGGGGCGGCACGAGCTTCGAGCGATCGAAGCCGATTCCCTGATCCTGAATCGTGATCCGAAGCATCCGCGGCTCCTCCGCCTCTGCCGAACCCAGCACCGCGAGCCCGAGATGAAGCTGGCCGTCGGCAGCCCGACTGTGTTCGATCGCGTTGATGCACGCCTCGACGACGGCCATGCCCACTTCCTCGACCTTGTCAGTGCTCATCCGGATGGACTTCGCCATCTCGCAGGCGCAGGCCCGCACTTCCAGCTCCATCTCAGGCGCGAGCCTGAAGGTCAGGTGGGTTTCTTCAAGAACTCCGAGCTCAGACATCGGGGAGAAGCGACCGGCGCCCCTGCAGCCAGGGCGTCAGGCGACAAGGAAGAGCTTGAGGCAGTAGATCACCACGGGTTGGATCCGGTCGTTCAGCAGAAACCAGAGAAAACTGGCGGCAACCACCGCCGACCACAACACGCCGGGGGAGAAACTCCCCGCCCAAGTAACCGGCGCGGCGGCGCGCCCACGGTCCAAAAAACTGAACGGCGACCCTACCATCATGTCGACCTCCCCCTTTGGTGACCCTCGGTAGAGAGCAAGTCCCTTGCCAGCTGGGGAGTTACCGGGCCGACCGCCCCTAAAGTCAGTCTTCAGGCGGGCTTGGCGATGAGCAGCGTCGCCGCGACCGGAGCGTCGATCGGGGCATCTTGTCCCGATAGCGTCGCGCTGCCAGGCCCTGGGACGACCTGCGGTGAGACCTTACGCCCGCCCCACAAGCGCTAGGGACAATATGTCCTATAGCGGGCCGTTATGACCCGAACCGATCAGTAGCCCCCGCGCGTCAGGGTGCGCCTGTTGACGCCGAGAAGCTTGGCGGCGGCGCTCTTGTTGCCCCCCGTCATCCCGATGACCCGGCGTACGTGACGGCGCTTGACCGTCTCGAGATCGAGCGGCTCCGGGCTCTGAAGACCCACCGCGCCGCCCATGAGCGACTGGATCAGGGCGACGTCGACGACACGGTCGGCCAGGGAAACCGCGCCCTCCACGATGTTCTGCAGTTCCCGCACGTTACCCGGATAGTCGTGCGCCAGCAGGAGGTTCAGCGCCGTCCGGTCGAACTGCGGCAGCTCGATCGACTCGCGAGCGCAGAACCGCTCGGCGAAGTGGCGGATCAGGTGCGGGATGTCCCGCCGGCGCTCGCGCAGCGGCGGCAGTTCCACGCTGACACCTTTCAGGCGGTAGTACAGATCCTCGCGGAACCCGCCCTCCTCGACCAGCCGCTCCAGCGGTTGGTGGGTCGCGGCAACGACCCGGGTGTCGACGGCGATCGGCCGCTGGCCCCCGACCCGCACGATCTCGCGCTCCTGGAGCGCTCGCAGCAGCTTGACCTGCAGCGCGACGTCGAGGTCGGCGACCTCGTCGAGGAAGAGCGTGCCTCCCTCTGCCAGCTCGAAGCGACCCAGACGCGCCCTCACCCCGGTGGCCACGCCGCCCTCGATGCCGAACAACTCGCTCTCCAGCAGGCTCTCCGGAAGCGCGGCGCAGTTCACCGCGACCAGCGGGCCGGTCCGCTCGGACCGCTGGTGCAGGAAGGCCGCCATGAGTTCCTTGCCCGTGCCGCTCTCCCCCCGCAGCAGGACGCCAACGCTCCGCGGCGCAACCCGGTCGATCACTTCCAGGATGCGAAGCATCGCCGGCGCATGGGCCACGATCCGCCGGCCGCCGACCTCCGCCACGTCGTCGAGGCGCTCCTTGAGCAGCTTGTTCTCCTCCGCCAGCCGTTCCCGCGAGTCGACCAGCCGCTCCACCTGGCGCAGACCGTCCAGGGCCACCCCGGCAAGCGCCGCGACGGACCGGAGAAACCTCCGGTCACCGGCACTGAAGCCCGGCTCGCCCTGGCCGCGGACCTCCTTGTCGAGCACGGCGACGAAGCCCAGCACGGCGTCGCGAGACTTGAGCGGCGCGGCCAGCAGGAACCGGAACTCGCGGCCCGCCAGCGAGCCGCCGCTCCGCGCCAGGACGTCGTCCCGGGCCAGGAGATCCTCCCACAAGGGTCCGGCAAGCAGCGTCTCGGCGCCCGGGGACGTGCTCCCGAAGCCGACCGTCGACGCCGACCGCGCCACCCCGAAACGGTCGCGGGTGACGGCCGCCGCCGCCGCCGGGTCGACGATCGTGCACAGACGTTGCAGGAGGTCGTCCAGCAGGCCCTGCTCCGATTCGTGGGAGTGAAGCGCCACGACCAGGTCGTAGAGCGTCTCGAGCTGCAGTCGCTGCCGGCGACCGGCAAGGTCGGTGGAGGCCTTCCGGGAGGGGGAGGGTCTGCTGGCGGCCACGCTCAGTTCCTCAACTCGCCCTTCGTACCTGGGTGGCGCGCGACCGCGTCGGGGTCGCCAGTACCTTGCTCAGGAACGCCCCGGTGTGACTCTCCCGCGAGGCCGCCACATCTTCGGGTGTGCCGGCCACCACCAGCCTGCCGCCGCCGACCCCGCCCTCCGGGCCGAGGTCGATGATCCAGTCCGCGTTCTTGATCACGTCGAGGTTGTGCTCGACGACCAGCACCGTGTTGCCCCGGTCCACCAGACGCTGCAGGAGGCCGACCAGACGCCGCACGTCGTCGAAGTGGAGACCCGTGGTCGGCTCGTCCAGCAGGTAGAGACTCCGGCCCGTCGCCCGCTTGGACAGCTCGGTGGCCAGCTTGACCCGCTGCGCCTCGCCGCCCGACAGCGTGGTCGCGGGCTGCCCGAGCCGGATGTAGCCGAGCCCCACCTCGTCCAGCGTCGAGAGGATACGGTCGATGGCCGGTACGTTGGCGAAGAACTCGCACGCGTTCTCGACGCTCATGGCGAGGATGTCGGCGATGTTCTTGCCCTTGTAGCGGACCTGCAGGGTCTCGCGGTCGTAGCGCAGACCGCCGCAGATATCGCAGGTGACGTAGACGTCGGGCAGGAAGTGCATCTCGATCTTGTTCTGGCCGTCGCCGGCACAGGCTTCGCAGCGACCGCCCTTGACGTTGAAGCTGAACCGGCCGGGCTTGTAGCCGCGAGCCCGCGCTTCGGCCGTCTTCGCCATCAGCGTGCGAATCGGCGTGAAGACGTTGGTGTAGGTGGCCGGATTGGAACGCGGCGTGCGGCCGATCGGACTCTGGTCGATGGCGATCACCTTGTCGAGATGCTCGAGCCCCTCGATGCGATCGTGATCGCCGGCCGGATCGACGGCGCGGTAGAAGTGACGCGCCAGGGCCTTGTACAGCACCTCGTTGACCAGGCTGCTCTTGCCTGAGCCAGAGACACCGGTGACCAGGACGAAGCAGCCGAGCGGCACGTCCACGTCGAGTTCCGCCAGGTTGTTCTGGCGGGCGCCCCGGATGCCCAGCCAGACGCCGTTCCCCGGCCGCCGAGCCGCCGGCACCGGCACCTCCGCTTCGCCCCGGAGGTAGGCGGCGGTCAAGGACCCCTTCGCCTTCTCCACTTTCTCGAGCGATCCTTCCGCGACCACCTCGCCGCCGTGCTCACCCGCTCTCGGACCCAGATCGACGATCCAGTCGGCTTCGCGGATCGTCTCCTCGTCGTGCTCGACCAGAAGCACCGAGTTGCCGAGGTCACGCATGCCCTTGAGCGTCCGGAGCAGCTTCGCGTTGTCCCGCTGGTGCAGCCCGATCGAGGGTTCGTCGAGTACGTAGAGCACGCCCTGGAGCTTGCTTCCGATCTGCGTCGCGAGCCGGATGCGCTGGCTCTCGCCTCCCGAGAGGGTTCCCGAAGCCCGATCCAGGTGCAGGTAGCCGAGACCAACGTCATCGAGGAACGTCAGTCGATCCTCCACCTCCTGCAGGATCTTGCCGGCGATCTGCCGTTCCTTCGTGCTCAGGCCCAGGCACCCGACCACCCCCCGGAGGTCGCCGATCGGCATCGAGGTCAGATCGTCGATCGAGCGGTCGCCGACCGTAACCGCCAGCGCCTCGGGACGAAGCCGGCGACCCGAACACGAGCCGCAGGTGCGCACCGACATGTACTTCTCGATCTCCGCGCGAACGCCCGGCGACTCGGTGTCCGCGTGGCGGCGAGCGAGCATCGGCACCACGCCCTCGTAGCGCCCGCGCCACTGGTAGGACGACCGCCGGCCCTTGATCTCGAAGGCGATCTCGCGGCTGCCCGAACCGTAGAGCACGACCTGCCGCACCTCCTCGGACAGCTCGCACCACGGCGTCGAAAGGTCGAAGCCCATTTCCGCGGCGACCGTCCTGAGCATCCTGAGCCGCCAGGAGGATGAAGTCGTAGGAAAGGGCCGAAGCACGCCGGCCTCGATCGATCGCCGCGGATCGTCCAGGATCCTCTCCTCGTCGACCGCCATCGAGGAACCGAGGCCGCCGCACTCCGGACAGGCGCCGTACGGGCTGTTGAACGAGAAGAGTCGCGGCGAGATCTCGGCCAGACTGGACCCGCAGTCGGCGCAGGCGTAGTGCTGGGACATCGTCTCCTCGGGCAGACCCTGGGGCGCCACGACGAGCAGGCCGCGCCCGACCTCGAGGGCCGTCTCGAACGACGCGGCGAGCCGCTGCTCGATGCCCGGCCGCACGACGAGGCGGTCGATCACGATCTCGATGTCGTGCTTCCTGTTCTTGTCCAGGGCCGGCAACTCCCCCGAAAGCTCGCAGAGTTCGCCGTCGATGCGCGCCCGCAGGAACCCCTCGCGGACCATCTGCTCGAGCTGGCGGCGGTACTCGCCCTTCTTGCCCCGGACGTACGGCGCAAGCAGCAGCAGCCGCGTCCCCTCCGGCATCCCGGCCACCCGGTCGACCATCTGCTGCACGGTCTGCGGCCGGATCACCTTGCCGCACTCGGGGCAGTGCGGCACTCCCACCGAGGCGTACAGCAGCCGCAGGTAGTCCTGGATTTCCGTCACCGTCCCCACCGTCGACCGCGGGTTGCGGGACACCGACTTCTGCTCGATGGAAATCGCGGGCGACAGTCCCTCGATCGAGTCGACGTCCGGCTTCTCGACCTGGTGCAGGAACTGGCGGGCGTAGGCCGACAGCGACTCGACGTAGCGTCGCTGCCCCTCCGCGAACAGCGTGTCGAATGCGAGGGACGACTTGCCCGAGCCCGAAACGCCGGTGACGACGACGAGCCGATCACGCGGGATCTCGACCGTCAGGTTCTTCAGGTTGTGTTCGCGGGCGCCGCGAACGACGATCTTCTTACCGCTCACCCCGTTCCCTCTGACGGGTCCGCACGCATGCGCCGCCGGCCGCGGAACACCTCGCCCGCCTCGCGGTCGAGGGTCCGCTCCCGTTCCCGTTCGCGCTTGTCGTGCAGCTTCCTTCCTTCCGCCAAGGCCAGTTCGACCTTGATCCGGTTCCCTTTCAGGTAGACGGAAAGCGGCACCACCGTCAGGCCCCGGTCGCGTGTACGTCCGAACAGGCGGTCGATCTCACGCCGATTCAGGAGCAGCCGTCTCGGCCGCTCGAGGTCGTGGTTCTCCCGGTTCCCGTGGCTGTAGGCTGAGATGTGAGCCTCCAGCAACCAGGCCTCGTGGTCACGAAAGGCCACGTAGCTGTCGCGTAGCTGGATCTTGCCGCCCCTGATCGACTTGACTTCAGTGCCGAGGAGCTCGATGCCGGCCTCCAGCCGCTCCAGGACGTGATACTCCCGCCGGGCCTTTCGATTGACCGCCAGAGCGTTCCCGCCCGCGAGCGACCGCTGCTTCTGTTTGCTGCGCCTGGCCATCTCTACCCTGCCGTCCTTCAGCTTGAGCACGGCTCCCTTCAACTGGAAGCGGGAAATCCGTGTTCGTTTCCTGCGATAGGTGCTGCATCTTCCCGGTGAGTCTACTCCGCGGACACCCTGGTACAGGCGGTTGCGATGCGGCCGAAGCGCCACAGAGGTGTGGCAAAAGCGCCACGATCTCGACCGCCGATCGACTCTGGGTGCGGACCTAAACTACTGAAAAACAAGGAACTTCAGAGAGAACGAGGGCGAGCGTCATGCTGGCACGATCCGTGCTGAAACAACTGCTCGATGGCAAAGCGCGCCAACGGATCGGGCCGGAGTCCCAATGGACGGCCCAACGACACGCGTGACCGCCTGTTTCGCCAGCAGACGATCCGACGTCCGACGGCGATCTCCGGCGTGGGCATCCACACCGGCAGGGAGACGAACCTGCGCATCCTGCCGGCGCCGCCCGGCGCGGGCATCTGCTTCCGTCGCACGGATGCCGGCAACGTGGAGGTTCCTGCCGACCTCAGGAGCGTCAGTTCCCTCGAACTCGCGACGACGCTCGGTCGCGACGATGTCACCGTCTCGACCGTCGAGCACCTTCTCGCCGCCGTCTACATTCTCGGCATCGACAACCTGGTCGTCGAGATGGACGGCCCCGAGGTGCCGATCCTCGACGGCTCGGCCATGCCGTACCTGCTGCTGCTGCAGGCCGCGGGGGTAAGGCCCCAGAACGCCAATCGGCAGATCCTCGCGATCACTTCAGTAATCGAGATCGACCGAGGCGACAAGTGGCTGCGCGCATCGCCCTACCCCGGCCTGCGCCTGGACTACACGATCGACTTCGAAGGCTGCGCCGTGGGACGCCAGCGGCTGCAGATCGACGTCGACACACGGAGCTTCGAGCGCGGCCTGGCGCCGGCGCGGACCTTCTGCCGGCAGATGGACGTCGAGCAGATGCAGCGGGCCGGCCTGGGCCTGGGCGGGTCGGTCGACAACTGCATCGTGTTCGACGAACACGGCGCGGTGAACACGGATCTCCGCTTCGCGGACGAGCCGGTTCGTCACAAGGCGCTCGACGCAGTGGGCGATTTCACCCTGCTCGGAGCGCCGATCTGGGGCCACTTCGAGGTCTTGCGGGGCGGGCATCAACTCCACTACGAGTTGCTCCGGGAACTGGTCGCCAACCCCCGGTACTGGACCTGGATGCGGGGCGACGAGCTGCCCCCGCCAGCGGATCGCCCACCCGAGAGGGATCAGCCGTCGACCTGGCTCCCGGGTTTCGCCGCCACGTCGCCGTAGAGCAGTGCCGCCTTGCGGCCGGCGCCATGCGTACCCGCGCAGCGGTGCGAGTGGCGAACGCTGGTAGGGTCACGCCATGGGAGTCCCGCGGGCGGGACGGCTGATTTGCGCGCTCAGCCTGTCGAGCGTTCTGGGCGGCGACGCACTCGCGGCCCAGCCGCCGCGAGAGGCTTCCGCCCGGTCCGCCAGGGCCGCCATCGCCGGACTCTCCGCCGTGCGCGAGGGTCCGGTGCTGCTGGTCAGCTTCCGACTGGACCGGGCGCTCGACGAACGCACCTGGGAGAAGATCGAGAGCGGACTGCCGACCGGCTTCAGCTACGACATCCAGATCCGGCGGATCCGCCGCCGCTGGTTCGACAAGGCCGTCGCCGCCACCCGGCTACAGGTGGTGGCGATGTACAACGCCCTCACCAGGGAGTACCAGGTCAACTTCAGGCGCGACGGCGAGCTCTACGCCAGCCGCGTCGTGACCTCGCAGGAGGAGCTGGAGCGAGCGCTGACGACCTTTGAGGGGCTGCCGTCGGTCGAGCTGGTCGACGAACCGCCTGGGCGGCTGGTACTGCGGGTGCGCGCCGAAGTGGGGACCCGAACCCGACTCGGCCTGATCCCGGACCGCGTCCACACCGCCTGGGCGCAAACGACGCCCTTCCGTCCCGCCCAGCGTCAGATCGGCAGTGGAGAGGCCGAGTGACACCGCCCTTCACCGCGCCCCGCCCGCCCATGCGGGAACTCATCAAGACCAACCGCTTCCTGGTCTGGCTCCTGGTTCTCTCCCTGGCGGTGCCGACGGCCGGCTACTACGCGCTCCAGCGCGGCCGCGAGATCGACCCCACGGTGCTGAACAACAGCATCCTGCTGTTCGCGCTGCGCAATCTGAACGTGGTGCTGATCCTGATCGTCGTCTTCGTGCTCGTCCGCAACCTGACCAAGCTGTGGATCGAGCGCCGCCGCCAGCGCCTGGGCGCCAAGTTCCGCACCAAGCTGATCCTGACCTACATCGGCCTGTCGCTGATCCCCGGACTCGTCCTGTTCGCCTACGCCACGGAACTCCTCCAGGGCTCGATCGACCGCATGTTCCGGACAGACATCGACGACCTGCTGGAGCCGGCGAACCAGGTTTCCCAGGCCCTGACCTCGACGCAGCAGGACCAGTTGCTGCGCGACGCCGAGCGCTTTCTCGCCGACACCGAGAGCCTGGACCTGGACAGCCCGCGCGGGCGCGGCAGGCTGCTGGGGGCGCTCGGCGACGCCCTTTCCGAGGCCGACCTCGACTACCTGGCGGTCTACCGCGACACCACCTTCCTCCAGGCCAGGGTCAAACCGCAAGCCCTTTCCGAAGTACCCGAACCGACCCGCGGCATGCTGCTCGAAGCGGTCCGCACCGGCGCCGCCCGGGCCATCGGCGAAGTGGCGGGCAGCGAGGAGCGACTGATCCTGGCCGCCGCCGCGCGGGAAGGCGGCGCCGAGACGACGGTAGCGGTCGCCGGCAGGCTGCTCGATGCCGAACTCGCCGGCAACACGGAGACCCTGATCGCCGCCTACCAGTCCCGGCGGCAGCTGCACGCGCAACGGGACGAGATCCGGGCCGCGTACTGGCTCCTGTTCCTGACCGTGACCCTGTGCATCCTCCTCGTGTCGTGCTGGGTCGGCCTCTACCTCGCCGGCAGGGTCACCGGTCCGATCGAAGCGCTGGCGGACGGCACCCGGCGCATCGCCGGCGGCGACCTGGAGCACCGGGTCGAGGCGGCCGCCGACGACGAGGTCCAGGTCCTCGTCGACTCCTTCAACCGGATGACCGACGCGTTGCAGGAATCGAACCGCGACCTGGTGGCAACGAACCGCCGCCTGGACGCCGAGCGCGCCCGCATCGAAGCGGTGCTCGAGAGCGGGCCGGCCGGTGTCCTCTCGCTCGATCGCGACGGCCGCATCCTGACCTGCAACCGGGCCGCGATGGAGATGCTGGGGCTTCCGCCGCACGTTTCGCTAGCCGGCGCGCCGCCCGAGGCCCTGAGCGAACTCCTCCCCGACAAGGGCGTCGAGGCCGTGTTCGCCGACCTGCCGGATTCGACCGTCCGGGGGGCGACCGGCTCCCGCCGCTCGGGGGCGACGCCGGCTCGCCGCGAAGTCAGCCTCGGCGGCAGGGACGACTGGAAGACGCTCGAGGTCAAGACCAGCCCGCTGCGCGCCCCGGACGGAAGCGGCGGCTTCGAACTGCTCGGTCACGTCCTCGTGATCGAGGACCTGACGGCGTTGCTCGACGCCCAGAAGGCCGCCACCTGGACGGAGGCAGCGCGCCGGATCGCGCATGAGATCAAGAACCCGCTGACTCCGATCAAGCTCGCCGCGGAGCGACTCCAGCGCAAGGCGCAAGGCAACGACGCGAGCCTCGGCGCCGCGGTCGAGGAGGGTGCGCAGATCGTCGTCCGCGAGGTGGGCAACATGCAGAACCTCGTCGACCAGTTCGCACGTTACGCGCGCATGCGGCGGCCCCAGCCCCGGGACGTCGACATCGCGAAGCTCATCAGCGAAACGGTCGACCTCTACCGCGAACTGAAACCCGGGGTCGAGGTCGAGGCGCGCATCGAGGCCGGCGAAGAGGGTCTCCACGCCAAGCTCGACGCCGACCAGATGCGCTCCGCCCTGGTCAACCTGCTGGACAACGCCATCGCCGCCACCAACGCGCCCGGCCAGGTGACGGTCCGGGCCAGCCGTAGCAACGGGGTCTTCGACCTTTCCGTCAGGGACACCGGCAGCGGCGTGCCGAAGGGCGCCCGCGAGAAGCTCTTCCTGCCGTACTTTTCGACCAAGGGTCGGGGTTCGGGGCTGGGCCTCGCCATCGTCCAGCGCATCGTGAGCGATCACAACGGCTCGATCCGGGTCGAGGACAACGAGCCTCACGGCACGACCTTCACCATAGAATTGCCTCAGTCCGAGCAGCCGCGGTAGCTCCGCGCCAACCGGCCGAAGATGAGCAAGGCGCGCATTCTGATCGTCGACGACGAGGCCGGCATCCGCCAGACGCTGCGGGCCATCCTCGAGGACGAAGGCCACTCGGTGACCGCGGCGGCGGACGCGGTGAGCGGCCAGGCGCTGATGGCGAGCGACGAGTTCGATCTCGTTCTGCTCGACATCTGGCTGCCCGACCGTGACGGCCTGGAGATACTGGAGGAACTAAGGGAAGGCGACTTCCAGACGCCTGTGATCGTCATCTCCGGCCACGGGAACATCGATACGGCGGTCAAGGCGATGCGAATCGGCGCGCACGACTTCCTGGAGAAACCGCTGGCGCTCAACCGGGTCGTCGTGTCGGTGGAGAACGCCCTGGAGCGCAACCGTCTCGAACGTCAGGTGCGGGAGCTGTCGAACCGGCTCGATCCGGAGCGGCAGCTCATCGGCGACTCGCCGCCGATGCGGCAGTTGAAGGACGAACTGAGACTCGCGGCGCGCGCCGAGAGCCGGATCCTGATCACCGGCGAGAACGGCACGGGCAAGGAGCTCGTCGCACGGCGTGTCCACAACCTCTCCCGGCGCAGAAGCCGCGCCTTCGTCGAGGTGAACTGCGCCGCGATCCCGGAGGAGCTAATCGAGAGTGAGCTCTTCGGTCACATCAAGGGCGCCTTCACCGGAGCCTCGGAGAACCGCCGTGGACGTTTCGAACAGGCCGACGGAGGCACCCTGTTCCTCGACGAGATCGCCGACATGTCGCTGAACACCCAGGCCAAGGTGCTGCGCGTGCTCGAGGAGCAGCGCTTCGAGCGGGTGGGAGGTTCCGACCCGATCGAGGTCGACGTGCGGGTGCTGGCGGCGACGAACAAGAACCTTGAAGAAGGTGAACTCCCCGCCGGACGGTTCCGCGAGGACCTCTACTTCCGGCTCGCCGTCATTCCGCTCCACGTACCCGCGCTTCGCGAGCGGCGCGAGGACATCCCCGCCCTGATCGACCACTTCCTCCAGCGCTTCGCCGCCGAGGCCGGTCGCCGTCCCAAGACGGTAGACGCTCAAGCGCTCGAGCGGCTGGTCGCCTACTCGTGGCCGGGGAACGTACGCGAACTCCGCAACCTGAGCGAACGCCTGATGATCATGGCGCCGGGGGACGTGGTCACGGAAGCGGACCTGCCGCCGCGGGTACGCGGCACCGACGCGAGCGCTCCGATCGAAAGCGACTACGCCTCGCTCAAGGAGGCCCGCGAGACCTTCGAGCGGCTGTACATCGAGCGCCGGCTCGTCGCCGCCGGCGGCAATGTCTCCCAAACCGCCCGGGACCTCGGAATCGACCGCCGCCACCTGTACCGCAAGCTCCAGGCCTACGGCATCGATCCCGAACGCGGTCCGTGAGCGAGGTAGCCGCCAACCGGTTCGTCGTCGGCACCGCCGGCCACGTCGACCACGGCAAGACGCGGCTGGTCCAGGCCCTGACCGGGATCGACTGCGACCGCTGGGAAGAGGAGAAGCAGCGCGGCATCACGATCGACCTCGGCTTCGCGTCGATGGTCGAGGACGACTGGCAAATCGGCTTCGTCGACGTGCCCGGCCACGAGCGGTTCGTCCACAACGCGCTCGCCGGGCTTGGCGGCATCCAGATGATGGTCCTGGTCGTGGCCGCCGACGAGGGCGTCATGCCCCAGACGCTGGAGCACCTCGCGATCTGCTCGCTGCTCCGGATCCCGGCCGGCCTGGCTGTGCTCTCGAAGACGGACCTCGTGTCTTCCGAACTGGTGGAGCTTGCCGAGCTGGAGCTTGAGGAGGCGCTCGCCGAAACCCCGTTCGCCGGCGCGCCGATCCTGCCGGTGTCGGCCCAGACCGGCGAGGGCCTGGAACGACTCCGCGCGGCCCTGGTGGAGCTTGCCAGGTCGGCGACCCCGATCGACCGCCATCGCTCCCTGCCCGCCCGCCTGCCGATCGACCGTGCGTTCCACCTGCGCGGACTCGGGCTCCTGACCACCGGCACCCTTGCCCGTGGCCTCGTGAACGTGGGTGACGAGTTGGACATCCTGCCCGCCGCCGGCCGTGCCCGGGTGCGCAGTATCGAGGTTCACGGCGAGGGCCGCCAACAGGCGGAGGCCGGGGAGCGCACGTCGCTCCAGCTCGTCGGCACAGGCGTCGAACAGGTCGCCCGCGGCCACGAGCTGACCGCCCCCGGCATCTACCGCGCCACGACTTCCCTCCTCGTGCGCTGCCGCCTGCTCTCCACGGCGCCCGAGCCGCTCGAGGGCAGCAGTCCGGTGCGGCTTCACGTCAACGCCGCGCAACGGATGGGCAGGCTGCGGCCGCTCGAGGCCGAGCGCCTGGCGCCGGGTCAGGAGGCGGTGGCCGAAATCCGGCTCGACGAGCCGCTGGTGGCGGTCCGGGGCGACCGCTTCGTCATCCGCCGACCCTCACCCCAGACCACCCTCGGCGGCGGCGAAGTGCTCGATCCGGCCTGGAGGCGTCCTCGCGGCAGATCTCTCGGACCGACGATCGAGGCGCTCAACTCCAGCGACCGGCAGGCCGCCGCCGTGCAATGGACCGCCGACGGCCGCGAGGCCGGCCTGGCTGTGACCGAACTTGCCCTGCGCCTGGGCGTCGTCCCCCGCGATGCCGAGGACCTGCTGAACCGCGCCGCGTCGGATGGACTGTTGCTGCAGGCAGGCTCAGGTCGCTTCGTCACCGCCGCCGCAGTCCGCCGCGTCACCCGGCGCGCCCGGCGCCTGGTCGAAGCGCACTTCGCCGCCGATCGCCTGTCCCGCGGCATGCCGAAGGCCGAACTGGTCCGCCGGCTGCTGGGCGACCGCGCCGCCGATCTGGCCTCCGCCTACCTGGACTGGTCGAGCCGCGGCGGCAAGGACATGAGCGTCGTCGTCGAGGGTGAACTCGTGACCCTCCCGGGCCGCGCCAGCGAACTGACGGACGCCGAGTCGAAGCTCGCCCGGGACCTCGTCGAAGGCTTCGAGCGGCAGGGACTGACCCCGGGCTCTCCCGAGGAGCTCTGCCGCAACCTGGGCGCCAAGCCCCAGGTCTTCGACGGCGTGCTCCGCTATCTCGTCGACCGCGGCAAGCTCGTCCGGCTTCCGAACGGACTGCTCCTCGCCGCGTCCGCGCTGGAACGGTTCCAGGCCGACCTGCTCGCCACCGGCTGGGACAGCTTTACCGTGGCCGACTTCAAGGACCGCTTCGGTCTCACCCGCAAGTGGGCGATCCCGCTGCTCGAGCACCTGGACCGACAGCGGCTGACGCGGCGGGAAGGGGACCGCCGGCGGGTGCTGCGGCCGCGGGAGTAGGCGGGCTCGCTTGAACGACACTCCAGGCGCGAAGGCTGCTAGCCTCCCTTAATGAGCGCCTCCGACCCGATGTCCTTCGGCGTGGTCCTCCAGCCGGACCCGCCGATCTCCCGCGTCGTCGAACTCGCGGTCATGGCCGAGGGCCACGGATTCGACCAGTGCTGGCTCTTCGATTCCCACGTCCTGTGGCCGGAGCCGTTCGTCATCTTCTCGCAGATCCTGGCGCGGACGGAGCGGATGGGCGTCGGACCGATGGTGACGAACCCCGGCACGAGGGACATCACCGTGCTGGGCTCCCTGTTCGCGACTCTCGACTCCATGTATCCGGGAAGGACGCTCTGCGCCATGGGGCGTGGCGATTCGGCTCTCCGTTACATCGGCCGGCGTCCGGAGTCGCTCGCGGCCTCGGTGAACGCGATGAACGTCATCCGGGCGCTGTTCGCGGGCCGCGATGCGGACCTGGGCGGCACGACGGTGCGGATCCCCTGGCGCGAGGAGAGCGGCACCGAGTTGCCCGTCTGGTTCGCGGCCTACGGGCCGAAGGCGCTGGACACCGTCGGTCGCCACGCCGACGGCTTCGTGCTGCAACTGGCGGACCCGAAGATCCTCGAGTGGACGCTCCAGGCGGTGCGCGACGCCGCCGAGGACGAGGGGCGCGACCCCGATGCGATCTCGGTCTGCGTGGTCGCTCCGGCCTACGTCGGCGACGACCTCGCCCATCAGCGGGATCAGTTGCGCTGGTTCGGCGGCATGGTCGGCAACCACATCCACGATCTCGTCATGCGCTACGGCGAGGACGACTCGAAGGTGCCCCACGCGCTCGCCGAGTACATCCGCCAGCGGCAGGGGTACGACTACTCCCACCACGGCCGCAGCGGCAACCCGGACACCGAGTTCGTGCCGGACGGCATCGTCGACCGGCTCTGCGTGCTCGGACCGGCCGAAGACCACATCGAGAAGCTCCGGGAACTGAGGTCCCTGGGGGTCGATCACTTCGCCGTCTACCTGATGCACGACGACAAGGAAGGGACGCTGGCGGCGTATGGGGAGCGGGTGATTCCGGCGCTACGGAGTTAAGGAGTAAACGCGCTTTCCTGGCCGCCTTCGGCGGCGGCCGGCGGAGGACGCCGGCGCACCCAGTGTGGGACGCCCGGCCGGTTATGCCTTGGCTTCGTACCAGTCGGGGCCCGAGTCCATGTCGACGACGAGGGGCACTCGGAGGTCGGCGACTCCCTCCATCTCCTCGCGTACCAGGGAAGTGAGCGCGTCCATGTCCGCGGAGGGCGCTTCGAGCACGAGTTCGTCGTGGACGGTCAGGAGCAGTCGCGCGGCCCCGAGTTCCGATCGCAGGCGGCGGTCGACGGCGATCATCGCCAGCTTCAGGAGATCCGCGGCCGTGCCCTGGATGCGGGCGTTGACGGCCATGCGGCGGGCGTTCTCGCGCACCGCGCGGTTGCGGCTCTTGATGTCGGGGATGTAGCGAACACGGCCGTAGAGGGTCTCGACCTGGAGCGTCTCCTCGGCGCTGGCCAGGGTCTGCTCGGTGTAGGCGCGAACCCCGGGGAAGCGCTCGAAGTAGGCGTCGATGAAGGCCTGCGCGTCGCCGCGGGCGATACCCAGCGCGCGGGCCAGGCCGAAGGCGCTCATGCCGTAGATGATCCCGAAGTTGATCGTCTTCGAGGCGCGCCGCTGCTCGTCGGTGACCAGGGCGGGCGCCACGCCGAACACGGTGGCCGCGGTCGAGCGGTGGATGTCGCCGCCGTGCCGGAAGATGTCGACCAGGGCCTCGTCGTCCGAGATGTGGGCGAGCACCCGCAGTTCGATCTGGCTGTAGTCGGCGACCAGAAGCCGGTAGCCGTCGCGGGCGCGGAACGCGCGGCGCACCTGGCGGCCGATATCGGTCCGGATCGGGATGTTCTGCAGATTCGGGTCGTGCGAGGACAGCCGGCCGGTGGCCGCCACCGCCTGGTGGTAGCGGGTGTGGAGACGGCCGTCGGCGGCGACGAGGTGCGGCAGCGCGTCGACGTAGGTCGACTTGAGTTTCGTCAACTCCCGGTACTGGAGCACCTTGGCCGGCGCGTCGTGGCCCTGCCGGGCGAGCTGCTCCAATACGTCGGCACCGGTCTTGTACTTCTTCGTCTTGCGCGTGCGACCGGGCGCCGGCAGGCCCATGTGCTCGAACAGGACGACGCCGAGCTGCTGCGGCGACAGGATGTTGAAGCTCTCGCCGGCAAGCGCGAAAATCTCCTCCGCCAGGGCGCCGGCGTCCCGCTCCAGTCGCTGCGACATCTCGGCGAGCACGTCGGCGTCGAGTTCGATGCCTTCTTCCTCCATCGCCGCCAGCACCGGCAGCAGAGGCGCCTCGATCTGGTCGTAGACCTTGCGCGCCCCCGGCGACTCGCTCCACTGCGACGCGAGCGCCTCGAGGATCAACGCCGGCAGCACCGCCTGCTCGGCGGCGTAGAGCCGTAGCCCTGTGTCGTCGCCCAGCGCCTCCGCCTGACCGCCGGGTTCACCGAGGCCCGCGTCCGCCGGCGTCGTCGCCTGGTAGAAGAGACGGTCGAGCGCGACGGTCGCCAGTCCGAAACTGCGGACGGCGGAGTGGACGAGGTAGGCCATCAGCATCGTGTCCACCAGCCGAGCAGCGACCACCGGCCTGCCCTCGCGCTGGGGGCAGAGCCGGACAGCCTCTTTCAGGTCGTGGCCGACCAGCTCCACGCCCGGGTCGGCGAGCCAGGCGCGCAGCCTCGTTGCCGCAGCCTCGCGCAGGCCCGGCGTCCGGAAATCGGCGAAGCGGGCCCGGCCGACTTCCACGTCGCTGCCGGCACCCTCCTTCACCGCCGCGAAGGAGAGCCCCACCGGTTCGCCGCCGCGCCGGAAGACGACGCCGACGGCGATCCGGGATCCCACCTCCCGGGCCGCTGCCTCGAACGCCTCGACGGAGTCCACGACGACGGCGGGCTCGATCTCCGGACCGCCGCTCTCGCTTTCGAGTTCCTTGAGCAGGCTCCAGAACTCGAACTCGCGGCACAGGTCGGCCAGCGCCTCGTAGTCCGGGGATTCCATCTTCAGCGCCTCGGGCTCGAACGGAACATCGAGGTCCGTGTGGATCGTGACCAGCTCCCTGGACAGCAGGGCCTGATCGGCGTGCTCCCTCAGTCCCTCGCGGTAGGCCTTGCGCTTGAGTTCGGACGCGGCTTCCAGCAGCGCCTGGAGGTTGCCGTGCTCCCTGATCAGGGTCTGCGCGCCCTTCTGGCCGATTCCGGGAACGCCCGGCACGTTGTCCACCTTGTCCCCGACCAGGGCGAGCACGTCGACCACCTGCTCCGGCGGCACCCCGAAGTCCTGCTCGACCAGCGCCGGACCGTAGGTCTTCTCGCGGCCGGTGTGGAGCAGCGAGACACGCTCGCCCACGAGCTGGAACAGGTCCTTGTCCGCGCTGACGATCGTGACCTCATAGCCCGCGTCCTGCGCCTTGCGCCCCAGCGTGCCGATGACGTCGTCCGCCTCGTAGCGCTCGAGCTCGAGGATCGGGATGCGGAAGGCCTCGATCGCCCGCCGGATCGCGGGCATCTGCGCCTTGAGATCCTCCGGCATCGGGGCCCGGTTCGCCTTGTACTCGGCGTACGCCTCGGTGCGGACCGTCGCCCGTCCGACATCGAGGGCGATGCCGAGCAGCGCCGGCTCTTCCTCGCGCAGCAGCTTGCGCAGCATGTTGATGAAGCCGTAGATCGCGTTCGTCGGCTTTCCGGTCGACGTCGAGAGCCCGCGGATCGCGTAGAAAGCGCGGAAAATCGTCGAGTAGCCGTCGATCAGGTAGAGACGTTTCGCGGTCACGGCGGCCATTACTCTAGTGTCGAGTCGTAGGATTGCGTTGCCCTACAGCCAACGATCGCCGCAAGTCATGCCTCGCAACCTCCCCGTTCTTGTTCTCCTCGCCGCGCTCGCCCCGGCCGCGGCGCTCGCGCAGCCGACCGAGGAACAGGTGCGGCTGCACGGTACTGGCTATGCGCAACTCGAGAACGAGCGGGAAGTCGAAGCCGAGAGCACCTACCTGGAACTGATCGAACTCGCGCCCGACGAGCCCCTCGGTCACGCCAACCTGGCCGTCGCGCTGCTGCGGCAGGACCGGAAGGACGCGGCGCTCGCCGCCATTGAGCGCGCCCTGGAACTGGGCGGCAATAGAGCCGACCTGCTGCTGATCCGCGCCGACATCCTGCAGTGGTCAAGCCGACACGAGGAGGCGCTGGTGGAGTACCGCCGGGCCGCCAGCACCGCGCCGGACGACCCCGAAACGCAGTACGCCCTGTTCCGGCACGCGGACATCATGAGCGGACCACAGGCCGAAGTCGACCGGCGAACCGCGGTCGACCGGCTCCGGCGCCTGCGGCCCGACAACCTCGTCGTTCTGCTGTTGAGCGGAGAGGCCGCCCTCGGAGACGGCGACCGCGGCCGCGCGAGCGACGACTACCTCCGCGTGCGGGAGCTGATCTGGCAGGCCCAGGCGAGCGCCGAACGAGTCGTCGAGGAGGTTCTCGACGCACTGGAGGCGGACGACCTGGAACGCGGCCTCAGCCTCGCCCGGCGGGTCACGAACGTCATGAAGGGGACCACCGCCTGGACAAGCAGTCACGCCGAGGTCTTCACGAACATCCAGGGCATTCCCGTCGAGCGCTTCGTGGACGAGTCGCCGATCGAGGACTTCGGGCCGGCCCTCCCGGTCCGTTTCCGGGCCACCCGGATCGATAACGCGCCCGCTGGTGGGCGAGCGCTCGAGATCGCGGACTTCGACGGTGACGACCGGCCCGACATCGCGTGGGCCGCTGGAGACGGCGCGGAGTCTCCACGCTCGCGGCTCGAACTGCGGCGGGCAGCGACCGGTCTCGCGGCCCCCGGCGCGTCCCCGGCAACGGATGCCCGGCTCCTGGTCGTAGGCGACGCGGACAACGATCGCAAGCTCGACCTGATCGCGGTCGGCGAGCCCCTGGCCGTCTGGCAGGTCGACGACACGCCGCAGTTCGCCGACGCCACCAACCGGTTCCTGGCGAACGAGATGGCCGCGACGGCGGCGGACCTGATCGACTTCGACAGCGACGGCGACCTCGACCTGGCCGTGGCGCCTGCCGGCGGCGCGCCCGATCTGCTGCGAAACGTATCCGGTGAGGGCGCCTTCGAGGGCCCGCTCGAGTCCCTGGGACCCAGGGCGCTGCCGCAGCTCGAGCCGCGACGCTTCCATCACCTTCAGGCCACCGACGCCGACCGCGACGGCGACACCGACCTGCTGCTGGCTCACGACACCGGCGTCCTCTGGCTGGACAACCTGCGCCAGGGGCGCTTCGCGGAACGCGTCCCGCCGGCGCCGAGCCGCGGGCTCCTCGGAACGCTCCTGGGCAGGCTGCGCGGCGAGGAACCCGCAACCGGGGGGCTCGTCACCGGATCGCCGGTGAGGGTCGTCCGCACGGCCGACCTCGACGCTGACGGCGTGCCGGAGTTCGTCCTCGCCGGCGAGTCGACCTTCATCCTGAGCCAGGACGGGGACGGAGCGGTGGCCCCCTTCCCCCTGACCTCCGAATCGACCGCCCTGCCCGGCAACGCGACCGATCTGGCGCTGCTCGATGCGGACAACGACGGCCGGCGGGACATCGCCTTCGTGGCCGGCGGCGAACTCCGGGTGCTGACCCAGACCTCGAACTCGGGCTCCCCGGCTCTCGAGTTCCGCCTCGCCCAGGTCACCGGACTGCCCCGCGACGCCGGGTTCACCACCGTGCGGGCCGACGACCTCGACGGCGATGGCGATCAGGACCTCGTGGCGGCAGGCGCCTCCGGCCTCTACCGGATCGAGAACCTGAACGGCTCCGAGAACAACTGGCTCCGGGTTCGCCTGGTCGGCCTCGACATCGGCAACCAGAAAAACAACGTCTTCGGCCGCGGCACGACGATCGAGGTCAAGTCCGAGCGGGCGTACCAGTACATCGAGGTCGACCGACCCGTCACCCACATCGGGCTCGGCAACCGCCTCCGACCCGACCTCATCCGCGTCGTCTGGGCCAACGGCGTGCCGCAGAACCGCCTCGAGCCGGGCGAGAAGATGACGATCGTCGAGGAGCAGGTGCTCAAGGGCAGCTGTCCCTTCCTGTACGCCTGGGATGGCGAGAAGATCGCCTTCGTCACGGACCTGCTGTGGGGCGCGCCGCTCGGCATGCCGCTGGCCGACGGCGTCTGGAATGGCTACGACCCGGACGAACTCGTGCGCGTCGACGGCGCGGCGCCCCGGGGCGGGTTCTACGACCTGCGGATCACGGAAGAGCTGTGGGAGGCCGCCTACATCGACCGCGTGCGGCTCTGGGTAGTCGACCACCGCTACGACGTCGACGTGGCAAGCAACCTCCGCATCGTCCCCGGCCGCGGGCACATCGGCCGGCCGCCCGACGAGGTGGTCGCGAGCACCGGCGTCCGGCCCGTGGTCCAGGCCATCGACGGCCGCGGCCGTGACGTGACGGAACGGGTCCGCGCCCGCGACGAGATCTACGCCGACGGCTACGAGCGCTCCCGCTTCCAGGGCCACGCCGCCGAGCCCTGGACGTTCACCTTCGACCTCGGCGAAGCGCCCGGAAAGCCGGTCCGGCTGTGGCTGGACGGCTGGGTGTTCCCCGCCGACGCCAGCCTGAATCTCGCGATCGCCCAGGCGGTCGAGCACGGCGACCTGGAGATGGTGATGACCCGCCTCGAGGTCGAGACCGGGGACGGCTGGCGGACCCTGCTCGATCCGATGGGCTTCCCCCCCGGCAAGACGAAGACGATGGTCGTCGACACGCCGCCGCTGCCCGCGGACGCCCGCAGGCTCCGGATCGTGACCACCCGCTGGCTGCACTGGGACCGCGTCGCCTGGAGCACCGAACCGGCCGGCATCGACGGCGACGATGTCGTCATCCAGGCGCGTCTGGACGCCGCGAGCGCCGATCTCTCGTACCGCGGCTTCTCGGCGCCGACCCGGCCCGCGCCCAACGGTCCGCACCTGTTCGACTACCAGCGCACCGGCGCCGAGTCCCCCTGGCTGCCCTTCCCCGGCCGCTACACCCGTTTCGGCGACGTCCAGGAGCTACTCGTCGACATCGACGACCGGCAGGTCGTGATCGGACCGGGCGACGAGATCCGGGTCCTGTTCGACGCCCGCGACCTGCCGGCGCCGAAGCCCGGCCATGTCCGCACCGTGTTCCTGGAGAGCTTCGGCTGGGACAAGGACGCCGATCGCAACACCTGGGAAGCGGACAGCAACCTGCCCCTGCCCTTCCAGGCGATGTCCGGCTACCCGTTAGCGCCGGGCGAGGCCTATCCGCGGACGCCGGAACTCGACGCCTACCGCTCCGAATGGCTGACCCGGGTGGTCGGCCCGGAGACGCCGTTCAGCCCGGTCGCGACGCCCGCCTCGGGCCGCTGAGGCGATTCGCCGCGTCCACTCCGCTACGCTAGCCAGCGGCCGGCGGGAGGTCTGACGCCAACCGCCACCACCAAGCGACGGCGACCAAGGGGAGGAACTAGCGTGGCAAACGGCTCCGGCGGACGCGGCAGGTTCGGTCAACTCGGGTTCATCTTCGCCGCCGTCGGCTCCGCGATCGGCCTCGGCAACATCTGGAAGTTCCCGTACATCACCTACGCGAACGATGGCGGTTCCTTCGTCCTCGTCTACCTGGTCGCGATCGTGCTGATCGGTCTGCCGATCATGATGGCGGAGCTGATCATCGGACGCAGCACCCGGCAAAGCCCGGTCGGCGCGTTCGTGGAGGCCGCCAGGGGCGCGGTCGGAGGCCGGGCCTGGGGCGCGGTGGGCGCCCTGGGAACGCTCGGCAGCTTCATCCTCCTGTCGTACTACGCCCTGATCGCCGGCTGGACGGTGTACTACTTCGGCCAGTGCCTGAGCTGGTCGTTTCGCGGCTTCGACACCGGCGGACAGACCCTCGGCGACTCCTTCGGCGCCTTCCTCGGCAACGGGCCGCTCCAGATCGGCTTCCACGCCCTGTTCATGGCCGTGACGGTCGGCGTCGTCGCCCTCGGCGTGCAGGGCGGAATCGAACGGGTGGCCAAGACGCTGATGCCGGTGCTCGGTGGCATCCTCATCCTGCTCGTCGTCAACTCGTTCTGGAGCCCGGGCTTCGGCGAGGCGGTCCGCTTCCTGTTCCATGTCGGGCCGGTCACCGCCGACGGCCTGCTGGAGGCGGTCGGCCATGCCTTCTTCACGCTCTCCGTCGGCATGGGCGCGATGATCACCTATGGCTCCTACATGAGATCGAGGCAGTCGATCCCGAGGAGCGCCGCCGCGATCACCCTGCTCGACACCCTGGTGGCGCTGATGGCGTGCATCGTCATGTTCTCCATCATCTTCAGCGTCGACGCCGCGGAACGCGTTGGGACCTTCGGCAAGAGCGCGACGATCCTGTTCACGACCCTGCCGCAGATGTTCTACGAAATGCCGCTAGGCGTCGTCCTGGCGCCGCTGTTCTACCTGCTCGTCGGCTTCGCGGCGCTGACCTCGACCATCTCGCTGCTCGAAGTCGTCGCCGCCTACCTGATCGACCGGAGGGGTCTGAGCCGGCGAAAGGCCAGCCTGCTCTCGGGCGGCGCCGTCTTCCTCTTCGGCATCCCCTCGGCGCTCTCCCTTGGCGCCGTCACCGGGTTCTCCTCCTGGGCGCCCCTGGGCGAGCGCACCGCCGGTTTCTTCGACACGATGGACTACACCGTCTCGAACTGGATCCTGCCCCTCGGCGGCCTGACGCTGGCGATCTTCGTCGGCTGGTTCCTGAGCCGCAGCAAGTCCCGCGACGCTCTCGCCGACGGCCACGGCGACGTGAGCCGGTGGTACTTCATCTGGCGCGACGTGCTGTTGCGCTTCGTCTGCCCGGTCGCGATCCTGTGGATCATCTGGGCCGTGATCGGGGGGCGGTCGTTCGCCTGATGCTAGCCCGTAGGCGGGGCTAGCGCCCCAGTCTGCCGGAGAGCCAGGGCAGGAACTCCGGGCCGAGCCGCGCTTCCACTCTAAGTTCCTGAAGCGGCGGCGTGCCCGCCGACAAACGGCCTCGGAGCTTGACCGCGTCCTTGGAGGTCGTGACCACGGCGTCGCAGCGATGGCGGGCGGCGGCGGACTCGATCGCGCGGAGGGAACGCGGCGGATAGCCGTGGTGGTCGGGAAAGCGGAGGTGATCCACGCATTCCAGGCCGGCGGCGACCGCGGTGCGGGCGACGCGCTCCGGCCGGGCGACGCCAGTGACGAGTAGCGATCGCTCCGCTGACGGGCCACCCACGAGCTCGGACCGGAGCGTCGACGTGAACACCCTGCCGGCGAAGCCGTGCCGGCGCAGCGTCGGCTCGAACTCGGCCGGCGGTTCGGCGACGGCTTCGAGGCCGGTGAGCACCGCGGCGTCGGCGAGGCGCACCATGCCCAGCGGCTCGCGGAGCCGGCCGCGCGGCAGCAGGAGGCCGCCGGCAAAGGGGTCGGCGGCGGGAAAGGTCAGGATCTCGACATCGCGGCGTACCCGCACATGGGAGAAGCCGTCGTCCAGCAGGAAGACGTCGATGTGCGGCGCCCGCTCGAGGGCCAGGACGGCGGCCGCGCGGCGGTCGGCGCCGACGGCCACCACCACGCCCGGTGCCTGCTCGGCGATCATCACCGGCTCGTCGCCGGCCTGTTCCACCGAGGCGAGCGGCCCCTCACCGAGGCTGACGACCCGGGGCTCACGACCCCTGCGACGGTAGCCGCGCGACAGCACGGCGACCCTCAGGCCCTGGTCGGCCAGGCCGCGCGCCGCGGCGATCACCGTCGGCGTCTTGCCGCTGCCGCCCCAGTGCAGGTTGCCGATGCTGACCGTCTTGCGACCGAGGCTCGCGGCGCGCGGCGACCAGAAGCGGCGCCGGCGGTGGTGCGCCCACTCGTAGAACCGCTGCCAGGGACTGCGGGCGGCGCTCAATCCAGGTCCACCAGTTCGCTCAGGAGCTCCACCGAGCGTTCCACCGCGCCGCGGTTCCGGTCGACGATCGCCAGACCGCGCCTGCCCTGCTCCGCCGCCTCGTCGGGTCGGTCCAGCAGGCGTCGCCAGGCTTCGGTCAACGCCTCGCCGTCAGGCGCCAGGGTCAAGCCGTCCGCGGCCTCGAGGTCGCGCGCCATGCGCCGGAAGTTCTCCATCGACGGGCCGACGATCACGGGCACGCCGAACCGCGCCGCCTCGATCGGGTTGTGGCCGCCGGTCCGCACGAGCGTGCCGCCGATGAACGCCGCCGACGCCAGCCGGTAGATCGAGGCCAGTTCGCCCAGGGAGTCGAGCAGGACGATCCCGGGCGGCGAGGCCGGCAGCCCCTTGCCCCCGGGCGCGGCCATCCGGCTCCGTCGCATCCCCGCCAGGGACCGTTCCTCCACCTCTCGCCACACCTCGTCGAAGCGCTCCGGATGGCGGGGAGCCAGGACGAGCAGCGCCTCCCGGTCCAGTCGTTCGAAGGCCTCGAGGACGATCGGCTCTTCGCCGGGCATCGTCGAGCCCGCGACCAGGATGGGCCGATCCGCCGCGAGGTCCCGCAGGGCCTGCTCCAGACCTGCCGCCGGGACCGGTTCCGGTGTGTCGAACTTCAGGTTGCCGGTCAGCGAGGTGCGCGCAGGCCGTGCGCCCAGGCTCAGCAGACGCTCCTCGTCCTGCGGGCTCTGGGCGCCCAGCCGTCCCAGCGGGTCGAGCAGGAAGCGCCGGTAGAGACGGCCCGCCCGCTTCATTCGACCGTAGCTGCGGTCGCTGATGCGGGCGTTGAGCACCGCCACGGGAATCGATCGGCGGCGGCAGTCCCGCAGCAGCAGGGGCCAGAGCTCGCTCTCGAACAGGACCAGACCGCGAGGCGCGTAGCGATCCAGAAAACGCCCGACCAGCAACCCCAGGTCGAACGGCAGGTAGGTGACGACGACGCTCCTGCCGCCCGCCGTCAGCGGCTCGAAGAGTTTCTCCGCCGCGCCCTGACCGGTGGGCGTCACCGTCGTCACCACCAGGTCGAGGTCCGGCGGCAGGGCCCGCGCCAGGGTGGCCGCGACTCCGGCCTCGCCCACCGACGCCGCGTGCAGCCACAACGGTCTGGTCCCCCGAGCCTCCGGCAAGCGTCCGAGCCGGGCGGGAAGCGTCGGCAGGTAGTGCCGGCCGCGCCGGGCCAGCAGCACGGGAGCCGCCACGCCCAAACCTGCCGCCATCGCGAGCTGGTAGAGGAACCACATAAGGAGACGGCCGGAAACGGGCCGGTCAGGGCCGTATCGACGCACGAGTATAATTCCGCCGCCTGCTGGCGGAGGGCCCTCCGATCTCCCGAAGCGCGGCCTCTTGGACGCTTTGCCCCGGGCCTCCGTATCAACAGCGAGGCATGAGATCCGCGCAAGCCATCCGCATGGAACCGCCACGCGAAGATCCTCCACGGAGCGGTCTGACGATCGCGTACTCCCGCCACCAGCGTCAGGTGGCGTGGGGCGACGCGTCCGACGCCGAACTCCTGGAGGGTATGCGTAGCGACGACGATCTGGCGCTCGACGAGTTGATGCGCCGCAAGACGACCCGGTTGGTTCAACTGGCCACCCGGCTCGTGGGCGACCGCGAAGACGCTCGCGACATCGTCCAGATCGCCTTCCTGCGGATCTGGAACTCGCGGCATCGCTTCGACCGCCGCTACAGCCCGAACACCTGGATCTACCGGATCGTCTCGAACCTCGCGATCGACCACCTGCGCTCCCGCTCCTCCCGTCTCCGCTCGCTGCAGAGTTTCCAGTTGCACCACGAGCACCAGCGGGGCGAAGTCTCCGCGCGGCAACTCGATGCGCTCTCCGCCAGCGAAGTCCGGTCCGTGTTCCACGAACTCGCGTCCACCCTCAGCGAGAAGCAGCGCGCGGTCTTCGTGCTGCGCGAGATGGAGGGGTTGGCCGGCAAGGAGATTGCCGGCATCCTCGGCATCCGTCCCTCGACCGTCCGCAACCACCTGTTCAACAGCCGCAAGCTGCTCCGCGAGGAGTTGCTCAGGCGTTACCCCGAGTACGCGCATAGAACCGGGAGACGTGCCGGGACCCGTGCCGGGAGAAAGGAGCGCCCATGACCTCTCTCTGCCCCGACTGGGCTGCCCTCCTGCGCGAACGCGAGCAGGCCGAACGGAGTTCGGAGGTCGGCGACGCGAAAGTGGACGCCGCCTGGGCAGACGCTCTCCGCCACCGCGAAGACTGCGAACACTGCCGCGCGGCCTCGCTCGCCGCCGATCCGTTGCTGTTGTTCAGCGGTCCTTCCGCCGGCGACACTGCCGCCCGCGACACTTCCGCCCGCGACAACGACGAGGTCAGTGCGGACGACATCGAGGCAATCCGCCAGCGCGTGCGACTCGAGCTCGACGGACGGGCAACCGAGAGGCGGCTGAATGAGGCGCGAAGCGCCCGCCGGCGCCTGCCCATGGCTTCGGTACTGGCCGCAGGCGCCGCGGCCGCGGCGCTCGGCCTGAGTTTCCTGCTGTGGCCGGAGGCCGCACCGCCGGCAGAGGAGATCGCGGACGCCACGCCGGTGCTACCCGACCACATCGCCATGGCGCCGCTGGTCGAGCCGCTCGGCGACGAACCGCTGCAGGTCTACCAGCTTCCCGGCAACGGCGACGGCGACCGCCTCGACGTGGTCCTGGTGGTGGCGCCGTGAGTACCCTTCGCCCGGCCCTGGCCGCCGCGGCGTTCCTGGCTGCAGCGCTCCTGGCTGCAGCGCTCCTGGCTGCCGGCGGCGCAGTGCAATCGGCCTTCGCCCAGCCCGATAGCTCGCAGCAGGAAGCCGAGACCCAGATCCGCCACGCCTTCACGCTGCAGCATCAACGGGCCGACGACGCCCTGGAGTGGATGCAGAGCGAGATGTCGGCACAGGGAACGATCGAACTGCAGCGGGCGACGAACACTCTGGTGCTCAGGGACCGGAGCAGCGTGCTCGAGCACCTGCTCGCCCTGCTGCGCGACTTCGACCACCCCCGCCGGCAGATCGAGTTCGAGATCTTCATCCTCGAAGCGTCGCGCCGCGGCAGCGGCGATCCCCGTTCCGAGTTGCCCGCGCAGCTCACTGACGAGCTGGGCAACTGGCTGGCCTTCACGAGCTACCGACTGCTCGGGGAGGGCCAGTTCGAAGCGACGGAGGGCGAAAACGTCCGCTACGAGATCGGCACCGAGTTCCGGCTCGGTTTCCGGGTCGGCACCGTGTTGCTCGATCGCCGGCTCAAGCTGTACGGGGTCGAGATCGAGCGCAGCCGCAGCGCCGTCCTCGACGAGCGAGTCTTCAACGGCCACCTGAACGTGTGGGTCGGAAAGCCGCTGGTCCTGGCGCTCCCCTACCGCGGATCCGACGCCAGTGGCCTGGTGGTCGCCGTGACTGTCCGGTCTCCCCGCGAAGACGGCCTGGGCGCAGGCGACTAGGAGCGGGTCGGGGTCATGCAGTTCGTCTGCCGGCTTGGCACCGCCGACGGTCGCATCGTGGAGCAGATCCACGAGGCGCCGGATCTGCGCACCGCGCGGCGCGAGATAGAGCGCCGTGGGCTGTACATCTTCGAGATCAGGCGCCGCGGCCTGCAGCACCTCTTCGGTTCGCTCCTGGGCGCGGGTTCGGCCGCGGCCGAGGGCGGCCGCAAGGCGATACCGGGTCAGGACTTCCTGATCTTCAACCAGCAGTTGGCCGGCCTGCTCAGCGCGGGACTGCCCCTGCTCCAGTGCCTGGACCTCCTGTGCGAACGGCAGCGCCACCCCGCCTTCAAGGAGGCGCTGGGCGAGATCCGGGACCGCGTCGAGAGCGGCGAGGAACTCTCCGAGGCCTTTGCCGCGGCGGGCAACTCCTTCCCGCCGATCTACAGCTCGATGCTCAAGGCCGGCGAGCAGAGCGGCGGCCTGGAACGGGTCATCCGCCGGTACGTCCGCCAGCTCAAGCTCGTCACGAGCTCCCGCAAGCGGGTGGTCAGCGCGTTCTTCTACCCGGCCCTCCTGATTTGCCTGTCCGTAGGCATCGTGGCGGTGATGATGTTCTTCGTCATGCCCCGCTTCGAGGAGTTCTACGTGGCGCTCGACCTCGATCTGCCCTGGATCACGCAGCTCCTCCTCGCCGTGTCCCAGGTGCTGCGCAGCCCGACCACCCTGGTGCTCATCGCCGCGGCGGCGGTGGCGAGCTGGACGACCTGGAGGGTCGGCAGAAGCGGCCGGATCGGCGCCCTCGTCGACCGCCTGAAACTGCGGTTGCCGATCATCGGGCCGATCTTCCACCGCTTCGCACTGTCCGAGTTCTGCCGCTCCCTGGCGACCCTGCTGCACGGCGGCCTGCCACTCGCCGCGGCGCTCGAAACCGCGACCTCGGCGGTCACGAACCGGTTCCTGCACGAGCGGGCGGTGGCGCTCGGACCGCGTATCCGCGAGGGCGAGGCCTTCCATGTGGCGCTCGAGGAATCGGGAGTGTTCACCGACCTGGCGATCGACATGGTCAAGGTAGGTGAGGCAACCGGAGCGCTGGACGAGATGGTGAACAGCGTTTCCGACTTCCTCGACGAGGATGTCGAAACCCGAACCGAGCGGCTCCTCTCGCTCGTGGAGCCCGTGATGCTGGTCGTCATGGGCTGCACCATCGCATTGCTGGTGCTCTCGATGTATCTGCCGCTCTTCAGCGTCCTGGGACAGGTGCAGGGCTGATGGTCGTCCACGAAGAGAGCGCCGCGGCGCGCAACCGTCGCCTGATCGCGGAAGGCGTGTCGGATCTCGAGAGCCTGCGGGCGGCGGGCGATGTGGAGGATCGGCTGGGCCGTGAACGAGCCGAGGCGGACAGGCTGGCGGCGCAGTTCGGGCTCGAGGTCGCGGATCTGGCGAACTTCCGCATCGACAACGACCTGTTCCGGCACATCCCGTTCGACCTGATGCTCCGCTACAGCTTCATCCCGGAACGCCAGTTGGAGGGTCGCCTGGCGGTCGTCATGGCCGATCCGACGGATGTGGTCCGCGTCGACGAACTGGAACTGCAACTCGGGCAACCCCTCGAGGCCCGCATCGGGGTCCGGTCCGAGATCGAGGACCTCCTGCAGAAGTCCGAGAGCGCGCAGCGGGTCCTCGACGAAGCGACCGAGGACTTCAAGATCCAGCTCGTCCAGGAAGACGAGGAAAGCGGCGAAGTGCTCTCGATCGACCGGATCTCGGCCGACCAGAGCCCCATCATCAAGCTCGTCGACTCGACGCTGTTCAACGCAATCCAGCGCCGCGCTTCGGATGTCCACATCGAGACGCGCGAGCAGGAGGTCGTCATCAAGTACCGGATCGACGGCGTGCTGTACCAGGCGATGGAGCCGATCGACAAACGCCACCACCAGACCATCGTCAGCCGGATCAAGGTCATGTCCGAAGTCGACATCGCCGAGAAGCGGATTCCGCAGGACGGCCGCTTCAAGGTCCGGGTCAGCGGCCGCACGATCGACTTCCGCGTATCCGTCATGCCTTCCGTCCACGGCGAAGACTGCGTCATCCGCATCCTGGACAAAGAGTCGATGAACCAGGAGTTCAGGAACCTGCGACTCGACGTCCTCGGCCTCGACGGCGAGACGATCGCGAAGCTTCGCAAGTTCATCCGCGAGCCGTACGGCATGGTCCTGGTCACCGGTCCGACCGGGTCCGGCAAGACGACCACGCTCTACGCCTGCCTGTCCGAAATCCAGTCCAGCGAGGACAAGATCATCACGATCGAGGATCCCGTCGAGTACCAGCTCGACGGAATCACCCAGATTCCGGTCAACGAGAAGAAGGGACTGACGTTCGCCCGCGGGCTCCGGTCGATCCTGCGCCATGACCCGGACAAGATCATGGTCGGCGAGATCCGGGACGAAGAGACGGCGCAGATCGCCATCCAGTCCGCGCTGACCGGCCACCTCGTGTTCACGACCGTCCACGCGAACAACGTGGTCGACGTTCTCGGCCGGTTCCTCAACATGAACGTCGACCTCTACAACTTCGTGGCGGCGTTGAACTGCGTGCTGGCCCAGCGGCTGGTTCGCCGCATCTGCAGCCACTGCCGGGAGCCGGTGCGGGCCACCGACACCCTGCTCGAAGAGAGCGGTCTCGAGTGGGACGACATCGCCGGCTGGGAGCTCTTCGAGGGCCGGGGCTGCATGGAGTGCAACGGCACCGGCTTCTTCGGAAGGATGGCGGTGTCGGAGTTGCTCGATCTGTCCGACCCGATCCGTGAACTGATCCTCGATCGGCGCCCGGCGTCGGAGATCCGGCGCGCCGCCGGCGAGGAGGGAATGCGTTTCCTGCGCCAGAGCGCGCTGGAGAAAGTCCGCGAAGGAGTGACCACTCTCCGTGAGATCAACAAGGTTACCTTCGTGGATTGAACGCCTTGCCGGCCTCGACGACCCTCGGGGACCGGCGTCGGTGTTCCTGCTCGACGAGCGCGAGCTCGTCCTGGCGCACTTCGTTCGCCAGAGCGGCCCCACGCCCGAGCTCCAGGCCGTTCGGCGGCGCGAGCTGCCCGCGGACACGTTCCAGGAGGGGGCCCTGGGCGGACCGTTGCGAGAGCCCGCCCAGTTCCACGACGTGGTCGCCGAGCTCCAGCAGGCCGCCGATACCGCCACCGGGGCTCAGGTCACTGCCGCCGCGCTCGTGCTCCCGGATCGCTGGCTGCGGCTGACGTTCGCCGAACTCGAAGACGTGCCCCGGAGCGCGCAGCATCGCGAGGAGGCCCTCCGCTTCAAGTTGCGCAAGCAGGTGCCCTTCCGGGTGGAGGAGTTGCGCGTTCGCGGCGCCCGGACCGGGAACGGCGGCGCGGAGTCCACGCGTTTTCTGATCGCCTTCGGCGTCGAGCGTGTGCTGGCCCAGATCGAGGATTCGTTCCGCCGCGCCGGAGTTCACATCGGGATGGTGACGAACACCAGCCTCGGCGCGGTGAACGGCATCCGGCAGGTGCACGACCTCAGCGGCGCGTTCCTGCTGGTGCTTGCCCACCGCGACGGTTACTCCCTCCTGGCGCACACGGAGGACGGCCCCGCCCTCTACCGCTACAAGAACTTCGACCCGGCCCTACCCGCCCCGGTCGCCTCCCGGCTGGCGGTGCGCGAACTGCGGCTGACCAGGAGCTTCATCGAGGAGCGCCGCCTGTTCGGCGCCGAGGCCGGTCTGCCCGAGCACGTCCTGATGCTCGCGGCCGAGAACTCGCGGGCAACCTGGCGCGAGCGGCTGGAAGAGGGTCTGGGGCTGACAGCCCGCGTTCTCGACGACAGCACGACCTCCGGCAGTGGATCCGAGGCCGGAGACCTCGAACTCGACCGCGCCCTGCCGATGCTGGGCGCCTCGCTCGCGGTGAGGACGTGAGCAGGTCCCTGAACCTGGCCGCCCGGCCGTTCGTCAACCGCCGCCCCTGGCGCCGGCTGACCGCCCTGCTGTGGGCGCTCGGTCTCGCCCTGCTGACCCTGAACGCGGTGCTGTACTGGGGCTACCTCACCGGCTCCGCGGATGCTCGCGCCGAGCTAGCGGGGCTGCGGGACCAACTCGCCGGAGACCAGACGGAACTCGACCGGCTGAGCGCGGCACTCGCGCGTCTCGACCTGGAGGCGCAGAACCGCGAAGTCGCCTTCCTGAACGAGCGGATCGCGGACCGGCGCTTCCCCTGGGGGCAACTCTTCAACGACATCGAGCAGGTGCTGCCGTGGAACACGCGCCTGCGCAGCCTCGCGCCGGAGCGCGGCGACCGGAACCGGCGGCGGCGAGCGGAGCTCGGAACCGGCGACCGGGCCCGGGTGGTCCTCGACCTGACCGGCGAAGCCCGGGACGATCAGGGTCTGCTCGATCTGATCGACGCCCTGTTCGAGCATCCCGCTTTCGACGATCCCAAGCTGCTCCACGAGAGCCGGCAGGACGCGGGCCCGCTCGACTTCACGATCGCGGTCGTCTACCTGCCGGACGGTTCGCCCGCCAACATCAGCGCCACCACGGAAACCCCGGCGACCGGCGCTGCGGCGCCCGCGGAGGACCAGCCGTGAGGAGGAGGCGCGGCTGGCGGCTGCGCATCTGGTTCTGGGTCGGCGCGGGCCTGTGCGTCCTCAACGCGGCTCTGCTGTCCACTTACCGCGGCGTCTACGCCGGTCGCTTCCAGGCGCTCGAGGACGAGATCGCCCAGGTCCAGAACCTGCGCACCCGCGCCACCCAGGAGGTGGCGCGCCGCGAGGGCCAGGTCACGACGGTCGAAGCGACCCGCAGCCAGGTGCGAACCCTGTACCGCGACGGCTTCGCGACCGAGCGCGAACGTCTGACCGACCTGATCGGCGAGGTCAAGGAACTGGCCGAGCGCTCGGGACTCGGTCCCAGTTCGATCTCCTACCCGGAAGCGACGCTGGAGCAGTACGGCCTGGTCGAGAAGTCGATCGTGTTCACGGTCGAGGGGGACTACAGCCAGTTGCGGGGGCTGGTCAACCTGCTCGAGGTCACGGACACCTTCGTGGCCCTCGAGTCGATCAGCCTGAGCGAGGCGACGCCGGACCTGCGCATCGATCTCCGGCTTTCGACCCTGTTCTCCGGCGACGAATCCCGGACTGCCCGGCAGGAGGCAGGCGCATGAGCGCGGCCCAGGCCAGCTCCAACCGCCCGAACCCGCTGCTGCTGGGCCTGCTCGGCATCGTCGTGGTCGTCGCCGCGTGGCGATACCTGCCGTCGTTCGGCGGCGGCCCCGGCTTCACCCGCACGACCGCGGCCGACCTGCGTTCGACCACGATCGACGTCGTCGAGCTCGCGGCCTACACCCTCGATCAGCCGCCACCGCCCAGCCGCCCGTCGCGGGATCCCTGGTCCTTCGGAACCCGACCGGCGCCTGAGCCGACCGGCGACGAGCCGGCGGCGCCTCCGCCAAGCACACCCGAACCGCCGCGACCCGCCATCCCGGAGACGCCCGAACCCAAACCTCCGGCGCCGGAACCGCTCGGGCCCAAGCCGCCGCCGGTCGACGTTTTCTACATCGGGTCTTTCGGACGCAGCGACAATCCGATCGCGGTCTTCGTCGACGCCGACAAGTCCATCTTCAACGCACTCGAGGGCGACCTCGTGAAGGACAAGTTCGAAGTGCAGAACATCGGCTACGAGTCGGTCGATCTGCTCTTCGTGGATTTCCCGGACGAACGGCCGGTGCGGCTCGCCATCGGCGGCCGACCGAGCGGCAGCTAAGGATCTGAACCACATGAAAGAACACAATCGACGACGGCGGCACGCTCTCTCGCTGGGGCTGGCCGTGCTCCTGATCCTTGCTTCCTGCAGCGGCTACCGGGGCTTCCGGGAGGCGCAGCACGCGGAGCTCACCGGAGACTGGGACACCGCCGTTCTGCGCTACATGGAACTGGTCACCCAGGACCCGGCGGATCTCCGCTACCGGGCCGGCCTTCTGCGAGCCAGGACCCAGGCCGCTCACGCCCACTTCGAGGAGGGCAGGAAGCTGCAGGAGGCCGGCCGCGATCGGGACGCGATGCTCGAGATGCAGCGAGCCGTGCAGCTCGATCCGACCAACCAGTACGCCCTGACCGAACTCGAGAAGCTGCGCACGAAGATCGAGACCAGCGGCCTCCAGCCCAGGACCATCTCCCAGATGAAGGACGACGCCCGCGCCACGGAACCGATGCCGCCGACGCTCAATCCGCTATCCGACGAGCCGGTCAGCTTCGACTTCCCGAACGCGACGTTCATGGAGGTCTACCGGGCCATCGGGCAGGCCTTCGGGATCAACATCGTCTTCGACACCAGGCTGCGCGACGCACCCGTCGGGCCAGAGGGCATCGAGTTGCGCGACGTGACCGCGATCGAGGGTCTCGAGATCCTGATGCACAGCCTCGGCCACTTCTACCGCGTGCTCGACGAACAGACGATCATGATCCTCCAGGACACGCAGCAGAACCGGCAACGGTTCGAGGATCGAATCATCCAGACCTTCTTTCTCTCGAACTCGGACGTGAGTGACGTGATGACCATCCTGCGCAGCCTGCTGAACACGAGGTTCATCGCGACCAACGAACGACTGAACGCGATCGCCATGATGGACAGCGTGGAGAAGGTCAAGATCGCGCAACGGTTGATCGAACAGAACGACAAGGCGAAGGCCGAAGTCGTCGTCGACGTCGAACTGCTCCAGATCGATACCGCGAAGCTCCAGGAACTCGGCATGTCGCTGGACGCGAACCGGCTCGGCATCAGCCTCGACATCGGCGGTGAGGAAGTGCCGCTCCGGATGTCGGACGTGGAATCCCTGAATCAGAACAACTGGGTGCTGACCGTGCCCGGTTTCCTGTTCGACTTCGTGAAGAGGGCGACCAACGCCCAGACCCTGGCCAAACCGCAGGTGCGGATCACGGAAGGCGAAGAGGCGTCCTTCTCGATCGGCGACCGGGTGCCCATCCCGGTCACCAGCTTCAACACGGCGAACACGGCGGGCAGCAACATCGTGCCGATCACCTCCTACCAGTACCAGAACGTCGGCATCGAGGTCGACATCACGCCACGGGTGCATCACAACGAGGAAGTCTCGCTCGACATCACCATCGAGGTCAGCAACATCAGCGGCCAGATCGAGACCCAGCCGATCATCGGCAGCCGCAACATCAACACGAGCATCCGGCTCCGCGACGGCGAGACGAACTTCCTCGCCGGGCTGATCCGGACGTCGGAGACGACCGGCCAAAGCGGGATTCCCGGGCTGTCCGAGATCCCCGTGCTGGGGCGCCTGTTCTCCCGGCGCTCGACCGACAACACCCGCACCGACATCGTGCTGACCCTGACCCCCCACATCATCCGGCGCGCGGACATCCGGGAGGAGGACCTCGCTCCCATCTGGGTCGGCACGGAGAGCAACGTCGTCTATCGCGGCTCGAGTCCGCGGATCGACTCCGGCGTCGACGGCCCCTTCGACGAACCGCAAGCCGACGGCGGCGCCCGCGACGAACTCCAGGACCGGTTGCCGCCGGGCCTGCGCGACGCGGCGCCGGAGGGCGAACAGTCACCGGGGGAGGAAGACGAAGGACCGCCCCTGGGCGTCGAGCTCGTGCCGCCGCCCAGCGATCCGCCGCGCAACGCCGGTCTGCTCGATTCCCGGCCGGCCCCCAAATCCCCGCAGATCATCGTCCCGACGGCGTTCCAGCAAGCGGCGGCCCGCTCCGCCGCCGGAGTCGAGCTGAGGTTCGCCCCCGAAGCGCTGCGTGCCAGTGTCGGCGACAGTTTCGAGGTGCGGCTCGACGTCCGGGCCACGGCCCCTCTTTCCCACCTGCCGTTGCGGCTGCGTTTCGACCCGTCGTTGATCGAAGTGACGGCGGTGCGGCCCGGATCCTTCCTGGGCGGCGAGGAGGATCTCTCGCTGATGACCGACGACTCGACAGCGGGCACGGTCGTCGTGGGCCTGAGCCGGCTGGGCGAGCGGCCGGGCGTTGCGGGCAGGGGACGTCTGCTGGCGCTCGAGGTGCGGGCCAAAGGTCCCGGCACGGCGACGATCGCCGTCGAACAGGCCAGACCCAAGGGACCGGCGCTCGAGGTGCTTGCCTCCCCCATCGTTGAGCCGCTCGAGATCGAGATCCGGGACGGCGAGAGTCCGGATCGTGAACAGCCGGAGACGGTCGCATGAAGGCGGCCGGCGGGTGGCGCCGGGCCGGGTACACGCTGGTCGAACTGGTCACTGTCTGTGCCGTGATGCTGGTCCTGGCTGCCGTGGCCCTGCCGACCGCGACCTGGACGAACAAGCGAATCAAGGAGGCCGAACTGCGCTCCCACCTCCGCCAGATGCGCAACGCGATCGACGAGCACAAGCGCTACAGCGACGTGGGGCTCATCCCGATCGAGATCGGCACCGACGGCTATCCGGGTGAACTCGAGAACCTGGTGGAGCCGATCCAGCTCATCGGGCAGGCCGAGGGTGAGATCCGTTTCCTGCGCCGCATCCCCGTCGACCCGATGACCGGCGAGGCGGAATGGGGGCTCCTGAGCTACCAGGACGATCCCGACGACCGTTCCTGGGGAGGCGAGAACGTCTACGACGTCTACTCCCTGAGCGACGGGGTCGGACTGAACCGGGTCCGTTACCGGGAGTGGTGAGATGAACGAACGAACGCGGGTCCAGCGCCCAGAACCCCAGCGCGGCATGTCGCTGCTGGAACTCATCATCGTCATGGCGATCATCGGCATCCTGGCCGCCGTCGCTGTGCCGCTGCTCAAGAACGCGCCCCGGCGGGCGCAGGAGGCGGCTCTCAAGCAGAACCTCCGTGTCATGCGCGACGCGATTGAGCAGCACTACGCCGACAAGGGTCACTACCCGCCGGGCCTCCAGGCCCTCGTCGAGCAGGAGTACCTGCGCGCCATACCTCCCGACCCGATCACCCGCAGCACCGAGACCTGGGTCGAGGTGTTGGCCGAGTTCCCTTCATCAGCCGACGAAGACCCCTGGGCCGAGACCGATCTGTCGCCGTTCGGTGATCCGGGAGTCGAGGACGTCCACTCCGGCTCGGAAGAGAACTCGCTGAGCGGGGAGGCCTATGCCGACTGGTGACCGCAGGCGCCGCGGCGAGCGGCGCCGAAACGACTCAGCCGAGGCCGGCTACAACCTGGTGGCCCTGGCCATCCTGATCACGGTGATGAACATCGCGGTTGCGGCGGCGCTGCCGTACTGGAGCAGTTGGGCGCAGCGACAGAAGGAGGCCGAGCTCATCTTCCGCGGCTTGCAGTACGCGGAGGCGATCCGCATCTTCCGCGTGCGCCAGGGACGGCTGCCGACGGCGCTCGAGGAACTCGTCGAAGTACAGCCGCGGGCGATTCGCCAACTGTGGCCCAATCCGATGGCCGAGGACGGCCGCTGGGGTCTGCTGATGCAGGGTGGGCCTAGCAACGCCGGCCAGCGCGGCAACCAGACGGGCCGCGCCCAGCCGGCGACCAACGCGGCGGCGGCGGCGGCCGCCGGCGGCGGCTCGATGACGGCCGTGCCTCCGCCGAACGAGGAAGAGGGTGAAGGCCCCGTCGTCGGGCCGATCCTGGGGGTCTACAGCGCCACGCCCGGTCCCTCGAAGCGCGTGTTCAACGGCCAGCAGGATGTCGGAGACTGGTACTTCACAAGCGAACTGATCCAGCTCAGGCCAGGCAATGCAGCCGACGGGCGGCCGCCGCCGCGGCTGACCAGCGAGTGGATCGGCAAGCCGTTCCCGCCCGGAGTGCTCGACGGCCCCAAGGTGCAGGACGGCACGGCGCCCGGCAGATAGGTCCGTTGAGCCGGGAAGCCGCCGTCGCCGTCAGGATCCGCCTGCTTCCGCACGCGGCCGGTCTGCCGGAGCGGGCTTCGACCGGCAGCGCCGGCTACGACCTGCGCGCCGCCACCTCCGAACCGGTCCGGATCGCTCCCGGCGCGCGCCGTCTGATCCCGACCGGCCTCGTCCTCGGTCTGCCGCCCGGCTACGAGGCGCAGATCCGGCCCCGCAGCGGGCTCGCGTTCCGCCAGGGCCTGACGGTGCTGAACGCCCCCGGCACGATCGACAGCGACTATCGAGGCGAAGTCAAGCTGCTGCTGGCCAACCTCGGCGACGAACCCGTGGACGTCGAGCGCGGCGAGCGGCTGGCGCAGATGGTGGTCGCCGCCGTTCCCGAGATCACGTTTCGCGAGGACGACGCCCTCGGCCGTCGGCCGAGGGAAGGCAGCCGCAACGACGGCGGCTTCGGATCCACCGGTACCTAGCAGATCAGTGGCCGGACGGCGACTATCGGACTCCGTCCGCTAGTGGCCAGACGGCGACTATCGGACTCCGTCCGCTAGTGGCCAGACGGCGACTATCGGACTCCGTCCGCTAGTTCGAGTCGCCGTCGCCGGCGGTCCAGCTCGGCAGGGACGCCGGATCGATCCCCAGTGAGGCTAGCGCGCCCGACCAGGCGTCTACCGGGTCGCCGGAAAACACGATGGACTCCTCGACCGGCGCAGTCAGCCAGTCGCTACGGCTGACCTCCTGCATCAACTGACCCGGCGCCCAGCCCGCGTGACCCAGGAGCAGCCTCATCCGCTCCGGCGCGCTGCGCGCGAGCGTGCGCAGCGCGAGGATGTTCTGCGTGGCTCCCACACCCGGGGCGATCTCCGTGATGCCGTCCCGCTCCAGCCCGGTCAGGCCGTCGAGAGACAGCAGCACCGTGCCGACCTCAGGCTGCACCGGACCGCCGACGAAGGCCACGACTTCCGATCCGCCAGACCACTCGATGTCGAGTTCACGCAGAACCTCGTCGACCTTGAGCTGGCTCGGCCGGTTGACGACGAAGCCAAGGCTGCCCCCTTCGCCGCCGTCCTCGTGGGCCGCGAGCAGCACGACCGCCCGAAAGAAGAACGGATCGAGAACCTGGGGCATGGCGACCAGCAGCGTCGGCGTCTCGAAGTCGTCCACCCCGGACATGCGCGCGACTCTACACGCGGCCGCCGGCCATGGCTGACTGACGACCGCGGCGCTTTCGGTTATCTTGTGCGCCCAACGGCACGAACCGTCCATCAAGGTCCGGCGCCTCGCTCGACCAGGGAAGAACCAGACATGACGAACAGCTTCGGCGCGATAAGAACGATGACCGCCGCGGGCCGGCCCTTCCGGATCGCGCACTTGCCGACCCTGGGAGACGCAGGCCTGCCGGTAGAGCGCCTGCCGTACGCCCTGAAGATCCTGCTCGAGAACCTGCTCCGGAGGGAGGACGGAAGCGCCGTTCCGGCCAGCGACATCGAGTCCGTGGCTCGCTGGGAACCCCAGGCCGAACCGAACGTCGAGATCGCCTTCATGCCTGGACGCGTCCTGCTCCAGGACTTCACCGGTGTCCCCGCAGTGGCCGACCTGGCCGCGATGCGCGATGCGATGGCGGCCATGGGCAGCGATGCTTCCCGCATCAATCCGCTGCAGCCCGCCGAGCTTGTGATCGACCACTCCGTGCAGGTCGACGAGTACGGCTCCGCCGCCGCGCTCCTGATCAACGCCGAACGGGAGTTCGAGCGCAATGAGGAGCGCTATCTCTTCCTGCGCTGGGGACAGACCGCCTTCGAGAACTTCCGCGTCGTCCCGCCGGCGACCGGCATCGTGCACCAGGTGAACCTCGAGTACCTGGCGCGCGGCGTCATGACTTCGCAGAACGGTCACGCCGAGCCGCCCTTCGCCTATCCCGACACCCTGGTGGGCACCGACTCCCACACGACGATGATCAACGGACTGGGGGTCCTCGGCTGGGGCGTGGGGGGCATCGAAGCGGAGGCCGCGATGCTCGGCCAGCCGATCGCCATGCTGGTGCCGCAGGTCGTCGGCTTCCGCCTGGTCGGCGCGCTGCCCGAAGGCACCACCGCCACCGACCTCGTGCTGCGGGTCACCGAGATGCTGCGCAGCCACGGAGTCGTCGGCAAGTTCGTCGAGTTCTTCGGCCCCGGACTCGCCGAACTCAGACTGGCCGATCGCGCGACGATCGCGAACATGGCACCCGAGTACGGCGCCACCTGCGGCATCTTCCCGATCGACCGCGCCGCCATCGACTACCTCCGCTTCACCGGCCGCAGCGAAGCGCAGGTGGAGCTGGTCGAGGCGTACTGCCGCGAACAGGGGCTCTTCCACGGACCGGACACGTCGGAGGCCGAGTACAGCGACACGCTGGAACTCGACCTGGCCACGGTCGAGCCTTCGCTGGCCGGCCCGCGAAGGCCCCAGGATCGGGTTCCACTGTCCGGGGTCAAGGACTCCTTCCTCGGTCAGTTGCCCCAGTTGTCGACCCGCGGCGGTGGCCTGCCAGTGCTCGACGGCAACGACGCGGCCGATGACGCCCCGGCGGCCGACGACGCCGGTGAGGCGGGTGAACCGGCCCGGATCACGGATGGCTCGGTGGTCATCGCGGCCATCACGAGTTGCACGAACACCTCCAACCCGTCCGTCATGCTGGCGGCCGGGCTGCTGGCGAAGAAAGCCGTCGAAGCCGGCCTGCGGACCCGGCCGTGGGTGAAGACGAGTCTTGCACCCGGGTCGAAGGTCGTGACCGACTACCTGGCCGAGGCAGGCTTGACCGCCTATCTGGAAGAGCTCGGCTTCCACACCGTCGGCTACGGCTGCACCACCTGTATCGGCAACAGCGGCCCGCTGCCGCCCGCGACATCGGCCGCGATCGCCGAAGGTGAACTGGTCACCGTTTCCGTCCTCTCCGGGAACCGCAATTTCGAGGGACGTATCTCGAGCGAGGTGCGCGCGAACTACCTCGCTTCGCCGCCGCTGGTCGTGGCCTACGCGCTCGCCGGCCGCATCGACATCGACCTGTACCGCGAACCCCTCGCCAACGGCCCCGACGGTCCAATCTACCTGCGCGACATCTGGCCCGCCCAGGGCGACATCCAGGCGGCCCTCGAGAGTTCACTGAGGCCGGAGATGTTCACGCGGCAGTACTCCGACGTCTTCACCGGCAGCGAAGCCTGGCAGGCGCTTGACGTTCCAGCCGGACGAACCTTCGACTGGCAGGCCGACTCGACCTACGTCAAACAGCCTCCGTTCTTCGCCGACATGCCGCGGCAGCCGGAACCCATCGAGGACATCCGCGGCGCCAGGGTGCTGGCGTTGCTCGGCGACACGGTGACCACGGACCACATCTCGCCCGCCGGCCCGATCAGCCCGGACAGCCCGGCCGGGCACTACCTCCGCGAGCTGGGGGTGGAGCCCGCCGACTTCAACGCGTACGGAGCGCGCCGCGGTAACCACGAGGTCATGATGCGGGGCACGTTCGCCAACGTCCGCCTGCGCAATCACCTCGTGCCGGGAGTCGAGGGCGGCTACACCGTGCTCCTGCCGGAAGGCGAGCAGATGTCGATCTACGACGCGGCGATGGCCTACCGCGAACGAGGCGTGCCCCAGATCATTCTGGCCGGCCTCGAGTACGGCACGGGTTCGTCGCGCGACTGGGCCGCCAAGGGGCCCCGGCTGCTCGGTGTGGAAGCGGTCATCGCCAGGAGCTACGAACGGATCCACCGCAGCAACCTGGTCGGGATGGGGATCGCGCCGCTCGAGTTCCTGGACGGCGAAGGCCCTGCCGAACTGGGACTTACGGGCCGCGAGGAGTACGCCATCGAAGGGCTTGCCGCCGGACTCGCAGCGGACTTCGAACCCGGCCTGACCGTGCGTGTGCGGGCAACGCGCGATGACGGCGAGATCGCCTTCCGCGCGCGCGTCCGCCTCGACACTCCCCAGGAGGCGGAGTACTACCGGCACGCGGGCATCCTCCAGTACGTGCTGCGACAGCTCCTTGACGACGACGCCTGATCGACGTCTTCCGGGCGCGCCGGTCACCGCGCTGCCGGCCCGGCAGCGCCTCAGGATCAACGAGATCTTCTACTCGATCCAGGGGGAATCGACCTTCGCGGGCCGCCCCTGCGTACTGGTGCGACTCACCGGCTGCCAGATGCGCTGCACCTGGTGCGACACCGAGTACAGCTTCTACGAAGGCGCCTGGATGCGGGTCGACGACGTCATCGAGCGAGTGCTCTCGTACGATTGTCCCCTGGCCGAAGTCACCGGCGGCGAGCCGCTGCTCCAGCCCGGGGTCCACACCCTGATGAGCGGCTTGTGCGACCACGGCCTCGAGGTTCTGCTCGAGACCGGCGGCGGACTCGACATCTCCGGCGTCGACCCGCGTGTGAGACGCATCGTCGATCTGAAGTGCCCGGGCAGCGGCGAGGCCGCGAACAACCACTGGCCCAACCTGCTGGACCTGCGGGCTACCGACGAGGTGAAGCTCGTCGTCCAGGACCGCGACGACTACGAGTGGGCGCGAGAGGCCATCCGGGAGCACCGGATCGATCGCCGCTGCGCCGTCCACCTCTCGCCCGTCTGGGACGCCCTGGAGCCCGCCCAACTCGCGTCGTGGGTGCTCGAGGACGGGCTGCCCGTACGGGTCTCGCTGCAGCTTCACAAGGCCCTCTGGGGCGGCGAAGAGCGCGGCGTCTGAACCCGATCGAGCCGTGTCCCACGAGCGCAAGGGGGACTGCTACACTCCGCGCCGAATGCGGCCCAGGACGATTCGGATGCCGGGAAGGGCAGAACTCTGGGGGGAAGAAGAAGGGGTGAGACAGTCAAGATGAAAGCGGCCAAGCTGACCTACGAGGATCAGGAGTACGAATTCCCCGTTATCGTCGGCTCCGAGGGCGAAGTGGCAATCCAAAGCCACGCGCTCCGGAGCCTGACCGGTGCCATAACGCTAGACCCCGGCTACGGAAACACCGGTTCCTGCCGCAGCGCGATCACGTTCATCGACGGCGAGCAGGGGATCCTGCGCTACCGCGGCTACCCCATCGAACAGCTCGCGGAGGAAGCGTCCTTCGTCGAGGTCTGCTACCTGCTGATCTACGGCGAACTGCCCGATCAGGACGAGCTGGAAGACTTCCGCGCCAGACTGCGGCGGCACACGCTGATCCACGAAGACATGAAGAAGTTCTTCGAGGCGTATCCGCCGACGGCGCACCCGATGGCGATCCTGTCCTCGATGATCTCGTCGCTCGCCACCTTCTACTCCGAGGACGAAAACGTCGACCTGCACGTCGTTCGTCTGATCGCCAAGCTGCCGACGATCGCCTCGTTCTCCTACAAGAAGTCGATCGGCCAACCCTTCGTCTACCCGCAGAACGACCTGGGCTACGCGGAGAACTTCCTGAACATGATGTTCTCCGTTCCATGCGAAGACTACGAGCCGCCGCCGGTGCTGGCCCGGGCGCTCAACATGCTGCTCATCCTGCACGCCGACCACGAGCAGAACTGCTCCACTTCGACGGTCCGTATGGTCGGCAGTTCCGGGGCCAGCCTGTTTGCCGCCATCTCGGCCGGCATCGACGCCCTGTCCGGACCGCTTCACGGCGGAGCGAACCAGCAGGTGATCGAGATGCTGGAGGCGATCCGCGACAGCGGTGACGACTTCAGCAAGTTCGTCGAACGCGCCAAGGACAGGGACGATCCCTTCCGCCTGATGGGCTTCGGGCACCGCGTTTACAAGAACTTCGATCCGCGCGCCAGCATCCTGAAGGGCGCCGCGGACGAGGTCCTGGAACAGCTCGGCGTGAACGATCCGCTGCTCGCGATCGCCAAGAGCCTGGAAGAGGTCGCGCTCCGGGACGAGTACTTCGTCGAGCGCAAGCTCTACCCGAACGTCGACTTCTACAGCGGCATCATCTATCGGGCGATGGGCCTGCCGACGAACATGTTCACCGTCATGTTCGCGCTCGGCCGGCTGCCCGGCTGGCTCGCCCACTGGAAGGAGATGTCCGTCGACCCGGACAACCGGATCAACCGGCCGCGGCAGGTCTACACGGGCGCCCTGGCCCGCGACTACAAGCCGCTGGCGGACCGCTAGCAGCGGCAGAAGGTCCAGAGCCCGGCGCTTCGCGCCGGCTGCCGGCGGGAACCCGTGTGGCGCGATCCGCGCCACACGCGTCACAGTCCGTGCGCCCGTCATCGGGCGCACGGATGACACGCCGGCGCACCCGGTTTCCGCCGCTAGCGCCGAAGTTCCGGCCGGGTCGGCTTCGCCGGCACGTGGCCGCGGCGGTACACCAGGATCGTCCGGTCGAAGGTGATCACGGGCTTGCCGTCCTGGTTGTAGCCGACGGTGCGGAAGCCGACGATCCCCTGGTGCGGTCGCGACTTCGACTCGCGTACCGAGAGCACCTCGCTCTGCGCGTAGAGCGTGTCGCCCTCGAACACCGGGTTGGGCAGGCGGACCTTGTCCCAGCCCAGGTTCACAGCGTTCTGGGACAGGTCGGCCACGGTCAGGGCCGTTACCAGGGAGAGCGTGAAGCAGGAGTTGACCAGGGGCCGGCCCCACTCGGTCTGGCCCGCGTACTCGCGGTCGAAGTGAATCGGGTTCGGGTTCAGGGTGATCATCGTCAGCCAGACGTTGTCACCTTCGGTGACGGTACGACCCAGCGCGTGCCGGAAGACCTGACCGACGGCGAAATCTTCAAACACTCTGCCGGCGCCATCCGCCGGGGGGGCGGTATGTACGTTGTCGCTGCTCATGCCCTGAGAACCGCTCCCTTCTCTTCCAGTTCGAGGATGTCGCCTGCGCCGTAGCCGAGCTCCGCGAGAACCTCCTCGGTGTGCTCCCCCATCCACGGTTCGCGCCGGCGCAGCGTTCCGGGCGTACGCCCCAGGCGCGGCGCCGGCGCGATGTGGATCTCGCCGTCGGGTCCGATCGGAAAGGTGTCACGCTCGACGTTGTGGGCGTGCCGGGGCGCCTCGTCGAGTTCGAGCACCGGCGACACGCAGGCATCGAGTTCGCTGAACACCTCCGCCCACTCGTCCCGCGTGCGGGTCAGGAAGGCGCTCCGAAAGGCCTCGATGTGTTCCGGCCAGCGCTCCGTGTCCATCTGCTGATCCACTACGTTCACTCCGGTCCCTTCGCACAGAGCCGCGAAGAACTGAGGCTCGATGGCGCCGACCGAGACATGGCCGCCGCACTTGCACTCGTAACAGCGGTAGAAGGCGGCGCCGCCGCCGAGCAACCCGACGCCCGGAGTCGAGCGCGCCCCTTTCTGCCCGAAATGAACGGCCATCAGCGAAGCAGCGCCGTCGACCATCGCGGCGTCGATGTACTGGCCGCGGCCGGACCGTTCCCGCTCGAACAGGGCGCAGAGAATGCCGAAAGCCGCCATCAATCCGCCGCCGCCGAAGTCTGCGACCAGGTTGAGAGGCGGCAACGGCGGGTCGCTCCCGTTCCCGATCTGGGACAGCACGCCGGCGAGCGCGATGTAGTTCACGTCGTGGCCGGCGGCCTGGGACATCGGCCCGTGCTGGCCGTAGCCGGTAAGCGAGCAGTAGACGAGTCGCGCGTTGAGCGCCGACAGCGTTGCGTAGTCACAGCCGAGCCGCGCGCAGACTCCAGGCCGGTTGCCTTCCAGAAAGACGTCGGCCTTCGCCGCCAACTCGTGAAGGACCTGCTGGCCGGCCGCCGTCTTCAGGTTCAGCGCGATGCTGCGCTTGTTGCGCGACACCATGTCGCCCGAGCGGACCGGCCCGCCGACCGCGTTGTCGACCCGCAGCACGTCCGCGCCCATGTCGGCAAGCAGCATGGAGCAGTAGGGGCCGGGCGCCAACCGCGACAGGTCGAGAACCCGCAATCCGTCGAGCGCGCCCACGGGGGCGGAGCCTAGCAGCGCCATGGAACCCGCCGTTGATACCCTGACCCGATGGAAGCGCCGGCCACGGCCACCGTTCTGCCGCGCTCCCAGCATCCCATCACCTCACGCAAGCTCTCCAACGGCGCGCAGAAGGTCCTCCGCCGACTCCGTCAGTGCGGCAGAAACGCCTGCCTGGTGGGCGGCAGCGTGCGCGACCTGATGCTCGGCCGGCGGCCGAAGGACTACGACGTCGTCACCGACGCACGGCCCGAGGAAGTGCGCCGGCTGTTCAGGAACTCGCGGATCATCGGCCGACGCTTCCGTCTCGTCCACGTCCTGTTCGCCGACGAGGTGGTCGAGGTGTCCACCTTCCGCGGCGCACCGGACCCGGATGACCAGCGCCGTTCCCCCGGCGAACTCCTCGTGACCAGCGACAACACATACGGCACCCCGAGGCAGGACGCGTTCCGCCGCGACTTCACTGTCAACGCCCTGCTCTATCGCGCCTCGGACCACGCGGTCGTCGACTACGTCGGCGGCATAGAAGACCTGGAGAACCGCTTTCTGCGGGTGATCGGCGATCCGAACGTACGCTACCGGGAGGATCCGGTGCGCATGTTGCGCGCCTGCGAGTTCGCCGCCCGCCTGGACTTCGAGATCGAGGAAGAGACGCTCGGCGCCGCCTTTGCGCATCGCCGCGACATGGTCAAGGCCTCTCCGCACCGTCTGATCGAGGAGTTGCTTCAACTGCTCTCAAGTGGCCGCAGCGCCACGGCTTTCGAATGGATGGGACGTTCCGGGCTGCTGCCGGTCGTCCTTCCCGAGGTCGACGAGGTGTCGGGACCGTCAAGCGAGACGAACACCTTCTCCAACCTCGCCCGCCTTCTGGACAAGCGGGTGCGCGCGGGCCCGGACGTGCCGACCGCGGTGCTCCTCTCGTCCCTGCTGCTGCCGCGGATCGTGGTCGGCAGGGATCGCCTGGAAGCGGGCGGTGCACGGATTCATCGCCGTCGTCTCCAGCAGCTCGTGGACGACGTGGTGGCCGACTTCGGCGAGCGTTTCGCCCTCTCCGCCGCGCGTCGCAGCCGGATGAAGAAAGCGCTCGAGACGTTCCAGCGCCTGTGCGAAGAGCCCCGCAGTTCGAGAACCGTGCAGAGCCTCCTCCGGCGCGAGGCCTTCGGGCCCGCTCTCGAACTCTTCGACCTCCTCACGACGGCAACGGGCGGCGGCGCCGAGGCGCTCGAGGCTTGGCGCACACACGCCGACAAGATGCCGGCCGACCAGCCGGGCCGTGCCGCACCGCGTCGCCGGCGGAGGCGTCGCCGCCGGCCGCGAAGGCGCCACCTGTAGCTGCCCCTCAGCCGGTCAGGCGAAACCAGCGTGCGAAGATCCGCTGGGCAAACGGAGTGAAACGGGTCGCGCGCCACTGGTTTGCCGCCTTCTTCAACACCTCGGCCCGTGTCGGATACGGCAGGATGGTCGAGGTGAACCGGGAAAGGCCAAGCCCATGGGTGACGGCCAGCGAGAGCGGCGCGATCAGATCGCCGGCGCCGGCCGCGACCACCGTGGCGCCGAGCACCCGGTCCTTGCCTCGCTGGAGCAGGACCCGCAGGAGTCCCTCCTCCTCGCCGTCGAGCATGGCGCGGTGGTTCTCGCCGAGCGGCACGTCGATCACGTCGACGGCGATGCCCCGCTCCTCTGCCTCCGAGCGGTCCAGGCCGACGTGCGCCACCTCAGGCGACGTGTACGTGCAGCGCGGCACAACCAGCCGGTCGGCCCGCGCGCTGGGGAAGAAGAGCGCGTTCTGGATCACGACGCCGGCGTGGGCGTCGGCGAGGTGCGTGAAGTTGGGCGCGGGCGTCACGTCGCCGGCCGCGAAGATACGGCGATTCGTGGTGCGCAGCTTCGCGTCGACCTCGACGCCGTTCGCGTCAAACCGCACGCCGACGCCAGCAAGGCCCAGGCCTTCGACGTTCGGCGTCCTGCCCACGGCGACGAGGAGTTCGTCGCACATCGTCTCGTGACGTTCGCCTTCGCCGTCGACGTAGGTCAACCGAATCGCTCCGGAGTCCGGCACGGCCTCCTCGATCCTGGCGCCGAGCGCCAGGTCGACGCCGTCCCGCCGGAGCGCTCGTTCGACCAGGGCCGCAGCGTCGGGGTCCTCGCGCGGCAGGATGCCGGGCAGCACGTCGAACGTCGTCACCCGGCTGCCGAGCCGCGCGAAGGCCTGGGACAGCTCGCAGCCGATCGGGCCGGCGCCGACGACGACCAGCCGCTCAGGCCGCTCGGTCAGGGTGAAGACCGTCTCGTTGGTCAGGTAGTCGCAGCGTTCGAGCCCCGGTATCGGCGGCGCCTGGGGACGGGCGCCGGTGGCGATCACGGCTCGCCGGAAGCGCAGTTCCCTTCTCCCGGCGGGGCCGGCCACCGCGATCGAGCGATCGGAGACGAAGCGACCCTCACCAAGGTAGACGTCGACGCCGGCATCCCGGAAACGCTCGGCGCTGTCGTCCCGGCTGATCGCCGCGCGGACACGGCGCATCCGCTCCATCGCCGCACCGAAGTCGCCTGGCTGCCCGGACCCGGGCGCTCCGAACAGGGGATCGGCGCGACCCGCACTCCATCGCCTGGCGGCGGCGATCACGGCCTTGGACGGTACGCAACCGAAGTTCAGGCAGTCGCCGCCCATCAGCCGGCGCTCGATCAGCGCCACCCGGGCTCCCAGGCCCGCCGCCACGATCGAGGTCACGAGACCCGCGGTGCCGGCCCCGATCACGACCAGGTGGTAGCGAGCCGACGGTTCAGGATTCGTCCAGTCCGACGGCGCCACCTGGGCGGTCAGCTCCCGGTCGTGCCGGTCCTCCGCCAGGATCTCCGGTCTGGCGCCCATCATTCGCCAACCTCCTCCCTGAGTGCCCGGCGAGCGATGCGAACGATGATGGTGGTGGCGGCAACGGTCGCGATCAAACCCACGCCCAGGAGCGTGTGGTCGCCCCAACCCCGCTCGTCGCCGACTCCGGCCGCGATCTCGGCCACGTCGCCGACCACCTTGCCGTAGTAGACGTAGAGCAGGGTCGCGGGGAGCATGCCGATGAAGGCCCTGACGTAGTCCCCCAGCCTCACTCTCGTCAGTCCCAGAGCGTAGTTCAGCAGGACGAAGGGAACGACAGGCGTGAGCCGCAGCAGCAGGACGATCTTGAACCCCTCGCGGCCCACCGCCCGGTCGATGGCGGCGAAGCGGGGCTCCGCGGCGACGCGCTTCTCGATCGCCCCGCGGACGAGGTATCTGGACGCCAGAAAGGCCGCCGTCGCCCCCAGGGAAGCGCCGACGAAGACGAGCGCGGTGCCTTCGGCGAGACCGAAGATCGCGCCGCCGGCGAGAGTAAGCAGCGAACCGGGAATGAACGCGACGGTCGCCACGGTGTAGCCCAGGACGAACACGATCGGGCCCCACACGCCGAGACCATCTACCCAGGAGGTGAACTCCGGCAGGTAGCCCGCCACGCGTCGGCCGAACAGGAGCAGCGCCGCGATGAGAACGACGACGGCGCCAACCCGCAGGGCCAGGCCCGCCTTTGAGGTCCTCGCACCGGCAGTTCGGGCAGCTTCGTTCATTCGTCATCTCCACCGTAGCGGTGCTCCGCGCCCGCGAGATCGAACACGGTCTTGACCGGCGTGTACACCTCGCCGGGGAGGTCGACGAACCGCGTCTCCCAACCGGCCATCGAGCCGTTCCACAGGCCGGGACGTTCCAGCGAGAAGAGCGGCCTGCCGCCGTGGCTCTTGTGCACGAGGAAGCTGGCGGCGTGATCCACGTACTTCTCGAGGCGGTACGGTTCGCCAACGGGATCGAGGACCGCGCACACCATGAATACGGGATTGAAGTGAGTGGCCCCGCCGAGGATGGCCGACTGCTCCGCGTCGTCCAAGTCGATCTGCGACGTCTCGACGATCTGCAGTCCGACTTCGCCCGACTCGTTCCGCACCCAGAACGGACCGCCACCCGCCGTTCCAAGGGTCGGCACGACGCCGCAAACCCGGGACGGTCGGTCGGAACTCCGCGCCATCTCCCGCGCCATGCCGGCCAGAACCCGGAGCGCCCGCACCGCCGGGCCCTGGAACGGTTCCGGCTGCATGTTGTCGATGTTCTTTATCGCGATGAGCTCAAAGCCCTGATCGGCCAACTGCTGGAGATTGCGGAGCAGCGCGCCATGTCCGCCGGGCCGGACCAGCAGGGACGCCGCCGGGTCGTCGTTCAATCGGAAGGGTCGATCCCGCTCGTCGAGGGCGATGCTGTCGGTGGCCGGAGACTGGTGGGAGAGCGTGATCTCGAAACGGCATCCGCAACGTCGCTCGAGCGCCGGCAACCGCTCGCGGAGCAACGCCTCGAACGCCGGCCGGTGCCGCGAAGCGACGGAGAAGTGAAGCGCCGCCGATCCACCGCCACCGAGGACGGCGGCCGCCTCGACCAGGTGTTCCTCGAGCGCCGTGCGCACGTCGCCGTCCGGATACCGGTGGAAGGGGATCAGAGCCTTCGGCGTGTCGCCGTACTGCTCCAGGACGTCCACGGCGCCGCCGTCGAACGGCAGATGGCGCCGCGCGTTCGCGAAGCGACGAAGTACGGGATGGTCCGAGTCGCCGCCGCCGCCAGCCGACCTGAGCTCCGCGAAGAGCCGGGACGCGGCGCCTGAGGCCGGCACGAACCGGACCATGCGCCCGGATCGCGCCGCCGAACGCCCCTCTTCGGCAAGCCGGTCTGCTTCCGGCCCATCGGGTAGCGCGTCGATGCCGTCACCCGGCACAGCCGGCCGGATCAGCTCGGCCTTCGGAGGCGGATCGCGCAGAATGGCAAGCTGCCGCTGCGCCTCTTCAACGCCGATACCGTGCGCCTCTAGCTGCTCGCGGTCGGTCGCGCGCAGATCCTCCTCGCCTGTGGTCGCCGAGCTCATCTCACCAGGAGAACGTCTCACCTCACCATGAGAACGTCGGCAACTGCTCGAAACATCCCGCGATCGTCGGCGCGGCGCGATCCCGGCCGGAGAGCAGCGGTTCTTCGATGGGCCAGTCGATGCCGATCTGCGGATCGTTCCAGGCGATCGCAAGCTCATCGTCGCCGTCGTAGTACTCGTCGCACTTGTACTGCACCTCGGCGGTCTCGCTGACCACGCAGAAGCCGTGAGCGAATCCGCGCGGGATGAAGAGCTGGCGAAAGTTGTCCTCCGAAAGCAGGCAGCCGGTCCACTCCAGAAACGACGGCGAGCCGCGCCGCACATCGACGGCTACGTCGAAAACCTCGCCTCGGGTGACGCGGACGAGCTTGGCCTGCTGCCGGCGGCACTGAAGGTGAAGGCCCCGCACGGTGTCCCGGTTCGATCGGGAGTGGTTGTCCTGTACCCAGGGCCGGTCTACGCCGCCTCTCGCGAACATCGCCGCGTTGTAGCTCTCCAGGAAGAAACCGCGGCCATCGCGATGAACGACAGGCTCGACGATCACGACGCTGCGCAGCCCCGTAGCGCGGACCTCGGGCGGAACGCTCACCGACCTTCCTCCAGGACCAGGCTGAGGTAGCGACCGTACGCGTCGTTGGTCTTCGCCGCCAGCCGCCGCAACTGGTCGACGTCGATGTAGCCCATGCGGTAGGCGACCTCTTCCAGGCAGGCCACCTTCAGGCCCTGCCGTTCCTCGAGCGCCTGAATGAAGTTGCCCGCCTGCAGCAGTGCCTCGTGAGTCCCCGTGTCGAGCCACGCGATCCCTCGGCCAAGCAGTTCGACCCGCAGCGTCCCCTCGTCCAGGTAGATCCGGTTCAGGTCGGTGATCTCCAGTTCGCCGCGCGCCGACGGACGCAGCGTCCGCGCGAACTCGACGACTCGGTCGTCGTAGAAGTAGAGACCGGGCACGGCGTACGGCGACTTCGGCGCCGACGGCTTCTCCTCCAGGCCGATCACACGCCGGCCCGCGTCGAAGCTGACGACGCCGTAGCGCTCCGGATCCCGGACCCGGTAGCCGAAGATCGTGGCGCCGGGCGACGACAGGTGGCGCGCCGCCGCGCGCTGCAGGACGTCCGCCAGTCCGTGGCCATGAAAGATGTTGTCACCCAGAGCCAGTGCCGCCCGGGCGCCCCGCAGATGCTCGGCCCCGATCAGGAACGCCTGAGCGATTCCCTCAGGGGCCTCCTGGACGGCGTAGGAAAGCTCGATACCCAGATCCCGGCCGTCACCGAGCAGACGCCGGAACGCGGGCTGATCGTGCAGCGTCGTGATGATCAGGATTTCCCGGACGCCCGCGACCATCAGGCTGGAAAGCGGGTAGTGGATCATCGGCTGGTCGTAGACCGGCAGCAACTGCTTGCTGACCGCCCGCGTCACCGGGTGCAGCCGGGTGCCGGCCCCGCCCGCCAGCAGGATTCCCCGAAGCGGACTCATGTCGCCGCCGTCAACCGCTGCTGAAGGCCCAGCCGGCGCCGTTCGCCGCCGGAAGCGACTGCGTCGCACCAGTCCAGGTGATCCAGGTACCAGCGCACGGTCTCGCGCAGACCCGTTTCGAAGTCCCGCCGCGGCGCCCAATCCAGGTCTCTCCGCGCCTTGGCGGCGTCGATCGCATAGCGCAGATCATGGCCCGGCCGGTCCTCGACGAAGGTCACTAACTCTCGGTAGCTCCCTGTCCCCTTTCTCGCAAGCGCGGGATTCTCGGCGGCCGGGAACTCCGCCTCAATCGCCGAGCAGACCGCCTCCACGACCTCGAGGTTCGTTCTCTCCGTGTCGCCGCCGAGGTTGTAGCTCTGGCCCGGCTCGCCCAGCCGGAGCACGCGGAGCAGCCCCTCGCAGTGGTCGTCCACGTGAAGCCAGTCACGGACGTTCGCACCCTTGCCGTACACCGGAAGCGGCAGCCCGGATGCGGCGTTCAGGATCATCACCGGGATCAGCTTCTCCGGAAACTGGTAGGGGCCGTAGTTGTTCGAGCAGTTGGTCACGATCGCCGGCAAGCCGTAGGTACGGCACCAGGCGCGCACCAGATGATCCGCGGCCGCCTTGGAGGCCGAGTAGGGCGAGCTGGGATCGTAGGCCGTGTCCTCCCGAAACCACCCTGCTTCGCCGAGGCTTCCGAACACCTCGTCAGTCGAGACGTGGATGAACCGGAAGCCCGCCCGTTCCCGTTCCGGCCGGCGGCCGAGATCGAGTCGGGCCGCTTCGAGCAGCTCGAAGGTGCCGAGGATGTTCGTCCGAACGAAGGCTCCGGGGCCGTCGATCGAACGGTCCACGTGGCTTTCGGCCGCCAGGTTCAGGACCACCGACGGCCGGTGCTCGGCGAACGTCTTTCGCACCGCTTCACGGTCCGCGATATCTCCGAGCACGAAGGTAAAGCGGGGGTCGTCGGCCACCCGCTCCAGGTTGCTCAGACTGCCAGCGTAGGTCAGCTTGTCGAGTACGACCACGCGGCGGTCCGCGCCGCGGGCGTCGGCGAGCGCGGCAGCAGCGAGGTTGCTGCCGATGAAACCGGCGCCGCCGGTAACTAGCAGAGTCTCGGTCGCAGCCAATGGAACTCCCGGCGCGGGCCCCTCAAGCCGCCGGAGCTTCCGGCAGGACGGCCGCCGCCGCCGCCAGGACCTTGCGGTGCAGCAGGCCGTTGGTGGCCACGACGCCGCGATTCGTTTCCAAAGTCCGCCCCAGACTGAAGTCGAGCTTCCGGCCGAAGGCATCAGTAACGGTGCCGCCGGCTTCCGTCACGACGATGAACCCCGCGGCGTGATCCCAGATCTTCTCCCGATAGGTGGCGGAAGACGGCAGGCGGAGGTAGATCGACGCGTCGCCCCGCGCGATCGCTCCGTACTTGCACTGGCTGTCCATGCGCACCGGAGCGGCCGTCACGCCGAGCCGCTCGGCTATCCCGGCGTGCCCGCCCCGATCCGAGTGCATGGACACCGCCGACTCACAGAAGACGGCCTCCGTCGAATCGGCAACCGAAGACACGCCGATCCGGCGGGGCGGCCCGTCCTCGTCCAGTGGCAACTCCCAGGCGCCCCGTCCACGGGCGGCGGCGAACAGGCACCCGCGACCATTCGCGGATGGCAGATTCGGACAACCGAGAACGCCCCCCACGACCTCCCCGTCCTCCATCAGGCCGAGTGCGATCGCGTACTGGTCGCCGCGCAGAAACCCCTTCGTGCCGTCGATCGGATCGAGCACCCAGAACCTGCCGGTCGCGCCGCCGGCGTTCGAACAACGATCGATCGCCTCGCCGACCTGGTTCGCGGCGACGCCGGGAAGCTCGGATCTGACCGCGTCCGCGACCCTGGCCATGACTTCCCGCCCCTCCGCGGTGACGAGGTCCGGCGACGTCTCCTCGCCGACGATGGCGTCTTCTGGCGGCAGCACAAGGCTGACCAGGGCTTGCGCCGCGTAGTCCGCGACCGTCACCGGCGAGCGGTCGTCCTTGGTCAGGAAGACGCCCCCGAGTGCCGCCTGCAGACGCCGGGTAACCCGGCTGGCGATCCGCACCGCGCAAACCGCGTCCGTCAGTTCTGCGTAGTTCGTCAAGTCGGGATCAGAGCGCACGGCGGCAATGATATGGGCAGCCACCCCTCATGCCACACTGAGCCGATGCCCCACGGACCACAGGACGAAGCCGCCCTGGTGGCGGAGGCGATCGAGGGTTCGGAACCCGCCTTCCGGACGCTGGTCGAGCGCTACCAGCGACCCGTCTTCAGCCTGGTCCTGCGCATGGTCCGGGACCGCGGCATTGCGGAGGACGTCACGCAGGAGGTCTTCGTCAAGGCCTGGCTGGCGCTCGCCCGCTACGACCCGAGGCGGCGTTTCGCAAGCTGGCTGTTCAAGATCGCGAGCAACGCGGCAATCGACCAGCTTCGCCGGAAGAAACTCCCCACGACGTCGATCGAAACCAGCGATCCGGACCAGTCGTCCATCCTGGACCGCATCGAGGATGAGCGCTCGGAGTCCCCGGACACCCTGGTCAAGCGGCGCGAACTGTCGTCAGCTCTCGAAGCGGCAGTGGCAGCTCTGCGGCCGGAGTATCGGCTCGTCGTTCTGCTCCGGTTCCGGGAGGAACTCCCCTACCGGGACATCGCAGAGGCGACCGGCATGCCGCTGGGAACCGTCAAGACGAATCTGCGCAGGGCGCGCCGTGAGATCGAGGAACGCCTGCGCAAGGATGGCGTCGTGTGAAACACGCCGGATCCGGAACCAGCGTGAAACCACGGCGACCCCGCAAACGTAGGGCGAAGGGCATGCGGAACGTCGTGCCCGAGTCGCCGTCGTACAATCGCACACGCCGCGAGGAATGAACATGCGGAACCGAATCGACCTCCGGACCCTGTTCCAGTCACTGGAAGATCCCACAGTACCCGCGGGACTCACGGAACGCATCATGCGGCACGTCGCCGCGAGCGGCCGCCCGGCGGCGACGCCGGCCCCCTCGCCGATCCTGCCTTTCGAGATCCCCCGCTGGTCCCGGCTGCCGCTGGCCGTCTCCGCCGCGGCCGCGGTCCTCATGCTCACAGGTGCGGCCTGGCTGGTCCCCTCGTCGTGGCTGGGTCTGCTCGATGGTCTTCAAGCCTCGCTGTTCGCCGCGGTCTGGCTCCTCACCCAGGCGGCCGCCGTGCTGGCCGAGAGCGTGGCCGTCCTGAACGGGGCGGTCCGGGTCGGGGAAGCGCTCGACCTGGTCCTGAACACGCCGGCGGCGACGATCGCGATCGCCGTGGTCACGCTGCTCTGTCTGACAGGAGTCCACTTTCTTCACCGGCTGTCGCGGGCCCCTGTCCATCGGCCACGGGGTCGAGGCTTCAGGGCCGGCGCGTTGCTCCTCGCCTTCGGCCTGTGCTGCACGGGCGTGGCCTTCGGCCAGCCTCAGCAGGAGTCGAATGCCCAGGAAGCGCGGGAAGAGGCCGCCGAGACGATCGAAGAGGTCCGCGAACGGCTCGACGAAGCCCTCGAAGAGGCCGGCGAACGCGCGCAGGGCGCGGTCGAGGATGCGATCGAGCGCATCGAGGATCTCGAACGCGACCTGGCCGAGGCCGAAGACGCTAGCGACGAAAGCGGGCCGGTGGTGCGCGTTGACCTCGACAACAAGGTGGCCTTCGGCAGCACGGTGCGGGTCGGGCGCGACGAAGTGGCAGACGACATCACGTCGATCGGCGGCGGCATCAAGGTCGACGGGGAAGTTCGTGGAGACGCCGTGGCAATCGGCGGCGAGGCGAAGATCGATGGCCGCGTGACCGGCGAAGTGGTCGCAATCGGCGGCGACGTCGAGCTCGGTCCGGGAGCTGAGGTATTGGGAGACATCGTCACCGTCGGAGGCAGGGTCACCCGCGAGGAAGGCGCGACCGTTCTCGGCGAGATATCCGAGGTCGATTGGGGCGACTTCGAGTGGGATTGGGACGGCGACTGGTTCGACGGCTGGCGCGGCGACTGGTTCCCCCGCGTCGGCGAAAGACCGCCCTTCTTCCGGGTGGGCAAGGTGTTCGAGTTCGTCCGGGCGATCATCTTCACCGGCCTGCTCATCGTGCTCAGCGGCCTGGTGCTGCTCGTGTCGCCCAAGGGTGTGGACCGGGTGCGCTCCGCGGCGGTCTCTGACCCGCTGATCATGCTGGTGGTCGGTTTCGGCATCGAACTGCTCATCCTGCCCGCCCTGATCGTTGCCAGCATCCTGCTCGCGGTCACCGTGATCGGCATTCCGTTCGCCATCCTTCTGTGGCCGGCGGCGCTGGTTGCCCTGGCGCTCGCCTTCGTCCTCGGCTACACCGGAGCGGCAGCGGTAGCCGGCGACTGGTTCCGGAATCGCTTCAAGGGCGCCGGTGGGGTCGCGGCCGGGAGCTTCGGCGCCCTCGCCCTCGGCGTGCTCACCATCCAGGCCCTGGCCCTCGTGGCCGACCTGCTCGGCTTCCTCGGCCTGCCATGGTTCTTCCGCTTCATGTTCGGCTTTCCTGGCCTCGTGATCTGCTACCTGGCGTGGACGATCGGCCTCGGCGCCGCCTGCATGACCGCCTTCGGTACGTCTCGCTTCGGCGCGAAGGCGGCAGAGACCGTGCCGCCGACGCCTCCACCTGCGAGTGACGCGGGCGACCGGCCTGAGCCTCCGGCGGGCGACGACCCGACGCCGGCCGTCCCCGAGCCGCCGGGCGAGGATCCCGCCTCGTAGTAGTCTGCCGGCATGCCGGGCCGCGGCCTCGCAGCGACCGCAGTGCTCGCAGCGTTTCTCGCTGCCGATGCCGGACCCGCCAGGAGCGCGGGCGACTTCGCGGAGTCCTGCAAGGCACTGCAAGCCGGCTCGAACCCGTACTTCGGGACCGGCATCGTAAGCGCGCTGGAGACCCGGCTGTCCTCGACGCCTGACGACGCCGTGACCCGCCTGCGACTAGGCCGGGAGCTGCTGCGACTCGGCGACACGATGCGCGCGATCGAGCACCTGTCCGCCGCAACCGGGATCCTGAGGGCAGCGCCAACGTCCGATCCGACCGTCATCCAGTCTGCCGAGTGGAGTCTGGCCCTCGCGCATCTGCAGCGGGCCGAGGACCTGAACTGCATCCACCACGGCGCCGGGGATGAGTCATCCCCGGTCTCACGGTCGGCCGACAGTTGCATCCTTCCGCTGGCTTCGTCGGCGGTTCATGCCCGTCCGGAACAGGCCCGCGCAGCCGGCGACTACTTCCTGGCGATTCTCCAGGGCGGGGCGAGTGGACCGAGGCAGGTGAGGGCCCGCTGGCTTCTGAACCTGGCTCGAAGGCTGTCCGGAGACTTCCCGGACGGCGTACCCGCCGAGCACCGGATAGAGGAGGACGTTTTCAGCACCACGGGCTCTTACGCCGGGGGCCGCTGGCGGAACCTGGGACCTGAACTCGGGGTCGACGTGCTCGACCTCGCGGGCGGTGCGGTGGTCGACGACTTCGACGGCGACGGCCTGCTCGACCTGATCACGTCGAGCTGGGACCCTTGCGGTCCCCTCCGGGCTTTCCGGAACGACGGCCGCGGCGGCTTCGAAGACACCGGTGTTGCCTGGGGCCTCGAGGGCCAGACGGGGGGTCTGAACCTGGTTCACGCCGACTACGACGACGACGGCCTGCTCGACCTCTTTGTGCTGCGCGGCGCCTGGCTGCTCGAGGACGGCCGCATCCGCAACTCGCTGCTGCGCAATGAACTCGACAGCGATCAGGGTCGCTTCGTCGATGTCACTGAAGCTGCGGGGCTGGCGGACCCCGCCTACCCGACCCAGACGGCCGCCTGGGGCGACTACGACGGCGACGGCGACCTCGACCTCTACGTCGGCAACGAAGCAACCGAAGCGCACGACTACCCGTCCCAACTCTTCCGCAACCGCGGCGACGGCACGTTCGAAGACGTCGCCGCTTCGGCCGGCGTGACCAACCTGCGCTACGCCAAGGGCGTCGCCTGGGGCGACGTGGACAACGACGGCGACCTCGACCTCTACGTTTCCAACTTCGGTTCCAACCGCTTGTATGTGAACACGGACGGCACCTTCGTCGACGCGGCCGTGCGGGCCGGCGTCACCGAGCCGGAGAGGGAGAGCTTCGCCTCCTGGTTCTTCGACTACGACCACGACGGCGACCTCGACCTCTACGTAGGCGACTACCGGCCCCAGGCCGCCGACGTCATGGCCTCCTTCGCGGGTTCGCAACCCGCGGCCGGCCAACCGTTGGTGTACCGCAACGACTGCGGCCCCGAGCCCGGCTGCGGCGGCCGCCTTCGGATGACCGAAGTCTCCCGAGAACTGGGTATCCGGCGGCCCGCGATGCCGATGGGGGCGAACTACGGCGACCTGGACAACGACGGCTGGCTCGACTTCTACCTGGGTACCGGAGAGCCGGACCTCGCCAGCCTGATGCCGAACGTCATGTACCGCTACGACGGGCAACGGTTCGAAGAGGTTACGTTCGCCGGCGGTTTCGGACACCTCCAGAAGGGGCATGGAGTCGGGTTCGGCGACCTCGACGGTGACGGAGACATGGACCTTCTCCACCAGCTCGGCGGCTTCTACCCGACCGACACGTTCGGCAACGCCTTGTTCGAGAATCCGGGCAACGGCAACGCCTGGGTCACGCTTCGTTTCGCCGGAGCAGGTGCGGCCGCCGGGGGCACCAACCGGTTCGGAGTTGGCTCGCGGGTCGCCATCGCCGTCGACCGCCCGAACGCCGCGCGGCGCACGATCCAGCGCCTGGTCGGCTCCGGCGGATCCTTCGGCGGCAACAGCATGCAGCTCGAAGTCGGACTCGGAGACGCGACGCGGATCGCCGAGATCCACGTGCGCTGGGCTGGAAGCGGCACGGAGCAGCGCTTCCTCGACGTCGAGCCGAGGCATGTCTACGAAGTGATCGAAGGCGCGGAGACCCTTCAAAGCGTCCCGGCCCCGACGTTCAGGTTGCGCGGTCCGCGATGAGATGGAGCTCCGCAGCCCTTGCGCTGGCCAGTCTGGCCGCGGTCTCTTCCGCTACCGTGCGGGCCGCTGCGGGCGAAGTCCTCTTCACCGATGACACCGGGAGCGCCGGTCTCGACTTCGAGCACTGGAACGGCATGAGCGGGGAGCTCTACTACCCGGAAGTGGTCGGCGCCGGCGCGGCGCTCTTCGACTACGACAACGACGGCGATCTCGACCTCTACCTGGTCCAGGGCAACCTCCTCGACAACGAAGGAGACCGGACCTCCGCGACCACACCGTGGACGGGCGACTGGCCGCCCCGGGACCGCCTGTACCGCAACGACCTGGAACTGAGCGGCGACCCTGCCACGGTCCGCTTCGTCGACGTCACCGAGGAGAGCGGCATCGCCGCCACGGGCTACGGAATGGGAGTGGTCGCGGCGGATCTCGACAACGACGGCTGGGTGGACCTCTACGTCCTGAACCTGGGCGCGAACCAGCTCTGGCGCAACGAGGGCGACGGGACCTTCAGCGACCGGACCGAAGCGAGCGGCACGGGCGATCCGCGCTGGAGCGTAGCCGCGGTGGCTGCCGACCACGACGGCGACCTCGACCTCGACCTGTTCATCGTGAACTACCTCAACTTCTCCCTGGCCACCCACAAGACCTGTCTGACCGAGCGAGGAGAGGTTGACTACTGTCTGCCGAGCGCCTACCAGCCCGCACCCGACAGTTTGCTCGTGAACGACGGCTCCGGACGATTCGAGGACGCGACGATCACGGCCGGTCTGGCCGCGGCTCGGCCGGGAAACGGGCTGGGCATCCTCGCGGCCGACCTCGACGGCGACCGCAGGCTCGACTTCTACGTCGCGAACGACCTGATGCCGAATCACCTCTGGATCAACGGCGGCAACGGCCAACTGGTCGAGGACGGGCTGATCAGCGGAGCGGCTCTCAACGCGGACGGCGAGGCGGAGGCGAGCATGGGCGTCACGGCCGGCGACTACGACGGAGACGGCGATCTCGATCTGTTCCTGACCCACTTCCACCGCGAAACGAACACGCTCTACCGGAACGACTCGCAACCGGGAACGGCCCAGTTCCGGGACCGCACGAACGCTACCGGCCTCGGCCGGCCGAGCTGGGACGCGACGGCATTCGGCACTGCCTTCGTCGACCTCGACAACGACGGCTGGCTCGATCTCGCGGCGGTCAACGGCGCCGTCACGTTCGCCGCCGGAAGACCACGCACGGATGACGATCCGTTCCCCCTCGATCAACCGAACCAGGCCTTCCTGAACGCGGCCGGTGGCGGGCTCGGGCGCCGGTTCGAACCGCTACCCGCCGCGCTACTCGATGGAGAAGCCGCATTCGTCAGTCGCGGTCTGGCCGCCGGAGACGTGGACAACGACGGCGACACGGACCTGGTCATCACGAACAACAACGGTCCCGCCCGGCTACTGCTCAACCGGGCCGACACGGACGCCGACTGGCTCGGCGTGGCGCCCCTGCTGGACGCGAGCCGCGGCCACCGGCCAGCGTCAGGCGTCACCGTGCGCGTGCACCGAACGGGAGCCCCGCCGCTGGTCCGGCTTGCCGGGGGCGGCGGGAGCTACGCGTCCTGGGGAGATCCCCGGGTCGCGGTTCCAGCCGGCGCCCGCGAGGTCGACCGCATCGAGGTCCAATGGACAGACGGGACGATCGAGGAGTGGCACGCTCCCCCGCCCAGGGCCTACACTCCCCTGGTTCGCGGCACCGGTGAACGGCGCGACGAGCACAAAGAAGACGCACCATGACGAAGCCACTCCGTTTCCGTAGCGGCACCATCATCGTCGCGCTCCTGGCGCCTCTCGCAGCCGCCGGTCTCCACGCCCAGACCGTGACGCCCACGCTGATCCCGGTGCCCGAAGTCGACCTGCGCGGGGTCGACGAGGCCGTGCGCGACCAGATCGACCAGCAGCGCGAGCTGCTGGAGGAGGCGCTCGCCCGGGGGACGGCGACCGACGCCGAAGCCGAGCAGTTGGGGCTCCTGTTCGGAGACGCGGGCCAGCTCTACCTCGTCTACGACCTCCTGCCGGCGGCGAGGGCCTGCCTCACCAACGCCGCGGAGCTGCAGCCCCGGAACTTCCGCTGGCGCTATCTGCTCGGCAGCGCCGCGGAGCACCTGGGAGAGCTCGAGGAAGCGGTCGAGGCCTACGAGCTGGCCAGGTCGCTCCGTCCCGACGACGCCGCAACCGCCATCCGCCTCGGCCGCGTGCATCTCGAACTGGGACGGTACGAAGAGGCCCGCGGCCACTATCAGCGCGCCCTCGCACTGCCCGGATCAGTGGCTGCGGCTCACTTCGGCCTCGGCCGCGTCGCCTTCGAGACGGACGATCCGACAACCGCCCTCCAGCACTTCCAGACAGCGCTGCGGGAGCAGCCGCGCGCCGACTCGCTCCACTACCACATCGCCCTCTCCCACCGCGCGCTCGGCGACGACGCGGCGATGCGCGCCGCGATGGAGCTCCGGGGTGAAGCCCCGGTCGCTTTCGCCGATCCGATCGCCGCGGAGATCAAGGAGTCGGCGACAGGCATCGGAGCCCAGTTGCTGCTCGGGCGCGTCGCGCTGGCAGCGAACGCCTTCGAGACCGCCGAGGAGCGGTTCCGCGAGACGGTCCGCGACTATCCCGAGAGCGCGGCGGCGAAGAGGTCGCTGGCGACGGCGCTGGAGGGCATGGGCCGGCGGGCGGAAGCCGCCATGTGGTACCAGGAGGCCCTCAACCTGAGCCCGAACGATGTCGGGCTCCTGTTCCAGACCGGGCTGCTCTACAACAACGAGGGGCGCTACCAGGCAGCGGCCGAGCGGCTCCGGCGCGCGGTCGAGATCGAACCCTCGTTCGGGCCTGCGTGGGTGGAGCTGGCAAGGAGTCTCGGGGAAACAGACGACTACCTGGAAGCCGCGGAAGCTCTCACCCGCGCACTGGAACTGGCCCCGGACGACCGCAATCTCCGCTTCCACCGGGCAGGCAACTACCGGCTTGGCGGCCGCCGGGAACTCGCCCTCCGCGAATTCGAGTCCCTTCTGGCGGACTTCGGATTCGATCGCGAGATCGTGCTGCTGCTCGGCCGAATCGAACAGGAACTCGGCCGGCCGGCCTCGGCCGCCCGCCGCTTCGAGCAACTGGTCGAAGCCGGCGCCGACCCGCCCCTGTTGAGTCAGGCCCACTTCGAGCTCGGCAACATCCGCACCCAGCAGGAGCGCTACGAGGAGGCGATCCCCCACTACCAGCGCGCGATCGCGGCCAATCCGACGCTGAAGGAGGGGTACTTCAACCTGGGCACGGCGCTCGGCCGGCTGGGCCAGTTCACGGAAGCCGCCCTCGCCGCCCGCCGCGCGCTCGAACTCGACCCCAGCGACAGCAGGGCCCGCGCCGCCGAGGTAACCGCCCTGCTGCTCGCCGGCGAAGATGCCCGCGTTCGCCTGATGCTGGAACAGACCCTCGAACTTCCCGACCAGGGTGGCAGTGGCTTCTTCGCCCTGCTCCTCGCCGAAGTCCTCGCCGCCTCCGAAGACGACTCCGTGCGGGACGGAACGATGGCCCTGAAGCTGGCCACCGATCTGTTCCAGCGCGCCCAGACCCCGGCCCACGGCGCCGTCGTCGCCCTCGCCTACGCCGAAACCGGCAACTTCGAGCAGGCCGTCGCCTGGCAGCAGCGGCTCATCGAGAACCTGCAACGCGCCGGCGCGACAGAAGCGCTGCCGGATGCCCGGGAACGACTGGCCGCGTACGAGGCCAGCCGACCGGTCCGGGCGCCCTGGCGGCGCTGACGCGGCCGCCGCGGCGGTGGCGCCGCGCGACGGCGGTGGCGTAGAGGCGGTGCCTGTTGCCGCCTCGGCCAGGACCGAAGGGAACGGTTCCCAGCGGACGCTCGCACTTTCTGAGTAGATGAGAGGTCGGTGCTCGCTTCGGTCGGCTGCGCTCCGGTTGGCCGTCGGTTAATGGAGGAGCGTCCGCCGTCGCTTGCCGACAGCCCGCTGGGACCCCTTCCCTTCGGTCCTTGCCGAGGCTGGGGCGTTGCGCCACCCGACAGACAGACGCGCCGGGACGGCATCGCCACGAGCTTCCGCGACCCCCAAGCCCAGGGGTAGCCGCTCGAGGATCTCCGTGGCCTCGCCGGTTCGACTAACGCGAATCAACTCGCCATAGCGACTGTCGCTACTTCGTAACGGGTGCATAGCGTCCCGGCGTGCCCTCCTTCACCTTGCCCTCTTCGACCAAGGCGTCGAGGTGGGCGCGTAGCGAGAAGGCGGCGGGGCCGTGGAGCTTGGGATCGACATCGGTGTAGATACGTTCGACCATCTCGGGGATGGTGGCGACGCCGGCGGAGATCGCTTCGAGGGCCTGGTCGGTGCGTTGCTGGCGGTGGCGGCTGATCTCCCTGATCCGGTCGAGAGGCGGCTTGATCGACTCGCCGTGGCCCGGGTGCAGGATGTCGATGCCGCCTCCCCGGCCGAGCTCGAGGAGCCGTTCTAGCGAGGCCATGTACTGGTTCAGGTTGCCGTCCGGCGGGGCGATGATCGATGTCGACCAGCCCATCACCAGATCGGCGGTGAAGACGGCCCGCTCCTCCTCGAGCAGGAAGCAGAGGTGGTCGCTGGCGTGGCCCGGCGTGTGGAGGGCTACCAGGGTCGTACCGCCGGCTGAGAGGAGGGCGCCGTCCTGGAGCCGAGGGCCGGCTGTGAACGGTGGTCGCTCGCTGAAGGCGCGGGCTTCGGCGCCTTTGCACTCGGCGACCCGCGGCGCCAGAGGCCAGTGGTCGCGGTGGGTGTGGCTGATCAGCACAGCCGTCACTTCCCGGTCGCCGACGGCGCTCAGGATGGCCTCGAAGTGGGCGTCGTCTTCTTCCCCGGGGTCAAGCACGAACGCCGGGCCCCCGGCGCCGCCGATGACGTAGGTGTTCGTGCCCGGGCCGGTGAACATGCCCGGGTTGTCCTGTGTGACCCGCACCACGCGATCTGATAGCCGCACCGGCGTGCCCTTCAGGAGGGTGTTCACTGTCGGGCGCCTCCTAGCGGCTGAAGGCCCGCTGCCAATCCTTGACGTTCGCCGCGGAGGGGCGAATCGCGGCTTCCTCGTAGCCCTCGTCGCCGGGGAGCACGGCTCGGGCCGGTTCGTCCGGTGTCCGGCCCATCAGCACGCGCGGCTGCATGACGGGGAACTCCGCCTGGCCGTCGACGGCCGCGATGGCGGCGCCGGCGCTCTCGAACCGGGAGAGCTTCTGCAGGTTGCGGATGGTGGGAAAGATGATCATCCACTCCTTGCGACGCCCGCGCTCGAGCGCTTCCCGGGCGGTGACCCAGGCGGAACTCGTCAGTTCGTGGTCGTCGTGAGCGGCGGTCTGGTTGCGCGGCGCCCGCGTGACGAAGAAGCGGGTGTCGTAGCGCCGCGGCTGGCCCTCGGGGGTGATCCAGTGTGCCCAGTAGCTGATGCGGTCCGCGGCGAGGGTCAACCCCTCGGCGGCGGCGATGTCGAGCAGGGACCGCTTGCCGGCGTTCAGTTCGGCTCGCAGACGTTCGAAATGCTGCTCGACCGCCCGGTCCGAGAAGTCGAGGATCTGTCCGTCGCGGTCGTAGGCCAGGAGTACGCCGGCCTCCTCGAAGCACTCGCGGATCGCGGCCACGTAGAAGGTCAGGCCGCCCTCTTCGAGCGCGAGGCGGGCGCTCGCCTCGTGGTCGCTGAGGCCGTGGCACAGCGACTCGTCAACCCGGTCTTCGGGGTCGACACGGCCACCCGGGAAGACGTAGGCGCCCCCGACGAAATCGGACTGGATGTGGCGGCGTTCCATGAACACCTCCACCCCGCGGTCGCTGTCGCGCAGCAGGAGGACGGTCGAGGCATGCCGAGCCGCCACTGGGGACGTCGGTTGATCAACCATTCTCGCCATCCAGTTCTTCGATCAGGTCGTCGGCCGGAGGCTCCATGGCCTGCAGGCGCCGGGCCGTCGCCTCCGCGGCCCGCATGGCGCGCAGGAAACTGCGACCCGCGATGTCCTTCAGCTCGTCATCGCTGTACCCGCGCCGCACGAGTTCCACGAACAGATCCGGGAACGTCGAGGCGTCCTCGAGGCCGGCCGGCACGGTCGGGATGCCGTCGTAGTCGGAGCCGATGCCCAGGTGCGCCGTGCCGATCAGGCGTCGGATGTGGTCGATGTGGTCGGCCACGTCGCTGAGGGATGCCTGGGCACTCTGGTTCTCGCTTCGCCAGGCCATCAGCCGCCGACGGATCTCCTCCGGCGCGGTTCCCGCGGTCATCAGTCGCCGGCGCTCGGAATCCAACCGCTGAAAGGACTCCCGCACGTTCTCGTTGACGAAGGACGGCACGAAGGTGACCATGATCACGCCGCCGTTTTCGGCCAGTCGGCGCAGGACTTCGTCGGGCACGTTGCGAGGGCTGGCGGTGACCGCGAACGCCGAGGAGTGGGAGAAGATGACCGGCGCTTCGGACTCGTCGAGCACATCGTGCATCGTCTGCGGCGAAACGTGGGAGAGGTCGACCAGCATGCCGAGCCGGTTCATCTCCCGGATCACCCGCCGGCCGAACGCCGTCAGCCCGCCGTGCGTCGGCTGGTCGGTCGCGGAGTCGGCCCAGGCGACGTTGCTGTTGTGGGTCAGCGTCATGTAGCGAACGCCGACCGCGTAGAGCTGCCGCAGGACTCCCAGGGACGACTCGATCGAGTGCCCGCCCTCGGCGCCGAGCAGGGACGCGATCCTGCCGGCGCCGTGGACGCGCTCGATGTCGTCCGCGCTGAGGGCCAGCTCCAGGTCGTCCGGATACCGCTCGATCAGCCGCTTGGTCAGGTCGACCTGCTCGAACACGACCCGGGCCGCGCCGGCGCCGGTGTAGGAGGTCGGAATGTAGACCGACCAGAACTGGGCGCCCACTCCCCCCTGCCGCAGACGCCGCAGGTCGGTATGCATCGGCGGCTCGAGCGCCGTGGTATCCCGGAAGTCGATCTCGTCGAGGTGGTTCGAAACGCGCGTGCGGTACTGCCACGGCACGTCGTTGTGGCCGTCGATCAGCGGCACCTCCCGGAGCAGGCCGAGTACGTGCTCCCGGCTGGCGCGATCCTCCTGGGCGTCGGTCACGGGCGGTGAACCATAGCTCACCGCCACGGCCACGACGGCGCCAAGAACAGCGCCGGTTGGTCTTCTCATCCTGGCTCCCTCCTCCCGCAGCACGCGATTGTAGGGGAACCGGCAAGGAATAGGATCGCCCGGTGCAGGACTGCTGGGCAAAGACGATCGGCATCGTCGGTCTCGGCAGCTTCGGTCGCTTTCTGGCGCGGCACCTGGGCGCCCGGTTCGATGTGCAGGTCTGGGATCGCCGCGACCTGAGCGCGGAAGCCGCCGCTCTCGGCGCGCCCTGGACGGGCCTTGAAGGCTGCGCCGGCTGCGACATCGTGATCCCGGCGGTCCCGGTCCAGGATCTCGACGGACTGATCGCCGATCTGGCCCCGCGCCTCGCACCGGGCACGCTGGTCGTCGACGTCGCCTCGGTCAAGGTGAAGCCGCTCCGAATCCTCGAGCAGCGCCTGCCCCGGCAGGTCCAGTTCATCGGCACTCACCCGATGTTCGGCCCCCAGAGCGGTCGCGACGGGATTCGCGGTCTGAAGGTCGTGCTCTGCCTCCCCGAACGCCCGGTGGACAGCGAGCGGGTGGAGGCGGTGAAGAGCTTCCTGGCGTCCGCCCTGGAACTCCACGTGCTCGAGATGTCAGCCGAGGAGCACGACTCGGAAATGGCCTACATCCAGGGCCTCACCCACTGGATGGCCAAGGCGCTCAGGGAGATTCACGTCCCGGACCCGGCCCTCGGCACGGTCGCCTACCGGCACATGATGAAGATCGAGGAGAACCTCCGCGACGACTCGGACGATCTGTTCCTGACCATCGCCCGCGAAAACCCGTTCGCCGCCGACGCCCGCCGGGAGCTCCGCGAGAGGCTGCGGGAGATCGAAGAGGCGATCGAGCGCGGACGAAGCTCTTAGGACAGCCAGCGCTTGCGGCGCCGATAGTGCTTGACGTCGCGGTAGCTCTTGCGCTGGCCGACCTGGGTCAGTCCGAGGTAGAACTCCTTGACGTCGGCGTTGTCCTGGAGCTCGGCCGGGGTTCCTTCGAGGACGACCCGGCCACCCTCCATGATGTAGCCGTAGTGGGCAATCTCAAGCGCGCGGGTCGCGTTCTGCTCGACCAGCAGGATCGTCGTGCCCTCGTCCCGGTTGATGCGCTGGATGATCTCGAAGATCTCCTGGACGAGGAGCGGCGCCAGGCCCAGTGACGGCTCGTCGAGCAGCATCAGCTTCGGCCGCGCCATCAGCGCCCGGCCGATGGCCAGCATCTGCTGCTCGCCGCCGGAGAGGAACCCGGCCATCGAGTTGCCACGCTCCTTGAGACGCGGGAAGTAGCCGTACACCCGTTCCAGCGCTTCGTCCGTGCCGCCCTTGTCCCGGGCAGTGTAGGCACCGGCGAGGAGGTTCTCCTGCGGCGTCAGATGCTCGAAGACCCGCCGCCCTTCCATGACCTGGAAGATGCCCCGGCGCACGATGTCCTCGGCAGGCAGTTTGTCGATCTGGATGCCCTCGAACTCGACGTTGCCGTCCGTGACCTCGCCGTCCTCGGGATGGAGCAGTCCCGAGATCGCCTTGAGCGTGGTCGACTTACCGGCTCCATTCGTGCCCAGCAGCGCCGCGATCTGACCCTGCTCCACCTTGAGCGAGAGCCCCTTGAGCACCAGGATGACGTCGTTGTAGATGACCTCGACGTTGTTCAGGGACAGCATGGCTTGGGCCTGCCCTACTCGGCCGCCCCCAGGGTGGAGGCCATCCGCATCTCGGTCACGGGCTGGAACTTCCCTTCCCTGATCTCGAAGATCCTCATGCCCTTGATGCCGCGATGGTCGGTGGACGTGAAGGTGACCGGCGCGGTCACACCGCCCGTCTCCCAGCCGTCGAAGGTCTCGAACGCCGTGAAGATGGAATCGCCGGTCACCTCGCCCGCCGCGGCCGCGCGTTCGATCGCCTCGGTCACCAGACTGGCGACCGCCCAGCCCTGGCCGTAGAGCAAACCCTCCTCGTCGATCGACCCGCCCTTGGACGCGAGGTACTCGGCCGCTTCGTTCAGGCCGTCGATCCCCTCGCCGGGCGGCGAGTAGATGATCGAAGCCAGAACACCTTCCGCGGCGTCGCCCGCCAGATCCAGCAGCACCTCGTTGCTGCAGTAGTTCAGGCAGGCGAAGCGCAGGTCCAGGCCCAGGTCCCGCGCGTTCTTGACGGCAATGGAAACCGGTCCCGACGTGTTCTGGAACACGACCGTGTTGGCGCCGGACTCGGCGATCCGGGTCAGCGTGGCACTGAAGTCCGTGTTGCCCCGCGCCATTTCGTGCGGCGACATCTCGATGCCGCGCTCCTTCGCGTAGTCCTCGCCCCCCTGGCGCCACGGCGAGAGACCGAACGGACTCGGGTGGTGCATCAGCGCGACGTTCGGCATCTCACCTCCCGAGGCTTCCGCCTCTTCGATCAGGTAGTCGAGCAGGATGAAGAGCTGGTCGCTGTAGGTCGTGCCGACGAGGAAGTTGAAGGGGGCCTCGGACGGATCTCCCAGTACGTGAGAGAACGATGCCGAGACGAAGGGAATGCGGTCGGCCGCGATCCGGCCACGCAGGGCTTCGGTGTCGCCGGTGCCCCAACCCATGAACATGACCGCTCCGGCCTGGACGTACTCGGAGTAGAGCTGCTCGGCCTTCGCCACGTCGTAGCCGTAGTCGTTCCACAGCAGGTCGACCTCGCGGCCGGCGATGCCGCCGAGTTCGTTCAGGCGGTCGTAGTAGTCGCGGATCGCCTCGGCGTACAGGGTGCCCACGTCCGAGGTCGCGCCGGTCAGGTCGAAGATCGCACCGATGGTGATCGGCGCATCCGCTTCCGAGACCGGGTCGCCGCCTCCGCAGGCGGCGAGGAGCAACAGAGCTGGAACAGCAAGGCAAACGAGACGGTTCATGTCGTGGTCTCCTGAAGGGGCATGGCCGCCCCGGAACAGCCGGTCTGTAAGCAACGAATCATACCGGCGCAGGGCGCCTAGTACGAGAACGGCCAGACGCGGAAGTAGTCCTTCACGTTGCGCCAGAGTTTGGCGAGCCCTTCCGGTTCGAGAACCAGGAACAGGATGATCACGAGTCCGAAGACACCCTGCTGCACATACGGCAGGACCGTGGCCGCCCAGGGGGCCGTGTCCTGCAGCGAGCGCCCCAGGGTGTTGATCATCGCCGGCAGGAGGACGATGAGCGACGCGCCGAAGAAAGAACCCGAGATCGTCCCCAGTCCGCCGATGATGATCATCGCCAGATAGGAGATCGAGACTTCGATCGTGAACCGCTCCCAGGTGACGATCGACCGGTAGTGGGCGAGCAGGGCGCCGGAGAGGCCGACCAGGAAGGACGAGGTCGCGAACGCGAGCAGCTTGTAGCCGAACACGTTGACGCCGATCGCCGAGGCCGCGATGTCCTGGTCCCGGATCGCCACCCAGGCCCGCCCCACCCGCGAGCGGAACAGGTTCGCGGCAAAGAGCGCGACGGCGAGCGCGACAACGATCAGTATCCAGTAGAACCGGCCGTCGGTGTTCATCCGCGCGCCGAACAGCTCGGGCGCCGGCACGACGAGCGCCTCCGTGCCACCCGTGAGGCCGTCCCAGTGCGTGACCACGAACTCGACGATCTGCTGCGCCGCCAGCGTGGCGACGGCCAGGTAGAGGCCCTTGAGCCGCAGGGAAGGCAGGCCGACCACCAGGCCGGCAACGGCGGTGATCAAGGCCGCGGCCGGAATGCTCAGGTAGAAGGGAACGTCGAGCCGAACCGTCAGAAGGCCCGACCCGTAGGCGCCGACCGCCATGAAGGCGCCCTGGCCGAGGGAGATCTGGCCGGTGTAGCCGACCAGGATGTTGAGTCCGATCGCGCCGATCGTGGCGATCGCGATCTGGTTGGCCAGATTGAGCCAGTACGGCGTGGCCAGGAACGGAAACACCACAAGGCCGACCAGTAGCAGGCCCGTGCGCACCTTCTGCAAGGGCATGCGCCGCAGCGCCATGTCCGAGCGGTAGTCGCTGAAGAAGATCCCGGATTCCATGCCCTACACCCGCTCGATGATCTCCTTGCCGAACAGGCCGTACGGACGAACCATCAGGACCAGGATCAGCACGATGTACGGGACGATGAGCTCCAGGCCCGAAGTCGTGTAGCCCGCCGTGTACGACTCCAGCAGCCCGATGACGCCGCCGCCGACGATCGCGCCGGGCACCGAATCCAGACCGCCGAGGATGACCACGGGGAACACGCGCAGTCCGATGAAGATGATGTCGTGGCTGACGCCGACGGTATTGGCCAGCATGATGCCGGCGACCGCGGCGGTGATCGCCGCCATCGCCCAGGCGACGGCGAGGACGCGCTTGATGCTGATGCCCATCGACAACGCCGCCTGCTGGTCGTCGGCGATGGCGCGCATCGCGATGCCGTCCCGGGTGTGACGGAAGAACAGCGTCAGGACCGTCAGAAGGATCGCAGCGATCGCGATCACGAGCAAACGGTCGATGCCGACGATCGCGCCCAGGAACTCGACTTCTCCCGAGGGGATGAAGTTGGGGAAAGCCTTGGGCCGCACCCCCCAGATGCCGTTTACCACCGCTCGCAGCAGGCTCGAGAGACCGATCGTGACCATGATCATCGAGATCACCGGCTCGCCGATCAGTGGCCGAAGGACGAGACGCTCCACGATCAAGCCGATCATGGCCGCGGTGAGAAGCGTCGCCAGCACGCCCAGACTCCAGGGCAACCCGAACTGGGCAATGAAGGCGAAGGCCAGGTAGGCGCCGAAGAGCAGGAACTCGCCCTGCGCGAAGTTGATCACGTCGCTCGCCTTGAAGATGACGACGAAGCCGACCGCCACCAGGGCGTAGACCATGCCGTTCGAGAGCCCGGAAACGGTGAGTTGAAGGAAGACGTCGGCGTCCATCGTCCGCTCCTCAGGCGGTGGCCGGCTGAGCGATGCGCAGCCGGGTCTGCAGGACCGCGGTCGTGCCGTCCTGGTAGGTGATCTCGTTCTCGATCTCGACCGCCTCGTCGCCGCCGTAGAGCGCATTGACGAGCAGGCGGTACCGATCGGCGATGAACCGGCGCCGCACCTTCCGGGTACGGGTCAGTTCCTCGTCATCCGCGTCGAGTTCCTTGTGCAGCAGCAGCAGGCGCTGGATGCGGGCCGACTCCGGCAGATCACCGTTGATGCCGGCGGTGTGCTTCAGCACCAGCTCGTAGATCTCCGGCTTCTGGGCGAGGTCGGTGAACGTCGTGTAGGGGATCTGGCGGCGTTCGGCCCACTTTCCCGCGTTGGCGAAGTCGATCGTGATCAGGGAGGTGACGAACGGATAGTCGCCGCCGCCGAACACGACCGCTTCCTTGATGTAGGGGCTGAACTTCAGCTTGTTCTCGATGAACTGCGGCGAGAACTGGGTGCCGTCGTGCAGCTCCATCACGTCCTTCTTGCGATCGATGACGATGAGGTGCCCGTCGTCGTCCATGTAGCCGGCGTCGCCGGAGTAGAGCCAGCCGTCGCGAAGGGCCTCTTCCGTGGCCTCCTCGTTGTTGTAGTAGCCGAGGAAGACGGACGGACTCCTGGTCAGGATCTCGCCGCCATCGCCGAGCCTGACCTCCGCCCCGGGCACCGGCGTGCCGACCGTCTGGAACTTGATGTCGTCGTCGCGGTGCGCCACCGAAATCCCGGACACCTCGGTCTGGCCGTAGATCTGCTTCAGGTTCACGCCGATGGCGTGGAAGAAGCGGAAGATGTCCGGCCCGAGCGCCGCGCCGCCAGTGTAGGCGCGCCGGATTCGCCGCACCCCGAGCTTGTCGCGCAACCAGAAGAAGCAGCAGGCGTTCGCGATCCAGTTCTGCACGGCCAGCAGCCTGGGTAAAGCGCCCTCCGCCAGCCGCGTGTCGGCCGCTCTGTAACCGACGCCCAACGCCCAGTTGTAGACCTTGCGTTTGAGCCAGGAGGAATCCTCGATCCGCACCTGGACGTCGGACACCATGTTCTCCCAGATGCGGGGCGGCGAGAACATCATGTGCGGTCCGATCTCGCGGATGTCGTGCTGCACCGTCTCCGGCTCTTCAGGAAAGTTCATGGTGAAGCCGACCAGCATGCCGCAGGCGGCGCCGATCATCTGCTCGCCGATCCACGCGAGCGGCAGGAAAGAGACGAACTCGTCGTCGCTCCGCATCGGATCGATGCTCTGAAAGCTGTGCGCCATGGTCAGCAGGTTGCGGTGCGAGAGCATCGCCAGCTTCGGCTTTCCGGTGGTGCCGGAGGTGGTCGACAGCAGGGCCACGTCATCGGCGGTCGTCCCTTCGACCCAGCGATCGAAGTCGTCCGCCGTGCTGCTCGTCGCGGACCGCCCGATCTTCTCCACTTCGGAGAAGCCGAGCAGAAACTCGTGCGGGTAGGCACCGAGTCCGCGAGGGTCGTAGTAGATGACGTTCGCGATGCCCTGGCCGTTCGCTTCAGCGGCGCCGCTCAACTCGTCCCAAACCTCCAGCAGCTTGTCGACCTGCTCCTGGTCCTCGGCAATGACGAAGCGGGCGCCCGCGAACTCGACCAGGTACTGCACTTCGCTCGCCACCGAGTCCTGGTAGACGCCCAGGGAGCGGGCGCCGACCGCCTGGGACGCGAGCTGGGCAATAAGCCACTCGGGCCGGTTGTCCCCCAGCACGGCGACGATGTCGTCCCGCTTGAGTCCGAGCTCTACCAGGCCGCGGGCGAAGTTCCTGACCCGCTCTGCGTACTGCTCCCAGGTAAAGCTCTGCCAGATGCCGAACTCCTTCTCCCGGAGCGCCGCCTCGTCGCCGCGCTCGCGGGCATTCCGGAGCAGCAGCTTGGGCATCGTGTCCGCGTCTTGCGGCAGTTCCGCCAATGCGGTCATTCGGCGTCTCCCAGATACGCATGAATCACGGCGGGATCGGCACGCACCTCGTCCGGCGTGCCGCAAGCGATCGAGCGGCCGAAGTCGAGCACCGCGACCCGGTCCGAGAGGTCCATCACGACTCCCATGTCGTGCTCGATCAGGACCGTCGTCACGCCCCGTTCCTCGTTCACGTCGAGGACGAAGCGGGCCATGTCCTCCTTCTCCTCCACGTTCATCCCCGCCATCGGTTCATCGAGCAGAAGAAGCTTGGGATCGAGCGCCAGTGCGCGGGCGAGCTCCACCCGCTTCTGCAGACCGTAGGCGAGGGTGCCGACCGCCTGATGGCGCAGGTTCTCGATCTCCAGGAAGTCGATCACGTCCTCCACCGCGGCCCGATGCCGGATCTCCTCACGGCGCTGCGGACCCCAGTAAACGCCACAACCGAGAACGTTGCCGCGCATGTGGATGTGCCGCCCCAGCATCAGGTTCTCGAGCACTGTCATGCCGCGGAAGAGTTCGATGTTCTGGAACGATCGGGCGATACCGACCTGGGCCACCTTGTGGGGCGCGCGGCCGACAAGCGAAACCGGCGCCGCCTCCGGCGCCGGCGTGTAGGTGATCGAGCCCTGCTGGGGCCGATAGAGACCGCTGATCGAGTTGAGGAGGGACGTCTTGCCGGCGCCGTTCGGCCCGATGATGGCGAACACGTCGCCATGACGCACCTCCAGGGCGACATCGTCCAGAGCGTGTACGCCACCGAACGAGAGCGTGACACCGCTGATCTCAAGACAGGTCGATGCCAGGGGCTCCTGGAGTTGGGCTTGGGCCACGGCTGCGCGATTGTATGCGCCGCGCCCGTTTCGCCATCTGCAAAGATCGCCGCGCCGTACGTACTCGCACGACCAGCAAAGCGGAGGACTCTCCATGGCGGCTCGGCCCGTTCTCGTTTCAGCACCCCCCGAACTCGACCTCGCGCGACCCGAGGAGGTCGGCCTGAACGCTGCGCAGTTGGCGCGTATCGACGATCATCTGCGGCGCCGCTACCTGGAGCCGGAGAAGATCGCGGGCTGCCTCACCCTCGTCGCGCGCGGCGGCAAACCGGCCTACCTCTCGGCGCAGGGCCTGATGGACCGCGAGCGGAACCGCGCCATGCGGCCCGACACGATCTTTCGCATCTACTCGATGACCAAACCGATCACCTCGGTCGCCCTGATGCAGCTCTACGAACAGGGCCACTTCCAGCTCGACGACCCGGTCCAGAAGTTCATCCCCGAGTGGCGCGATCTCAGGGTCTTCGAGAGCGGGAACCACCCGAACTTCCTCACCCGGCCGGTCGATCGCCCGATGACGTTCCGCGACCTGTTCACGCACCAGTCGGGGTTGACCTACGGCTTCATGGAGCGCACGAACGTCGATGCCGCGTACCGGGAGCTCGGCATAGGCGGCCCGCCGGCCGGCGGCAGCCTGCGGCAGATGATCGAGCAGCTCGCGGGCCTGCCGCTCGAGTTCTCGCCCGGCGACGCCTGGAACTACTCGGTCGCCACCGACGTGCTTGCCTACCTGGTCGAAGTCTTCTCCGGCCAGCCGTTCGACGAGTACCTGCAGGAGCACATCACCGGGCCCCTGGGCATGGTCGACACCGGCTTCACGGTGCCCGCGTCCAAGGTTGACCGCTTCGCCGCCAACTACCGGCGGGACCGGAACAAGAAGCTGGTCCTGCTCGACGATCCCCTGACCAGCCACTACACCGGCGACGTCAGCTTCTTCTCGGGTGGCGGCGGACTCGTGTCGACGATGCACGACTACTACCGCTTCTGCCAGATGATGTTGGGCGGCGGAACGCTGGAGGACACGCGCATCCTCGGCCGCAAGACGGTGGAACTCATGACGATGAACCACCTGCCGGGCGGCCTCGACCTGACCGAGCTGGCGGTCGGCTCCTTCAGCGAGACGACCTACGAAGGGGTCGGCTTCGGTCTCGGCGTCTCGGTCACCCTCGACCTCGCGGTCGCTCAGGCGATCGGCTCGGTCGGTGAGTACGGCTGGGGCGGCGCTGCGAGCACGGCCTTCTGGATCGACCCGAAGGAGGACCTGATCGTCATCTTCATGGTCCAGTTCTGGATGTCGGGCACCTTCAACTTCCGGGGTCAGCTCAAGTCGATCGTCTACCCGGCGCTGACCTGAGCGCGGGCGGAACGGTGAAGGACCCGCGTTCGATCTGCGAACGCCGCGCGGCGCAGCGCGACGGGGAACTGCAGCGAGCGCGGCGAATCGAGCGGACAGTCTCCTGGTCGCGGCTGGCCGCCGTGCTGCTCCTGGCGGTCCTGGCCTGGCTGTCGATCCAGGAGAAGCTGCTTCCCCTGCCCGTGGCCGCCTCGCCGGCACTGCTCTTTCTGGCGCTGGTCGTCGTTCACGAGAGGGTCGTGCGGCGCGTCACGCTGCTGGAACGGAGCCGGACCTTCTACCGTCAGTCACTCGCCCGGTTGGACGGCGACTGGCGACAGGGCGGCCACGGAGGTACACACGTGGCCGCCGAACACGCCGGACACCTCTACGCGGACGACCTCGACCTGTTCGGCCCCGATTCCCTGTTCCGGATGCTGAGCCGATCACGCACCCGTGGCGGCGACGAGCTTCTGGCGGCCTGGTTGCTTGCTCCGGCAGCGCCCGAGGTGGTGCGAAGGCGGCAGAACGCCGTGAAGGAGCTGGCGCCCCGGCTCGGTTTCCGCGAGCGTCTCGCCGTTCAGGGTGTTGCCGCGCGCAGCGAACTCGATCCGGCGGCGCTGGCGGGCTGGGCGGAGCGGAACACGTCGGGCGGCCTGCCCGGCAGTCAGGGCAGCGTGCTGGTCCGAACGCTGCTGGCATTGGCCGCCGCCGTCAATGTGCTCACCCTGTCCGGATGGCTGCTGTGGGGCTGGGGACCGTCACCCTTCCTGGCCGCGGCGGTCCTGGAGATCCTCTGGAGTCTCTCCGTCCGCCGGCGTATAGCGACTGCCGTCGTCGGTGTGGCCCGCGCGAGCAGGGACCTGAACCTGCTCGCCGTCCTGCTGGACCTCGTCGAGCGCGAGCGCTTCGAGAGTCCTCTCCTGGTCGAACTGGCGGCCGAACTCACGAACGAGGATGGCACGACGGCCTCTACCAGCGCCGGCCGCCTTCGGCGCCTCGTCGACCTGCTCGATTCGATGCGCAACGCGTTCTTCGTCCCCTTCGGACTGCTGCTGCTCTGGACGCCCCAGGTCGCTTACGCGATCGACTCCTGGCGTCGCCGTTACGGCGGCCGGGTAGGCACGTGGCTGCGCGTGGTCGCCGAGATCGAAGCCCTGGCCAGTCTCGCCTCCCACGCGTTCGAACACCCCGAGGACATCTTCCCGACCGTGGTCGCGCCGGGCGGCGACCGCCGCGCCGTGTTCGTGGGACACGGCCTGGGCCATCCCCTGCTGCCGGAGCCGGTGTGCGTATCGAACGACGTCGTCCTGGCGACCGACTCCGCGGATGCCGGGCCGGGGCCGGCGCCTCAGGCGCTCATCGTCAGCGGCTCGAACATGTCCGGCAAGAGCACGCTGCTCAGGACCGTCGGCACGAACGTCGCGCTGGCCCTGGCCGGCGCGCCGGTGCGAGCGCGGTCGCTGCGGCTGACGCCGCTCGCCATCGGCTCCTCCATCCAGCTCCACGACTCCCTCGCCGAGGGCCAGTCCAGGTTCTATGCCGAGATCACGAAGCTCAAGTCCGTGCTCGACCTGACCGCCGAGCCCATGCCCGTGCTGTTTCTCCTCGACGAGATCCTCCACGGCACCAACTCCCACGATCGGAGAGCGGGCGCCGAAGCCCTGATCCGCGGCCTGCTCGACCGCGGGGCGATCGGCCTGGTGACCACCCACGACCTGGCCCTGGCCAGCATCGCCGAGGACCCGGCCGAGTCGCGGCTCCGCAACGTCCACTTCCAGGACAAGCTGGAGGACGGCAGGATCCACTTCGACTACCAGCTTCGCGAGGGCACAGTGACCCGCAGCAACGCCCTCGATCTGATGCGCCAGGTCGGCCTGGACGTGTAGGCCGGAGTGGCCGGGTCTGCGCCGGTTCGCCCGTCAGCCGGTCCCTCGAACGACCTCGGCTATCATCCGCAGGTTAGACGGGCGGCGAGCCGGGGGTAGCAGTGACTTGCCGCTAGACGTTCCTGCGGATTGTCCAGCGACAGCCACGACCGGCTCGCCGCCCTAAGCTCGTTCTTCTGTGCCGGCGAAACACTCGAGGCGACTCGGTCCAAACGGCGCCACGAGTCACTCAGGCGGGACCGATGGGCGAACCCGCGACAGCTGCTGGGGGTACTACCGCTCGCTGGCGGACGACCCGGTTCAGTTGCTGTCAACATGGCTCTCGGGGCAGGCAGAGCGTAGCACGCAGCAGGACCGTCGGGTACTGCGGAAACAAGGCCACGTCCGGGCTCCAGTCGAGTGGATCTGTAGTGGTTCAGACAGATGTGAGACAGGTCGACTGAAGCAGTCGTCGTAGTCGGCTGTGGGAAACGCGGAGCGTTTTCCACAGCTTGGCGTCGTCGGTTGAAACGACGAAGGGGGATCTCCAAGCTGCGGTTTGGCCAACCCAGAAAGGAGATCCCCCATGCAGGTACGAGTCCTGCCCCGCGAGATTAGCCGGGGCGCACGCACCGCGGCTACGTTGAGCAGTCGATCCGAGGCGGTCGCGGCGACGATCAACGAGCGCGTCGAGCTGGTCCGGCGCTGGAGACGGGCGATGGCGATGGGCCTGTCGTCCCAGGAAGCGGCCGCCGCGGTGGGGGTGTCGAGGGCGACGCTCTACCGGTGGCGCCGCAGCCCGGAGCCGCGCTCGAGGCGGCCTCGGCAGGTGCGGCAGCGGCAGTGGACGAGAGCCCAGGAGAGCGCCGTCGCAGCCTTCAGATGCCAGTACCCGGCCTGGGGCAGGCGGAGGATCGGCCATCTGCTGCGTCATCCGGTCCGGGACGACAGTTGCGCCGTCCCGATCTCGGACGCGACCGTCGGCCGCATCCTGGCCCACCTGGTGGCTTGCGGCCGCGCCCGGCCCGTCTTGTGCTTCACCGCCGCAGCGCGCAAGCGGCGCCAGCGGCAGACGAGGCGGGTCAAACGCCTCAAAGGAGCCCTCAAGGCCAACAGACCGGGCGACGCGGTGCAGATCGACACTCTCTCGATCTGGTTTCCCAGCAACCACACCGTCAAGCAGTTCACCGCCATAGACCGCTGCTCGAGGTGGGGCCAGGGCACGGCCGCCAGTCGAGCCACCGCCACCTCCGCCAAGCGCTTCCTCGACCGCCTGACCGAGCAAGCGCCGTTCGAGGTACGGGCGATCCAGGTCGACGGCGGCAGTGAGTTCATGGCCGACTTCGAACAGGCCTGCGAGGAACGGGACATCGAACTCTGCGTCCTGCCGCCGCGATCGCCGCAGCTCAACGGACGCGTCGAGCGCCTCCAGGCCACCTACCGACACGAGTTCTACGGCTCCTACCAACTGCCCCATCGGATCGAACCCCTCAACCGCTGCCTCGACGACTTCAACCACCACTACAACCGACAAAGACCACACCAGGCACTCGGAGGACTCACGCCGTGGCAGTATCTCCAATCCACAGCGGCTTGATGACCTCCGAGTCTCATATGTACTGAGCCGCTACAGGATCTTGACACTCTCGGCCGAACCCCACTAGGGTCGACGCTCACAAATCAGCCCGTGGCAGTCGTCGGACCGGGATCCGTTCCCGAACCGGCGGCAAAGGCTGGAACAACCACTCCGGCGTTGTCACGACCGTCGGACCAAGGGAGGGTAGCCCCTTGAAGTTGAAGCACATCGCCATCGCACTCGTCTTGGCGACCATTCCGTCGCTCGCCTTCGCGAGCGGAGGCGACGGCCCGGACGTTGGCACCACCAACGCGCGGATCCACATCGTCGTCTTCGGCGCCAAGGCCCCGCCGCCAACCTCCGTCACCAGCGACGCGCGGATCCACATCGTCGTCTTCGGGCGAACGGGCGACCAGGACTCGGACACCGGCGATCGCACAACGCGTTACGCGTCGCCTCCGCGGGACCGCGGGACTCTGACTCAGATCGTGAGCCGGGCGGTCTCGAAGGTGCCGTCCGGGGCAGTGAGAACGGCAGTAGCCGGGCTTCTCCGCCTGGCGTTCTGAGGTTCGCATGGCGCGAATCGTGAGTGCTCCGTCCCGAAGGCGGAACAGGCCGCGAGGCCTCAACCGTCCGGGACGTTGGATCGCGAACGATTCCTTGGGGCGTCGCTTCCGGGAAACCGGAAGCGGCGCCTCTCGCTACTGCGCCCGTCCGCTGGCTACACTTACGGCTCGCCTTGGACTAGAATCGGTCGTGCAATGACCGCGACGGTTGTTCCCTTCCGCTCGTCGCCTGAGCCGGCATTTCTCCCGGAGCGCGTTTCCGCGCCCGAGCTGGAGGGGTGTGTGGTGGATGCGGTGGACGAGATCGAGGACTTCGAGACGCTGAGGGATCGCGCTCGGAAGTTCGTTGCCAAGGGGTCATATCGGGAAGCGGCCACCGTATACCAGCGAGCCGTCGAGATAGCAACCGCCGCCGGGGAGGCCGACCTCGCCGACGAAGCGCTCTGCGGCTGGGGCGCTGCGGAGACGGAACTCGGCAATGGCGCCGAGGTGATGCCGGAACTCCGCAAGATCCTGCTTGGTAGCGCGGTAGACCACAACTGCTGTCTGGCCGCCTATACCTTGGCGCGCGCTCATGAGTTGGAGGGCGAGGTCAAGAAGGCGCTCTTCTACGCACGGCTGTTCCGCGATCGCGCTGAGTACGTCGAGCGCGCGGGGCTAAAGGGTCTGGCGCAGAATCTCATGGGAAACCTCTTGGTGGCCGAGGGTAGAGAAGCTGACGCTGCGGCGTGCTACCGAATCGCGCTCCGCTTGTCGGAGGATGCTTCACCAACTTGGACGGCTTCGGCCGAAGGTAATCTCGGTTACTGTCTCGTAGTCCAAGCAGCAGGATCCGGTACTTCTCGCCGTGCCCGATTCCGGGAAGGACTAAAGCTCCTGTACCGAAGCCTGCGTACGTTCAGGAGAGAGCGATCTGAGTGGGATGTCGCTCTCTCGCACCTTGATCTTTGCTTCGCTCACCTGGAACTCAGACGCACAGCCTCCGCCAAACGGCACGCGGCAACCGCCCTTGAGTTCGCCACACGCGTCGACGACCTCGACATGGTCAAGAACTGCCTGTACTTGCTCGGGCAAGCAGCTATGTTGGAAGGCGATACCAAGGCGGCACGAGAGTCCTTCAGCGACCTTGAGCGGCGCTTCTATCCCCAACAAACCGGCTTGACCGACGTGCTTGTGTGCGTCGATCTCCGCCAAGTAGTGAACTTGAGGGCGTGATGAAGGGCGTGCTCTCCAAGTTCCGGGCCCCGTCGCAACGCATAGCAGCATTTGCGACGCTCGCTTTGCTGCTAGGCGGTGGCGCAGCCTATGCCGCTGGCAGTGCGCCCGTGTTGGGTAAGGGCGGTGATGTTTATCAGGTCAGCACAGGGACCTACGGCGACCTCTTCCCGGACGGTAGCCAGGCTTCTGCAGCCGCCGACGTTCTACGGCTTGAGGCTCGTCGTGGATCGGGCACGGTCGAGTACCACCTAGTCCCCGGCAGCGAGTCGGACGACAGCGACCGTACGCCGTCTCTTTTCTTCGACGCGGCCACCGACAGGCTCTATGTCGTCTGGTCGAGCAGCAACGCCTCGACCCTGACCCGCATCAACCTTGCGTCCTTCGATGGCAGCATCTGGTCCGAGACGATTGAGGTCTCCGGCAACATCTACAGCGAGAAGTCTGCCCCGCGCCTCGCCGTCACCCACGACCGCTTCGAGCTGGCAGGCGGAACTGCCGGCGAGTCGAGCACGCGAACCGTCCTCCACGTCGTCTGGTCGGAGGAAACGACGGACGGCGAGAAGGTCATGTACGCGCCGGTCGTTTTGATCGACGGCGGGTTGGCTTCCACTTGGCGCCGAGTCCACCGATTGAACGACTACGTGTCACAGTCGCTGGTTGACGATCCATTCACCAGTGAGGTGGCGACGAAGCTGCTCACCGCACCGACCGTCGACGCGGCTTCTGAACCGAACGCGGTTGTTATCGGCTTCGCCGACAGTGGCACTGGGGCGTTGGTCCAGCTAGAGCTCTCCACGCCCGCAACCGAACTCGCGGAACTCGCCGACAGCTTGGCGGACCACCTCGACTCCTCCAACCTGTGTTCGCGAGTCGAGACGGAAGGCTCGGATGCGATCACCTCCGTCGCTTCGGCAGCGAGACACCACATCGTACTCGTAGGCCGTCGCATTCGTAGCCGCGTCCTTGCACCTATCGCGGACGACGTGAGGGATCACCTGATAGCCGAAGCCAGGAGCCTCTGCGACGAGGGCGGCCTGACGAGCGTGACGAGCAACGCTCGGCACCACATCGTCCTCGTTGGCGCCCGAGCCCAGGAAGGCGATCTCCTCGAAGGCGTCGGAAGCGATGACGGCCACGTGCTCCTAGCGGCCGCCCAAGAGTTAGGCGACGGCTACGTCCAGCACCTCGCCCGGTTGCAGGTCAGGTCGGAGCGGATCGCACCCACGATCGGCGAGGGCGAGCCAACGATCCTGGTTTCGCCCAACGGCACCGGAGCGATCGTGGTCTGGGAGAACGGGAACATCCTGACCTACGTCGAGACCGCGGCCGACGAGGCCTGGAGCAGCTCCCACTCACTCCGGATCGGCGGCAGCCTCTCGCGCACCGAGGCCTACTCGATGCTCCGCGATCGCGCCCGCTCGCTCGAGTAGGGGAGCAGGTCACCTAACTCTCGCCGAAGCGGTGCCGGCCTGGCGGCCGGCGCGTTTTCTTCGGAAGCCGGCGGGGACGCCGGCGCACCCAGTGTGCGGCCAGTATCCATGCGCGACGGCGTAGTCTGGAGGCCGCTCCCTAGCCAACGACGACTTCCAGCCTGCCGGGGCCAGGGAAGGGGCTCCCAGCGGGCTGGAGGCAAGCGTCTCCCGAGATCGTCCCCTCAACCGACGACCCACCGCAGCGCAGCCGACCGAAGCGAGCGCCGACCTCCCATCCACCAATCAAGCGCGAGCGGCCGCTAGGAGCCCCTTCCCTGGCCCCGGCAGGCGGGTGCGTGTCCTGGATGCCGGCGGGGACGCCGGCGCACCCAATGTGAAAGCGCCGCCGGTCGACGCGCTAGGGGCTAGGGACCCAAACGAACGTCGCGTCCCGGACCGCCCTCCAGTTCGTGGCGCAAGGCGTCCCGGCGTTCGAAGAAGGCCGGCAGCAAGGCGTCGGCCAATGGCGGCACGGGTTCGCTCACCAAAGTCGCCGGGTTGATCCAGCGGCCGTTGCTCTGCACGCGATAGTCGAGATGCGGCCCGGTCGAAAGGCCGCTGGAGCCGACGTACCCGATGACCTGGCCCTGATCGACGCGCGCTCCGGAGCGAATGCCTCGCGCGTAGCCCGAAAGATGCAGATAGGCCGTCAGGTAGCCGTTGGCGTGACGCAGCCGGACCGTCCGACCGCCCCCTCCGCGTACGCCCGCCGAGACGACCGTTCCATTCGCGGTCGCCCGCACCGGGGTTCCGACCGGCGCGCCGTAGTCAACGCCGTAGTGCGGCATGCGACGCTTCAGGATCGGGTGGAACCGACTCAACGAGAACCGGGACGTGACCCTCGAGTACGGCAGAGGCGAACGGAGGAACTGCCGCTGCAGCGGTTGACCGTCGGCATCGTAGTAACGGCTCGAACCGGCCCCCGCCGGTTCCTCGTCCGAAAAGCCGTAGGCCTCGAGCCACCGGTCCCGGTTCCGGTAGCGAAGCGCATGGATCTGATCGACCCCCTGGACCTGGCCGTCCAGCAGGAGCTCGTCGAAGAGGATCTCGAAGCGGTCGCCGATCCGCAGGTCTCGATTGAAGTCGAGATCCCACTGCAGCACCCTCGCCATCCTCTCGGCCAGATTGGCAGGCCCGCCGGCGCGGCGAATCGAGCTCTCCAGGGCTCCGTGCAGGTCGCCGCGGACAAGACGCCGGATGTGACTGCGTCGATAGGGACGGTAGTGGCTCGTCCAGGCACCGTGATTCCGGTCGGCCACGACGACGCCCTGGCCCCGGCGCGGCAGTCTGATGCCGACGAGTCCCTCATCGCGATGGACCATCGAATAGTAGGAGTCGCGAGCGCGCAGCTTGCGGGGGTCCAGCACCTCGCTGACCGCGGCGCTGGCCTGACGGAGTTCCACCTCCGGGACGCCGGCTCGGCGCAGGACTCCGTCGAGAGTGTCGCCTCTCCGAATCTCATGCTCGAGCGGGAAGGGCACCTTGTCCAGTGCCTCCGGGTCCAGCGCGAAGGTCGGATCGTCATCGACCGCGCCACCTGACTCCCCGGTGCTCACCTCGATCAACGAAGGCGCCGGACGGATCGCAAGCCAGCCCAGGAAGATCGCGATCGCGACACTCAGGAGACCCGCAGCCCAACGCCCAAGTTGTTCAGTACGCACGAGTTAGGAACCTGCCGGGCAAACCCGGAAAGTCCTATTCTGCCACGTCAGGCCGCGTCCTGCCGCTTCGACCTCATCTTCCTGGGCGCACGGGAACGGATGTAGCCGTGCTCACGGGCATACTGCAGGAGAACGGCCTCAAGCTTGCGCCTGCCCCGGTAGAGCCGGCTCATGACGGTGCCCAGGGGAATACCGAGCTGATCCGCGATCTCGCGGTAGGACAGCCCCTGCAGGTCGGCCAGTTCAACCGCCGTTCGGTAGTCCTCGGGAAGCGCCTCCAGGGCCTGCTGAACATCTTGATCGAGCGCGTCCACCATCAACTCTTCCTCCGGAGTCGCGCCACGCGCGGTCAGCGGCGACTCGAGGAGCTTCGACTCGAAGGCGTCCTCGATCTCGTCGAAGGAGTTCTTGAGCGGCTGGCGCTGGCGCTTCCTGTAGCGGTTGATGAACGTGTTCTTGAGGATCTTGAACAACCAGGCCTTGAAGTTCGTCCCTTCCTGGAACTTGTCGTAGTACTTGTACGCCCGCAGGTAGGTCTCCTGCAGGAGATCCTCGGCGTCCTGACGATTACGGGACATCCGATAGGCCGTGCTGTAGAGACTGTCCATGAAGGGCAGCACCTCAGCCTCGAAGTTCCAGCCGCCGTTGTGATCGGCTATGGCGCTCATGTGTTTGCCTCCCCCGTCGCGGCAATTGGGCCGCGACGCCTTGTGTGGAAGGTGTCAGCACATTCGGTGCCAAGTACCGCAGTCGCGAGGGCGAGACCGTCATCTCCCTGTCAGCGCGCCGTTTCCGGCCCGGCGCCACCGCCGTGAGTCGAAGCCGATGCCCGCGCAAAGAGCCCCGCAAGACGCCAATATGGCCGGCGCACGCCACAAGGGACGTGCAAGCCGGCCAGAAGGCCTCCCTCTGGAGGCTTCAGGCGACGCCAGTTTCCTGGCGCCGCCAAACCGCCGCGCGTTTCTCCTAGACGAAACCGGCGCCGCGGAGCGCGATGACCAGGGCGTAGATCACGACCGACTCCATGAACGCCAGACCGATCAGCAGCATGATCTGGATCCGCCCGCCGGCGCCCGGATTCCGCGCCAAACCCGCGCAGGCCTCGCCGGTCGCGCGGCCCTGACCGATCGCGCCGCCGGCCGCGGCGATACCAATGCCCACGGCGGCGCCCAGCAGGCCGAGATTGGCGCCGCCGCCGTCGCCTTCTGCGCCGTCCTGAGCCAAGGCCGGAGCGGCAAACAGGGTGAGCAGCAGGGCCACGAGAAGGACGAGCTTTGACTTCTTCATTTCCTGAGAGTCCCTTTCAGTGTGCCGACGCTTCAGCCTCGGCGATGTAAACGGTGGTCAACATGATGAAGATGAAGGTCTGCAGCGTCGCGGCCAGGAGGCCGAGCGCCATGATCGGCAACGGCAGCGCAAGGGGAACCAGACTGAAGATGGCGGCCGCGGCGAGGTGTTCGCCGAAGACGTTCCCGAACAGCCGCATGCCGAGCGAGAGCACGCGAGCCGCGTGACTGATGATCTCGAGCGGGATGAACAGCGGGGCAAGCCAGAGGACCGGGCCAACGAAGTGCGCGAAGTAGCGCAGGCCGTTCCGGCGCAGGCCGAACAGGTGGTACAGCACCCATGCCGTAATGGAGAGGGCGAACGTGACGTTGACGTTCTGGGTCGGGGGCAGCAGGAAGAAGATGGATCCCGACAGGTTGCTGATGAAGATGAAGAAGGCGAACGAAGCGATCAGGGGCAGGTGTCGCGAGCCGCCCTCGCCGATCGTCTCCTCGAGGAGGTTTCGCATCCAGTTGAGGACAATCTCGACGATCTGCTGCACCTTCCCCGGATCGTCCCGATTCAGTCCGTTCGACACGACTACGCCCAGCGTCGTCACGACGCCGAAGACGAACAACGCCATGACGACGTGATCCGGCACTTCGGGGGGCAGGCTCTCCTCGGCTCCCGCCAGACCCACGCCGAACTTCCAGACCGCGTTCACGGGCTCGTAGAGGATGGAGTGTTCGCCGGCAGCCATGACAGTTGGGGGACTTCGGACGTGGAGGGATCGTGACCGTCGCTCGAACGGAGGAGTCGGGCGTGTGTCCGGTTACGCGGAGTCGGTCGGCGTACGGGTCGGAACCGGGCTGATCCTCAGGCTAGCGAGGCGAGCCGACACGACGCGCCAGTTCCGAAGCCACCAGTGCCAGAGGCACGACCGAGAATCCCAGGATTAGCGCGATGAACTCCCTTGACCCCACAAGCAGGGCCGCAACGATGAAAGCGCTCAACAACGAATAGCGGAGAACGGTGAACAGAGTGTTCCTGGCGCCAGCACGCCCGTCGACGTTCGGCTCCAACGCGCGGACCTGCATCTCGAGGCCGCGGAAGCTGAAACTACTGACGAGCCCTGCGGCTGTCAAGGCGATTGCGGCGCCCGGGCTCCAGGCCAGCGCCGCCGCACCTCCCAGGGCCGTCAGCAGCAGCGACCAGCGAAGAACCCGCTTCGACATCGCGGCCAACCGATCCTCCTGTCCGGAGGGCCCCCGGAAGCCGAGCAGGCGGGCTACTTCACGAGCTGCCGAAGCCATCTTCCTCTTCGTCCGCGCTCACGCGCCGGATCGTCTGGTACGCGTTGTAGAAGCCCGCCGCGACCCCGAACAGGAACCCGATCATCGCCCCGGTCTTCGGCGCGTCGAACCACTCTCCGACCGTCTCGCCGGCCAGAAAGCCAAGGACGGAGGCCACCGGAAATACGAGGCCGATGACCGCCACGTCGAGAAGTCGCATTGGCAGGCGCATCCCGCGTTCATCCTAGAGCACGGCGCTACGCCCTCGAGTCCCAGAGCACGTCCGACTCACCGCGAACCAGGTTTTCGTAGCGGGCCATGACGAAGAGCGCGTCGGATAGCCGGTTGACGTAGGTCAGGGCCGGCGCACCGACCGGCTCGGCCGCGGCGAGCGTCACCAGCCGCCGCTCTGCCCGGCGACAGATGGTCCTGGCAAGGTGCAGCGCGGCAGCCGAGGCGCAGCCACCAGGCAGCACGAAGTTCGCGAGCGGCTCGAGTTCTTCCTGCAGGCGGTCGATCGTCTTCTCCAGGGCCTCGATGTGGCGCTGCTCGATGCGCGGCACGGCGGGAGCGCCGTGGTCCGGCGGAACGCAGAGATCCGAACCGAGGTGGAACAGTTCCTGCTGAACCCGGCGGAGGCTCTCGGCAACCGGAGTAGACGGTCCGGCGGCGACCGCGACGCCCAGCGCCGAGTTCAGTTCGTCGACCGCGCCGTAGGCTTCGACGCGAGCGTCGTCCTTGCGAACGCGGATGCGAACGCCCAGACCGGTGGTTCCATCATCGCCGGTCCGCGTGTAGACACGCGTTATGCGAGGCAAGGGACCCTAGATGTCGTCCCTGATCGCACCTTCGACCGGACTGCTTGCACCCTCGGTGTAGATGCCGCCCGTCAACTCGAACGACTCGACGGCCCGCTCACGAAGGCGCTCCAGGGCCTCGTCGAAGTTCTCAGGCGCCATCTCTTCGTCGCAGAAGGAGCAGCAGCTCTCCCAGGTGTAGCCCAGGCCGTCGACCTGCTTCCGGCCGCCGGGCGTCACCTCGTCGGTGATCGGGCACCAGATCGTGCTCATCGCGAGCATGAAGTTCTCCACGTAGCGCTCCTCGGCAGCCTTGGCGGCAAACGTGTCGGGATCGCCGGCGAAGGTCGCCGCGACACCGGGCTCGCTACCCCGGTACGCGACACCGCCATGGCTCCAGGTTTCGCCCTCGGCGGCGGACGGCACGAACTTGACCGGACAGAGGTCTGTCGACTTGAGGGCCTCCGGGATCTTCACCTTGGCCAGGTCGACCGCGTCGGGCGGCAACTGCGCGGCAATCGGCGCCACGCAAAGGGCCATCGCCAGGACCAGGATGAAACGGGGCGCTGAACGACCGGAAACGAGCTTCTTCGACATGAGCGGGGATCCCTCCGCGGTGCTTGGAGTGGACAACGAGTACGGCGCCGACGATCGGCGCCTGTCCAGTAAAACAGGGCTCGCGAGTATAGCAACCGGACGCCGGCTGCGCCCGCCTCCGCTCCCGGTTTCGTCGCACTCCTGACTGGTACGCTCCGGGACCGTGAGCCGATCCGCGGCAGCATGGCCTTCGAGCCGCCGGGCCGGTCCTGCTGCGGTGGCGATGCTGCTCGGTTTCTCCACCCTGGCGGGCTCCGCCACGGCTGCCGACCGCCTGACCAAGCGCCATGCCGACTGGCTCGCCGAGGTCTCGGTCATCATGACGGCCGAGGAACGCGACCTCTTCTTCCGGCTCACGCGCGACTACCAGCGGGAGGCCTTCATTCGGAAGTTCTGGCAGGTCCGCGACCCCGTACCCAAGACCGGGCGCAACGAGATGCGCGAACGCTGGGAGGAGCGGGCAGCCTACGCCCGCAGCAACTACGGGGGGCTGACGGACGCGCGCGCCCAGGTTCTGCTGATCCACGGCGAACCGAACCGCATCATCCAGGTCCGATGCACCACGACGCGCATACCGGCCGAGGTCTGGACGTACCAGGGAAGCGACCGGGTCCGGTTCAACTTCCTGCTGCTCTTCGTTCGCCCGAGGGGTCTTGGAGAAGCCCGGGTCTGGGCGCCGGGCCGGGGCGACATCCGGGGAGTCGTCGAGGGTGCGAAGGCATGCATCAACGGCCATCTGCTGGAGGACGTCATCGACCAGATGCGCAGTCTGGGACGCGAGTACGGAAGCCAGCTCGCCCGCGTGCTCGCGAAGCCGAGGCCTCGCAACGAAGAGTGGGTGGCCGCTTTCGCGGCGGCCAGCACCGACCTGCCGCCCGGTGCGGCCCTTTTCAAGGCCGACACCGACTACGACTTCCTTGGCCGGTTTCAGAGTCGTACGGTCGTCCAGGGACAGGTCCGCGTCGATCCCGCGGCAATCACCGTCGGCGAGTTCGCCGGCTACAGGTCGCGCGACTTCGTCCTGGTTGGCGAGGTCATCGGAGAGCGGGAGCTGTTCGAGTCGTTCCGCTACAAGTTCGGCTTTCCCGCCACCGAAGCTGAACACGACGCGGCAGGCGGGCCGCTGCTCCTGCCCTTTCAGCGCTACCTGCGGCCCGGCGACTACCGGCTGATCCTGAGGGTCGAGGACGTCAACGGCGGGCGGTTCTTCCGCGGCGAGCAAGACGTCAGCGTCCCCAAGCTCTCCGACCTGGCGCCGGTGCCCGGAGCCGGGCCCGAAGGCGAGCGGTTGCTGGCGGAGGCGGCTCGAAGCGTGGGTTCCGAGTCCGTCGACATCCGACTACTGAAGCCCGCGGGTGAGATCCTCTCCGGCCTCGTTCGCTTCGACGCGGTGGTCGAGGGTGACGGAGTGTCGGCCGTCTCGTTTCTGCTCGACGAAACAGCGGTCCTCAGAAAGGCCCATCCGCCCTACAGCGTCGAGCTCGACCTCGGCGACTTTCCACGGCCCCGGACTCTGAGAGTCGAAGGCGTCGGCGAGAACGGTGAAGTGCTGGCGTGGGACGAGCTGGCGATCAACGCCGGCGACCACAACTTCACGGTCAGGCTGATCGAGCCTCAGCGCGGCCGGAGCTACGCCTCGAGCCTTCGCGCCCGAGCCGAGGTCGAAGTACCAGAGGGGACGACCCTGGATCGGCTCGAGTTCTACCTGAACGAGAACCTGTCCTCGACCCTCTACCAGGAGCCGTTCATCCAGCCGATTCAGCTTCCACCGTCGGTCGGCGTGTCGTACGTGCGTGCCGTGGCGCATCTTCGCGACGGCAACACGGCGGAGGACCTCGTCTTCATCAACTCACCCGGCGACATCGAGCGCGTCGAGGTGCAGTTCGTGGAACTGTTCGTCTCGGTCACGGATCGTCGAGGACGGCCGCTGGAGAACCTCGAGCTTTCCGACTTTCAAGTGCACGAGGACGGCCAGGAGCAGCGCGTGAGCCGCTTCGAGCGAGTCGTCGATCTCCCCATCCACGTGGGCGTCGTCATCGACAACTCGGCCTCCATGCGCGCCTCACTCGACATCACGCGACGCGCGGCACTGAGGTTCTTCGAACAGGCCGTTACGCCACGGGACCGGGCGGCGGTCATCACGTTCAACCGGTTTCCCCGCCTCGCCGTCCGGTTGACCAGCGACCTTCGGGAACTGGGCAGCGGGCTCGCCGGCCTGACCGCTGAAGGACAGACCGCCCTGTACGACAGCCTGATCTTCAGCCTCTACCACCTTGCAGGCGTCACCGGACAACGCGCGATCCTCCTGCTCTCGGACGGGAAAGATGAAGTCTCGCGCTTCTCGTTCGAGGAGACTCTCGAGTACGCCCGCCGGGCCGGCGTCACTGTGTACGCGATTGGCCTTGGAATCGACGAGGCCGGAGCAAGGCGCCGCCTGGACCGTCTCAGTGCCCAGACCGGCGGCCAAAGCTACTTCGTCCGCGACCCGGAACTCCTCGACGAGATCTACGCCAACGTCCAGCGCGAACTTCGCTCACAGTACTTGCTCGCCTACCAATCCGACAACACCCGAACCGACGACGGATTCCGCCGGATCCACGTCGACGTTCGCAGAACCGGCGCCGAGGTCAAGACGATGAGCGGCTACTACCCGTAGCCACCGCCTACCGCCCAGAGAAAAAAAGACCCCCGGCGGGCACGAACCCACCGAGGGCCAAAGAGGATCCCGGCGACGACCTACTCTCCCACACCGTCTCCGGTGCAGTACCATCGGCGCTGCGAGGCTTAACTTCCGTGTTCGGAATGGGAACGGGTGTTTCCCCCGCGCTACAGTCACCGGAAATCGCCGGATCGACCTAGCGCCACCTCCCGGTGACGCCTGCCAACCGAATCGAATCCTTCAAGGGTCCTGGCGCCGTCGTGGCTACACGCCCCGACCAAACCTAAGCGCCCAAGTCTCGAGTGCAGCAATCTTGAAAATGGTCAAGCCGAACGACCGATTAGTACGGGTTAGCTAAACGCCTCGCAGCGCTTACACGTCCCGCCTATCAACCTGGTAGTCTTCCAGGGGTCTTCAGGGATACCTCATCTCGAGGCTGGCTTCCCGCTTAGATGCTTTCAGCGGTTATCCTAACCGAACATAGCTACCCAGCTGTGCCGCTGGCGCGACAACTGGTGCACCAGAGGTTCGTCCGTCCCGGTCCTCTCGTACTAGGGACAGCTCCTCTCAAGTATCCTACGCCCACATGAGATAGGGACCGAACTGTCTCGCGACGTTCTAAACCCAGCTCACGTACCACTTTAATCGGCGAACAGCCGAACCCTTGGGACCTGCTTCAGCCCCAGGATGTGATGAGCCGACATCGAGGTGCCAAACCGCCGCGTCGATATGAACTCTTGGCGGCGATAAGCCTGTTATCCCCGGAGTACCTTTTATCCGTTGAGCGATGGCCCTTCCATACGGAACCACCGGATCACTAAGTCCTACTTTCGTACCTGCTCGACTTGTAGGTCTCGCAGTCAAGCTCCCTTCTGCCTTTGCGCTCTGCGGCTGGTTTCCAATCAGCCTGAGGGAACCTTCGAGCGCCTCCGTTACTCTTTAGGAGGCGACCGCCCCAGTCAAACTACCCGCCTGACAGTGTCCCCGACCCGGATTACGGGCCCAGGTTAGATCTCCAATACGCTAAGGGTGGTATTTCACCAATGACTCCACCGAGACTGGCGTCCCGGCTTCAAAGCCTCCCACCTATCCTACACATAACGCATCAGGGATCACTGCCAAGGTGCAGTAAAGGTTCACAGGGTCTTTCCGTCTTCATGCGGGTAACCGGCATCTTCACCGGTACTACAGATTCGCTGAGCCCCCTGTGGAGACAGTGCCCAGATCGTTACGCCATTCGTGCAGGTCGGAACTTACCCGACAAGGAATTTCGCTA
>VYDI01000011.1 GCA_009843505.1 Holophagales bacterium | reverse complement strand
GGACGGAGATCCGCGTGGAATTGCTGTCGGTCGTCCAACCACCGGTGGTGTAGTTGAAACGCCAGAGGGAGGTGTCCGCGATGCTCCAGTCGGACTCTGAAGTCGAATCCTGGGCGTCCGAGGCAGTTCGCGTGAATGAGGTGTTGAGGTTGCCTGAGCTGACGTCGACCAACACGAAGTACGTGGTGTTGGCCCTCAAGGCGATACCACCTTCAGGCGCGGAGTACGTGACGATGCCATTGCCGGCGGGCAGGCTGGCCGGATTTGTCAGCGTGCCGACGCTGGCGCCAGGACTGCCAGCCGAGTCCGAGCGGATGCTCACGCTGTAGACCGGTGGCGATGTTGCGATACTGTTGGCTTGGACGTCCACGCGGGTCAGCCTGTAGCCACTCGCATTGCTGCCCGTCGTGAACGCCTGGGCGAAGTCTGTGGTGAAGGCACTCGTGCCGGGCACCTCAACCTGCTGGAGGTTGCTCACGAGCCTGGGCGGGGCGACGTAGCCGTGAAGGGCGATCATCAGGGAATCGTTGTCGGTGGTGGAGCCGGTCCAGTCTGTGCTGTCTCGAGACCTTGTGCGGTAAGAGTCAGCGATGCTCCAGCCCGTCGCCGCGCCCGTATCCTCTCCGTCCGACGTTGTCTCGTGCAGTTGGTCAGTACTCGAAGCTGAGACGTTTAAGCCTGCGAAATAGGTCCTGTTGGGGGCCAGCTCGATACCGCCGCCGGGCACCGTGAACTGGGCGAGGCCGTCGCTGGGCAGGCTGGCCGGATCCACCAGATTGGTCACAGCGTTGTGCGGAGTACCTGACGATTCCTCAGAGATCCACCCGTTGATGTTCGCAAGGGTGATGGGGGTCGTACCGTCGCGCTTGAATTTCCAGTCCACGCGGGTCAGGACGTAGCCGTTGGGGTTGCTGCCGGTGGTGAATGCCTGAGCGTAGATGACGTTGAGGAGTGTGGTTGTAGCGGTCTGCCCGGTGTTGCTCACGAACTTGGCCGAGGTCTGCGCCGGCGCGGCAGTGGCCAGCAGGGCGAGGGCGAGCGGAAAAGCCACCCATGGAAGAAGGAGCCGCAACTCGGAGAACCGCATGCATCTCACGGCCCCCCCCCCGCCAAAATGGCGCGGGTGGCGGCGCGCCTCGCGCGCGCACAGGCACTCGTGGGCAGCCACGCTCCGGTGCGCGTCCCTCAAGCCTTCTGCGTAGACCATCTCCGTCTCTCCAAACTCGCGAAAGTGAAGTTCGTTTTACTTTGCACGAGATGGAGCGCTCGCGCATATCCCATTTGGAAGGTGCGAATAGGGCAGCCCTAGCAAGCGAGGACGCCAGAAAGTGTTCTATTCGGCTAGCATCGGATACCTCTCAGTTTGCAGGTAATCCACCACAAGGAAAGCGGAGATTCGGCTGCGGCGTTCCTGGCTGGCGCCCTACACAGCGCGCACGGACGCGCCGCGGACGCCGCAGTCGCATCGCCGGCCGCAGTCGCCAACGCCAGGCTAGCGGTCGCCGCCCGATTGGAAGGCGCTACGGAAGCAACCTGATCGCCGCGACGATCAAGGCGCCGAAGCCGATCATCGTCGTCACCGTCGTGGTGACCATCGTCTTCAGCATCCACACCTTGAGATCAGCCACGTCAGCCTTGGTCGCCATGTGCTGCATGCGCTCGTCCACCCGGGCGCGCCAGGCAACCCAGTCGTCCGTCTGCGGCGGATCTGCGGTGGTCGCGTTCGCGGTCGTCATGTCACTTTGCCTCCAACGAGGCGCCCGGAGAACCGGCGAGTTGGCCTCCCGAGTATGACACGGGTCGCGGCGTCCGCGAGCACCGCTAGTAGACTCGCCCGACTTCGTTCCACGGCGGGATCTCCTGGCCTCGCAGGCCCGTCGAGCACTGTCGAGGGAGATCCATCGTGCCGAGCCGTCACTCCATAACCGCCGTGCTGGTAGCCGCGGGCCTCGCCGCCCTTGCCGGGCCGGTTCAAGCCTCGGACGGCACCCTCGACGAAGACACGTTCCTCGAACGCACCCGGCGCCTGATCTACGAGGGCAAGCGCTCGGGCGAGGGCTACTTCTCCAGTGACGGCCGGCTCCTCGTGTTCCAGAGCGAGCGGCGGCCCGAGAATCCGTTCTACCAGATCTACCTGCTCGATCTGGCCACCGGCGACACCCGGGAGGTCTCGACCGGAATCGGCAAGACGACCTGCGCCTTCATTCGTCCGGACGGCTCGGAGATCCTGTACGGGTCGACCCACCACGACCCGCGTTCGGCCGAACTGCAACGGCAGGAACTCGACTTTCGCGCCTCGGGCCAGGAGCGTCGCTACGCCTGGGACTACGACCCGGAGATGGAGATCTACGCCGTGTCGATGGCCGGAGGCGAGCCGCGGCGCCTGACCGACGCGCGCGGTTACGACGCCGAAGGCGCCTACTCTCCGGACGGCGAGTGGATCGTCTTCGCCTCTACCCGGGACGCCTTCAACCGGGAACTCACCGAGCGCGAGGCGAACCTGCTCGAGGTCGACCCCGCCTACTTCGGCGAGATCTACGTCATGCGCGCCGACGGCAGCGAACAGACCCGGCTCACGAACGTGCCCGGATACGACGGCGGCCCCTTCTTCTTCGCCGACGGTTCCCGCATCGTCTGGCGACGCTTCAGCGAGGACGGCCTGATCGCCGACGTCTGGTCCATGAACCCCGACGGGTCAGACCAGCGACAGTTGACCGACTTCGGCGCGATGAGCTGGGCCCCGTACCAGCACCCCTCGGGCGACTACATCCTCTTCGCCTCGAACAAGCTCGGCTTCGAGAACTTCGAGGTCTTCATCATCGACACGGAAGGCACGAAAGAACCGGTCAGAGTCACCTATACGGATCGTTTCGACGGTCTGCCCGTGCCGTCACCGGACGGCCGCCAGCTCGTCTGGACCTCCAGCCGCCACGGCGGCGACGGCGGCCAGCTCTACATCGCCGACTGGAACCACGAGGCAGCGCTCGCGGCTCTCGCCGCCTCGCCGGACCGCGAAGCCTCCGGCCCGCCGGCCGATCCGCGATCCGCGCTCGAAAGCCACGTGACCACTCTCGCGTCACCCGAGTTCGGCGGCCGGCTGACGGGCACGGAGGGCGAGCGACGAGCCGCCGCGTACCTGTCTGAGCAGCTCGTCGCGCTCGGCGCCGAGCCGCTTCCCGGCGAGGACGACCTGCTGCTCGACTTCGAGTTCACCTCCGGCACTCGGGACACGGGCTCGACGATCCAGATCGAAACCGAGGGCGGCGCCACCACGTACAGCGACCACACCCAGATCCAGGCGCTCGGCTTCTCCGACTCGACGGAGGTCGAGGGAGAAGCGGTGTTCGCCGGCTACGGCATCCGGGTGCCGGACTCCCAGGACTTCGGCTACGACAGCTACGCCACGCTGGACGTGGCCGGCAAGATCGCCGTCGTCCTGCGCTACGTCCCCGAGGACCTCGAGGGCGAAGCGCGGGCAATCCTCAACCGCTACTCGGGACTCCGCTACAAGGCCCTGACCGCGCGGGAAGCGGGCGCCGTGGGACTCCTCATCCTGACCGGGCCGCGCTCGCCCAACGCCGGCGAGACGATCCCCATGGCCTTCGACACCGCGGCGGCCGGCTCCGGCGTCGCCGCCGCCAGCATCGGCGGCGAGGTCGCGAACGCGCTGTTTGCCGCCACCGGCCGCGAACTCGAGGAGATCCAGAAGAGCTTCGACGGCGGCAACCCGCACAACGCGGGTTTCGAGCTTCCCGGCGTCCGCGTCACCCTGAAGACGGAGATCGAGCGGGAGCGCAGCACGGCGCGGAACGTGGTCGCCGTCCTGCCCGGCGGCAAGGCGGAAAGCCTCGCCAAGCCGTGGGTCGTCGTCGGCGCCCACTACGACCACCTCGGCCGGGGCCGCGGCGGCAACTCGCTGGCGCGGCCGGACGAGAAGGACGCCATTCACCTCGGCGCCGACGACAACGCCTCGGGCGCGGCGGCGGTGCTCGAAGCCGCGCGCCAGTTGGGCGAGCTGGGCCACGACCGGAACATCGCGCTCGCCTTCTGGTCTGGCGAGGAATTGGGGCTGCTGGGCTCGGCGGACTTCGTCGACGACGCCGTCATACCGGTCGATCAGATCGCCGCTTACGTCAACCTGGACATGGTCGGCCGGGTCCGCGACAACCGGCTGACCGTCCAGGCGGTCGGCTCGAGTCCCGACTGGACGGGGCTGGTCGAGGCCGCCAACGTCCCGGTGGGCTTCGATCTCGGCGTGCAGACCGACCCGTACCTGCCGACCGACACGTCGAGCTTCAACAATGCCGGCGTTCCAACCGTCAACCTGTTCAGCGGATCCCACGAGGACTACCACCGGCCCACCGACACGGCGGACCTGATCAACTACGACGACCTGGAGCGCGTGGCCCGCTTTGCCGCCCTGCTGACACGGCGCGCCGCGAACCAGGCCGAGCCGCTCGAGTTCGTAAAGGTCGAGCGGACCCTCCAGCAGGGCGGAAGCCGCGACACCGTGCGCGCCTACACCGGCACCATCCCCGACTACGCGAGCGAGGTGGAAGGCCTTCTGCTGGGCGGCGTGATGGAGGGCGGCCCGGCCGCCGAAGCCGGTCTGCAGGGCGGCGACGTGATCGTCGAGTTCGCCGGCCAGACGATTGCCAACATCTACGACTACACCTACGCCCTCGACGCCGTGAAGGTCGACGAACCGATCGAAGTCGTCTACGTGCGCGACGGCGAACGTCACACGACGACGCTGACGCCCAGAGCGAGACGATGACCAGCGCGCGACCCCAAACCACCACGCAACCGAAGACCACCGCCACACTTTCAGGGAGGCGCCCCAATGAACCGCGACCAACGTGACCGTGTCCTGATGCTGTCCGCCGCCGCGTTCCTCCTCGGCGGCCTGTTCGCCGCCGCCACGCTGGCCGCTCCGCCGGTCGCAGCCGCCGACCAGACGGCGGCATCTCCGCTGCCGATCGCCGAACCGGAGAGCGCCGGCATGTCGAGCGAGCGCCTCAAGCGCCTATCCCAGGCGATCGGCGCCTACATCGACCGCCGGCAGGTCGCCGGCACGGTGACCCTGGTCGCGCGACGCGGAAAGGTCGTCCACTTCAAGGCCCAGGGCGAACGCTGGTCCGAGGAAGGCGTCCCGATGACCCGGGACACGATCTTCCGGATCGCCTCTATGACGAAACCGATCGCTTCCGTGGCGCTGATGACCCTGTACGAAGAGGGCCGGTTCCAGCTTCGCGATCCGATCGCGAAGTACCTGCCCGAGTTCGCCGACATGCAGGTCGCGACCGTGCCCGACGCCGACGAGTACCTGGGCGCCCCTTACAAGCTCATCCAGGCCGCGCGGCCGATCACGGTCCAGCACATCCTGACCCATACCGCCGGTTTCGCGAACAACTATCGCGGGTTGCTCAACGCGGACTACACGAAGCTGCGGACGAATCGTGACCCCGAGTGGACGGTCGGCGACTTCGTCACCGGCCTCGCCGAGCTGCCGCTTGAGTTCCACCCCGGCGATGCCTGGCAGTACGGCCCGTCGGTCGACGTCGTCGGCCGGATGGTCGAGGTGCTGTCGGGCCAGACCCTGGACGAGTACCTGCAGGAGCGCATCTTCGAGCCGCTGGGCATGGTCGACACGTACTTCTACCTGCCCGAGTCGAAGGTCGGCCGTTTCGCCGCGCTCTACCGGCCGGGCGAGGACGGCAGGATCGTCCTAACCGAGACGCCGGACGTGAACGCCCGGCACGTACGCGAGCCCCACAGGTACTTCAGCGGCTCCGGCGGCCTCGTCTCCACCGCGGCCGACTACTACCGCTTCCACCAGATGATGCTGAACGGCGGCGCGCTCGACGGCGAGCGCGTCCTCGGCCGCAAGACGGTCGAGCTGATGACCTCGAACCACACCGGCGACCACGGCCTCTGGCTGCGCGGTCCCGGCTACGGCTTCGGCCTCGGCTACAGCGTGGTGACGGACAAGGGCGCCTCGGCGATGCCGGCGTCGGTAGGGTCCTACTCCTGGGGCGGCGCCTACTGCACCGTGTTCTGGGTCGACCCCGAGGAAGAACTCATCGGCATCCTGATGACCCAGGTCCGGCCCTACACTCACCTGAACATCCGCCAGGACCTGCAGAGCCTGACGTACCAGGCCATCATCGACTAGAGCCGGACTCGGGGACTCCGGTGGCGACCTGGGCGATCGGCGACGTCCACGGCTGCTTCCGGACGCTCCAGGCCCTGCTGGGCCAGATGAAACTCGATGTCCGGAGGGACCGCCTCTGGATGGTGGGCGATCTCGTCAACCGTGGGCCGCGCTCGCTTAAGGTGCTCCGCTGGGCCCGCGCCATTGAGGACGAGATGGGCGATCGCTTTCAGGTCGTTCTCGGCAACCACGACCTGCACCTGGTCGCCCGCCACCTGGGGGTCGCCGCCGCGAGACCACGCGACACCCTGAAGAAGGCGCTCAAGGCGAAGGACGCGCCGGAACTGGTCGACTGGCTGCGCCGGCGGCCCTTCGTCCACTTCGAGCGGGTCGCGGGACGCGACTACGTCCTCGTTCACGCGGGCCTGCGGCCGGGGTGGTCGCCGGAGGACGTCCTCGAAGCGGCCGGGCGGCTCGAACGAAGGCTCCGGGGCTCCGAAGTGAAGCGCCTGCTGCGCCGCCGGAACAGGAAGTCGCTGGCGGCGTTCACCCGCATGCGGATGCTCGACGGGAAGGGCCGGCCCGCCGACTACAGCGGCCCGCTGACGGACGCGCCCTCGGGACTCAAGCCGTGGTTTCGCGTCGTGCCCCGCGGTTGTCCGGAACACACGATCGTCTGCGGCCACTGGGCCGCTCTCGGACTGCTTCTCGAGGAGGACCTCATCGCCCTCGACAGCGGCTGCGTCTGGGGCGGTAGGCTGACGGCCGTACGCCTGGACGATGCTCGCGTGCTTCAGGAGAAGGTGATCGATCGAAACCCGGAAACCAACCGGGCTCTGCGTTCGTTGTAACCAATAGAGACTCCCGAACCGGCATGGGGCGCCGGACTCTGGGGAGAAGCGACTAGGAAGATGAAGGACGCATACGCGATCTCGCGCATCCTGCTGGCGGACGTGTACGACGCGACCGCCGAACCGGAGTCCTCCCCGGCGCCGCCGCGGCAGCGCCTGCGCCGACTTGCCCTGACGCTCTCGACACTGCTGTTCGCGGCGGCTCACGCGTCACCGGAGCGGCGCGGTGCGTCCGACGAGGCGCTCGACAGGTTGAACGAGATGACCTCGACGATCGAGGCCTGTCAGGACGGCGGCGTGCTGTCGTCGGCCGAAGCGGAGCGCCTGCGTCAGATGAGCGAGCAGCTCGACCGCAGCCTCCGCGACGACGGCTCCCCTGTCTGACGCCGCGAGGCCGCGGTCAGGACACCCCGAGGAGGCGCGGCAGCTCCACAGTCATCAGCTCGTCGACGTGGGAGCGGCTCGAGCCCAGCGCCACGACATCGAACTTGCCGAACTGCTTCAGCGGTCCCACGTTGTAGAGCAGGAACCGGCCAGCCTCCGAGCCGCGGTCGTGCACGGTGTCGCCAAGCCGCGCCAGGAGCTGCTCGAACGTGAGCCCCACGAGTTCCGGATGAACGAAGGCCTGCGCCTGGTACGGCGGGCGGCCACCAGGATGGAGCCTGTCGACCAGGTTCATCGGCGTGCTGGTGCCGCCCCAGCGTCCGTTGCACTCGGTGAACACGACCCGGCAGTCCGGCAGCACCAGGTGGTCGAACGAACAACGTCCGACGTAGCCCAGACGTTGCAAGGCGGCCGCTACCTGGCCTGACTGGGACACGATCCGCTCCTCCACTTCCGCCGCCAGTCCGCTCGGCCGGCTGCCGACGAAGACGCCCTCTTCACCTGCCAGTATCTGCTCGTAGACACCGCCGAGAACGGGCTCACCGCTACCGGACGGTGGCAGCCACCACTGGGTCGAAGGCGACGACGTCGCCGGCTCCCAGCACACCGCGAGCACGTCCTCGTCGCCCTCCCAGCCGGTCCTCTCGAGGAAGCCCCGGACGATCTCCAGGACCCCCCGGAATCCGTGGCGACGGATCGCCTCGGACTCGAACACCTCGTTGCCCATCGCCGAAGCGCAGCGCAACCGCTTGAGCGCCACGGAAGGGCCCGCTTCCGAGAGTTCGAGCAGTGCCCGCGCCAGCGCTTCCGCCGAGGCCGACCGGCGGCTCTCGGGCAGGAAGCCGGGGCCGAGGACCGCGGTGACGAGGTCCTCGAAGTTCGCCTTGTCGTTGGCGATCCAGGTCACCGGCGGCGGCGGCGCGAGCACCCGCACCCGGGCGCCGGTTTCAGCGACAACGGCCGCCGCGAGGTCCCAGATCGCCTCGGTGCCGAGGAAGGGTTCGACGACCAGGCCGCCACGGCGGGCAAGCGCTCCCAGCCGGTCCAGGAGCGCGCGATTCTCCATGCAGGCGCGGGCGATCCCGAGCCGGTCGCCGGCGGGGTCGACGGCCAGGAGTTCCACCGCCCCGAGGCCGAGAACTTCCCGGCAGTAGCGCTCGTAGCCGGCCGACGCGGGCGTCGAGGCCACGTAGAAGTCGCCTCCCCGCGCTCGCAGCCGGGCCCGATGCTGGTAGTGCTCCACGCCACTCACGCCGTCCAGGAACGGAATCGCCGCGAAGTCGTCCAGGTGAACGGCTGTGGTCCCCGCGTCGCTTGCCCGGTAGCGAAGCGGCTCGAACGGCCGGAGCCGCCGCTCGAGGTCGTGCCGGTCCCGGAACTCCGAAACCGCGGCATCGACGGTCACGGACCGGCCTCTCCCGCCGGCGTGCTCGGTGACTCGACCAGGAGACGGGCGCAGGCAGTTCGGTCCACCTTGCCCGAAGCGGCCACCGGCAACCGATCCACGACACTCCAGCACCGCGGTCGCTTGAACCCGGCAAGCCGTCCACCCAGGTGCCGCCCGAGTCCGGTCAGCCCGCCAAGCGCCTCGAAACCGGCGGCCGGGACCAGGACGGCGGCCACCCGCTCGCCCCACTCCTCGTCCTCCAGGCCTACCACGCAGGCGTCCGCCGCGCCGGGCCACTCCACGACGGCCGCCTCGACCTCCGCTGGATCGACGTTCTCGCCGCCGGTCACGATCCGGTCGGAGCGGCGACCCATGATCCGGAGCCGGCCGTCCTCGCCGATCGCGCCCAGGTCGCCCGTGTCGAACCACCCGTCCGCATCGAAGGGCCGCTCGAGTGGCGCGCCGGGTTCCGCGCCCAGATAGCCGTCGAACAGCGCGTCGCCCCGCACCTGGATCGTGCCGGCGGACCCGTCCGGGGCCGCAATACGCACCTCGATTCCGGGCAGCGGCGCACCCACGCCTCCCGGTGTCTCGTCCGGTCGCTCGGTCGCGACCTGGGAACAGGCCTCCGTCAGCCCGTAGGTCGCGAGCACCGGCCAACCGCGTTCCCTTGCCCGCTCCATCAGCGCCGCAGGAGCGCCGGCGCCCCCGACGAGCACGGCCCGAAGGCTCGGCGGCGGGCGCCTGGTCGCCTGAAGCAGCCGCGCGAGCATCGTCGGCACGACGGACATGAGGGTCACCCGGTTGCGTTCGATGACCCTGAGGGTCTCGTCCGCATCGAAGTTCCCTGACGCCCGGCGCCCGCCCACGACCACCGCCCGTCGCGCATGGAGACAACGGACGACGATCATCAGGCCACCCACATGAGCCGTTGGCAGGCTCAGCAGCCAGCGGTCGTCGGCGCGCCAACCCACGACCCGCGCGTGCGCGTGCGCCGAGGCACGGAGCGCCTCCCGACTGAGGACGACGCCCCGCGGCTGACCCGTCGTGCCGGAGGTGAAGACGATTCCCGCGCCCCGCTCGACGCTCGGGTTGCCAGCCGCGGCAGTCGGCGGCACGGTCGCCAACGCGCCGCCACTCTCAACGCAAACACTGGCCCCGGCCATCGCGATCGCGCGGTCGCGTTCGGCGCGGGTCCAGCGGGGATGGATCAGCACGAACGACACCCGGTCTTCCAGCAGTGCGAGAAGCGTGACCACCGCCTCGGGTCCCGCGCCGCCGACGACGGCGACCACCGGCGCCGTCAGGCCGTCCAGCCGCCGCCGAAAGGTGTCCCTCGTCCGATCCACGCGCTGAACGAGCTCCCTCCAGCCGACCTCGCGGCCGCCGTCGACCAGGGCTGGCCCACGCGCTTCCCGCCCTGGCGCTCGAACCGAGAGCTCGCCGCTCAGTGCCGCGCTCCCAGGACGATGCCGATCGACAGGAGCACGCCGAACAGGAGGAGCAGACGGGCGGTCGACGCCAGCGCCAGGTTGAGGGCCGCGCCCTCGCCGCGCCAGACGGACCGCAGCACGGCGACCGCGAACGGCAGGGCCAGCCACGACAGCATGGGCCACGGACCCAGGACCAGGACGGTCGGCAAGACGGCGAGGAACGCCACACTGAGGCACGCCGCGAACTCGATGAGACCGAACCGACGGCCGAACCGCACGATCAGGGTCAGCTTCCCGGCCGCGGCGTCCGTTTCCCCATCGCGGAGGTTGTTCGTGACGAGAATCGCCACGGACAGCGAACCCACGGCGAGGCCAGCCCACCAGGCCGAAGACGGCACGGAGAGCGCCTGTACCCACGCCGTCCCGACAACCGCAACCAGGCCGAAGAACAGCAGTACGAACACGTCGCCCAGGCCGACGTAGGCGAGCGGCCAGGGGCCGGCAGTGTAGAGCAGCCCGGAGGCAATCGCGACGGCGCCCACCGCGAGCACGAGCCAGCCAGCAACTGACGCCAGGTAGAGGCCGCAAAGTACGGCCGCTCCGAACGCGCACCAAGTGCCGCTCCAGACTTCGCCGCGACTGAGCAGGCCGGACTGGACCGCTCGCCGTGGACCGACACGCTTCTCCGTGTCGGCGCCGCGGTCGAAGTCCAGTACGTCGTTCGACAGATTCGTACCGATCTGAAGACCGATCGCCGTCCCCAGGGCGGCCAGCGCCGGACCCGTGCGAGAACCGCCCACCGAAACGGCGCACGCGGTTCCCACAAGCACCGGCGTAACGCCGGCCCAGAGCGTCTTGGGTCGCACTGCCTCGAACCAGGCGGCCAGCTTGCCCGGCCGATCGCCCCCGGTCGCGGGGCCGACCGAGCCCGGGGCGCCCGGGCTCATGGGTAGCGCTGGAACTTCGAGAAGTCCGGCTTTCGCTTCTCCAGAAACGCCTGCCGGCCCTCCTGGCCCTCCTGCGTCATGTAGAACAGCAGGGTCGCGTTCCCCGCCAACTCCTGGAGGCCGGCCTGGCCGTCGCAGTCCGCGTTCATCGCCGCCTTCAGGCAGCGAAGCGCCATCGGGCTGTTGGCCAGCATCTCCCGGCACCATTGGAGGGTTTCCTGCTCGAGCCGCTCGAGCGGCACGACCGTGTTGACGAGACCCATGTCCAGCGCCTGCCGGGCGTTGTACTGGCGGCACAGGAACCAGATCTCCCGCGCCTTCTTCTGCCCCACGATCCGCGCCATGTACGAAGCGCCGTAGCCGCCGTCGAAGCTTCCGACCCGCGGCCCGGTCTGGCCGAAGCGAGCGTTGTCAGCGGCGATCGTCAGGTCGCAGACCATGTGCAGCACGTGGCCGCCTCCGATCGCGTAGCCGGCGACCATCGCCACGACCGGTTTGGGCAACGTGCGGATCTGGCGCTGTAGGTCGAGGACGTTCAGCCGCGGCACGCCGTCGTCGCCGACGTAGCCGGCATCGCCCCGGATGCGCTGATCGCCGCCCGAACAGAAAGCGCTTCGCCCCTCGCCGGTCAGGATCACCGCGCCGACCTCGCCGTCGTCGCGGGCCACGTCCACGGCCGCACTCATCTCCTGGACCGTCAGCGGCCGGAACGCGTTGCGCACCTCCGGCCGGTTGATCGTGATCTTGGCTATCCCCTCCGGCTCACCGCCGACATAGGACTTCTCGTAGCGAATATCGGTGTACTCGCCAGCCGTCAGCCACTCCTGGTGCGATTCTCCGCTCATCCCCCGTGCCTCCTTCGATCGGCGACACTACAACGGCGCCCATCATCGGAACGGGTTGTCACACATCGACTTGGTCATGTAGATTAGTCAACTCACCGGTTCCCCGCCGCCGCCCAATGCACCAGGTCAACATCCACGAAGCGAAGACGCACCTTTCACGCCTCATTCGGGAGGCGCTCGAGGGCGAGGAGGTCGTGATCGCCAAGGGCAACCGTCCTCTCGTCCGGCTGGACGTGCTTCCCGAAGCACGCGGCGCCCGCCAACTGGGCACCGCGCCCGGGCTCATCGTCCGGATGGACGAGGATTTCGACGCGCCGCTCGAGGACTTCGACGACTATTCGTGAGTTGCGCCTCCTCGCCGACACTCATGTGTCGTACGCAATCGCCGAGTCGTTCAGAAGCCGTGCCAGGCGGGAAGGCGCCTCCAGGGGAACATTGTGGCCAACTCCGTCGACGATGTGGACCGTGGCGGCCGGCAGGAGTCCTGCCATCTGGCGCGCCAGGGCACTGAACTTCGTATCCAAACTACCGGCGATCAGCTCGATCGGGCAGCGAATCGCGGGCAGGAAAGGCCGGAAGTCCGGCATCGCGCCCAGACTGAGTGTCCTCATCGCCGAAACGAGGGCGGCCCGTCTGTGACCAAGCCGAATCCTCCTCTGCTCTTCAAGTGCCTCGGGGGCAAGCCGGGCCTGACTCGCGAACAGGGCCAGCCTCGACCACTCGCGGTCGAACGCCGACAGGCCTCGTTCTTCGATCAGGCGCGCCCACGTCCCGTCCGCCTCACGGCGCTCGGCTCGCTCGCGGTCGTCGGCAATGCCCGGGTTGGCGCCGATCAGAGCAGCGCCGAGGAACAGGTCCGGATGACGGACCAGCAGGCCGAGAGCCAGCCGCCCGCCCAGGGAGTAACCGACCACCAGGCGAGGCGCCGGCACTTCGGCCTCGACGACCGCGGCCAGCCGATCGACCTCCGCCTCGAAGGAGGCCGAGCCTTTGGAGATCGCCGGCGGACTCTCGCCACCATGACCGCAGACCGCCGGCGCGTGACTGGGCACGTCGAGCAGCGCTTCCACCCGCCGCCAGCTCGCCGGACTGCCCGAGAAGCCGTGAATCAGAACGGCCGTCGTCATCGCAACGACGACGACGCAGCCATGGCCTGCCGCAACGACTCCTCGGCCGCCGCCAGAGCCCCAGGGGCGACCCCTGCAACGATCAGGGAAACACCCCTCCGGCCGAGTGCCGCCCCGAGCTCCCGCGCGAGCGCCGAGGGATCTTCGACCCGCGCATAGGGTACCCCGAACGCTCGTGCCAGGCCGCCGAAGTCGACCCCGTGGGGCGTCAACCAGTGCCTGCCTGCCGGGCCACGGAAGATCCCGGCCTGCGCGATCGGGAGTCGATCGAAGATGCGTCCGCCCTGGTTGTCGATCACCACGACCACGGCCGGCGGACCGTCGCCGTACTCGGGGGCGATCGCCAGGCCGTCGAGATCGTGCAGCAGGCTGACGTCGCCCGCGAGCAGCACGCCGGCCGGAAAACCGCCCGTGATGAGCGACCCAAGGAAGCCCGCCACCAGACCGTCGATCCCGCTCAAGCCCCGCTGACTGGCGACCCAGACCCGGCGACCGGGGCAGGCGGCCCAGGTTTCGACCAGACGCACGGGCAGGCTGTTGCCCAGCATGAGGAGAGCGTCCGCGGGCGTGGCCGCGACCGCCACTGCGGCCGCTTCCCCGTCGTGGAATCCGGGACCGTCGGGGGCAGGGCTCCCCGCCGCGGCCCGAAATCGCCCGCACAACCCGAGAACGGCCTCACGCCAACCGTCCGCGCCAACGCCCGGTGCCAGATCCTCCAGCCGTCGACAGAGTTCCGATGTCGAGCGTTCGACGTTCCCGAACAGGAACACCGAAGCGAGTCCGTCCGGATCGGTCCAGGGACCGTCCGACAGCACGATCTGAGGCGCTCCCGCGGCCTCGATCAGGCGCTGGGCGCCCGCTGCGACCGGCGGCGCTCCCACTTGCAGGATCAGGTCCGGAAGATGCAAGCCTTCGCCGCCGTCGGCTGCCCAGGCCGCGCCGAGCCGCGCGGCGTCGGCCACGGCGTCTCCCTCCGTGAACCGGCTCTGACTCGTGGCCTCCGCGAGTAGCGGAAAGCCGGTACGCCGCGCGAGCTTCGCGAGACCGTAGGCGTCACCGGCCCGCCGGCGCTCCGGCGACGGCAACGGCAACGGACCGGCGACGATCAGGCCCCGCTCCGATTGCCGGCACAGCGCCGCCGCCCGATCGAGCGCCGCCGGATCCGGTTGCGCCGCCTGCACAGCCACCTCGATCGGCTCGCCGAGCAGAGCGTCGACCGCCGCCGCGAGCGAACCGTCTCCGGCAGCCGGCTCCGGCTCGAGCGGCTTGCGCGCCCGCACGTTCAGGTGGACCGCTCCCGGTCGAGGCCAACGGGTACGGAAGACGGCCTGAGCGGCGGTTCGCCGGATCGCCCGCAGGCTCAGCGGATCGACCGGACCCGCGAGATCGACTTCCGCGAAGTGGTTGACGAACGAGCCGAAGAGCTTCGTCTGATCCGTGGTCTGGGGCGCGGCGCAGTCCATCAACTCGATCGGCCGGTCGGCGGTCAGGGCGATCAGGGGAACACCGGCCTCGCGGGCTTCCATCATCGCCGGCAGGTAGTGCGCCGGGGCCGTCCCCGAGGTGCAGATCAGAACCGTCGGCATGCCCGTGGCCCGTGCCTGGCCGAGCGCGAAGAACCCGGCCGCCCGTTCGTCGACGATGCTGGCGACATCCAGGCCGGCGGCCCCGGCATCGAGCGCCGCCAGCACGAGCGGCGTCGAGCGGGAACCCGGGCTCGTGACCGCCCGCCGGACGCCGGCCTGCGTCAGGGCGCCGACCAGGAGCCGCGCCCGCTGAAACTGCGCCTCGCCCGCGCCGGTTCCCGCTAGCCCCATGCTCCGAGGATCGCGTCCAGCTTGAGGTTCGTCTCAGCCAGCTCGCGCGCGGGATCGGAGTCGGCAACGATGCCGTTGCCCGAGTAGAGCAGGCCTCGACGCCGGGTCGCGAGACAGGAACGGAGAGCGACCGAGAACTCACCGTCGCCGTTGCCGTCGAACCAGCCGACCGGGCCCGCGTACCAGCCGCGATCCCGGTCTTCGCTGCGCCGGATCGCGGCCAGGGCAAGAGCCGTCGGCCTACCGGCTACCGCGGGAGTCGGGTGGAGTGCCCGCACCAGCCGCAGCACGTGCGGCGGCTCGACGGTCTCCGGCAGCGCGGCGCGAATCGGCGTCTCCAGGTGCATCACGTTCGGTAGTACACGGACTTCCGGAGGGGCGGGCGGCGCTACCCCGCCACAGCTACGGTCGAGGCGTTCGACCAGGTAACGAACCACGACGTCATGCTCCAGCCGGTCCTTCCGGCTCTCCAGCAGGCGCCGCTCCAGTTCGCGCCGGCGCACTGGCGTTGGGTCGCTGGCAATCGAACCGGCCAGCGCCTGCGTCTCGATGCGGCGGCCCCGGCGACGGACCAGCAGCTCCGGCGTCGCGCCGAAGAAGATCGAGCCGCCGCGCAGGAAGGCGAAGCGGGTGCAGGTAGGCATGCTGTGGCCCAGGCGCCCGGCGATGTGGACCAGATCGGCGATGCCGAACGGCCGGTCGAGGTCGAGCTCGACGGCGCGCGCCGCGACGACCTTCTGCAGCCGTTCGGAGAGCACTTCCCCGCGAAGCTCTTTCACGCGCTGAAGCCACTCTGAAGCGGCCGGCCGGTCGAAGCTCCGCAGGATTCCCGGCAGCGCCTCCAGGGTGCTGGCCGCTTCCGGCAGCTCTCCCAGGTGTCCGTTGCCGTTCGCGCCGCTGAGGCCGCTGGTGAGGTCGAGGTCTTCGGCCAGCCGCTGAAGACGCCGCTGCCACTCCGGCGCTGCCCCGATCGCCGTCGCGTCGATGACCGCATACAGATGTGCGGCGTCGACGTCGGCAACGTATCCCAGCCGCGGCAGCACGAAGCTGCCCGCGCCGAACTCGTCCCAATCGGACGCTCCGGATCCGGGACTGTCCGGCCCGGGATCGAACGCGAGTCCACCGAAGAGCCGCAACGGCACCTCGTCCGCTCCCGCCAGTTCGCGAAACAGCCCGGACGCCAGCGCCGCAACCTGGTCGAGCGCGACGCCGCCGGCATGCATCCTGTGGTCGCCGTCACCGTTTCCGCCCGGGAACCCGGGGGACGGGGCGTCTCCGGCGACCTCGAAACGCCGGGCCACACCCCAGCCGGCGGACTGCATCCCTCCGGAGGGCGCCCACAGGTGGCCCACCGGGCCGATCTCGCGGAAGCTCCGCGAAGCCCGCCGGAGAAACTCCTCGGGAGCCACTCGCGGCGCCTCGGCGGCCACCGCCAGAAGGCCGGACCGCGGAGCCCGCGTCTCTCGAGCCGAACGCGGTCTGATCACCGGAGAGGTCATGGACCAGAGCCTCCCGTCGCACACTCCACGGCCGGACTGGCCAGGAACAGGTTGCACACGCCGAACGTCAGCGGCCGCGTTTCGACGGGCTCCAGGCCGGCAGCGGTCATCGTTCGAGTGAACTCGTCCGGCGGCGGGAAGGCGCGGATCGACCGTCGCAGGTACCTGTACTCGGCGCCTCCGGCCAGAAGCGTTCCGATCATCGGCACGAGGACACGGATGTGGAAGCGAGCGAGCACGGCCAGCGGGCCCGAAACCGGCTCGCTCAGCTCCAGTACCGCGACCCGCCCCCCCGGCCGTGTGACCCTCGCCATTTCGCGTAGGGCCCGGACCCGGTCGGGGACGTTGCGGATGCCGAACGCGATCGCCGCCGCGTCGAAGGAGCGATCGGGGAAGCCGAGGTCGTGCGCGTCGCCGGACGCCAGCGTGACGCGGTCCGAGAGGCCGGCGCGCTCGACCTTTCCTCGTCCGATCACGGTCATCGCCGCCGACGTGTCGACACCGCTCACGACAGCTGACGGAAACCGCCTCGCGATCGCGATCGCGAGGTCTCCGGTTCCGGACGCGACATCGAGCATGCGCAGAGGCCGGTCGGCGGCCGCGGCCGGCGCCAGGGCCTCCGCCGTGACCCGGCGCCACGCCCGATCGAGGCCCAGGGAGTTCAGCCGGTTCAGCAGGTCATAGCGGGCGGCGATCCGGTCGAACATCGCGCCCGAACCGTCAGTCGCCAGCGGCTCGGCCAGCGCCATCATCGTTCCCGCAACACACTCGCCCGGGCGACAACCGTCAACGCACGGCGGGCGGGGCCATCGGGGACTTCGGCCAACGCCTCGATCCCCTCGTCTATGTAGCTCGCGGCAAGGTCGCGGCATGTCGCCTCGACGTTGTGGCGAACCATCGCCTCGAGGACGCGCTCACGCTCCCGGCCAGCCCCGTTCGCTCCGCTCGGGTGTCCGTTCCCTGAACCGTCCCCGTTCGAGCCGGGGAGCGCGAGGCCATCGCCGCCCCACGAAGGAGCCGCCTCGGCCGCTATTGCGCGGATCGTGTCGACGAGCGCCGGTTCGCGATCCAGCACCACGATCAGCGGATACGTGATCTTCCCCTCCGAGAGGTCGCTGAACAAGGTCTTGCCGGTGTTGCTGTGGTGTCCGACCAGATCGAGCAGGTCGTCTATCAACTGGAACGCGACCCCGATCGAATCGCCATACGCCCGCAGCGCCCGGCAGAGCTCGGGCGACGCTCCACCGCTCAAGGCGCCGGCGCCCAACGCCCAACTGAACAGGGCCGCCGACTTGCCTCGGGCGACCTGGAAGTAGAGATCCTCGGACGCGTCGAGAGAGCCGCGGTTCTCGAGCTGAAGGGACTCGGCCCGGATCATCTCGGCGATCGTCTCGAGCAGGCCTTCCATGACGCCCGGCACCGCGGCCCGCTGGACCCTGTGCAGCGCCTCGATCAGCAGGTAGTCGCCGGCAAAGATGGAGGCCGCGTTGCCGAGTTCGACCCGTGCCGTCGGCCGCCCGCGACGCCGGTCCGCGTGATCGATGACATCGTCGTGAAGAAGCGTGGCATTGTGAACGAGCTCGGCCGCCACCGCGATGTCGCGCACCGCCGAAGCCGGCGCGTACCCGACCCTCGACGCCAGGACGACACACAGCGGACGCAACCGTTTGCCGCCGAGGTGAACCAGGGAGGCTCCGGCCTCGCCAACGAGCGAGTTTCCTGTCGACAGCGTCGCCAGCCCCTCCTCCATCGCAGCGATGTCATCGCGGATGAAGCCGACCAGATCGTCGATCGTCGCGGCAAGGTCGGGGAGCCCGCCGACGTCGCAGAGGTCGCGGAGGCGTCCGAGCACCTCGTCTTCCAGGGCAGTGCGTCTCGACGGGGGCCCAGCCGGGCGATCCGTGAGCACGGTCAACTCTCCTGCTCCTCCGGATCGAGGTCCGGCACCGGCTCCGCCGGCGGAGCCGCCTTGCCCGAGAAGGACTGCGCCTCGCGGCGGGCGAGGTTGCCCAGCCGCGCGGCGACCGCTCCCGCACCGAGCAGGGCCTTAAGCCCAAAGTCCGTCACCGTGCCGCCGTTGAGTAGAAACTCCGCGATCGAGTCCACGCGTCCCATGACCTGATCGATCGCGCGCAGGCGCCTGAGAAACACCGCATTCTCGGGAGAGGCTGCTTTACCGGGAGAGGATGGGTCCTCCAGGGCCGGAATCCAGTCCCGCATGTTCTCACGGATCGGGTCCCACTCTCGCCGCTTGCGGATCTCAACGACGTTCCGGAGGACCCGCTCCAGGTCCGTCTCGGGCCGGTAGACCACCCGGCGCGCGCCCGCGACGCGCTCCGGTGAGATGAGCTTCCACTCGCGCAGCTCCCTGCAGGCCATGGAGACCGCGCCGCGACTGAGTTCCAGCCCGGCCATGATCTCCTGGGCATCGGCGGGCTCGCTGCGGGACATGAGCCAGCCGAACACGCGCGCGGTGGTCGGCGGCACACCCCAGAACGTGCCCAGAGCGCCCCAGAGTTGCACGAACTCCTCGCGAACCCGATCCACATTCTCCGCGCCTTCAACCCCCACGGTCGGCACCCTAACGCAACTTCACGTGACGCAGCCGGACCGTGACCCTCCCCGCGGGCGGAAGCCGGCCGCTGATCGACACGGGCGCCTGGAGTTCCTTCGCGGCAACGATCTCGATCGCCCCCTCAAGCCCCAGCAACTCGAAGTCCTCGGCGCTGCCCTCGGGTCCGTAGACCTCCGGCGTCATCGCGAAGCGAACCAGCGTCAACTGCGCCGGCGCCTGACCGCCCGCCACCGAGAACGGCGAGGGCGCCGCCATGGTTTCCGGGTCTCGCTCGATTCGCACCGCCAGCACCCTCCGGTTCGAGAACATCGGGACCGTCCACGACATTTCCTCCCCTGCCCCGGACGGAAGCGCCGCCAGCCGCCCGACCAGATGCAGCAGCGCCGAAGGCTCCGACAGCGGCGTCTCGAGGTCGGGCGGAACCGGGTGATGGAGGGGATAGCGATGGGTCCATTCCGCCACGGGCAGACCGGCTTCGCCCTCATTGGGAGTCGCGCGCTCCGCCTCCACGCTGCCGTCACAGAACGTGTAGCGCTTGTAGCGGTTCCGGCTGCCCCGTTCTTCCTGGACGCGAAGATGGGCTCGCAGGCTGTCCGGATCAAACCACAGAGAGGACTCGGAATGACGGCCGAACATCGTGGACTCGATCCGGATCCGCGCGGCCGAGCCGGGCATGTGCGGCTTGCCTTCGCAGCGCTCGTCCGGCGGAAGCTCCGCCGCGGGATCGAACTCGACCGCGGCGTCCGCCGTCAGGAACAGCTTCTTCGCCTGGAACTCGAGTCGCTGCCACGGCGGGTCCGCGGCCGCCGCCGGCCAGGCCAGGGCCAAAAGGAGCGCCGGCGCGACGAGATTCGCCGGCTTTCGGGTTGTCGGCCGCGGTTTCACAGATCCCTAGCCGCTCCGCCACGCCGAGCAGGGCGGCTTCCGATCGATCCAGGGACGCTCCCGTTCGAGCTGCGCCGCCAGCCGGAGGAGCACTCCCTCGCCGCCCACCGGGGCGGCGATCTGAACGCCGATCGGCAGGCCGCCGTTCGCTCCGCCCCAGCCGAGCGGCACCGAGGCGGCGGGGTTGCCGCAGACGTTCATCAACTGGGTGAAGCCGATCGTCTGCAGCAACGCCGGCATGTAGTCGTCGCCCCGGTTCGAGAGCGACAGCACGCCGAGCTTCGCCGGCGGCGCCGCCATCGTCGGCGACAGCAGGACGTCGAAGCCCCGCTTGAAGAACGCGGCCAGCCGGCGGCCCACCGCGTGAACCGTGCGGGTCGCGCGCGCGTAGGCGGCGGCGTCGCTCTGCTCGCCCGTGGCGGCCGTGGCCCACGTGAGCGGCTCCAGCTCGTCCTCCCGGGCTTCGCGGCCAAGGGCCTCGCAGCGCTCGGCGATCGTGGCGCGCACGTTCGCGCCGACGATCAGCCGGGTGGCCAGGCCGAGAGCAGTCGCGTCGATCTTCGGCGATCTCCGGGTGACCTCGTGCCCGAGTCCCGCGCAGAGTTCGGCCGCGTCGCGGGCCGCGGCGACGCACGCCTTATCGACCGGAGCGCCGTTGAACGCTTCCAGGGTCAGCGCGATCCGCAGCTTGCCCGGCTCGCGCCGGGTTTCGTCCAGGAAGCTCCGTTCCGGCGGAGGCGCGCAGTACGGATCTCCCGCGACCGGGCCGGCAACCGCATCGAGAAGCGCGGCGCTGTCGCGAACCGTGCGGCTCACGCAGTGCTGTACCGAGAAGCCGGCCCAACCCTCGCCGGCGTCAGGCGCCAGCGAGACCCGGGCGCGGCTCGGCTTGAGACCGAAGACCCCGCAACACGAGGCCGGGATGCGGATCGACCCGCCGCCGTCGCTGGCGTGGGCGGCCGGCACGATGCCGGCGGCGACGGCCGCCGCCGCGCCGCCCGAGGAGCCGCCCGCGATGTGCTCCAGGTTCCAGGGGTTGCGGGTCTGCCCGAAGACCGCGGACTCGGTACTCGTCGTCAGCCCGAACTCGGGCGAAGCGGTGCGTCCCGCGATCAGGAGCCCCGCGTGCCGGTAGCGGCTCACCATCTCCGAATCGTGCTTCGGCACGTTGCCCTTGAAGAGACGGCTGCCGTTGGTCAGCGGCAGGCCCGCCGCGTTGGCGTAGAGGTCCTTCAGCAGGTAGGGCACGCCCGCGAACGGCCCACCCGCCGCCACGGTCTCGGGCGCCTCGCGGGCAGCCCGTTTGAAGTCCGCGCAGACGATCGCGTTCAACTCCGGGTCGAGTTCGGAGGCGATCTCCGCCGCGCATCTCACCGCCTCGGTGGATCTCAGCTCGCGGGTCCGCAGCAATTCGGCCAGCGCCAACCCGTCGCTGGCCAGGTACGTCTCTCTCAGACTCAAAGCACCCTCCCGGGCCGGCAGGTCGTTGGGCCGGCAAGGGCTAAGCGTACCGCGTCCTTCCGGCCTGCCCGCCCTTGAGCCGAGCCGACCTATGCATCATTGGCTATGATTGCTCCATGGACCCGTTTCGCTTCATCGCCGTACTCGGCGCAACTGCCGTCCTCGCCGCCACCGGCGCCCATCCGTTGCCCGCTCAGACCGCGGCTCCCGGAAGCCTCGTCCACTGGCCGGGCGAAGGCGTCGAACGCTGCCTGGTCGGCGACCGCGCCTTCGCGCCCACCGTGGTCGGCGGAGAACGCGGCTGCCTGGTACCGGTGGGCCTGAACCGGACCGCCGACGTGATCGCGGAGCGCGACCTCGATGGCCGGCGGGAGAGGCTGCACATCGGTCTCGGTGCGTACCCCTACTCGGTGCAGAGACTCGAGATCAAGGACCGGAGTCGCGTCGATCTGTCGCCCGAGAACCTCGCTCGCGTGCAGCGTGAGAACGCCCTGATCGGCAAGCTGTGGGGACGGCAGGGCAAAGCGAGGTTCTCCCTGCCCCTGGGCGCACCGCTCGAGAAGATGCCGGCCGGCGGTCGCTTCGGCGCGAAGCGGATCATCAACGGCGAGCCGCGCTCGCCCCACACGGGCGCCGACTACGCCGTGCCCCAGGGCACGCCGGTCCTGGCCGTCGACGATGCCGTCGTCGCCCTGTCCGGAGAGTTCTTCTTCTCCGGCAACGCGGTCTTTCTGGACCACGGCAACGGCCTGATCAGCATGTACTTCCACCTGCACGAGGTGTTCGTCGAGCAGGGCGACGAGCTGTCCCGCGGGCACAGAATCGGCACCGTCGGCTCGACCGGACGATCCACGGGCCCGCACCTGCACTTCGGCATCCGCTGGCAGGGCGAACGGGTCGACCCGGCGCTGCTGCTCGGCGAGCCGGGCTCGATTTCTACGGTTCGATAGCACCCAACGACGGCAGCTCGCTCAACGGCGGCCGCGCCTGAGCCTCTAGCGGCCAGCTTCGCAGGAGTTGGCGAACGCCGCCGGATCGGCCAGCGCCCCGAGTTCGTCAGCCCCCTTCACGTAGCGATACACCTCGCCCGTCTCCGTGTCCGTCACCGACATCTCGAACGGCAGAGAAGTCGCCGAAGCCGCGTACACCCAGTGGTGACCGTTCACCCCGCAACCGTCCAGCACCTTCACCAGAACCTCCCAGTTCCCCGGATCGAAGAACCAGAACAGGCCCGAGTCCTCAGTGCCTCGCCGAACCGTCCGCGCGACGCCGGCGTCGTCCTCCGTCGACCACTCGATCCCCACCTCGAAACGGCCGTCACCAAGCGACAGCGTCTCGCCGCCGGCAAGAGCGGACCACCCGGCCCGGGAAGCCGCCGGAGCGCAGTCGCGCGAGAAGGCTTCATTGTCCACCACCGCCGACGCCACCTGCCCCGCTTCGTTGCGGAACAACCGAAACTCGCCCGGCGCCGGGTCCGTCACCCGGATCACGTAGCCCAGGTCCGTCGCCGAAGCGGCGTACACCCAGTGATGGCCGTTGATCGAGCAGCCGTTCAGCACCTTGACCAGCATCTCCCAGTTGTCGCGGTCGAAGAAGCTGAACATCCCCGAGTCGTTCGTGCCCGCGTGGACCACCCGGGCCGCGTTGAACGCCCCGTCGCCCCCTTGCCACTCCACCTCGACCTCGTACCGGGAGTCCTGCAGGCAGACCGTCCCGGGGCCCGGCACGCAGCTTCCGGCCGGCGACGAGGCGTCCACCCGGAACATCCGCGACGCAGTCGACTCGACGCCCGCGCCGTCGACGGTCAGCGTCGAGCGGTAGAAGCCGGGCGACGGCCAACTGTGCGTCACGCTCTTGCCGGACGGCGTCCTGCCGCCGGTCTCGAAGTTCCAGGAGCGCCGGGCGACGGTACCGGAACTCGTGTCGGTGAACGTGACGTCCTCGCCGGTCCGGGCGTTGCACAGGCCCTCCGCGCAGGGCATGTCGACGGTGAACGACGCCACCGGCGGGACCGGCGGCGGTGGCGGTTCGGGTTCGGGTTCGGGTTCGGGCTCCGGCTCCGGCGGAGGCGCGCCGCCGCCGAACGGCGGGGGGGGCACCGCGGGATACAGGAACCTGATCCCGTTCACGTCGTCCGTGCCCAGACCCGGATTTTGTCCATTGAACGTCATGCTTCGCCGCATGATGGCGCCAGGTTCACTCGAATGGTCGAGACCCAGGGCGTGTCCGAGCTCGTGGATCATCAACTCCACGAAATCGTTGGCCCTGCCTTCGGAAACGTTGGCCAGGTGCTCGACCAGAGAAGGGAAGGTGCCGACCCACGCCCTGATGGCGAAGGAGGCCTGGCGGTTGGTGCCCGGAATCATGTGCACGGATCCGGGCACGTCCCAATCGCAAAGCGAGCCGAGAGCGGCGGCGGCAAGAGCGAAAGGAGAATCGGACGGGATCCTCTCGGCGCCGAATTCGATTCGTGCGGTGGGCCTGTCCTCGTACGCCGGCAGGTCGACCTCGGCCCACTCTGCGGCCAACGACACGTTTGGAGCCGCCCCGTTCCATGCGTCCATTGCAGCTCTCACGCCCGCCATCGCATCAGCCACCCTTGTAGCCTCGTCGGCATCCTTGGCTGACAACCCTTCCTGAAGGCCGTAAACGCTGAAGGTGAGCGTTCCGCCGGTATCGAACCTCCTCCACCTGGGCCCCATGGAGACCCACTCCCACTCCCCGGTTGGCGACTCCTTGTCGCCCACCTGGCAGCCGTCGCCGTCGGACTCGCCGAAGAGAACGTACGGCGAAGCGACCGACTGAAGCCGGTCCGTCGGCTCGGCGTCAAGGTAGTCCACCGGGCTCTCCCGGCCCGCAACCCGGTCCGCGATCCAGCGCTGGAACCGGGTGCTGTCCCGCAACGCGCGCTCTTCGTCGACGCGGCCGGACGCCAGGTGCGGCGCCTCGCGCACCAGGACCCTGCGGCCCCCGCGCGACGCCTCGAAGAAGAGGCCGAGACCGAGACCGACGGTACGGTACGCGTCCTCGTGTTCCTCCAGGAAGAGCAGCACGCGGTTCCCTTCGGCGAGCATCGGCAGGCCCATCAGCGCCTCCCGATAACTGCCGTCGAAGCCTCCGGGCTGGCGCACGGTCACCACGCTGCCAGGCAGCCAGCCCTTCAACACCTTCTCGACCCGCACCTGAGCGTCGGTGACCAAACGGCCGTCGAGTCTCGTCGACGCCGTGCTCAGGACCTCGCCATGGACGATGACCTGCGCATGCCCGAGCATGTCCTCGTCGGTCTGCATCAGGTAGACGATCGACCCCGCCGGCGCCGCGAGCAACGCCGCCAACGCGGCGAAGCCGAACAGACTGTTCGCGAACAACCTCATTCCTGCCATGTGCCTCCTCTAGCCGATCTATCTACAACAGGGCGGAGGGTCTGCGCATCTCCCATATTGGAGACACTTCCGCCTCGCAGACCGACGAGAATTCGCTAGAACGCCGTGACCTCGTCGTAGAGGCGCGCCGTGTTGGCCTTGACGGCCGCCGCCACCTCCGACGCCGGCAGACCCTTGATCTCCGCGATGGCGTTGAGCGACACGACCGCGTTCGCCGGTTCGTTGCGCTGGTCCCGCTCCGGCCCCAGCACGGGGCTGTCCGTCTCCAGCAGCAGGCAGGACAACGGCAGGCGGCGCACCAGCTTCTGCTTCTGCGGCGAACGCACGACGGACGGCGGTACGGAAAAGAAGTAGCCCGCTTCCACCGCCGGCTCGGCCCGGGCAGCGCGGCCGTCGAAGGCGTGGAGTTGCACCCGCCTCGCCCCACGCTCGCGCAAGATGTGGATCGCGTAGTGGCCGGCGGAGCGCGAGTGGACGTTGAGCGGCAGGTCGAGTTCGATGGACAGGTCGATGAACGACGCGAAGATCTCGCGCTGCACCGCGAGGTCACGCTCGTCGCGCACCTTCCAGCGGTCGAGGCCGACCTCGCCGATCGCTGCCAGGCGAAGGCGCTCCCGGCGGACCAGTCCGGCGACCCGTTCCGCTTCGGCAAGATCGAGATGGGTCGGGTAGAGGCCGACGGTCGGGCGCACGACGCCGGGATACGCCTCCGCCAGCTCGAGATTCCGCTCAGCGTCGGCGCGGGTCTCGCCGACCGCGACCACCGTCCCGACTCCGGCGTCGCGTGCTCGCGCGAGCACCTCGCCGAGGTCGCCCGCGAACGAGCCATCGCAGAGGTGGGCATGACAGTCGGTCAGACCCGACAGCTCGGGCGACACCCCCATCAGCCGGCCGGCTCGCCGGCGCTCCCGGCCAGGCGCTCCTCAAGTTCCTCGACTGTCTTCGGCCAGTCCTTCTTCAGCAGGCGCGAAAGCGCCCGGTCGGCGAGCAGCCTGCCGCCGGTCTGGCAGCGCGCGCAGTAGTTGCACTCGTTCTCGGCGTAGACGATGCGCTGGACCGGCGCACCGCAACGCGGGCACGGTTCGCGGTAGCGACCATGGACCGCCATTCCCTTGTGGAAGGCGGTCACCTTGCCGGGGAACCGACCCCCGGTCTGCGCCCTGAGACGATCCGTCCACTCCGTCAGCACGTCCACCGTGGACCGATACAGCCGGTCGACCTGCTCGTCGCTGAGCCGGGTGGTCCAGCGCATCGGCGACAGGCACGCACGATGCAGGATCTCGTCCGAGTATGCGTTGCCGATACCGCTGAACAACCGGGGGTCGATGAGCGCCCGCTTCAGCGTGTGGTTCTCCGCCTTGAGCCGCTGCCTGAACGCCTCCGGACCGGCCAGCAGCACTTCCAGCCCGCCACGGTCCAGGCTAGCCAGGCCGTCTTCACCCGCGACCAGGTGCATCGCCGCCCTGCGCTTGCTGCCTGCCTCGGTGAGCAGCAGCGTGGCGAAACCGAAGTCGAAGGCGGCCAGCCCCACGCGGCCCGGCACCTTCGCCGAAGGCCCGCCCCAGCGGAACCGGCCGGCGACCATCAGGTGGATGGCGAGGAACAACTTCCCCTCCAGGGCGAAGACGACCCGCTTGCCGACCCGGCGCACGGAGACGACCGTCCGCCCCTCCGCATCGGAGAGCGGCGGCCGCACGGAACGGAGCAGGAACGGACTCCGCAGGCGGACGCGGACGAGTTCGCGGCCCGCGACCCGCTGCTCAAGCGCTTCGCAGTAGACCTCGACGTCGGGAAGCTCCGGCATGCCGGAAGTATGAGCCAACCGCGGCGCCCGGCCGCAGGGACGCCACTCCTACGGCGCCGAGCAACGCCTCATCCCTCGGCCCGACCGACCGCCGCCCGTAGCTCGCGGCACTCGGCGAGCAGTTGGCGGGCAGCGGCCAGAACGGATTCGTCGCCCGCACCGCGGGACGAAGGAGGCCTGGCGGCATCGTCCCGTGCCCAGGTCGCGGCCGCCTCCACGACCCGCTCGCCCTCGACGACGATCCCGGCCGCATCGTCGTCGGGATCGCCCAGACCGGCGTCCCGGCTCTGCCGCAGCGACGCCAGCAGCAGGTTGCGCAACTCCTCCGCGTTGTCCAGGCCCTGCAACAAGCCCCGGCTCAGGCTGTCCTCGTCGTCGTCCGACCCGGCGCCGCTGGCGGTACGGATCTCCAGGTCGGCGATCCCGAACAGGCGCTGCAATGGCCCGCGTTTGACCGCCATGTTCTGGATGTTCACGACCGTCATCGTCTGCTCCCTGACGCTGTAGATGCCGTAGCGGATGCGAAGGGCCCGATCGCTGACCATGTACCAGCGCATCTCGTAGCCGAGGCGCAACACGGCGAAAGACGCCACCAACTGGACGAGGAACAGGACGAGCAGAAGCGGCCCCAACGCCCTGGTGAAATCGGTCCACGGTCCGAACTCCAGGAACTCGAAGCCCTCGTCCGCCCAGAACGCGAACGGCAGAAAGCCGAGCGTCGACACGACCAGGCCGAACAGCGCGCCCGCCTGTCCCAGACCCCACTTGAGCAGGCTGTACCAGAAGAACCGCGGCGAGGCGCGAAAGGTGCGCAGAGACTCCGGCGATCCGGGTGGAGGCTCGGGCCGCTCGTCGACTCGGAACAGCCGCAGCAGCAAACGCTTCAGGCCCGCCGGCATCCGGCCGCTGGGCGCGCCTTCGCTGCTGCCGGTCGTCATCGCCCGCGCTCCAGTGCGTTCCGGATTGCCCCGACTTCGCGGGCGATCTCCCGGAGAGTCGAGGCGAGAGCGGCGGCATCGTCCCCGGCAGGGGGAGCGGGAAGCGCGCCGGTGGCGGCCGGCACTGCCGTCCGCGCGCCACGCATCCGGCTGTACATGAAGTTGCGGACCGCCGACAGCTCCAGCAGGCCTTCGACCTTCATCTCGGCCTTCGCCGAACCGCTCGCGGTCTGGACCAGCAGGCGCGAAAGGCCGAGCCAGCGCTCGACGGCGTTGCTCTGCACGTGGATGTCCTGGATGCGGCTGTACGTGAGGCTGATCTCGCGCTTGAACACCGCGCCCCAGCTCATCGTCACGCCCTCGTCGTCGAAGCGGTACCTCAACGTGCGATAGCGCAGGAACAGGATCGTGAAGACGACGGGGAACGCGGGTCCGGTGATCAGCGAGAAGAGGACGTAGTAGCGCAGCAGCTTGGGATGGGGACGGCGGATCGCCCGCACCCGCTCGTCGCCGTTGCCCCCGCCGCCGGTCAAGACTGGAGCAGCTCCTCGATCCGGTCCAGCGCCCAGTCCAGTTCCTCCCGCCCGATCACCAGGGGCGGCGCGAACCGAATCACGTGATCGTGTGTCTCCTTGCACAGCAGTCCCTGCCTCGCCAGTTCCTCGCAATACGGACGGGCCCCGCCCGCGGATTCATGGAGTTCGACTCCGATCCACAGTCCGCGGCCACGGATCTCGCGCACCAGCGGTGAGCGGACGCTCCGCAACCGCCCCAGAGCGTACTCGCCGAGACGGGCCGAGTTCTCGACCAATCTCTCGTCCTGCAGGACAGCGAGCGCGGCGCGCGCGACCGCCGCCCCTACCGGATTGCCGCCATAGGTGGAACCATGATCGCCTGGCTGGAACACGTCCATGATCTCAGTGTCCGCCACGACCACCGACACGGGATACAGACCGCCGGAGAGCGCTTTGCCGAGCAGCATCACGTCCGGCCGGATGCCGTCGTGCTCATGCGCGAACATCCGTCCCGTACGCCCCAGGCCGGACTGAATCTCATCAACGATCAGGAGCGCGTTCCGCTCGCGGCACACGTCGCGCAGTTCAGCAAGGAAACCGTCCGGCGGCACGACGATTCCGCCCTCGCCCTGAATCGGCTCGACCAGCACGGCCGCCGTGTTCGGACCCACCGCCGCTCTTGCCGCGGAGGCGTCACCGAAGGGCAGCAGCTCGAAACCGGGCGTGAATGGACCGAAACCATCGCGATACTGCGCTTCGCTCGAAAAGCCCACGATCGTCGTCGTGCGACCGTGGAAGTTGTTGGCGAACGCCAGGATCTCGGCCTCGCCGGGAGGCACGCCCTTGCGCGTGTAGGCCCACTTCCTGGCCAGCTTGATCGCGGTCTCGACCGCCTCGGCGCCGGTGTTCATCGGCAGCGCCCGCTCGAAGCCGGTCAGTTCGCAGACATCCCGAAAGAACGCCCCGAGTTCGGCGTTGTGGAAGGCCCGCGACGTAACCGCCACCTTCCGGCTCTGCCGGACCAGTGCCTCAACGATCCGCGGATGGCAGTGCCCCTGGTTGACCGCCGAGTAGGCGGCGAGGCAGTCGAGGTAACGGCGCCCGTCGATGTCCCAGACCCAGACGCCCTCGGCGCGGTCGATCACGATGTCGAGAGGCGCGTAGTTCCGGGCGCCGTATCGCGCTTCCAGTTCCGTCGGCTTCACCGCAGGTTCCCTGCTCAAATGTAGCGCGACTTCTGCCGCGGGGTGCTGGAAACCGTCAGAACTCGATCGAGATTCCAGCGTGGACGTAGACCGGCGTCTTGCGCAGCTCGAACGCAGGGGCGAGAGCTCCGTCATCTCCCCGGATCTCCGAGCTCTTCGCCTTCATCGAGGAGTCGAACCAGAAGGCGCCGAGATACAGGCCGACCGGACAATCCGTCTTGAAGGGGATCTTCAGTCCCATGTTGGCGCCGAGAACGGTCTCGCCGGGCCACTCGGGACGATAGACGGCGTCCACCGACGCGCCATCCATTCCGGTCGGCACGAGGGAGGGCGAGCTGTAGTCGAGCTGGGCGATCACGGGACCGAGCCACCAGTCCACGCGGCTGCCAGGACGGGTCAGGTGGAAGTTCAGCCCGACGAAGAACTTCTTCATCTCGATGTCCGCGCCGGCGTAACCGGTCCGGCCGCCCGGGTGCAGCCACCAGTCGACCTCGCAGTTGATCGTGTTCGCCCCGAACATGAATCCCACGGGATAGCTCAGGCGATACTCGGCGGCAAGCCCGACGCCGACTCCGTCCACGCAGGCCTTGAGCCTGTCGCGCGTATCCGGACCGAGCACCGAAATGTGCACGTCGTCTCCACTCAGCGAACTGAGGGTCGGCATCAGGGTCCACCGCCGATCGACCTTCATCGTCGCGGAGGCCTCATTGCTACCTCCGGCGTTCTCCACCATCGCCGTGTGTGTGAACTCGCCATCGGTCGCGTGAACGACCTCGCGCTGGTAGGGCTGGTCCAGCGGCTGGCCGTCCAGTGTGACCGTCACCGGCGCCCCGCTGCCGTTCTCCGGCGCCACCGTGACGACGGCGGTCTGGCGGACCAGCACCCGGTCCGGCTCGATCGACATCGTGACCGTCGGCGCGACCTTCATCCCGGTCGAACACTGGGCGCTCTGGCCGGTGCTGGTCTCGACGGTCACGGTATGGGTGAAGGCGTCGGCGCCGTCGTGGGCCATCTCCCGGGTGTACGGAGACGCGAGCGGCTGCCCGTCGAGCAGGACCCGTGATAACTCCGCGCCATGGCCGGCGTTCGGCGCCACCGTCAACGTGGACGACTCGCCCAGGTCGACCTCGGCCGGCGCGGCGGTCACGCTACAGCTCGGGCAGCCGACGGCGATCGTGTTGCTGACCGAGTCCTCGAGCCGGTCGCCGCGGGATGACATCGCGGAGCACGTCGCGGTGACCGTGTAGTCGCCCTCGGCGGTAAACGGGAAGGACGCGCCGCCCGAGGCCGCCGAACGCTCGCCGCCGTCCGGCATCCGGACCGTTACGGCGCTCTCGCCGTCGGCGCAGGAACTCTGGAAGTCGAAGGTCCGGTCGCTGCAGGAGAGGCCGCCGATGTCCAGGTCGAGGGTCACCTTCGGCAGCGGCTGCTCGGCGAGGAGCGCCAGGTTGCCGCAGGACTCGGGAACGATCATCGAGTACCAGCGCCCGTTCGAGTTGAAACGAATCTCCCAGGCCGCGAACGCCTCGCCGCCCGCCCAGCAGAGGTTCGTGCCAAGCGTCGGGGTCTGGCCGCGCTCGCGGAAGAACATCCACTGGACTCGCTGGCCGGGGTCGAAGGTGGTCGACGTGACGCCCCGCCAGGCGGCCACGGCGGCAAAGAGATCGTCCGGGTCGCCCGTCCAGTTCGCCTGTCCCAACAGCGAGAGGATCTCCTCGCGATGATCGACGAACAGCGCCTGCAGGGACTCCTGATCTTCGACCGGCGCCGAGAACCTGTTGGCCCCTCCCAGACGTGTGATCGACGACGCGCCCTCGCATAGCTGGGCGGCGGCCGGCGCGGCCAGGATCAGGCCGGCGAGAAGGAACAGGACGAAGGCCGACAGCGCCGAAGCGCGGACGGCGGCGTACTCAGCGAGCCAACGGCGATGGGACATGGCATTCTCCCCCAGAGTTTCCCCACCGCAGTCCGCTTGACCGAGCGGGCCGGAGGGGCGTATGTCTAATCATGTCAACACTTAGCCGGGTTGACAAATGCCGCCTGCGGGCCTCGCCGCGCGCCGGAACGGCGCCGGCTGGCGCGACGCTATGATTCCCGACCGATCGACCACTCCCGACACCGGAACGAAGACCGCGTCTGCGAGACGCGAAGGCGAGGAACAAGTGCACGAGACCTCAGGAAACTGGCCTCTCGGCAGCAGTGAACGACCGCTGCGGGTGGCCGTCATCGGCTCCGGTCCCAGCGGCTTCTACGCGATCGCCGCGCTGTTCAAGGCGGACGGTCTCGAGGCCGATGTCGATCTGTTCGATCGTCTGCCCACGCCCTTCGGCCTGGTGCGCGGCGGTGTCGCGCCCGATCATCAGAAGATCAAGAACGTCATCCGGGTCTACAACCGCACCGCACAGCATGACCGCTTCCGCTTCTTCGGAAACGTGGAACTCGGTCGCGATATTTCGGTCGAGGACCTCCGCCAGCACTACGACCACATCGTCTACGCCACCGGCAACGAGTCCGACCGCAAGATGGGGATCCCGGGCGAAGATCTTCCCGGCGTCCACTCGGCGACCGAGTTCGTCGGCTGGTACAACGGACATCCCGACTTCCAGGATCGCAGCTTCGACCTGGCCTCGGCGCGGCGCGTCGCCGTCGTCGGCAACGGCAACGTGGCGATGGACGTGACGCGGGTGCTGGCGCGCAGCCCGGACGAGCTCGCTCCCACCGACATCACCTCCGAATCGCTAGCCGTGCTCCGGGAAAGCGGGGTCGAGGAGGTCATCCTGCTTGGACGTCGGGGACCGGCGCAGGCGGCGTTCTCGCCCCAGGAGATCAAGGAGATCGGATCGCTCGAAGGCGTCAGCCTGCTGGTGTCCGAAGCGGAGATGGACCTCGACGAGATCAGCAGCACCTGGCTCGAGGAGAGCGCCGCGCCCAGTGCGCGCCGCAACGTGACCTATCAGACCGAAGTCGCCGGCGCCGAAGCCGGCGACGAAGAGCGTCTCGTGACCTGCCGATTCCTCGTTTCGCCCATCGACCTTCAGGCTGGCGACGACGGCCGGGTGGGCCGGATCGTGATCGAGAAGAACGAGCTCTACGCCGCCGACGACGGCACGCCGCGGCCGCGAGGCACCGGCGAGACCGAAACCCTGGATGTCGACCTGGTGTTCAAGGCGGTCGGCTACCGCGGCGTCCCGCTGCCGGGCGTCCCGTTCCACGAACGCTGGGGCATCCTGCCCAACGACGAAGGCCGCCTGCAGACCGAGCCGGACGGCGAGATCGTGCCGGGCCAGTACGTCGTCGGCTGGGCAAAACGAGGCCCGACCGGCCTGATCGGCACGAACAGCCCCGACTCGACCGCCACCGTCAAGAAGATGATCGAGGACATCGACGGCATGACCGCCCCGGCCGACTCCGCCAGGGCCCCGGAGAGGATTGTCGAACTGCTGCGCGAACGCGGCGTCGACTTCGTGAGCTTCGACGACTGGACCATGCTCGACGAGGACGAAGTTCGCCTCGGAGAGGCGCAGAGCAAGGTCCGCGAGAAGTACACCACTCTCGCATCGATGATGGCGGCGATCCGCCGGCTGCGATAAACCCTGGAAGCGGCAGTCCGCTGCTCAACCCCTCGCGGCGAAGCCCCCGCCTGCATCCAGGGTCGGAAGCCGAGAGATCGCCGACCCGCTTTCGCGTTCCGCAAGCCGCAACTCGTAGAGCTTCTGCAGGTTGAGCCAGAACTCCCCCGAGGTGCCAAAGAAACGTCCGAGCCGAAGAGCCGTGTCGCCGGTAACGGCCCGCCGACCCTTGAGGATCCCTGTGATGCGGCTCACTGGCACCTCGATTCGCCGCGCCAGTTCCGCCGCGCTCATACCGAGCGCGTCGAGATCCTCGCGCAGCGTCTCGCCGGGATGAATGGGCTCGCGCATGGTGTGACTCCGCCTCAATGGTAGTCCACGATCTCCACGTCCGTGGGACCCGGGCTTCCCGCAGGCCACCTGAAACAGACTCGCCATTGGTCGTTGATGCGAATACTCCACTGCCCCCTGCGGCGACCCTTGAGTGCCTTTAGCCGGTTGCCCGGCCTGGCCAGATCGCCCAGGCTTGTGGCCGCGTCGAGCTGGTCGAGCTTTCGCGAGGCCGTCCGTGCGAAGCCCGAGAACGCTGCGACCCGACGACCGTTGTAGAACGCCTCGGTGCGCTTGTCCGCACAATCGACGATCACGCCGTGCCAGCCGGATCAGCCCATGTGCGGATAGCGGTAGTCCACCGGCGGAGCGAAGTTCTCCTTCACGGCGCGCTGGGAAGTCCAGCGCAGCAGGTTGGCCATGGAGCCCGCCTTGTCGTTGGTCCCCGACGCGCGCGCGCCGCCGAAGGGCTGTTGGCCGACGACGGCGCCGGTCGGCTTGTCGTTGATGTAGAAGTTGCCGGCGGCGTTGCGCAGGCGGGCGCCGATGCTGGCCACCGCCGTCCGGTCGTTGGCGAACACCGCTCCAGTCAACGCGTACGGGCTCGTCGTGTCGCAGAGCTCGAGAGCCTCGTCGAGCGCGCCGTCCTCGTACACGAAGATCGTCAGCACCGGCCCGAAGATCTCCTCGCTCATCAGGCGAGACCGCGGATCCTCGCTGCGGACGACGGTGGGCTCGACGAAGTAGCCGGCCGAATCGTCGCGGCCGCCGCCGGAGACGATCTCGTAAGCCGAATCACCCTCCGCGTCGGCGAGGTAGCCGGAGATGTTGTTGAAGGACGACTGATCGATGACCGCGGCCATGAAGTTCGAGAAGTCAACGGGCGAGCCCATCGACACGGTCGCCAGTTCGTCACACAGGCGCTCCCGCACCTCGCCCCAGAGCGAAGCGGGAACATAGGCCCGCGAAGCCGCGGAGCACTTCTGGCCCTGGTACTCGAAGGCGCCGCGGATCAGCGCCGTGGTTAGCGCCGCGGAGTCCGCCGACGGATGCGCGAAGACGAAGTCCTTGCCGCCGGTCTCGCCGACGATCCGCGGGTACGTGTCGTAGTTCTCGATCTGGTCGCCGATCGTCCGCCACATGCGCTGGAACACGGGCGTCGAACCGGTGAAGTGGATCCCCGCCAGATGGCGGCTGGCCAGGACCGGATCGCCGACCGTGGCGCCCGGGCCGGGCACGAAGTTGATCACGCCCGGCGGCAGCCCGGCCTCCTCGAGCAGCTTCATCACGTAGTAGCCCGAAAGCAGCGCCGTGGACGCCGGCTTCCACAGCACGGTGTTGCCCATGATCGCGGCCGACGTCGGCAGGTTGCCGGCGATCGCCGTGAAGTTGAACGGCGTGACCGCGAACACGAAGCCCTCGAGGGCCCGGTACTCGACGTAGTTCCAGATTCCCGGCGACGAGACGGGCTGCTGGCCGTAGAGCTCCTCCGCGAACGCGACGTTGAAGCGCAGGAAGTCGATCAACTCGCAGGCGGCGTCGATCTCGGCCTGGTAGCAGGTCTTCGACTGGTTCAGCATGGTGGCGGCGTTCACGGTCGACCGCCAGGAACCGGCCAGAAGCTCGGCGGCTCGCAGGAAGATCGCGGCCCGTTCCTCGAACGGCATCGCGGACCAGGCCGGCCAGGCCTCCTGGGAAGCGGCTACGGCCGCCTCGACTTCGGCGGCGCCGGCCTGATGGCACGTGCCGAGCGCATGACCGTGATCGTGCGGGCAGACGACGTCCTGTGTGCGGCCGGTGCGGATCTCCCGCCCGCCGGCAAGGACCGGAATCTCGACCTGCTCACCGAGCATCTGCTTCACCCGCGCCTCGAGACCGGCCCGCTCGGCGGAACCGGGCGCGTAGTCGAGGACGGGTTCGTTGCGGGGTGCGGGTACTTGCAAGGTGCCGTTCGGCATTTCAGTTGATCTCCTGGGATTTGAGGACCGCTTGGGCGCGGCCGGAGCCGCAGCATAAACCGCGTGCGACGGGGGTCAAGGAAACAGGCGAACCCAATGGAATCAGCCTGCTATTCCCGCTCGCTAGAAGCCGGCCGGGGTCCCCTGACCTTCCAGCATCCTCCAGGCGAAAACCAGGATGCCGACGATCAGCAGCGTACCGCCGATCGGAGTGATCGCGCCCAGCCAGCGCGGGCCGCCGACGGCTGTCGCCGCCACCGTTCCGGAGAAGATCAGCGAGCCGACGAACAGCAGCCAGCCGGTGAGCCGCAGGTCGACGTTCGAACCCCGGGCGGCGAGCCCGAGCAGCGCCACCACGACGCCGCCGTACATCAGATAGCGGGCGGCAGTCTCCCACAGCGCCAGGTGCTCGGCGTCGAGCGCGGACCGCAGGCCGTGCGCGCCGAAGGCGCCCGCGCCCACCGAGGCGGCGCACATCAACAATCCCGTAAACAGCCAGTTCACTACGGCGCCCTCCTCCGAGCGTCGGCTATCGTAACAACCGGTACGCCCGTGATCGGGCGTGGGCACTGGACCCGTGGACGCGCAACTGACCACACTGGAAGGACGGCTCGCCGAGCTGCTTCCGGTCTACGTGCACGAAACATGGGGCGCGTGGCTCCAGTTGCTGGCCATCGCGGTCGCCTCCGCGCTGAGCGCCTGGGTGGTCTGGTGGATCCTCAAGTTCGGCGCGACGAAGGTCGTCGGGAAGACCAAGACCGAAGTCGACGACCGACTGCTCGAGGCGGCGCACTGGCCGCTTTGGGTCTCGGTCTTCCTGATCGGCCTGCGGATGGGCGTCGCTCGATTGCAGCTCGCCGACCTCACCGAGCAGAGGATCGTCGACGCGCTGCAGACCGTGGCGCTGCTGTTCTGGGTCGTCGCGGCGTTGCGCGCCTCCGGAGTCCTGCTGCGGGCCCTGGCGCGGCGCCGGAGCCGCGGCGCTCTCGTCTCCAGACACACCGAGCCCCTGTTCGAGAACCTGGCCAAGGTCGCGATCGTGATCCTGGGGGCCTACCTGGTGATCAACGCTTGGGGCGCCGACGTCTCGGGGCTCCTCGCCGCCGGCGGCATCGCCGGCCTCGCGGTGGGCTTCGCGGCCCGCGACACGCTGGCCAACCTCTTCGCGGGCATCTTCATCTTCGCGGACGGGCCCTACAAGATCGGCGACTTCATCACCCTCGACACCGGGGAACGCGGCATGGTCACCGAGATCGGCATCCGCAGCACCCGGCTGCTGACCCGCGACGACATCGAGGTCACGATCCCCAACGCTGTGATGGGGAACGCCAAGATCAACAACGAGAGCGGCGGCCCCCACGTCAAGTACCGGATCCGCGTCCGGGTCGGCGTGGCCTACACCAGCGATGTCGAAAAGGTCGAGGCCCTGCAGCTCCAGGTAGCCGCCGACAACGGGAAGGTGTGCAAGGAGCCCACTCCCCGCGTCCGGTTCCGGGGTTTCGGACCCTCCTCGATCGACTACGAGTTGCTGTGCTGGGTCGAGGAGCCGGTGCTCCGCGGCATCGTCACCCACGAACTCGTGAAGGCGACGATCACGGCGTTCGCCGAGGCGGGCATCGAGATCCCGTACAGCAAGCACGACATCTACATCAAGGAAGGACGGCCCTCGCGGCAACCCCGCCTAGCCGAGCCCGCGGCCGACTGACGAAGACCGCGCCCGCCACGGCCGGTGCGGGAACCGGCGGCCAAGCCCGCGCTGAATCTCACGCCACTTCCTCTCTTCGTCCGGCGTCACGAAGGTGACCGCCTCTCCGGAACGCCCCATGCGGCCAGTCCGCCCGACGCGGTGCGTGAACAGCCGCTCCGAGTCCGGCAGGTCGTAGTTGATGACCTGGCCGATTCCGTTCACGTCCAACCCCCGGGCGGCCACATTCGTCGCCACGAGGATCGGCGCGGCGCCGGAACGAAAGCCCCTCATCACACGCTCTCGGGCGCCCTGGCTGAGGTTCCCCTGCAGCGCCCCAACCGGATAGCCCAGCGCTTCGAGCTTCTTCGCCAGCTTCCGGACACCGTGCTTGGTGCGACCGAAGACGAGGATCGGGTCGCCATTGCGGCCATCCAGCAGCGACCGGAGAGCGTTCATCTTGTCGTCCCTCTGGATCGAATAGACCAGATGCTCCACCGCCGGCTCCCGGAGGCCGTCGTCGATCTCGACCTTGACCGGATTGCGCAGATACTGCTTCGCCGTGTTCGCCACCCAGTTCGGCATGGTGGCCGAGAACAGGGCCGTCTGTCGTGCATCGGGCGTGTGGCTGAGGATCGCCTCGACATCGCGGGCAAAGCCCTGGTCCAGCATCTCGTCGGCCTCGTCCAGGACGAGGAATCGCACGGCGCCCAGGTCCAGGGACCCCTGTCGCAGATGGTCCAGCGTGCGCCCCGGGGTACCGACCACGACGTCGGCTCCTCGTCTCAACGCCGCCTGCTCACGCCTGATCGGCCGGCCCCCGACGACTTGCGTCACGGACACACCCCGCGATGAAGCCAGACCGGAGACAACTTCGGCGACCTGAAGGGCAAGCTCCCGCGTCGGCACGAGCACCAGCGCCTGAACCCGCCGAACCGACGGATCGCAGACTTCGGCGATGGGCACGGCAAAGGCCAGCGTCTTTCCCGATCCTGTCTGAGCCTGTCCGACCAGGTCCCGCCCCGCCAGCAGAGAGGGGATGGACCGCTCCTGAATCGGCGTCGGCGCGGAGATGTTCATACGGCCGATCGCTGCCCGGGTCGCGGGCCTCACCGCAATGCCGGCGAAGACGGCGCCGGAACGGGCGTCCTCTCCACGACCGGCCGCGGGTTCGACCGGGCGATGGCTGCCGTTGACCGCTCGGCTGGCCGGAGCGACCTTGGCCGGCGCGCCGGCGCTGTCACGACGGCTGGTGAAGCAGGAGCGGCAGTACACAGGCCTGCCGGGCTCGGGCCTGAAGGGAACGGTCGTCGGGCTATCGCATTCGGTGCAGACGGCATCGTGGGTTTGCTGCGGCCTTTGGCCGGATGGACGCCGGCCGTGCGGCCTTCGACCGGACGGACGCCGGCCGGTCGAGCGAGACTTCTTAGGCATAGGGAAACGAACTCCTCGGGTCGGGAGAGTGTGATGAGGCGGTCTTGAGGCGCGGGCGAGCAGGCAGGGGCGAGGACTCATGTCCACCGCTGCATCAACCCTGGCGCGGCAATCGAGCGTTGTCGGTCGCAATGGCGACCAGGGGACTGCGAGCTGGACCCGGCGGAAAACGCAACCTACACGACCCCGACCTCCGAGTCAAAGCCGGCCCTGCCCCTCGGCTCACTAGAATGCCAGTCGGGAACGACATGCCGCGCTCGAACCGGATCAAGGCAGACAAGTGAAGGTTGCGCGCACCACCGCCGGCGGGAGTCTGGAACTTGCCGAGGCGCCGGAGCCGCCGATCAAGACCGGCGAGGCGCTGATCGAGCTCGTCTACTGTGGCCTGTGCGGAACCGATCTCTACAAGCTGGCCGACGCCGGCCGGACGCCGGGAGAGGTGCTCGGACACGAGGTCGTCGGCAGGGTGATCGCGAGCCGCGCCGACTCGCTTGCGCCCGGCGACCGGGTCATCGCTCCACATCACGCCCCTTGCGGCGACTGCCGACTGTGCCGGTCCGGCGCCGAAACGATGTGCCCCCGGTTCGCGGAGAAGCTGCTGGACCCGGGAGGTTTCAGCGAGCGCCTGCGGCTCAAGGCCCGGGCGGTTCAACGCACCGTGCGCAAGCTCGATGACGGGCTCGCCGACGAAGCGGCGGCGTTCGTCGAACCGGCCGCCTGCGTTCTGCGTGGCGTCGACCGCGCCGGCCTTGCCCGGAAGACACCCGCGATCGTCGTGATCGGCGCCGGCTCGATGGGCCTGCTCCATCTGCTGGTGCTGAGAGCGGTCTTTCCCGGCGCCCGAGTCGTCGTCGCGGAGCCGGCGCCGGAGCGCCGGGCGATGGCGCTCGAGCTGGGAGCCGACGCCGCCGCAGCCCCCGCGGAAGTCGCCGCGATGGCCCGGGGCAACCTGCCGGAAGGCGGCGCCGACGCCGTCTTCGATACGGCCGGAGGTCAGGGAGCCTTCGACCTGGCGCTCCAGGTCACGCGGCCAGGCGGCCGTGTCGTGCTCTTCGCGCACGCCGCCCACGATGCCCGCGTCTCGTTCGACATCAACGCCGTCTTCAGGTCCGAGCGCCACGTGATCGGCGCCTACTCGGGCTCCCCCGCCGAGCAGGCGAGGGTGCTCGATCTGCTCCACGACGGCGCGCTCGACCCGACGCCCCTGGTCACCCACCGCCTGCCCCTGGATCGCGCCGCCGAAGCCGTCGAACTGTGCCGGCGGCGGGAAGCACTGAAGGTACTGTTGCACCCCTGAAGGCATGATCCCGGAGCATCAGACCCAGGCCTTTCTCACCGGCCCCGGGAGCGTCGAGTTCAGGCGGCTGCCGATGCCCGAACCGGGCGCCGGCGAACTGCTGATCCGGGTCGACGCCGCGACCACGTGCGGCACCGACGTCAAGGTCTACCGTCGAGGCGGCCATCCGACCATGCTGGCCCTGCCATCGCCCTTCGGCCACGAGGTCACCGGCACCGTCGTCCGGGCCGCCGCAGGGGCCGCGCACACCGAGGGCGACGCCGTCGTCGTCGCCAACAGCGCCTCCTGCGGCGAGTGCCAGCCATGCCGGCACAAGCGCGAGAACCTCTGCCGCAACCTCGTCTACCTGAACGGCGCCTTCGCCGACTACCTGCTGATACCCGAAGCCGTCGCGAAGCGCAGTGTCCACCCGCGGCCGGCCGGACTCGAACCCGTGGTCGCCGCCATGGCGGAACCACTGGCCTGCGCCGTCCATTGCCTCGAACGCTGCCTCGGCGCCTGGAGCGGTCCACCCACGGAGGCTCGGACCCTGGTCATCGGCTGCGGGCCGCTGGGACTCATGCTGATCGACCTGTTCCACAGCATGCGGACTCATGTCTGCGCCCTCGACCCGAACAGCCACCGCCTCGAAGCGGCACGCCCTTTCGGCGCCGCGGAGACGCGTCTGGGCCGCGCTGGAGACGGCGACGGCACGGCGGTCGAAGATCCCTTCGACTTCGCCATCGACGCGACCGGTACGCCCGCCGGTTGGGATCACGCCGTGAAGTCGCTGGCTCCCGGAGGGGTCGCCGCCCTGTTCGGCGGCTGCCGCCCGGGAACCGAGCTTGTGATCGACGCGGAGCGGGTTCACTACCAGGAACAGACTCTGCTTGGCGTCTACCACCATCGGCCCTCCTCGTTCCGGGCGGCGCTCGACCGGCTGATCGGCGCGCCCGACCGCTACGGCGCGCTGGTGGAACGCGAGCTGCCCCTCCACCGGCTGACGGAGGCGCTCGACCTGATGATCGGCCGGCGCGCCCTGAAGGTCGCCATTCGGCCACACTCCAACTGACTGTCAGGACAGGCGCTTATCCGCGAGCGCCGTATACTGCGCCCCGCGGCCATCAGAGGCCGCGAAAGTCGAGCATCTCATGGCCGCTGCCGAGAAGGACCTCTTGCCCGACCTCGAGTCGGTCCGCCAGGAGCTGGAGCGGGTCGACGAAGAGCTGCTGAAGGGATTCAGGCACAGGCTCGAACTGTCGCGCGACGTCGCCGGCGCCAAGATCGCCGCCGCCTTTCCGTTCCGCGACCAGTTGCGCGAGGAGCAACTGCTGACCCGGGTGCGGACGATCGCCGCCGACCTCGGCCTCGACCCTCACCAGACGGAGCGCATCTTCCGGCTGCTGATCGAGATGTCGATCGCGGCGCAGCAGGGTTACATCCGCGACCTCGACCGGGCGCCGCTCCGCGTCGCGTACCAGGGCGTCGAGGGCTCGTTCAGCCACCTGACCGCCCAGCGGCAGTACGCCGGCCGGCCCGGAGGCGTCGTGCTGCAGGGCTACGAGCTGTTTCGGGGGGCCGCCGAGGGCGTTCGCGACGGCCGCCACGACATCGCCCTGCTGCCCATCGAGAACAGCACCGCCGGCAGCATCAACGAGACCTACGACCTGCTGGCCGAGGGCGGTCTGGTGATCACCGCGGAGGTGATCAGCAAGGTCGCGCACTGCCTGCTCGCGCTGCCCGGCACGGAGATCGAGGACCTCCGGCTCGTGCTCTCTCACCCGCAGGCGCTTCGCCAGTGCGACCAGTTCTTCCACAACCACGACTGGCTGCGGCCACAACCCGAGTTCGACACCGCCGGCGCGGCCGCGCGCGTCCGCGAGGGGAACGACCGGACGATCGGCGCCATCGCCAGCGAGCCGGCAGCGCGGGTGTTCGGCCTGGAGATCCTCGCCCATGGCATCCAGAACCAGGCCGGGAACTTCACTCGCTTCGTGGAAGTGGCCGCGGAAGCGGCGCCCTGTCCGCCCGACGTGCCGTGCAAGACCTCACTGCTTCTGGTCACCGGACATCAACCGGGCGACCTCGGCGAGGTGTTGCGGAGCTTCTCGCGGCGCGGCGTCAACCTGACCAAGATCGAGTCCAGGCCGATCCCGGCAACGCCCTGGCGCTACTGCTTCTATCTCGACATCGAGGGGCACGCCGCTTCGGTGCCGGTGACCGAAGCGCTCCAGTCGATCGAAGCGAAGGCGAAGGAGCTCCGCATCCTCGGCACCTACCCGAGCGCGCTGCCGCCAGCGCCCGCCGAGCGGCCAGCTGAGGACGCGGCGGCGGAAGGCGCCTGAGCCCGGCCTTGCCCCAGCGCGCCGACGTCGTCTGTATCGGGGCCGGCATCATCGGCCTCGCCACGGCCCGGAGCCTCACCCGCCGCTTCGGTCAGATCGACATCCACGTGGTCGAGGCGGAGCCCCGACCCGCCGTTCACCAGACGGGCCACAACAGCGGCGTCATCCACTCCGGCCTCTACTACAAGCCCGGCTCGCTCAAGGCGCGCAACTGTGTCGGCGGCCGGAAGCGGCTGATCGACTACTGCAACCGGCACGCGATTCCCTACGAGATCTGCGGCAAGCTCGTCATCGCGACCGACCCGGAGGAGATCCCCCGACTCGACGAACTGGAGCGCCGCGGCCGGGCGAACGGCCTCGCCGGCCTGGAGCGCCTGCCGCCCGAGCGGATCCCCGAGTTCGAGCCGCACGCGACCGGCGTCGACGCGCTCTGGGTTCCCGAGACCGGCATTGTCGACTACAAGGCCGTCGCCCGCGCCTACGCCGAAGAGCTCGCGGCGGCCGGCGTCTCCCTGCACCTGCGCACCCGCGTCACCGGTCTGACGCCGCGGCCTGACGGAGTCGTCGTGGAGACCACCTCCGGCGAGTTCGAGGCCGGCCACGCGATCAACTGCGCCGGCCTTCAATCGGACCGCGTGGCGCGCATGGCGGGCCTCGACCCGGACGTGCGGATCGTTCCCTTCCGCGGCGAGTACTTCGACATCGCTCCAGAGCGCCGTCACCTCCTGCGCGGACTGATCTACCCGGTCCCCGATCCCCGTTTCCCCTTTCTCGGAGTCCACCTGACCCGGCGCGTCGACGGCTCGGTCGAGGCCGGTCCGAACGCGGTCCTGGCGCTCAAGCGGGAGGGCTACGACCGCCGCAGCTTCGACGCCCGTGACACCTGGAGCAGCCTGAGCTACCCCGGCTTCTGGAAGATGGCGCTGCGCTTCTGGAAGGTCGGCATCAGCGAGATGGCGCGTTCGGGCAGCCGCGCCCGTTTCGCCCGCGACCTGCGCCGCTTCGTCCCCGATCTCAGGGACTCCGACCTGATGCCCGGCGGCTCCGGCGTCCGTGCCCAGGCCCTGGACCGCAAGGGCAACCTGGTCGACGACTTCGCCATCGAAACGAGTCCGCGGATGCTCCACGTGCTGAACGCCCCGTCACCCGGCGCGACGGCGTCGCTGGCCATCGGCGACACGCTGGCCGACCGGGCGGCGGAGATGTTCGGGCTTGAGTGAAGACGCGAAGCAGAACTACAGGCACCGCGTCCGGGGCCGGCGGTTCCTCTCGGTTGGTTCTACCGGCCCCGGTCTAGCCGACGGCCGCCGAACGAGTCCTTGAGGTCAGTTCTTCCCCAACGAGCCTTTCCACTTCGTAGAAGGGGATGGTCTTGTCGGTTGGTTGGCCGGCGTTCAGGACGACGCGGTAGTAGAGCGGACCGTGAGCCCAGGGGCCGTAGTACGGGAAGTTGCCGACCGGAAGGGGCCAGATAAGCCCGTCTTCTTCCTCGCTGTTGACGTAGACGCTGCGGAACAGGTCCATGTCTCGCAGTGCCTTTTTGGGTCCCCGGTCGGCCTTCACGTCCTCCGTCATGTCCAGGAAGCCGGCCGCGCCGTTCTCGAAGGTGAGCCACAGCCTGTAGCCCTCCCTCGGTTCCGCCGCCACAACGCGAGGAACAGGGACGCTGGCGCTAGGGTGATGAGAAGTCATACCAAACCTCAAACAGCCGGTCTACGGCGGCTTCGGGCGCACCATCGTACCAGTCGCGGACGACACGTTCATCCTGGGGCGCTAGCCTGCCTCGCAGCAGTTCACCGGTTCGGATGGCGAACACGGCCACGTCGCCGCCGAACTCCGCGTGAAAGTGCGGCGGCGGATGGTCCCCCGTCCGGAACACGATGCGGCCTCCTCGGGCCAGCCGGGCGTACACAGCCATGTCGTGGCCGCGAAGATACAGCGCAGAATCGCCGATGACCTCCACTCCAGTCACCCAAACGCGTATCGACGTATCCGACGGCGTCCGGGTCAGCGCACTCCTGCTCGAGCCCGCCGACGCGCGTTGCCTCCTCGTCTTCGCCCACGGAGCCGGCGCCGGCATGCGTCACGCCACGATCGAGACCTTCGCCCGAGGCCTCGCCGACCTTCGAATCGCCACCCTCCGCTTTCAGTTTCCTTACACGGAAACAGGCCGGCGCCGTCCAGACCGGCCGCTTGTCCTGCAGCGATCCGTTCGGGCAGCGGTGGCGCATGCCAAGGCCATGCGGCCCGAACTGCCGCTCATTGCCGGCGGCCGCTCGATGGGAGGCCGCATGGCCTCCGGCGCCGATGCGGTCGACAGCCTCGGCGTCGCCGGCTTCGTCTTCCACGCCTTCCCGCTCCATCCGCCAGGCAAGCCCGGAACGTCGCGCGCCGACCACCTGAGTCAGCTCGAGAAGCCGATGCTCTTTCTGAACGGCACCAGGGACCGGCTCGCCGACCCGGAGTTGCTCGCAGGCGTCTGCGGTCGGCTCGGCTCCCGCGCGACTCTCCATCTCGTCGAAGGCGGCGACCACAGCCTGCAGGTCCTGAAGAGATCAGGCCGCCGGCAGGAGGACGTGGACTACGAGGTCGCGGAAGCGGTCAGCGAGTGGTGCCGGGAGGTGCTCGGGTTGTAGGTCGCCCTGGATCGCGGCGGTGCCGCGTCAGCTAGCGGTCTCGAGAACGAACCGTGCGCCTTCCACGCGGAGCATCTGAAACGGGGTCATGCACTTGATACCGAGACCGATGCACACGTTGGGGATCTTGATCTTCCGGGTCGAACCCGAAGGCACTTCGTGCGTCACCACCGCGTGGCCACCTGCCCGAGCCTGGGCCACCAAGAGTCGAAGCCGTAGTGGAGGTTCTGCGCGGCGATCATGACGTTCGCATCGAGGAGGTAGCCCATCAGTAGCCAACTCCCAGTTTTCGGCCTAGCTCGTTGAAGGTCTCCATCCTCTTGACGCCGAGCATCCCGAATGCCTCGGTAAACCCTGTCCGACCCTCGAGCGTGCTCTCCACGAGAGCCCGAGCAAAGCGCTTGCTGACTCGCGCTCCCAGGGTCAGGTAGAAGTTCCCGCCACTCCCCTTCGACAGACGGCGCAAGCGAGCGAGTTCCTCGTCGTAGGCGGTCCAGAGCTCCTCACGGGAAAGCGCTCCGGCATCGTGGATGCGCCTCAAGACGACCAGCGTGCTGACCTTGAAGCGACGGGCGAGGCGGCTCATCTCGCGTTCGAGCCCTGCACGAGTATCAAGCTCCCGACGAAGGACCTGAAGCGGCACCAGGAGTTCAGCCGCCACCCGATTGCACCACCGCTCGGTCTCTTCGTCGGGTACCGCGCGGATCCCCGCGTCCGTCACCGCGGACTGCCCCAGCCAGATATGGGCGATCTCGTGCGCCAAGGTGAACATCTGGGCAGCCTTGGTGTCCGCCCCGTTGACGAAGACAAGCGGCGCCAGTGGATCAGCGAGCGCGAAGCCTCGAAACTCCTCCGGATCAAGCGCTCGGCGGTTGTTGCTGCCAACGACGCCGCTGACCATCACGAGAACACCCAGCTCATCCGCTTGCGTGATGAACCGCCGAAGCGCGTCCGTCCAGGTGCCAAGCCGCTTCCGTTCCTCCAGATCGAGACGGAGTGCTCCCCGAATAGCGGATGCCGTCCCCACAACATCGTCTCCAACGCGAGCCGAACCCACGAAGGCAAGCGCCGGCTCATGGGCCAATCGAGCGTGATCCCGATACCAGTTCTGACGCTGCTGACATAGGTGGACCATGTCCAGCAGGTTGGGGCTAGGACGGCCCAGCTTCGCCTCTGCTCCAGTTCGGAAGTCCGGAATCGGCACCGACTCAACCGGAGGCTCCGCAAGGAACAGGTAGCCAATCGGCGTATGCGTCGCCTTCGCGAAGTTCTCCAGCTGCCGGAACGTGGGCTGCACTTCACCACGTTCCCACGCTTCGATCTTCACGAAGCGCCGCGACAGATCCTCCCTCGATCGACCGGCCCGCTCGCGGGCCCACCTCAGGAGACCGGGCTGTACAGGGACGCGGATCACAGGTGGCATCTCAAGACTCACTCGGCGCCGGGCTTCGGTGACGACCGCTTAGACGACTCGACCGCATCTCCCGGAGATCACCGACCCAGCCCCATCCCCGCATGTGCCTCGCCTCTTCGAGGCCCAGGGGCTCCGCCCCAGGTACGCCCCGAGACGGCTTGCCTGAGTGGCCCTTCGCCTGCAGCCGTTCATCGCGCTCGGTCTCGGCGCTTCCGTTGTCATCAACGCCTGGCTTCGAGCTAGCCATGCACCAACCCTACACAGACCGCCCACGGCGGGCTGCACCGATCCCCCTATAATCCGGCCCCATCATGAAACCGACTCTTCGCCGGCTTCTGCCGGCTCTCGTCCTGACCCTCTTGGCCTGTTCCTCCGACACCCTCGACCCCGGGCCGGTCGAGTATCCGGACACCCGGACGGTCGACCAGGTCGACGACTACTTCGGCGTCCAGGTCGCGGATCCGTACCGCTGGCTGGAAGACCTCGACGGCGAGGAGACGGCGGCCTGGGTCGCTGCTCAAAACGAAGTCGCGGAGCCATTCCTGGCCGCGCTGCCCGGCCGCGAAGCGATCGAAGAGCGGCTCCGCGCGATCTGGAACTACGAGCGCTGGAGCACCCCCGGCAAGCGCGGCGAGCGCTACTTCTACAACCACAACGACGGACTCCAGGACCAGAGCGTCGTCTACGTAGCCGATTCCATGGACCACGAGGGTGACGAGCCGCCGGGACATGTGCTGCTCGACCCGAACACCTGGAGCGAGGACGCGACGGTGGCGCTGGCCGGGTTCGCGCCCAGCCGGGACGGCCGCTACGTCGCCTACGCGCAGTCGGATGGCGGCTCGGACTGGCGAAAGTGGAAGGTCCGTGACACAGACAGCGGCGAGGACACGGGCGACCTGATCGACTTCACGAAGTTCACGTCAATCTCCTGGATGCCGGACAACTCGGGCTTCTTCTACAGCCGCTACCCCCCGCGCGAGGACGACCCGAGCAGGGGCGACGGCTCGAAGGCGGTTTCCGTCTACTTCCATGCCCTGGGCACGGATCAGAGCGAGGACCGGCTCGTGTTCAGCCAGCCCGAGCACCCCCGCCGCAACCCGTACGCCTCGGTCTCCGAGGACGGCGAGTACCTGCTGGTCAACCTCCAGGAGGGGTACCTGGAAAACGCGGTCCACTACCGCAAGATCAATGAGCCGGATCAGGCGATCCGCCCGCTACTCGACCAGTGGGACGCTCTCTACGGCTACATCGTCAACGTGGGCCCGGTGTTCCTGTTCGAGACGAACAAGGACGCGCCGCGCAACCGGATCGTCGCGGTCGACGTGAGCGACGGATCGCCCGAAGGGAACCCTGCACTGCACGAAGTGGTCCCCGAAGCCGGGGACACCCTCTCCTACGCCTCGGCGGTCGGCGGCAAGCTGGTTCTGAACTACCTGCACGACGCGCGCACCGTCGTCCGCCTGGCCGAGCCGAACGGCGCAAAGCCAGCGACGCCGGCCGGCGAGGTCGACCTGCCGGGCATCGGCACCGCCGGCGGTTTCGGCGGCCGCTGGGAGGACACCGAGACCTTCTACTCCTACTCCAGCTTCGGCACGCCGTCCCAGATCCACCGCTACGACGTGGCCAGCGGCGAAAGCACGTTGATCCGCCGGCCTGCGATCGATGCCGACCTCGACGGCTACGAGACGGAACAGGTCTTCTACGAGAGCCGCGACGGCACCCGCATCCCGATGTTCATCACCTATCGTGCCGGGCTCGAGAAGAACGGCGACAACCCGACCCTGCTCTACGGCTACGGCGGCTTCAACATCTCGCTGACGCCCGGCTTCTCCTCGTCGCGCCTCGCCTGGCTCGAGATGGGCGGCGTGCTGGCGATTCCGAACCTCCGCGGCGGCGGCGAGTACGGCCGCGAGTGGCACCTCGCCGGCACCAAGGAGAAGAAGCAGAACGTCTTCGACGACTTCATCGCCGCGGCCGAGTGGCTGGTCGCGGAGGGCTACACGAGCGCCGGCCGCATCGCGATTCAGGGCGGCAGCAACGGCGGTCTCCTCGTCGGCGCGACGCTCAATCAGCGGCCCGACCTGTTCGCGGCGGCGCTGCCGGCGGTCGGCGTCCTCGACATGCTGCGCTACCACCTGCCGAGCGCGAACGCCCGCAACTGGTCGACGGACTACGGCCTCTCCGAGAACGAGGACGAGTTCCGGGCCCAGTACGCGTACTCGCCGCTCCACAACGTCCAGGAGGGCGCCTGCTACCCGCCGACCCTGATCACGACCGCCGACCACGACGACCGCGTCGTGCCCTGGCACAGCTTCAAGTACGCGGCCGAGATGCAGCGGGCGCAGGGCTGCGACAGCCCGGTCCTCATCCGGGTCGAGACCCGGGCCGGCCACGGCGCCGGCAAGCCGACCTGGATGCAGATCGAGGACGTCGCCGACCAGTGGGCCTTCGCCGCCTGGGCGCTGGGCCTCGAACCGAGCTTCTAGGGGCCCGCGGGCACGATGGCGACGCCCTACCGGCACACGATCTGCGTCCGCTACGGAGAGGTCGACAAGCAGGGCGTGGTGTTCAACGCCCACTACATGGCGTACATGGACGATGCGATGGAGAGCTGGCTACGGCCGATCCGGGAACGCGGAGCCCAGCTCGGTTGGGACATGATGCTCCGCCGCGCGACGATCGACTACCTCGGGTCGGTCACCGACGGCGACTTGCTCGACATTGACGTCGCCGTCCGCCACTGGGGCCGAACCTCCTGGACCCTCGGCTACCGCGGCACGCACGAGGGGCGGCTCGTCTTCACCGGCGAGATCCTCTACGTCAGCGTGCATGTACCGGAGTACACGAAGATGGAGACGCCGGCCGAGATCCGCGCCTACATGGGGCCGGAAACGGACCTGGACGAGGTGGCCATCTGAGCACCGGGCGCTCCCGCCTCTCGCCGCTACCCCGCTCGTTCTACACGCCCACGGCGCTCGACGTGGCGCCGACGCTCCTGAACAAGGTCCTCGTCCGCGGCCACCGCGCGGCCCGCATCGTCGAAGTCGAGGCCTACGAGGGCGCCAACGATCCGTCCAGCCACGGCCACCGCGGGATGACGAACCGCACCCGGACCATGTTCGGGCCGCCCGGACATCTCTACGTCTACTTCACGTACGGCATGCACCACTGCGCCAACGTCGTCTGCGGCGAGGACGGCGTCTGCTCCGCCGTCCTGCTGCGCGCCGCCGCACCGCTGGCAGGCGACGGCATCATGCGCCGGGCGCGCAACGCTGCCAGCCGCCGGCGTTCCACCGAGCCGTTCCGCGTGGTCGACCTCTGCTCCGGTCCCGCCCGCCTGTGTCAGGCCTTCGGCTTCGACCGCCGCGACGACGGCGCCGACCTGGCCAACGCCTCCACTCGTCCCGGACACCGCCCGCCGATCTTCATCGCCGACGACGGCGTACCGCCTCCCGAGAGGCCCGGTCGTAGCGGCCGCATCGGCGTCACACGAGCCCCGAACCGGCTCTGGCGGTTCTGGGTCGCCGGGGAGCCCAACGTGTCCTGACCGGAGATAGCCGTTCGAGGTTCATCACGGCCAATCGCCTGGTACTGAGCTTGGCGGTCGGCTCATCTTCGCCCTCCTACACCTCCAAAACGGGAGATGCGCGAGCCCTCTGGCCTGTTGTATTGAAGCGGCAGGATGACCAGGTCGCTTCGGCTTGCCGCCTCCGCCGTCGCCGTTCTGTGCGCCTGGGCGTCGGCGGCATCGGCGCAACCCGGCATCGAGGAAGGATCGGCGCCGGCGATCCCCGGCCTGGCGCCGCTGATCGAAGTGGCCGTGCTGGAGGTGCCGCGGATGGCGTCGGTGGAGAGCCGGTCGATGACCGGTCCGGAGAACCCTGACGGTCCGAACGACCCCTTCGTGTTCGCGGATCCGTTCGCGGTGGCCGCCGGGCCGTCGAGCCACGGCCGCTGGGAGGTCGCGGCGGACGGCCGGACGGCGGTGTGGCGCCTGCGGGTGGTCTCGGAGGGCGCGGTGTCGCTGAACTTCGGCTTCGCGCGGTACCGGATGCCGCCGGGCGGGCGGCTGCGGATCCACACGCCGGACGGCGGTGAGGTCGTCGGCCCGTACACGGAGGCGGACAACGAGGAGCACGGCGAGCTGTGGACGCCGGTGCTGCCGGGCGGCGAGGCGGTGATCGAGGTGGCCGCGCCGGTGGGCCGGATCGGCGAGTTGGAACTCGAGATCGGGTCCGTCAACCGCGGCTTCCGCGACCTCGTGGATGCTCTGGTCCCGATCGGAGGCCGCGCCGCCTGCAACATCGACGTGGCTTGCAGCCAGGGGGACCCGTACCGGGACCAGATTCGGAGCGTTGGCCTCATGCAGTTCGGCGGAACCGGCGGCTGTTCCGGCGTGCTGCTGAACAACACGGCGGAGGACGGCAAGCCCTACTTCCTGACGGCTCTGCACT
>VYDI01000039.1 GCA_009843505.1 Holophagales bacterium | reverse complement strand
GGCGGTCGGGACGAATGCCGTCTGGCGCTCGTAGGAACAACGGCGGGGCGGCGGTAGGGTTTGCTTGGGGGCGGGGGGATGGTTGTGACGGAAGCTGCGGGGCTGTACGTCCATATCCCCTTTTGTTCGGCGATCTGCCCGTATTGTGACTTCGCGGTGGCGCGTGGTGGGGAGGCGGATCGGGAGCGGTTCGTTGAGGCATTGGTTGGCGAGATCGTCCTTCTGGGGTCCAGCGGGGGCGAGGGGGGCACTGGTGCGACCAGGAGCTTCGAGTCAGCCCGGTTCGACACGGTTTACTTCGGGGGTGGTACGCCGTCGGCGTTGAGCGTGGAGCAGCTTGGGGCGATTCGGCGGCGGTTGGTCGGGACGCTCGCGATCGATCCGGAGGCCGAATGGACGATCGAGGTGAATCCGGAGGATGCCTCGGCTGAGTCGCTGGGCGGCTGGCGGGAGCTCGGCTTCGACCGGATCAGCCTGGGGCTGCAGGCGCTGGACAATCGGGCGTTGCGCTTTCTCGGTCGGCGGCACGATGAGGCGGCGGCGAGGGCGAGCGTCGAGCGGGCGCGGGAAGCGGGCTTCCGGTCGGTGTCGGTCGACCTGATCTATTCCCTGCCTGGATTCGAGGGCGGTTGGTGGCTTGGGACGCTGGATGAGACGGCGGCGCTCGGGCCTGATCACATCTCCTGCTACGAACTGACGATCCACGACGGGACGCCGTTCGGCCGGCGGCGGGACGCGGGCCGGCTGCGGGAAGCCGGCGAGGACGAGAGGGCCGCGAACTTCGTGGCTACCCACCGTCGCCTCGCGGAGCTCGGCTACGAGGGATACGAGGTCTCGAACTTCGCCCGCAGGGAGGGGGATCGGAGTCGCCACAACCGGAAGTACTGGCGGCATCAGCCCTATCTGGGGCTGGGACCTTCCTCGCATTCCTTCGCCGGTCGCAGCCGGTGGTGGAATGTTGCTCCATGGAGGGACTGGAGCGCCGCGGTGGCGGGCGGCGACTCGCCGGTGGCCGGCCGCGAGGAGCTGGCCGACGATCAGTTGTTGCTGGAAGCCGTGATGATGGGTCTTCGCCAGCGATCCGGCATCGACTGCGCCGCGCTGGAGTCGCGCTTCGGCATCGATCCGGCTGCGGGCGCCCGCGGGCAGATCGACGCCTGGGAGAAGGCGGGCTGGCTCCGGGTGCGCGGTCGTCGCCTGGAGCCGACTCTCGAAGGCCTGGCCCGGGCAGACCGCCTGGCGAGGGAGTGGAAGCTGCGCTAGCCGCTAGCGGAACACGGACGCGTCGAGTTCCACGTCGGCGCTCTGCCAGGCCTTCACGAAGCGCTGTTCCACTTCGTCCGCTTCCCGCTCCCGGTGCTGCGCGCGCAGGGCCTCCGCGAGGCCGAACAGGGACCAGCCGTTGTGCGGGTTGTGTTCCAGGTCGCGGCGGTAGACGGCTTCGGCTTCGGTTGCGTGCCCGGCTTCGAGCAGCACGGCGCCGAGGGACTGGCGCACGGGGTAGTGGAAGGACGGCGGTTCCGCGTAGCGGAAGCTGTCCTGGAGGGCCACGGCCGAGCGCATCTCGCCGATCGCCCGGCCCATCCGGCCTCGGGTCGCCTGGATCTCGCCGGCGAGCAGGTGCTCGGTCAGTCGCACCAGGTCGGAACCGGTCGCGAAGGAGATTCTCAGCTCCGCGAGTTCCGTGCTCCGCCGCAGTTTGCCGAGCGCCTTGAGGTGTCGTCTGGCTCCGCGCGGATCGCCGCCGGCTGCCAGGGCCAGGCCCTGGGCGTAGTGCCACATCGCGGTCTGGAAGGTCTGGCCGGCGGGGGGGCGCGGCGTGTCGAGCACCTCCTGCCAGCGGCCGAATCGGACCCGCGCGAACAGTGGCGTCGCCAGGTAGTTCTGGAGGAAGGGGAGAGCCGGAGCGAGTTCGACCGGGACTTCATCGGCCAGGTGGTCGGCAGTCTCGATCGCGAGTTCGGCGCGGCCGCCGAAAGTGGCGGAGGCCCACAGGAAGTGAATGTTGTGGGGGTAGTAGCCGACCGCGTAGAGCCCCTGGGCGTTGCACTGGGCGATGTAGTCGAGATCGGCGGCAATCGCGCGCTGGTTGGACTCCACAGCGTCGTCGTAGCGGCCGACGCGAATGTAGATGTGGGCCGGCATGTGGACCAGGTGGCCGGCGGCCGGCATGAGCTTGCCGAGGGCGTCGGCGCTCGGCTCGGCGAGCTGCGGTTCCCGGGCTTCCATCAGGTGGATGTAGTAGTGGTGCGCGCCCGGGTGGTCGGTATGAGCCGCGATCACACGCTCGAGGAGTTCCTTCGCCTCCAGGGTCCCCGGTTGCGGCTCGCCGTCGCGCCAGTAGTCCCAGGGCATCGTGTTCATGATCGCCGCGGCGTGCAGCGTGGACGCTTCCGGGTCGTCCGGGAAGCGCTTCGCGACCGCGGCAATGGCGTCGACCCACGCCGCGTCGAACGTCTGGCGGTCGGCGTCCTCGTCGGTGGAGTAGCGGTTCGCCAGCGCCTCGATCAGGGCCTGCTCACGCTCGTTTCCGTTGGCGCGCCGTTCCTGCGCCTGCTCCAGGCTGGCCAGCGCCTGAAGTTCGCGCTCGCGTGGCATCGAGTCGTTCAGGTTGCGGCCCAGGGCCAGGGCCTTGCCCCAGTGCGGCATTGGCGTTTCCGGGTCGAGCCGCGAAGCTTCTTCGAAGGCCCGAATCGCTTCGGCGTGGTTGAACGCATAGACGAGGCGCAGCCCCTGGTCGAAGAAGCGCTGGGCCGCCACCGACGACGTGGTGATGGCGTAGTGCAGGTCGCCCAGCCCCTCCAGCGTCGGCGCGAGCGGCTCGCCGGCGTCGTCGGCCGTGATCGCTGAGACGCCGATCGCCGGAATCGTGAACGCGACGATGACGGTTCGCAGGAAGCGTGTGCTGATCCTCATGACGGTCAGAGTAACAGCGGCAGACGAACGGCAGTAGCATCCGCTTCCGGTGGGTGGCACGTGGCGCGAATCGCAGTTCTGACCGGAGGTTCGACGCCGGAGAGGACGGTCGCCCTGGCCGGCGCGGCCAAGGTCTCTGCCGCGCTCCGCGCCCGGGGCTACGAGGTCACGGTGTTCGACACGATCGAACCGGGACCTCTGGACGCCGAACTGGAACGGCAGCGTCTGGGCCGGGTCGTCGGCACCCGCCCGCCGTCGCTGGCAGAGCTTCGCGAGCTGGAAGCGCGAGAAGACCTGCCCTCCCTGGTCGCGGGCGAACTCGCCAGCCACGACGCCGTCTTCCTCGTGCTCCACGGCCGTCAGGGCGAGGGCGGCGAAGTTCAGGAGCTGCTGGAGGCGGCCGGTATCGCCTTCACGGGCAGCGACGCCCGGAGCAGCCGCCTGGCGATGGACAAGGACGAAAGCAAGAGCCGCTTCCGCGATGCCGGCATCCCGACTCCCGACTGGCTGACCTGGCCGGCCCGACAGTCGGACACCGAAGAACTCGGCCTGCCCCTGATCGTCAAGCCGTCACGGGTGGGCTCGACCGTCGGCCTGACCCTCATGTCGGATCTCAACGGCCTCGACTCGGCGGTTGGCAAGGCCCTGACGTTCGACGCCCAGGTGATCCTGGAGCGCTTCCTGCCTGGGCGCGAGTACACGGTCGGCGTGCTGGAGGGCGAAGCGCTGGGCGTCGGCGAGATCGTCGCGCCGGGCGTGATCTTCGACTTCCACAGCAAGTACACCCCAGGCCGCGCCCGTGAACTCTTCCCGGCCGAGATCGACCCGGATCTCGAGAGACGCCTTCGCGACCTCGCCCTCGCGGCCCACGAGGCCCTGGACCTCCGCGACTTCTCCCGCGTCGACTTCCGCCTTGACGCCGGTGGCTCTGCCTACTGCCTCGAGGTCAACACCCTGCCGGGCATGACCCCCACCAGCCTCCTCCCCCAGTCCGCCGCAGTCTTCGGGATCTCATTCGAACACCTCTGCGACCGCATGATCCGCCTCGCGCTCGGGCGGGGTCCACTCTCCGGCGCTACGCCGTAGCAGACCGCGGACGATGCCGCACGCCGTCGAGCGCCCCGCGCAGGTCGGCCACAAGGTCGTCCGCGTGCTCGATTCCGATCGAGAGTCGCAGAAGCTGGTCGCTGATGCCGGCCGCGGCGCGAGCTTCCGCCGTCATCGAGGCGTGACTCATCGTGGCTGGATGGGAAATCAGACTCTCGACGCCGCCAAGTGACTCGGCGAACGAGAAGCAGGTCAGGTGCGAGACCAGGTGGGCCACGTCGCCGGTGTCGCCCCTGAGGTCGAAGCTCGCCATGGCGCCGAAGCCGTCCTGCTGGCGACTCGCGATGTCATGGCCGGGGTGGTCCGGCAGGCTCGGATGGTAGACCCGCTCCACGGCGGGATGCTCACGGAGCATCCCGACCACGGCAAGTGCGTTCTGCTCGTGGCAGCGTAGACGACTGTGCAGGGTGCGCAGGCCCCGCAGGGTCAGGTAGCTGTCGAATGGGGCTCCGGCTACGCCCATCATGTTCGCCCACTCCTCGAAGAACTCGTGGAGTTCTGGAGTCGCCGCGATGACCGCGCCGCCGATCACGTCGCTGTGGCCGTTCAGGTACTTGGTCGTCGAGTGGATCACCACGTCGGCGCCCCACTCGATGGGCCGCTGGAGCGCCGGCGACATGAACGTGTTGTCGGCCACGACCAGCGCGCCGGCCTGCTTCGCCCGGCTGCACACGGCGTCCAGATCGGTGATGCGGAGCAGCGGGTTGCTCGGCGTCTCGACCAGAACCAGTTTCGGACGGGAGGCGAGAGCCGCCGCCATGGCCTCGCGGCTCGTCAGGTCGACGAAGTCGACTTCGAGCAGGCCGCGCTGCCGGTACCGGTCCAGGAGCCGGAAGGTGCCGCCGTAGCAGTCGTGGGCCGCGACGATCCGTTCCCCCGGGTCCAGCAGTTGGCAAACCAGGGTGACGGCCGCCATGCCGGAGGCGGTGACGACGGCGCCCTGGCCGCCTTCCGCCTCGGCGAGGGCCTCGGCTAGGGCAGTGCGCGTTGGATTGCCGGACCGCGTGTAGTCATAGGGCCGCTTGCCGTCCAGGCCGGCGAACGTGAAGTTGGCCGAGAGATGGAGCGGCGGAACGACCGCTCCGTGGTGTTCGTCGGTGGCGAGCGCCGCGCGGACGGCGCGAGTCGCCGGGTCGTGGTTCGAGGTCATGTGAGTCTCCGGTCGAAAGGGGTTGGGTGGCCCCGCCTGCGCGGGACGGATTCAACGCTCTCTCGAGAAGACTTCTACGGAGAGTGAACCGGAGGAGGCGCCGAAACCGCTTGCGCGGCTCGTTGACTCATCTCTCGGCAAGCCCCGCCCGAGGGCGGAACTCCCGTAGGAGTTGGCACCTCCCAGGGTTGCGAAGCCCCGGTGGTTGCCCCGGCGTCAACGGGCCTGTCCCTCAGCCGGTCTCGATGAGTTGCCCCGGCCACGGAGAACCGCGGCGGAACGGGCGAATGGTAGCAGACCGCACCGCCCGGCTGGTCGGGGACCGTGGGGTTGCTGCGGTGCTATGCTGCGACCCGCCCCACTGACCTGGATTCCGACGGCGAACACCGTTCGCCGTTTCTTGACTTGGTTGCCCCGCACCTCCGCGCCGGAGGTGCGTAGACAGAAGGAGACGCAGGATGAGGAACAAGGTTGGCTGGATTCGATCGGTCGGGCTCGTCGCGCTGGCGCTCGCACTCTGCGCCGCCGGGGCCTGGGGGCAGGCCACCGGACAGTTGAGCGGCTTCGTCACGGACGAGGAGGGCGGCGCGCTGCCTGGCGTGAGCGTTACGGTGACGAACGTCGCCACGAATCAGGCCCGGCTGGTGATGACGGGACAGGACGGCTACTTCGCGGCGCCGCTGCTCGCGCCGGGCGACTACAACGTCACCGCGGCGCTCGAGGGCTTCGTCCAGTTGAGCCGTGAAGGCGTTCGGGTCACCGTGGCCGAGACGGCCCGAATCAGCATGGCGCTCACGGTCGGCGAGTTCTCCGAGACGATGACCGTCACCGGCGAGACTCCTCTCATCGAGACCTCGAATGCCACTCTGGGAATCGTCGTCGACGAGGTACAGATCGTCCAGTTGCCGCTCAACGGCCGGAACTTCACCCAGTTGGGAACCCTGATTCCCGGCGTGGTCGAACCGCCGGCGCGCCTCGGAGGAGCGCGAGGCGACGCGGACGCCGCGATTCACGGTTTCGGCGCCGTGACCTCCGGCTTCAGCGTCAACGGCGTGCGCAACCAGTCGAACAACTTCCTGCTCGACGGCGCCGCCAACAACGACACGTTCAACACCGGCTTCATCGTGCGTCCGCCTCCCGACGCCATCGAGGAGTTCAAGATCCTCACGCACTCCTACACGGCCGAGTTCGGCCGCAGCGCGGGCTCCATCGTCAACGTCGTGACCAAGTCGGGCGGCAACAGCCTTCAGGGCAGCGTGTGGGAGTTCAACCGGGACGACTCGTTCGAGTCCCGGAACTACTTCTCGCCGCCGGATCAGGACAAACCGACGCTGAAGCAGGATCAGTTCGGCGGCGCCATCGGCGGCCCGATGATCACCGACAGGCTGTTCGGTTTCGGCTACTACGAGGGCTTCCGCAACACCCGAGGCATCACGCAGAACATCGCCGTGATGTCCGCCGCCGAGCGGATGGGCGACTTCTCGGGCGGGTCCACGATCATGGACCCGATGACCGGTGAGCCCTTCCCCGGCAACGTGATTCCGGCGGATCGGCTGAGCCCGATCGCGACCAGGTTGATCAGCGAGTTCATGCCGCTGCCGAACGCCGGCGGCCGGTACATCGTGTCACCCGACGTGACCGATGATCGCGACCAGTTCGGCCTGCGCCTGGACTACCGGATGACGGACTCCCAGAACGTGCTGGTGCGGGCGCTTCGCAGTTCGTCGGACCGATTCGAGCCGCCCACCGTGCGGCCGATCGGCAACACCGCGGCGTCGACGCTCGAGGACTACATGCTGTCCCACACCGCCACGGTCGGGTCGAACGTCTTCAACCAGGTCCGCTACCTGACCAGCGCGATCGACGCGGAGCCGGTCGTCACCAGCGGTCTCACCAACTCCGAGTACGGCATCAACCTGCCGAACATCAACGAGCTGGCGATCGGTCTTCCGCAGTTCTCGATCTCCGGCTTCCCGAGCATGGGCGACCGCAATCAGCCGTTCGTCAAGCGGGAGAACGAAGTCGAGCAGTTCACGGAGGATCTGACGATCCTGCGGGGTCGTCACACGATCAAGACCGGCGTCGACGTTCGCAACGAGAAGATGTTCATCGGCTTCATCAACCGGCCGAACGGCGACTTCGTGTTCCGCGGCACCCACACGGGCAGCGCGGCGGCCGACTTCCTGCTCGGTCTGCCCGGGTTCATCCGGACCGCGGTGCCGGGCGCGGACTCGATCAACGAGGGCGACGGCTGGCTGTACTCCGGATACGTCCAGGACGAGTTCCGGGCCACACCGCGGCTGACCCTGAACTTCGGCCTCCGGTACGAACTGGCGACGCCCTTCGAGGACTCGGGCGACGCCCTGAACAGCTTCCGGCCCGGTCAGCAGTCGACGCGGTTCCCGGACGCTCCGGCCGGCCTGGTCTACCCCGGCGATGCGGGAGTGCCGGCGGGGACGTACGACACGGACTCGAACAACTTCGCGCCGCGGCTGGCGATGGCCTGGGACCCGGTCGGCAATGGTCGCAGCAGTGTTCGCGCGGGTTGGGGCCTCTTCTTCGACAGCATTCCGGGCCAGGGCGACTTCTTCCAGAACTCGGTGCTGGCGCCGCCGTTCAACCCGCTGGTTCAGCTCAACGCGCCGCCCGCGGTGGTCACCCTCGCGGACCCGCTGGCGAACCTCGAGGGCGGGCCGACGAGATTCCCGCCGGGAATCATCTTCATCGGTTGGAGCAAGAACTTCACGACACCCAACTACCAGCACTTCAACCTCAGCTACCAGCGCCAACTGGGGCAGAACATGGGTCTCGAAGTCGGCTATGTGGGGTCGCGGGGCAGGAACCTGCCGATCTTCATGGAGGTCAATCCGAGGATCGCCGAGCCGGGCCAGACCACGCTCGGGCCACGTCTCTATCCGGCGTTCAGCCTGGTGCGGCCGACGTTCACGGTCGCCAAGTCCTGGTACAACGCGTGGCAGGCCAGCGTCCGCATGCGGCCGACCCATGGCTTCAACTTCCTCTTCTCGTACACGTACGGGAACGCGGAGGACCACGTCTCCGGTCTCAACATCGGCGGCGAGGAACGGCCGATCATCCCCGTTGATCCGGATCGTCCGGCGACGATCGCGAACGCACTGGCGCGGGAGCGCGGAGATGCTCTCTTCGACGTCCGCCATCGGGTGGTGCTCAGCTTCGGCTACGACCTGCCTTCGCTCGAGAACAGCGGCGCTTTCGCTCGCGCCCTCTTCGGCAACTGGCAGATCAACGGCATCCTCCAGTACCAGACCGGTTACCCGTTCCCGATCCGGGTGCGCGGCGACGACATTCGCGGTTTGACGTCGCGTCCCGACCAGGTCTGCGACCCGAACCAGGGTGCGCCGAGGACGGTCGAGAAATGGTTCAACACCGAGTGTTTCGTACCGTTGACGTTGGCCGAGACGGCGGACCGGCGCGGCAACGCCGGCCGCAACATCCTCCGCGGGCCGGACTTCCAGCGCGTCGACCTGTCCCTGATCAAGCACGTCCCGCTCGGCGGCGGCGATCGGTCGCTGCAGCTCCGGGTCGAGGCGTTCAACGTGTTCGACCGGGTCAACTTCGCCCAGCCGGGCAATCGGGTCGGAGACCGGGGCTACGGGACGATCACTGCGACGAATGGAGACGGCCGCATCGTCCAGCTCGGAGTGAAGTACAACTTCTAGGAGCCGGCGCCGCGGTCAGCCCGCCTCGTTTGCCTTGTGCCGGTGGACGAACCAGAGGTTTCGCGAGTAGACGAGGACGCCGAAGCTCTGGCCGGTGATGAAGACGGGGTCGCCGATGCTCACGGCGTAGCTCAGGAGGACGAGTCCGCCACCCAGGCTCAGGTACCAGAATGCGGTTGGGACGACGCTTTGCCGGCGGCGTTCGGTAGCGATCCACTGGACGAGAAAGCGGGCACCGAAGAGGGCCTGCCCTCCGAAGCCGACGGCTACCCAGATGTTCTCGGGCGTGAGGAATGACATGTCGAGCTCTCCAGTGAGTAAGCGGTCGTGGAAACGGCGCGCCGGCGGTACCAGGACACCCCGCACAGGTCCAGGATGCCGCGCAGGAAGCGTCCGCGCAGGGTGTACTTGCTGGCGCCGCTCGTGCGGGGGCGGTGACCGACCGGGATCTCGGCATAGCCGCCGCCGTGCCGGAGTGCCAGCACCGGAAGGAAGCGGTGCAGGCCGTTGAAGGCCGGCAGGTCGTCGAGGACGTGGGACCGGTAGCCCTTGAGCGCGCAGCCGATGTCCGTGCAGGGATCGCCGAGGAACCACCGTCGCACCAGGTTCGAGACCCGGCTCGCAAGCCGTCGCGGCAGGGTGTCGCGACGTGTGACGCGCACACCGGAGACGACGTCGTGGTCCTCGAGCAGGGCGACGATGTCCGGGATGTCGGCCGGGTCGTTCTGCAGGTCGGCGTCCATCGTGACGACCAGCGGCGCCCGGGCGGCTCGCAGGCCGGCGAGCAGCGCCGCCGACTGGCCGGCATGGCGCTCGAGACTCAGGGCGCGCAGTCTCTCGTTACCCGTGGCCAGCTCCACGAGTTCGTCCCGGCTTCCGTCGGTGCTGCGGTCGTCGACCAGGATCAACTCGTAGTCGAGGCCGGCCGCCCCGATCGAATCGTGAGTCTCCGCCACGAGTCGTTCCAGGTTGCCCGCCTCGTTGTACACCGGGGCGACGATCGAGAGCTGCGGCGGCATGGCGGCGGCTCCGATCCTAGCTCCGCTCCAGAGTCGTCGTACCCGGCGGGCACGTTGATACCCTCCCGGCCGTGCTGCTCATCGTGCGCCACGGCGAGACCGCGTCAAACGCCGCCCGCGTCGTGCAGACGCCAGGCACGCCTCTCAACGAGCGCGGCGTGGGTCAGGCGGAGCGCCTGGCGTCGCGGTTGGCGGAGCACCACCGGCGACGTCCGATCGGCTGCGTCGTCGCGAGCGACCTGCGCCGTGCGGAGATGACCGCCGAGCCGGTGGCGGGGGCCTTGGGACTCCCTCTGCTCATCGAGCCCCTGCTCGCCGAGCGGAACTTCGGCGATCTGCGGGGGCGGGCCTATGCCGACATCGGCCTCGACATCATGGAACCCGGTTACGCGCCGCCGGGCGGGGAGGACTGGGAGACGTTTCACCTTCGGGTGGATGCGGCCTGGGCCCGGATTCGGCAGACCGCGGAGATTACGGAGGGAGACAGCGTCTTCGTCACCCACGGCCTCGTCTGCTACTCGCTGGCGTTGCGTCATCTACACCTCGGTGACGGCATGGAACCTCCGACCCGGTGGGGCAACACGTCGGTAACCCATGTTCAGGGCCGCGCGCCGTGGGAAGCGTCCCTGGTCAACTGCTGCGATCACCTCGATGCCGCGACCGCGGATGGCGGTCAGGTGTCCGGTATCTGACGGCCAGGTCGGCTCGCGCGAACGCCCGGTTCGGACCGGGCGCTCGGATAAAGTTCGTAGCCCGGCTGTTCGGAGAGAACCCGGGGCGGGAAGAACCCGGGGTTTCCGGGGGTTGGGAGAGTCGACCGAGATGACGATGGATTCGAGCGAGAACATTCCAACCGAACAGCCGCTGGCGGTGCCCCAAACGCCGCCTGCCGGTCCTGCCGTACCGGGCGTCAGCGAAGAACTGCGCACGGAGATCGCCGCCCAGGCCGACCTGCTGGAGCGCGTCCGCGCCGAGGTCGCCAAGGTGATCGTCGGCCAGACATACATGATCGATCGGTTGCTGATGGCGCTCATCGCCGACGGTCACGTCCTGGTCGAGGGTATTCCCGGACTGGCCAAGACGACCGCGATCAAGACCCTGGCTGAAGCGGTTCACACCGGCTTCTCGCGCATTCAGTTCACCCCGGACCTGCTGCCGGCGGACCTTCTGGGCACGCAGATCTACCGGGCCGATCAACACGACTTTCAGGTCAAGCAGGGACCGATCTTCACCAACCTGCTCCTTGCCGACGAGATCAACCGCGCGCCGGCCAAGGTCCAGAGCGCGTTGCTCGAGGCGATGCAGGAACGGCAGGTCACGCTGGGCGACGAGACGTTCGATCTGCCGGATCCGTTCCTCGTCCTCGCGACCCAGAACCCGATCGAGCAGGAGGGCACCTATCCCCTGCCGGAAGCGCAGGTCGACCGCTTCATGCTGAAGCTGCGGGTCGACTACCCGGACCGGCAGGAGGAGATGGAGATCATGCGGCGGATGGCCCGTCGCGAGCGGCCGGCGGTCGAGGCGGTGGTGACTCCGGAGGACATTCGCCGCGCGCGCGATGTCGCCGACGCGATCTACCTCGACCCGAAGGTCGAGGAGTATGTGGTCGACCTCGTCTTCGCGACGCGGGAGCCGGCCGGAGTCGGCCTCGAGAAGCTCGAACCGCTGATCGAGTACGGAGCGTCTCCGCGCGCGACGATCTACCTCGCCGCTGCCGCCCGCGTGCAGGCCCTGATGTCGGGCCGGGCCTACGTGACTCCGCAGGATGTCAAGACCGTGGCCCCGGACGTGCTCAGGCACCGGGTGCTGATCTCCTACGAGGCCGAGGCCAGGGATCTCACCTCGGACGACCTGATCCAGGAGCTGCTCAACACGGTCGACGTTCCCTGAAACCGCCCGGAAGCACAGGGTATCGGGGGGATCGATGTTCTTCTTCAAGACAGAGCGGAACGAGGCCCCGGAGCAGGAGACGGCGACTCTGTCGCCCGAGTTGCTCGCGCGGATCAAGGCGATCCAGATCCGCACCCAGCGCCTGGTGACGGATGCGCTGGCGGGGGAGTACCACAGCGCCTTCAAGGGAAGGGGCATGGAGTTCGAGCAGGTCCGCGAGTACGCACCGGGGGATGACATCCGCCACATCGACTGGAACGTGACGGCGCGCATGTCGAGCCCCTTCGTGAAGGAGCACCGCGAGGAGCGCGAGCTGACGGTGATGCTGATCGTCGACGTGAGTTCCTCGGGGGCGTTCGGCACCTCGGGCAAGCAGAAGCGGGAGGTCGTCGCCGAGCTTGCCGCCGTGCTTGCGTACCTCGCGATCCAGAACAACGACCGGGTGGGGATGATCATCTTCTCGGACCGGATCGAGCGGTTCATTCCGCCCAAGAAGGGACGCGCGCACGTGTGGCGCGTGATCCGGGAAGTTCTCAGCTTCCGGCCCGCCGGGCGCGGCACGGACCTGGACGGCGCGCTCGAGTACCTGGGCCGGGTCGTGAGGCGCCGGTCGGTGGGGTTCGTCATTTCGGACTTCCTGGACACGGGCTTCGTGGAACGCCTGCGGGTCGCGGCGCGGCGGCACGATCTGACGGCGATCCGGGTGCTCGACCAGCGCGAGGTGAGCCTGCCGCGGATGGGGCTCATCGAGCTCGAGGATGCGGAAACGGGCCGGACGCTGGTCATCGACACGGCGGACCGGCGGGTCTCGGAGAGTTTCGTGCGGCTGGCCAGGCAGGACATGGAGCAGCGGACGGAACAGTTCCGCCAGGCGGGTGTCGGTGAGATTCAGGTCTGGGCCGACCGGCCCTGGATCGAGCCCCTGGTGCGCTACATGAGAGCGCGCGAACAGTCGGTACGGGTGTAGGGATGACGTTGCGGAGCATCGGCGCCCGGGTCGCGGTGGCCTTCGCCGCGGGGACGCTGGTGGCGTGCGCCTCGGGCGAACCGGCCGGCGATGCCGAAATGAAGCCGCCCGCTGAACTGCGTGCCGCCGTGGACCGGACCGTCGCCACGACGGGCGACCTGATCACGTACACGGTGGAAGTCGAGCGCGACCCGGGGGTCGAGGTCGAGCTCGATGAGCCGGGCGCGGACATCGCCGGCTTCCGCATCGTCGACCTGGGGCGGGCCCCGGCGGAGACCCTGGCTTCCGGTCGCCTCCTCGAGCGCAGGTGGTACGAACTCCGCGCCGACCTCGTGGGCGCCTACGTCCTGCCGGCGCTGACCGCGACCTACAGCCAGCCGTCCGGCCCCGGTGGCGACCTGGAAACGGGGGAGATCTCCGTCGAGGTCGAGTCCGTGCTGCCGGAGGACCGGAGCGAGGCGACCGACATCCGCGACATCAAGCCGCTGCGCAGAATCGACACCCCGGCCTCGTGGCTGCTGTGGGCCGGTTTGGCCCTGGCCGCCGTTGCGCTAGGGCTGGTGTGGTGGTGGTGGTGGCGCCGCCGCCGACCGGACGGCAGCGCGCCCGAAGTGCCCCCGGTTCCGCCCTACGACCTGGCGATCCGGGAGCTGGAGCGGCTGCGTCGCACCGACTTCTCCGACCTGCGGGAACTCCGCCGCTACTACTTCGACGTTTCATCGGTGATCAGGGCCTACGTCGAAGGCCGCTTCGGGTTGAACGCGACCGACCTGACCACCGAGGAGATCCTGGGTCGATTGGACGGGTTGGTGCGGCTCGAGTCGTTGCAGGCGAGGCGCCTGGAGCGGTTCCTGGTCGCCACCGATCAGGTCAAGTTCGCGGCGCGTCTGCCGGTGCCCGAGGAGATCGAGCGCACCTACGAGCAGGCCCTTGGCTTCGTCACGGCGACCCGGCCCAGCGAGGACCCGGAAGACGACGAGAGTGAGGGGCCGGCCTCCGATCAGACGGAGAAGGCGGCATGACGGACCAGCTCGTCTTCGCCGATGCGCGCTGGCTCTGGGTGCTGCTTCCGCTATACGTGATCTGGGCGCTCCTGTGGTGGCTCCGGCCGCGCCTGCGCCAGATCGCGGCGAAGCGCGATGCCGGTGGCGACACGGCGGCGGTGGCGTACTCCTCGCTTGGCCACGCCCTGCGCACCCCGCGCTCCGGCACGCTGACCGCGCGCCGGCTGGTCTCGGCCCTTCGGCTTCTCGTCGTTGCCCTTGTCCTGCTTGCCGTGATGCGGCCGCAGACCGGCCGCGCGCTGACCGAGGTGAGCACGGAGGGCATCGACATCGTGCTCGTGATCGACACCTCGGGATCGATGCGGGCGCTGGACCTGGACGCGCACGAGCGTTCGCTGAGCCGCCGGAGGGACCGGCTCGAGGTGGCGAAGGGGGTCGTCGAGACCTTCATCGCCGCCCGACCCAATGACCGTGTCGGCCTGGTCGTGTTCGGCGAGGAGGCCTTCACCCAGTGCCCGCTGACGCTCGACCACGGGGTCGCGGCCACCTTTCTCGAGCAACTGGAGATCGGCATGGCCGGAGACGCCACCGCGATCGGATCGGCGGTCGGGGTCGCCACCAAGCGCCTCAAGGACTCGGACGCCGAATCGAAGGTGGCGATCCTGCTCACGGACGGGCGGAGCAACGCCGGTTCCCTGTCGCCGTTACGTGCGGCCGAAGCCGCGGCGGCGCTCGGCGTCCGGCTCTACACGATCGGCGTCGGCACCAGAGGCCAGGCGCCCTTCGTGGTCGAGACGGGCTTCGGGCCGCGGGTCGTCTACCAGGACGTGGAGATCGACGAAGCGACGCTGCGTCGGATGGCGGACACGACAGGCGGCGCCTACTACCGGGCCGAGGACGAGGCGGGGCTGGAGCAGATCTACGAACGGATCGACGAGCTGGAGAAGACTGAGATCAGCCAGGAGTCGTACATGGAGTACGAGGAGCGGTTCGCGTGGCTGGTGGCGCCGGCCATGTTCCTGCTGCTGCTCGAGGTTGTGCTGCTCGATACCCGCTTGAGGAAGCTGCCGTGACCGGTGGGTCTTCAAGCCGCTACACGGGGCCGGACGGCGGCGGCCTGCGCCGCGGTGGGGAGCTGCTGGCGTTGGCTCCGGCCCTGCTGCTGATCGCCGGCTGCGAGGTGCGTACGGGACGGCCGGATGCGCTCTGGCTCCTGTGGCTTGGCCCGGCGCTCCTGCTGTTCTACGTCTACGCGTTTCGTACCCGCGCGCGTCTGCTCGGCCGTTTCGCGTCTCGTGAGATGTTGCCGGGTTTGATCGCCGGAGTCAGTCGGCCGAGACGGCGCCTGAAAGCGGTTCTCGTTCTGGTCGCGGTGCTTGCGCTGGTCGCGTCCCTGGCGCAGCCGCGCTGGGGCTTCGTGTGGGAGGAAGTCCACCGGGAGGGCGTCGACATCGTGGTCGCCCTCGATGTCTCGGACTCGATGCTCGTGCGGGACGCGGAGGCGGGCGGCGAACTGAGCCGGCTCGAACGCGCCAGGCGCGAGATCGCCGACCTGCTGCAGAGGCTGGAAGGAGACCGGATCGCGCTGGTTGCCTTTGCCGGCAGTGCGTTCCTCGAGTTGCCACTGACGCTGGACTACTCGGCGGCGGCGCTGTTTCTCGAGGCGATGGAGCCGGACCTGATTCCGGTCAAGGGCACCGCTATCGGAGAGGCGCTCCGCGTTTCGCTCGAGGCCTTCGACCGGGTAGCCCAGACGGGGTCGCGGAAGTCGCGCGCGATCATCCTGATCACGGACGGCGAGGATCACCTCGGCGAGGCCCAGGACGCCGCCGAGGCCGCGGCCGAGGCGGGGGTGCGCATCTTCGCGATCGGCATCGGACGGGACGAGGGGGCACCCATACCCAGGGAGGGCGGTGGCTTTCGCACCGACCGCGGGGGCGAGATCGTCCTGAGCCGGCTCGACGAGGCGGCGTTGCAGCGGATCGCCCTCACCAGCGGCGGCCGCTACGTCCGCTCGGTGACCGGCGACGTGGACCTCGAGCAGATTTACGCTCAGGGCATCAAGGCGCAGTTGGAGGACCAGGAACTGGGCTCCAGCCGGCAGCAGCGCTGGGAGGAGCGATTCCAGTGGCTGCTGGTCATCGCGCTGGCGGCGCTGATGCTCGAGCCGCTGATCGGCGAGCGCCTGGGGCGCCGTGGCACCGGACAGGAGGGAGGGGACCGTGCCGCAGTCGCGTGAGCCGGTACGCAGGCGTCGCCGCATGGACCCGAGTGCGCGCTGGCTGCCTGGGCTTGGGCTGCTCCTCCTTCCGTTCGCCGTCACGGCGCAGGCTCCGGACGAGGAGCCGCCCGCTCCGGTCGACTACTCGTCGCCCTATGCGGCCTGGGACGCAGCCGCCTACGACCAGGCCCTGAGAGGGTTCGCGGACCACCAGACCGAGCGGCCGGATGACCCGGAGCTGAGTCTGAACGTCGGCGCCGCCCACTACAAGCTGAGCGACTTCGAAGCGGCGGACGGCGAGTTCTACCGGGCCGCGGCCATCGGCGACGACGAGCTGCGTGCCCAGGCTCTCTACAACCTGGGCAACAGCGCCTACCGGCAGGACAAGCTCGAGGACGCGGTCGACTTCTACATGGCGTCGCTCGAAGCGAATCCCGATGACCTCGACGCGAAGTTCAACCTGGAGTTCGTTCGCGACGAGATGAGGCGGCGCCAGCAGGACAGCCAGAACCGGCAACAGAACGAGCAGCAGCAGGAGGAGCAGCAGGAGGACCAGGGCGCACAGCAGCAGTCGGAGGGAGACCAGGACCAGGACCAGGACCAGGAAGACTCCGGCCAGGAGCAGGATCCTGGCGACCAGGGACGGGACCAGCAACCGCAGGGCGGCGAGGGTCCGCAGGACAGCGACGGGGACGGCATCCCGGACGCCGAGGATCCGGACACGCGGGCCGACGGACCGGAGAGCGGCAACCAGGGCCGTCCTCAGGAGCCAGCGCCGGGCATGACGCCGGAGGAAGCGGAGCGTTACCTGCAGGCCCTGGAAGAGGGCCGGCCGGATCCGACCCGCCGGGGACAACGCGGGCGCCGCAGCCGTCTGGCGAAGGACTGGTAGCGCGATGGACCCAAGCACGCGTGGGCCGTCCCTCGACTGGCGCCGGGTCGCGGCTCTGGTGGCCTGGACCCTCTTGCTGGGTTCCGCCGGAGCAGAGGCCCAGGAGCCGGACCGGATCCAGGTAACCGTCGACCGCAACCAGGTGGCTCTGGGCGACCAGCTCTACCTGACGATCAGGATCGAAGGATCGCCGGACGAACCGCCGGGGCTGCCCGAACTGCCGGACTTCCGGGTTCTGTCGCGGGGAGAGCGCCGCGACATGCAGATCAACAACGGCCGGGTCAGCAACAGCACGTCCTACAACTACCTGCTGATCCCCACGCGAGCCGGCAGCTTCGAGATCGGTCCCGCGACCGCCCTGATCGACGGTGCCGAGGTCAGGAGCCGGCCATTCACGATTCAGGTCACCGGCGCCGAGGGCCAGAGCGACGAGCAGGACCGGGACCTCTTCGTCACCTCGACCGTGTCGACGGATCGACCGTGGCAAGGCCAGCAGGTCATCTACACCTGGCGCTTCTACAGCCGGGTGGCCGTGGGGCAGGGGTCGATCGAGTCGATGGACTTCGGTAGCGACGTTGTGGTCGAGGACCTCGGCGACGTGCGCCAGTTCTCGACCACGATCGACGGTGTCCAGTACTCGGTGAACGAGGTGCGCAAGGCGCTCTTTCCCCAGCGATCCGGCGAGGTGACGCTGCCGCAGACCCAGCTCCGGGTGCAGGTGGAGGTCGAGCAGGCGCGCCGGCCGAGCCGGAGGCGCAGCATCTTCGACGAGTTCGACAGTCTGCTCGGCTCGGGCGGGCGCTGGGCGACGAAGTACCTGCTCACGGAGCCTCTGACTCTCGACGTGCGGAGGTTGCCGCCGGCTCCCGACGGCTGGAACGGTCTGGTCGGGGAGTTCGACATTCAAGCCTCACTCAGCCGGCGCGAGCTGCAGGTGGGGCAGTCGGCCACGCTCGAGGTGCAGGTCGGCGGCAGCGGCAACGTTCAGTTCCTGAGCGAGCCCGACATCCCGGAGCTGCCGGCGTTCAAGATCTACCCGGACCAGCCGGACGCGAGCACCGACCGAAGTGGACGCCTGCTGACCGGTCGCAAGGTGTTCCGGCGGGCCCTGGTTCCGCTGGTGGCCGGCCCTCTCGATGTCCCGCCGATCGATCTCGTCTACTTCGATCCCGAGCTTGGCGACTACGCGACCCGGTCCACCGAGCGCATCGACCTCGAGGTCACTCCCGCCGACGGTGAGGAGGAGCTGATGCTCACGGAATCGCTGGCGCCGACCACCGGCAAGGTGGCGGTGCGGATCCTCGCCGACGACATCCTGCCGATTCGGCGGGCGGCGGCCGGCATCGTCTCGGTCGCGCCGCAGGGGTGGCGCCTCTGGGTCTGGTTTGCCTGCGGCCTGTTGCCTCCTTTCATGTACCTGGCCCTGCTGGCGCACCACCGGCGCGAACGCCGCTACGCCGCGGACAGGACGCTGCGCCGGCGCCAGCGCGCGCTGCGCGACGCACTGTCCGTGTCGAGGAAGCTCCGCTCCGGCGCGGGGCCGGCTTCCGCCGCGGAGGCTTCCCGGATCGTGCGTCGTTACGTCGGCGACAAGCTGGGTGTCGAGGGCTCGGCCCTGACGCCGTCGGAGGCGGAGGCCGCACTCGTGCGGGCTGGCGTCGAGAGCGCTCTGGCGGCGCGTTGCCGGACGCTGCTCGAGCGACTCGAGGCCGCCCAGTACGGTCTGGCGCCGGTGGCTGGCGGCGGCGGGCTGGCAGCGGAAACCAGCACGGAGGGTCTGAGCGATCTGATCAAGACCCTCGACAGGCAGTTGCGGGGCCGGCAACCATGAGACGTGCCGCCATGGGGCGCGTCGCGATTCTCGTCCTGTCCGGCGCGGTGGCGGCGGTTCCAGTCCTCTCCCAGGACGACGGACTGCCCGTGGTCACCGAGGCTCAGCCGGCGGAGGGCCCTCCGGCGGCGCCGGAGCCGGCCGAACTCTGGGTCAACGGCAACGCCGCCTATGAGGCGGGCGACTTCGGGCGAGCCGTCGCTCTCTACGCGGAGATGCGTGAGATGGGTGTCGACAACGGTCACCTGCACTACAACCTGGGAAACGCCTACCTCCGTGCCGGCGAACTGGGGCGCTCCATCGCTTCCTACCGTCGTTCGCTGAGGCTGCTGCCGCGGGACGAGGACGCCAACGCGAACCTGACCTTCGCTCGCCGGAGCGCGCGCGACGAGATCGCGCCGCCCGAGCCGCCCGTTCTGGTTCGCACCGTCCTGTTCTGGCACTACAGCCTGGCTCCGGTCGAAGTCCTCAGGAGTGCGGTACTGGTCGGTCTCGGTTTCTGGATCGTGCTCGCGTCCCGGCTCTATCGGCCGGCGTCGGAGGTGCTCCGCTGGTCCGCCGTCTGCCTGCTCGTCGTCGGTCTTGCGCTGGCCGGCTCGCTTGTGGCGCACGCCGCCTTCAGCTCTCCGGTCGCTGTCGTGCTTCCGCAGGAGATCGATCTCCACGCTGCCGCCGGCGAGGGTTCCGTCGTCCGATTCCAGCTCCACGCCGGCACCGAAGTGCGCGTGATCGAGCAACGTCCGGAATGGGTCCGCATCGAATTGCCGGACGGAGAGCGGGGCTGGTCGAGGCGGGAGTATCTCGAGATCGTCGAGTGAGTGTTACGGCCGGCCGTTCGCGGCGAACGGGCGCTGCAGGATCTCGAAGAACGCGGACAGGAATCGAAACGTCAGGCCCCAGACGACATGCCGTTCCGGGTCGCCGACGACGACGCCGGGGAAGCTGACCTCGGGATAGGGCGGATGGCGGTAGTCGATGACCCGCGCCGGGTCCTCGAACCAGGCCAACGGCACCCAGAGCGTCTCGGCGACCTCATAGTTCAGGACCAGATCGTTGCCGGCGCCGGGCGCGACTTCGTAGACGAACGCCGCGATCCGGAGTTTCCTCCCCTGGCCGGCGCGCTGCCCGCTCTGGTCGTCGAGCCGGCCGATCAGGCGCGCGCCCTCTAGTGACAGACCCACCTCCTCGATCGTCTCGCGTTCCGCGGTGTGGCGCAGGTCGCGGTCCGTGTCGTCGTGCCGGCCGCCGGGAAAGGCCATCTGGCCCGACCAGGGGTCTTGCGGCTTCTTCGAGCGCTCGATGAACAGCGCTTCGGGTCCTTTGGCCGACGGGCGCAGCACCATGGCGACACTGGCCTCGAAGGCGGCCGGCGGAAGGACGCGCGGCTCATGGGCCGTCAGCCGCTGGTGGATGTCGCCGATGTTCATGGCGTACTGAGGCGGGCCGCCGGCTACGCGAACGTCGCCTTCAACCAGTCGACCAGTACCCGGTTGAACTCCTCGGGCTTCTCCTGCTGGGTCCAGTGGCCGCAGTCCTCGATCGTGTGCTTGTCGATGTTCGGCACCAGCGCCTCGATGCCGTCGGCGGAGGAGGGAGGCAGCACGACGTCGTTCTCGGCGCCGATGTAGAGGCAGGGCTGGTCGATCTTCTGGTCGATCCCCTTCATCAGCTCCCAGTTGCGGTCGATGTTGCGATACCAGTTGACGCCGCCGGTGAATCCCGTGCGTTCGTAGGTGGTCACGAAGTGCGCGAGTTCCTCGTTGGTGAGCAGCAGTTCACCCCGCAGATCGTCAGCCGTACCGTGCTTGATGATCTCGAGCAACTGGAACTTCCGCTCCGGGGCGTCGGCGGGGAGCTTGTTGAACTCCTCGGCGTTCCAGGAGCCGCGCCGCATGAACGTGCGGAACGACTTCTCGGTGTCCGCCTCGAGAACCTCTTCCGCCTTGTAGGGCTCCTGGAAGGCGACGACGTAGTTGTCCTCGCCGCGCGCCCGGCGGAGAAGTTCGATCGGCGGCTGTGGCGGCTGCGGACCAGTCGGAGTGTTCACGCCGACGACGCCGAGAACGCGGTCCGAGTGCAGCCGGGGCATGGCCCAGACCACGCCGCCGCCCCAGTCGTGGCCGACGAACACTGCCTTCTCGATGCCGCGGGCATCGAGAAGGCCGACCAGGTCGGCGCAGAGTTCGCCCATGTTGTATGCCTCGATCGCCAGGGGCCGCTGCGTGTTGCCGTAGCCCCGCTGGTCGGGCGCCAGGGTGCGAAAGCCGGTCGCGGCAAGCGCCGGCAACTGGTGACGCCAGGAGTAGGCGAGTTCCGGGAAGCCGTGGCTGAGGACGACCGGCACGCCCTCGGTCCCGGCCTCGTAAACGGCCATCCGGAGGCCGCCGTTGGTGCGGACGTAGTTCGGGGCAGGCCAGGCCGGGCTTTCGTCTTCGGCCGCCGCGGCGGCGCGTGGCTTCGCGGCAAGCGCGGCGGCGCCGGCGGCGGAGCCGGCGATCAGGGTGCGGCGGGTCAACGGGGTGTCGGAGTCGCTGGAGTCGTCGTGGGTGGTCATGTGGAGAATCGTAGCTGAGGAGCGGTTTCCTGCGCGGACCGCCGAGGCCTGAGCCGGTTGGGACTTCCTTGAGTCAGGACGTCGTGTCCGGCGGCCACGGTTCGGTGCGGATCACCCGTCCGATGTCGTCTGGTTCGGCGATGCGGCGCTGGGTCCCGAGGACCTCAGCAAAGCGCTCGTGGATCTCGGGAGGGAAGAGCGTGCTGCGCCGCGTGTCCAGGTCGATGTGAATGCTCAGCAGCTCGTGCGTCGCCGCGACGTAGCCCTCCCCGGCGTGCAGCATGCGCATGAAGGTGTGGTACTTCTTGTCGTCGAAGCCCAGGAGTTCCGCTTCCACCACGATCGGCGCGCCCTCCGGCAGTTCCCTCAGCCAGGTGAGATGGCTGTCGATCGAGAACGTCGAGCGCCGGTTCGCCCTGCGGTAGGTCCGGTCGATGCCCAGGAACGCGGTCCAGGGACCTGTCGCGTCGTCGAACACGACCAGGTAGTAGCCGGCGTTCATGTGACCGTTGTGGTCGATCCACTCCGGCAGGACCGTACCGGTCCAGATGTGCTGCGGGTCGGTCAAGCGGCGGAGTGTAACCAGAACTGGCTCTTGAGCCCGGAACACCTTGCTACGATCCCGCGGCGGGAACGGCCACCAAAGGAGTCCCTCGCATGAGAGTCGGCATCTCGCTACCCGTCCGCGAACTCAAGGACGATCTCGGCGCGGTCAAGGCGTTCGCGCAGGCAGCCGACGAGCTTGGCTACACGCACCTGCGGGTGCCCGATCTCGTCGCCCGGCCGAAGAGCGGGCACCTCCTCGAGCCCCTCGTGCTGCTGGCTTACGTCGCCGCGATGGTGGAGAAGATCGAGCTCGTACCCTCGGTCATCGTCACCCCGTCGCGTCAGACGGTGCTGCTGGCGAAGCAACTGGCGACACTCGAGCGGCTGTCGGGAGGCGGCGTGCGTCTCGGTGTGGGCGTTGGCGGCAGCGAGGCGGAGTACCGGGCGCTCGGGCAGGACTTCGGCACCCGGGGCGCCCGCTGCGAGGAGCAACTCGAACTGTTGCGGCGCCTGTGGACGGAGCCGAACGTCGACTTCGAGGGCCGCTGGGACGTGGTCCGGGGCACGGGCATCGATCCCTTGCCGTCCCGTCCGATCCCGATCTGGATCGGCGCGCGCGGAATGCCGGTACCGCGCATCCGCCGGCGCATCGGCCGGCAGGCGGACGGCTGGTTCGTCCTGTGCTCGCCGGAGGACTTCGACGATCTCTCGTCCGACATTCACGCCGCGGCGCGGGCCGCAGGCCGGGATCCGGCAGTCATCGGCACGGAGGCGGGGGTCGCCGTCGTCGGGCCGCGTGAGCACGAGTGGCAGGATCGCGCCCGGGGATGGCGGGAGAAGGGGTTGACTCACCTGTGCCTCCGCACGCTGGGAGGAGGTCTCGGCGGTGACGCGGACGCGCACATTGCGAAGGCAAGACAGGCCTTCGAGGAGCTGCAGGAGCTGTTCTGACGCCTGTCGAGCATCGCCCGGCTTCACCGTTCGCCTTGACACGCTGGCGTCCAGCGAGCACAATCCGCGCTTCCATGACTCAATCGACGATCACACCGTTTCTGGTCAAGCCGCTGCACAAGCGGGGCGCGAAGCCCCGACCTCAGGACTGGGTGCCCATCGCCTAGAGACCCGCAGCGACACTTCTCGGCCGGCCATCCAGTTCAGGATGCGCCGGCTTTCTTGTACCTGGAGGAAACCTGCATGCCCTCCCATCCAGCGATTGTCCAATCTCACCCTGCCATCATCGAGTCGACCCTGCGCGAGGGCGAACAGTTCGCCAACGCCTTCTTCGACAGCGACCAGAAGGTGGAGATCGCGCGCCTGCTGGACGCGTTCGGGGTCGAGTACCTCGAGCTGACCTCGCCTGCCGCGAGTCGTGGCAGCCGGGACGACTGCGAACGGGTGGCGAGCCTCGGGCTCCGCGCCAAGGTATTGACCCACACCCGTTGCCACCTTGACGACGCGAGGCTGGCGCTCGAAACCGGCGTCGACGGGATCGATGTCGTGTTCGGTACTTCCCGCTACCTGCGGGAGTACTCCCATGGCAAGAGCATGGAGCAGGTGATCGAAACCGCGGTCGAGGTGGTCGAGTACATCCGGTCGCACGATGTCGAGGTCCGTTTCAGCACGGAGGACTCCTTTCGCAGCGATCTGGACGATCTGATCCGCGCCTACCGCGCGGTCAACGCGGTGGGCGTGAACCGGGTAGGCGTCGCCGATACGGTGGGCGTCGCGAGCCCCAGGCAGGTCTACGACCTGGTCCGACGGCTGCGGCGGGAAGTCGACTGCGACATCGAGTTCCACGGCCACAACGACACCGGCTGCGCCGTCGCCAACGCGTTCTGCGCGCTGGAGGCGGGCGCGACCCATGTCGACACGTCGGTCCTCGGAATTGGCGAGCGGAACGGCATCACGCCGCTCGGCGGCCTGGTGGCGCGGCTCTACGCCGAGGATCCTGAAGGTGTTCGGTCGCGCTATGACCTGCCGTTGCTGCGCGAGATCGAGAACTACGTCGCCTCCCTGGTCGAGGTCGACGTGCCGTTCAACAACTACATCACGGGCTACACGGCGTTCACGCACAAGGCGGGCATTCACGCCAAGGCGATCCTCAACGACCCGTCGAGCTACGAGATCCTGGATCCGGCCGACTTCGGGCTCGACCGGTACGTCCACGTCGCGCATCGCCTGACCGGCTGGAACGCGATCAAGTCCCGCGTCGAGCAGTTGCGCCTCGATCTGAGCGATGCGCAGATCAAGGAGATAACGGCCCACATCAAGGCGCTGGCCGATGAGAAACCGCTCAGCCTGTCGGACGTTGACGCCCTGCTGCGCGAGTACCACACGGCGGAGCTGCTGCCTGCGGTGGCGGGAGCTGCCGGATGACCGAGGTCGGTCGGCCGGCCGACATGGCCCGGACCTTCGCGCAGAAGGCGCTGGCTCAAGCCAGCGGCCACGAGTCGGTTGCGGTTGGTGAGATCGTGGACGCACGGCCGGACATCGCCTTGAGCCACGACAACACGGCGCCGATCGCCGAGATCTGGCGACAATTCGGCCAGGACCGGGTGGTGATCCCGGAGCGGATGGCCGTCACCCTCGACCACGCGGTGCCGGCGCCGACCGTGCGGCACGCGCAGAACCACACGGAAGTCCGCGCGTTTGTCGCCGAGCAGGGCATCGGCCATTTCTTCGAGGTCGGGCGGGGCATTTGCCATCAGGTACTGAGCGAGGAGGCGGTCGTGCTGCCGGGCGATCTGATCCTCGGTTCGGACTCCCACACGCCGCACTTCGGCTGGCTGGGCGCGTTCGGCGCCGGTGTCGGCCGCAGCGAGATGGCGGTGCTCTGGGCCACCGGCGAGCTCTGGCTTCGGGTGCCGGAGTCGATCCGGATCCGGCTCGAGGGCGCGCTCGGCGAATGGGTGACGACGAAGGACGTGGCCTTGACGCTGATCGGCGATCTCGGCGCGGACGGCGCGCTCTACCGCAGCGTCGAGTTCGAGGGTCCGGCAATCGCGGGCCTGAGCCTCGACTCCCGGGCGGCGCTCGTCAACATGATGGCCGAGATGGGAGCGAAGAACGCGTACATGGCGCCGGACGAGGACGTGTTTCGGTACCTGGCTGGGCGGTTGCTGACGCGTCCGGGGCGTCGCAAGGGCCGCGGGGCGGAACCCGGTGAGACGTCCGGCGAGGTCGCCGGCCGCCTCAGGGAGCGAGCTCTCTATCCGGATGCCGGCGCCGAGTACGCGGCTGAACATATTCTCGACCTTTCCTCGGTCCAGCCTCAGGTCGCCCGCCCGCACCAGGTCGACGACACGGCCGGCGTGAGCGAACTCGAATCGGTGCGGGTCGACCAGGCGTTCATCGGCACCTGCACGAACGGCCGCCTGGAGGACCTGGGCGCGGTCCATCGGGTGATGGCCGGCCGCCGGCTCGCGCGGGGCACGCGAATGGTCATCGTGCCTGCATCGAGCGAGGTCTGGAACGAGGCCCTCTCTCGTGGCTGGGTGGCCGACCTCGCCGCGTCCGGTGCCGTCTTCGGGACCCCGGGCTGCGGCCCCTGCATGGGCAACCATCTCGGCGTGCTGGCCCCTGGCGAGGTCTGCATCTCCAGCGCCAACCGCAACTTCCAGGGCCGGATGGGAGACCGCGGCGCCGAGATCTACCTGGCCTCTCCAGCCGTCGTGGCGGCGAGCGCTATCGCCGGGCGGATCGTCCACCCGCGGGAGGTGGTCGAGTGAACGGTCCGGTGGATGTGGCGCGGCCATTCCGCGGCCGGGTCTTCCGGTATGGCGACCACGTGAACACGGACGTCATCTTTCCCGGCCGCTACACCTACACGAAGAGCTCGCCCGAGGAAGTCGCGCCCCACGCCCTGGAAGACCTCGACCCAACCTTCGCGGAACGAGTGCGGCCCGGCGACGTGATCGTCGCCGGCTGGAACTGGGGCTGCGGATCGAGCCGCGAGCAGGCGGCGGTCTGCCTGCGGTACGCCGGTGTCGGCGCGGTGGTCGCGCGGAGCTTCGGCCGCATCTTCTACCGCAACGCGCTGAACAACGGCCTGCTTGCGATCGTCTGCCCGGAGGCGGTCGATGCGCTGGAGGAGGGGGCCGAGGCCGAGGTCGATCTCGACGGATCGGTGATCCGCCAGGGCGGGACCAACTTTGGCTTCGCACCCTTCAGCCCGGCCGTGCGCTCCATGATCGCGGCCGGCGGCCTGATCGAGCAGGCGAAGCGCCGGCTGGCGGCGGGGTAGGCGAGCGGTGGCACCGACCGGCGACGATTCGGTGGTGGCGCCGGTCCGCCTCGCCCGCATCGGCGGCGATGGCATCGGCCCGGAGGTCGTTGACGCCGCGGTACGGGTCGTCAACGCGGTTTGCGGCGACCGCATCGAATGGGTCGAGGCCGAGATGGGCTGGCGGGCCTTCGAGTGCACGGGTCGCGCACTGCCCGAGGCCACGGTCGAGATCCTGGAGGGTTGTGCCGGCGCCCTGTTCGGCGCGGTCTCCTCGCCGAGCCATGCCGTGGATGGGTACCGCAGCCCAATCGTCGAGCTGCGGCGGCGCCTCGATCTCTACGCGAACGTGCGACCGCTCCGCGGCGGCACCGTCGACGTCGTCGTCGTCCGTGAGAACACGGAAGGGCTCTACGCAGGCCGCGAACGCTGGGAGCAAGAGGGAGAGGTCGCCATCGCCGAGCGGGTCATCAGCCGCCGGGCGACGGAGCGGATCGCCCGGTTCGCCTGCGAGCTGGCGCAGTCACGGGCGGCACGGCGCGGCAGCCCAAACCGCCTTACGCTCGTTCACAAGGCGAACGTCCTGCGCCTGAGCGACGGCCTGTTCCGCGAGACGGCCCTCGACGTCGCGGCCGGCTTCCCGGAGATCGAAGTCGAGGAGCAACTCGTCGACTCGATGGTCTACCGGCTCATCCTCGAACCGGAGCGCTACGACGTGATCGTCGCGCCGAATCTCTACGGCGACATCCTGAGCGACGCGGGCGCTGCTCTCGTCGGAGGTCTCGGCGTCGTCGGTTCGGCCAACTGCGGCGAACGCTTCTGCCTGGCGGAGCCGGTTCATGGCAGTGCGCCGGGCATTGCCGGCCAGGGAATCGCGAATCCCATCGCCGCCGTGTCAGCCGCGGCACTGCTCCTTGACCGAGTGGGTCTCGGCGACGCCGCGGCGCGCGTCGAGGAGGCCCTCGCCGAACACCGGGCGGCCGGCCCTCGAACCCCCGACCGCGGCGACAATGCGACGACGGAGGAGGCAGTCGTCGACCTGCTGGCACGGGTCTGAGGCGGAACGGGCCGTTGAAGGGACACCTGTAGCGCCGCCGGGCGTACGGCCCGGCCGCACAGCCGAGGATGCCGCCGAAACGGGTAGGCTCCCTGCAACCGGAGGTGGACGGCCGTGGTTGATCAGGGCACGCTCGACGAGATCATCCGTCGCGTTGTTGACGTGGCGGAGCCGGAGAGGGTCATCCTCTTCGGATCGGCCGCTCGCGGCGACGCTGGCCCGCGGAGCGATGTAGACCTGCTGGTTGTCGCCGAAGGTGGAGATCGGTGGGATCTTGCGGCCATGGTGTACGAGCGGTTGGCCGGCGTGGGCGTGCCTGTCGATGCGATTCTCGTGACGCCTGCGGATCTGGAGCGCTACAAGGACAGTCTCGGCTTGGTCTACAGGCCGGCGTTGGCCGAGGGACGGATCGTGTATGAAGCCGCCTGAGCGCTTTCCGCCCGACGATCCGCGCGAGTGGCTGAATCGCGCCCGCAGCAACCTTGCACTGGCGACGACCAGGAGTCCGGCCGTTTACCTCGAGGATCTCTGCTTTGAGTTGCAGCAGGCCGCCGAGAAAGCGATCAAGGCCGTGATGCTGTCGCGTGGCATCGAACCCCCACACATCCACGACATCGCCTCTCTACTGTCCACGTTGGAGGACGCGAGCGAGCGGATTCCGACCGGGGTTCGGCGCGGCGCGCGGCTTACCGCGTACGCGGTTGAAGCGCGCTATCCGGCGCTGAAGCAGCCTGTGACCGAGCGGGACTACGGCGACGCCGTGGAGATCGCCGAGGCCATCGTGTCGTGGGCGGAGAAGAGCCTCCAAGCTCTGCCTTGATACGCGTCAAGCTGCGCAACCTGGAGCGTGCCTGCGAGGTTGCCGGCACCGCATTCGGCTCGGACCTCGTGGTCGAGAACGACGGGGAACGTGTAACCGGAAGAGGATCCTGAGACCAGGCGAGCCTGGACGCGCGCTTGCACGATAGTCTTGGCCGCCTGCTGCTAGCCGAGGCATGGCTCGCGCGTCTCCCCGCAACGTCTGGAGCGGCCCTGAAATGGAGCGGATCGTCAACCTGCACATCGAGAAGCTGCCCGAAGGGGTGTACCTCGCCACCTCGGAGGACATCCCCGGTCTGGTCGCTCAGGGCCGCACTGTCGCCGAGACCCTGGAGATCGCCCGCGATGTCGGCACGAAGCTGCTCCAGGCACAGTCCGATGGCCAGGATCGACCGGCCTTGCGTGAGGCGGGATCTTCCTTCGACCATCCCCTGGTGCTCGGCGGCTTCTGAGTGGGTCGGCTAGCCGGCTTCTCCTACCGGCGCGTCGCGGCACGTCTCAGGGAGTCCGGTTTCGCGTTTCACCGACAGGCGGCCGGCTCTCATGAGATCTGGTTCAACTCCCGGACGAATCGCTACACGACGGTGCCGAATCACCCTGGCGACGTTCCCGAAGGCACGCTGCGGGCCATCCTGAAGCAGGCTGGGATCAAGCCTGCCGAGTTCCTGCGATCGAGGTAGCGCGGGCGCCCCGCAGATCGTGTCGCTCGCAGGATCGGCCTCTCGGGGATCCGATGAGAGTGCGCACGGTTCAACGCGTGGCTGGCGCGCAGTTGGAGGCGCTTACAAGTCCGAAACCCTGACGGAGGACGATCCGGCTGCCGGGACGCCTGGCGTCGGAGGCGCCTCAGCCGTGAAGTCCGCCCATACCCCGAAGTGATCCGACAGGGGGCCGTCGAGTGTTCGCCGGGGGAAGATGCCGACCCTTCGTTCGGCTCCATGGCGGGTTGCGGTGTGGACGAGGGACAGATCCTGAGTGTGAGCAACGTGATCGATGAGTTGATCCTTGTTGCTTCCCCGGCGGAGCTTGCTCAAGGGTGCTTTCCATAGCCCTTTGCCCGCGTTCGGGGCGCTGGCGCCACGGGCATCACGGTTCTGCCATGGCAACTCGCCACAGGTCGAAAGCACCAGCCCCTCGAGCGCTCGTCGGAGCGCTGCGTAGACCACTTTCGGTGTCCAGCTTCTTGGGACTCTCTGATTGAAGTCGCCCAGCACGACGGTCCTCCGCGACGCCGCCGCGAAGGCCGTTCGCTTGAAGCTGGAGAGCCAGTCGAGGTGGACTTCCCAAGGTCGTCGGTTCTTGCACCCAGTGTTGACATGGGCGAAGTGCCAAGGAATGCAGACGCCCACCACTGTCAGTTGGCCGATCGGCGTCCTCGTGATTCCAGCCACGAACCGGCCTTCTGGCATCTCCCTGGGACCGAACTCGACACTCTCCCAAGGCTCCTTGCTCCAGAGAAGCACCTTCTTCTGGCCTTCCACGATGGGATACCCCGGGTCGTCGCCCCCCGTGACGATGTGGCCACCATCCGGGAAGGTCTCAGCGTAGCCCTCGGTGACGCAGAGGATGTCGCAGTCAGGGGCGGCGAGAATCGGGCGCACTCGTTCGCCTCTGACTCGACCGGGCTCGGCGAACTCCGTGTTCCACGTGCCGATCCTGACGACTGGAGCCCGAGGTGACGCGTTCGACATGCGTGCCTAGCGCTGGAACCAGAAGGGCTTGCGCTGCCGCTTTTCGCCGGCGATCTCGTTCATCGAAAGGGCGTCGAAGATGCGGCCGCCGACCATGACGTAGCGGACGAGTTCGGAGTTGCGCAGGTCCTCGAGCGGGTTCTCTTCGAGGACGATCAGGTCGGCGAGCTTGCCGGCTTCGAGTGAGCCGAGGTCGGCCTCCATGCCGATGTAGCGGGCGCCGTTGATCGTTCCTGCGATCAACGCCCGGTGGGGTGACATCCCGCCCTGCTCGAACATCCACAGTTCCCAGTGGGCGGCGAGGCCCTCGCGCTGGCCGTGGGCGCCGAGCATGATCGGCACGCCGGCCTGGTCCAGGACGTTGGTGACCTGGGCGGCCAGGATGTGGTTGTACTCGCCTTCCGGCGCCTTCTGGCGTCTGCGGGCGCGGGCGTCGATCACCTCCTGCGGCACGTAGTTGAGCAGCCGCTCGTTGGCCCAGACGTCCGTGTGCTCGTACCAGTAGTCCTCGCCCTGGATGCCGCCGTAGGCCACCCCCAGGGTGGGCGTGTTGCCGACCCGGCTGCTGCCCCAGAACTGGATCACGTCGTCGTAGATCGCACCGACCGAGAGCGAGTGCTCGATGCCGGTGTGGCCGTCGGCGACCATCGTCATGTTGTGCTGAAACAGGGCGCCGCCCTCGTTGACGACGAGCATGCCGAGGTCCTGCGCCGCGGCGACGATCATCTGGCGCTGGTCGCGCCGGGGCTGGTTGTAGCTCTTGACGCTGATCGCGCCGACCTTCTGCAGGCGGCGAAGATGCTGGACCGCGTCGTCCGGTTCCTCGACGATCGCGCGGAAGGAACCGAGAGCGCCGTAGAGGATCGTGCCGGTGGCGAACAGCCGCGGGCCGACGATCACGCCCGCCTGCTGCATTTCGCTGGCGGCGAAGAAGGTGCTGGTGTCGGTCGAGGGGTCGTGGGCCGTCGTCACGCCGAAGGTGAGGGTCGCGTAGAGCTCCGAGTTCTGCTGCGGGATGACCTCCTGGCTGCCTTGCGGTCCGTGCCAGTGAACGTCGACAAGGCCAGGCATGACGGTCAGACCGGAGGCGTCGATCACCGTGGCGCCGGCCGGTACGTCGACCTGGCGGGACGGGCCGACGGCCGCGATCCGGTCGCCGTCGACGACGACCGTGCCGCGGCGGATGATCTCTGTGTTGTCCTCGCCGGCCATCGTGATCAGGCGGGCGTTCGTGATCGCGATCACATCGTCGGGGCGGTAGGCGTCGACTTCGAAGCCGAGGTCGATGCCAACCTGCTGCTCTTCCGCTTCGCCGCCTGCTTGGCTGTCCTCGTCGGCCTCGTCCATTGCGGCAAACACGTCCTCGAGCTCGCGCTCGAACAGCTCCGGCCCCAGCGCCCAGTAGAGCGTCGAGCTGTCGCCTGAGAAGTGCAGGTAGGTACCGTCGTCGGTCGAGACGTTGCGCACCGGCAGGCCGGGCGTGGCCGGTCCGACCTCGATCGCCTTGGACGCGGGAGCGAACGGCACGACGTGGGCGTCGAAGCGCTCGGCGAACGCCAGCCAGCGACCGTCCGGCGACACCCGTACTTCGGTGGCCACCTTGCTCCCGGCATGATCGCGTGGCTCGGCCTCACCGGCGCTCATTAGCGGCAGGCTGCGGAGCAACTGCCGGTCCCATCGCTGCGGGGCGGTGAAGTAGACGCGCTCGGAATCGGCGCCGAAGTGCGGGTTGGAGCCGGATCGCGAGAAGCGCACCGGCGCGCTCTCGCCGCCGGCATCGATCCGGTAGAGGCCCGGATCCTTGGACCAGAGGGGACTCAGGATGCCGCCGCTGCGGCTCTTGCGGTAGACCACCGTCTCGCCGTCCGGCGAGAAGGCCGGTTCCAGGTAGAAGCCGGGATCGGGGGTGAGCTTGCGTGCTTCGCCGCCGGAGGCGGGCGCGATGCGAACCGAGCCCAGGTCCTCGTCGTGCCAGCTCGTGTAGACGATCCACTCGCCGTCGCGCGACCAGGACGGGTAGAACTCGAAGTGGTCGTTCTGGGCCGTCAGTTGCCGCGGCTCGCCGACTTCGCCGGTCGCGGGATTCCGGCTGCGGGTCCACAGCCGTCCGAGGCTCTGGAAGACGACCTGGTCGCCGGCCGGGGAGACCTGGATCCAGCGCAGCATCTTCGTCCGGAACGTCTCCGGCGCCGCTTCGAAGTCGAAGTTGAGCGCCCGCTTCATCCGGTGGGTCGCGCGGACGCGGAACGGGATGGCCTGGACGTCGCGCGTCTCGACGTCGATCCGGTGCAGGCCGCCCCGTGCCCAGAAGACGATCGAGCGGCTGTCCGGCGTCCAGGCCATCGTCGAATAGACGCCGTGGACGGCCCAGATCTCCTGCATGTCCCGGTCGAGCGCGTCGTGGATGGGGATGTTCTCGCCGCTGCGCAGATCGTGGAGGAAGAGGTGGCTCTGGAAGCGGATGCGGCGGACGAAGGCGAGGTACCTCCCGTCCGGCGACGGAGTCGGCCGCACCGCGCCGCCGGGGCCGGCGATCACCGTCTCGATATCGCCGGTCTCGCGATCGATGCGGCGGATGGAGTAGATGCCCTCGGCCGCGTTCTTGCCGTACTGGAAGGTCCCGCCCGGCGTCGTGTCCTGGCTGAAGTAGACGTACCGTCCGTCAGGTGAGAACGCCGGTTCGCCCAGGTCCTTCTGCTCGTTCGGCTTCTCGTTCAACTGCAGGCCGGCGCCCTCGCCGCTCGCGTGGTAGAGCCAGATCTCGCCGCTGCCGAGCGACCGGGTCGAGACGAAGTGCTTGCGGGCGGCGATGAAGCGGCCGTCCGGGCTCCAGACCGGGTTGTTGACGAGCCGAAAGTCCTCGCGGCTGATCTGCCGCGGGTCGCCGCCGTCAGCGGGAATCGTCCACACGTTGTCGCCGCCGGTCCGGTCGCTGATGAAGGCGATCTCTGAGCCGTCCGGGCTGAAGCGAGGCATCATGTCCCACGCCATCCCGTTCGTCAGTGCCTCGGCGTCGCCGCCCCCGACCGGGATCACGTAGAGGTCGCCCAGCAGGTCGAAGACGATCCGCTCGCCGTCCGGTGAGACGTCGAGGTTCATCCAGGTGCCCTCGGTGACATCGAGCTCGAACTCGTACTCGTCCCCGGGCGGGTCGTTCACGTCCCACTCTTCGTCGTCGGCGAAGGCCGGGACGGCGGCGAGCGCCAGGAGCAGGCCGGCAGTGAGCTGGAACCGAAGGCTGGGGCGCAGGGATAGGGATGTCATCCGGCGAGTCTACGACTGTAGAGGATTGCGAGAGAGCCGCCGCGAGGTGCTGCGAGAAACCCGGCGCAGTAGCAACTCTCGCGATTGTTGGTGCGCACTCTGTTGACGAACGGAGCGCGCCCGGGGCCACGATTCCGGACGTCGACCCGGCACCGCGCGTCCCTGTCCTCGGCCTACGGTGCGGCTATGTCGCGCGGCCGGAACATCGTCCTCTGCTTCGACGGCACGTGGAACCGGGAGGACGGCGAGTGGCCCACCAACGTGGTCCGAACGAGCCGCGCGGTGGCGCCGTCGACAGGCTCGGGCGTCGTGCAGCTTCGCTACTACGACCGGGGTGTGGGTACAGGTCGCTTCGACCGGCTGCGCGGCGGCGTGGTCGGTCTGGGGCTCGCTCGCAACGTGGAGGAGGCGTACGTCTGGCTCAGCAGTCGCTACCGGCCGGGCGACCGGATCTTCCTGTTCGGCTACAGCCGGGGCGCGTACACCGCCAGGAGTCTGGCCGGCCTCATCGGGCTATGCGGCATCGCCGACCCCGAGAAGTGCTCCGCCGGCGGCCGCCAGGTCGCGGATGCGGCGTTGGAGGGGATGTCGATCTACCGGCTGGCCTCGGGTCCTGCGCGTGAGGACCGTGCCGCGCTCTTTCTCGAGAGCTGGACACGCTCGTCGGCTCGGGTCGGCCGGTCGGGCGGCGATCGCAGGTCCTGCGAAGTCCACTTCGTGGGCGTCTGGGACACGGTCGGGTCGCTCGGCGTGCCGTTGAATGGCCTGCAGTGGATCGCGGCTCGACGTCACCGCTTTCACGACGTGAGCGTCGGTGATCACATCCGCCACGCCTGTCATGCGGTCGCAATCGATGAGCGTCGCCGGCCGTTCGCGCCGGCGCTGTGGGCGAACGAGCCCGGCGCGGTCGAGCGGGTGGAGCAGGTGTGGTTCCCCGGCGTCCACGGCGATGTCGGCGGCGGCCGTCCGGACGCCGGTCTTGCGGAAGGCGCCCTGCTCTGGATGTGGTCGAAGGCCTGGGCGGCGGGCCTTGCCTTCCGGCCCGCGAGCGTCGAGACGGTGAAACCCGATCCGCTTGACGCCCTGGGCGAGTCGATGTCGCTCGTCTACCGGGCGTGGGGGCCGTACGACCGTCCGGTCGGCGCTCGCGATCCTGACGGCGAACCGGCTGCCGCCAGCGAAGCGCTGCACTGGTCGGTGCTTCGACGCCTCGAAGCCGGCGAGACGCGGGCCTATCGGAACGGAGTGGCGGGCCGCACCGTGCTGCCGCTGCTGGAGCGCGGTCTGCTCGCCCCTGCCGCCGTCGGCGCCGCCGAGGCGAATCCCGCTTCGGTAGCCTGGCGGAACCCGAGCGCTGACCGGTCAGGCGTCCCCGGACTCGAGCCGGATCGCGAGATCTGACCAGACCCAGCCGGGCTGTGCGGGTTCCCGGTCGTGCTCGCCGCGGAAACCGAAGCCAACCGCCATTTTCTGACCGTCGGTGAACGGAATCTCCGCGACGTTCGGCCGGGCGACGGAGTGGACGAGCTCCACGCCTGCCGCGTCGGCGAGGGTGAAGACGATTCGCCCCGCGCCGGCGTCGAAATCGAAGCAGACGTCGTATGTCTCTCCGGCGTTCATCAGATACCGCTCGACCACACGCTGCTTCTCGGTGTGCCTGGTGCCCCAGTCGGTCCGGTAGAAGACCTGCGGTGGGCCGCCGGGACCCTTGGCGACGCCGAACCCGAACAGATCGCGGTGCCTGTCGCGTGCCAGCCAGAACAGGTGGTGGTTCCTGGAAGGGACGACGTTCCAGCCGCCGTGGTGGACGCTGAAGTGGAACACGGCTCGCCGGTAGAGGCCGGGAGGCACATCGAGCCGGGTTTCGAAGCTGGGCTCGTCGCTCGTGGCGCGATGAAAGGCACCCTCCAGGCCCAGCCGGACGACGCCGGGATCTTCCTCCGGGATCTCCGTGACCTCCGGGATCTCCGGGGTCCGGGCCGCGGCGGCGTTCGCCATCTCCTGCGCCTGCCGGCAGAGGTCGATGAAGGCCGAGCGTTCGCGGCCTGCCGGGAGCCACGCGGCGATGTCGACGACCGTACCGGTCATCGTCTCGGCTATTCGCCGCTGGAGTGCGATGGCCTCTCGGTTGGGCGGGTAGTGGCGGAAGGCCTCGATGATGTCGTCGCGCTTCATTCCGGGTCGCCGCGCTACTCGCCGCGCTCGGCGAGGAGGACCTTGTGGATGTTATCGAGGAGCCGGTTGCCGGCTCGTATCTCGCCCTTGATCTCGGAAACCGACTTGGCGACCTCGGTGACGCGCCCGTCGAGCCGGGACAGGTCGCTGTACGTGGGGAGTTGACTGCCGGTCGCCTCGAGCACCGAGATCCGTTCCGTGGCGCTGGAAAGCTCGCTCCGCAGGCCGTTGATCTCGCCCGTGTGCACGGCTTCGATCTCGATGATCTTGCTCTCGTTCGCCTTGCCGCGTGCGGTCAGGTGGGAGTAGACGCCGTTGACGACGACGAGAAGTATGGGCCACAGGGTGGCGATGGCGTCGAAGGTCACCATCCCGCGCCCTCGGCCATGTCTGCCATCTCGGCCAACGAGGCGCAACTCCGATACACGCCCCCTGTCCAGTTCCCGATCGCCAGCAGCTTCCGTCGCCTGCGGGGTCCGTGCGAGATGTGAATCCAGGCAGGTGCGCCGAAGCGGTCTCCGTGCTCGTGGATGACCTGGTCGACGTCGAGTTGCTCGATCAGTGCGGCCGCCACCGCGAACAGCCACCCGTTCGGGGTCAGGAGTTCCTCACGGCGGCCGGTGTCCTCGGACACCCGGTGCAGGGGCAGTCCCTCTTGCGCGCGGTCGATCGTCCATCCGGCGGCGAGCCGAATGTCGGCTGCTTCGCCGCGGCAGTGCTGCGAGCGGGAGGCGCCGCCGATGCGCCGGTTCAGTTCCGTGCAGCGATAGCCGCTGTTGACCAGAACAGGCCAGCCGAAGAGGTCCCTCAGCGGCTGCAGCGTGTTGGTTGCCAGCCGCCGCAACGCGTGCTCCACTTCCGCCGCCGGCATGCACTGCCGCCGCCAGAGCTCCGGGTCGCGACGGGCGGTTCCCGACTCGATCATCTCGGCGATCGTGAAGTGCGCGCTGAGCCGCTCTGGGGATCCGGCCATGGCCGGGCATTGTCCTTCGGCGACGCTGACGCGATGCCGCGGCCGCGTGTCACTGCGGCACGCTCCTCAGTGTCCGTGAACGATGCGCCGTATCTGGCGGACGCTGAGGCCGTGGCGCTCGGCGATGGCGGAGTAGTTCGCGCCGTCGAACTGATCCTTGATCCGCGCGTTCCTGCGGGCTCGGCGAAACTCGCTCCGAACGGCGGCGGCGGTGGGCGCCGAGCCGTCCAGAGTGTCTGCCACGGCGAGCACGATCAGGGCGGCCCGCTCTTCCTCGTCGCCCACCGCGGCCATCCACGCCGGCGAACGAAGCAGACGCCAGACGGCGGCCAGGAGCGCGGCAACGTTGTCCTGAGCTCTCATGACGGCGGCGACACCAGGCGCGCGGTCGCCTCAGGCCACCGCCTCGCGCCGCTCGCCGGCGTTCAGGCTGGCCAGGACGTCGGCGACGGCTTCGTCGTCGGAGACCGGGCCCTCGATGTCCGGCGCTGGGCGACGGTCGGGATGGAGGACGGAGAGTGCGGCGGCCCTTGTGATCCGATCCTCGCCGCGGGCCGCGGCTTCCGCCAGGCAGTCGTCGACCAGAGCCGCGAGGTCGAGCCAGTTGCGGGCCCGGGGCGACGCGGCGAGAGCAACGATCGCATCCGGGGCAACGGTCTTGCGGCCGCTTCGCCGGTTGAGCGCCCGCTCGAGCGCGGCGGCGGCATCTTCGGGCAGCAGGCCGCCAAGCCAGAGCCGGTCCGAACGCAGACCGACTTCCGCGACCACTTCGGCGCGGTCGGCCTGACCGACGAGCACGATGCCGAGCAGCGGGGAGACGCCGAGCCAGGCCAGCTCTCGCAGCCGCTTGAGCGCGCGCAGTGTGGCGTGATGCAGAACGTGGGCGTCGTCGATCACGAGGACGATACGGCTCGTCTGCGCGCTCTGGCCGAGCAGGCGGCGAACCTGGACGCTCCTCGCTTCGCCGGAACGGCGCGGACGGTCGTTGGGAGCCAGCTCGCGGACGATCGCGTGCTCTATGTCGCCGATGTGGAGGCACTCGCGACGCAGACGCAGCGGTTCGACGACGCGGACCCTCGGAACGCGCCGGAGCGCCCTGCGGACCGCGTGGGTCTTGCCGCTGCCGCGTGCGCCCAGGACGGACACGAAGAGTCGCGCCTCGGCGGCGGCCTCGACCAGCAGCGCGGTACGCGCGGCGTCGGCGGTATCCAGGTGAAAGCCGGCCCACGGATCGGCTGCGAGGCCGAGGCGCTTGCGGTGTAGCGTCTTCACGAAGCCTGCATCTCCCCGGAGTCCGTCAGTGTGCCGCCCGATTCAGGCCGAGCAGGCGGTTCGCGAGTTCGACGACGGCGCTTCGTGCGAGCCCGTGACGTTCGAGATAAGCGGCCGCCGCGGCGCGATTGGCGGGCGACAGCCGGTGCGGGTACAGGGCGACCAGAGCGCGCATGGCCTCGTCGAGGTCCCTGTAGCAGCCGCTGCGAAGGGGATCCTTCAGCGGCCCGGCCTCCGTCGTGCGGGCGGGCATGGAGAGCAGCCCGGACGGCGCCTTGGCCCGCTCCGGATCGAAGAGGTCGGCGCCGGCGACGTCCCGTGCGCTGCGCCGGGCGACCACGTCGGCCTCGGTCAGCCGTTCGAGCGGGGTCGCCGGCGCCAACCGGATGTCGCCGTAGGAGCGCGGGCGATACGGGTGGGCGAGCGCTCGTTCGCCGGTGGCGAGATCCTCGATCACGAGCGCGTCGCGGTCCGGGTCCGCGGTCAGCCCATGCCGGGCGATCACGCGGCGGCCCACGAACCGTGGCGCGGCGTCCGCCTCGACTTCGTACTCCCGGCCGTGCCAGCGGACGATGCCCGCGATGTCGACCCGCCGCCGGGCCTCCCGGGCAAGTGTCTGCATCGGGTTTTCCGGCAGGCGGCGGAGCGGATTGTCCGCGGGACGGCCGTTGGTGAGCGCGACCCACGCTGCCGTGCGGCTCACCGTTCGTCCCGCGACCTTCGTTCGGGAGGGCCTGTTCGCGTTCTCGCGGGCCTCGAACTCCGCGAGTCGGGAGTTGAGGTTCCGGAGCGAGAGTTCGCTCTCCGTTCGCAGGAAGAGGCTGCGCTCGAACCGCGACCAGCGGGTTCGGTGACTTCGCTCGACGCCGCCCATGCGTTCCTTCTCGTACGGAGCGCCGTTCACCACGGTGATGCCGAGGCGCCGGAGCAGGTCGGCGGCCGCGGCTGACTTGAACAGCGGCCCGTTGTCCGTCCAGAGGTGGTCGGGGATGCCGCAGAGCGGCGCCCTCGGGTCGTGGCGATCCTCGAGGGCCCAGCACAGGAAGCCGATCGCTCCGAGTGCGTCCTCGGCGCGGGAGACCGCGTAGCGGGAGACGACGTAGCCGGTACACATGTCCCACAGCGCGTAGGTCAGTACGCGATGACGGTCGGGACCGAGCGGTTTGTTCTTGTAGCCGGAGGCGGCGTAGGGGCGCCGGTGGAGCTGAAGCAGCCAGTCGTCGTGGCCGTCGACACTCTCCAGGCGTTGGAGCGGGACGAGATGCTCCGAGGAGGACCCGTCGATCTGCACCGCCTGCATGGGATAGTCGGCTTGCATCCGGCTGCGGCGCTTCGGCCGGCGGAGGCCGAGTTCTTCGCGCGCGATTCGCCTCGCCGTCGCGACCGGCATGGCCTCCGCCTCGGGAGGCAGTTCCCCGCTCTCCAGGCCGGCGCGAATCGCGAGGTCGAGTGGCACTGGGTGGGGCGCCCGGTGGGCGATGGCGACCGCGGTCCTGGTCCAGTCCCGGTAGCGGGGTTGCCGCGGGGCTCGCCTGCGTTTCGCGCCGCCGACGGCGGCGGCCCGCCACACCGTGGCTTCCGAGACGCCGTACAGCGCCGCCAGGCGGCCGACCGCCCGGGTGCGCGAGCCTCGCGGCGTCTGGCTCAGGGTCTCGACGATCATTCTGACGGCGGCGTCTGAGAGGGAAGGCGGCACGACAACGCAAGGTGGTTGATTCGCTCGATGTGGTCGGTGGCGATGGCGGCGAGGCTCAGCAGGCGCTCACGCCCGGCTTCGGGCATGGGGTTGCCGCTCCCCAGCACCATCTCGGCGGTGAGGAGGAGATCGGCGAGTTCGCTCTCGATCGCCTGCAGCGCCTCGAGAAAGCCCGCAAACCGACGGTTCGTTTGTTGCACTACAGGCTCGACTGCGGTCGTCTCCTGTTCCGCGGCTTGCGGCGCCGCCGCAACCACCACCTTCTCCTTCGACTGGTGGGAGGCGATCAGTTCGCGGATCGCCCGGTTTCGTTGCCTCGGCGGCCGCGACAGGAGTTCGGCGACCTGGCGATCCGTCGCGTCGGCGAGCTGGACGCCGGCGTCGATCGCGCTCTGCATGAGGGACAGCGCCTCCGACGGCTGCCGCTGGGCCAGTTCGCGCAGCTCGCGACGGCGGCGAGCGACGGCCCAGGTCTCGACCATCAGCCGGGCGCGGCGCCGGTCGATCGGCGTCTGCGACTCGACGAAGGCGTAGAAGTCGGCGTCGACCGGCAGCTCGCGGCGAATGACCCAGAGCGCTTCCATGATCTGCGCCTCGATCAACTGCGCGAACATCCGCGCCGTCGTGTGCAGCGCCCGGATCCGCGCCGCCGCCTCGTGGGCGGTTGGGGTCGGCGCCATTCCGACCTGTGCCCGCTGGACCGGTGCCTGGCTAGAGTCAGCCGTCATCGCGTCGCTTGAAGTGCCGGCGTCCGATCTTCGCGGCCTCTTCGAGCCGCCGCCGTCGCTTTGAGAAGCGGGTGTCGCCGCTTGCCACCAGGTGCTCGAGGAGCCGGCGCGACCAGGTGTTGCGCTGTGGGAAGGCATCGGCCCGGTCGCGTCCGTCGGCGTAGCGCCGGATGACGTAGTCGTACGTGGCGCGCCCGATGCTTAGGGCCTTGCACAGCGCGGCAGGGGAGCGCAGCCGGCCGTCCGGCCCCAGCGCCAGCACTTCGGCCAGCTCCCGCTGCTCCTCCGGGTCGAGGGCTGGTGTCGGCGCAGCGGGTTCAGGCACCGGTCGGGCGACGCCCGGAGGCCACTCTAGATTGCCGGGCCAGTGATCGGAGAACCACACGAGAGCTCGCTCGAAAGAGCGAGTGCGCAGATCAGCGCCGGAGGCGATCTGCTTGTGTCTGGCGCCGTGGTTCCAGACCAGCGTCGAGACCCGCGAGGGACTCCGGCCCGAGGCGGCGCAGTAGATAGCGAAGAGGCGAAGGATCGTGTTTCTGTATCTCACGGCGCGGGACCATACGGTAGGTATACCGCGATCGCAAGCCCCTCGAGCCTTCGATTCTCCCGAAACAGGGGATGGATGGTGTTCCGGCGGTTCACGGTTCGGTACCGTACAGCAAGGGATTCGCGATGCAGAGAGCCTTCGAGAACGCCTCTTCGTGAGGAGGGCTCTGGACACGCAGAGACGTTTGTCACTCGCTTCCGTGGTGCGGTAGACTTACCGCACTGTGGGCCTGATCGAGGATCTGCTGCAGGCGGTGGATCAGAGCGGGCTTTCGGATCGCGAAGTGTCCCTGCGCGCCACGGGCCATGCGGACGCGGTTCGCAACATCCGGCGGGGCGCCAGGCCACGCACCGAAACCGTGGAGGCCCTCTGCTCCGCCATGGGGCTCGTGCTCTACATCGGTCGCGCACGGCCTCCTCCGAGCGACGAAGCAGCTCGTAGTTCCCCGGCGTCGGACTCCGAGACTCCCTGTCAGGCCCTCCGCGCGTTTCGGATGATCGCCAACGGCCTTCGGAGCGCGGGCTTTGAAGTGAAGGAGCCGCTATCGCGGAGGCGCCGACGCCGCAAGCGGTGACAACTCCGCGGCCTGGCGGCCGCGTCGAGAAAGTGACAAGCGCCGGCCTTTAGGCGTCACGGCCGGACCGCAGGATCGCCTTCCTGGTTCGAGGAACCCACGACGGAAAGGCCTCCCGATGACGATCCTGCGCCCCAACCCGAACGCGAACGTGACGCCCGGCTTCCCCGGTCCGATCTCCCGGCCGTCTCCGCCCTTCGGATTCCGCCTGGTCGGCGAAACCGGCGAGGGAACTCGAGTGCGGTGGTACCCCGCGGTCGACCAGTACGAGGTCCGGATTCGGGAAGACGGCGAGGAGTACGACGAGACCGTGTTCACGACCTCGGCGTACCACACGTTTCCGGATCTCGAGGTGGGCCAGAAGTACTTCTTCCAGGTTCGGGCGATGAGCGACCTCTCGGGTACGAGCGAGTGGTCGGTGGAGATGGAGCTGGAGCCGACGCTGATCACGCTTCCTCCCGACTGCCAACCTCCGAACCTCACGGGCGGCAAGGTGTTCACGGAGTCCGGCACGTACGACTGGCCTCACGACGACATGGGCACGGCGATGCTGGTGCTGCGCGGCGGTCAGGGCGGCCAGGGGGGACACGGTGGAGCGTCGGGCACGGGCTATGTGACGCACGACGGCGGTGAGCCGTTCGGCGTCATCACTCTCTACGGTGCGAACGGCGGAACCGGCCGGCGCGGCGCGACGGGAGATCCGACGACCGTGACGATTGGTGCGCGCAGCTACGAGGGCGCGGGCGGTCGATACGGGGATGGCGGCGCCGGCGGACGGTCGAACGGAGGCCGGAACAACGGCGGCACTCACGTTCTTGGGCATCCGGGAGACTTCGGCCAGCTAGCGGCGCCTGTGTTCCACGTGGTCCACGATCTCTCCAAGGGCGACACGTTCACGATCACGATCGGCGCCGCTGGTGCCGGCGGCGCCGGCGGGAAAGGCGGCCAGAGCGCGGCGAAGCGTTCGGGCACCAGCACGTTCATCGTCGCCGACCCCGAAGGTGAGCCTGGCAGCGACGGCCCTGCCGGTGAACAGGGCGCGCGCAACGGGACCGTTCAGATCATCCCGCTGGTTTGACCGCGAGGCGGGCGGCCGGGTCGCGAAAGTGACAAGCGTTGGCCTGTGAGCGTCACGGCTGGCGCGCAGGATCGCCCCCGACTTGCTCCGGCGGCAAGAAGTCCGTCGGCTGACCAACTGACTCACAGGAAAGGGAATCCATGACCGCTACCTTCAGCCCCAGGCCGACACGCTTCCAGTTCTCCTTCCGGAACGACACGGCGACCGTCTCCTGGGACTTCGGCGTCGACCACTGGGAGGTCGAGTGGGAGGAGGCCTCGGATCAGCGGCCCTTCACCGGCAACCAGAACAAGCTGGTGACCACCAAGCGCGAGTTCACCCTGTCCGGCCTCGTCGTCGCCCGCAACTACGGCTTCCGCGTTCGGCCCGTCAACGACGTTGTGGGCGCAGGCGAGTGGGTGACCCACCTCCTCCACCACCGAGTGCCGGCCGCCGTGGCGCCCGTCAGCCAGTCCTTCACCGAGTCGCAGGCCTTCGAATGGCCGTGGGAAGATGCTTCGGAGGCGATTCTGGTTCTCAACGGCGGCCAGGGAGGCTCGGGCGGCGGCGGCGGGGGTGGAGCGTCTCCCGGATTCAACAGCGGCTCGCACGTGCCCGGCTCCACGTTTCCCTTCTCTGGCGCCGAGGGAGGCGACGGCGGAGGCGATGGCGGCGGCGACGGCGGCGACGGCAGGCCCGAGGCAGACAGGCATGGCGCCGACGGAACCGGCCGCGGCGGCGGCGGCGGCGGTCTCGGGATCAACGGCTCCTTCGGCGACGGCGGCGCGGGCGGAGACTACGGCGGCAAGGGCCGGCGCGCCTACACGCAGAGGAACCACGGGCCGCGCGGCGGCGGCGGCGGAGGCCCCAAGGGCGGAGATGGTGGACACGCCGGCAGCCCGACGCCGAACGCGAACGGGCTCTCGACGGGTGGTGCAGGCGGCGGTGGAGAGGCCGGCGCACCAGGCGGCGCGACCACGGTCACGGTCGGCGAAACAACCCATTCAGCGGCCGGCGGCGCGGGCGGCAGCGGCGGCGGAGGGGGCGGCGTTCCGATCACCGATCTCGCCCGGCAACCCGGACTCGCGACTGGCGAGGACGCCCGCGGCGGCGGCGGCGGAACGGCCGGGAAAGGCGGCAAGGCGCCGGACAGCGAGGCCTACCTCAACCGCCCGGGAGGCTCGGGAGGCGCCGGCAGCTCGGGTGCCCAAGGTGAGTGCAAGACCGTTCGTCTGGCGGAACTGGCCAAGGGCACGCAACTGACCATCGCCATCGGCGCGGGCGGCAGCGGTGGGGATGGCGGTTCGGGTGGCAGCGTCCTGACCATCAATCCATCGACACAGAGGAGTGCCGGAGGCACCTACGACGGCGAGGCCGGATCCGACGGCGGCGCTGGAGCCGCTGGCACGGCCGGCAGCGTGACGATCTATCCGATCAGAAGTTGAACGAGCCGGCGTTCCGACGAGCTACGCCGAGAAGCCGCCAGCCGTCAGGCTGGCGGCTTTCGCAATTCCGGCCTCGGCCGCTCCCGCGAAAGTGACACCGACGTACCGCCGGATGTCCCATCGAGCCTGCAGGATCGCCGCCGATGACCAACCAGGGCGTCGCAACCACGGCCGGCGTCTTGATCAGAAGGAGCGAATGATGGCCCTATCGGCAGGACGAAAACTGATCTTGGCGAAGATCGAAAGCACGGCGGGCACCGCGGAGACGGCCGTGGCGGAAGACGCGATTCTCGCGATCGAGCCGACCCTCACTCCCCTCGTCGGCGGTACGGTGTGCCGCGACCTCGTGCGCAGCTACTACGGCGCCTCGGAGGACCTCCAGGTCGGCTCGCACCAGCAGATCGAGTTCTCGGTGGAACTCGCGGCTTCGGGCACCGCTGGAACGCCGCCCCAATTGGGGAAGCTGCTCCAGGCGTGCGGCATGGCCGAGACGTCCACGACCGGCAGGGTCGAGTACGCCCCTGTGAGCGGGCAGGAGAAGACGCTGACCGTCATCTGCAACTGGGACGGCCAGCAGCACACACTTTCGGGCTGCCGCGGCACCTGGAAGCTCACTTCGGGTGCGCAGCTCATTCCGCGGCTGAGGTTCACGTTCCTCGGCAAGTGGAACGATCCGTCGAGCGTCACGCCCGTCGAAGGGGACTACCGCGCCTGGCGGGCGCCCGCGCCGGGCTCCCCGTCGGACACGCCGACCTTCGAACTGCACGGCAAGAGCGACCTGGCCCTGTCGAAGCTCGACCTCGACTATGCCGTCCAGACCGTTCACCGCGAGGTGATCGGCGCGGCCAACGACGTGATGATCACGGGCCGCCACCCGGCAGGCTCGATCGCCTTCGATGCGCCCACGCTGTCGTCGTTCAACGCGTTCACGACCGCCAGGGCCGGGACGACCGGAGCCCTGAAGCTGATTCACGGCGGCGCCGACTCGCTCGACAACGCCGGCAAGCTGATCGAGATCAACTGCCCGAAGGTTCAGTTCGTCGATCCGCGGTACCGCGACGAAGAGGGCGTGCTTCAGATCGCCGCTGGCCTGAAGCTGGCGCCGAACACCGGCAACGACGAGGTGAAGTTCACCTTCCGCTAGGGACGAGTTCACGGTTCGCCGGCCCTCCCCTTCCCCCTCGTAACCACCCGGGGGAGGGCCGGTGGACCGGTTTCGTCAAGGAACCAGGGAGACCGACAACGATGGCATTCAGACTGGCCGACCCAGAGGCGACCTACCCGACGCCGGTGGCGATCGCGGTGCCCGCGGCGGACGGAAAGACCGAGAAACTCGGCTGCATCCTTCACTTCCGGCTCCTTGGAGCTGCCGAAGTGCGGGACCTCGCGCTCGAAGGGGACGAGGCGTACCTGACCGGCATCCTCGCCGGCTGGGAGGAGATTTCCGACTTCGACGGCGAGCCGCTCGAGTTCAACGGAACGAACGTCGAGAAGCTGGCCCGGATCGACTACTTCATCCGCTCCGTCGCGGAGGCCTACGACCGTTTCAGCCAGGGCCTGCCGGCAAAAAACTCCGTGGCGTCGCTCGCCAGTGGTTCAGCCGGGGGAGCGGCGCGGACGAAGCGGAAGAAGACGCACGCGCGTTCGGTATCCGGGTAGATCCGGACTCGTTGCCACAGGAGAGAGATTCCGATGTCTTACCCGAGAACTGGGACACGGTCCTTGCCTTCCTCGCCGCTCAGACGCAGTGGCGGCACGGGCCGGACGGCCGGCTGGTGGGTCTGGATTACGCCGGCGCCCGCGCCGCGGTCCGGGGACTGGTTGCCGACGGCTGCGGGGAGCGTCGCCAAGGCAGGAGGTTGAAGTGGCGGAGCGTGTTCAATGGCTTGCGCGTGATGGAGGCAGCCGTACTGGAAGAGCTAGCCAAGCGATGAGCAGCCGGTGTCGCGTCTCGCGGCCCCGTGCGGCGACCCGCCGTGCCAGGCGACTGGATAACTAGGTCATGGCAGGAGAAGAAATGAGACTCGGTGTTTGCTTGACGAAGGATGGCAGGGACCTCGTCCGGGCCATCCGCGACGCGGCGAGGGAGCTCGAAGAGCTGACCCGCGCCGCGAAGGGCGCCGGCGGCGTGGCGCACAGATACGTCGCAGCCAGCAGGAAGGTGAGCGGTGTTCTAGGAGTTGCGAGTAGCGCGGTCCTGGTCGGCCAGGCGGCAGGAGTCAGCCGCACCATCATCGCCGCGCACTCCACCATCGCCGTGAAACCGCCACGCCGGTCCAGCTCTTGTGCAGCAGGAGTCGAGGTCGCCGGCCGCGGCGATGTCATCAGTCCCTCCATCCACGTGACGGTCGAGAACTCGGCCGGCGGCGACGCGAACGGCTTCGGCTCCGAACTGGGGCTCCGGATCCGGCGCGAACTGGAGCCGCTCATTCGCGACGTGATGGTCAACGAACGGCGCCCTGGCGGCGTCCTGAACCCGACGGATCGAATCCATGTCTGAAATCACACTCCACGTAAGCAGCGGCTCCGGTGTGCGGCACCGGGTGCGGGTGCTGGAAAAGAAGCTCGGCGACGGTTTCACGCAGCGCGCCGCGGAAGGCCTGAACAACGTCGCCATGAAGTACGACGCCGTGTGGAAGGGGCTATCAGCGGAAGAGGCGGCAGGCCTGCTCCAGTTCTTCCGGGATCGGGCAGGGACCGAACCCTTCACGGTGACCTCGCTGCCCGAGCCGTTGAACACCCGGAAGTGGATCTGCAAGGACTGGTCCGAGGTGTGGGTTTCGGCCAAGCGCCGGAACGTCCAGGCCGTGTTCGAGGAGGACTTCAGCCTGTGAGCCTTCCCGACCAGAAGCGTATGGACGCCGGCGCCGTCGTCGACCTGTTCACGCTGCGTTTCCAGGATGGCCCGGTGGCCGTGCGGCGCTACACGACCGGACCCTCGGGCGGCGCGGCGGTGCGCTACGACCGCCAGGAGTACACGCCGCTGCCGATCGCGCTGGAGGGCGCGGGCTACGCGTCTTTCGGCGTCTCCTCCCGGCCGTCGCTTCGCGTGTCGCTGCTCGACAGCGGTACCGCTGACCCGGCGAGCTGGCACGGCGCCACGGTGGAGCGTGTGCGGACGCTCGCGCGCTACCTGGACGGCGCTTCCGAGGCCGATCCGGCACGGCACTGGCCTCGCGAGGCCTGGGTGGTCGATCGGCTCAAGAGGCGCGGCCGCGACGAGATCGTCTGGGAGCTTTCCTCGCCGCTCGACCTGGAACTCGCCACGACGCCGCGCCGCCAGGTGCTGCGGGACGTCTGCCAGTGGGAGTACCGGCGCCGCGAGGGGATGGGGTGGGAGGAGCCGCCGGCGGACAACGGCTGTCCGTACAACGGCGAGGAGATGTGGGACGCCAACGACCAGGTGGTCACGGCGGGCAACGAGAAGGACGACGCCTGTTCCCGCCGTTTGTCGGGCTGCAGGCTGCGTTTCGGCAAGGAAGGGCCGCTACCGTTCGGCGGCTTTGCCGGCTCGGCGAGATCCGGTCGATGAACGTCCTGGCTGCTGTCGGCCCCGAGGCCGTCTCCGCGATGCAGGCCCATGCCGAGAGCGCCTGGCCGGAGGAGGCCTGCGGCGTTCTGGTCGGTGGCCGGTACGAGGAGCGGACGAACCTCGCCGCTGACCGTGAGGGGAGTTGGAGGATGGACGCCGGCGCACTCCGCGGCAGGGACATCCGGGCGATCGTCCACTCACATCCGAGTGGGGGATGCAGGCACTTCCCGTCCAGGGCGGACATGCAATGCCAGATCGACACGGCGTTGCCACACGGCATCGTGCCTGTGACCCGGGAAGGCGAGAGCCGGCCTCAGGCCGGTGAGCCGTTCTTCTGGGGTCCGGGCGAAGCGCCCCAGGCGTACCTCGGCCGCCCCTACCGTCACGGCGTGACGGACTGCTACACGCTGGTGCGCGACTGGTATGGCCGTGAACGCGGTCTGGCGTTGCCGGCGCTGGCCTACGACTGGCGCTGGTTCGCGGACGAGCCTGAGCTCGACCTCTACGGCAGTTGGCGGGAGCGCCTCGGTTGGCGGCAAGTAGAGCCGGCCGCGGCGGAGCCGGGTGATCTCGTGCTGCTGGCGCTGTTGGGTTCCCGGGTGGCGAACCACGCCGGGATCCTGTTGGGGGGCGGGCTGCTCCTGCACCATCCGTCCGCACGTCCGTACGACCCGACGTGTTTGTCGCGACGCACACCGGTTGGCCGCCTGGTGAAGTACGTCGTGGAAGTTGCGCGGCCCCCGGAGGCGGAATAGTGATTACGTTGAGGCTTGGTGGCGCGCTTGCCGAGTGCGTGCGGAACAGACTGGAAGAGGCGTCTGATGGAGCAAGCGAGACCAGCCTGGAGCTGGCAGCGCGATCGCCGGCGGAGGCTCTTCGCCTGGTCATGCCCCAGGCGCCGGGCTTCGAGGCCGCCCTCAAGGCCGGACGTTGGCTGATCACGGTGAACGGCGAGCCGTTGGCCGCCGACCAGCTCGGCATGGAGATTCCCGCCGGCGCGGACGTCGCGGTGCGGCCGGAGCTCGCCGGCGAGGCGGGCGTCGACGCTGCGCTCCCCGGCGGGATCCTGGCCGGGGCGACAGGGCTCTACGCCGTCACCCGGATGCCGTCGATTCCGGACACCGACCATCTCGAGCAGGGCCGGCGTCGCAACCTGTTCTCCGGCCCGGTGAACAGCGCCGCCCAGGGCGGCGCCTTGCCGCTGATCTACGGCAGGACGAGGGTCGGTTCGACGGTCGTTTCGGGCGGCATCGCGGCGGAGCGGGTGACCGGCGGCGACAACGCGGATCCGGAGCCGATCAGTCTCGGCGGTCATCGGCCCGCCGGGGCTGAGCGGCCGACGACCGGCGGCGCGGCGATGACGGAGAGGTCCGTCATGAGGGTGGTCGATCTCCTGGGTGAGGGCGAGATCGAGGGCCTCGTCGACGGTCTGAAGTCGGTGTTCATCGACGGCGTGGCGGTCGAGGACGACGACGGCAGGAACATCGAGGGGGTGACCGTCGAATTGCGCAGGGGCCTGGCTCATGGCGCCGAAGGGCAGGAACCGCTGAGCGGGTTCGAGGCGGCGGAGACGCCGTTGACGTCTCATGGCCGCGTCAAGCTGAGGCACGACGCCGCCGAGACGCGGGAGGTCGCGAAGGGCTTCGATGCTGCACGGGTGACTCTCCAGTGGCCCCGGCTCGCCGAAGTCGACGACAGAGGCGGCGCGATAGCGACGGAGGTGGCGTTCACGATCGAGTCGCGACCGGCCGGAGGCAACTGGACGACCGCCCTGACGCAGACCTTGCGGGACGCCTCCCTGGATGTCCAGGAGTTGTCGTGGCGAGTAGAGCGGCCCGCCGGCGTCGGCGCCGAGGGAACGTGGGAGCTGCGGCTCACACGAACCACGCCGGACTCGACCGACGCCAGCGTCTCGAACGACATGTACTGGCAGCGGACGACCGGTCTGACCGACGTCAAGCTGACCTACCCGCACTCGGCGGTGGCCGGTGTGACGATTCAGAACGACCGGGCGGACATCGACCCCACCCGGCGTGAGTACGAGGTCAAGGGTCGCAAGGTCCTCGTGCCGCCGGCATGGGCATGGGATCCGAGTCGGAAGACGAGCACGCACGACGCGACCTACGCTCCGATCTGGGACGGCTCCGACATGGTCCGGGCCTGGACCGACAACCCGGCCTGGATCGCGTACGACCTGCTCACCGACCGGCGGGCCGGTCTCGGCGGTATTCCGGGAATGAGGGCGGCGGCCGAGGCGGCCAGGGCCGAGTTCTTCGAGCTGTCCAGGCGGTGCGACGAGCTCGTACCGGCGGCCGGTGGCGGCAAGGAGCCGAGATGGCGGTTCAACGGCACGATCGTTCGCCGCGAGCAGGCTCGCAACGTGATCGACTGGGTGCTCTCGGGCTGTCGCGCAGGCGCGATGTGGAGCGAAGGCGGCCTGGGCGTGGTGATCGACGGCCACGGCGATGTGGCCGGCCTGGTCGGCAACGCGAACGTGATCGACGGCGAGTTCGAGTACGAGGGCCTTCGTTGGCAGGAACGCTACTCGGCGGTGGCGGTCACGTGGCAGGACCCGAGCGACGGGTACCGCTCCGGGATCGAACTCGTCGTGGACGACGACCTGGTCGAGAAGTACGGCTACAGGCAGCGGGACGTGGCGGCCGTCGGCTGCACGTCGCGGGGGCAGGCCCACCGCGCGGGCCGAATCCTCCTCTACGAGCAGGAGAACGAATCGGAGGCCGTCCACTTCCGGGCCGCGCTGGAGGGTTGCCACCTGCGACCGGGCGACCGCATCCGGATCGCCGACCGGCAGCGTTCGGCCGGCGCCGCGCGCGTGGCCGCGGTGAAACGTCTCGTCACCGGAGGTCCGGTCGGGGTAAGAGGCCTGCCGGCGGCCGTGGACGACGGGACCCGGTGGGCCTGGGGGACGTCCAGTGGCGACTCGCCGCTTGCGTGGCGAGTGCCCGGGCACCTGGTGGCGGCGGGCGGGCAGGCCTTGCTGTGCGCGCTAAGCGTCAGCGCGGACCGCGTCGGGTTGTCGCTCGCGGCTGCGAGCGACGCATCGGCCGATAGTGCCGCACCGGAACTCTCTACCGCGTGGAAGCAGTCCTCCTCGGCGCTTCGAGTGACCATCGATGGCGCCACCTGGACGCTGAGCGGTCCTTCGTCCGCTTCTGCTTCCGCTGGCGATCCGAACGACCCCTACAGTTGGACGCCGCCTGCCAGCGAGATCGGCGGTCTGTACGCGGCGCTCAAGAACGGGACCGACATCGCGGTCGAGCTGGACGACGGCGTACCGGCGGTCACGCGACGGGCCGTCGAGCTCGATCGGCCCCGGCCGGACGACCTGGTTGCGGTTTCGACTCTCGGCGGTTCGGCCGTGGAGCGAATCGCCGTTGACGCCGGTTCCGGGCTGAAGGACCTGGTCCTCCCAGTCGGAAAGTCCGTGGCTCGCGGGGCGGTGGTCGCCCTGGAAGTCGAGGGCGAAGAGCCGTCCGAGTGGATCGTCGCCCGGGTCCGCGAGCAGGATCCGATGGAAGTCCGGATCGACGCCCGCCGGTACGCGCCCGACAAGTACACCGACATCGAGACGTCCCGGAGCTTCGGGCCGGAGGCCGGCGACCGCGCAACGGGCGCGATCGAAGCGCCGCAGAGGGTCACGATCCGGGAAGAGACCTACGCGGACGGATCGGTCGTGCGGTCCCTGCTGGAGATCGGTGTGCTTGGAGGCAACGACCCGCGGATCGACCGGGTCGAGTACCAGATCAGGCGGCCGGGGCGTGGTCCGACAAGAGAAGAGATCAGTGGCGGCGACCCGACCGTGCTGCCTCGAGGCGCGTGGGAGCCGCTGCGGACCACGACGGCGCGGAGCGTCGTCGAACGTGACGCGGCGTTGGGCCGCTACCAGGTCCGGGCTCGCTTCCTGTCGGAGGAGGCGGCCCCGTCCGGGTGGCAGGAGTCGGCCGAGTTCTTCGCCGACGGCAAGACGAGCCTCCCGGATGCGTTGACCAGCTTCGACGTGGTGCCGCTCGAGGATGGCTACGAAGCGAGTTGGGAGGCTCCGGCGGCCGCCGACCATGCCTACGTCAAGCTACTCGACGATGCCAGTCCCGGTTCGCTGGCCGACGCGACCGAACGCGGCCGGTCTGCGGGCACTGTCTTCGCCCGGCGCAGAGCCGGAACCGGCCTTCTGCGGGTATGGGCCGTCCCCGTCGACACCTCGGGCAACGAGGGCAACGCCGTCTACGCCGACGTCAAGCCGGCATCCCGCGTGCCCGGCATTCCGGTCTACCGGCGGGCCGCTTCGAAACCGACCACGCCGGAGGGGGCCATGCCCCCTGCCGGCTGGGTCCGGGACCCCGCCCGGACCAGCGGCGAGGAACCCCTCTGGGTCAGCCACGCTACGTCCTCGGTAGAGCACACGGGTGGCGTGTCCACCGGAGATCGGAGAGCGACCGTCGTGTGGGCTTACGGCGACCCGGTGCTCGCCCTCGGGACGGGGGCGAAAGGTCCTCAGGGTGCTCAGGGTCCCCGGGGTCCGCAAGGTCCTCAGGCGGTATGCCCGCCCGGCGAGCGGGGTCCTCAGGGTCCTCAGGGTCCCCAGGGCGAGAAGGGAGCTCAGGGTGGTCAGGGCGACAAGGGTCCTCAAGGCGACAAGGGTCCTCAAGGCGACAAGGGTCCTCAAG